>NZ_JAKKCO010000001.1:0-1826148 GCF_021728355.1 Vibrio sp. A2-1 | reverse complement strand
AGTCTGGACCGTGTCTCAGTTCCAGTGTGGCTGATCATCCTCTCAGACCAGCTAGGGATCGTCGCCTTGGTGAGCCATTACCTCACCAACTAGCTAATCCCACCTAGGCATATCTTGACGCGAGAGGTCCGAAGATCCCCCTCTTTGGCCCGTAGGCATTATGCGGTATTAGCCATCGTTTCCAATGGTTATCCCCCACATCAAGGCAATTTCCTAGGCATTACTCACCCGTCCGCCGCTCGACACCCAACAAATCCTCCGAAGATTCAATGTTGTCGTTTCCGCTCGACTTGCATGTGTTAGGCCTGCCGCCAGCGTTCAATCTGAGCCATGATCAAACTCTTCAATTTAAAGTTTTGATTACCTAAATTAATAGGTGTGACTCAACGAATACTGACTTCAAAACTAATATTCATGTAAACATGAACATGTAATTCTAAAGCTATTACCATTCCAACAGAATGGTAATGAATTGACTGTGCCGAATAATTTCTTTCTACAAGAGAAAGTAGTTAAACGTATTGGTCACTCAGTTCATTGAAATCAAGTTTGTTACCGAAGTAACTGTTTTACCCAAAGGATAAAACGTTTTGATATTCATCAACGAGTGCCCACACAGATTGATAGGTTTAAATTGTTAAAGAGCTTTGCTTGTCGAAACTTTCTTTTTACAAAGAACCCCTTGAAAGCGGACGTGAATTCTAGCGATTTAATCTTAAGTGTCAAACACTTTTTAAAATTAATTTCTTTCGAACTTTCCGTCTTACTGATTACCGCTGAAGCCTTGTGGCGTCTGCCGTGTCAGTGAGGCGGCATTATAGAGATCATCGTAAACATGGCAACCCATTTTTTGATAAAAATTCAAAAAAGTTGCTTAAGCGTCTACTTTTACGTCAAAACCCTCTTTCATAGGCCAAAGTTAATACAATCAAGAGCATATAACTTAGAATTTCGCGACTAGATCTTTCGAAAATGCCTTTATATCCAGTTCGATACTCCACTTTTCACTCAGCTCCACTATGTTATCTAGCGATTGCTGAACCGTTTTTATCGTCAATGTATTGTTATCTAGGTCATATACCTGTTTTTGCGTAGTGTAATAGAAGTAAAGGATCGTCAGTGCTTCTCGATCGCCTTGCTCAGCTTTCGGTTGAATACGCTTGAGCTTGCGATAGATTTGATTGTGAGTTTGTTTAAGGTTCCACACATAAAGTGCTTCCTTAAAGTAATCATGCCCTTTCACACGACTCGCGATAAAGGCATTCAGTGCGACAGATAAAATCACCCCGAGTACATTCAAATGGAAATTGCCTGTCGCTTCCCCAGTAACGGATCCAACTGAACCAAAAAGTTCAATCAGAATGCTACCGAATACGATGGCAAACAAGGCGAGTGACCCAACCAATGAAACCAACAGTAAGTTCATCTTCTTTTTATATTCTTCTTTATTAATCTTCTGTAACTTCATCGACTACTTCCTTATGTAAGTCACCTGATAATTTGCGCATACTATCTATGTAAACCTTGGTTCGCTTCAACCTTTACCATCTTGTAATGTGGTCATTCTCTATTTAATACGTAGAGTTCTTCTGATCAGTACTATACATAACTCCATTTGACTTCATTAATAGAAAAGAGTTACATACCGCCATAAATTTTGGTTATTCATCAATTCATGTTGATAAAGCCTGTTTCGCTTTATCACATACTGACAAGGTACATTCCATGCGTTCATTTGTATTACGCGCTCGCGCAGCCCCTACAGAGAGTAAACTTATCTTAGAAGGTGTTGGTCAAGATGCTCATACCGAGATTCTGGCTCATACTCTGATGAACACGATCTTCGTTGCTCAATCTCACCGTGAGAATGTCACCGTGCACCTTGTGTTAGAAAGTACTAAAGACTTTTCACGTACCATTACATTCGATTCAAACGAGATCACCAACATTGGTGGCTTTCATGAATCGGCATTGTTATCAGCGGTAGTAAGAGCGGTTGACGCTTCTCAGGGTATGACAAAAGAACAGACACGTCAGGTTGAAGCTGGCATCACTGTTCGTACAATGAGCTTTGAAAAATTGGTTAAAGAACTGGCTGAAGACCATCAGCTGTACATGATGGATAAGAAAGGCGATTTTATCCGTGATGCCGAGATTGCGGAAAACCCATGTTTCCTTCTAACTGACCATATCCCTATGCCGAAGAAAAGCTACAACAGCTTGAAGCGTTTAGGGACAGAGAAGATCAGCTTAGGTCCAAACATGCTGTTCGCTTCTCAGTGTGTAGTGTTGATCAACAATGAGCTTGATATTCGCGGTTTCTAACCTCCTAGCTAATTATCTAAACAAAAAAAGAGCTCACTTAGTTGAGCTCTTTTGCTTATTTATCTCTCAGTATCGATGGTGTTATCTCGAAATCAGACCTGATTAACCAAAGATGAAGCTGTATAGGAAGCCTGCACCCATCGCCATGCTTAGGATAACGAATAGGAATGCTGCAATCATTTGGTTCTTGAAGATTGATTTAAGCAGGATAACTTCTGTCAAACTTGCACCCGCACTACCAATGATCAATGCCATGACTGAACCCAACGCCATACCTTTCTGAACTAGAGCAGCACTTAGTGGGATTACCGCTTCAGCACGAATGTACAGTGGAATACCAATTACAGCGGCTACAGGAATCGCATACCACATACCTTCACCAGCGTACTGTGCAATGAGGTCTGTAGGAATGAAGCCGTAGATGAATGAACCAATCGCGATACCCATCATTAGATAAGGGAATACTTGTTTGAAGTCTTTCCAAGTTGAGAACCAAATTCTCATCCAACGGCTAGGTTCTTTCTTCTCTACGATTTCAGCCGTCGCGCTTCCATCCGTTGAACAGCATGACACAGTCACTTGTGGTTCTTCTTTTTTCGAATCGCAGCAAGATGTCTCTTTTGCCATTACAGGTGCAGGCTCACCACATGCACTTGTACCACATGAAGATTCTGCTTTAGCAGGTACTGCTTTCTTAGGGGCAGAGTCATCACAACTAGTCCCACAGCTTGAAGAAGAACCTGTCGATTCATACGCTTCAGGTTTTACGTAACGCTCAAAGCCAAGCTTCTCAAGTGCGTAACCTGCCACTACCGATACCGTCATTGCTACAAGGAAATAGAACACCGCGACTTGCCAGCCGAACGTAATCACGAACAAGCCAATGATCACCGGGTTTAACAGTGGGCTACCAAATAGGAACACCATCATTGGACCGAAGCCTGCTCTTGCACGCAGCAATCCTTTTAGGAAAGGAATCGTCGAACATGAACAGAAAGGCGTAATCGCACCCAATAGTGCTGCAACCACATAGCCCTTACCGTTACGTGAGCTCAAGATAGATTGAATCTTTTCTGGCGTAAGAAACTCTTGCAGAATCCCAACAATGTAGCTGATCGCCAAGAAAAGGATGATTAGCTCTACTGCTAAGAAAGCGAACATATCAAGTGCGTCTTTTAGCATTGTTAACATTTCATTGCTCATAATAACTCCAAACTGGATTTAAGGCGGGACTCTATGAGGAAAGTAACCAACCCCTTAATTTCGAATATTCTCGAATTATAGAAATATTTCGTAACAGATCAAGATTTATTTCGATAAAAATCGAATTGATTTTAAAAGGAATAATTTTCAATAAGTTATTGAATCACTATTTTTACATTTGTATTCGGATTACATTTCGACTAATATCGAAATTAAATCTTGAGGAGTTAATATGAACTTAGAAGTCGTTGCGAAAGCACTTAAAGAGTTGGGTCACCCTATTCGCCTAACTATTTATAAGAGTGTCGTTAAAGCTGGCTACCAAGGCATTGCGGTTGGCGGCTTACAAGAAGAGCTCGGAATTCCGGGGTCTACCCTTTCTCACCACATATCAAGCTTGGCATCGGCAGGACTAATCAGCCAAAGACGAGAAGGAAGAACGTTATTCTGCGTGGCGGAGTATGAATGTCTAGAAGGCGTGATTGACTTCTTACAAGACGAGTGTTGCGTAAATGAACAATGCAACTAATGCACCTTTGAATAGGGCATCTTTGGACTTAGAACAGGTTTGGGCTGAGTATCAGCAAGCGTTAAAGTCATTCTTGCATTCTAAGGTCAGCAACACCGCCGATGTAGACGACTTGCTTCAAGAGATCTTGATTAAGACTTATCAAAACCTAGACAAAGTCCAAGATACAAGCAGCGTAAAATCGTGGCTATTCCAATTAGCCAATCACACCATTATCGACTTCTATCGTAAGCATGCTAGACAACAACGTGACAGCCAAATTGATGCTGAAGATCTATGGTTTACCGATTTAGACCACAATTCTGAGTTCAAACAGAAGCTTTCATTATGTATTGAACCCTTTATTCAGGCGCTACCTGAACAAAGTTCATCATTACTGCTTGCTGTCGACATCAAAGGCCAAAGCCAAAAAGAGATCGCAGAAGCTCAAAACATCAGCTACTCGACCGTTAAGTCTCGTGTTCAGAAAAGTCGCGGGGATCTTAAAAACCTGTTTGAAGAGTGTTGTAACCTGTCACTTGATCAACAAGGCAATGTGATTGACTGCGAGCTTAAGCCAGACAACGATTGCAGCAACTGCTAATGGCTACATCGAAATAGTTATTGAAATGAACAAAGCCAGCAATTGATGCTGGCTTTGTTGTTTTTATAATCTGCAAATCACTTTGCTTAAGCTAACCTAGTGCTTGAGCGAACCTAACTACTCTGCTTCCACTTACTACGCTGCTTCCGCTTTTACGACCGGTTGATAGCGCCCCGGTTTATGGTTCATCGCTAGAATCAAGTTGGTGACTATCGCACCAAGCACAGACAATAGAACCAGTGACACGTCAACAATAAACAGTGAAAGCACTACAATCGTACAGTCTAACGCCATCTGAACCTTGCCCGCTCGAATACCAAAACGTTCTTGTAAGAATAACGCCAAAATGTTGAAGCCACCCAAACTCATCTTATGGCGGAAGATCACCAGCATGCCGGTACCAATCAAGCCACCACCGATTAAAGCTGCATACAATGCATGAATTTCGGCAATCTGAATCACGTGATACAAATGGTCCACAGCGAACGAAACAATCGAAACCGCGATAAAGGTATTGATGGTAAAACGCCAGCCCATACGAGCAACCGACAAAATATAGAAAGGTAAGTTGAGCGCGAAGAACACTTGACCAAAACTTAGGTCTGTTACTTTGGTAATGAAGATCGCTAGACCAGCCGTGCCTCCGGTGAGCAAACCGACTTGATTGAAAAAGATAACGCCAAGTGAAACCAGTGCGCTACCTAAGAGCAGTGCCAGTAAGTTTTCGCGAAGATTATGATCTTTATCCATGTGAATGACTCTCCCTGAATCTTTGAACATCGCGTTTCAGTAGTTTTGAAACGATTTACGCCTAAATTTACGATGTTTGACAGATAAGTCGAGTGAACGGCTAATGTTGCTTAGTGATTAGTTTGTATATTAGTTTTTACAGTTTTGTGAAATCTTCAATTAAACAGATAGTTAAAAACCTGCAGTCAGGCTCTCATTATTAATTGCATGCTTCTATCGCTGAATGAGTGAACTTCGAGTTTTCCTCTTTATTGGTCACGTTTCGCCCTAATTCTAACGATGCTTAAATCTATGCATAAAACGCATAGACTAAATCACAAAAGGTCATTTGATACATACACTACTCGTCATTATGATGCGCGACTTCTTACAACATTGAGCGCATGTAAACACCTTATGTTTTCACAATCTCTTTTTGCCCAACTGGCCAGAATGACGCTATTCCTCGTCATTAGTTTGGTTATTGTGCATCACAGTCAGCCATTGATTGATCTCTTGGCTCAGCATGCCGTGAGCAGTGGATGCCACCAGCAGTCAACGCATGAGCATTCTGGACACGAACATCACCATGAGATGACTGACCAACACATGTCAGCGCAAGACCACTCACATCACCACCATTAATTTAAGAGTATTAGAATGAGCATTTTCCGTTTTCCTTTACTGGTATGGCTTGGGATCGGCACACTTATTATCAGTCTAGGGATCAGACAATCATTCGGCATTTTCATGATGCCAATTTCAGAGCATTTCGGCACGGGGCGAGAGTTTTTCAGCTTCGCTATTGCTCTACAAAACCTGCTGTTCGGTGTGTTCCAACCTTTTGTGGGTATGGCCGCAGACAAATGGGGAGCAAGACGCATCATTATTGCTGGCGCATGTGCTTACGGTTTGGGTTTACTTCTTACCTCAATTTCTACCGAATCAAGCATGCTTTACGTTTCATTGGGCGCACTCGTTGGCCTTGGATTGAGTGCGACAAGCTATGTGATCGTGTTAGGTGCAGTAGCAAAAGTAGTACCTGCAGAGCACGCGGCTAAGGCATTTGGTTTAACCACAGCAGCAGGTTCGTTTGGCATGTTCGCTGTGATTCCAGGCGCACAATACATGTTGAACGAATTCGACTGGCAAAGTGCGATGCAAGTATTTGGCGTGCTTTGTTGTTTCATGATCTCTTTTGCCCTGTTTATGCGAGCGCCGAAGTCGGCAACCAATAAACAAGTAGAAGACACTCAGACACTAAAAGAAGCGCTGTCTGAAGCATTTGCGAACAAAAGTTATTGGTTGATTCACGCAGGCTTCTTCGTGTGTGGTTTCCACGTGATGTTCATTGCTACGCACTTACCGAGTTACTTAGCCGACAAAAACCTACCCGCGAGCAGTGCAGCAATGGCATTGGCTTATGTGGGTATTTTCAACATCTTCGGGTCTTATTTCTGGGGTGTGATGGGCGATAAGTTCAGCAAGCGTCATGTAATGTCGGCACTGTACTTAGTTCGTACTGTAGTTATTGGTGCGTTTGTGACTCTTCCAGTAACTGAATCAACGGCTGCTATCTTTGGTGCGGCGATTGGTTTCTGTTGGTTAGGAACGGTACCACTCACCTCTGGACTAGTTCGTCAGATCTTCGGTGCGCGTTACCTATCTACTCTGTACGGTTTGGTGTTCTTTACTCACCAAGTGGGTAGTTTCTTAGGCGCTTGGGTTGGTGGTCGTATTTACGATTACTATGGATCTTACGAGCCAATCTGGTGGTCAACAGTGATACTGGCATTTGCGGCTGCGCTTATCCACTTACCAATTAATGACAAGCCTATTGAACGCCTGAAATTGGCAATGGCTTAACGTTTAACGCTGACTCCCCCATCAGCTAAAAACCAACAGTCATTCCAATAAAGAGAGTGAGTATTGAAGGATAACATCCTGAGGTATTCGCTCTCTTTTTCGTTGCCCGTTATATCGACAATAATAAAGGTCGATATTTGCATAAACCTCACTGAATAATAAGACTATTCTTTTCGTTTTAATTTATAGTATTCGTTAGCTCCTTTAAAACTAATCCGCAGGCTTATGGAATACATAGATCAGACAGTACTTATCGCGATGGCACTCATTTTTGTCGGCTCGTTTGTGCAAACCGCAATCGGCTTTGGCTTGGCTATTGTGGCAGCCCCACTGCTGTTTTTAGTCTCACCTGACTACGTACCCGCGCCTATCTGTCTCGTTGGCCTGTTCATTTCTATATTCAATGCGTTTAAACACCGAGCAAACATTTCTATCGGCGGATTAAAAATCGCACTGCTTGGACGCATTCCGGGGTCGATTGCAGGTGGTGCTTTGTTAGTGATGGTTTCAACGAGCGTGTTGTCTCTGTGGTTAGGCTTATTAGTGGTATTTGCGGTGATTGTCAGCTTGCTGCCGTTTAGGTTAGAGCCAACACCGACCAAGATGGGCATTGCTGGATTCTTCTCAGGATTCTTTGGCACCAGTTCAGGTATTGGTGGTCCACCAATGGCGTTACTACTTCAGCACCAAGATGCCAATCAACTTCGTGGTAACCTTTCTGCGTTTTTCGTGTTTAGTTCTATCATTTCATTACTGGTACAGATCCCAATTGGCTTCTTCACGCTACACCACTTGATCATCACTATACCTTTGCTGCCTGCTGCTTGGTTGGGTTACAAAGTGGCGTTAATGACGACACAAAGTATCCCTAAAGAGAAGATACGCATTGGTTCATTACTGCTATGTTCTCTCAGTGGCTTTACTGCTATCTGGCAGGGCTTAGCTGGCTAGTTCATAACGAAAACGCTGATAACGAAATAAGAACAGTTCCAACACACCGATCTATTGAAAGGACACTCCTATGACATACGACGAGTTCAACGCATTCTGCGAGTCACTACCTGCCACCAGCTATGTGATGCAGTGGAATAACTCTCACGTTTGGAAAGTAGGTGGGAAGGTGTTTGCGATTGGTGGTTGGGGGCCTAACGACGAGCCTGCGTTTATCTTTAAGGCATCCGATCAGAACTTCGACTTTCTGAAAGAGGAACTGGGCGATAAACCCGCGCCCTACTTTGCTTCGCGCGGAATGAAGTGGATTCAGCTTTTTGAAAGCACATCAGAAAGGGATGAGGAGCTGAGATACTACCTCACTGAATCACACCGAATTGTTTCATTAGGGCTAACCAAAAAGAAACAAGCAGAACTAGGGCTCAATCAATAACGTTTATCACGTATTGCTAATCTGAGCCCTCTTTCGGAATGAGGAAGGATCCCTAGGAAGTCTGTTTCAAAAATGCAGGTAAATAGCGTTCTATTTTTTGCTCTGAGATAAGCGGCACCAATAGATAGATAAGACCTGCAAAAGCGATAGATCCGGCTAAGTCTTCTGGGCGATGCATACCAAGCCAAACTCGGCTGTAAGCGACACCACCAGCCCAAACCAGTAAACCACCTACCAAATAAAAACGCTTCGCTTCTAAAAACAATCCACCGAAGAACGCCAAACACACACCGACGAAAATCATGTGTCCAGATGGGAAAGAATAGTCAGTCTCACCCAACCAGTGGCGCGTTCGCCACTCACTCACCTTATCTTGCACAGATGCAATCGCTGCGTTCTTTTCTACCAGTGGCAGTTCATAAAACACTTCTGGCATTTCGACAACTTCTTGCGTCACCAAATACTCAGAATAAGGTCGAGGGCTTTCTGTTGAATGCTTTAAGAAGGTTTTCGCTGTAAAGCTAAGAACCAACAACAGGCCAAGCTGCAGACACAGGCTGACTAGCTTAGCTTTGGAAAACTTCATCGTGAGCAATGCCAGAGACAAAACAGCTAGCGTTACCAAGAATCCTTGATTGCCTGCTGAGTACGTCACGAACGTCATGAAGGCACCATAGACAGGCAAAACCGCACTTCCAAGGTCAAAGTTCGATCCAAAGATCAAAAAAGGTACGAGAGAATACAAACTTAGAACGAGAAGTAATAAGCCTTTGGATTTGTTAGAGAACAGAGAAGTCATGGCTAAGATCTTTTAGGTAAAGTGTCCGGATGCTATCGCAGCTTAGCAGCGCTAATATCAATTTTATGTCAAAACGGTCAGTAAGACGTCATGGTGTAACAATATTGAATTATTAAGCCACGTTAGCATTCATTTGATAAACATTTGCTTTATCAACGATATGAATTGGACACACACTCATGTTCATAGACACATGAAAACTCTTTCAAACATCAAAAATCTACGCACAACTGTGTATGCAAACCAAGTGATGTCTGTTTCGTTGATAAAATGAGCACTTACCGCATTCAAAGAGCAGAATCTAAAAAACTTTGCTGTCAGTCCTTTAAATCCACTATTGAAAGGATTACCATCTGGTCTGCTTTCAAAGCAAAACAAATTATTAATTTTTATTCTCAGGGCGGGGCGAAATTCCCCACCGGCGGTATGTCCTTAGCAAAATCTAAAGATAAGCCCGCGAGCGCTCGATTCGTCGAGGTCAGCAGATCTGGTGAGATGCCAGAGCCGACGGTTATAGTCCGGATGAGAGAGAATGAAAACACACTCGTTTAAGTTGGAAAGGCGTACCCGCGTGAGTTGGGTTCGTGCCTCCAACTTAGACGGGTGCATTTCGTTTTGGATAAAACCATAATGAGCTAAAGCCTCTTGTAATGAGTTGGCTTTGTCGTGCTCGGTTGAGATCCCTCATACAGCCCTGATTCTGGTGATATTTTAGGAGTTTAACCATGAATCAGTCTTCACTACTTGCCGAATTTGGCGAACCAATCACTCGCGTTGAAAACGCACTGCAAGCTCTACGCGAAGGTCGTGGCGTACTTTTACTTGACGATGAAGATCGCGAGAACGAAGGTGACATCATCTACTCAGTAGAACACCTAACGAATGCTCAAATGGCGCTTATGATCCGCGAATGCAGCGGCATTGTGTGTCTGTGTCTAACCGACGAGCAAGCAAATCAACTTGAACTTCCACCTATGGTTGTTGATAACAACAGCGCCAACCAAACTGCGTTTACCGTAACTATCGAAGCAAAAGTTGGTGTAACAACAGGTGTTTCTGCCGCTGACCGTGTAACAACGATCAAGACAGCTGCAAACCCAACAGCTAAACCTACTGACCTTGCTCGCCCCGGCCACGTATTCCCACTGCGTGCTCGCAAAGGTGGCGTACTTGCTCGCCGCGGTCACACAGAAGGCACTGTGGATCTTATGCAAATGGCAGGTCTTCAATCGGCAGGTGTACTGTGTGAAGTAACCAATCCAGACGGCACGATGGCAAAAGCGCCAGAGATCGTTGCTTTCGGTAAAATGCACAACATGCCAGTACTAACCATTGAAGATATGGTGATGTACCGCACTGAGTTCGACCTTAAGCTTGCGTAACGTTTAATCGTCAGTGTCCCGCGCTGGCGATAATTGGATCGCTAGTAAATATTGAAAGGCCTCACTTTTTAATGCTGTTTCTAGTTAATAGCATTAAAGAATGAGGCTTTTTTAATTTCCGTACTTTGAGACGAACTAGAGATTGATCGCCGAAGTGTCCCTACCTATCGACACCTCCCCAGCCTAATCACAAGAAAAGCGTAACCTCTCAAAAAATCCTGCAAAATATGAGAAACATTCACTCGAATGGTGAAGTCATGCACCATCATTGATCATCCATAAATAAAGAAAAAACATAAACCACTGAAATATAACGCTTATTGATTTTGGCACGGTGTCTGCACTACCACTAAGTAGGTATACACATATTAGGAGTTAAATATGTTTGTAATTATTTCCGTTGGTTTATCCATAGCAGTACTTGCTGCCCTATTTCATTTTTCCAAAAAGAGACAAACGGCGCTATCACATAGGTTTGAAACCTTAGTTCTACTCAGAGAACTATTGCTGCTATCACGCAAACATCGCGCCGCAACGCATTATGCTCTTGGTTATAAGCTGTCTAGCGACTCGATTCGAAAAGTGAATGAGATTTACGACAACATACTTGAGGTGTCTGAACTGCTTCAATCTCATGTGTCGTTTGATAGCCGTCCTATGTATCGCATCTATCACCTCAAGCTCATCGCCATGCACAGTGACTGGCAAAACCGAACTTTGGTGCGTAACCAATCTATTCACGGTAAAACCATTCGCCACAGCATGTTCTTGATGGATGAAGTCATGATCATCTGGCTGATCCAATCTGAACGAGAAGACATGAGTAGCGAATACCATATGAATTGGCAACAGATCTTAGACTGCATGGAGATCTTGACCAAGCTTAGAATGTCTATCCCTGGAATAGAAAAGGCGGATATGGAGAAGCCAGAAGAGTATGCGAGATTCAAATTCTACGCCTCTCAGACACACAGAAAACTTAACCAATTATCAATTATCTGCCCTATAAGCAGTGGGTCACCGATTTGCACACGTGCGATGCATGCACTTACTGAGATCGCATCAAGTACCGAAGCAACTCAACCGGCAGATACCATGTACGAATTGACAAGCGATATATCAACCGTCGTTTCAAAAGTATACGACCAAGTATTGACGGACATTACCAGAAGCTTGTATCGACCTTTACCTGACATTAACGAAAAGGCGATAGACACCCGATTATCCGTACATCATTACATGTAAAGACTTCGTGAGAGGAGAGCGTGCTGGAACTCTGAATTATTGAGTTCAAATCCGATATCACCTTTGATATCGGATTTTTGTATTTATATGTTTATGCCTTGTGTACTTGTGTACTTGTGTACTTGTGTACTTGTGTACTTAGGATATATAACCTCAAACATCCTCAGATTTAATATCGTTAGACCAAGCTTCTGCTGCAAAATCAATAAACTGACGTACAACAGGGAGTTGATAGCTGCGTGATAGATACACCGCCCAAAGCACACTGCTCGGTGAAACAAAGTCTTCCAAAACACGTTTCAACTTACCATTGGCAATCAATAGATTCGCTAAGTCACACGGTAATCGCACGATCCCTTTGCCATGCTGTGCGGCGCGGGTTAACACCCCAACATCGTTGGCTTTAATAGTGCCAGACACCTCAACCGAATAATATTGGTTATCTTTCACGAAATCCCACTTCGTCACACTCAGATGGCGAAAGCAATTATGTTGTCGAAGTTCTTCAATCGTTTTAGGTTCACCGTGCTTGTCTAGATAAGCAGCAGATGCACACACAACCGAATCAATTTCCATTAGCTTTCTGGCAATTAAGCTTTCATCAGGTTGATCGGTATATCGAAGTGCAATATCTATCCTCTCATCCACCAACTGAGCAAAACGATCCGATGCAAACAACTCGACCGTGACATTAGGATGACACTCAGTGAATTGTTCGACCACATCCAGCAGCATGTTTTGAGTTAAACCAATGGGTGCAGCAATTCGAATTACCCCCGAAAGATCATCGGTTTGATTGAGCGAAGTGACTTCTAGCTCTGCGGTCTCGTGGAGAATTTTTTCGCAACGTTGTAACGCAACCTCCCCTGCCGCCGTCAAACTCACCTTTCGAGTGGTCCTGTGCAATAGCCTCTGCTTTAACCACCCTTCTATCTCTTGAACATGGCGTGAAACCTGTAATCGGCTCATGTCCAAATGCTCAGCTGCCTGAGTGAAACTGGCACAATTCGCAACTTCGACAAAACTGCGCATCGCCGTCAACCTATCCATCACACTCTCCTTGAACTGTTTAGCAGCTAATCGAATCTTATTAGATCACTATCTAGATACAATCTACATCATTTTTCGATATTTATCGCAACCTAGTGAGCTATTAGACTGCAATGGCTGTCGAGAAAACGACTTAATAAATTAGATAATTGGAGAGACATGATGAAAATTGCAGTATTAGGCGCATCAGGTTGGATTGGTAGTCACATCGCTCAAGAAGCTCAATCTCGTGGTCATGATGTGGTAGCTGTTGTAAGAGATGCAAACCGCGTGGAAACCAAAGGCATTGAAGTTCGTTCATTTGATTTACAAGACGAAGCCGCAAGTCTAGCAAACGCACTAGCCGGCGTTGATGCAGTAATTACTTCGATTGGCGGACGTGCTCTGGGTAATCACGACATCGTAAAAAACACTGCGACTAAATTGCTGGCAACATTACCAAGCATCGGTATCGAGCGCCTGCTTTGGGTTGGCGGTGCAGGCTCATTAGAAGTAGCACCAAATGTACCGCTAGTGACCGTTCCTGATTTTCCAGCGGATTACAAAAACGAAGCGCTAGCACAAGGCGAAGCTCTTGAAGTGTTCAAGCAATCGAACAGCGAAGTTAACTGGACGTTTGTTAGCCCTGCAGCAGAAATCTTCCCGGGTGAGAAACTGTCAACCTACCGCATAGGCGGCGACCAATTACTCACCGACGAAGATGGCAACAGCAAAATATCCGTCAGCGATTACGCTATCGCGATGATTGACGAACTAGAATCTGGCAAGTTCCCACGCCAACGTATTGGTGTCGCTTACTAGTCAGCTTATATGCAAAAACTAAAAAAGCCGCTTGTTCAAAACAATGCGGCTTTCTCGTCTTTATATTTAGCATTCCTTTAATCCAATGGCAGATGCCCCGTTTTCACTAGGATAACCGTCTCTTCTTCCACATAAGGGAAATGCTCGCTCATATGCGGGCTGCGCATCCATGTGTGTTTTGGATACTCACCATGTTCGTCTTTAAAGGTGCCAGAAAGTACAAATATCTCTTCACCGCCAAAGTGACGATGTGGCTGAAAACGTTCGCCAACTGGCCACTTCACTAACGCGACATGCTCGTGTTCGAATTCATGCAGCGGCATCACTTGTAAACCGCCAATCCCCGGAAGCCACTCTGTTTCTAGAGTATTGATGCGAACTTGAGTTAAGTCTCTCGCGTCAAACTGGTTGAGCTTAACCAAAATCGTGCAGCCATTTTTGCTTGATGGAGAGTGCGCGCTGCCCGGCGGATTACGGATATAAGTGCCTGCAGGGAAGTCTCCTGTTTCATCAGAGAATACACCCTCTAATACGAAGATCTCTTCGCCTTGTGGGTGTGGGTGCTCAGAAAACGAAGATTCGGGATCGTACTTCACCACACTGGTCGTGTGACCTGATTCTTTCTCTTCTCTTTCTAGCGGCTTACGCCATACCCCTTTGGCAGGGCTAGCGATCCAATCTAATGTCTCGGTTTCAATAACCAGCTTTTTTGAAAAGTCCATGCTGAACATAATGGCGACCTTACTCTTGTTATCGTTTTAATTATTATTGTTGTCTTTCTAGTTTCTATTCTACGCGAATACTCATCAAGGAGGCCATCTCGCTGCTATTTTGTCTACGCGACAGCCGCCTAAAAAGAATCCTAATTAATTGCGACCAGCAATCACACCGCCATCAACATCCCAGATTGCACCCGTTACCCAATCTGCACTGTCTGACAATAAGAAAGAGATGCTATTAGCGATGTCTTTCGGCAAACCTACTCGACCAATAGGGTGGAACGCGTTGAAGCCTTCTAACGCTTGATCCACTTCTTCCGGTTTAATGAAAGATTCGTAAATCGGCGTTTTAACCACAGCCGGGGAAACCGCATTCACACGAATGTTATGCTCAGCCAGTTCCATTGCCATGTGCTGTGTTAATGCGTGCAAGCCAGCTTTAGCCATTGAATAGGCAGAAGATGGCGTCGCTTTGATTGCCTGCTTACCCCACATAGAGCCAACGTTAACCACACTGCCACCGCCGTTCTTGATCATCAATTTACTTATCGCTTGAGTGATGAAGAAGGTTGCTTTATTCAGCTGCATATATTGCTCGTAATCAGATTCTTGATGCTCGATAAACGCTTTAGGGTTGAAGTAGCCAGCCGCATTAACAAGGTAACCAATACCCTCTTCAAGCGACTCTAGATGCGCAATGAGATTAGGCACACTCGCATCATCATAAAGGTTAGCTTGCCAGCCTGAAGCGTGACCTAACGATTGCAGTTCTGACACCGCTTTATCTAACTTAGTTGGGTTATTGCCGACAACCAACACATGGATGTTCTGAGCGACTAACTGCTTCGCTGTTTCAAAGCCCATACCACTTGTGCCACCGATAATTACTGCAATACCATTTTTAGTGAAGTTCATTTTGTTATCTCCTAAGTCATGTGAACGTGGTAATCTTAGGCCTTGAACTAACACTATGAATAGTAAGTACAAATCGGTTAGGTAGGTACTTATTGGTACATCTTTATGAAAAATCAGGAAAACTTTTTTTCAAGAAAATCAGCACCAGAGCGTTCAGCTCGCATGGTGGAAACCATCTACGGCTGTAAATGGTCGCTAACGGTTTACCAATTACTGGCAAATGGCATTAATCGCCCTGGTGAAATGGTGCGCTCGGTCGAAGGGTTATCGACCAAGGTATTGAATGAATGTTTGAAGCGAAATGTAGAATTCGGGATTTTAGATAAGCAAATGTTCAACGAACTGCCACCAAGAGTTGAGTATCAAGTAACACCCTTTGGTGAGAAGTTTTTACTGATTCTGGACCAGCTGGAAAACCTACAAAACGAAATCGACGAGATGTAAGTTCGAGCCGGTCCAACTATTGCCAAAAAACGCAAGGCGTAAAAAGCACGCACTATTTAGCTCACTGGCATTTGCTCAAAGCGACCTTTTACAAAATCAATAAAGGTTCGAATTCGGCTCGGTTGATAGCGGTCTCGATGGTAGATCGCTGAAAAATCGACCTTAGGCACCACCCATTCTTCAAATACTTGCAGCAGTTGCCCGTCGTTCAGTTCTTGCAAGCAATAGATGGTTGGTACACGAATAATTCCGTTGCCCGACTTCGCGCCCTGCACCAACACTCGCCCATTTTTACATTGCAGCCTACCTGTCACATGCACATCGACCGTTTTCTTGGTGTCATCTAGCGCTTGAAAGCTCCACTTGCGCACCGAGCCGGTTAAGCAATCATGATGGATCAGATCTTTGGGGTGACTAGGCTTTCCTTTACGAGCAAAGTACTCTGGGCTCGCGAGTGTTCCCATCTCAATGTCCAGAAGCTTTCTTGCGATAAACCCTGCATCTTCTAAGCTCCCCATGCGAAAAGCGATATCGAAAGCGTCTTCAATCAGGTCGACTCGGTTACTACTAAAATCAAGACTGATGCTGATGTCTGGGTAGAGCTGCATAAACTCATTGACCAGATCCGCGATGATCACCTCACCAAGATAACCCCCGACACAATTTACTTTTATGTCGCCACGCACTTCTTCGACATCGTCCACAGCAGCAATCAATGCTTGGTCTATATTATCTAAGGCTTGTTCGCATCTCGCGTATAGATCTTGCCCTGCGTTCGTCAACCTCAAGGTTCGAGTGGTGCGGATAAACAATGTCACTCCCATCTGTTTTTCTAGGCTACTCACTTGGCGCGACACATGGGAGCGCGAGACATCAAGCTCCTCCGCTGCTTTAGTGAAGTTACCTAAACGAGCGATAAGCACGAAAGAGCGAATATCTGACAGATTAATTTGATTGAGCATGGTCGCCAGCTTACTTGTGAAATTAAAAAGTGATGAAGCTATAGAGTTATGACGCTATAAATCTATAAATCTATAAATCTATAAATCTATAAATCTATAAAGTGAACATCTTTATTGTTGCACTACAGCAACAGTGTTTCAAGTAAAGCGCTATATATCAACAATGCTATTTTCCTTAATATACCTCCATCGCAACGAAACAAGGCAACAAGCACTTGATTCGAATGCACTTAAACAGCACGTCGTAGCCAACCGACGCAATAAAAGTACAGAGGAAATAAAATGAAAAAACTAATCGTAATTACAGGTGCAAGCTCTGGTATTGGTGAAGCAATCGCTCGTCGTCTAAGCGATGAAGGTCACCCTCTGCTACTTTTAGCTCGTCGTGTTGACCGCCTTGAAGCGCTGAACCTACCAAACTCACTATCAGTAAAAGTAGACGTAACAGACAAAGCGTCTTTTGATGCAGCAATCGCACAAGGTGAAGCGAAATTTGGCCCTGTAGACGCGCTTATCAACAACGCTGGTGCAATGCTTCTTGGTCAAATCGATACTCAAGACGCTCAAGAGTGGAAGACAATGTTCGACGTGAATGTAATTGGTCTTCTAAACGGCATGCAATCTGTACTTGCTCCGATGATGGAACGTAATACAGGTACTATCATCAACATCAGCTCTATCGCAGGTAAGAAAACATTCCCAAGCCACGCAGCTTACTGTGGTACTAAATTCGCGGTACACGCTATTTCTGAGAACGTTCGTGAAGAAGTGGCTGCTTCAAATGTTCGTGTTACCACTATCGCACCGGGCGCTGTAGAAACTGAGCTTCTGTCGCACACTACCTCTCAAGAGATCAAAGACGGTTACGATTCTTGGAAAGAAGACATGGGCGGCGTACTGGCAGCTGACGATATTGCTCGCGCGGTATCATTCGCTTACCAGCAACCACAGAACGTTTGTATCCGTGAAATTGCTCTAGCGCCAACTAAGCAACAGCCATAGAAGTTAATTATCACGCATATATTTGTGATGCATAAATAAAAAGCGCCATTACTGATTCAGTAGTGGCGCTTTTGTTTTTATTGAGTCTAGCTACAAGCAGTAACCGTGATTAAAACTCAACGCGGTAAACTGATGTGCTACCACTCACTTCGTTGCCAACCGCGATAAAGTGGTTACCAGAGCGAGTGAAATACTTGATTGACTCTGGGCCTAGGTCACCCGCTTTCGAGTTGTAAGTCTCGTTGTCGCAATCACCGCCTTCATCAACCTTAGTGCATACAGGTTGAGTAAAATCGCGGTTATTTAGATAGCTAATGAAACTTGCATTCTTAGGCTGCGTTACGTCGTAGACCATGATGCCACCTTGGCGCTCAAGTCCAATAAAAGCATACTGCTTGCCGTTAATCTCAGCCACTTCGATAGCTTCAGGCTCTACCCCTTTGTCATCACTGCGATCATCACCGCTTTGGTTGTTATCATTGGTGCTGTTGAAGTTTGCTGGATCTCGTTCAAGAACGATTCGAGCGAAATCATCACCACTATCAAACACTAACTCGCCTGACTCATCCCAGATAGAGAAAGAACGACTACCAAATGCTTGAACCTTTTGGTCAGCAGCAAGTGTTCCTTGTGGCTTAATCACTTTAAGACGAGCAAGTTGCTTATTGTCTTTGAGTGCCCCAGCCAATGGGTGGTTCGCGTCAACGTCTAGCTTCTTGCCACGCACTTCATCAACATAAGCGATACAAAAATCTTTTTCTGTGGTGTAGTTTTCGGTGCCTTGGTAATCGTCACCATCCCACTCAAAGCCTTTGTCATCACACATTTGCTGTGTCGTTTTGATGCCATATTCACGGCCATCACCTTCGTTCGCAGTCACGATATAGGTGTTGCCATCGACACTGTAGCTGGTGATGCTGTCTGGCATGTAAAGGCCTTCTAACATTGCGTAACTTTGTAGGTTGCCGATGTTTTTGTCTTTGTTCGACGCATCTAACTGAGCGGTATCCCAAGGCTTTCCACCTAATCCCAGAATCGCATCCACTTCTGCACTCTCGACGTCAATTGCTGCCAATACATTGTTCTCTTGCAGGGCTACGTAAAGCTTTCCGTTATCAGCAAACGTTAGGTATTCCGGTTCAAGGTCTTGAGCAACGGTTGCATTAGGCGCCGAGATTCGAACCTTGTCGGTTAGTTCTGCATGGCGTGGCTGGCCTTGGTTAAATGCCTTAAAATCAATCTGCGTGACTTTCGCTTGCAAAGGACCATTGGTTAGATCCACCAACGTTACTGAACCTTCAGGGTCAATGCTGTAATCCGCATTCGGCTCACCTTCATTTGCAGAGGCAATATAGCGACCATCTTTCGAGAAGCTCACCATGTCCGGCAATGCACCAGCCGTATAAATAGTGACCAGCTCTAACGTGTCTGAACGATAAAGTGCAATGATGCCATTTTGTTGCTTATCGGCGTTCTCAATCGCGACAGCAACTAAGCCCTGATGAGTCGATACACTGTTCGCAGCACCGATATTAATACCAGAAGCCGCAGCGGCTGATTGAAGATCGATAGAGCCTTCAGATGTCGGTGCGCTGTCAGCGTCCATCGATAACACATCAACTTTCTGTGCTTGAGCGTTAACCACATAAAGCTTGTCGGTACATGAATCGTAGCTGACGATTTCGGCTGCAGAAGTATCAAACGGAGCGTCAGCAATAGTACGACCAGCCAGACTAATCCCAGAAACAGTGGCATCTGTCATGTTCGGTTGTTGGATGGATTGGCATTGAAGGCTAAAAGCATTAAGTGACGTTTGAGATTGCGGAGCAGTCGTTGATGGTGTTACCAACGTTGAAGTTGACTGAGAACACCCAACCAGAGCAGAACTTACCGCGATAGGCAGTAATAGAGTCAGCTTATTAAATTTACGATTCATATATCCTCCATAATTAGAATCGCGATCATAGAGGGCTGTTATGACAGTTATCTTTCTCTTTTATTAACAATAAATGACGATAATAGGTTTCTTTTACTCATAACAACAGAAAGTTAAGATGAGCACTCTATTAACAAGCAAGCAAAAAAAAGCGCCCAAGCTGACTGGTGCTTGAGCGCCTTTAGTAAACTAATAAGGAGGGTTAGAAGTTGTAACCACCACCGATCATGAATACCCATGGGTCGATATCAACGTCTGTTGAGTATTGTGTTGTAGTTCCACCTACTGTTTGCTTGTACTTAGCTGTAGTACCAATATCTGCATACCAAACTGACGCATTCAAGAACCAATCGTCGTTGATCATGTAATCCATACCGATGTTAGCAGCCAAGCCCCAAGAATCATCAAGTGATAGGTCACTTAAGCCTGCAGCTTTACCCGTACCATTCAAACTTTCATCGAAAAATACAGTGTAGTTGATACCCGCACCTACATAAGGGCGGAAATCACTGTTCGCTTGACCGAAGTAGTACTGCACCATAAACGTTGGCGGAAGGTGTTTAGTGTCAGCTACTTTACCTAAGCCATTTACAGAAATATTGTGTGAAAATGGGCTCGCGGCTAATACTTCAAAGCTGATGTTATCTGTAAACATGTAGCCGAAAGTAAGGCCAAGCTGAGTATCAGAATCAACCGAGAACTCTAGGTCTGGATTGTTAAGTACAGCGCCACTGCTGTCATTTGGAGATACTGTCGCTGCACCTGCACGGATGATGAAATCACCTTCTTTATGAGCAAGAACGTTGGTTGACATAAGAGCCGCAATAACCGCAATACCACATACTGTTTTTTTCATTATTATTTCCTTTTGTAGGGCTTATTCTAATTGTGAATGAGTAATCATTTCTTATTTTTCGTGCAAGGTAGCATATAATAACCCTACTTTATTGATGGAAATCAATTTGTGAAAACTTGTAATTGTTTATGTAAATTTATATCGACTCGATCACTTTATTACCTCATTTTATTGACAATTTTGTAATGCAACTTTTCCGTGCGTCATGCCGTTAAATTCACCGCCTCAATCTTGCTCGGACCTTTTGGATCAAAATGGAGCAAGCCAACATTTCGTGTGCATCAATTTGGTGCGGCCTCGTATTATTAGCTCATACCTCGCTTAATATTCAATAGGTTACATTTGGCTTAGTGCTTGCAAGTGTATGTTCATAATCATAAATACATGAGGTTCTGACCATGCAAGACACTCTAACGATCGTTCTGGCCGGCGGTGTTGGCTCTCGGCTTTCTCCCCTCACCGATAACCGTGCAAAACCTGCGGTGCCCTTTGGTGGCAAATATCGAATCATCGATTTCACACTCGCGAACTGCCTGCATTCTGGACTTCGCCAAATTCTGGTACTGACTCAGTACAAGTCTCACTCTTTGCAAAAACATTTACGTGATGGTTGGTCGGTGCTTAACCCCGAGCTCGGCGAATACATCACCAATGTTCCTCCACAAATGCGAACGGGTGATAGCTGGTATAGCGGAACAGCCGATGCGATTTATCAGAACCTGTATTTGCTTTCTCGCAGCGAAGCGAAACATGTGGTGGTGTTATCAGGCGACCATATTTATCGTATGGACTACGCGCCAATGCTCAAACAACATAAACAGAGCGAAGCCGACTTAACGGTGGCTTGTATGGAAGTTTCGATTGATGAAGCCAAAGAGTTTGGCGTTATGGAAATCAACGAATCGCATCAGATAAACAACTTCACAGAAAAGCCCCGTTATCCTGCCTGCGTACCCGGAAGGCCAACACGAAGCATGGCTTCAATGGGGATTTATATTTTCGATAAAGAAGTGCTTACACAAGCACTATTGGCGGATGCAGAAGATCCAAATTCCAGCCACGATTTCGGTAAAGATGTGATACCTAAATTGGTAGGGGATAAAAGCGTTTATGCCTACAAATTTGGAGACACCGAAGGCAGAGTTACACAAGATACTTATTGGAGAGACGTTGGTACCCTCGACTCTTATTATCAAGCCAATATGGATTTACTAAAGCCAGTTTCCCCTATCGATTTATACCAACCCGATTGGGCAATCCGCACTTACGAACCTCAATTACCACCCGCTCGAACCATCGCTTCAGTTGAAGGGAATCAAGGGATCTTCATCAACTCGATGATCGCAAATGGTGTGGTGATAGAAGGTGGTTCAGCGCAGAACTCCATCTTTTTCCCAAAAGTTAAAGTCAACAACGCGGCCATTGTTATTGACAGTATTCTGTTTGAAGATGTTGAAATTGGGAAAAATTGTCATATACAAAACTGCATCATCGACAAGCATGTGAAAGTGCCTGATGGTACCCAAATAGGTATTGATAGTAGAGCGGATTCAGAACGATTTCATATATCAAATAAAGGCGTGATTGTGGTGCCCTCTTCTTACCAATTTGAAGAGTAATCTTGGTCATTGTAATAGCTTTTCTTTAAACGAAAAAAGGCAGCGAATTCGCTGCCTTCTTAGTAATTCACACGGCCTCAGTTAAACCCTAACTGTCCATGCATTCGATTAAACAGAAACCCTTAGAAAGGCCCTAGCTCAATCATTTGAGCAATCACAACTGAAATCAAAGCACCCACCGACCAGAACAAGAACAGCGGTAAGAAGAAGCGAACCCACTTAGTGTAAGGCACTTTTGCAATAGCCAATACCGCTAACAAGCCACCATTGGTTGGGTAAATATAGTTAGAAATACCATCACCCAGTTGAGAAGCAAGTGCGGCTACTTGGCGAGTCACTTGACCAATATCTGCCAATGGAATGATGATTGGCATAGTGATCACCGCTTGGCCACTGCCAGACGGAATGAATAAGTTGATCGCAGCCTGCGAGAAGTAGATCCCTGCCGCTGCCACAAGTTTAGAGCTACCAGAAATGATCTGTGCAAGATAGAAGATAATAGAATCAACAATCTTCGCATCTTCCATAATGGTCAACACTGATCGAGCGAAGAAGATGATCAGCACTGCCACCAATACATCGCTAACACCTTTGGTCCAATACTCACAAATCTTGTTCGGAGATAAACCGGCAACCAAACCCGGAATGATCGCCATTGCCACGAATGCACCCGCAATCTCGGTAAAGCCGAAACCCATCGTCAGCGTGCCGAAGATCATGTATGCGAATACGCCCAAGAACGCGATACCCGCAAGCTTTTCACGAGTAGTCAGTGTTTTCGCTTCAACGCTAGATTCGTAGTGGTAACCCGTACCATGCAACAAACTTTTGGTTGGATCTTGCTTAACTTTACGCGCGTAGTTAAGTACATACCAAGCACCCGTTAGCAACATGAACATGCCAACAATAAAGCGGTACCACATGCCTGAATACATAGGCAGTTCAGCAATAGTGTGTGCGATACCCGTAAAGAATGGGTTAGCCAAAGCTGCAGCGAAACCGGCACAACTTGCCAGTAAAACAACGCCAAGTGCCGTGATCGCGTCATAGCCAAGCTTAATACAGATCGGGATCATCAAAGAGATAAAAATGACATCAAGCTCACGCATACCCGTGAAGGTGACGTTGAAGAAAATCGCCGTCATGATCACAGGTGCAATCACGTACAAGCCTTGCTTCTTTAGCTTCGTCGTCAGCGCAACGACGGATGCGTCTAACAAACCCATGTGTTTGATAATGCCGAAAGCACCACCAACGAATACCACAACACCCATCACGCCAGAAGCGGATTTGAAGCCTTTAAAAAATGATTCGAAAAAAGAGGCTAATGTCGTTGGGTTACTGGCTAATAATGTGTAACTGTCTGGGTCAATCACAGTGCGACCATTCATGACCACTCGTTCAAACTCACCAGCAGGGATGAAGTAAGTTGCGATTGCAGCAACAATAACCATGATAACCAAAGAGAGAAACGGGTGGTTTACTTCTTTCTCTATCGGAGCTGTGTTACCAGCTTGAGATGTAGGTACGGACGTAGATACCGTAGTCGTCATATAGACTCCTTACTTGTCAGCAACTAAGGAGTACTTAGCCGCCGAGAGGGATTTTTGGAAAAACGAAACCCTTCACGCAGAACTAAGTTCGCGCTAATTTAGGCTGTTTCAAAAAGGCCTTTGATAGATGGTGCTCTCAAATGTACATAGTGAAGTAGTGAGTACTACTCTCTTTGCGTCCGAGCAAAATGCAGATGTTCAGCCAAGTCAGGCCAAACTGAATGAGGTCATTACGGGCAGATAAATAAAGAAATCCGCTGAGTAATATGTTTTTTATCAATTACAAAGACAAGCCGCGCATGCTAACACAACGAGCGGTAAATTGTCAGAAAAGTGTGAGTTTCGTCATGTTTTGGTGGGCTTTAAAAAAGCGCCTAGCAAAAACTGGGCGCTTTTTTACATTGAACTGAATTACTTAGGCGCTAGCTCATAGTTTTCTTGCATCTCATGAGGGGCAATCCCGTACTCATAATCCGCTAAGTAACCATCCTTATAGACCTTCATTCCCTTCTCATCCCAGCTCACTTTGATCATCGCCGTGTTGCCATCTTCACTGCCTAACAGCTCAAGAATTTCAGCATCGATCTTAATCGCTTTAATGGTTTTAATACGCTTAAAGGGCTTAGATTCAGTGGTTGAGGTTGGCAAAGATCCGTAGCTGCTGATCCATGTCTCTTTAGGTACTAGCCATTGGTTGAAAACATCATCCACAATCGCTTTCGGCATGCTTGCGATAACAACAGAATCTGTCATTACGTTATTTGTCTCGATGCTGTAACCGCCCTCACCGTCTGAAACATAGGTAGGGAAATCAATGCCAATTTCAGACTCTGCTGGCAAACGACCTAGAGTGACCGACTTCTTAACGTACAGTTCTGCCGTTTCAAACTGCTGCATGATCTCTGGAATTTTCTGAAACTCAACAGGGGCAGCAAAGGCATTAAAAGCGAAAGAAAGGGAAGCTGCGATTACAGCGAATTTAACAGGCATTTTCATGTTAACGGATCCAAATAGAAGATGGCAGTTAGAGTATCCCGTACTAAAATTCATCTCAATATCTCATTGTTCTTTATATCAGTAATTGTGATATCGACAGAGCAGATATGTTTTGTTCACTAAAATGGATGTGGATTTATAAAAGCAGACTAGAATAAGTATTTGGAGTGATGCGTGATTAGGGCGATAAAAACTAAGTTGAAAGAGTGAATTGGAGTAATACTTCAAAGGTGAGGGATTTTTAAACACGTTTGAAATTCACGAAACATAATATGCGACCAGTTCATCGGACTTTCAAGGGAGTAATGGGAGATTATTTGATAACACTGAAGTGAATCACACATGTGCTATTTCGCAGTTGGTTAAACTCACCGATGTTTGCTACGTTTAAATGACACAGTCATTGGAAAGGTATGATTTATGAAAATAAATGTTCAAACACATCACGTATCAATTAACGACGAGTCACGCAAAGACATCGAAAGTAAATTCGAGAAGATATCGAACCATTTCCCATCACTGATCAGTTGCGACATCATCATTACTAAAGAACACGGTCAACATCAGGTAGAAGTATTCACCAACTACGAAGGTGTACGAGTAACAGCAAAATCTACAGACGATGTTATGTACCCAGCTATCGCTGCAGCACTCAAGAAACTTGAAGCAGGCTTAAGTAACCGTAAGGGACAATTGAAAGCAGACCTACACGAGAAACCAACGAGCACGAAGCCAGAAATCGCTTCGGACATCATCCAAGAGATGAAACTGGTATAACTCGACAAGTAGTTAAAGCTCACTAACGAATAGAAGCGCACAAGAATTTCAAAGCCAGCACATGTTGCTGGCTTTTTCGATCCCCCTCAATCTCTTTATCAATCTATTACTTTGATTTTGCCTATCACGACGGCCTAACCTCTTCACTTCCCATCTTAGAACCAAGCCCAACTCTATATCGTTTTTAACAAACTTATGTCACTGGCTGCTATAACAATCTCTAGTCGTATTTGGTACAGTTATAAGCAGAAATTTAGAGAATAAAGGAATGTTTATTATGAAAAAAATCGTGCTAATTCTATTTCTAGCGACTCAACTGATGGCTTGTACAGAAGTGGGCAGTGAAGCTTGGTGTACAGATATGAAAGAAAAGCCGAAAGGCGACTGGACTGCCAATGAAGCCGGTGATTTTGCTAAACATTGTGTTTTCTAAACACGGTTAAGCGTTAATTAACGTCACTTAGTCAGACTGAGAGAAAGACGTTTAACGACGAACTGAGCACTCCACGCAACACAATAAACCCGAATAAGTGAGTTTGAGGATGGAACACCAACTAGGTAATGACTGGCAACACATCAACTGGGTATTAACCGACGTCGATGACACGCTCACTTGGCAAGGTTCACTCCCTCCAGAAACCCTGATTGCGTTACAAAAGCTGAGAGACAATGGAATCAAAGTGGTCGCAGTAACGGGAGCCTGTGCTGGTTGGTGTGACCATATTGCGCAGCTTTGGCCTGTCGATGCCGTGCTTGGAGAGAACGGCGCCTTCTTACTAGAGAAGCAAGATAGTGCATTACAACTCTCATCTGAAACACCGCTAGAACAAGTGCGTCAGAACCAAGCTAAGCTAAAACAAGAAGTTGAAGCGATCTTGTTGAGTTATCCCGACCTATCACTAACTTTGGATCAATCTTACCGCTTGTGTGAGGTCGCGATTGATATCGGCCAAAACCGTAAGCCTGTTGATCCTGAAACTGTTCAAGCGGTACTCGAAAGAATACACGCTTTAGGCGCACACGCGACGGCAAGTTCGATTCATATCAATGCTTGGTATGGCGAACACTCAAAGAAAAACGCAGTACACCGCTTCCTTGCTGATAAAGGCTTATCGCTTGAGCAAATCCACAATGAGGCTTGCTATGTCGGCGATTCAATGAACGATCAACAGATGTTCGAATCACTACCACTCACCGTTGGCGTGGCAAACATTAAGCATTATTGGGATAAGTTAGATCATCATCCAAGTAAGGTGATGTCGCAGCCGGGTGGCTATGGGTTTGCAGAATTTGTGGATGCGCTGCTGGCAGTTAAAAGCTAGACACTTAAAAACGAGTCACGCCCTTCTAACAAGGTCTCAGGTCACTCAATATACATAAAAAAACGACCGCTAGGTAGATCGAAGTACCTAGGGTCGTTTGAGCTTCAAAATGCTAGATAAGCTCTTAACTTTGACACATCACACAAAACACGCTGCATTGCACCATATGTTTATATGAGTTTGTTACGGATGTGGATCACTACGGCTTCTGCAACGATAACCACTGCGAAGATACTCACTAATACCATCGAAACTTTTTGCCACTCAAAAAGGTTCTGCGCATCGTTTAGCACCACGCCAATACCACCAGCGCCCACTAACCCCAATACCGCAGATTCACGCACATTGATGTCCCAACGGAACAACACGATGGAGTAGAATGCGGGCATCACTTGTGGCCAATACCCTTTAAGCAAGATGCTCATCCAAGAAGCGCCTGTTGCGCGCAGAGCTTCGATAGGCCCCATGTTCACTTCGGCAATCGCTTCCGCTAACAGCTTCCCTACAAAGCCGATACTGCGAATGGCAATTGCCATAATGCCTGCGAGAACACCGGGGCCAAATAGTGCGATAAACAACAAAGCCCAAACCAATGAGTTCACAGAACGTGAAGACACCAGAAAGAATTGTGCCACCCAGTTCAGCGCTTTATTAGGTGTGATATTTGGCGCGTTCAACAACGCCAACGGAATCGCAAATATCAAGGTAAACAAGGTACCTAACGTCGCAATGTGCAGTGTTTCAATCATCGCTGCGTGGATTGATTCAGGATAGAAAGCGTAGTCCACTGGCACCATACGCTCGAACATGTCAGCAAACTGCGCTGGCGCGTCGTATAGGAACTCTGGAATCACTTCAACCGTCTGCCAAGACCAAACAATCGCACACACTAAGCTCAGGTAAACGGCAAATCGAGCTACTCGTTCATTTGGTGTAAAACGCTGCCACTCTTTATCGATAGATGCTGTTGTCATTAGAAGATTCTCCTAACAATGTTGGAAAGAAATTCACCCACAAGAATCAATGCGATAATGGTGATCAAAATAGCGGCAACGAAGTCGTAGTCAAAGCGTTGGAATGCCGAAAATAACGTGCCGCCAAGGCCGCCCGCACCCACAATGCCAACCATGGTTGAGTTACGTAGATTTGAATCAAGCTGGTAACTAGCAAAGCCAATAAAACGAGTAAATACTTGAGGCATTACCGCATACAAAATGACGCTGATAAAACTGGCACCGGTTGCTTTAATCGCTTCAACCGGTTTAAAAGAGATCTCTTCAATCGCTTCAGCAAAAAGCTTGGCAATAAAACCAATCGATGCGAAGACCAAGGTCAGGATCCCAGCAAGAGCACCGAAGCCCACCGCTTTCACAAATAGGATTGCGATGATCACCGGGTGAAAAGATCGACATAGTGCGATGAAACAACGTATTGGCGTCGATACGATTGAAGGCATCATATTTCTCGCAGCTAACAAGCCCAGAAACAATGAAATAACGATGCCAAAGAAGCTTGAGATAATCGCAATTTGTAAGCTTTCCGCTAATCCACTCAGCAGTAAGCTAGTACGCGAAAAATCAGGCGGAAACATTCTTGATAGTAACCGCTCACTTTCACCAAAACCGATGACCAAACGATCAAAGGTTAGCCCTAACGTCGAGAAACTGTAAAACAGATAAGCAACTATCGCAGCGATGATTGCTCGGTTAGTCCATGAGGTTTTGAATGGGTTTTCATGCTTCGCTGGCGACTGGTTTGACGGTACGCTTGGCGATGAACTTGGGGTTAATCCAGCCATGACTCACCCCCGTAAATGATTTTTAGATCTTCTTCTGAGATCCATTCAGGGCTACCGTCATAATGCACTTTACCGTTACACATGCCGATGATGCGCTTGGCATAACGCTTGGCTAAGTTCACATCGTGGATGTTAACCAACACGGGAATGTTTTTCTGTTCTGCGAATGTCTCCATCAACTCCATGATCTCAACCGCGGTTTTCGGGTCGAGTGATGAAGTCGGTTCATCCGCCAATAAGATATATGGGTCTTGCATAACGGCGCGAGCGATACCGACACGCTGTCTTTGGCCGCCCGATAAACTGTCGGCACGTTGGTTAGCAAAGTCTTGCAGGCCAACAAATTCAAGTAACTCGAACGCTTTTGCTAGGTCTTGCGCAGAGTAGTTGCGACGCCATGCATTCCAAGCGGTCATGTAACCCAAACGGCCACTCAACACGTTCTCGATAACCGTTAAACGTTCGACAAGGTTATATTCTTGAAACACCATGCCGATGTGTCGACGCTGTTTACGTAGCGCTTGGCCTTTTAATTGAGTCAGGTCTGCGCCATCAAATATGATCTCACCTTGGCTTGGATCGTTGAGTCGGTTGATACAGCGTAGAAGTGTACTTTTACCTGTACCAGATGGACCAATGATCGCGATGATGCCTGGTTCATCGATATCAATATTAATGCCTTTAAGGATTGGCTTGCCTGCCACATATTCGTGGAAAAGGTTGTTTATCTTTATTCCTTCATAGCTTGCTACGGCCATACTGCATTTCCTTGTGCGAATTTTCGAATGATCTATGCCCTACCCGCGAGGGCATAGATATTTAGTTGAAGTAGGTATTTTAAAAGGGCTAAGTCTTTCTAAAACTTAGCCTTCTAATAGAAAAAGAGTTAGCCGTTGTTTGCTTGTTTTGCTAGCTCAGCTGCTTTTTTCTTTGCGCGTTTAGCCGCATCTTTTTCAGCCAATTTCTTCAGGCCTGTTTTGGTGTAAGCCGTACCTGTCGCATGAGCGATATCACGAATCACATCCCACTCTTCTTTGTAGCTGATTGGCGAGAAACGATCTGCACCTTTAAATGATGCGCTCATCTCTGGTGTAAAGCGGTAGCTAAAGAAAGCTTCGTTGATCTTCTCAACTAGCTCTGGTTTTAAGTTGTACGCGTAACCAAAAGCAGACGTTGGGAAACGTGGGCTACGGTAGATGATCTTCAGTTCAGAATCGTCAACACGACCTGCTGCTACCATACGATCGTACACGTCCGATGCCACAGGTGCTGCGTCATAATCTCCATTGAAGACACCTAGAATCGATTGGTCATGCTTACCTGAGTAAAGCACTTTATAATCTTCATCTGGCACTAGGCCTTTCGCTGGGAATAACGCACGTGGAGCTAGGTTGCCAGAGTTGGAAGATGCAGAAGTGTGTGCAACCTTTTTGCCTTTCAGATCAGACATTTTGTTAATGCCGCTATCTTTACGCACAATCGTGATTAGGTTGTAGCCTTGGAAACCAGACTCATCGCCCTTCACCGCAATTGGAACGTAACCTGCCAAGTTAACTGCGTAGCCTGTTGGGCCCGTAGAGAAACCAGCAACGTGCAGTCGACCAGAACGCATCGCTTCTACTTGCGCAGAGTTCGAGTGAACTGTGTAGTAAATCACTCGCTTACCTGTAATTTTACTTAGGTGAGCTTGGAAATCCGCAAACGCATCTTTGTACAACGCAGGGTCTTCTACTGGCGTGTAGGTAAACACAAGCGTACTTGGGTCATTCCACTCATCTGGGTTCTTTGGTGAATCGGCCACCAAATCTTGGTTTTCATCACAGTATCGATCGTCTAACACACCACGACTAGAGCAGTCGCTTGCCATAGCCATTGAAGGAAGTAGTAATGAGCTAGCGATTAACAGTCCTTTAACACTGATTTTCATATTCAAACCTTACTTTTACTTATTGTTGAAAGTCACCTTAGCTACTGCAGCCTTCGTGCCATATTTTTATTTACTAAATTTCAATAACTTACAACAAAACTCAAACTAGCCAAGATCTTTTGAGTCATTCGTGTCCAACTAAAAATCCATCATTTGGGTCATTTCTGTCCCACCAATTTCAGTGGTAAAAAAAGAGCCCGAAGGCTCTTTGGTTCACTGCTTTTTCTCTTATTATTCTTTGGCTAAGCGCTCTCTATACAAACGCTATAATTAGCGACGTAACAACGCTCTCAGAATCGCCTATGCGTCGTTGTCCATGCAGTTAGCGTAATAAGTTACCGTTGCAGGCCAGTCGCTGAATACGCCCATCACACCCACATCTTGTGCCAGCACATCAAGCATTTTCATCATATCGCCATCATTGTTGATGCCGTCCTTCACGCTCTTGTAGTACCAACCACCGCCTTGCGCTAGCGGGCCAGAACGTTCCAGTGTCCATGCGATAATGTCGAGGTCTGCATCCTTAGCCAGTTTCGCGTAGTTAGACGCCACTAATTCGTTGTTCTTATCAAGTTCAACCAAAGCAAACAGAGGTGGTGCGATGATATTCACACCCGCATCGTGCAGTTCTTTCATGTTCTCAACAGACGCGACAAAGTCCGTTTGCTCATAAACACGGTCATCAAGGTAAACCGCTTGTTTGCCGAACTTCGGCGTTTCATTGATCCAATACTTCACATCATCCAAGTTAAATGACTGTAGGTAAGTCTCAGAAGGCTTGAAACCCGCCTCTTTCAGTTCATCCACCAACTTCTGCGCGTACATCTCTTGGCTAAATCCATTGAAAGGCATGTCTACTGCTGCCGATTTCAATTCAGGTGTGACCTTAACGCCGTGCTCTTTAAAGAGTGCTGCACTTTCTGCGTGTGTCATCAGTGTCCCACTTTGACTGTAAAGATCGGTTCTCCAACCTGGAGTTCCGTTCATGTACTCTTCAACCGTGGTGGCTTTTGGGTTCGCACCATCCATTTTTCCTTTTAACGTCTTAAACTCAGCCAACGTGAAATCAGAAGTACGGCACTCCACCTGAGCATCTTCACCTGTCGTTGGATTAGCTGGTGTAAACGGGGTTGAGCACTTCTTAGCAAGATCTGGGTGCGCTAATACATCGGTTGTGGTGTGCAGATCACTTTGCGAGTGACGACATACCAACGCCTTATCTTTGGTAAAGGTCACATCACACTCTACAACACCTGCGCCCATTTGAATCGCCGCTAAATAGGATTCCTTAGTGTGCTCAGGAAACTGCATCGCAGCTCCGCGATGCCCAATAGAAAAATCACTACGATGAAAAGGTCCTTCGCTGCAACTCAACAGCTTAGTTTTCAAAGGGCTCTCATCCATATTGTTGACTAAAAAGAAGGGACGAGGTCCTAAGTTTGCTGGTTCTGCAGCGGCCCATGCCGTTATTGAACTCATGCCTAATATCAGAGCAATCGAACCTTTCAGTATTTGCTTCATGTTTGTATCTCCTTGCAACAAGCAATTATTTTTCTAATGTCCTTTATTCGATCATTCAATGTTGGATAACCGTCATATATTTTTTTGACTCAACACTGAATAACCTCATGTGGGCTGACGCCACAATGTAGGGATTGCACGCTTTGTGCCAGATGTTAAAGCGCTTTTATTACAATCACTTGAAACAGTTAGCCATTCGACTAAAAACCAAATGGGTCATTGTTGTCTTGTGCTTTTATTTTGGCTTTGGTTTTGGTTTTGGTTTTCCATTTAACAAACACCTGAACGAATTAAGCTTTGAAACTCTCTTTATCCAATTGGTGTTTCTTCATTTTTCGATAAAGGGTTTTACGCGGTAAATTCAGCTTACTTGATACCTCGTTAATGTTACCTGCGCTTTCTATTAGCGCTTCCGTCAGTACATTCCTTTCGTACTGCTCCATCTGCTTTTCAAAGGCGAAATCTTCTCCGGACGCTTCACAAATTGGCGATTGAAGATCGAAGCCATCACCAACGATACCCAACACAAATCGATCAGCGACATTACGTAATTCACGTACGTTACCCGGCCATTCATGTCGACATAGCTGCTGTATCTGCTCGGGGTAAATCGTCGATGGGCGCGTCTTATATTTGTGGCTCGCTTGAATCACAAAGTGGCGAAACAGCACCTGAATGTCTTCTTTTCGTTGGCGCAGTGCCGGAAGGTTTAAGCTTGCAATGTTCAAGCGATAAAAGAGATCGGCTCTGAATTCCCCAGACTCACTCAAGCTCACAAGATCGGCTTTACTGGCTGCGACCACGACGATGTCGACAGGTATCAACTCATTACCACCAACACGCTCAATCATTCGCTCTTGAATCACACGCAGTAGTTTTATTTGTACCGCAATCGGCATGCTCTCAATTTCATCGAGAAACAGAATACCGCCATTGGCTTGTTCTATTTTACCAATGCGCTTCTTGTTCGCGCTAGTAAACGAACCCGCTTCATGGCCAAACAACTCACTCTCAATAATGCTCTCTGTCATACCACCACAGTTAATCGCGACAAATGGCTTAGTCTTACGACGACTGAATTGATGCAGAGCTTGAGCTATCACCTCTTTGCCCGTTCCCGTTTCTCCGTTGATGATGGTATCGACGCCGGTATGCGCTAAAGCGAGCACTTGCTTACGTATCGTATCCATCGCTTTTGATTGGCCAATAACCACAGATTCAATCGGTAGCTCCTCTTGCTCATCGCCATCCGAGGTTGACGGGCAACTGTGCTGACATTGGGTAATCGCCAAATCAAGCTTCTCCACCAGCTCACTCGAATTAAGCGGTTTTTCCAGAAAGTCGAAAGCGCCCAGCTTCATCGCTTCGATCGCCATTGGGATATCGCCATGACCACTCATCAATAAAACGGGCACATTCGGGGCACGGTGTTGGATTGAGCTCAACAACGTCAAACCGTCCACTTTCGGCATGCGCACGTCACACAACACAACCGACTGACTGTTCGCTTTAAGCGACTTTAGGCCAAGGTTGGGATCAGTAAAGGTGGTGACACTAAACCCTTCTAGCTCTAACATTTCGCTCACGGCTTCGACGACATCTATTTCATCGTCGATAAGAACTATGTGTTTTTCTGAAATCATGAACCTGTGCCTTTTGGTAGAGTGACGATAAAGGTGGTGCCTTGGTGTTCAACCGATTCCACGTGAATCGAGCCGCCAAAGTCTTTTATTATGTTGTATGCGATAGACAAGCCGAGCCCGAGCCCCTTACCTGTTGTTTTGCTCGAATAAAATGGGTCAAACAAATACGGGATATCGTCTTCAGGTATGCCCAGTCCATTGTCCTTAACCAAAATCTGTATGGTGTTCGAAAGCTCTTGCGTAGCAATACTAAGTTGAGGCTGCTCTTTATGCTCAATGGCATCCAGAGCATTGCTGATGAGGTTCACCAGCACTTGTTCCAAGCGTATGCTGTTGGCTCGAACCATCTGGTAGCTTTGGGGCGAATACTGAATCGATACTGGGCTCTGTCTGGTTTCAAACAGATCAATCGCATCACCAATCACCTTCTCTAGTTCCACATTATCAATCTTGCCGTCGCTCTTACGTGAGAAGGCTTTTAAGTGACGAGTAATCGCAGCCACTTTGTCTAACAAGATCTCGATCTTTTTTAGGTTCTCTTCTGCCCTGTCTGGCCTTTGCTTGCCTAACCAAAGCTGAGCACTTCTAACGTGACTGTTTACTGCGGTCAGAGGTTGATTGATCTCGTGCGTGATCCCGACACTGAGTTGCCCCAATGCAGCCAGTTTTCCGGCTTGGATTAACTCATCTTGAGTCACTCGCAGCTTGGCTTCGGCTAGGGTTCGCTCTTCCACTTCAGCTTCTAATTTTCGGTTAGTTTGCTTAACGATTTTGGCCGTGGTTTGGAATACCTTTAGGTACTTGGCCATTTGCGTCACTTCGTCTTTGCCACGAATGGACACTTCGGTATCTAAATGGCCGGTAGAAATCGCAAACATGTTGTCTTTAAGCTGTAAAAGTCTTTCCAAAATACTCTTACGCACGTAGAACCATGAAATAGCAGCGGCAGCCAACACGCTAAATAGAGAAAGGAAGAGAGAAAGACGCTGGTTAGATTGCAAAGATTGCTGCGCCTGCTGAATCGATTGGTCAATATTGCTATTCACCTTGCTGGTGTTGCTTTCGATCTGCACGGTTAATTGGTTCAAATGCTCGCGGCTGTTTTGCAGGAAGTATTGCTCTTGATAAAGATGATCGAGCGCTTTATTTTTCATCCCATACAAGCTGCTATCGCTTGAGGCAAGGCTATAAATCACCGTGAGTTGATGATCTAATTGAGGAAAATCACTTCTTAAATCACCACTGACCCAGAGCTTCCACCACTCTTCCCCTACCTGCTCTAAACGGTAACTGGTGTAATCGAGCTCATTAAAGCTTGAGTCGTTATACAGCTTCTCTACCAAGCCTAATTGGTAATAAAGCAGAGATTTCAACTGGGTATATTGGATTTGATCTTTGGCTGGGTCAGATAAACTATCGAGTGAATCACTGGCTTGTTGCAATAGAGGATAAAAGCCCTCAAGCAAGTTACGAAGTTCTTGATTGAGTTGTTCTGACTCAATCTCACTTTGATACAACAAACTCAGACTATTGTTAACTTGGGCGATAAGGTCTTTAAAATAGGCATGATAATCAGGGAACTGAACCATAACGCTATTCATCACGGAAATAGCGTCTTCGATTTTTAGCATCGCCTGTTTGCGCTCTAAATTCGATTCAGCGTCACCAAGCTGAGAAGACGTTGTGATAATCACTCGCACCATATCATTAAGGCGTGCGGCATTATCTAAGGCCGGGATTTCACTCTCCTTTAGCTCAACAAGACGTTGGTTTAAATCATCGAATGTAAAGCTGGAGACAACCGAGAGGAAGATAGTGGTCATCGATAGCATGGCTAACGCAAGTACTAAGCGCAGCTCAATACCTTTCCAACCAAACCACTTACGACGTGGGATTTTGATCGAGAACGGGCGCTCAAAACTATCCTTATTTTCTACAACCTCGGAGACATGACTACTCACTCGCCCCACCTTCTTCTCATCAAATAATCAACAGGAACTGTCAATGATTCAATTAGTTAGGGTATGAGCCTTACTTAGGTTTGCATCGAATAGCTTTAGTGAAGCTATTAAATGAAGAGTAATCATTAACATTTCACATAAGATATCATAACAATTGTTTTATAAAGCTTGAGCTGTCTGTTTTGCGATAATAGAAAGTGACCGCACCGACAGAAACGTGATTACTTTATCAATACGCCCGTAAATCATACGAATAGCGCGCTCAATCAAGCAGTAAAAACCTTCGATTATTTAATAAGTTAAGGACTAGAGATCTAAAAAATCGCACAAGCTTTCACTCGTGCGATTTCATTTATGCCATGTCCATCGACTAACCCGAGGCTCAACGAACTTAGAGAATAATCATCCCATCGCGATAAGTCAGAGCAGGAGAAACGTCTTGGCCAAGTAAGACTGGGCCATCAAGGTCGACGATTTCAGATTGAACGGCGATAGGCAGAGCTGCACGCATCGCCAAAGAAGTACCAAGCATACAACCAGACATCAGAGTAAAACCGAGCCTTTGTGCTTCTTCTGCAAGAACCAATGCTTCAGTCAAACCACCCGTTTTATCGAGCTTGATGTTGACCATTTCATACTTACCCAACAGCGATGAGAGCTGTGAAGTGGTATGACAGCTTTCATCAGCACACAGTGGAATCGGGTGCTTGATGTGTGCCAGTGAAGCATCATGTTGCTGTGGAAGAGGTTGTTCGATCATCGCAATATCAAACTCTGTTAGTTGATTGAACAACTCTTCGAGATTCAGCCCTGTCCACGCTTCATTGGCATCCAATACAATCGTTACACCTTCCGCAACTTCTCGAACTGCGCGAACACGCTCTACCACTTGCTCTCCATCAAGCTTCACTTTCAGGAGTTTTGCCCCATTTTCGACATAGTCTCGAGCCTGAGTCGCCATCGCTTCTGGAGTGCCAATCGAGACGGTCATTGCTGTCACGATTTGATTCGGTAACTCAAACAGGCTATTTGGGAAGACCTGGTCATGTTGTTTGGCTTCAAGCTCCCAAAGCGCACAATCGACCGCATTTCGCGCTGCCCCTCCGGTCAATAAAGACTGAAGATGATCTCTTAGCTCTGCCGGAGCGGTAACGCCTCGCTCAAACATACCTTCAAGCGCACTAGACGCTTGTTGGATTTGCGCTAACACAGACTCCGATGACTCGCCGTATCGTGGGTAAGGGGTGCACTCTCCCTGAGCTTGTTTGCCATCATGCTCAATATAAACACGGACAACGTGACACTCAGTTCGGCTGCCACGAGAGATGCGAAAAGCCGTTTGCATCGCGATAGTAATGGGTTCTGCTGTAATCTTCATAATTTCACTCGGTTGATGTTCGCTTTAACAAATGGAAACGTAGAAATGATGGAGTCGTTAAAGTGAATGTCGCAAATGATCAGTAATGTGTTGTACACCAAAACGCACTGGATCCGTCACGAGCACTTGATAGAGTGTGGTCCATTCTTGGCATAATGTCTCAGCATCTTCAATGCTAATTGCCGACGTGTTCAAACAGATACCAACCAATTTCACATCTGGATTCGTCAATCGCGCGGCTTGCAAGTTCGCTTCAATAGTCTGCTCTATGCTTGGCAATTGCGCATGAGGAAGGTTGCGAATGTGTGGTCGCCCAACTTCGTGACATAGCACCAAAGCGTCAGCTTGTGCGCCATGCAATAACCCTAAACTCACGCCTGCAAAAGACGGATTGAACAACGAACCTTGGCCTTCAATGATATCCCATTCGTGGTCAGTAAAATCGGGGCTAATCGCTTCCACCGCGCCGGAAATAAAATCTGCAACCACCGCATCAATCGAAATCCCGCTGCCTTCAATCAAGATACCCGTCTGCCCTGTCGCTTTAAACTGAGCTGACGTTCCCGCTTGTTTAAGCGATTTTTCAATCGCCAACGCCGAGAACATTTTTCCTACTGAGCAATCTGTTCCGACTGTGAGAAGGCGTTTACCTTGTCGTGGTTTGCCGTTACCAACCTTTAGAGCACCATCAAAGTGGCGTACATCATGAAGCTTAGTCAATCCTTGTTGCTGCATGTCAGCAAGCGGTGAAAATTCACTCAAGCGTTGGTGCATGCCAGATGCAATCTGAAATCCCATTTCTGCAGCTTCCATTATGGTTGACTGCCAAGAATCAGGGATAACGCCACCTGGGTTTGCTGTGCCAATCACTAGCGTTTTCGCCCCCTGCGCTTGAGCAGCTTGCAAGGTCATATCCGTTAAGCCAAGTGAAACAGTATCGTCTGTTAAACGCAGTTGGCCTAAGCAAATTTCTGGTCGCCATTGTTGAATTCCGCGAGCGGTTTTTGCGGCAAGTGGGTCGGTAACATCCCCAAGAAAAAGAAGATAAGGTTGAGCAATAGACATGAGCATTCCTAATTAATAAGTCTTTGTATGGATTTACTTTAATTAAGAACTCAGAAGCTGCCGAATACCTATTTATGGCGAGCCTATAACCTTAAGTTATAAGGCGAGTATGGCTCTTCAATGAAGCGATAAATTGCTTAACGGAAATCGACTGAGGGGTGTGCTCTGCGCAAAGCATCGAGACCGAGAATTGGATATCTGGTTGAAGTGGCAACACACAAACCGAATCGTCATTTTGTACTGCTCTGCAGTCCACGGGTCAACGATCGCAAACCCTGCTTGGTGTTTCACCAGTTCAGCTGCCGCGCTGTATCCACGCACAGATATTGGATGATGATAATGCGCATCTCGCGCAATAAGGCTTTGATGTAACAGGAGGCCTAATGGATCGCGGCTATCGAGCCCGATGATTGGCAACGGATAATTGATTAGATCATCGAGGGTTAATTCCAAGGGTAAATGATCAACCGTATTGGATGGAACCAGAACCTTGAGTGATTCAGTTAAGAGCGTTTCACTTAATATAGCCGGCGGCGCTTCATCGCCAAACGCGATAGCAATATCAAGCTCATGCTTTAACAACCCAGCACACAGTTCATCGCGATTGGCAGTCAGCAACTCAAAAGAGATCTCTTGTTCGCGAGACATTTGGGCTATTACCGGAGTCAGCAATTTAGTCGCCAGAATCGGTGGTGCACCAATACGCAGGTGCTGATTGCCTTGCTTCACTTTATTGGTCAAAGAACGGAACTGCCCCAATTGCTGATAGACCTTTTCCGCTTCTGGCAGCAAGGTTTTCGCTTCAACTGTTGGTACTAAGCGCCCTTTAACACGCTCGAATAAACCGAAGTCAAGCTGTTGCTCGGTGTGCGCCAGAATACGGGTCACATTGGGTTGTGACACATGCAGATTACGCGCCGCTCCGGATACGGTACCGGTCTGCATAATGGCGTAGAAGACTTCCAACTGTCTTAGGTTCAAATCAATGTCCTTTTGGGTTCACTTAACTATTTAACTATTTAACTATTTAACTATTTAACTATTTAACTACTTAATCACTTATCTAATCAGCTATCTAATCCGTTACCTGAGCGAGTTTATTTTAATAACGCTTCTATCTTAGGTTGTAGAACCTCAGCCCAAACTTGATAAGCCTTAGCATTCAAATGCAAGTCATCACAACTGTATTCATTGGATAGTAATTGATTCGGTGCTAGCACACGGTTTACATCCAAAAACTCGATATCATGTTGTTCGCAATAAGCCTGTAGTCTTTTATTGAGTTCTGAAACTTGAGGATTCAACCCTTGCAGTTTATTGCCTACGTGCAGCGTTGATTGAACAAGAATAGTAATACCTTGAGCTCTCCATGTTGTAAGCATCTCAATATAGTTCTGATAGATATGGTCAACGCTGTAACCTTGTGCAAGATCGTTAATTCCCGCCATAAAACACACCAGCTTTGGCTTCACGTTCAACGTGGTATCAATACGGCGCAACATACCCGTTGTGGTATCGCCCGCAAGGCCACGGTTGACCATTGAGACATCACGGAAAATATCAGCCCACGGAGCCCACTCAGTGATCGAATCACCAAACATCACTAGGTCTGCATTTGGAGAAAAATGACGGTGATTGTCTGATGTCATGATGTAACGGCTCATGCTGTGGCCTCGTTGTTGAATCTCAGACTGAAGAGCGACCGCTTTGAGGATCTCGCTATCCGGCGTAGTTCTATCAAATTGAGCCAACAACCCTTCAATGTGAGGCTTAAAAGGGCTAAGACGAGTACTCAGTTGATGGTGTTCTTTAAGGGAAGATAGCTTTTCTAGTAATGCATACAAAGAGCGGTTTTGACCAACTTCTTGGAATAACTGATACAGATCGAGGACAGGATTTTGTTGTAGCGCGGCAAGTAATTGCATGTCTTCCATAGTGTTATCTAACCCTTCAATTATCTAGTGATGAACCAAAGATAATATCCGATTGCTTACGGGATAGATAACACTAGAAGCAGAGAGTTACTTAATCTGAACAAAACACATACGTACTGAATAAAATTTATGGCCGTACAAATCTCAACTGGGACTCAAAAACCAGCACTTCATCATAATATGCATAAGAAATTAGCTACATATTGTGACCCCAGTCTCTCAGCCTACCGTCTACTCCTATTGCCACTATTTAACGGAGGATTTATAGAATATCAGGATGGTGAATAATAAGTTAAATCATAATAATAAGGACCTTAACGTGAAACTTTCTCTATCCAATACCGCGTTGGCCGTTACCGCCATCCTACTTGCAGGTTGCCAATCTGCACCTGAATCAGTTCAAGAACCAACGACATACCAATGCCAAACGAATACGAATGCCGACGTGAATGACTTGAGGATCTATCAAGTGATGGTCGAAAGCTTTGTCAGTGGCGATGACTCAATTGGTCATGGGACAGGCTACGGAACCAGTCACCATAACGGAGATATCCAAGGTATTATCGACTCACTTGATTACATTGAATCTCTTGGCATGAACGGGATTTGGCTAACCCCAATCTTTAATTCAGAGCCTATCGAAAACCAAGACCATTGGGCTGATAGATTGGATGCAACCGGTTATTTTGCCACTGATTATTTCAATATCGACCCTAGATTCGGAACGATGGAAGAAGCTAAAACCTTAGTTGAAGAAGCGCATGCTCGAGGGCTTTATGTCTTCTTTGATGGCGTATTTGGCCACCACAAAAAAAACGTAGTGCCGTCACCTACAGGTAAGGTGCCCCAAGGAGAAGATAATCCAGTCTCATACCCTGAGAGCCTAGCCTTCTATCAAGAAGTTGCCGAGTATTGGATCAAAGAACTCAAAATCGATGGTTGGCGCTTAGATCAGGCTTATCAAGTGCCAAAAGAAGCTTGGAGTCAAATCAGAGAGACGGTAGACACTGCTTCTTCTCAAGTCGAATACGTAAACAGCGAAGGTAAAACCGTGAACCCTCTGGGTTATATGGTCGCGGAAATTTGGGCCGGTGAGAACCGTATTATAGAAACAGGTTACGGTTCAAATGAAGCACCGGCCTTATGTTCTGCGTTTGATTTCCCGATGCGCTACCGCCTAACAGAAACCTTTGCCGTAAACGAAGCAGGCGTGGGGAACAAAGGTGGAGAATGGCTTGCAGAAGGCATGTCTTTACATTCGTTATACCCAGACCACGCAAAGCCCAACTTGATGATTGGTAACCATGACCTTGTTCGCTTTGGTGACTTATTACAGCGCGGTGATATCGCTTCTCCACAAGACAAAGAGTATTGGCAGCGTTATAAAGCGGCATTTTCATTCCAAGCAGCTTATACAGGCCCAATAACCACCTACTATGGGGACGAAATTGGCGATCAACTAGAAGGTTTTTCAGATAAAGTTTGGACTGATGACTGTGCCATTAATGGCTTGTGCGATGACCATGTAGCACGTACTAGCGGTAAAGTAGAAGGTGTCACAACTCAACTCAATACCAACGAAAAAGACTTAAAGCAGTACGTTACAAACTTAATGAAATTAAGGGAAACGCACCCCGCTCTATCACAGGGTAAACGTACAAACCTAATCGCCAACGATATCGCATATGTCGATCACAAAGCCTATGAAGGCGATGCAGTTATCTACGCAGTGAACGTTACCAACAAAGAGCAGACCATAAAACTAACCAAAGAAAAAGCAGGCTCCAAAGCTGATCTGACGGATATTGAATCTGAGCAATCTATATCAGCAATTGATGGTCATTACTCTATAGTTCTAAACCCTTTTGAAGCTCGTTTCTTGTCGATAACACAACCAAATAAAAAAGGCCCTATAGCGGCCATAATGGCGACAGGGAATGAAGTTGGACAAGGTTTCATGGCTAAATGTAATAATCCAACGATTAACGCTGAAGGGCCAATTTCAAGCCCACTTTATGTGGTTGGCAACTTTGCTGATTCAGGTTGGAAACACGTAGCTAAACGAGAGTTTGCGTATAAAGGTGGAAACACTTACCAAGTCGTTACCACTGAAAAGCCTGGTAGCTATCGCATGCAATACGCGTCTAAAGCTTGGTCACCACAATTTACAGCGGATGGGCTCAACCTAAAACTGGGACAACTAAACTCATTAACTAAAGGTGGTTACGGGCAAGATACTGCTATTACCATCCGTAATCCAGGGCAGTATGTATGGAGCTTACAGTTCGATGAGACGGGACAACCATTAAAAATTATGGCTTCCAAATGTGCTGAATAGCCAAACCTAAGACCTAAGATCCAAGTTCAACCAAGTAAAAACCCCTTATTCCTACGAATAAGGGGTTTTCATTAATCGGCATTAGATATTAAGAGAGCACATACGATTAGAACGATATCTAGCCCTGTTTCACTTGCAAGTGATTGCGATTATCACGGCTCTTTTTAATAAGCTCGTTGCTTTCATCCATTTCATCTGACTTTGCAAGGCGATCATAAAGTAGCACGTTGACCGTCGCAGCTAGATTCATACAGCCTACCGTTGGCACATACACAACGTGGTCAGCTCTATCCGCAACATCTTGAGAAATTGAGCCGTCTTCAGGGCCAAAGATATAGATAGCGTTTTCAGGGTGTTTAAAACGAGGCAGTGGTGTCGCACCTTCTGCTAGTTCTACACACACAATCTGAGTTTCCGCATCAAGATTATCTAAAAATGACTCAGCGGCAGTAAGCGGGATCGTGCGCGCTGCGCTCTTCGTATCAGTGTGGAATTTAGCGGCTTTTTCGTAGCGTTGCCCTGTGTATTTAACTTCGTCGACTTGGTAACAACCAGCCGCACGCATAACAGCGCCAACATTCGTCGGGCTCTTTGGGTTAGTTAAACCAATAATCACATGGCTTTTGTTCATGAATATATCTCACTTAACGAATAAACATAGCAAGGTGCTACAAAGGGCCGCATTCTACCAAAGCAGCGTCGAATTCAAAAGCATGGATACAAACTCGCTTTTTCGCTCTTAAGCCTCTAATTGCAAGGCTTCTCACTTGAAAAACTTAACCATCATCATATTTATCAAACAAAAACACTCTAGAGTAACAATTAGACAACAAGCCCATTTACATTTTGAAACCACATTAATAATGTGTTGAAAATTGCATGAGAAAATCACACAGGAAGCGTGACATGACCCTAACCATCAAAAACCGCCTTTATATTCTCTCTTTCATTCCTTTGCTACTAATGGCAATTGGCATGATGAGCGTTACGTATATGAAGAGCACCGAGCTAACCGCACAGCAAGTAGAATCGACGCGTAGCAATATGATGGCGATGAAAGAAAAGGAACTCAAAGCGTACCTGCAAATGGCCTACTCTTCGATCAGCCCATTTTTAGATAAAGGGGCAACGCTAGAAGAGGCTTTACCAACATTGAGAACCCTAGAATATGGCGAATCAGGCTATATTTTTGGCTATGACTCTAAAGGTGTCCGAGTTGTGGTTGGGCAAAGTAACGATGGTATTGGTAAAAACTACTATGACCTTCAAGACAAACAAGGTAATTACCTAATCCGAGACCTGATCAAGAACTCAAAATTGGGTGAATTTACGACTTACTATTTCCCGAAACCGGGCCAATCAATCGCTTTACCAAAACTCAGCTACTCAGTATTTGTTCCGCAATGGGACTTAATGCTTGGTACTGGCTTCTACACCGATGACATCGACGCTGTTATTGCCGAGATGAAAGAGAGTTCAAATGTAGCGCTACAAAGTTCCTTGACTGCTATCGCGATTTTCTGCGGATTGATTGCCCTAGTGGTAGCCGTTTTCGCTGTTGCAGTGAACCGTACCATCATGCAACCTCTTGAGCAGTTCGACCGTTCAATTAGTGCCTTTGCAAGTGGCGAGGCCGATTTAACCGCTCGAATGGAAAAATTCAAAGCCCCTGAGTTCACTAAGCTCAGCGAGAACTTCAACGCCTTCGTTGCTAGCCTACAAACCATCATCCGCAGCGTGAGTGATGTTGGCCAGCAAGTTGTCGCTGAAACCAGCAGTATGTCTTCTCGCGCCGCTCAGGTTGATGAAATTGCCACTGGTCAGCGTGAAGAGACTGAACAAGTTGCAACAGCAATGACCGAAATGACAACAACAGCACAAGAGATCTCAAGTAACGCAAGCCAGGCGGCTGACTCAGCGAAGCTTGCTGAGGGTAATGCCAAAGAAGCTCAACAAATAGTGAACGCTGCTGCCAACTCTGTTGCTGGTCTTGCTAGCGAAGTGTCAGAAGCCAACACAGTGGTATCTAGATTAGAGGGTGATGTACAAAACATTTCGTCGTCACTGACGGTCATTCAAGATATTGCCGAACAAACAAACTTATTAGCACTGAATGCAGCAATTGAAGCCGCTCGTGCAGGTGAGCAAGGGCGAGGATTTGCAGTGGTTGCGGACGAGGTTCGTAAACTGGCAAGCCGAACTCAAGAAAGCACTGGCGACATCCATAAAATGATTCAGCAGCTAAAAGCTGCCTCAGATGCTGCCGTAAAAGCAATGGATTCAAGCCAAAATAAAAGTGCTCAAACGGTGGAAGAAGCGAATGCCGCAGCCGCAGCACTGGCGAAAATCCAAGAGTCGATTGATACGATCATGGACATGAACTCATTGATTGCTACCGCGACAGAGCAGCAAAACATTGTTGGCCAAGAGATATCTCAACGTATTGTGGTGATATCCGATCAAAGCTCACAATCGGCATCATTAGCGAATCAAAACCGTGCGGGTAGCCAAAACCTCAACAGCCGCGCAAATGAGCTGTACCACTTGGTTGATCGCTTCACGGTTTAACGTTTAACGTTTAACAAGTAAAGCTATAGAGCATTAATAAAAAGGTGCCTCAGAATTTCTATTCTGAAGCACCATTTTATCTGAAGTGATTTGGTAAAATAGAACTAATCCAATTGCTCAGACAGGAAGTCCACCAGCAAGCGAACCTTTGAAGACAGGTTACGGTTCTGCGGATACAGCGCCCAAATCCCCTCTTTATCGTCTCGATAATCGGATAGCACCTCAACCAACTCTCCCGACTCTAGATCTTCACTCACGTAATATTCTGGCAGTTGAACCAAGCCAATGCTCTGTTTAGCGGCGTCCAATAAGGCTAAGCCACTGTTACACCTAATTCGTCCATTAACACGAACCGAACGCGGACGACCATTTTCCTTGAAGCGCCAATGCTCAAAACCACCCACTAAGCATTGGTGATGACTCAATTCAGAGAGCGTATGCGGCTCACCATAGCGTTCAATGTATTCAGGGCTTGCACATACATAAAGCTGTCGCTGCGATAACTTCTTTGCGACCAAGCTTGAATCTTCTAAGCGGCCAAGGCGAATCGCCACATCAACACCAGAATCGATGAGGTCGAGCTTTTGATTGGTCAGCATCAGCTCAAGTTCTACTTGTGGGTGAAGCTTTAAAAATTGATGAAGTATTGGAGCGAGTTGGCGCTCACCATAGGTCACAGGCGCAGTGACTTTCAGTAAGCCTTTTGGCGTGGATTGCATCTGCGTGACCGCAAGCTCAGCAATTTCTAAGCCTTCAACCAGCAACTTACACTGCTGATAATAGAGTTGCCCAGCCTCTGTAAGAGAAACCTTACGCGTCGTTCGATTGAGCAGTTTCACCGCGAGTCGTTCTTCGAGATTTGCTACTCTACGACTGATTTGAGCCACCGACGTAGCGAGCTTCTGCGCCGCACCGGTAAAGCTTTCACGCTCTGCCACTGCAACAAACTCACTTACCCCTTCCCAATTGGCCATGTTTTTACCTTATGCTGAACGATGGTTACCCAGACAGTGTATTGAAGATAGATATCAGTGTCACCTTGCTTGATATGCGCTGTTCATAAATGGTCTTCATCTACAATCGTTCAAAATCAATACAACCAACACCTGACATTTCTCCATATTCCTTACCTAATACTAACAAAATCGGCTTTTCTCCTGACACTCATCTTACCACTTCATTGGTATGTTGGTTCTGTACCGGAACACAGGTATTCCAACAAAGTAAGGTAATCCTATGAAAAAATTAATCATACTTGCATCAACTCTTGTTCTCAGCACCACAGCGTTTGCAGCAACTAAAACAACAATTCAAGAAACAACGCTAAAGTCTGATACATTTGTTACTGAAGCGGAAGCATACGATGCAGGCACGAACCTTATGGATGAGTTAGGCACAAAAACTTCTTTTGAGCTTTCAAGAGAACTGCCACAGTTCCAACAAACAACAAAGTACGATTCGTTCAAGATTGATGACGCGAATATGGAAGTGAAGAAAATCACGAATATGAACGGCGACATTCATTACCAAGCGAACGTAAAAGTTGACTACCGTTACACATACAAAGACGGTCGTAGCAGCTAACAGCGAATGATTGATTAGGTCTAAAAACTGATCACCTAGTCAAAAAAAAGCCCGCACTCATAGAATGCGGGCTTTTTTGTCGTTCAGCTATGATCAATGGGAGCCAGAGTGAGCAACCATTGTCAGCTCATGTTTATCTGCTTATTTTTGAAGATTAAACCTCAAACTGAGATACAAGGCTATCAAGCGCTTCACACTGTTCGGCCAATGCCATGCAAGCATTCTCAGCGCTGCTCGCCATTTCAACCATTTGCATAGTGCTTTCTGCGATGCGTTGAACATTCTTGTTCACTTCTTCAGACACTTGAGACTGCTGAGAAGCTGCGGTTGCGATTTGTGTGTTCATGTCATTCATCTTGCCGATTGAGTTACGAATCTCACTCAGTGAAGACGCCGCAGTTCCTGCCTGAACAATGGTTTTCTCGCCACTCACTTTGCTTTCAGTCATCACGCCAACCGCGTGTTTAGCACCCACTTCTAAGCGTTCAATCATTGATTGGATTTCACCAGTGCTGTCTTGAGTTTTACTCGCCAGCGCTCTTACTTCATCTGCGACTACGGCAAAACCACGGCCTTGCTCACCGGCACGAGCGGCTTCAATCGCCGCATTTAATGCAAGCAGGTTGGTTTGCTCTGCAATGCCTTTAATCACGCCAAGAATTGAAGCTATGTTCTTCACATCGGTATCCAGATCTTGAACCACGCCACCCGCGTTCTCGATATCTTGCGCAAGGCGTTCAATAGAAGTCACGGTTAAACCCAACGTCGTATCTGCCGATTCCACTTCATGATTGGCAACGTTACTTGCAGTTGCGGCATCCAGTGCATTACCACTGACCACTTCGCTAGTTGCTTGCATTTCATGAACCGCTGCCGCGACGACTTCACTTTCTCTTTGTTGGTTCGATGAAAATTCAGCAACACTTTGCGTGAGTGATTTAATGTTTTCCATCTCGCCACGTACTGCGTTCGATGTAAGAATAACTTGTTCCACGGTTACATGGATCTTGCCAACAAACTGGTTAAATGCGGAGCTTAAGCGAGCAATTTCGTCGTTGCCTTCAACCTTCATACGTTGAGACAAGTTACCGTCGCCCGATGCGATCTCATTCATCGCTTTCTCTACGTTCTGGATTGGTTGGACGATAAAACGGTTAGATAACCACATCGCAAAAAGCGCAGCGAAAACAGCGACCGCCATACCCACTTCAATGATCAACTTACTTGATTCGATAGAGTCAGCAGCTTGCTGGCGAAGCTCTCTCTGCTTCTGTTCAATCAGGGTTCTGATATCACGAAGCTGAACACGAATGATTGAAAACTCAGCGTCTAATGCTGGTGAGTAATTGATGTTGTATTGGTATGCGTTGGCAGGATCTGCAAACATTGGCTCATGCAGCGCCACCCACTTGCTCATCGCGTTCACAAGCTTTGACAACTCACCGCGAGAAGAAGGATCCAGCACACCCGCTGTATATAAAGTTTCCACACTTTCAAAACGAGGAACCGCTTTGTAAGCGTTGTCTTTAAATTCAAATTTTTGGTACTCAATCGCCGCTTGGTCTTTCGCGAGTAGCAGACCTTGAGCAGAAGCAATAACTTGGTAAATGTCACGATACCCATCTTCCAAATTGTCTAGCACGGGCTGAACCACATTATTCAGCTCATGGTTGATCGCAGCCTGAGCATTAGATCTAATGACATTAAGCACAGTAACAGTCGAGAAAACAATCACGATTACCATTAGTGGAATCGCAATTTTACTCTTAATAGATAGGTTGTTGATACTCATAAGGGGGTTAATAACCACACAGTAAATAGGGACGCGCGCATAATATACAGTATCAATATAAAAGCTAGCTAAAAATTTGATAACCTAGTCGCATATCAAACGTTACCCTTGAATCGACTGTCTATTATTCAACCAAAGGTCAACTTTAAAAAGTAGAGCCAAAGACGTTTTTGCACTTATTTACCACAGACATGCTCAAATACTGGAGAAGTAATGGAAATAGCACCATAATGTACGGCTCAAAAGTAAATAGGTATGAACATGAAAATTTGTGGTGTTGAAATCAAAGGTAACGATGCTGTCATCTGTCTTCTTTCTCTGTCAGATGGTGTATTTAATATCCCTGATTGCCGAGTTTCAAAGGTTGCGATTAGCGACGCAAACGACACGCAGAATATGAAAGACTTTCAATTCTCTTTTGCAAAGTTAATGGAAGATTACCAAGTAGACAAAGTTGTGATTCGTCAACGCCAAACTAAAGGCAAATTTGCTGGCGGTGGCTTTGGTTTCAAACTAGAAGCAGCAATTCAACTGATCGACGGCCTAGACGTAACCGTTGTGTCACCTGCTGACATCAAGGAGAGCCTTAAGCGCAACCCTCTTATGATGAAGTTCAAAGAAACTGGCCTTAAGCAATACCAAGAAGCACCGTTTACAACGGCTTACGCTTGCTTGATGCAGCGCTAATCAATAGTCGCTAGCCAATATTTGATACAGAAAGAGCCTGAATATTCAGGCTCTTTTTTGTTTCTATCACTCGGCTTTAAACCCAGTTAGTTTTGATGAAATACGCTTACCGCTCTAACGCTGTTCGCCTGCGAGCCTTGATCCATTCTGGCTTCTTCACCACCAGATAAACAGCAGCGGCAGACAAAGCGAAGCCCATTGCGCCGTAGATATCGAACGACTCACCAAAGATAAGCCAGGCTTGAATGGCTGTCGTCGGTGGCACCAAGTAAAACACCGATGCCACACTTGAAGATGCACCATGCTCTACCATGTACAGTAGCAACAGTATTGCGATACAGGACAACACAACCACCAGCCAGATCAGCGTTAACGTAAATTCTACCGTCCAGTTCACTTGCATAGTTTCGTAACGCATTGCGAACGGTAGAAACAACGCTGCAGAAGCCAAGTATTGCACCATCGCGCCGCCGACCATATCCGTCCCTTTGCAGAAACGCTTTTGGTACAAAGTACCTACCGTGATACCCACCAGCGAAACCAAACACAACAGCGTCGCCATGCCCTTTTGATCATCTGATTGCCATTCAATATTTCCCATCAACACTAGGCTAATGCCCGCAAAGCCGAGGGCTAAACCCAGCCATTGTGCGAAGTTAAACCGCTGTGAAGTACAGCTGATCATAATCAAGGCAGTCAAAATCGGTTGTAAGCCAACAAGTAGAGAACTCAACCCTGCAGGCATACCCATATCAATCGCCAGATAAGTGCCACCAAGGTAGAAACCATGAATCAAGATGCCGACAACACAAGCATGGAAGAATGCGCGACCACGAGGGATACGACGCTTAAGGATTGCAATCAAAACCAAGAACAGCGCTACGTTGGCCACCATCCTCAATGAGAGTAATGTTGCGGGTTCCGCGTATCCCACACCAAGACGTGCGCCGACAAAACCTGACGACCACAATATTACAAACACAAACGGAATCATTTTAATCAGCATTACAAACCTCTGGTCAACTCTTCATCAATGCTGTTACCTTAGTTGGGTACAGATAACTAATAAAGATACAGATATAACACTTTAAATGGTTACAGATTGAGAGTGAGCAACGAGGGAGAATAACGTGGAAGTAGAACTCAGCGGCAATAAATACCTTGCTACCGAACAACATATTAAGGCTCAGATTGATAAAGGATTATTCCACCCAGATGATCGCCTTCCCTCAATTCGCCAGCTTAGTGAACAGCTTGGCGTAAGCAAAAACACCGTGATTCGTGCCTATCAAGAACTGGAGGCTACAGGCTGGGTTTATTCGGTCCCTAAATCAGGCTATCGCGTGAAAGCACCTAACACCACCAGCTGGGATGCATCAAGCCAACCTCAAAAAGTGGACCTCTTGTCTGTCACCAAATCGGTACTCTCTCGCCCGAAAGGCCGCCTGAAACTGTTGGCAGGTTCTGCGCACCCGAACATAAACAACCCTGCGATTCGTAGCTTGTATGCCGAGATTGGCCGCCACAGTCGATTACAAACTCAATTGCCCGGTTATTACCAATTACCTCCCGGCGATGAGCAATTAGTAAAGCAATTGTTAAAGATCACCCATGATCTAGGCGTACCTGCGGGATCGAAAGAGATTGCGATTACTCATGGTGCTCAACAGGCGATCAGTTTGGCATTACGTGCGCTCACCAAGCCCGGTGACATCGTGGCGGTCGAGTCGCCCTGTTACTTCGGTAATCTACTTTTACTTGAATCACTTGGCTTGCAAGCCCTTGAAATACCAAGCAGTGTTAGCCATGGCATTGATATCCCATCACTACAGAGTGCGTTGGACAAATGGGAAGTGAAGACGCTGCTGCTAACACCAAACTTTACTAACCCAACCGGCTCAAGAATGCCATTGGCGAATCGAAAAGCATTACTGGAGATCACCGGATCTTTACCAATTATCGAAGACGATGTGTTCGGTAGCTTGGCGTTCGATACACCAATCGCTAGCCTCAAAGAGCTTGATGACCAAGATAGAGTTATCTACGTGAACTCTCTATCCAAAACCTTAGACTCTCGCCTACGAATTGGTTGGTTACTCTCGGGGCGTTACCAAGCTCAAGTCGAAAAATATCTACTTTGCGACAACATGGGCAGTTCCAATCTCATGCAATCGGCGGTCGGACAGTTTCTCACCACAGGCAAATACCGCAGTCACCTGTCCAAAATGAAACGACTCTATCAAACCAATCAAAAGCAGTTTCAAAGCTTGTTAATACAAGCATTGGACAGCTATCCTCATATGGAAGGGCGTTATCATTTATCGAAGCCAGAAGGCTCTTTTTTAAACTGGATAACATTGCCTGAGTCGGTCGATAGTTATGCCGTCTACCAAGATTGTTTAAAGCACAAGTTAGGGATTTTACCCGGTACTGTGTTTGGGACGAATGACCAATATAAACACTGCTTGCGCTTCACTGTCGCCAATATTGAAGAGAGCAAAGAGTGGAAAGAAGGGGTTGTGACACTAGCCAAGATTATCTCTAAGCACGTACGTTAGGTTACCTTTCTAATTACCATCAAGACCAAAACAACAAAGCCCCACTCAACTGAGTGGGGCTTTCATCATTATCAGGTTTTTATTTGCTTAACGGTAATTAACCTTGCCAAGCGAACTGTTCAAATACTTTGTCTACTGGCGTTTTGGCAACGCGGTTTACGTAGTTGCTGATTACTTTCTGAGACAAGCCAAGAATCACTTCTAATACCTGTTGCTGACCATAGCCCGCTTCGAAAAATGCTGCCATTTCACTTTCAGGCACATTGCCACGATTACGTACCATGCTTAACGTGAAGTCGTGCAATGCTTGCAGTTTTTCAGTTGGCAGTGCGGTGCGATTACGAAGTGCTTCGGTGATTGCAGGATCAACCTTCATTGAATGTGCAATGCCAGTATGCGCAGGCACACAGTAATGGCACTCGTGCTCAACATTTATGGTTTGCCATACCACGGTTAACTCATCAGCATCAAAAGACGAATCACTAAATGCTTGATGAAGCTGCGTGTAAGCTTTGAGAGTATTAGGTGATTCAGCCATCACCCCAAAAAGACCAGGAACTCGACCCATCTGTTTTACAGCCCCTTCAAGAATAGGTTTGCTTTGCTCTGGTGCTGATTCTACTGAGTGAATTTTAAAGTTGCTCATGTTCTATTCCTTTCGATTCTTTATACTAATTTGATTCACAATCGGAGTGATATATGACTGTTCTCCGTTGGTGTGAAAACAATATAGATCAAAATAGAACGACCGTTCAAGTGTTCATTTGAACAATCGTTCAGATTAACACTATTTATCGAATCAACAATTAAGAAATAACCGTATTCATTTGAGAAGTTCTGACCCTATCCGTATGATTTAAATAAAAAACCCATCAGACAACACCTGATGGGCTCGCTTCTAACTCTGAATTCTTATTTCAATCAACGATCAATATTAACGGTACAAGCCTTCAGGTCATCTAATCACATTTAATCTCATCACAAGATTAGACACTTTTCCCTTCAAACTGATAAAGCTCTCTAAGCGTGTCTTTTAGCCATAGAACGATTGGGTTGTAAGCATTGCGTTTATGCCAAATCATGGTGAACGGGATCAGCAGCTTTGTGGCGTTCTCTTCATCTAGAGGAATAGGCAGACAAGTAAGATTAGGGTGAAGTTGTTCAACGTAACGTCGGCAGTAATTCGGTGCCACGGTAGTCATGGTGTGGTTTGACTGAGCCGCCATAAACAAAGACTGCTCAAAACCCGCTAGCGTAAGTGCGATATGTCGGTCGAGTTGCAAATCTGTGAGAATTTCATCCAACGCCCATGTTTCACTTTTCTCCCACACAATATTGATGTGAGGGTATTTGAGGAAAGCCTCAAGGTTCCACTCTTCTTGCAAGGCTGGGTGGTCTTTTCTCAGATACACCACGGGCAAATCGTGGAACAGCACCTCGAAATCAATGAAGTATGGCAGTGCATCTAGAGACTCTTTCGACCGTGGGTGGCTTTCTCGTCCTGAAAATCCAATATCAGATTCGCCACGTACGATGGAATCTATCGAATCGTAGTCCCAATTGCGCATTTTGATCTTCGCATTGGGATAACGTTGATACACGCTTTGCGTCAATTCGTTCAGCATGATCAACGATAACGGAGATTCGGCTTCTAAATTTAAACGTAAGTCCTTTGGGGCATCGTCGCCACGAGTAGTGAGTATTTGACTACCAATCTGCAACCAGTCTTGAAGATCTTTCACCATGCTCAGCGCAAGTGGTGTTGGCGTTAAGCCCCTCGGCGTTTTCACAAATAGGGGATCATCGAACCAGTCTCGAAGTTTAGTCAGTGATTTGCTTACCGTTGAAGGCGTGACGTTGAGCTTTTTGGCAGCTTTTGAAACACTCTGCTCTTGCAACAGCAATTGCAGAGTAAATAACAAATTCAGATCAAGACGGGCTAGTGGCTTCTTCATAATCACTTTTAACTTGGGAAGGACCTACCCATAGTATTAGAGCAATACTGATAACTCCACCAGCAGCCAATATAAATGCCAACATATTCAATGCACTTAGCCCGATAACGCCCATAAACCAGATAAACAGTGCTGAAGTGCATACTTGGGAAACTCCGAGTATTGAACTTGCCACACCTGCGCGCTGTGAATAACAGCTCAATGCTTGGCTCATCGCGACACCAAAACCCAGTGAGAAGCCGCCGCACACAAAAGCAAAGCCCAACAACGTCACGTAATGCCCTAACCCACCATCAATCGATGCGAGCAACAAGATAGCCGCAACGACAAAGCAAACTTGTGAAGTCAGCATTAAGTTCTTTTGCTTAAACACATTCAAAGCAAATGGTGCAGAGAATGACACCAACATACTCACCAATGCGGTTAATGCCATAGTGTAAGAATACTGACCTCGGTCGAAGCCAAGCTCTGTCATGATCAACAGTGGAGAGACATTCACATAAGTGAGAATTGCGGTCACTCCTAGGCTGGTCATGATCACTCGGCTGATAAACAACGGGTCTTTGAACGTTTCAGTTGAAGTCGGTTGAAATGTCTCAGATAAAGAAGCTTTCGCTAACACCGACCCTATAACTTTAGGTTTAGTCTCTTTTAGCACGAGCACCGACAACAAACACACCACCACACCCATGCTCGCCATGGTCGTGAACAAGCTCGGCCATGGGTAAACCGTCATGATTAAGTGGCCAATCACAGGCGCAAGCACTGGTACGATGCAGGTAATGCCATTCATCATCGACAGCACCTTAGCGCGTTTTTGGTCGTCCAATACATCTCGCAAGATAGCGAACGCCACCACATAACAAGAGCCAGCACCCACACCTTGAAAGAAACGCACGAGAAGAAATGGTTCTGCATTGGTCACAACACCGCCGAACATCGAAGAGGTAGCAAAGACAATCGCACCGAAAATAGCGACAGGTTTTCTTCCTACACTGTCGGCAAATTTACCGGCAAACAACATGGTGGTTGCCATTCCTGCGAGATAAATAGAGAACGCGGCATGAAGCTGAGCCTCAGACGCATTTAGATCCGCGGCAATTTGAGGCAACCCAACTAAATACAAATCAATAGCCGTTGGATACAAAAGAACAAGCGTAAAACTACAAAATAGAAAACGGTACATAACACCCCCACATAATTGGTGTGAGGATAATAAGAGCGAAACGCCAAACTACCGAGTGGTATCTACGACAACGGATCTTTCCATTTACGACAAACCCTCATGCTACAACTGGATAGCCTCTTCATTGAGGAGATCCAATTAGTACTCATAAAATAAGGAAATCCGGCAGGAAATCATCAAATAAGCAAGGTTTTGACTTGGTTTCACTGAAATTAAGGCATCCGTTAATCAGCCGTATAGAACGAATGATTAAACGGCTGTTAATGAACATAAGTTATCAAAAAGATAAAACAACTCACAAGATGAATACCAAAAACAACCAGCCATATGCAGCACAAATCTCTTCGTAAATTTTTTAGAAAAATTCAAAAATTATTAGAATTTAACCCCTAACTTTACTGAGTAATTTGTTAGTCTTGGCAACAAATATTTACAATCCAACTAAAAATTAATTGGATACCTCGAGGTTGTTTTTTTGAATATGAAATTATTCGGCAGTTCTTTGATTCTTTCAGGAACTGCATTAGGGGCTGGTATGCTTGCCATTCCCATGGTGTTGGCCCAATTTGGCTTCATGATCAGCTCAGTGCTTATGCTGCTTATCTTTATTGGCACCACCTACTCAGCACTCCTCCTCGCAGAAGCGTGCACCAAAACCAAAGACAACAGTGGAATGAGCAGTGTTGCTTACCTAACGTTAGGCAGCAAAGGCAAACACTTTATCAATACACTCTTTTACCTGCTGTTGGTGTGCATGCTCATCGCTTATATCTTGGGTGTCGGCGACATCATTCATAAGTTACTGCTCGATGTCGGCGTAGACATCTCTGCATCCGCTGCTTATACCGTTTTCAGCCTATTAATGGGTGTGATTGTGGTGGCGGGTAAGTCGTATATCGACAAGTTAAATCGCGGTTTATTCATCACGATGGTGGTGATGCTGCTTATCGTTATCGCCTCTTTGTTTAGCAACATTCGCCTTGATTACCTGACTCAAGCTAGCAAATACACGGCTAATGACGTGGTGCAGTACAGCGCAGTTATCTTTACCAGCTTTGCCTCTATGGTGGTGATTCCGTCACTGGTTATATACAACCGAGAAGCGACTCAAAAGCAGATCCGCAATATGATTCTGCTAGGCTCTGTGATTCCACTAATCTGCTACCTCACTTGGTTATTCGCGATTATCGGTAACCTTGGTACAGACGCTATCAGCCAATTCCATAACATTTCAGAACTGATCTCGGCGTTTAGCGGACAGTCTTCTTGGCTGAAAGTAGTGATTGCGCTGTTCTCAGTATTGGCATTGGTGACATCTTTCCTTGGTGTGTCTATGGCGCTGTATGACCAAAACAAAGATGCAGTCACCAGCAACAAAGCATTGGCTTATGCCCTAACCTTCGTTCTACCTTTGGTATTAGCTGAGTTATTCGCTAGCCAATTCGTGAGCATGTTGGATTACGCGGGGATGGTGTTGGTGTTCTTAGCTATCTGGGGACCACTTGCAATGGTGGTTAAAGTTCGTAGGCCAGACTTTCCTCACCTACAGACTCAAGGCAGCTATACCGCAGCCGGTGGCGACACGGCACTTATCGCAACATTTGGTTTTGGTGCGTTGATTTTTATCTCTTGGTTTATGGGTTAATTCTCAAACTAATACAATATCAAGTGACCATTTCAACGGTAGTCGATACCAGAAAGCCCGTGAGCATTACTCTGGATTAGCAATGACCGCTAATTAGTAGTAAAGGCTTATGGGCTTTTCATTTTCTGATTATCATTGCCGAGAACTAAAAGCCCTCTCTCATTTGGTCAAATTACCAAGCAATTGCTCACACTGTGCTTTTAGTGATTTAAGCTCATCTTCGTTCATCTTGGAGAGACACAGCATTTCGACTGGCACGGTTTGCGCTTGTTCTTTGAGATCGACCCCAGCAGGTGTCAACGTGATAACTCGAACTCGTTCATCTTCAGCACTGCGAGTTCTAAGCACATAACCTTTCGCTTCCAAACGCTTGAGTAGTGGCGTCAAGGTGCCTGAATCTAAATGCGTTTTTGCGCCTAGCGCTTTGACATTTATCTCTTTTTCTTCCCAAAGCACCATCATCACAATGTATTGCAAGTAAGTAAGATCAAGCGCTTTCAGTAAAGGTTGATACGCCCTACTCATTGCATTCGACGCACTATACAACGCAAAACACACCTGATTATCCAGCTTTAGATAGTCATCTTGGTCGCTCATGATCACCTCACCAATAAATTAAATTGTGCACAATATACTTGCGCGCTCAAATTTTATCAATTAAGCTAGCTTTAAATTAAATTGTGCGCAATTTAATTTTACACAATTCAAATAAGGACTAAAACAATGACAACACTCTACACAACTTCTGCAACAGCAACGGCAGGTCGTAATGGCCAAGTATCAACTGATGACAATCTACTCTCAGTGGCATTGAGCTACCCTAAAGAGATGGGCGGTACAGGTGAAGCGACCAACCCAGAGCAGCTATTTGCTGCGGGCTATTCTGCGTGCTTCTCAAACGCGTTGCTTCATGTAGCGAAAGAGATGAAGATTAAGATCGCATCAGCGCCAACAACTGCAATGGTAGGCATTGGTCCAAATGAGAATGGTGGCTTTGCTTTAACCGTTTCACTAGCCGTTGAACTCGATTTAGATCAGGAGCAAGCTGTTACGCTTGTGAAAACGGCTCACCAAGTCTGCCCATATTCAAATGCAGTTCGTGGCAACATTGATGTGAAATTGTCGGTTAACGGACAAACGCTTTAGTTCTTGGTTCTTGGTTCTTGGTTCTTAAAGCATAGAACGAGAACCTAGAGCTCAACTATGTAAATCAACACGCCGACGATAAACGTGAATGACATTCTTACCTCAATGTAGCGAAATTATAATATCGAGATATTGCGATATCTTGCTTTAAAGAGTATATTTAACGTTAATCGAAAACAGCAGCCAAACGCCATGTCAGATATGAATGAAGTTTTAAAGTCAATCAACAACCCTATACGAAGGGATATTCTTCACTGGCTTAAGTCGCCTCAAGAGCACTTTAACCTAGAGAAACAACTCGTTGATACCGATGTTGAGGGGGTATGCGTCAGCATTATTCAAGAGAAGAGTGGCTTATCCCAATCGACCGTTTCTTCTTACCTCTCGAACCTGCAGCGTGCAAAGTTGGTTACTTCAAAACGCATTGGCTCGTGGACGTACTACAAGCGTAATGACGAATACATCGAGACGTTTTTAAAAGAGTTATCTAACTCACTCTAACAAGCAGAATCAAAACAGACTGGGTGGATAACGCCGTCCATTTTAATCTTATCTATTTTCAGAAGATCAGATATCGAGATTTCTCGATATCTAGCTATTAAGATGTGGCATTAAATAGAAAAAATATACGAAAAATTAAACGGAGTTGGTAAACATGAGCAAGTCTATTCAATCTTTTAATCCTAGTAATGGAGAACTGCTTGGTGAGGTCAATAACGCCTCTAGAGATGAAGTAGTTCAAACGATTCGCCAATCAAAGGCAGCACAAAAAGCATGGAGAAAACTCCCGATAAATGAGCGCGTGCGAACCATTATTAGAGCTTACCAACACCTTGATCAGCATGCAGACTCCTTCTCAGAATTACTTGCCCGCGAAATGGGTAAAGATATTGATCGTGCAATTGGCGAAGCAACAGGCGCGATTTATATGGGTCAGCATTATGCAGAAGAAGCACAACGCGCGCTCAACACTCGCAAATTGTCGGGGTCAACAGAGCTTCAATATCGCCCACTTGGGGTTGTCGGTGTAATCTCTCCTTGGAACTACCCAGTGATGATGGCAAATAACCTCATCGTGCCTGCGTTAGTAGCGGGTAATACCGTGATTCTAAAACCTTCTGAAGAGACCCCTCTTATCGCTCAAGCATTCTTTGGTGAGCTACAGAAACACCTACCCGAAGGCGTATTAACAATTTTGCATGGCGACCGCAAAACGGGTAAGGCTTTAGTTGAAGGTGATATTCAAATGATCGCGTTCACTGGCTCAAAAGCAACAGGCCAAGACATCATGCGACGTGCAGCGAGCAAGGTAAAACGCTTGGTCATGGAGCTAGGTGGCAAAGACCCAATGATTGTGATGCGTGATGCCAACCTAGAACAAGCAGCTCGCTTTGCCGTCGCAGGCAGCTTTGAGAACTCAGGGCAAATGTGTACTTCGATTGAACGTATTTATGTTGATGATCGTATCGCTGAAAAATTTGAACAACGTGTCACCGAGATAGCTAACATGTACCAGATTGGCCCGTGGGATATGCCGAACGTCAATATCGGACCAATCATCAATGCTACGCAACATGGAAAAATCGCGGATCAACTAAAAGACGCACAACAAAAAGGAGCAACTTTCCTTCTAGGCGGGATTGAACAACCAGAGCGTTATATCCGCCCTACTGTTATCACTGGAGTGACTCCTGAAATGAAGTTAGAAACAGAAGAGACTTTTGGGCCAGTGGTCGCTATCAGTCGCTACTCTAACATTGAAGATGCGATTGAGCGCGCTAACAACAGCGAGTATGGGTTGGGTGCCGTGGTGTTCGGAAACCAAAGTGTCAATGACGTTGCTGATGAACTTGATGCTGGCATGGTTGGCATTAATCAAGGACAAGGCGGTAGTGGCGACGCTCCCTGGGTTGGCGCGAAACAGAGTGGCCTTGGTTACCACGGCTCGGTTGACGGGCACCGTCAGTTTGCACAAGTAAAAGTGGTTTCAAGATAGAGGTTGATGATGAATAACAATGAAAATTTCTATGTCGTTCGACGCGAGTCAGGTACCCAGCGCAGTGACCTTCCTGTTTGGGCACCAAATTCTGCAAACCCATTTGCACTTGATAAGAACGTTAACGCGGTATCACGCGTTGAAGTAGACAACGTTCCAGGGGCTTTCCAGTTGCGAGATGTGCTGCTTCCCGAAGAAGTTCAGCGCATACTGGATGAAGCCAACCAGCTTGGATTTACAGAAGATGCTGCTGTGTCTCTACCAAGAGAAGTTCGCCACAATCAGAATCTCAACTTGATCGCAGATACTGAAACTCTCGACGTTATTTGGAAGCGTTGCCGAGATCATTTCGTTGATAAATACGATCACTTTGCTGGTGTAAAACCTCTAGGCATTAACGGTCGTTTTCGCTTTTATCGTTACGATGAAGGGGATTTCTTTAAGATGCATACCGATGGATCGTGGCCTGGTAGTCAGATTATAGATGGGGAGTTGGTCGATGATTCTTTTGGCGACCGTTGGAGCATGTACACCTTCTTGATTCTATTAAGTGACGACTTCGTTGGCGGCGAAACTCAATTTATTATTAACCGTAATGACCCGAGCAAGCCTGCTCGTCGTCAAGGGCATAATCAGGAGAATGCCAATGTAGAATCGGTTAGAACACCAAGCGGCAGCGTGCTTTGTTTTCCTCACGGTACGCACCCCGCCCATTGTATTCACGGTTCTGCGCCGATACTTTCTGGGACTAAATACATTATTCGCACCGACGTTCTATTCGAGCTCTAAGCGACTCTACTGGTCGTTTCAACTCTTAAAAAAATGTCCCGCATTAGGCGGGACATTTTGTATAAGATGGAAAACTTCTAACTCTGGAATGTTAACTCTTAAACGTATTCGAAAGCTCTTTCAGTGATGTAGCCAGTTCAGCTTGCTCTTTAGCTGTTGCGGCAATTTGGGTTGCACCCGTCGTAGATTCTGTCGACTTCTGCTCTACCGCCACAACGTTCTGAGCGATATCCTGAGTGACGACAGCTTGCTCTTCGGTCGCGGTTGCGATCTGCTCTGTCATGCTGAATATTTCGCTCACCGCACCTGAAATATCTTGCAGCGTCTGCTCTACTCCTCGTGAATCTTCAACCGCTCTTGAAGACATCTTCTTACTATTATCAATCACATTGAACGCGGTTTGCACGTCTGATTGTAGAGAGCTAATGAAGCCTTCAATTTCCAAAGTAGACTCTTGAGTACGTTGCGCCAAAGTACGAACTTCATCGGCTACAACGGCGAAACCACGACCTTGTTCACCTGCACGTGCAGCTTCGATCGCTGCGTTTAGTGCTAACAAGTTGGTTTGGTCAGCAACCGACTTAATCACATCGATCACGCTGTTAATGTTATTGCTGCTTTCGTGTAGGTGGGTAATTTTCTCAGCTAAGCCGTTAATCTCAGATGCTAAGATTTCAATCGATTCATAAGAGTGTTGGACCGTGCTCAAGCCGGCTTGTGATTGCTCGTCAGCCAGTTTAGCTGAACTTGCTGTTTGCTGTGTTTTGGCCGCAACTTCGCTCACCGTTGCCGAAAGCTCTTCTGTCGCTGTTGCAATCAAGCCGATTTGGTCTTGCTGCTCAACCAAAGTATTAGAGTTGTATTGGCAAGTTTGCGCTGTCTCTTCAGCTGCTGAAGCGAGTGTTAGGCTAGACTGAGACAAGCTATCAATAACCCCAGAGAACTTCTCTAGTGTTTCATTAAGCGATGACGAAATCTGACCCAATTCGCTGTTACCTTCGTAAGTCGCGCGAACGGTTAGATCATTGTCATGACGGACTTTAGAAAGCACACGCGTTAGATCTTTAACTCGAGTTGTTAAATCTGTAATGGCTTTAAAGCTAATAAAGGTCGCAAACAGGGTGATCACAACAAACATCGTGATACTGCCCATCATTGCTGATTGAGCTTGCTGAGTTTTCTGATCAGTCAATGCAATAAGAGAGTCTGCCAGTTGGTTCTCGGTCTTCTTCAGCTGAACAATGCGCGCCGTTGATTGCGCGAACCAATAGACAGGGTCGACATCAAATCCGCTCATTTTCGATTCAGCCACATCACGAAGCTTCTCGACTTCCGCGACCGAGCGGTCATTCAATTGTTGTTCAAAAAAGCGAACATTGTCTGGGTTACCCAGAACTTCAAAGTTCGAGAAATAGGTATTTTGGTCAGTCACCAAAGAGATGAATTTAACCAACATACCTGGGCCAAATTCATTTTTAGAAAAGGTGTTGTTGAGGACAGCACGCTCGATACCAGCTCGCTCTTTGCCTTGCAAGAAATTGTAGTAAGCGATGGTTTCAGTAGTAATCGTCGAGTCTGAGCTCAGTTCCGCAATCAAAGTCGATACACTAAGCAGTTTTGCATTCAATTTTGTGTAGTAACCTAACGCCTCAGAGAGTGGAATTGATTGAGAATCCACTCGATTACGAATAGAAGTGATCTGATTGAGGCTCCGGCTGATTTCTGTATTCAACTTTGTGATTTGCGGCAAATCGATATCAGCAGACTGCCAGTATTCGTTTCTCTGATCACGTCGACTATCCGCACTAGTACGTTGTGAACGTAATTCACTCACAAATTGAGTGCCTTGAGAGCCGATAAAGCCAGCCGTCATGCCTCGCTCTTTCTGCAACTCATGCACCAATTCACTGTATACAACCGACAAGCGTGTTAGTTGATTCAATGAAGACATTTCACTGGTGGTTTCTACGCCTTTGGATATCGCAGAAACACTAAGCCATAAAAACCCTAAGATCGGCAAAGTAAGCAAAGCGATGATTTTTTGCTTAAAAGACATATCGGTTAAATTCATTTTATTTCCCTAGCGGCTAACAAATCTCTATCTGTCATGTAATTAGACACACTTCTAAACCGGTATGCCCTTGTTGAGATCATATAATTATTCAGTTTTAACAATTACCGTTCTATATCGACAGCAATCGATAAATCTAACACTTAACCTTATAAAACTCATTGATTTATTTATAAAACTGCAAGCTATGCAACCTTAGTAGCCGTACAAATGCGTGCAACAGCATTTTCTTGGCGGAGTGACTAAAAATTGACAGTTTATGCATAACCACAAAGAGGTAGATCGGCACTCACAGTATAATCCTTACCAAACCATGCACTCGCGATCATCTATAAATTCAACATCAAATATGTATAATGCCGAGCTCTTAAAATTAACGTAGATGCATAATTAGAGGTTTTATGAATTGTCCTGCTTGCGAAGAAAACATTGGATGGGAGTGGGTAGAAGAGGCAGCAATTGAACCCAACGAAGAATTCAACTGCCCAGAATGCGATGAAACTCTAATGTATACCATTGATGAAGGCACCTATTACGGCGCGCAACATAAAACTGTAGAAGTAATCGACGCGTAAATTACAGCCTTGTGGCTACACACTGGCCACTTTATTTCAAATACTTAGCAAATAACTAAACTAAGCGGCTTACTTTCTTGCTGGCTCTTCTTTACTAGAACGGGCGTTCAGCATAAAATATTGAACATATGTTCAGATTAATGAAGTAGATGTTATGGCCAAGACAGCGAAGTTCGATAGACAAGATGTAGTAGATAAAGCAACTAACCTGTATTGGGAAAAGGGCTTTCACGCGACTTCTATGCGCAACCTACAAGACGTGATTGATATGCGTCCGGGAAGCATCTACGCGACTTTTGGCAGCAAAGAAGGCCTATTTAAGGAAACTCTTGCTCGTTATACCGAGCTTGGTATTCTCAATCTGAACCGCTTCCGCAGCGAAACGGATTCTCCAATCAAAGCGCTCGAAAACTTCGTAAAGCGTGCCGTTGTCGAATCTAAACAGAGCTCTCCTAACGGCATGTGCATGTTAGCTAAAACGGTTGCTGAACTGACTGACGAGCACGCAGAATTATTAGCAGAAGCGAAGAAATCACTAAAGATCATGGAAGGTGAATTCGCCAAGTTGATAGCTGAATCACAAGATCTAGGTGAGATAAGCAAAGAGCGAGAACCCGCTCAGCTTGCTCGTCATGTTCAAGTTCAGATCGCAGGCTTGCGTACCTATGCCAAAACATGCGACGACATCGAATTACTCAACTCGATGGTTGAGGACGTATTTAAGTACCACCCTTTTTAGAGGCTGAACTTATATAAGCTCAGACCATATAAAAAGACGCCCAAGTATTGATAATAATACTTGGGCGTCTTTTTATTTATCGCTTTTCAGCCAATCTCAAGAGCCGATTACTTTAATACTTTCGTCATGATTAACGCCTGTGCATTAAGCATCGCTTCTTTGGTGCTGACATCTAAGGTTTTAACGTTCGCAAAGCGCTCGACTTCTTTGATTGCCACATCGTGAGCAAAAATCACTAGCCTAGCTTTTTCAATATCTTTTTGTGTAATGCGATTGCCTATCCCGTTTGCACCTTGTGTTTCGACTTTTATCCGAACCCCAAGATGATGTGCCGCCTTTTCCAAAGACTTGGCCGCCAGAAAAGTGTGCGCGACACCTGACGGGCAAGAAGTAATAGCAAGTACATCAGCTCGCCCTTCTTCCGTGACCGAACCACCCGCAAATTGATTAGAGCGAGACTCATCTTCAACCACATTCTTTTTAAGCAGTATCACGATCGCAGCCGTCGTCAGTGCACCCGCTAACGTCCCAACAATGTAGCCAATCTTGCCATCAACCACAGGCAAAACAATCCAGCCCCCCCAAGGAGCATGGTTTACTACGTGGAACATAAAGCCAACCACGTTACCGACAACGCCACCAGCCACAACCGCAGGCAGAACACGCGCAGGATCGGCCGCTGCAAATGGGATTGCACCTTCACTGATGCCAATCATTCCCATAATACCTGCCGCTTTACCTGCTTCGCGTTCGTCTCGTTTAAACTTCTTCGGCGATAAGAAAGTCGCCAGCGCCATACCTAATGGGGGTGTACAAATGGCAATGCCAACGCCCCCCATTAACCATGGCTGAGTATTCACCTGAGTTTGTGCAAACAGCGTGGCTACTTTGTTGATTGGGCCGCCCATATCAAACGCGGTCATTGCACCTAGAATGCTACCCAGCACCACTTTTCCTGAGCCAGCCATACCAGTCAGCATTTGGTTCATCTCAAGCATCACCTGCGCAATGGGGGCACCAATCACCCACATCACAGCCCCACAGGTAACAAACGTGCCGACAAGCGGATAGATGAAGATAGAGCTCAGCGAGATCATGCTGTCTGGCAGCTTGATCTTCTTAAGTAGATTAACCACAAAGCCTGCGAAAAAGCCGACCACAATCGCACCAAGGAAACCAGTGTTGTATTGATTAACCGCCACCCAAGAACCAATCATGCCTGGTGCTAAACCCGGTTTGTCTGCCATTGAATACGCGATGTAACCGCCGAGCACGGCGGTAAAAAGCGTTAAGCCCGCAATACCCATTTGTGCAATGTCAGCCAGAACGCCGCTCTCTGGAACGGCACCGTGACCAGACATCATTACAGATAAAGACAATAGAACACCGCCCGCGACCACGAATGGAATCATGTGTGAAGTGCCGTACAACAAGTGTTCTTTAAGGCGATTGAGAGATTGGGCCCAAGGGCTGAGCGGCTCGATGTACACTTCATGATAGTTGGAGGCGTAGCTGTCGAAAGAGTCAGAATTGGCTTCGAGAAACAACTCTAAAGCTTCCTCTACCGACTCCATCGCCTTTAATTTTGTAACAAAGTCATCTTCAATCAGTTTGGTCGATATTTGAGCCAATACCTCGATATGATGATCATCATTGTTATCGGGTGAAGCGAGCATGAAGAACACATCAGACAATTCACCACCGTCGGCCCCATAATCGATTCCAGAACAACTGATACCAACGGCGACAGCAGGTTTAGCTACGGCTTTACTTTTCGCGTGTGGAATCGCAATACCATCATCAAATCCAGTATTACCTATAGCTTCACGCTTCCAGATATCATCAAGGAAATCACTTTTACTCGAGAGCTTACCGGCACGGTCGAGCAGTTCAACAAGCTCTTCAAATACCGCCTGTTTCGAGTCTGCCTGTAATTCCAAGCAGATAATCTCTGGCTCGATAATATTAGTGATATCCATATGCTGCCTCGTACGAGTGCCTATTTAAGTAAATGAGCTAAAGAAGTTAATGAGATGAAAAGATTAACGACCCAAGGCTTCTCAATATATAGGACGAAAAGTGCATTAACTGGATAATTGTAACCAAGAACTCAGAGTGTGACGTCCACCTTTGAATTAAAAACGGCAATCCATAAAATCCACAGATTCGGATAATAGTATCTGATCCACACAAGCCGAGAATAATAATGAGAATTGTAGCGGTAACTGCGTGCCCTACAGGCATTGCCCATACCTACATGGCAGCGGATGCATTAGTTAAAACCGCCCCTAAGTTCAACGTTTCAATCAAGGTTGAAACGCAAGGTGCGATGGGTATTGAAAACTTACTGACAGATCACGATATCGTGCAGGCTGATAAAATCCTGATCGTCTCCGATATCGACATTGAACAACCAAACCGATTTGATCCTGCGAAAACCGTGTTGATCTCAATGGAGGAAGTACTGTTAAGCGTCGAAAAGGTCTTTATCAAGCATTGTCGTGACCTAAAACCTTGTCGTGATACGAAGCCTTGTCGCAGCTAATCCTCGGTATGAATGAATATCAGATCACCTTCTTCGTAGACGACCCAGCGGCTAATTCTCACGTTGCGCAGCCTCTCACCCGTTTGGCGAAGAAGTTCAAAAGTAACATCCGTATTATCAACATCACTCAAAATCGAACGGCCGATCTATCCAAATCTGTCGCGATGTTACAAGTCGGTCTACTTCGTGGTGATTTGTGTCAGATAACCGCTGTTGGTATCGATGCGGAACTGGCGTGCTTTGTTCTTAAAGACATAATCGCCGAGCATTACGCCATGGTTGGATCGCAAGTAAACCATGAGTTCTCTAACGATTTAATTCAGCGTATGCCGCAGATATGCCCACCTTGTGAGATCAAATGGCATCATGCCAAAGCACAAACTCAATTAACCAAATTCGAATGCTTAAAAGGACTCGCTCACTTAGTTCACCCAGACGATCCTGATGAGCTTATTCTGGCTTTCATTAAGCGAGAAGAACGCTCTTCAACGTGTGTATCGCCGGGCATCGCATTACCTCATGTGATGTTTGAATCGACCAAAGATCTTTCCATCGCGGTCATCGTCAGTGACGAAGCGATTGATTGGGCGTCTCAAATTGGCCAAGTACACGTTGCCATCGCACTTGTACTGCCAACCAAACCACAAAGAGAACATATTGTAGCAGCCACCAATCTAACCAGAAACCTGCTCCACGATCAGGTTAACGAGCGTTTGCAAAAGACCCGAAGCAGTGTCGACCTACAAGCCCTGTTGATGTACATCTCTTCACGTCTTATATAGTACTTCTTAACGGGATAGATCTGATTACCTATACAAACAGTTCGCTAGATTGACCCACGATATTGTGTCGGTGTTCTTCCTGTTCGGTTTTTGAACACTCGACAAAAGTAATTCACGTCCTTGAAGCCACAACGCACCGCCACTTCATTGAGCTTGAAGTTGTACTTTTTGAGCATGAACTTGGCACGGTCGACTCGCACGCGTGTGATGTATTCTGCCAGCGTCATATGGCCCTGCTGGCGGAACATTCGTGACAAGTGATTGGATGAAATACTAAAGCGTGAGGCAATGCTGTCTCGGGTTATTTGGCGATGGAAGTTCTCTTGAATGTAGATACAAATCCCCTGATACACATCCTGCACTCGGCTGTGAGACTTCTCGACCGGCGCATCCAACATCGACTTACTGTATTGCAGTAGAGCCTGTAGCAATAACTCATCCATAGGCTGCTTGTTGCTCTCTCTTGCTAGTGAGCTAAGCGCCTCTAGAATGTTATCAATCGCAAACCCAGATCGAGTCTGAATACTGTGCTTTTGAATATCATAGAAACTCTCTTCCCCTTTGCGCTTACTCACCAAACTTAAACCAAGCTGACGACGCCCAAACAACATGCTCAACACAGAACAATCGGTATCCCAATTAGGCTTATTCCAGCAGTTAGGCGGAATGAAAATCGCATCTCCGGCTTTGGCAATAACGTTAGTGATTTTGCGATCATGACTTTCCATTTCATTAATATACTCTCCGTCAAGAACCAACTCTAAACGCGGAAAGTTCACCTGATAACTAAAAGCTGAAGGCGTATGAAAATCTCCAGCAAACCAGATGTTATGAAACGGTTCTCTCTCATTTAGCACCGAGGAGATTAAGTCATGAAATATCATTATTCGTACTCTGATGGGCAGCAATAAGGCTACGAGAACAGATATACCCCTTAGTGAAACATAGCGCTATTGAGAAAAATCACAATTTGAGATCTAGGTTACAAAAATCCAGTCATAGAAATAAATATCCAGTCTAAAAACTGATATAGAACGTCATTTTTAAAATAGACCACTACGCCACAACCTTTATAAATAAAAGCCTCGTTGCATTATCAACGCTGTCAAGATAGGCCTAAAATCGACTGTTATACCGATCAAAATCACACTCTTTTTAGAACGCAACAATCATCCAGTAAATGCATTTTTTCTGCACTACAGAAGGTGAGTGATCAATTCCAGAATACCCATTACAAAATAAAAACGTATTAGGGGTTCATTATGATCACGACATTGATCAATCAAGATTTGATTAAGCTTTCGCTTAGCGCTAATTCAAAAGAAGACGTATTTAAAGAGCTAATAGACGTGCTTTATGCACAGGGTCGAATTTCAGATAAAACACAATTTCTTGCCGATATTAAGGCGCGTGAAGCACAAGGTAATACTGGCTTTGAAGAAGGTATCGCCCTTCCACACGCGAAAAGTAGCGCGGTAATCAAACCCGCGGTTGTGATCGGAACCCATAAACAGGGCATCGACTACGGCGCAGATGACGGTCAGCCATCCAAACTCTTTTTTATGATTGCCTCTCCAGATGGCGGCGATAACCATCACATCGAAGTTCTAGCAGAGCTTTCTTCAAAACTGATTGAAGAAGGTTTTATCGAAAGCTTCATGAATGCCGACTCTGAACAAGAAGCTTTGGAACTACTTCTTAAGAAACCTGAGCCATCAACAACCGAAACCAACGTTGAGAAGCAAGGCTTCATCATTGGCGTGACTGGTTGTCCTGCTGGCGTTGCACACACTTACTTAGCAGCAGAAGCACTTGAGAAAGGCGCGGCGGCACTTGGTTACGACATCAAGGTCGAAACCAACGGTTCTATTGGTGTTAAAAACAGCCCAACTCAAGAAGAGATCGAACGTGCTGACGCGATTGTCGTGGCTTGTGACAAGCAGGTCGACATGGCGCGCTTTGCGGGGAAACGCGTCATCAGCACCAACGTGAAAGCACCAATCAAAGACGCACAAGGTTTGATTAAGCAAGCGCTCAACGCACCAAGTTATCAAGCAGACCAAGCGCCGACCAACCAATCTGTTGTAGAAAAAGCCTCACAAGCGCGTTCAGACCTTTACCGTTACTTGATGAATGGCGTATCACACATGATCCCATTCGTAGTAACTGGCGGCCTATTGATCGCACTTGCACTGGCCATTGGCGGCGAGCCAAGTGAATCCGGCATGGCGATTCCTGCGGGCAGCATGTGGAACCAAATTCTAGAAGTGGGCGTGGTTGCCTTCACCCTAATGATCCCAATCTTGGCTGGCTACATTGCTTACGCGATTGCCGACCGACCTGCCCTAACCCCTGGCTTGATTGGCGGTTGGATCGCGAACAACGGTTCTTTCTACGGCGCTGACGCAGGTACAGGCTTCATTGGCGCAATCATCGCAGGCTTGTTAGTCGGTTACTTCGTTAAATGGATTACCTCATTTAACTACCACAAATTCGTTCAACCGCTTGTGCCTATCATGATCGCTCCGATCACTGGCTCTTTGTTCATCGCGGGTTTGTTCATCTTTGTTATTGGTGCACCTATCGCTGGGCTGATGGACGCACTAACTGCGCTGCTAACGAGCATGAGTACAGGCAACGTGGTTCTGCTAGGTATTGTCCTTGGTGGTATGGCTGGTTTCGATATGGGCGGTCCATTCAACAAGGTGGCGTTCCTATTCTCGGTCGGCATGATTGCGATCGGTCAAACTCAATTCATGGGTGCAATGGCGTGTGCAATTCCTGTTGCTCCATTGGGTATGGCTATCGCAACCAGACTTGGCCGTAAGTTCGACCTATTCGAATCTTCTGAAATTGAAGCGGGTAAGGCAGCAGGTGCGATGGGCTTGGTGGGCATCTCTGAAGGTGCGATTCCTTTCGCAGCTCAAGACCCGATGTCGGTTATCCCGGCCAATGTACTTGGCTCAATGACGGCAGCGGTTATGGCGTTCTCATTTGGTATCACCAATAGCGTTGCTCACGGTGGTCCAGTGGTCGCTTTACTAGGCGCAATGAACTACCCACTGCTGGCACTTCTGTGCATGGCATCGGGTGCGGGTGTGACTGCAATTACTTGTATCGCGCTTAAAAATCTACGCAAAGCCAAGCTAACGACAGCAGCGGCTTAAGCCATTTCAACTCCAATGGCTTGAGCCCTTCGACTCTCCTTTTTTAGTAGCTAACACTTTAGTTGCAAATAGGTCGAATAGAGCTCAAGCCATGTTTCCCTTCATGGTGATTTCGATGTCTGATTTTTCTTTAGCGAACGACTCGTTCGTACAACGCTTTTTCTACCCTATGACCAACGTGATTCAAAACTACGCATGGGGTAGCCCTTCTTCGTTTAGCCAACTGTTTGGTATTGATAACCAATCTGGCGAGCCGCAAGCGGAGATCTGGATGGGCGCTCACCCCAATGGTTGTTCTATGGTGAACAATAACGGGCAGCAGACCACCCTATCGAGCTTGATCTCTCAGAACCTAAACCTGTTTCTAAGTGAGAAAGTGGCGAGTCGTTTTGGTGAGTTGCCGTATCTGTTTAAGGTATTAGCAGCAGAGAAAGCGCTCTCAGTTCAAGTACACCCGAATAAGCAACAAGCGGAATCTGGGTATGCACTCGAAGAGCAGCAAGGCATTCCAATGACGGCGGGCAACCGTAACTACAAAGATGCCAATCACAAGCCAGAACTGGTGTATGCCCTAACCGACTACACGGCGATGAATGGTTTTAGGTCGATCGACGAGATCCTTGAACATTTCCACTACCTCGATATTCCAGAGCTGCATTCGATGATCAACGATTTAGCGGGCGATCAAACACCGAATGGATTAGCGTGCTTTTTCGCAAGCCTGTTGTCTTTGGAAGGCGAACAAAAAGGAATGGCACTCAACATGTTGTTGATGAAGGCGAAGCTTTCTGATAACTGTGTGTTCCAGTTGATTTCAGAGTTGGAACAACAGTATCCGGGTGATATCGGCCTGTTTGCCCCGCTGCTATTGAATGTGATCACCCTAAAGCCAGGGCAAGCCATGTATTTGGATGCCGAAACGCCCCACGCTTACATCAAAGGGACTGGATTAGAGATCATGGCGAATTCCGATAATGTGCTTCGTGCCGGGTTGACACCTAAGTACATGGATATCAATGAACTAGTCTCTTGTACTCAATTCAATGAAAAGCCTGCGGATAGGTTACTGCTAAGCCCAGTTGAGCAAGGTGATGTAATGGAATACCGAATTCCCGTCGAGGATTTTAAGTTCTCTATCGTCCAGAATTCTCATAAGAGAGAGATCACTACTGAGGGCGCAGAGATCTTGCTGCCGCTCGATGAATCCATGGTGCTCACCCATCAATGCGGTGAAACCTGTGTGATAGAGAAAGGCCAATCGGTTTTCATTCCCGCTTATGCTGAGAGTTACAAACTGGATTGTGTTGGGCGTGTTGCACGCGCTTACAGTTAGTCAGCACTGAGAAAATCTAAATAAACTCACACTGGTCATGCCCTGCTTTTGCGGGGCATTTTTGTTTTTACGAAGCCTATTGGCGTATCAAAACATAATCAAAACGCTATTAAGTATGACCCGTATCACACTGCATTAATGATGCAAATCACACTTAATTTTGCTTGGTACAAATATGCAGTGAAGGGCTTTTATTTGCTATTTCGCGAATCGGGTTAATCCATTAATTTTAATTCAAGAACTTCAATAGTGAATGAGTTAATAAATGATCACACAGCTAACTAACGTCAACTTAATTAATAACAACCTTCAAGCGAAAAATAAAAAAGAACTGTTTGAAGAATTGGCAGGCATGTTATTTGAAAACAAGCGAATCAGCAGTAAAGAAGCCTTCTTGGCAGACATCGAAGTTCGTGAATCTCAAAGCATTACCTCAATGGACGGCATTTCTTACCCACACTCAAAAAGCAAGGCAGTCACTGAACCCGCAATTGCTGTCGGTGTTAAGCGTGAAGGCATTGAGTATGGCGATGAAGACGGCATCAATCCAACCGTATTTTTTATGATTGCATCACCAGATAACGGTGCTGACCATCATATTTATGTACTACAAGAACTATTTGGAAAATTCAGCGATGAATTTATTCAAAATATCCATAACGCAAAAGACGAACAACAAATCCTTAATATTTTAATTAATTCATAAGGCGTAGAAAATTATGAGCACCCTAGCAAATCAAGCTACCAATACCAGTAGCAATTCTAATAATAAGAATAGTAGTAGCGACTATAAAAAAATCCTCAGTACTATGAAAGGTCACCTGCTTTTTGGTACATCACACATGCTACCTTTCATCGTAGCCGGTGGTGTTCTGTTGGCTTTAGCGGTAATGGCATCGGGTAAAGGCGCAGTACCTGCCGACGGCTTGCTGGCAGACATCTCTAATATCGGTATCAAAGGCCTTGTTCTTTTCCCAATCATTCTTGGCGGCTTTATTGGTTACTCAATTGCAGATAAACCAGCACTAGCTCCTGCGATGATTTCTTCTGGCATTATGGCTGACATGGGCGGCGGTTTCCTTGGCTGTATCGTGGCGGGCTTTATCGCCGGTGGCGTCGTCTTCCAGCTTAAGAAGATCCCACTTTCTGCGAACATGACAGCGCTAGGTGCTTACTTCATCTACCCGCTTCTAGGCACTTTAATCTCTGCAGGTATCGTATTGTGGGGCATCGGTGAGCCAATCAAACTGTTCATGTCTTCTATGAACGAGTTCTTAGCTTCAATGGCTGGCGCATCTAAAATGGTTCTAGGCACAATCCTTGGTGGTATGACGGCGTTTGATATGGGCGGCCCTATCAACAAAGTAGCAACCTTATTTGCTCAAACTCAAGTAGACACACAACCGTGGCTAATGGGCGGCGTAGGCATCGCGATTTGTACACCACCTCTAGGTATGGCACTGGCGACTTTCCTATTCAAAAACAAGTTCTCTAAACAAGAGCAAGAAGCAGGTAAAGCTGCAGCAATCATGGGTTCTATCGGTATCTCTGAAGGTGCTATCCCATTCGCAGCAAATGACCCAATGCGCGTACTTCCTTCAATCGTTGCCGGCGGTATCGTTGGTTGTGTGTTCGGTTTCATGACAGACGTTCTACTGCACGCACCGTGGGGCGGCCTAATTACGGCACCAGTATCAAGCAACATTCCAATGTACGTCGTCGGTATTGCACTTGGCTCACTAACCACAGCCGTTATCGTTGGCTTCTGGAAACCAGTGGCTGTTGAAACCGATGAAGACATGGCTGAAGCGCCAGTACAAGCTCAAGCGGCTCCTGTAGCAGGCGAAGGCGAGTACGACATCGTAGCAGTAACATGTTGTCCTTCTGGTGTTGCACACACCTTCATGGCAGCAAAAGCACTAGAGAAAGCAGGTTTAGCAGCAGGCCTTAAGATTAAGGTAGAAACACAAGGTCAAAACGGTATTCAGAACCGCATCAGCGACCTAGATGTGGCTAACGCAAGGCTGGTTATCTTGGCTCACGATATTCAAGTGAAAGACGCACACCGCTTTGCTAACGCGAACGTGATTGAATGCTCGACTAAGGAAGCGATGAAGAAAGCCGCGACTATGGTCGCTATTTAAAGCCAAAGGTTATCTAAAGCCAAAAGCTATCTAAAAGAATCAATAAATTAGTGAATGCTCACTATTGATAAAATAACTACCCCCTAGTAACTAAAATCCCCATTCGTTTATCAACGAATGGGGATTTTTTATAGTTAGGCTAACAGTATCCTTCTCGATACAAGTCATCTGTATCCCTGTCGCTTAGATGAAAAAATATTACGTTATGTTGTTGAACATGGTTCTTTTTCAGGGGTAAGACTTACTTTTAACTGTTTGGAGGACATCGGGTAGCCCAGATAATAACCTTGGGCTTGTTCGCAATTTAACGTTTTCAAAATTGACAACTGTTGAGCATTTTCAACCCCTTCAGCCACGACATTAATGCCAAACCCTCGCGCGATATCAATAATACCAGACGTTATGGCTCTAGAACGATAATCATCTTCTAACCCATTGATGTAACTGCGATCGACTTTGATTTCATCTACATCTAATTTGCTAAATATACCAAAAGAAGTGTAACCAACACCAAAGTCATCTATCGAAAAGGACACCCCTTGTTTTTTTAACGTCTGAACAGCGATTGCACACTGATCTATATCTTTCAAAATAGCGGTTTCAGTAATTTCAAGACAAAGTAAGCGAGCAAACTCGGGATCCTTTCGTAGATATTCATCCAGATGGTTCATGTCATCAACGCTATTTAGCTCTACCGCTGAAATATTGACCGAGACACTTTTAAGCTCATTTCCTAGCAAGCCATTAGCCCTAAGTTGTGACGCAGTCTTCTCTAGAACTAACGTAGTCAAATCACGACAAAAATGATTCTCTTCTGCTAGCGCGACAAAGATATCTGGTGAAACGACACCATAGCGCTCATGCGTCCAACGAGACAACACTTCCACGCCAGCGACAAATTTACTTTCAATGTTGTATTTAGGCTGAAACACAATATCAATCGCTTTGTCATCAATCGCTTTACGTAATTCTTGCACCATCTCTTGACGTTGACGTTCAAGCTCAGTGAGTTTTGGGTCATGGAACTCTATCGTATTCTTGCTTTTTTTTGCTTCAGTTAAGGCGTGGATTGCTGATGCCATAAGTTGCTTGGCATTATTTCCATCAGAGGGGAATAGAGCAGCGCCAATACAACAAGTGGCGTTGATATCATAACGATAAGCACATTGGTTAAATCTACGATGTACGAGAGCAATGTAGGATTCAATATCTTCCTTATCATCAAGTTTGACTAAACATGCGAAACCATCGGAATGTACCCGTGAAGAAAGTGGTTGATGCTCAATAGGAAGTTCAATCGATCGGGCGATGTCTTTTAAAAATAAATTCGTATTTTCGAACCCAATCTGATCAGCTACAGATTTGAAGTTATCAATATCGAGTAAGAAGAGGACATAATGGTCACTGGCCTGGGATTTTTTTAGCCTTTTGTTTAAATATCGATAAAAAACGGATGGGCTATGAAGCCCAGTGACACTATCAAGATCGTTAGCGCTCTCTAAATCTCGATTATTTTTCCGAACCATTACCCATAACAAAGCAGACGTTAGAATGATAAATACCAGGCCTTTGACTGTCTGTGCTAAGGCGTGTTCTCGCAAGTCATTTGATAGTGATTCAACCGCGAGATCAGAAAATAAAACCCATAAAGATGACAGTATTAAGTAACTGAATACTATGTTGGCCGGATATCTTTTTGTCTTGTTCATCGTTAGCTGCTATCTCTCAGTCTAATGTGTCATGACTTATATGTTATAAATTGCTCATAACGTAGCACCAACATAAATCGCAATCTACCGCTCGCGTTTTTATTTTTAACTTTTGTTTACCGATTTTCGTCATCACTCTGCGCGACGAAAACCTTTTAAGGCTAAAACATGGCAAGAACAATTTGTGTGAATATTAGCTCTTAGCCAAACTAAGAGCTGCCAATCGCTTTTGTTGATGTCGAGTAACTGTCATATGACTCTTCAATCACAATTGTATTTCGTCCTTTAAGCTTTGCTTGATAAAGCGCCCTATCAGCGCGATCGACACAGTCTTTCCACTTTTCATTTTCTGATAACAAGCTAATACCAAAACTAGACGTAATTGTTAGAGTTGGTTGTTGCTCAAGTTTGATCTTCTGAATTGCTGAGCGTAATTTCTCTGAAAGGGCTGCACACCAACTGCCAATGTTCTTGAAACAGTCGCTCGCAATGGGTGTCTTCGCTTTCGACCTTGCCGTTAGTCAGTTCGATATCAACATTCTGACAAGGGGTGGTTGATGGCCAGTCCACCAGCTGAATATCGAGCCTGATAAAAGAGTATTTTTTATAGAAGGGTGGCAGGCGAGGAAGGCTTCTAAACTTTTGAGCTGCTGGCTAACCGCCGCTTGAGTGACACAAAGCTCTCGGGCAGCCGCGCCAATGGAACCAATACGAGCAACAGCTTAGAACGCAACAAGAGCGCGTAGAGGGGGGTAACATGGCTCCATTGAGCGATAGATCCAAGCTCGCATCAGACTTATCTATTCTTTGATGTAGCGATCTTTGGAATAACGCAGCTCTAGAAAATGCAGATATTTGCGAAGCACGCACCGCTTAAAGACGTTGAAGAGAGTAAACCCATCACATCTAAAGTAAGAGTACTCGCTCTACTATTTTAATATGATGAGTTTCTAGAAATTAAGGCTAGACGTATTTAAATAGCGCTCTAGCCTAACTGAATAAAAGTCTGATAATTCCTCGTCTTCTTCATCGTGGCAATCTATACAGCTATCCTTAGGATCAAATTCTTCATGAGGAAGATGACACTCGACGCACTCCATCTCTTCGCTCTCTTTGTGCTTTAGATTATGCTGGCGCCCCTCTAGATGCCCAAAATCATCATGACACTCCACGCAGCTGTTATATTCAAACTCAAGATCGTCAGAAGGTTCCTCGTCTAGATGGCACTGCCCCACACATGTTTCATCCTTCAGGTGAATATTCGCTAGATTATGCTCATCTGGATTAGGTAAATCTTCAGCGACTACCAGAACGCATACTCCAGTAAGTAACACACCAATTAAATATTTAGTCGTACTCATAAAACTGGCTCCTTCTTACCGATGCGACTTAAGCGCTTTCTCACGCAGAATAGCTTCATGGCAGGTTGCACATAGCCCAATACGGAACTTCTTACTGATACCGATAATCGGGTCTGAATCTCGATGTAAATTGTGGCAGTTGGAACATGTTAATTTGGTGGCGTGTACATCGTGGGTCCACTCACTGGCCCTCAAGCTTTCTGGAGAATGACAGGCGATACACTTTTGGTTTTGTTCGAAAATTGGTAAGTCGATATGATCATCGAATGGAATCACACTCACTAGATCAGAATCTTTGGGGTGAGAACCTTTTCTGCCATGACAAGCCGTGCAGTTGTTGTAAAACTCGGTACTGGCATGTGCGCCTACAGAAGCGATGGCATCAATATTTTTAAGCAGACGCTTTTTTTGATGGCACCGTATACAACGCTTATTTTCCTTTATTAAAGTATGCATTCCCGCTTCATTGGTAATTTGGCTAGAAAACGGTTTTACATTATGGACAGCGGAATCCTGAACTGTTGGCTCAGAACAGAGCGATAACGGAATAAAGAATATACTCAACGTGGTCAACACAAATAAATAAGAAACATATTGAGTAACTGTTTTGACCATAATAGTACTCTTCTGTGAAGAAATGATTTGAGCCGATTATTTCGACACAAATCATTTCAGTTAGTGACGAGTGTTATACTTATTTAAACTCAAGATTTAACACACCACGATGGTATATGTGATTAATTTGAGAGTTATCAAAAACCGCAACACCAAATGGATATAATTGGCTCAAATCGTTAAATTGCACATCTTGCGTTTCTGAATTTTCACCAGTAGTGACAAGCTTACGCTTCATTTCAAGAGTCCAAATACCCTCTTTCCAAACGGCACCGACTTCGATATCACCACGAGAACCGGTAAATGGCTTACCCGTTAAACCTGGAATTCGTTCCAACTGATTGTAGTCAGGTGTAAATGGTTTCTTCCCTGAGTCTAAAATCAGTAACGTTTCATTAGTCAAGTTATCTGATACATAGGCTGGCTGGCCGTCTTTTACGTTATTAACGTACCCACCACCTGTTTTGCTGTCACCTTTACGTCCCCAACCTTTGTTTTGTTCTGGATCAGTATTGCTATCGACGTATTGGTCATCGAGCTGGTTATGAACCGCAGTTCTCACACCTTTCCAGTGCCACATATCAATAAACTCACCTTCACGATTGGTGTATTTCCGTGCAGGGTTCTTGTCATCACGCCCTGCGTTTTTTCCCTTTTTAGCTCTGTGACACGCAGCATTACACCCCTTATCAGAAAAGCCTTCAGCATTGATATTCCAATAGACCGCAAATTTGTCTTCGTAGTAGGTATTGTCATGTCCGGTGTCATCTTTATTTTTTAACTGTTTCCATGAACCATCCTCTTGCTTAATCCAAGGAAAGCGGTCAATACTTTTGGTCGGATCGGCATAACTAAACAAGAAATAAATGTATTCATCGTCATACATTGATTTCATTTCCACGCTGGTTTTTTTAATACCCTCATAGCCATTATTTGGCTTATACGGTAATTTATTCACCTTCTGAGTCAGCGGTTTAGCTTGATCCCAAACGGCATCAACGCTGCCATCGATAACTATATTTGAGGCAAGCTTACTGCTCTCTAGTATCTTATCTTTTGCTTGAACAGGACTGGCTGGAATGATCATAAGTACAGCCACGGCTGATAGCGTCATCATTGAGTACTTCATTATTACCCTCCTAAATCCCATTGCTCTATTTATATAATTAAGCGTAGGAATGAATTAGGCTTTTTCAATTGATCGATATCAACTTAAATACAAATAGACTAAATAGAAAAATAGATATTTAGAACTCAACAAATAGAGGGTAATTTTTGCAGAAACCTCAAATATTATAAATATCAATAGCTTTAGAGTGGCTCTCCGTAACGAATTCACAAATAATAATGGTTAGTATCGACTTCGAGCCTCAACGTTCATTTATAGGCAGCTAAAATTGCCTATAAATAGCCTTATCTAAAACAGAGATATAATAAAGGGACGTTAATCATATATTTATGTTCAACGTCCCTCTTCTTCTTTTTTTTAATCTTTATGCGCTATTTCTTAGATCCGTCATGTCTTCAAACCGCCATATCAGATCTCACAGTTAATCTATCTATTCTTTGATATAAAGATCCTTAGAATAGATGCGCCCTTCAACGTTGTTCTTAGCAAAACCACCGACACTTGGTCGCACTAGGCGAGCCTGCATGTAGTAATAGATTGGCGCGATAGGCATATCTTCAGCCAGTAACTGCTCCGCTTGATCATAGAAACCTTGGCGATCTTGCTCATTGGTTGCGGCTAATGCGCTGTCCATTGCAGAGTCGTACTTGTCGTTGTTGTAACGAGCAAAATTACCCGATGACTCAGAGCGCAATAGGCTCAAGAAGGTCGACGCTTCATTGTAGTCACCGCACCAAGACGCTCGCATCACATCGAAGTCACCTTGGCGACGTGATACTAGGTAAGATTTCCACTCTTGGTTCTCTAACTCAACTTGCGCGCCTAGGTTGCCTTTGAGCATTGAAGCGATAGCCACTGCAATCGACTTGTTCGATTCACTGGTGTTATAGAGCAATTTGAAATCTAATGGGTTAGACGCATCGTAGCCCGCTTCTTTCAACAGCTCTTTCGCCTTTTGGTCTCGTTCCTTTTGAGTCCATTCACTATATTCAGGCTGAGTCGCATCAAAGCCTGCCGTGTACTCATGGGCAAAGGTATAAGCCGGCAAGTTACCCACCTGAGTGACGCCATTGGTAATCACATCACGCATCATTGAGTAAGACACCGCTTTACGCACTCTCGCGTCATCAAACGGAGGTCGTGTGGTATTGAATGCGTAGTAATAAGTACACAGTAGAGGGACGGCGGTATAAGCGTCTTGATACTTTGTTTTCAGCTGTTGCGCCATATGTGTTGGTACATCAGACGTGATATCAACCTCACCCACCGCATAACGGTTAATCGAAGAATTTTGGTTCTCAAACGGAATGTATGTCACTTGAGTTAGGTTCGTATCTGAACTGTCCCAATAGTTAGGATTCTTCTTCAGTTCAATCCGTTCGTTCACCACCCACTCGTCTAAAACAAAAGCGCCATTCCCCACAAACTGCTTAGGATCGCTCCACGGCTTGTCGCTGTTTTCTAGCGTTGTCTTGTGAACTGGCATCATTGAGGTGTGGCCTGTCATCGCCACAAAGTAAGGCACTTTACTATCAAGCTCGAACTTCACCGTGTGCTTGTCAACGGCAGAGATACCTAACTCTTCAACGGGCTTCTTACCTTCCGCCACGTCAGCAATATTGCTGATTTGAGTAAGTTTAAGATACCAAACATTCGGCGAAGCCAGTTTCGGGTCGACCGCTCGTCTTATCGCATACACGAAATCATCGGCCGTCACCGGATCGCCATTCGACCATTGAGCGTCTTTACGTAGGTGGAATACAAACGTCTGGTTGTCTTCGGTTTCCCAAGATTCCGCAACACCCGGGGTGATATTGCCATCGCGATCTTGGATCACTAAACCTTCAAATAGGTCACGTAGAATGTGCATTTCAGGCAAGCCTTCTGCCTTGGCCGGGTCAAGCGTCGCAGCTTCTGCATCATTGGCACGCACCAAGTGTTGCTCTTTCGCCAGAGAAGTTCCGGCAGGCAATGTTTCAGCAACGGCAGTCACTGAGATAAAAGGGGTCAATAAAGATGAAATGATTAAAGCCGTTGAATGTTTCTTAAAATCCATGTTTTTTTGCTCTCCTAGCCTATCTTTGAAGCAAAGTAATAAAATTAACAATGCGACGGTTGACGAGTTTTGACGCTATGGTTTATTTAATAGAGGTCATCTAAATAGTAGTGACTATTTGATAGTACTTGATCAATCAGGAGATTAAGGTGAGTTTAATTCCAAGAACGGAAAGAGCTGCGTTTTCGATAAAGCCGCTGTCATATGGAAAATCGGTGTTGGGCGCACCCTTGCTCTACTTCCCCGCGCAAATAGAAAGCGAATCTCGCGGGCTAATTTTAGCAGGCACACATGGTGATGAAACCGCATCTATCGCAGGTTTGTCTTGCGCCCTAAGAAGTTTGCCTGCCGCCAACTTACGACACGATGTGATCCTGTCGATGAACCCAGATGGCAATCAACTAGGCACTCGCGCCAACGCAAATCAAGTCGATTTGAACCGCGCCTTTCCAACTCAGAACTGGACAGAAAACGGCACCGTCTATCGCTGGAGTTCTCACACCCCAGTCAGAGATGTAAAAGTAAAAACGGGACAAGCCGACCAACTTGAACCAGAAGTGCAATCGCTTATCAACCTCATCGAACAGCGCCAACCCAAGTTCGTCATCTCTTTCCACGAACCACTCGCTATGGTCGACGATCCAACCCAATCTGAACTCGCCATTTGGCTGGGTAAACAGTTCAACCTACCACTTGTCGAAGACGTCGATTACGAAACCCCAGGCTCATTCGGCACTTGGTGCCAAGAAAGAAACCTACCGTGCATCACCGTGGAGCTACCACCCGTTTCTGCGGATCTGACTATCGAGAAATATTTGGATGCGTTTGTGGCGGTGTTGGGGTGTGAGAGGGTTTAAATATACTTATCAGTGAATAGAAACGAGTTAATATTTTTTGCACGCACCAAGTATCGCTATACATTCGGTACTTTGGTAAAAATAAAAAGCCAGATTCCGATAGGATATTGAAATCTGACCTTACTAGTTGCTTATCAAAAAACACTTTAAGTGGACTATCTCAACTAGTGGCGCTGATAGCTAATCATTTGGCTTTCTTAACAACTCCTTGATTTCGCTTAGTTCTGACTTAAGTTCCGCTATCTCTTCCATAAGGTTATCGTTGTTATCACTTGCCATTTCATCTACAAAAATAGCATTAGCAAGAGAAAGTGCAATAAAGCCACCTAAAACTAAAACCACTATAACAAATGTATTTACAGCATAATAAGCATAAGGTTGGTTGAGTTCTTTTGCTGCTTCTGGTATCGCTCCCCAGTTTTCTATCGTAAAAATTCCAAAGATAGTATTCATTGAACGCAACGGATCACCGAAGTACTCAGGAATTACATTAGAAAACAGCGTAAAACCTAATAGCGAGAAAAACAGCAACTGCACAGCTAGCAATATCAAAACAGCTTTGGATGCCTTTAAAGCTCTTATAAGACCATTAACAATATGCTCAGTATTTGGCATAAGTCTGACAATTTTTATAAGCGATATTATTCTGAAAATTCTTAGGTAGATAACGCTTCCAAGAGCTTCATTTGGTAAGAACAAGAAGATCGAACTTATCATTACTATCGAGAAATCAAATTTATTGCCAAAAGTCGAGATGTATTTTCGCCAAGTTTGTTCTTTGATCTTGAAAAATGCTTCAAGAAAAAAGTAAGCAACGACTAGCCAATTTAAAGCATGTATAAGAGCTGAGTTACTATAACTACTAAAAAAGGCCAGTATTACAGCCATAACGATAGCTATAGCGTTGTATCGAGGTAACGTAAAATATTTCATATACAAAAAGGGAGGTCAAACCTCCCTTGCTCTATTTATTCAAATCTAGCTGCATTATCTAGCAACTTGTCAGATAAGCTGTAGATATCATCCAAGCTTTCAATTGGGTGGCGAGTTTCTTTTTTATCTTCACCAGTAATTCCAATATATTTTTGTTTCGCATTAAAGTGTAAACGACATAAAGGTTTACGGTTATTGTCATCGAGCAAAATACCAAAGTAACTTTGCGTGTCTCTTGCCGTAATACGTGAAACATCTAATTTTGCACGTAGAATGGCTTTAACAATATTGAAGCCGTCCGTTTCTTCTTCAGTCGTAACAACCCTTGGCTTATCTTCTTCGCCTTGCTCTAGTGTGATTTCTGTATCTACTACAGATTGAACTGGCGCTTGCGCCTTAATTGCAACTTCTTCATTAGTGCCAATCGCAGACTTTAAACGATCATTGATACTATCGTTAAGGAACTGTTTTAATGCTTTTGAGGTGATTTCAAGAAATTGAGCTTTAACTTTTGCAGTTTGAACACCATCATAAACTCTTGATGTGAAAAATTTTACAAAATCTTCTTCTGGGTTCTTAAACTGTACTTGTAGAACCTTCTTAATTTGATTTAGATATTTAAGCTCCCCCGCAGCATCGACAACAGAATCAACATCAAAAGATGATTTAGTTAGCTTCTTAACCTCTGGAACAATATGCTCATCGAGATCAGACATATTCAACGTTAAGAATGGCTTCTCGTCCATTTTGTTTGGAGCATCGAGATCTGTATAGAACTCATAAACTTCACCATTCGTAAGGATAGCGATACGAGCGTTCGTTACAGAGAAATAACGGAACAGTTGACTGGCGTGTTTAGTCGATAGCTTCTCTCCGAATTTTTTACATTCGATCAAGATTTGAACTTCACCATCTTTAAGCAGCGCATAATCTACTTTTTCGCCTTTCTTAGTACCTGTATCAGCATTAAACTCAGGGACGACTTCTGTTGGGTCAAAAACATCATAACCAAGAACTGAGTGTAGGAATGGCATAATCAATGCGTTCTTAGTTGCTTCTTCTGTTTCTAATGTTGCGCCAACTTGAACTATTTTTTTAGATAGCCCCTGTAGCCTTTCGATGAAATCCATAGCCTTACCTTTCTTAGTCTTTTGATAATTTATTTGTATATCATACCAAAAGGAAAAAATTGTTCTATAAATCCATTAAAAAAGTAGGCTTTAAGAACTATGAGCAAAAAAATTCGTTCATAAGAACAACAATTCTTTAAACATGGTAGTGATTAGTAGTTTTAAACTAGACAACCAGACCATAGTTAAACGCCTAAATGCGTTTGTTTCGAAGTCGTGGATAAGCCAGTTTTCTGAGAACACGCCTTAAGACCAACAAATAAGTGGCAAGCTTAGTCATACGGAATATTTCACAGGCCTATCTAAACGAACGTTAGGCGGCTCAATTTCCGTAGGGTGAACCTACTTAGATATGGATCGACATAGGCTAAATCTACGAACTGCATTACCATCTACTAAACAAACTCAATGACTCACCGAAGTAAAAAACAAGTTGATGACCACCATACCAAATCACATAGGCTATTAACTTACGTCCTATTTGTTTCCAATTAGTGCCTTCCATAGAAAGCTACCCAGAATGTTCTTACATTTTCTGAGTAACTCCCCCTCTTCGAACTCCTCTGAATACGCCTATTATTACAAATACGTAATAATCATTTTCTATTTAAGGGGATTATCAAAACATGCACTCACACCTATACTAGCTCCAACAAAACGAGAGAGCGGAAACAATTAAGCTCAACTACTCTTAACGGGTTGAAGCTAATTGCACAGTTATCCGCTGTACTGACATATATAGGAAGCATCCAATGACAATCGAAATTAAACCTGGTCAAACGCATATCAAATCAAAAGCAATGGTTGCTTGGGCAGCTGGCGAGCCACTAAAAATGGAAGAAGTTGATGTACAACTTCCTAAAGCTGGTGAGGTTCTAGTTCGCATCGTTGCTACTGGTGTTTGTCACACTGACGCATTCACATTATCAGGTGACGATCCAGAAGGTATCTTCCCTTCAATCCTTGGTCACGAAGGTGGCGGTATCGTTGAGATGATCGGCGAAGGCGTTACAAGTGTTGAGATTGGCGACCACGTTATCCCACTTTACACAGCTGAATGTGGCGAATGTAAGTTCTGTAAATCTGGTAAAACTAACCTATGCCAAGCGGTTCGTGAAACGCAAGGTAAAGGCCTAATGCCAGACGGTACAAGCCGCTTCTCTATCAATGGCGAAACAATTTTCCATTACATGGGTTGCTCTACTTTCTCTGAGTACACTGTACTTCCAGAAATCTCTCTAGCGAAAGTAAGCAAAGAAGCACCACTTGAAGAAGTTTGTCTTCTAGGTTGTGGTGTAACAACGGGTATGGGCGCTGTATTGAACACAGCTAAAGTTGAAAAAGGCGACAACGTTGCTGTATTCGGCCTAGGTGGTATCGGTCTTTCTGCAATCATTGGTGCTCGCATGGCTGGTGCTGACCGCATCATCGGTGTAGATATCAACGAGAGCAAATTCGAGCTAGCAAAACAGCTTGGCGCGACTGACTGCATCAACCCGACTAAATTCGACAAGCCAATCCAAGACGTTATCGTAGAGATGACAGACGGTGGTGTTGAGTACTCTTTCGAGTGTATCGGCAACGTAAACGTGATGCGTCAAGCACTTGAGTGCTGCCACAAAGGTTGGGGCGAATCAGTCATCATTGGTGTTGCAGGTGCAGGTCAAGAGATCGCAACTCGTCCATTCCAACTAGTGACTGGTCGTGTATGGCGTGGTTCTGCTTTCGGTGGTGTTAAAGGCCGCTCTGAGCTTCCAGAAATCGTAAACCGTTACATGGCGGGTGAGTTTGGTCTTCAAGAGTTCATCACTCACACTATGGGTCTACAAGACGTAAACGAAGCATTCGACCTAATGCACAAAGGTGAATCTATCCGTACTGTTCTACACATGGATAAGTAATTCTCCTTGGCCTCGGTTCTTTCGAGCATCGAGGCCAAAGCTATAAATGAAAAGCAACAAACTGTCTTCACCACCTCCTGCCCGGTGGGTGGTGAAACTTTAGATGATATAGACACGTTATTCCCCAAACCATCAACCTAACGGAGCACAATAGATGACAATCGAAAACATTAGCCAAGCAAAGGTTGCTGGTGGTTGGCACAAACAATACACCCACTTTTCTGCAACGCTTGACTGCAACATGCGTTTTGCGATTTTCTTGCCGCCTAACGCAAGTAAAGAAAACCCAGTTCCTGTTTTGTATTGGTTATCAGGCTTAACCTGTACCGATGAAAACTTCATGCAAAAAGCCGGCGCGTTCAAAGCTGCGGCTGAGCAAGGCATTGCTATTGTTGCCCCTGACACTAGCCCGCGCGGCGAAGGCGTTGCCAACAATGAAAGCTACGATCTCGGCCAAGGTGCAGGCTTCTATGTGAATGCCACTCAAGCACCATGGGACAGCCATTACCATATGTACGATTACGTGGTAACAGAGCTCCCAGCTTTGATTGAATCTTTCTTCCCAGTGACGTCTGTGAAATCCATTTCAGGTCACAGCATGGGCGGACACGGTGCCCTAACGATTGGCATCAAGAACGAAGATAGCTACCGTTCTATCTCCGCATTCAGCCCAATCACCAACCCAATGCAATGCCCTTGGGGACAAAAAGCATTCAACCAATACTTGGGCTTAGATATTGAAGAGTGGAAACATTACGACGCGTCTGAGCTTCTAAAAACCAAAGGCACTAAGCTGCCAATGTTGGTTGATCAAGGCGAAGCCGATAACTTCCTGATTGAACAGCTTAAGCCTGAGCAATTAGTCGAAGCCGCTAAGATAACCAATGCCGATTTAGAGCTACGTATGCAGCCAGGTTACGACCATAGCTACTTCTTCATCTCTAGCTTTATTGATGAACACATTGAGTTCCACGCAGCTTATCTGAACAAGTAGTCACACCGATTTAGCCCACACCTTGCAAAAGCGTGAGGTGTGGGCTTTTTTGTGCCTGCTATTTAGGCGAGCCCGCTGTACCTCAATAGCAGCAACAACGATTCACTCTTTCAAACACTCCGCTATACCAAAAAAAACAATACAACTAAAAGGTACGACTATGAGCTGGTTTTTCTTAATGATGGGCGTGATGGCGGAAGCACTTTCTCACGTAGCACTTAAAGCAACCGACGGTTTCAGTTTGTCTAAACCCATCCCTGCTCTATTGGTGATTTCAGGACACTTGGCGGCATTTCTATTTTTGAGCCAAGCCATGAAGGGGATGCCTGTAGGTGTGGTTCACTCTTTATGGGCGGGCTTGGCTATCGTAACCGTGAGCTTGATTTCTACATTTGTTTACCGCCAGCACCTCGATACTATGGTGTGGGTTGGTATGTTATTTGTGGCAGCAGGTGTTGTGATGATCAACCTATCTCAAGGTCACTCGCACTAGTGTAGATAGTGACTTATGAACAGTGTGTCAATTCATTCAAACTTCCTAACAGACAGGTGTCGCCTTCACTTATTCATACTCTTACAATCAACAAATCAAACCTGTTACCATAGCGTCTTCAACATCACCTATTTTGAAGGTTGCTATGAAAGCAATTAAGACTCTTTTCTTCCTGATGGTTTTACTGAGCGGTCTGTTTACTGCTTGGCTGTTTATCCCAATTCCAGCGACCATGGACAAGCAAACGCTCGATGTTCCATTAACGGAACCGTTCAAGCTTGTGGCGTACCGCAGCAACCCGAATAATGCGAGCAAGCCGCTGACTTACCACTACTATGTGATTTCAGATGTGGTTGGCGTGGACGATATGGACCCGTTCCTAGTTACCACAGACCAATTCGTGAAACTTGGCGAATTCGATGAGAACACGTTCAATTTAACGGTTAACGGCAAGATTGAGAGCTACACCAACGATTTGTGGATCAAAAAATCTGACGGCAAGCTTCAGCACTGGTACGTAAGTGTTGATGCAAACTATATTCGTTAGAGTAAACCTTAGATAAGATTCATCTTCAGACTGCGCTTTGGCTTCCAAGCGCAGTTTTTGTTTCAAGCCGCCCGCTTTACACTTCCCTACCTTTCCACTTTCACCCGTGACTGCCGTACTCTTAAAAATGCTACAAGCAGAGCAGGTTTTATAAGCCCTTAAGATGTTATAAGCTCCACCTATGCTCGACTCCCTATAAATCAAAAATAATAAAGGATCACCCGTGGAATTTACGCTCGACAAATTTAACGGCATCATCATCGACCCAGCAACAGCCCCTCACGATGCTGACTCATTCAATGCCGAACTTAGCGAGATCACCGAATTTTCAAAGCAAAATAACAAAGGTATCATTTGGATTAGTTTGCCTATTTCAGTCTCGCACCTTATTCCGGGAGCGACTGAGCTAGGCTTCGTGTTTCACAACTGCTTAGAAGACGAGATTACACTGATTCATAAATCCGAGATGGTAGAATTTGTGCCTTTCATTCCGACCCACACCTTGGGCGCTGGCGCGTTGATCACCAACGAACATAACCAAGTGCTGATGATTAAAGAGCACAGTATGACTGGCTACAAGTTACCTGGCGGCCATATTGAATTGGGTGAAGGCATAGAAGAGTCTGTGGTTCGGGAAACATTGGAAGAAACCGGTATCGAAGCCACGTTCGTTTCGGTGGTTGGCATGGCGACAAGACACCCGTATCAATTCGGTAAATCAAACCTCTACTTTATTTGTCACCTTATCGCTCAAACTCAAGATATCGCGATTCAAGACACTGATGAAATTGCAGAAGCTAAATGGATTGATGTTGAAGAGTATATTAACAACCCCGACAGCTACCCGTTTAACCGCCAGTTGGTCGGTACTCTGATCGGAAAGCAAGGTTTAGAGCTCACTCAGCTAGAAGGCAACTATGGCCCTGTCCATAAGCCCGAGATCTTCTTTTCGAAAAGCTAGACCAATTCAAACATAAAAACGCCCAACTCAATTGAATTGGGCGTTTTGCTTTCACTTTTTATTTTTCTTAATTAAGCCAACTGCGTTGTTAGTTATTCTTTGTACCCATGATTCATTCTCATACTTTTAGAACGAACCTGTATTAGAAGAAGCCCAACGGATTAGTATCGTAGCTGATCAACAGGTTCTTAGTGTTTTGGTAGTGGTCGAGCATCATCTTGTGTGTCTCACGGCCGATGCCTGATTTCTTATAACCACCAAACGCGGCATGTGCTGGATAAGCGTGGTAACAGTTCACCCAAATACGACCCGCTTCAATGTTGCGCCCCATGCGATACGCTAGGTTTGCATCACGCGTCCACACGCCTGCACCTAAGCCATATTCGGTGTCATTGGCAATCTCTAGCGCTTCTGCTTCATCTTTAAACGTCGTTACAGCGATAACAGGGCCGAAGATCTCTTCTTGGAAGACACGCATCTTGTTGTGCCCTTCCAGCATGGTTGGCTGAATGTAGTAACCGTTGCCGAGATCATCTGGTTGCTGCGCAATTTCACCACCTGTTAGCACTTTCGCACCTTCTTGACGACCGATTTCTAGGTAGCTAAGAATCTTATCGAACTGTTCTTTAGAGGCTTGTGCGCCAACCTGCGTATCAGTATCTAACGGGTTACCTTGTTTAATAGTTTGAGCACGCTCGACCACCTTGGCGATGAACTTGTCGTACACCGATTCATGGATCAACACACGTGATGGACAAGTACACACTTCACCTTGGTTGAAGAACGCAAGCAGCATGCCTTCGACACACTTATCGAGGTATTCGTCTTCATGGTTAAAGATATCTGGGAAATAGATGTTTGGAGACTTACCGCCAAGCTCAACCGTTGATGGAATCAAGCTTTCTGCGGCACATTTCAGAATATGATGTCCAACTTCAGTTGAGCCAGTAAACGCCAACTTAGCCAAACGATCGCTAGTTGCTAATGCTTGGCCTGCTTCGCTACCAAAACCATTCACGATGTTGACGACGCCTGCAGGTAGAAGATCGGCGATCTTTTCCATCATCACTAAGATCGATGTCGGTGTTTGCTCGGCTGGCTTCATCACCACACAACAGCCCGCAGCAAGTGCTGGTGCCAATTTCCAAGCCGCCATTAAGATAGGGAAGTTCCAAGGAATGATCTGCCCCACCACACCAATCGGTTCTGGAAAGTGGTAACTCGCGGTGTTTGAATCGAGCTCAGCTGCGCTGCCTTCTTGCGCTCGAATACAACCCGCAAAGTAACGGAAGTGATCGACAACCAAAGGAATGTCTGCTGCTAAGGTTTCACGCACAGGCTTGCCGTTTTCCCACGTCTCGGCGACTGCGATTTCTTCAAGGTTCGCTTCAATGCGGTCGGCAATTTTAAGCAGGATGTTGGAGCGCTCAGTCACACTGGTCGAAGCCCAACTAGCACGAGCAGCATGCGCGGCATCAAGTGCCAAGCTAATGTCCGCCTCGGTTGAACGCGCCACTTGGCAATACACCTGACCATTCACTGGGGAAGTGTTATCAAAATACTCGCCGCTGACAGGCTTCACCCACTCGCCACCGATAAAATTATCGTATTGCGCTTTAAAGTTAACCACTGCGTTATCACTACCCGGCTGTGCGTAAATCATAGTTAGATCCTTCTTAGATTTTTAGTCGTTGCTCATTCGTTATTGAGCTTATGTTGTCGAGCTAGCATGGCGGCTTCCCTTGAGAAGAGATCTCGAGAGAAGAAAGCTCGTAAGAAGAGAGCCACCATGTTTATGCTTTCTGTTTAAAACACTGATACTTCGTGTTTTCTTCACAACAGTAACAACGCAAATCACACGCCAGAACTTCAAAACTTGTTGTTAATAAATTGTAAAACTATGATTACCAAACGTTTACAACCCTAAGTGAGTTGGCATTGAACGGACGTATGGAAACCACTCCAGTGTTCAACTGTTCCAAATTGGCACACCCTCACTGTTACGACATGGAACAGTCATGCACCTTCAACAAGCAAACACCTCAGATTGGCTTTCATCCTCTTGGCACCGCAGCACAGAAGCGGGTCTAAAACAGAGACGACTCCCCGAAGACATTCGCCTGCCACAATCGATTCTTAAACAGCGACGTCATCAATCATCTGACTTGATTCACATCGTCGAACGTAATGCTCTTCCTTTGTTCAATCAGATGTTTGCTCGTACCGACAGTCGTTTGATTTTGACGGACATTGAGGGCGTGATTCTGGCGAGTTGGGGACAAGAGCGGTTTAAAGAGAAGCTGACGTCAATTGCGCTCAGCTCAGGAGCGTGTTGGCAGGAACAACTTAAAGGCACCAACGCGATTGGCACTGCGATTGTTGAAGCCAAGCCAGTATCTATCATTGGTGAGCAGCACTTCATCCACCAGCATCGATTTATCAGTTGTTCAGCAAGTCCGGTGTTCGATCACCAAGGCCAAATGGTTGGCATATTGGACATCACCAGTGAGCAGCAACAGCACGACAGTTCGGTGCAATTACTGGTTCAAAATATGGTTCAACTCGTTGAGAATCAGCTACTGAGTCACATCCCGCAAGGTACCACTCGTATTGACCTCGCGTGTGAGAAATCACTACTGCACAGTGGTTGGCAAGGGATAGTGATAGCCAATGAAGCTGGTGAGGTAGTGGCGCACAATCAAGTCGCCTCTCAGCTGCTGGATCAAACCTCAATCGTCGGCGAATGCATCGATACCCTCTTCAACCGAACCTCATTAGACACGCCCTTTGTGTTTGAGAAACAACACCTCAAGCAACCAACCACCAAACGCACGCGCTCCATTTCAGCATCGTGTGATCTGCACCATGGCGAACAACAAATAGAACACGCTTGGCAACAAGCCAATAAGGTTATTGATAAAGGGATCAGCCTATTAATCCTAGGAGAAACAGGGGTCGGAAAAGGCGAATTTGTTAAAGCATTACACCAACAAAGCCAGCGTAAATCTTCGCCCTTAGTAGCGGTGAATTGCGGTGCGCTACCCAAAGATCTTATCGAATCCGAACTGTTTGGTTACGCGCCGGGGGCTTTTACGGGCGCAAGCCACAAAGGTTTCCAAGGTAAGATCCGCCAAGCAGACAAGGGTATTCTGTTTCTCGATGAAATTGCCGACATGCCATTGGAGGCTCAATGCCGATTGCTGCATGTTCTGCAAGATAAGTCAGTCGTCCCTGTTGGCTCAAATCAGAGCTACCAAGTCGATTGTCAGATCATCGCTGCCACGCATAAAAACCTAGAACAGTTAGTTGTGACAGGAGAGTTTCGACAAGATCTTTATTATCGCCTGAACGGCTTAGCCTTCACTTTACCAAGCCTGCAACACCGACAAGATAAGCACGCCTTAATCGAGCACATTCATAGTAAATACGCCGAAGATGAGCAAACAATCTGCCCGCACTTAATGAGCTTACTGTGCGCCTATTCTTGGCCGGGCAACATACGTGAATTAGACAATTTACTTAAGGTCGCCACCCTACTCGCGAGTGATGAAGCAATACTCACACTAGAGCACGTACCGAGTCACCTCGCTCAACACCTCACGTCATTAGCGCAAGATAATCAGCATCAACTGACGACTCCTAATACCATCAAAGACACAACGAATAGCGATTTAAGAAGTACCGTTGAAGAAACCTTACTGCAAACGTATCAAGCGAACCAAGGCAACATCAGTAAGACTTCGCGAATACTCGGCATCAGCCGCAATACCATTTATAGAAAGCTAAAGAGCTTGGGGATTCTTCAATAAAACATGAACAATGATTTGGATGCTCTGATTGAGCACCCAAAGTAGAAACACACACTTTATAAGTGGACATACTGTGCTTCGAACCAAATTAAAGTGTGAGCAAAGTCACGTAATAAGTAATCCATATTCAGGACACCCTCAAACTACAACCTCTTGATTTACCGACAAATAAATATCATTAATAAATTTAAAAGATCAATGAATACAAATAGCTAATGAAATACTAACGGCCATTTACTTACCTTATAGAACCCGCCTGCAAGATATAAATCTGAGCACTATGCAATCCTATTTATAATTTTGATCACCCTATTCTTTTTATGTTCATTATTTTGAATTTTCCATTCACTTATCTTGTTTAAAATCTCTGGGAAATTACCAATATTTGGCTATAGGGATCATATGTTTAACAGTATACGTACGCGAATTGCGGTGAGTGCAGGTGGAGCAATGGCTTTCACTCTGTTGATCGCAATGGGCATGACCACCAGCGCATTTACCGATGTGAACAAACAAGTCACTGAAAAAGTAAAGACGCAGCTGACAGAAGCCACAACGACAGATTTGCAAAACACAGCCATTCAACAAGGTTTAAACATTGCCAACCAACTTGACCCTGTACTAGCAAACCTTAAGCAAGCACGATCTATTATCGAGTTAAGTTCAGAAACCAACGCAAGCGCAGACCTTATCGTTAAACAGTTTACTGCCGCCTTGGAAGCACAAAACAAAGCTGTATTTGCGGGTTACATGGTGTGGGAGAACAAGACTTGGCCACAACAAACCGATCTGAATAACGAGATCAGCTTGGACACCGAATTAGGTTTTAACAGTCAGGGCTACCTTGCGCCTTTCTTCTCTCCAAATGATCAGAACAGCTTTGATGCCGTCGCAATGGAGAGTTTCAGCAATACCGAACTTAACAGCAACGGTGAGCGCAAAGACGACTGGCACTTAATGCCATACCAAACCGGTAAGACATTTGTGATGGAACCCTATTTCTATCCAGTTCGCGGTAAGCAAGAGCTCATCACTACCATCAGCCAACCAATCAAACAAGACGGAAAAATCATTGGCTCAATTGGCTTTGATTTGTCTTTGTTCGAGCTTCAAAGCCAAAGTGAATTGCTTGCACGTAACTTGTTTGATGGCGAAGGAAAAATCCTTATTACATCATGGAAAGGCATAACTCTCGCCAACAGCCGAGCTGGAAACATGGTGGGTAAAAGAGTCTCTTCTGAATTGGAATCCGAATGGTCGACAATTCAATCTATCGCTAAACGAGAAGGTGCAGGCCTTGTTAATTTCGGCGGCGATGAGTACGCAATAACAGCCATTGATACGAGTGATGCGCCATGGGTAGTCATGGTATCCGTTCCCAGTAGTCACCTTACAAAAAGCGTCGACGACTACACGCAATGGAGTGATGCACAGAATTCAAAAGCACTTGAAAAAGGTGTGTGGGCGGGGATCATCGCAGCTATTCTAGGTATTGCCTCAATGGCATTCATTGCCAATTCTCTGGGCAAGGTTCTAAACAATTTAGTAGAGCGTTTTAAAGATGCTGCACAAGGCGAAGGCGACTTAACTTACCGCATTGAAGTGAAAGGAAAAGATGAAACCGCTCAGCTTGCACACTGGTTCAATACCTTCCTATCTCGTATGCAAGAGATGCTACTTACCGTGATGGTAACGGCCGACCAAGTAGATAAAAACGCAACAGAAGGCCAAGCTCGTGCTGAAGTTTCACGTGACCAGTTGAACTCTCAGGTTAACGAGGTGAACTCACTTGCCACAGCCATTAATGAAATGAGTGCGACTGCGCAAGAAGTGGCAAGCTCAGCCGTTCAAGCAGCCGCAGCAGCAAGCCAAGTACAAAGCAACAGCCTTAATGGCATGACACGCATGGACAATGCCGCCAGCGCTGTAGACAGCTTGGCTGTTCAGGTCAATGACGCACAGCAACAAACGCAAAATTTGGTCGATTCGAGTACTGCTATTCAAGGCATCTTGAGCGAGATTGGTGGTATTGCAGAACAAACCAACCTACTTGCGCTCAATGCCGCAATTGAGGCTGCACGTGCGGGTGAAGCAGGACGAGGCTTTGCTGTCGTGGCAGATGAAGTACGTAACCTCGCAAATCGCACTCAAGGCTCGACAGAAGAGATTCGCTCGATGCTGGCTCGCCTAGAGCAAGAGACTCAATCTATCGTGATATTGATGGAGCAAAGCCAGAAGCAAGCGAATGACACCAAAGGCGAAACCCAAGCAGCACATCTCGCCTTGTCGGAAATCAACCAAGCGATTGAAGTGATCAACGACATGAACAATCAGATTGCTTCCGCGGCTGAAGAGCAAAGCTCAGTATCAGAAGAGATTAACCGCAATGTAGTGATCATCAATGACACCGCTGTGGAAGTGATGGGCACCATGACATCATCAGTAGCAATCAGTAATGAGCTGACAGTGAAAGCCGGAGATTTGCACGGTGAATTGAGTAAGTTTAAGCTCTCTTAACGCACGTTCAGTCTTCCATAAAAATAAGGCCGAGAAACACCATGTTTTCTAAGAAACACAATGTTTTCGGCCTCTTCATTTCTTAATTCCCGCTCAGCTCCAAACTCATCGATTGCAGTTCATCTATTAAATCTTACGGAACAAAACTAATCAGACTCTAATTCCACAAGTTGATTGAGCACTTCTTTGTCTAACACCGGGTGATGTTTGCTCGCTAAGATCAGCACAATATCGACCGAGGGTAACGGCGGCATATCTCCAAGAATTTTCAAATCCGGAGTCACGCTAAGCTTACCCATAGCACCAATCGCTAAACTCGCTTTAACAATTGCTCGCTGCGCAGAAGCCGTGTTACTGCACGCCAACAACTGATAAGGCGTACCTTGCTTAGTTAAACCATTCACCGCCGCCGCATGATATTTACAGTCCGTTTGAAACAAGGCTAATGGAACAGGCTTGGAACCATCAAATACAAACTCAGGGCTGCTAATCCACACTCCGACATCATGAGTCAGCCAATACCCCTCTTCGCTGTCGGGCGCTCGAGTGACAATTGCGGCATCTAAACGGCCGTCATCCAACCACTCTCTCAGCGTAATGCTGGGCAGGCTGAATATTTGGATTGAGCACGTAGGCTCTGCTTGCTGTAACAGGCGAATCACTTTCGGAAGAATGGTGTCGTTGTAATCTTCAGGGCAACCTAATCTTAAGGGCTGTTTGTCTTCATAACGCTTTACTTGTTTAAGCGCGGTATTGTGAAGGGCGACCAACTGTTCAGCATGAGAACGCAGCGCTAAGCCCGCTTCAGTCAGTATTAAATTACGTCCTTCTTTTTGGAAAAGAGTGACGTTGAGTTCTTCTTCCAACTTACGCATCTGAGCACTGAATGCCGATTGGGTGCGGTTGATCTGCTTCGCGGCACGCGTGAAGCTGCTGGTTTCCACAAACGCGAGAAAGCCTCGCAACGCATCAATATCCATATCGAAATCACCACCCATCGTTTTTATTAATGTATTGCATCAAAATTATCCGTTAGTGCCTCGCAATACAATCCCCTAAGCTCAAAAGCATACCCACCAAACGCAAGGAAGCAACGATGCAGCTTTATATTGGAAACCAAAACTACTCAACTTGGTCACTGCGCGCATGGCTAATATTCGACAACTACAACCTCAATGCCGAAGTCATTAAGCTCAAGCTTTTCACCTCTGATTTCTACGACACTCTGGCTAAAGTGACACCAACGGCCAAGGTTCCAACCCTAGTTGATGGTGACGTTGCGGTGTGGGATTCATTGGCGATTCTCGAATACGTTAACGACGCCCACTTGAACAGTGCAGCGTGGCCTAGCTCAGTGAAAGAACGCGCCCATGCCCGAGCTATTTCCGCAGAAATGCACTCTGGATTTTTTGCCGTCAGAAATGAAATGCCAATGAATTGCCGCGCACAACGAAAGCTAAAACTCAGTGAAGATGCACTGAAAGACATCGCTCGTATCGATGCAATATGGTCAGCGCAAATGGATCTGTACCCAGAGGGATGGTTGTTTGGTGAATGGTCGATTGCCGATGCGATGTTTGCACCAGTGGCGCTACGCGTAGAAACCTATGGCATCAAACTTTCAAAGAAGGCATCACAGTATCAGCAACGCGTGCTTAACAGTCCATCAATACAAAAATGGCTAGCAGAAGCGAGCTTAGAAACCGATGTTGTTGAAGAGGACGAGGCAGGCAAGCCTGTATAAATAGTTAGCAATGAGTCTCGATAAGGGCATCGAGACTCATTCATTATTAGATAATTAGAAAGCGATTTCCTTACCGGCTACTCTTCAGCAACGCTGTCTTGATGATCATTCGGTTCAAACTCCAAAATATCACCAGGTTGGCACTCTAAAACTTCACACAGCTTATCGAGTGTCGATAGCCTTACCGCTTTAGCTTTACCATTTTTTAATACTGATAAGTTGGCTTCAGTAATCCCAACTTCTTTTGCCAATGTCTTCAATCGCATTTTTCGTTTGGCCATCATAATGTCTAAATTAATGCGGATAGTCATGACAAGTCCTTTAAATGGTTTGGCTATGTTCGTCAGCCAGAATATAACCTTCTTTCATCACCCATGAGATGATCAAAATAATTATACCCAATATCAGTGTTAAAAAGTCCATACCAACAAAACTAATCTCGAAGATACGTTCACCTGGTGGATTATTGAACGACAGAATCACTGACATCAATGAACCATAGATAACTGAACCTAATACCCAATAAAACAGGCTATATCCGAGCTTCTGGTAGGACATTGCGTTTTCTAAAGAGAAGATTTCACCTCGCTCATAGTTACGGAATAAACGTATCAGAACCATCAGTGCGTACATAAGGATGCTGGACATCAATAAGCCTGTGAACGCAGCAACGATTCTTGTTGTCATAGTAAGCGGCAACATCGTGAAATACCCGATGTCGTAGGTAAGATAAAAAATGCCCGTCGCACTAATAAAGTCATAGGGAGTCTCAACTGTTAGCCAGAAGTAGCACACCATTATAGGGGTAAGTACAAAAAGGGATTGCAATAGCATACGTACGCGTCGGCTTTGTTTTTGGATGTTAGACATACTTATATTCCTGTTGAATTGACAGGAGGATACTAAGATCAAAACAAACGCTAATCAATGAAAAATTATCGTTTTTCGATAATTTTTTATTGATTAGCATTTAACAAAGAAGCTATTCGCTATTTTATTTTCAGAGTATATTTTCCAACAACCCACTAAATCGTGACGCTATCCACTGATGCGAAGCGGATGTAAATGTACGTTGATGCTGCAACAAATAGAGATCTACGTGATATTGTTTACTGTCTACGAAATCGTAAATGTCCACAAACCGACTATCGAAATCAGGTAGTGAACTCAACGCGTTCATACCAAAAATCACCGCATCTGAGCGAGATGCAATCTCCATTAACACATGAGTTTGAGTACTTCTAAGTTTTGGTCGTTTATTGCTTTCAAGCTCTAACAATATTTGCTGAAGAGGGGTGTTAAATGCTTGTTTGTGGTCTTCTTCTACATTCATCGCGAGCACCGGGTATCGCATGATTTCATCTAACGTAGCGTTTATTCCTACTAGAGGATGGTCTCTCCGAACAAACAGTTTGGGGTAAATGGTTCCTAACTTTGTCGCTTGGTATTTTTGATCTAGCGAACTCGAATAATGAATAGCAAAATCTAACTTCCCTTTATCGAGCAAATCATAAGGATTACTTTTCGCTGCCATTTCTATCAAGTTCACATCTGGAGCTTCATCAAATAGCTCTAAAGCCAAATTAGGAAGAATGGTACTGCCCAGAAAAGTAGGCAGGGAGATCGAAAACGTATCATTGCATTCTCGGGGATCAAATTGATTACGCTGAAATAACGCACTCAACTGCGGAAGAATGTGTTGCAGTTCTTTGCCTAACTCTAAGGATTTAGCTGTCGGTGTCAGCCCTGTCGATGTTCGAATGAAGAGAGGATCATCGAACGTTTCTCTCAAACGTTTTAAGCTCCGACTCATGGCTGACTGCGAAACAAACAACGCCTTAGCAGCATTGGTGACATTACGTTCTTTAAGCAACGTATCAAAAGCCACCAGTAGATTTAAGTCGACTCGATTCAACTGATATGAAATATCTTTTTGCATAAGCCCTCTAGCTAGATTGAACAATGACAGTGCTAAACGTTGAATAACCTTAACATGAAAAGATGCACCCATTTATAGGGTGCATTCAAACTTACTATGCCTTCTATTTTATCTTAACAAAATCACTTGGCTTCCATGAATTATCAAACCACTTTTCTGTCGGTGAATACATGCGGAAGATGATATTAAAACCCTTACCTTCCGTCGTTTGAACCCAGTTATTTTCCATTCCTTTGGGTGCATTGGGAGCAAAGTGTATGGTTATAGAACCATCGACATTTTTCTGAATACTGTCACTCAAACCATCAATACCCGCAGACTTTTGATCCGTTTCTAACATAGAACGCGTCTGGTTATCGTAGATCATAAATGACCAAAACTTCTCTACAGGTGCATTTGGCGGCAGTGTCACCGTGTAATGTTGACTACCATCCAGTACTTCCTTGTTTGCATCACGTGTCGCCAATAAGTAATCCGACCCTTTGCCTACAGTTTTTGTCACCATATCAGGGGTAATCCCCGTCGCCATGAAGTGGAAAGTTGCTCGCATATCCGAGTCAATCACGCCATTCGCATCTTTAAATTCATGGCCTGAGACTAGCGGAGTAAACCATTGTCTATCATCGTAGCGGAACATTTCTTCTTTAGGATGGAAGTAGGTTGAACGTGCTTCAGCCGTTGCTATTTTTGCCGCTTCCGACAGTATTTTCTGCATGCGTTTATTAGGAGCAAACTCCTGGCCTTTTTCTATCCCAATATCTTTGGCTAGCGACAACCATTCAGCATCAAAAATAGCAGTAGGTTCGTACTGAATTAGAGCATTTACCTCATCGTAAAACGTCGCGTCCATAGCGTGAATGGTGTTGTAGTCAACACCTGAAATGTTCATGAACTCTGTCTTATCTTCTTCTCCATACGGGTAAAGCTTGGTGGTCGCTTTTAGTGTTTCAATGCTTTCTTGCATCTCTTCTGGAGAGCTCACAAGGCGCAGTAACAACCAATGTTGATAACCTTCACTAACAATCTCAATGTATCCCTCTGGCACTTCTCCTTTCCACGAAGAATGGCGAACGAAGTACTTACCTGATTTAGCGACGTTGTCTGGGTGAGTCACGCCAATTCTGTCTACATATTTGAACGCAGCATTGTCGAGTAAGCCAAGCACTGGAGTGGGAATATCCAGAATGACTGGGCCATTTCTTACATCAATCTCTGATGTGATATACGGTGTGGTCGTGTTCGCTGTTAACCAAAGGCTATTCGCGTCTAGATTATCTTCAGAAATTGCGATGGTTTGATTAGGTTTCATGCCGATGCTTTCATGTCCCAACAATAGTCCTTGTATTGAAGCAACGGGGATGCCAGATAGAAAAACACGAACGGCGTTGGATACTTGAACGAAATTTTGAACCTTGGTGTGTGTTTCGGCTGTCGGTGCGCCATCGGTATAATTCAGTTCACCTAGATAGGTAGACTCAACCTTATTTGGCGTGATGATGCTCTCTGGCACTTGTGCGCTGAATTTAGGCTCAGCTAGCGCCACAGATGAACAACCTAAAGTAATCAGCAACGTAGCAATAATCGATTTTTTCATAATAATTTCTCTTGTTAAATTTGATTCACATAGCCTAGGCCGCACCAATTGATATTCTTCGCTTAGGTGTCACGCTCTAGGCTATTTATTTCCAGAAACGGGTTAGCGTTTATTGCTGGTTAGCCACTGATTTTTTCCATGTCTTCTAGCATCCAGTTTTTAAAGAACGTCTTCGATGTTGGACGGTAAAGTCGGAACAATAAGAAGTAATCTTCACCACCGGTAGGAACCCAGTTTTCCTCTTGTCCTTTTGGCGCTTCCGGGCCGAAGTACAAATCATAAGAACCATCTGGATTCTTTTTCATCGTGTCTGCATTTCTAGACGATAGTCCTACTCGGTCGACTCCTTTAACAAAGTTTTTGGTTTCCATGTTGTAAACAATGGCTGACCAAAAATCCTCAACAGGCGTGTCGGCTGGCACATTAAGCTTGTATGTCGCTTTGCCATCTAGCATCTCACCTTTTGAATCACGTAAGCCCGTTAAATAAAAGGTTGAACCGCCCAATTGCTTCGGCAAGTAAGTGACGTAGAAGTAAGATGCTGCACGCTTATCGACTAACACCTCATTTTCATCCACAAAGGGGAAACCAAGCTGAGCTTGAGGGCCAAAATTCCAGAAGGACCATTGCGACAAAGGCTCGCCATTTTCATCTTTCCATAACGCACTCACCGTCTGATCAGGTTCTACAAATTTCGACTGCATGTGCGCATAAGCCATCAAGACACCTTCACGTATCGCTTTTTTCTGCTCATCTGTTGGGTCGAATTTTTTACCTTTTTCGATACCGAGATCTTTTAGTAATGACGCCATCGCCTTGTCTTGAGCTCTGACCGGGTTCTCTTGGATAACGTCATTGATGTCTTGAAAAAACGTCTCGTTGTAATACGGGAGGCTGTCATACGCGACTTCCGTTGCATCTAAGTAGTCTGTTTTGGGTGGGTTTTCAGCATCAACAAGATTGTAGATTTTGATTTTCTTCGCATAGTTACCCGCATCTAAATCTGTCGCACCATTCGTTAACGATGGTCTGAATGAAAAACCATACAGATAAGTGTCGGTTTCAAATACCAGATAACCTTGCCTTTCTAGCGCTAGCTTCGAACCAAACTCGTTGTTGTAACCTGGCGGTAAGAAGAGATATTTGCCTCCTTCACCTTCATCAGCACCTTTGTAGCCAACATCCGTGATCGGTACTTCCCATTGGTTCACAACCGAGCCAAAGTAATTCACTTTGTCAGTCGCGGCAGGCACTTCAATAACGACTGGGCCATTTTTAGAGGTTGTGGTTGCCCACGCATAAGCTGTGGTGTCATTGGCAGTGAGGAGGAACCCCTTTTCTGATCCGAAAGGTTCGTTCACGTAAATCACGTCATTGTAGTCGCCATTCAAATCACGGCGGGTCGCTTTTAAAAAATCTATTTGAGTAACCGCTGGCATGTAATGAATCGCCGTTTGAGTGGCACGTTGCACCATCATTTTGTATTCAAGGTTTTCAATCTGCGATGCGCGAACAAGGATGTCGTCGGTATCATCAAACGATTGAGAATAGACAGGCATTGTGCTGATAGTGAGTAGCGAAGCTAATAGAAGTTTTTTCATGTTGAGCATATCTCTTCGTAAAGGTGAAACATTCAATTGTTTAAAAAACATCCTTTGTTTGAACCGAGTATACGAACGCGACCAAAATTCATCCAATGACTTATAGTCATTACTAATTATTCGAATTATGGATAATGCTAGATGAGATTCGATTAACTCAATACGACTCAATGACCTTTAAGCTTCCCCTTTAAACCGTTTTAATTTGATCGATTGTGATCGCCGAATCACAATGTGCAGACCTGATTGTTTATATTCAACTAAATTCAAATCATTAAGATAAACATCATGTTACGAGCAACGATCGCATTACTCAGCGTGGCCAGTTTCGCTGTATCTGCCAATGTCACCCTTCCTTCCGGAGAAGACTGGATTAATCATGCTTCTGAAGGGCTCGCACCTTACTGGCTAATGCCTAGCGCTCAGGGAGAACCGATAGGCAATTTCCCGACGTTTCGTTGTGATGACGGTACCTTGCTTGATGTTTCTGATGTGTGTCCTGAATTAGACAGAGGCTGGATCACTCCCCACTTCGGCAAAGAGTTTACGCGCATGAAATCACGTCAAACTTATGCCTATGGCGTGCTCTACCATCTTACCGGAGACAAGCAGGCTTTAGCGCTTGCCAAACAAGGCGCCTACTACCTCATTGATCAACTAGAAGATAAGCAAAATGGTGGCTTTATTGGCTACACAAAAGAGGGCAAAGCAGGTCAGAATTGGCAGCAACGTACCTCTCAAGATCAAGCGTATGCGTTGGTTGGACTCGCGATGTATTACTACCTAACCCAAGACAAAAAGGTAGAAGAAGCACTCATCGCCCAACAAGCTTTTATCTTTGATAAGTATCGACTTAGCGACAACAGTGGTCTTGCTTGGGTACTTGCCGACGGTGAAGATGGAAAAGCCACACGACGTGAATTGGTCGCGCAACTTGATCAAATTAACGGTTACATGCTGTTAGTCGCCCCTTTGCTGAAAGAGCCCACCAAATCAAAATGGCTTGATGACCTAAATTGGCTAACACAAGCTATGATCGACCACTATCACTCTGAAGATGAACAACGCTTCTACGGGGCTATTCACGATAAAGCAGCCATGATGCCCAATGCCAATCACAACGATTTTGGACACACCATCAAAGCGTATTGGATGACCTATCTAACCGGTCATGCATTAAATAATTCCGATTTGTCGGAGTTTGGTTTAGACGGCATGAAACACACTCTGGATCAGGCGCAATATCAGAAAGACTTTGCCAATGTATCTAACTACTTTGGTGAGCGACTTCAGAAGATGTGGCAAGGGCAAGATATCACGGGCTGGCAAAGCAGACCGCACAGCCAGTGGGCGTCATCATGGGAATGGGCAGAGCTTGATCAAGCGGCTATGACGGTTTCGCTGGTCGATGGTTCAATGAAAGACGTCCTGCAATACACCCTACCGACCTTTCATGATGTATGGGTCGACCACAAATACGGTGGCGTTGGGCTTGATCCTAAGCGTACTAAAGCTTTCCATTGGGGCAATGGCTATCACCAATTTGAACATGCGCTGATTGGCTATTTATATGCTCAGCAAGTTAACGCTAAACTGGCTGTATTGCACTACGCAAGACCGATCAACAGCAATATGCCAATGGAACCGTATTACTATCAAGGGGATCTAGTTAAGTTGGAAAACACTGGAGATGGAACGCAGAAGGTCAGTTTCGATAACATTCGACCTTAGCGTTGATTGCTCGATCTAAATGAACTTTATGTGCGAGGAATGGGCAAAGTCAGAGAGTTAGCACAATAGTGATGTCGCAGACCAAACAAAAGCCACTGTTGATCAGCGGCTATTTTGATGGAGATAAACGGAGCTTAGTCGTCCAACCCTTTAATTGGGGTCATCGAGCGGTAAACAGTTTTTACATCACCGGTCATCGACAATGAACTCAAATCATCGATGAAGAAACGACTGGTCATTGTATGTTTACCGCCATTGATGAAGATTTCGATCACCGATTTATCGACATAAACTTCGATCATTTGCTTAGTGCTCAACCTCGGTGCTTTTCTCACAGAGCCAAACTCTTCCGCGTAAAGTTGAGACATCTTACTGCGATCAAGCATGAACTCCGTTTCTGTAGCACTGAACACGATGTTATCACCCGCAGCATTAACAAGCGTTAACTCAAACTCGTCCGTTTCCGTTTCAAGCTGAACCATGAAGCTGGTTGTATCCAGTTCAAGAACGCTCTCAACCGCAACAGCTTCGCCTTGCAACGCGTTCAATTCAGGTAAAGTCGATTGCACCAGATAGCCATCTTGGATGTTAAGCTCGCGTGGTAATGACAACATACCCGCCCATTGGTGCGCTACAGATGGAGCGTCGATATCAGGAAGGCCTACCCAAGCAATCAAGATCCGGCGACCGGAATCGTCTAAGTAAGTCTGAGGTGCGTAAAAATCAAATCCGTAATCAGGCTGCGCGATATCTTGATGGTTTTCAAATTCCATCGAATCTAAATTCAAACAATCACCAACAATGTAAGCCACTGAGTAAATGTTTTTAAAATCGTACGGATTATCGCTAGAGACACCTTGTGGAGAAAACAACATCACTGACTGGTTATCTATCTCGAAAAAGTCAGGGCATTCCCACATATAGCCAAGATTGTTGTAACGAGTTTGAATAGAACCTTTATGCTGCCAGTTCATGAGATCACGACTTCTGTACAGCGCCATTGAACCACGTTTTTCTTGGGTCTGAGCCCCAACAACCATCAAGTAATCGTCACCGTCCTTCCACACTTTTGGATCTCGGAAATGTTCTGTGTAGTGTTCATTTTCGATAACCACACCATGCTTTTCTATTTGCCCTTTGACGGACATCTTTGCAACACACTGAGTTGAGGACCTTTCCCAGTTTTCATCACGATGATTTCCCGTGAAGAATAAAATAGCTTCGTCGTTTTCAACGAGAGCTCCACCAGAATAAACCCCATGAGAATCGTAGTCTTGATCTGGATGCAGTCCAATGCCATGGTCTTCGAAGTGAACAAAATCTTTTGTAGACAGGTGATACCAATACTTCATGCCATGAACAGGGCCAACCGGCGTCCATTGGTAAAAAATATGATGCTCGCCGTTGAAGTAACACAAACCATTCGGGTCATTCAGCAAGCCAAATTGGGGAGCAATATGGTAACTAGGGTATCCAGAATCTTGCTTACGCTGTTTTACCATCGCATCCATACTGTCTTGAGAAATCTGCTCTACGCGACAGTACCTTTGCTCTACTGTCCAGTTCGAATTCAAACTCATACACTCTCCTCTACGGCATTCGTATTTGAAGAGTCTTTTTGAATAAACTGAGTGAGGGCCTCTTGCGTTGGAAGTGCGGTCATCGCGCCTTTTTGCGTGATTGCCAATGCACCGCAACCATTCGCCCACTGAATTGCAGAATCAACGACTTGTTGATTATTCCACTCTTCATGTTGAGAAAGCTTTGCAAGCAAACCACCAACAAAAGCATCGCCTGCACCCGTGGTATCCACTGGCGTCACTGAGCGACCTGAAATCAACTCACCTTGATTTTCAAATACTCGCCAAACGCCTTTCGCGCCCTGCGTAACCAAAACAAGCGTGTTGTTAAGATCTGCAATGTTAGCTAAACCTTGTTCCATCGAAGTTGAATCGGTTAAGAAATCCAGCTCGTCTTCTGAGAATTTAACCACATCAGCCAGCTCAACGGCTTTCATGACAACAGATTTTATTTCAGATGGGTTTTGCCACACTTCATCGCGAAGGTTTGGATCGAAGCTGATGTAACCGCCCGCGGCTTTCATGCGTCGGATTGCTTCAAAAGTGCTGCTACGGCTTGGTTCATTAGCCAAAGAGATTGAGCAGACGTGTAACCACTCGTTTGTCTTAAATACGGGAATGTCTTCAACAGACATAAACTGGTCGGCACTTGGTTTAACCATAAACGTAAAGCTGCGCTCACCTTGGCCATCAAGATCAACCACCACAGTGGATGTACGTTGTTCAGGGTCCTTAACCAAGTATTCAGTATTCACACCTTCTTTTTTCAGGGTCTCTTTCATAAAAGCGCCAAACGGGTCGTTACCCACTCGGCCGAAAAATGCGCTTTTGCCTAAAAGGCGAGAAATCGCTACCGCGACATTGGCTGGAGCACCGCCTGGACATTTCAGTAATGTCGCGTCAGTCTCCGGAATGAGGTCGACAACAGCGTCTCCAGTTACCCAAACTTGATTCATCTTTCTTACCTTAAAACTGAAAATCATGACAACCGAAAGCGATGGCAATCGAAAGCAGTAGCAACCAAAAGCAAAGTGACACTTCACGCTGTCATGTGAAAATATAAAAAGGCTAGCTAAGCCAAATCACCTAGCTAGCACCCCAAAGCTTAGGAAATGAAGTGAAAGGGGGGCTTCACTTCTAGGGATAAACGTTAAGCTGTTGCTTTAATATTTTGCTTGCTGCGCTCACGCAAACCTAAAGCAACAGTCAGTGCAAAGGCAGTTACGAACGCGATGATCATCCCCACCACGTAATAACCAATTTTTTCCGGAGATATTGAAATGACACCTGGAATACCCGCCGCACCAAGCGCTTGTGCTTTCACATTAAACATAGTGATAAACGCACTTGAAACCGCTGCGCCACAAACCGCAGCAATAAATGGGTAACGAAGTTTTAAGTTCACACCAAACATTGCAGGCTCAGTGATACCAAGCAGGCCTGTTACACCGGAAGGAATCGCAATACTCTTCATTTTTGTATCACGAGTCATGAAACCAACTGCCAGTGCTGCTGCACCTTGTGAGACGTTAGACATCGCCGCGATAGGGAAGATGAATGTACCGCCAGTCGTTGCGATATCTGCAAGCAACTGAGTTTCGATAGCGATAAAGCTATGGTGCATACCTGTGATAACAAAAGGTGCATAAATCAAACCAAGCGCCGCACCACCGACAAAGCCAGCACTGTTGTACAACCAATTCAGTCCATCGCCAAGTAGGAAGCCGATATCACGTGTAAATGGCCCTACAACCGTGAATGTTAGCAACCCCGTCACAAAAATGGCCAACATAGGTGTTAACAGGTTATCTAAAACAGAAGGAATAACTTTACGTAAACCGAGTTCTACTTTCGCTAGAATAAACGCAGATACTAAAACCGGAAGTACGGAGCCTTGATAACCAACCTTCTCAATCTCAAAACCTAGAATGTTCCAAACAGGAATGTTGCCCGACACTGATGCGCCACCGAAGCCCCAACCGTTTAGAAGATCTGGGTGAACCATCAACATACCTAAGGCTGCACCTAAATATGGATTGCCACCAAACTTCTTACTCGCTGAAAATGCTAATAAAATAGGTAAGTAGACAAAAGGAGCATTAGCAAATGTGTTGATCATATTGGCTAAGTCGGTTAAAGCCGGATTGACGTCGATTAAAGATTTGCCGTCAATAAACAAGCCTTGAGCAGTTAATAGATTGTAGATACCCATCAACAAACCACCAGCAACAATAGCCGGAATAATTGGCACAAAAATATCAGACAAGCCTTTCACGGCTTGTTGAATGATATTTTGGTTATCAGCTCCAGCAGACGCCACCTCTTTGGTAGACATCTCCGTCATCTCTGTCAACTTAGATAATTCAGCATAAACTTGATTTACAATCCCGGAGCCGAAGATAATTTGATATTGGCCCGCAACCTTAAATTGGCCTTTAACTCCATCGAGGTCGTCTATCGCCTTTTCATCAATCTTGTCTTGGTCTGCGACAGCAAGGCGCAAACGAGTCGCACAATGTGCGAGTGCAGTGATATTACTTTTACCACCTAATAGAGTGAGCAGCTCTTTTGCTACTTTTGGATAATTCATTACATACCCCATTGGATTATCATTTGAGCCTTTGAATTTTCGGGAACGTTTGCAAAACAAATTTTTACCTAGAAATAACAAATGATCAAAGATAATTGCTCAATACTGTGAGAATGATCTTCAAATTATCTCCCTAGGATAAGAAGACAGAGTTAAAATCTCCTAATAACAGGTAAATTTGATGCTCTGTTTGCAAACAATCCCAAAACTAAAATTACAATTGGATAATGAATAATGGCTAGTCTTCATGATGTCGCTCGTCTCGCTGGAGTTTCCAAGTCGACGGTCTCAAGAGTAATCAACGATGAGTATGGCGTAAAAGACGCGACCAAGGTGAAGGTGCGTAAAGCGGTTGAAGAGTGTGGCTATCTCCCAAACCAAGTCGCTAAAGACTTAAAATCTCAGAAAACTAACCTGGTTGGCGTGATTGTTCCTAGGGTTTCTTCCCACGCCACCTCTCAAGGTGTCGATGGTTTAACCGCAATATTAGAACAAGCGGGCAAGCATGTTTTATTAGCGAGCACGCACCAAACACACCACAAAGAACTTGAATATATTCAGATATTTAACCAAAAACGCGTTGAAGGTATCATCTTGTACGCGACCCACCTCGACAACAAATTAGTTAAAGCCATTCAAAGCTCAGCAGTGCCGGTGGTATTAGTTGGTCAAGACGGTTCAATGTTTAACATCCCAAGTATTGTGCACGACGACACTCGCGTAGGATTTGAAGCGGGCAACCGCCTCATAGCGAAAGGTTGTAAGCATATGGGGTTCATCGGCGTGCAAGGCGATGATATTGCGGTTGATAAGATGAGATCCGAAGGCTTCGCTCAATCGCTTCAATTTAACGACCTCACACTGCAATTTCACGCCCGTGGCGACTTCACCATAGAGTCAGGTTACCAACTGGCTAAACAGTCTCTAAAAGAGCACACCAAGCTCGATGGCCTGTTCTGCGCAACTGACCGTATAGCAATCGGTGCGATCAGAGCCATTCAGGAAGCAGGCCTCGTTCCAGGAAAGGATGTCTTGGTGCTTGGTGTGGGTGATGATGAGCTCGCTTCAGTATGCACACCAACGCTGTCTACGTTTAACTATGCGTTTGATAAGGCTGGAGAAAATGGAGCCAAGCTGCTGCTTGACCGTATTGAGAAAAAAGGCTTTGAAATGAGCAAGATGGTGTTGACCTTCAAGACTATTGACCGAGAGTCTTGCTAGCGATTTATTTCAGAGATCAAGTTATCCTAAGATAAAAAAATGCCAACCTTCGAGTTGAAACGATAAGGTTGGCATTTGATGATGCGAGTATCACATCATAATTAACACTCTCTATCTAAACGATATATCAGGCAATTAGAACCAAGTTTCCATCTGCAGCGCAAACAGAACCTCGCCACCCTCTCCCATCGTTGCAGCATCTGCTTCAGTGCTGATAGAGTAACCATTCAGGTCTTCACTCCAATCCACATAGCTCACAGCGAAACGCAATTCTGGTCGGTCAAAAAAGCCGGTACTGGTTGAAAGCTTTAACGTTGGTGCCACTGTCGCTTTGTAGAAACCGCCGCTCGCTTGCTCTGTCGAGTTGTCTAAATCCATGTACTGCAATGAACCTTCATAAACCATCTCAAAGTTCTCTGTGAACTCTTGAGCTAATCGAACGTTTAAAGAAGCCCATGTGAACTCGTCATTCTTCTTCAGACGGTCTTGGCTATGCTCTGCCATTAATGCAGGTGCTAAGCGCCAGTTGTCGCCAATGCGAGTAACACCGTAGCTAAACAGGCGAACGGCTTTTGCATCATCAAGTAAATCACCATTTGAGCCGATACCTTTTAGCTCCGCACCTAAACCGTTACCAATTAACATACCGGTCTTAGAGAAGCCTTCGCTCAAACCAAAGAAGTTATCTCCATGGTACGCAAACATTGCGTGTACACCGCTTTCAGCTGCGCCATTTAAGCGGCTATCGTTGTCTGCTGAGGTCATGCCACTCAACATCACTTGCCATTGGCCAATACGGTTATTCATGGTTGCAATATAGTTTTCTACATCTGTTGATGAGCTATCAATCTCACCAAAATCTCGGCCATAAATAGAGAAATTCGCTTTCCAGTTGTCGCTCATCTGAACATCGTAAACGCCCGCACCAGTACCTGATAAGAAGACAATATCCGAATCGAAAAAGTGAATATCAAAGTTGTCGCGATCGAATCGTTTACCCGCCCAAAACGTTGCTTCAGAAAATGCTTCGGATTCAGAGAACATGCTCAGGCGATTCAGTTCTGAATACACTTGTCGTACATTCAACTGGCTTTCACTGGCTGTCCATTCGTTATTTGTCTCAGTACTATCGGCTAACATGATACGAAACAAGGCACTAGAGCCATCATCCGCAAAGCGCTTATGAATCAAGTTCGCTTCAACATAATGATCATCTTCCACACCAAGTCGTCCAACTGGTGCACCAATCGCACCCGCCGCTGTCATGTAAGGACCAGTACCTGTCGCGCCGTTTAGGTCGTCATTGATCAACAATCCAGAGCGTGCGTAGCCGTGAAACTCAAACGAAGAAGCCTTTTCATTTGCCTCAGTAGAGACCAGCTCTGTTTGTGCAACTCTTTGTTCTAATTCATTAATGCGCTGTTCTAATGCTGCAACATCTTCACTTGCTAATACTGACGTTGTCATTAGCCCCATCATTACAGCAACCGTTAAAGTGTGTAGTTTCATTCTTATTTTCTCACGTTAATTATTTAGGATTATCTGCAAACGTTCCCAAATAAATTCGTAAGTACAGTTTTGCTTATAATTTTGATGTATAAGCGTTATATCAAAGAGAAATAGAAGTTAGTCGTGTTGATTACTTCACTTTTGTATCTGGGTGGATGATAGATCGACTCTTTCGGGAACGTTACCGAAAATGCATAATTCTGATAACTTTGTCACAAGTGAAATTGATTAATGGGCGAAAAATAGTGTATCGCGCACATTGACAGCTTTAGCAAGGTAGTCGATAAGCTTGAGTGAATAGCGCACAAAGCGTGACTCGCCACTCAATAACAGCCCACCTTAACTGATGGATAGCTCCATTATCGAAAGTAAAGACGGTTTTGTTCAATCTCATAAATGACGATTGAATGATAAAAGTGGGAGTTAGAAATGAATCCACATGGTTATGAAAGCGCCCAATAAAAAAGCCAAGTTGAACTTAAGTAATCAACTTAGCTTTAAATGGCTCAATGAGTACTTTCTAGAGCGTTGAAACGCTACAAAAGTAGAGATTATTTAATTGGATAATGTCGCTCTAAGAACGCAATCACATGCGGTACATACTTATCAGTATCAAAAATTGGATCACTATGGCCAACACCTTCCTCGATAAATAGCTGATTCTCAATGCCGTATTTATCCAAAACATCTTTGAAGATCTGGCTTTGTGCTAAAGGCACTCGCTTTATCCAGTATTCCATGGGACTGAATGTAAGGCGGAGCATCACTGTTTATATAGCTGGTCGTTGAAGCTTGTGCCGCGATCTCTGGCACTTCAATTGGAATATCAATATTTGGAGTGAAAGTATGAATTCAACAGTCAGCCATCAAGATCTAAAGCTCAGCTGAAGAGGGCTTAAGGTCGATGAAATATTGAATGCGTTACTTTTTTTTATTCTGCTCAACCAGCTTTTCATTCCACGCTACGTTGCCGTCTCGCTTGCTAACATCATACTCAGAACAAAACTGCGATATGGTCATGTTGTTGTCGCCTGTTGCTAATTTTAACGCTAACTGCACTTGCTGAAGCTTGCTTTGAAGGCGAAGGTTTTGACCTGCCTTTGGGCTTTTTTCTTTGGCGAACTTTAAAGCAGCATGTTTACGCTCGGCAGCACCCGCTCGACGATCGGCTTCTGATAATAGATATTTTAGCTGCGCGACACTTTTCCCTTTTTTGAAAGCAGGCTCAAGCAGTTCGACACACTCATCAAATGATGGATTTATAACATACGGATCAATTTTATGCGCTTGTTGGCGCATCCACTCTAACGCGAGCTTTTCATCTGACATTTTGCAATCTTTACCAATAAAACAGCCGTACATGGTATCGCTCAATAGCAAACCGCTGCAATAAAAAGTTGAGCAAGTTTTGCCTTTTTCACGAGTACTTGTCGTCAGGTATCAATTACAACAAATCGGACAGTCGCCCCTGCCCCGCAACAAAGAGCCAAACTTGGCGCTATTGATACCTCTTTCGGCCTTTTTAACGCATTACAAACAGCTCTTCGTGATAGTTCTGGTCAACGTTGAACTTGTACGTACCCAATTCTTTTTTAAGCGATGTTGAGAACAGCTCTGGCCCGCAAAAATACAGTTCATAATCGTTTAAATCACCACACTGGTGAGCGATACGTTCAGCGTTTAATCGAGGTGAATGTAAAGTATCTATCACGTTCAACTTCACTCCGACTTTATGTGCAAGGTGCCATAACTCATCCACCAAATGCTCATCGACACCACGAGTACAATAGAACAGCTCGATGTGAGAGTGAGTCTTCTCTGTTTTGAGCGCTTCAAGAGTTGCAAAAAACGACGCTATCCCGACACCACCCGCAATCCAAATTTGTGGCTTACTTAAATCAAACTCAAGTCGACCATAAGGCCCTTCCACCGTAACCGCGTCGCCCGCATTTACTCGTTCATAAAGACCATTAGTAAAGTCACCCAACTCTTTAATCAAGAAGCGCAGTTCTGAATTTTTGCTGCCCGAAACAATGGTAAACGGGTGCGGATCTTCATTGCCGAAGCGTAAGTACGCAAACTGCCCTGCTTTATGGCCTCGCCAAGATGTATTGGGCTTTAGCACCAACTCCATCACTTCAGCTTGTGGAAAATATCGAGTGGAGGAAACAGCAGCAGAGTGACGATTACGACGCCCTACAAAACCCAACAAACTGTAAATCGCCGCGATAGACCCAACCAAAGCAAACGCCACCGTTAGGTAATAAATAGGCTGACCCCAATAGGCATGTTTGAGCAGTAATACCGAGTGAAACGCGATCAAAAGATACGCAACAGACATCAAGCGATGTGACAATTTAAACGGTTTGTATTTCACTGCCGCCCACAACGACGCCACCAGTAAAACAAGCAGTAGATAGAAACCCCATTCTCCAATGTTTTCAGCAAAACCGTGTAGTCCATTGACCCACGCTTCCCAACCAGACAAAGCTCTTGCAGGGCCAGAACCGTCATGACGAACAGGCTTCGCCAACACTCCAGACATCACTAGCCACTTAGGGATCTGGTACCACAACCAGTGTGTCACACCCAGAGCTACACCACCGATACCCAACCATTTGTGGACGCGATACGCTTTATCCATGCCGTTGAGCCAATTCTCAACCATAGGCAAACGCATCGCCAAGATCATGGTGATGGACATTAACATCAGAGACAAAATACCCGAGTACTGAATCATGGCGGATCGCCATTCAAATAAATTGTTTGAAGCGAAGAGTTGCGGTTCCATCGCAAACCAAAAGGCTGACATTGTGGCAATCATTGCCCAGATGATATTGCAGACTGTTTTCATGTTTTCGCGCTCTCAAAGACTATAACTTTACTTTAGTTTCTTGAATGTAAAGGGGCGTCAAAGTGCGTAAATCTATGCAAATAGTTTGCACCACATAAAAAATCACACTTTAAAGAAGCACCTGTTTCGCAAAAATACCGACGAAACCAGTGCCACATAGCTATTCAGGGCAAACCCGTTGATCGATAGAAAGTGATACTGCGTACATATTGATCCGTTAGTAAGCAAGTTTGTGATAAACAAAAATGAGAAGAAGAGAAGATATGAAGGACATCAGCCTTTCGAAACATGATCTGCAAACAATGGATCAGAGGCATCGTACTCGATTGATTAACTCTCTGTCAGGGTTCAAAAGCGCCAACCTTATTGGTACCTGTGACAAACAGGGGTTCGATAACCTTGCTGTTATCAGCTCGGTAGTTCATTTAGGATCGAACCCACCACTGTTTGGTTTTATCGTTCGCCCCTGCGAAAGTCGACGCCACACGCTAGAGAATATTCTAGAAACTAAGCACTTCACGATTAATAGTATTGGTGCCGATTTTGTTAGAAAGGCGCATCAAACATCGGCTCGCTACCCTAAACCAATCTCAGAATTCAACGCGGTCGGTCTCACACCTTATTACGACAATGTGTTCCCTGCTCCGTTTGTCTTAGAAAGCCCTTTAAAAATAGGTTTGGCCTTCAAAGAACAAATCACAATAGAAAGTAATCAAACTCAAATGTTGATTGGTGAAGTTATTACGATTCACGCGCCAAAACGCGCCATGATGCCGGATGGTTACCTTGATTTAGAAGCGTTGGACTTGGTCACGATTTCAGGACTGGATAGCTACCATGTCACGCAAAGGCTTCACCGATTGAGTTACGCCAAGCCAGACAAGCCTCTGTTTCCGCTGACTCGTGAAGGTAACCCAACTTCATGGGAAGCTTTTGAGCTCAATCTAACTCATTTTGTTCGGTAATTGTCCGTCAAAAGTGCTAACTTTCTTTGACTCCAAGAGAGGCAGCTCAAAAAAGGATTCATAAGGACGCAGCTAAACGGTATGCATCCTTCAAGAGCATCTCATTCAATCTTAATTCTGTTCCCAAGGTCCCCCTTTGAAGTTAACTCACTTTAAATACAAAACACGCAAAGGCCCAGACTACCGACATGGCGATCAGGTGTCTTTCATGGACATCAAACAGACCTTCGGTATGGGGAGCATTCGCGTGGGCGCTTGGGTTTCTAAAGAAGAGAAAGAGCTCGCTGCGAACCTGATATTCGACTCGCTGGCAGACTTGGCTTACATCTTGGCTCTACCTCCAGAAGCGATTGGCCTGCGCGGCACGTTAGGCTTAGCCTTTGGCAGTGGTGGTAGGAAAGGTGTGCAAGCACACTACGCACCGAACCAACGAGAGCTAGCCCTCGCCAAGAACGCTGGCGCCGGTGCATTAGCCCACGAGTTTTGGCATGCGTTTGACCATTACATTGCCGAAAAGGCGTTTGAGATTGGTGATATGTCCGGCCCTCGAAAACAAATCTTGTTCGCCAGTGATTGTTGGCTACACGATAGAAAGGTGCGACCTCATCCATTAAACGAGAGTTTGATGTCTCTGTTCGATGCCACATTGCTCAGCGACAATAATCTGGATAAACACGACTACGTGGCTCGAAGTGTTATTGCCGACAAGGCAACGTCTGCCCGTTATTTCTCATTACCTACGGAGATGATGGCACGTGCCTTTGAAGCTACGATTGAATCCTGCTCTGATATCGAGAATTCTTACTTAGTCGATGGCACGACCAAACCGGATATGTTCCCTCTCTATCCAGACCTCAAGCATCGCAAAGATATTTATCAAGCGCTTCAGGGATACTTCGCACCATTAGGTCGTTCTCTAAGTAAGTAACGTCTTAAGTCGTTTGCTTGAAGAGATGACCAAGCAGTGGAAAATGTTTATAGTCGAGACTCAAACTTCAACATCCATGATTTAGAGGCAGTAATGATCAGTTGGCCATCTTTGGTAAAACTCGACGGTGATGATGAGCTTATTTACGTCGCATCCGAACACGAATTTCAGGCAGAATGCTCAGACATGATATTGGGCGAAGATGATTACCTAATTGATTCAGAAGGTGACAGCTACTCGCTTCAATCAAACTCAAATCAACTGTCTCTAGCGAAACGAGCAGACCAGTATTCGGTTGAAAGCGTAACTAAACTGATTCGAAACCACGAGTTCCAGAAAGCCGAAGTGTGCCTGATGAAGATCCACTTCCTAACTATCGAAGAAGCGATTCAGTCTTTGGCTTTTGAGCCACGTTAATATTGCTTTAGATTCGAAACCTAACTTCGAAGCACAGTAGTGAATTAATACAGTACAAACAAAAACAGCGCCTAACATAGGCGCTGTTTTTCAAAATCAAATCGAGTATCCAATAAATTCAGTACTCAGACCATGAACGCCATAGTTACTTCAGCGGTGTCTTTTACCGATTCTGCGTACTCTTCGTACTCGGCCACCAACTGATTAATCAAGACGTCGACCAGAAGCAATGCACTTACTTTTGATGCGAAAGCACCGCCAGTTAAAGGGCCTTCTGGTCTAGCGGCAACCAACACTTCATCAGAAGTCACTGATAATGGACTATGGCGAATGTTAGTTAAACTCACGACTGGAGACTGTTGACTCTTCGCTCTTGTCGCCGCGTACACCACATCTTTCGTTGAACCCGAGCTTGAAATCGCAAACCACAGGTCACTTGTTTTCGACTTAACGGCACGCATCGCTGCAATATGAGTGTCTTCGAACATGGTCGAGCATTTACCTATTCGAGTTAAGCGAAAAGTTAAATAACGACCAACAATACTTGATGCCCCAACACCGACACAATGAATATTGTCGGCTTCATGAATCATCTGACAAATACGATCAATCTGCTTTCTATCTATCAGTGTACTGGTGTCTTGCAGGCTGGTAATTGCACTTTGGGTCGCGCTGTCAATTCGATCTGCATTCTCATTAAGGGGTTCATTTGCTTTCTGTGCTCGCGGCTGACTGAGCTCAATTGCCAATCCCATTCGAAAGTCAGAGTAACCTTTAAAACCCAAGTCTCGACACAAGCGAATCACGGTCGCTTCACTTGTCGTAGTATCTCTTGCTAACTCTGTAATGGTTAGGTATTGAGCGCTATCAGCGTTAGATACAATAAAATCAGCCACTTTTTTTAACTTAGGGCTGTAACCTTCCATGCCATAGCGAAGGCGAGATAGTAAATTGACTTGAGATTGTGCGTTCATAATGCTCTTAATTCCATAACTAACGCAGGGAGTATAACGTAATTTCAAACAACAAGAACCTAGCGATTGCTAGGCTCTTATCTCAATCAATTGTTATAACTGATATTTTTCGATTATCTGATTCTTATAAGTTTCAGCCTGAGTTCCGTAAATCAACTGAATACCATTGCCGGAGCGAATCACTCCTTTGGCATCCAACGATTTCCAAACCTCATCACTGGCAGGCAACTCACTGTCTTTCACAGTAATTCGCAGGCGAGTGATACAAGCGTCAATCGAAGCAATGTTCTCTTTACCACCTAAATTCGTCACGATGTCATCAATCAGCCCACCCTCTTTACCGCTATAGTCTTTACGTGTGTAAAGTTTGCTCTCAGCATCGTTACGGCCCGGCGTTGAATAATTGAACTTGCGAATCATAAAGCTGAACACAAAGTAGTAAATCACAGAGTAAATCGGGCCAAGGATCAGAATCCATTGATACGAGGTCTTAGCTGTTCCTTGTAACAAACCAAAGAAGGTAAAGTCGATGATACCGCGAGAGAAAGTAATGCCAACCGCGACGTCCAGCATGTGCATCAACATGTAAGCGATACCTTCGAGCACTGCGTGTACCGCGTACAATGCTGGTGCAACAAACAAGAAAGTAAACTCTAGTGGCTCAGTAATACCTGTCAGGAACGACGTTAACGCAGCTGAGAACAAGATACCTTTTACTTTGGCTTTATTCTTATCGTCTGCACAGCGGTACATAGCTAAAGCTGCTGCAGGCAGGCCAAACATCATTGGTAAGAAGCCACCGGTCATTGTGCGTGTCGCTTCAGAGCTAAAATGTACCGTCGCTGGATCAGCGAGCTGAGCAAAGAAAATCTTTTGGCCACCAGCGACCATTTCACCGGCAACTTCTTGTACGCCACCTAATTCGGTATACCAGAACAATGGGTAAATCGCATGATGGAGACCAAATACGTTCAATAGCCGCATCAATGAACCGTAGAAGAAAGTACCGATGTACCCCATTGCAGAGAAGGCTTCACCTGCAAAAACGATAGATTTAAAAATTGGTGGCCAGATGAATGGGAACACAAATGCTAACGGAATAAAGAATACCATTGTCATGACGGGTACTAAGCGGTTTCCGCTAAAGAACGCCAAGTAATCAGGCAATGTCACATTTGAGAAACGATTAGTAATAAACGCCGATAGTAGGCCACATGTAATACCGCCAAACACACCTGTTTGTAGCGTAAATATGCCAAGCTCTTTGGTATACATAGAGGCTAAACCCACCGCTTCATCCGCATTGGCGCCAGCCGCAATAAGCCCCTCAACACTGGTAGTCTCTGGTGAGAAGCCCTGGAAACCAAGTACCGCACCAATCACGGTATGGAATAGTAAGAAGCCAAGTACTGCGGAGAGTGCCGCCGTTTCTTTATTATTATTCGCCATACCAATCGCAACGCCAACCGCAAATAGCAATGGTAGGTTTACAAACACGAATAGACCCGCTTGGAAACAAAGTACCAAAAACTGATTGGCAAGCGTCCCTGGAGCTAAGAAGGTCAGATTATAAGTTTCAATAAGTGGCCCACTCGTAAATGCCCCACCAACCCCAAGTAAAATACCCGCCATTGGCAAAACAGCAATGGGCAACATAAATGCCCGACCGATCTTTTGTAGTACAGAAAAGATACCGTTCATGTACCCTCCAAATCCTTTGATTTATTAAAATTGTATTTAAACCGCTATGCAGCTTCCCTTAATCGAGTCAATTATCAACACAATAAAAATAATCTTCAAACACCATGAAGAAAATCTGTGATCTATGTAAAAAATATAATCTTCACTATGGATGAAGATTATTTTTATTGGTATAACAACCTCATAAACAAGTTCTGAAGAATAAAGATCATATTAAGAGGCGAGTAATGAAGAACTGGGATATCACTAAAATAGCCAAAACACTGGCCGACACTATTGTCGTTTCTATCCAACCAGTTGAAGGAAGTCCACTCGATACCACTGAGTTTGTTGTTGCTATGGCAAAGGCCGCAGAAATGGCAGGTGCACCAGCATTGAGAATAGAAAGTGCTGAACGCGTTGCTGCTGTGGCGAAAGCCGTATCCATCCCTATCATTGGCATCGTAAAGAGAGATTTACCTGACAGCCCGGTGCGTATCACACCCTTTGTTGATGATGTGAAAGCACTAGAAGCAGCAGGTGCAGCGATTATTGCTTTCGATGCGACCGATCGAGTTCGGCCGGAAACTCGCCAAGTCATTGCGCAAGCTATTGTTCAATCTTGTTGTATTGGTATGGCCGATTGTGCCGAGTTTTCAGACGGATTCTGGGCGCATTCCCAAGGCATTGAATTGATCGGCTCTACGCTTTCTGGCTACACTGGCGAGACAACTCCGGAAGAGCCAGACTTTGAACTGGTTACCAAGTTTGCTCAAGCAGGCTATCTCACTATGGCAGAAGGAAGATTCAACTCTCCAGAACTATGCAAACAAGCAATCCAAGCCGGTGCGCTTTCAGTGACTGTTGGCTCCGCCCTAACGCGTCTAGAAGTTGCAACATCGTGGTACCTCGACGCAGCCGCTAGTGCAAAAATAGCGAAATAAGAAAAGGATAGCATCATGTTAAAAGCCATTACCGCGCACGTATTGTTTGACGGTGAACACTATCTAGAGCAACACGCTTTAGTGTTTGATCACACCGGGATCCTTGAAATAACCCCAATCGACAAACTCGATTCAAGTGCCGATTTGATTAGTTACGGTGACGCTATCATTACCCCAGGCTTTATCGATATTCAAGTCAACGGCGGTGGTGGCATGATGCTCAATGATGCTCAATCCGTTCCCACGATTGAAACCATCATAAAAGCTCACCGCAAAGGCGGCACAGCGTATCTATTACCTACCCTAGTGAGCGAAAAGCCATCCGCTATGGCAGCGGCGCTAAATGCGATTGAGCAAGGGATACAGAAAAAAGTTGATGGTTTGTTAGGCATCCACTTAGAAGGTCCATGGCTAAACCCTGTAAAAAAGGGGGCTCACGATGAAAGTAACTTCTACAGCCCGAGCATTGAACAGTTGGACGCTTTTCCGTGGCTAACGAAAGGCATTAACTTCATCACTTTAGCGCCTGAACAAGTGGATTCAGCATCCATCAAATGGCTATCAGGTAAGGGTTGTATCATTGCTGCAGGACATACCAACCTTGCCGAGCTAGATCTGGTTGGCAAGCGTGAGAACATCCATGGTTTTACCCACCTATATAACGCGATGTCATCACAAACTGGTCGTGAGCTTGGCGCAGTCGGTGTCGCACTAAGTGATGATGATTGTTGGGCATCTTACATTGCTGATGGTATTCACGTTCACCCAAAAAACTTGTTAATGGCTATCAAGCTAAAGCCAAAAGACAAAATGGTGCTGGTTACCGATGCTATGGCATCAGTAGGAAACCCTGATGAAAGCTTCCTTCTTGATGGCCAAAAGATTCGAGTCAAAGATGGTAAGTTAGTTAACGAAGCTGGCAGCCTCGCTGGTGCACATATCACCATGGCTCAGTCCGTCAAAAACCTTATTAATTGGGGCGTTAGCCCAGAACACGCTTACCAAATGGCCAGCACTAACCCTGCCCATGCGATGAATCTTGAAAATGAACTAGGCTACCTAAAAGTAGGATACCGAGCATCTGCAACAATTCTTGATAAAAACGGCGAACCAAATTCCGTTCTAGTCGATGGGAATTTATACTCCGGCTAAAAGCCCAACCTAAACTCCTAAAGGTCACTCACCCCCTATTGAGTGGCCTTTTTTAATGTCCTCTCAGATCATCGATACTTCAAAACTCAGTTAACCCACCTGCGCTTTAAGAGTTATAAATATTAAAACCACTTACGGGTTCTCCTTAATCACAAACAAAAACAGCGCCAAATTAGGCGCTGTTTTATTTTTGGTTTATGTCCAAATGAACTAAACCGTTGATGCTACCAAGCTCGCTTTTTAACAAAACCAAGTAAGAACAAAGACGCAATCATCGTCACTACATAGACCGTCAATACAGGTAACATGATCGAGTTACTTGATGGAACAAATGGCAGGTTAATGTAGATAATCTGCACAATTGGCAAAATAAATATGTTCATGATTGCCAACTCAAATGCTGCAGGTGATTTGAACTCAGGATCAACAATACGCAGCAGTAATAAACCTGAAGCAACTGTACCGGTATAACAACCAAATGCTGCTAGGCCACGTTCGAACCCGTATTTAGGCATACGACGAGCAAACCACACAATTACGAAGAAACTGATCACTGACGCACAAATCGTTGTCGTTAAGAACGGGACAATGATCTGCTGGATATCGTTAATACCAATCGCTAAGAATACCGCACAAATCATGAAATCAACGGTTGTACCCGTAATACGGCGCGTTGTAGAGTTATCTAACACATGACACGATTTGGCTTTTCTTAATGTCTTTCGCGTGATAACGCCAGCTAACATGCCCCAAACATAAAGCATTCCGAAACCAAGGCCTCTAACCTTCTCAATTGATTCAGGCCAACTGAATGTCGCCCATGCCAAAGCGAAAACATAACCCGCACCGTACAGCACAAACATCACAGCAAAATGGAAAGCAAAAGTGTCGATATTCGCGCTATGAGTCGTAGATTGTGCACAAGGTTCAGAGTTACCTTTACCCATGATGCCGGTTAATAACGGCTTCGGCATACTGGATAAGTGCTTTTCAGATAACCAGCCTTTCTTAATCGCTTGATTGGCAAATGGAATACCGATAAGTACAGCAAACAGAAAACCAGCGGCACCAAAGGCTAACCCAACTGTACTTGCGCTTTGTACGCCGTATTCATTTTCCCAGATACCTCCAATAGCTTGAGCTGCCCCAGGGTTTTGTGAAAACCCAACGCTTACTAGGTAGCCGTAACCAGTAAAGATTTCACCCGAGGTAAGGTACGAATAAAGTTCAAAAACAGTACGCCCAGTGATCCCTTGTATCGCGTAGATAAGACAGTAAATCAGAGCAAGCCAAAGTGCTCCACTTCTTATCCAGCTAGAGTTAGCTTTGTCAGCTTCAGGTTCATCTTGTTGGATTAAACCAATACCGATAAAACCAAACACAAACAAATGAGAAACCAACACACCAAACGCGCTCGTTGGTATCTCTTTCCAGCCTTCTTGAGTTGGCATACCTATTAAACCGAAATTCATGAGTACAAAGCCAATCACACCACCAATCAGGGCTGAAGGAATCAGGTTCTTCTGAAAGAAGGTAACTCTTGAGCGTAGGAAAGCTGCAAAAGACAGCAATACACCGACCCAAAAAAAGGCTCCTACGTATGGAAAAAACAATGATGACATAAAATAATCCTTTATTGATCTAACACGTTTTTACTACTGCTCACTCACGCAAATACGTGTTCCTATCAGTTTCAAAGCGAGAACTTTCCACAATATCATTCAGCGAAAAGGGAAAGATCACCGCCCAAATACAGTCCAAAATCTACAGATAATTCAAAGCTTGCAAGTCAACTGGGGTTACATGCCGCGGAAGAATTGCTGGATATCTGCCATCAACGCCTTAGGTTGCTCCATTGCAGCGAAATGACCGCCGCGTTCCATAACCGTCCAACTCTTGATGTTATACATGCGTTCTGAGTATTTCCTCGGTGGCCACGCCAATGTCTCTTTCGGAAACAATGCCGCTCCTGTCGGTACCTCTACACGGCTACCATTTTCACCTAATATACGACCGCCTTCTTCACGTCGTCCGTAGTAGATCCAAGTGGAAGAGTTGAAAGTCCCTGTCGCCACATAGATCATGATGTTGGTTAACATCTCATCTTTACTGTGAACGCTTTCAATGTCCCCATCGTCTAGGTCGGACCATGAATAAAACTTCTCAACTATCCAAGCTGCAATCGCAACTGGGTTATCTTGCATAGCGTAACTCAGTGTCTGTGGGCGTGTTGCTTGCAAAGTTCGATAGCCATCCTCCATAACAGATTCACTATCTACGCGATCTGACCATGCTTGCTCTTCTTCATCTTGAGGACCATCAATATGACGCATCGTCGGGAAGTTGATGTGAATCGCTTTACAGTGGTCGGCATAATCATGACCTAACCAACTACAAATCGCGCTTCCCCAGTCCCCACCTTGTGCTAGATAATCATCGTAACCAAGTACATCCGTCATTAAGCTGTTAAGAACCTTAGCCATAGCTCTTGGTCCCATTGGTCTTTCTGGTCGGTCAGAGAAGCCAAAACCGGGCAGCGAAGGAACAATAAGATCAAACGCATCTTCTGCTTTGCCGCCAAACAACTCAGGGAAAGCAAGAGGTTCAAGCAAATCAAGAAACTCAGCAACAGAACCGGGCCAACCGTGGCTAATAAGTAGAGGACGAGGCTCTACAGAGCTGCCGCGGATATGGATATAGTGAATATTCATCCCGTCAACTGAAGCAGTAAATTGCGAGAACTTATTCATTTTTCGTTCTTGCTTACGCCAATCAAACTCGTTCACCCAGTAGTCACACAGCTCCTTAAGGTATTTGATATTCGTACCGTAATCCCAACCACCGTCGTCAGGCATATAACCCCATTGGTACTCAGCAACATTTTTTCTAATATTGAACAAAATATCATCACTCAGGTTGACCTCAAATGGTTTAATCATAAAATCGTCCCTTTCATTTATGGCTGCGATATGTCGCCATCATCCTCTATATAACGACATATGCATCAGTTCTTATATTTTTATTAACGGCTATTTGTTTACATACCAGATAGTTTTCGTCTGTTGGTATTGGTCAAATGCTTCAACACCATTGTCTTTACCGCCAAATCCAGACTGCTTAAAGCCTCCGAAAGGAGTGCTGATATCCCCTTCAGAAAAACCATTAATCGAGATAGTGCCAGCATTCACAGCTGCCGCTGCGCGTTGAGCACGGTAGATGTCAGAGGTGTAAATCGAGGCAGCTAAGCCGTAATCAGTATCATTGGCAAGCTTGAGTGCTTCTTCTTCGGTATCAAAGGCCGTTACCGCTAGAATCGGACCAAAGATTTCTTCTTTGAAGATGCTCATATCCGCAGTCACATCACTAAAAATGGTTGGCTCAACAAACAGGCCGACCTCATCAGAAGCTGTACCGCCGTAAACCAATTGCGCGCCTTCACTTTTAGCCTTATCTAGATAGCTTTTCACTTTATCGAAGTGTTTTTGCTCAATCATTGGGCCAACAATAGTGTCAGCCTGAGTTGGGTCACCCATCTTCCAATCACGCATTTTCGTGATCATTTTTTCGATAATTTGATCGCGAATAGTACGCTCAACAATCAAACGAGAACCACAACTGCAGTTTTCACCCATGTTCCAAAATGCAGCGTTTAGCATGTCATCGATGAAAGCACCCATATCAGGGATATCTGAGAAAACGATTTGAGGTGATTTACCACCGCACTCAAGAACGATCTCTTTTAGGTTACTTTGTGCGGAATATTCTAAGAACTTACGACCAACTTCAGTTGAGCCAGTAAAAGAAATCATGTCGATATCATTGTGCAAACCTAACGGTTGGCCTGTGTCTTCGCCATGACCAGTGACCATGATAAGCACCGATTCAGGGATGCCCGCTTGGTGCGCTAATTCAACCATGCGATACGTACTCAATGAGGTTTGTTCTGCAGGTTTTACAATCACAGAGTTACCCGTTGCTAATGCAGGGCCAGCTTTGAATGCAAACATCAACGCAGGGAAATTCCAAGGTAGTACCGCACCCACAACACCAATCGGCTCTTTGACAATGAGTCCCATCGCATCACCATTGGTTGGTGAAACCTTACCAAACTGCTTATCTACCGCTTCTGCGTACCATTTAATAAGTGAAATAGTTTCTGGAACATCAGTTTCAAGACACTCAGCGATAGGTTTCCCTGCTTCAACACAATCGAGTGCTGCTAACTCTTCGGCATGCTTTTCAAGCAGCGCAACCCACTTGTACATCACGTCCTTACGCTCCGCTGGGTTCAATTTAGACCACTCGCCTTTATTGAACCCTTCACGAGCTGCATTCACAGCTAGATTAACGATTTCTGAACTGCCAGATTCAATTGCACCAATGACAGATTTGTTATGTGGAGCAATTGTAGGAAAAGACAACTCACGATTTACAGAGTGGTCAGGAATCAAATGACCTGCCCATAATTCACCCTGTTCGGCCAAAGAAAAAATATCTGCTGCGACGAGTACATTGTTCATTAATCATTCTCTTTTTAATTTAATGTTTCCAGAATGTTAATAATTTGATAGATTCCCGTAAAGCATCAGAAAGATATATCTTGATACCTTTTAGGAATGAGTATGAGTTTGAATTATGAAATCCGGCATCTAAAGCACTTTTTTGCATTGGCGGAGGAATTGAATTTTCGAAGAGCTGCAGAGAAGATCAACATCGCTCAGCCAGCGTTATCGAGATCATTACAAAAACTCGAATCTGACCTGGGAGTAATTCTTTTTATTCGAACTACTCGCCTCGTAGAATTGACCGATGCGGGGAAGGCATTTCATGCGGGAGCACACCAAGCTTTTCTATCGTTAATCGACGCAGAAAAGAGTGCGATGCGCGTGAAGATAGGGGAAGAAGGATCATTGAGAATTGGCTATACGAATTTTGCGATTACAGGTCAATTGCCTCAACTCCTAAAAGCATTCAAAGACTCTTACCCTTTGATTCGGCTAGAACTTATTCATCAATTTTCAGCAGATCAAATTGAGTCTCTAGAAAAAGAGCGTTTAGATTTTGGCTTCATTACTGGCCCATTAATATATAAAGGCATCACGTCATTTCCTTTTCAACAAGACCCACTCGTCGCCATCGTTCCAGACTCTCATCCACTGTCACATAAACCATCTATAGACCTTATCGATCTAAGACATGAGTCGTTTATTTTAGGGAATGCCAATAACTGGACTCATTTTTTCAAGATCATTCAAAGGGTATGTCGCAATGCTGGGTTCATGCCTAATATCGTAGAGGAGGCTTACGATACCGAAGCCATTTTAGGCTTAGTCAGCTCTGGGTTTGGTATCAGCTTACATGCAGGAACAGTTAAGAATTACTATCGAAAAGGCGTCAAGATCATCGATATCAACGATCACCTCGACACCATCAGTACAGAATTGATTACATTCAATCCAGCTCAGAGCCCGATCAAAAAGATCTTCTTCGATTTTGCCAAATCGTATAGCAAAGGTCTAAAGAATTAGCATCAACTACTATTGTTTAGTTAGCAACTCTCACTTAGCCAAAGTTAGTTAACGGCGGAGCGAACTGAAGGGATTTCCAATACAAAAACAGCGCCTAAATAGGCGCTGTTTTTCGTTTTATCTCGCTCGTAGATTACGCGACAAGAAGTTAGGTTAAGCGATAAAAATCTGTGCCAGTGCGTAGCCTAAACAACATGCACCTACTACACCGATTAAACCGACCGACATGAATGAGTGGTTGAAATACCACTTACCAATCTTGGTGGTGCCAGAGACATCGAAGTTAACCGTTGCGATGTCTGATGGATAGTTCGGGATGAAGAAGTAGCCGTAAACTGCTGGCATCAAACCGATAAGCAGTGCTGGATCTAATCCTAAGCCAAGGCCAACAGGTAGCATCATACGTGCAGTAGCGGCTTGCGAGTTCACCACAACCGATACGATGAATAGCGCTAGAGCAAACGTCCATGGGTAATTCGTTACCATTTCCACGATGCCAGACTTGAACTGAGGCATTGCGTATTGGAAGTAAGTATCCGACATCCAAGCGATACCGAAGATAGCAATCGCCGCCACCATACCCGATTTGAATACCACGCCGTTTGGTACATCACGTGGGTCAGTTTTGGTTGCCAGCAAGATGATACCGCCGAAACAGAGCATCATCATTTGGATGATCACCGACATCTTGATTGGCTTGTCGCCGTCTACGATGGTTCTGATCTCTGGCACCATCGCCACGATAACAATCACGACAATTGAAAGTAGGAAAATCAACACGGCATTACGAGCCGAAGTTGGAAGCACTTCATCCAAAGACGTCGCCGTCGTGTTCTCGATGCGTTTTTTCCACTCAGGATCTTTTAGACGTGCTTGATAATCAGGATCATCGTTCAGTTCTTTACCGCGTTTCAAGCTATATAGAGAAAGTAAAAGTGTGCCGAACAGCGTTGCAGGAACCGTCACCATCAAAATGGAAAGCAGAGTAATGGAGTGTTGGACATCGGAAAGTTGCGCGAGGTAATACACCACTGCAGCCGAGATTGGAGAAGCCGTAATCGCTAGCTGAGACGCCACTGATGCCGCAGCCATTGGACGCTCAGGACGAATACCATTCTTCAACGCCACATCGCCGATGATTGGCATGATTGAGTAAACCGCGTGGCCAGTACCCAATAGGAAAGTCATCGAGTAAGTCACGAACGGTGCTATCAAGGTGACGCGTTTCGGGTTCTTTCTCAGTACCCTTTCCGCTACTTGCAACATGTATTTCAAACCACCCGCTGCTTCTAAAATCGAAGCACAAGTCACAACGGCGAGAATGATCAACATGACAGTGACAGGTGGAGACGTTGGTGGCATCTTGAAGACAAACACCTCGATAACCAAGCCAATCCCAGAAACAACACCTAAGCCGATACCGCCATACCGAGACCCGATATAAAGTACGACTAATAAAAATAGAAACTCAAAATACAACATAAGCAACCTTGCTAAAAATATGGACTAATTATATTTTGTCCCTAAGCTCAGCCATTTACTTATTGCTTGGTCACACTATCATTGCAGGCTCACGCAAATTGTTTTTTATAAGATTATGGTCACGCTCCCAAGCCTGTAAGTTTATGAATTGTAATAGGAAGCTAGGCACTCAACCGAGATTTGTTATGTATGATAACCATTATTGTGTCTGTTAGAACCGCATGACCTATCAAACATCAGACTCATAACTGAACGATATTATTCCAACGCAAGTTAATCAGGTTTCACCTCATCTAGAAGCATATTACCGAGACAATTCGTCATATTCTTACTGAACACTGACTCGCCTATCTCCAGGCACTATGTCAAAATGCTCGCCCTCACGACGACAACACAGAAAGAACCACGTATATGAATTTTCAAGCTGCTATTTTTGATATGGATGGACTGCTGCTCGACACCGAGCGACTTTGTATGCAGGTTTTTGAAGAAGCATGTCACGCGCAAGGCGTTCCGTTTTTGCAGGATGTTTACCTAGGCATCATTGGCTGTAACGCAAAAACCATCGAACAGATTTTTAGAAATGGCTACGGTGAAGGGCTAGATTACCCAGCGCTGAACAACGAATGGCGCACACGCTACAGTGCGATTGTTAAGCACCAAGCTATCCCAGTAAAAGACGGCGTGATTGAGCTTCTTGAGTGGCTGAAATCAAACGACATTCCAATCGCGGTGGCGACCTCCACTCAGCTTGATATCGCGAAAAAGAAGCTTGAGCTGGCTGGCCTAGATTCTTACTTCACCTCACTAAGCACAGGCTGCGAAGTGACCAATGGTAAACCTCACCCAGAGATCTACTTACTAGCGGCAGAACGCCTAGGTGTTGCCCCTGAAACCTGCCTAGCGTTTGAAGACTCAAACAACGGTATTCGCGCATCAATGGCAGCCAACATGATCAGCTTCCAGATCCCTGATTTAGTAGAACCATGTGACGAAGTAAAAGCGCTTGGACACACCATCAGCCCTTCTCTGCATGATGTGTTAGCGCAGCTTCAACAAGCCGCTGCATAAGCTCTGATTACCGTTGATAACGCTTTAATCAACACAGAATAACCTTTCTATTAAGCCGACTCACAGAGTCGGTTTTTTGTGGGTATTCCTTTTATAAAAGATAAAAACTCGCGCTTGAAACTGTTACAGTCGATGTGAAACTGATGCTAAGTGACAAGCAACATTGATAACGTCTAGAAAGGGAGAAAGAGACACGTGATTGAGAAAATTGAAAGCCAACTGCTTGATTTTGCACAGCAAGAGATGACACAAGATGCAGCGCACGATATCAGCCATATTAAGCGCGTAGTCAAAACCGCCAAGGCTTTATGTACTCAAGAACAAGCTAAGCTTGAAGTCGTGCTGCCCGCCGCTTACCTTCATGATTGCTTCACCTTTCCAAAGAACCACCCAGACCGCGCTCAAAGCTCACAAATGGCAGCAGACAAAGCCATCTCTTATCTCAAATCTATCGAATATCCTGCGCCCTACCTTGATCAGATCCATCATGCCATTGTGACTCACAGCTACAGCGCCAACATCACACCTGAAACGTTAGAAGCTCAAATCGTCCAAGATGCTGACCGCCTAGATTCTCTCGGTGCGATTGGTATTGCACGCTGCCTGTACGTCGGTCAGAGTTTTAACGCAGAGCTCTATAACCACGAAGACCCATTCGCTGAACATCGAGACTTGGATGACAAACATTACAGCGTCGACCATTTCTACGTGAAGCTGTTCAAGCTGGCTGAAACCATGAATACAGAATCCGCCAAGTTAGAAGCCAACAAGCGCACCGACTACATGCGTGGTTTTCTTGAGCAATTGGGCTCGGAAGTTTAACGGCTTAAAAAAGAGACACGCGATAAGGGAGAGAGAAGGATATGGAAATAAACCGCTTTAAAGCGTCCGACGCCGACGAAATCGTCACTTGGTTCACATCCCTCGAAGACTACGTACTGTGGGGTGGGCGAACATTTGGTTGGCCGTTAAAAACCGCTTCCATCATCGAACGTTCTCAAGAACCACATGTCGAGCTGTATACCTTTTCTGCATCTAAGTCAGACTCTGAACCGAACGCCGATTCAAACGCCAATGACTTACTTGGCTTTATGGAATTTCAACGCATGTCAGACAACGAACTTCGCTTTTGCCGGGTCGCGATTCACCCAAACCAACGAGGCAAAGGGCTTGGGCAATCCATGATAGAAAGTGCATTAGAAGCAGCGAAAGAAATTCCTGATGTCACCACCATCAGCTTAGCGGTCTTTCAACAGAATATCGGCGCAAAGCGCTGCTACGACAAAGCGGGCTTTCAGGTGGTCGACAAAGAACCAAGCGTGAAAGAATTCAATGGCAAAACCTGGCCCTTGTATCAAATGGAATTAAAGCTCGGCTAGTTTGTTCTAATTATCAGACTGGTTTTGATTAATAAGATTGTTTTAATTAACAGACTTACTTTAGTTAACAGAATTGTTTTAATTGCCAGATTTGACCCCATATCATTAAGCATTGGCTAGACCACTCAAGATACACAGATGTAATTTGGAACCTTCAATGACCCAAGAAAAATTCGACACCATTTATCAGCGCGCGGCTCACCGCAAAGGCGGAGCGGCCGAACTCGAAAAGATTGTCCGTGCGCCACTGTCACAAGCCGAGCTATCACAAATCACCGACGACCGTTGGTTGGCCGCCTTTACTGAAAAGGTATTCCAGTGTGGCATTTCATGGAATGTAGTAAGAAAGAAATGGCCGCAATTTGAAGAGGTGTTCTTTGAATTCAATATCGAAAAGATGTTAATGCTGCCGAATGAGATGTGGGAACAGAAAGCACAAGACCCACGTATTATTCGCCACCTGACTAAGGTGATGACCATCCCTGCCAATGCCACCATGATTCACAACGCCAAGCGTGAAGCCGATTCATTCTCACAAATGGTTGCCGACTGGCCATCAGAGCGCATCACAGAACTTTGGGATTACCTGAAAAAACACGGTAAGCGATTGGGCGGAAACACAGGCGCCTACACTTTACGCCAAATGGGCAAAGACACCTTTATCTTGTCTTCGGACGTTGAAGCTCACCTACGCAGCACAGATGTTGTCGATAGCGGCCGTAACACCAAGCGAGCACAACTGGCAGCGGGTAAAGCCTTCAACGAATGGCAACAACAATCAGGGCGTAGCCTGAGCGAAATAAGCCAGATCGTGGCGTACAGCTGCGGTGATAATCGCCTCTAGCCGCACTCCAAATGATTTAAAGCTCAAGATTGCACACACTTCACCGAAAACTAAATGTTACAAGTCATTAACAAATAAGCGTACATCGCACTTTCACTCGGTGGCATTGTATAGATAAGTGTATACAATGTAGGGTAGCACTCATGAATTATTCTCGATTAACCCTATCCGACCAAACAAGGGCCCTTATCTCTATGACAGTTCTCAAAAACTCTGTCTCCAAAGGTGTAAAAACTAAAGTCACAGGCCAGACTCAAGACGATGTTGTTTACTGCCATATCTTCGACGCGATACTAGAACAAAGGCTGCCACCAGCCACCAAATTAAGCGAAGAAGCCCTAGCAGAAATTTTTAGCGTTAGCCGTACAATTATCCGTCGTGCCTTACTGCGTCTTTCTTTAGAACAAGTTGTGGTGATCCGCCCGAACCGAGGCGCAATGATTGCCGCCCCAACAGTGGATGAAGCCAAACAAATTTTTAAAGCGCGCGAAGTGATGGAGATTGCTATCACTGAACTTGCGGTGAAAAACGCCACCAAAGCACAGATAGAAGAATGCAGAAAATTAGTCGCGAAAGAGAACTGTGCCTTTGACCAAGGTGATTACGGTTCTGGCTTGCGATTGTCTGGCGAGTTTCACATCAAACTGGCTGAAATGGCAGAGAATGCACCACTGCTCGCTTTTCAACGCAGCTTGGTATCGCAAACCTCACTGTTGATCGCTCAGTACGAGACAGGTAACCACTCGAACTGTTCTCTAGACGAACACTCAGGCTTACTAGATGCAATTGAGTCAGGTAACGAACAACAAGCAGTAGAATTGATGCAGGAACACCTAAGCCACATCCGTTCAAAGCTCAACCTAGACAGCAGCACAGCTTCTAGTGATCTGCATGTCGTGTTCTCAGATCTGCTTAAGAGCAAGTCATAGACGATTCAACAAGCGATTAATAACCATCATTCAACAGCTTTTTGTTAACAAAATTGGAGAGAAGTAAGCCTCTGCGTTTACTTCTCTTTTTTATGCACTCTCCCCTAAAAATAAAGACGACCATCGGCTCACATCCATCTAAAAACACTGTCTATTCTAGCCTCAACAACGATCTTAGCCTCTACAGGATCACTTCCAACAGTGCCATAAACCCCGCCTTTATCTTGTATACATAGCTATCAATTCATTCACACCAAAAAACTGTTCACCTTAAATTCAACCCCTTATAAAACAAACAACTATAGTCAAAATGAAATTGTATACAATCATCTGCGAAGACTGTTTGTTGCATTTTTGTAAATAAATAGTTGACCACAGGGTCAGGATGGATAATTATTGACCTAGAAGTCAAAAAGAATACACATGGAAATATGTCGATTTACAAGGAGGTCTCTTGATTACTTTTTTGCTCAATCAGGAAATAAGACGTGAAGATAATCTGTCGCCAAATATGACAGTGCTCAACTACCTTCGTACCAAAGTTAATAAAACGGGTACAAAAGAAGGTTGTGGGTCGGGTGACTGTGGTGCATGTACGGTAGTTCTGGGTGAAGTGGTTGATGGACAGCTGCAATACCGCTCGGTGAACTCTTGCCTAACTTTCGTTTCAGCACTGCATGGCAAGCAACTGATCACAGTAGAAGATCTACAAAACCGAGATCGCTCTTTGCACCCAGTGCAGAAAGCGGTGGTGGATTTTCACGGTTCACAGTGTGGTTACTGCACGCCGGGCTTCATCATGTCGATGTTTGCCCTAGGCAAGAACAAACCCGATGCGAGCAAAGAAGACGTCATGGAATCACTGGCGGGTAACCTATGTCGCTGTACTGGCTACCGACCAATTGTTGATGCTGCGATGTCGCTTTCAACAGACCAGCCTTTGATTGACCAATTTGCAGAACTTGAACGCAACACCATCAAGAAGCTAGAAGGTATTCAAGACACTGAAGCCAACTTACGCCTTGGTCACCTCACCGCTTTTTCCCCGAAAAGCACTTATGAGCTGGCCAAGCTTTTTCAAGCCCACCCGAACGCTAAGCTGGTTGCTGGCGGTACGGATTTAGCGCTGGAAGTGACGCAGTTCCACCGTGAAATCGAAACACTGATCAGCGTAAACCTTGTTGAAGACATGAAGGTATGCGAAGAAACCGACACCGATTTAATCATTGGTGCCAACCTGCCTATCAGCGATTCTTACTCACTACTGAAAAAACACTACCCAGATTTTGGTGAGCTACTGCACCGCTTTGCGTCACTGCAAGTACGTAACCAAGGCACCATTGGCGGTAATGTGGCGAATGCCTCGCCTATCGGTGATACCCCTCCTCTGCTGATTGCTCTCGATGCGAAAATCAAACTTCGCTGCGGCGACGAGTCACGCACGATGCCGATTGAAGATTACTTCATCAGCTACAAAGTGACGGCGCAGAAACAGAGTGAATTCATTGAACAGATCATCATTCCTAAGCCAACCAACGACAGCTTCCGAGCTTACAAAGTGTCGAAACGTTTAGACGACGACATCTCTGCGGTGTGTGGCGCGTTTGATATTCAAATTGAAGATGGCAAGGTTTCTTACGCTCGTATCGCTTTCGGCGGTATGGCAGCAACGCCTAAGCGTGCAACTCGTTGTGAAAATACGTTATTAGGCAAACCGTGGACAGACGCTAATATTAAGTTAGCGATGCAGGAACTGTATAACGACTTTGAGCCGCTCTCTGACTTCCGTGCAAGCCAAGAATACCGTTCATTGTCGGCGGCCAACATGCTGCGTCGCTACTTCATTGAACGACAGAACAAAAACAACCAAATCGAAACAAGGGTAACGTCTTATGTCTAAATCAAATTCCTCTGTTCACAAGAGCAATGCGATGACCCACGAAGAGATGGTTACCATTGCAAAACAAGACCTAAAAACTGGCGTCGGTAAAAGCGTTAAACACGACAGTGCAGCCAAGCAAGTCACGGGCGAAGCGGTATACATTGACGACCGCCTAGAGTTCCCAAATCAGCTGCACGTATACGCACGCCTGAGCACTCAAGCGCACGCTAACATCACCAAAATAGACCTATCTCCATGTTACGAATTCGAAGGTGTGGCAATTGCTATTCAAGCGAAAGACGTACCGGGTGAACTGGATATCGGCGCCATCCTACCGGGTGACCCACTGCTTGCAGACGGCAAAGTAGAATACTACGGCCAACCTGTGATTGCGGTAGCAGCCAACGATTTAGAAACCGCGCGCAAAGCCGCACACGCAGCCATTATTGATTACGAAGAGCTACCCGCGATTCTTGATGTAAAAGAAGCGCTAGAGAAAGAGCATTTCGTAACAGAAAGCCACACTCAACAACGTGGTGACTCGAAAGCCGCACTGGCAAAAGCGAAACACGTGATCTCTGGTGACCTAGAGATCGGCGGTCAAGAGCACTTCTACCTAGAAACTCAAATCAGTAGCGTGATGCCCACTGAAGATGGCGGCATGATCGTTTACACCTCGACCCAAAACCCGACCGAAGTTCAAAAGTTGGTTGCGGAAGTGATTGGCGTACCGATGCACAAAGTCGTGATTGATATGCGTCGTATGGGCGGTGGTTTCGGTGGTAAAGAGACTCAAGCAGCCTCTCCAGCGTGTATGGCCGCGGTGATTGCTCACCTCACCGGTCGACCTACCAAAATGCGTCTGCTGCGCAATGAAGACATGCAGCAAACCGGAAAACGCCACCCGTTCTACAATCAATACACAATCGGTTTTGACGATAATGGTGTGATTCAAGGTGCCGACATTACCGTTGCAGGTAACTGTGGTTACTCTCCAGACTTATCAAGTTCTATCGTCGACCGCGCAATGTTCCACTCAGACAACGCCTATTATCTAGGTGATGCAACTGTGGTTGGTCATCGATGCAAAACCAACACCGCATCGAACACCGCTTACCGTGGCTTTGGTGGTCCGCAAGGCATGATGACCATCGAACACATCATGGACGAGATTGCGCGTTACCTGAAAAAAGATCCTTTGGAAGTACGTAAGGCGAACTACTACGGCGAAGAAGGCCGTAACGTGACCCATTACTACCAAACCGTTGAAGACAACTTTTTACCTGAGATAACCGAACAGCTTGAACGCAGCAGTGACTATCACGCACGTCGTAAAGACATTGCCGAGTTCAACAAGCAGAGCCCTATTTTGAAGAAAGGCCTTGCGATCACACCAGTGAAATTCGGTATCTCGTTTACTGCGACTTTCTTGAACCAAGCAGGTGCGCTCATCCATATCTACACCGATGGCAGTATTCATTTGAATCACGGTGGTACGGAAATGGGGCAAGGCTTGAACATCAAAGTGGCACAAATCGTTGCACAGGAGTTCCAAGTCGATGTCGAACGTATCCAGATCACCGCTACAAACACAGACAAAGTTCCGAACACATCACCAACCGCAGCCTCATCGGGCACCGACCTCAACGGTAAGGCCGCGCAAAACGCCGCAATGACCATTAAGCAGCGCCTGATCGACTTCGCTTCTTCGCACTTCAAAGTGTGGCCTGAAGAGGTGGTATTTAAGAACGGCATGGTGCAGATCCGCGATGAGATCATGACCTTCAACTCATTTGTTGAACTGGCTTGGTTTAACCAAATCTCGCTGTCGAGCACTGGCTTCTACCGCACTCCGAAGATCTATTACGATCACGAGAAGGCGCGCGGTCGCCCGTTCTACTACTACGCGTATGGTGCCTCTTGTTCAGAAGTCATCATCGATACCCTAACCGGCGAAAACAAGATTCTGCGTGTCGATATCCTGCATGACGTGGGCGCTTCATTGAACCCAGCGATTGATATCGGCCAAGTCGAAGGTGGCTTTGTGCAAGGTGTCGGTTGGTTAACGACGGAAGAGTTGGTGTGGAACCAGCAAGGTCGCTTGATGACCAATGGCCCTGCGAGCTACAAAATCCCAGCCATTGCCGATATGCCAATTGATTTCAGAACGCACCTTTTAGAAAACCGTAACAACCCAGAAGACACCGTCTTCAACTCGAAAGCCGTGGGTGAACCACCTTTCATGTTGGGTATGTCGGTATGGAGCGCACTGAAAGACGCCATTAGCTATGTCGCCGTCGATGGGGCGATTCCTAAGCTGAATACACCTGCAACGCCAGAACGTATTCTCATGGCGATTCAGGAAGTGTCTGAAACGGCTCCGACCTCGGTCGATGCTCAATCAGAAACGGCTTAAGGCTCATATCGATCGTTTAGCTTGGGAAGCATAAAAAAGGGATTTAGGAGGACATATGTTTAAGGATAATTGGATTCACGAACTGGCAAAACTGGAAAAGAACTACGAACCGTGTGTAATGGTGACGGTGCTCGAAGACAGAGGTTCCGTTCCACGCGATGCGGGCACCAAAATGCTTGTCACTCGTGACCGAATCATCGCTACGATTGGTGGTGGTCACCTTGAACATGTGGCCACTAAAATGGCGCGCGAAATGCTGATTGCCAGCGAAAAATCGCTCAAAGTGGAACGCTTCAACCTAGGTGCTCGTTTAGGCCAATGTTGTGGCGGAATGGCAACGTTAAGCTTCGAACCGATTGGCACTCAGCAGAACCACCTTGTGCTGTTCGGCGCAGGCCATGTTGCCAAAGCGCTGCTGCACATTGTCGCAACCCTGCCCTTCCGCGTGACCTGGATTGATGAACGTGAAGAAGTGTTCCCTGAAACGCTGCCACATGGTGTGAAAAAGCTTGTTTCAGATGACCCGGTTGGCGAAGTGAAACACATGCCGCCGAACAGCTATTACCTAGTGATGACCCACAACCACCAGCTCGATTTTGACCTAACCAAAGCCATTATCGACCGTGAAGACAGCCGTTACTTCGGCATGATTGGTTCGCTCACTAAGCGCAAGAAGTTCGACTTCCGCTTAGAGCAACGCGGCTATAGCCAAGAGCAAATCGAAACTATGCTTTGCCCGATTGGTATTAGTGCGGTGAATGGCAAACATCCTGCGGAAATTGCGGTGTCGGTTGCGGGTGAACTGATCGCACACTATCAAGGCCAAGCACTTGAACAAAAGCGCCCAACCAAACAATATCGAAATCAGGATTTGACCGATCAACACAGTCAACCAAGCGACGTAGGCGAACCACCATTGGAAGAGAAGATCGCCTAATAAAAGTCGCAAAGCTTCAGTGGCCATAAAGTCGCTGAAGTCATTAAAAGGAAGTAAACATGACAACCCAACGCAAAGCTTATCGCGCCAGTATTTTACACAGCGTCGCCGACCCAAAAGACGTCGGTATCGATGAGTCTTACGACTATTTTGAAGACGGTGTTTTAGTGGTTGAGAACGGCCATGTCGTCGACTTAGGCCATGCCGACGAAGTATTGGCTCGCCAACCTAAAACACTCGAAGTAAAACAATATAAAGACAAGCTGATCACCTCCGGTTTCATTGATACGCACATCCATTATCCACAAACAGGGATGATCGCGTCTTACGGTGAGCAGCTTCTAGATTGGTTAGAAAACTACACCTTCCCAGAAGAAAAACGCTTCAAAAATCCAGTCTATGCACACAAAGTGGCGAAGCTATTCCTAGACGAATTGGCAAGCAACGGCACCACAACTGCACTCGTATTTGGCACGGTACACAAAGAGTCGGTTAACGTGTTCTTTGAAGAAGCCGAGAAGCGTAACCTACGTATGATCGCAGGTAAGGTGCTAATGGATCGCAATGCGCCTGATTACCTGACCGATACTCCAGAATCAGGCTATGCAGACTCAAAAGAACTGATCGAAAAATGGCACAAGCGCGGTCGTTTGCACTATGCCGTAACACCTCGCTTCGCACCAACCAGTACACCAGAACAACTCGAAACGGTAGGTAGACTGCTAGAAGAATACCCAGATGTGTACATGCACACTCACCTTTCTGAAAACAAGAAAGAGATCGATTGGGTATTAGAACTGTTCCCAGAGCGCGACAGCTATTTGGATGTGTATGACCACTATGGTCTACTGCACAAACGTTCGGTATTCGCGCACGGTATTCACCTATCAGATTGCGAATGTAAGCGCCTGGCAGATACCGATTCGGCAATCGCTTTCTGCCCAACTTCTAACCTTTTCTTAGGCTCGGGGTTGTTCCGATTACCAGAGATGGAAGATCACGGTATTCGTGTCGGCGTGGGTACTGATGTAGGCGCAGGCACTAGCTTCTCAATTCTGCAAACAATGAGTGAAGCGTACAAGATCATGCAGCTACAGCATAAGAAGTTGCACCCGGCTAAGTCGCTGTTCTTGGCAACACTAGGCGGTGCACGTTCGCTGCATTTAGAAGACAAGATTGGTAACTTGGAAGTGGGCAAAGAAGCGGATTTCGTGGTGTTGGATCTACACGCTACACAGCTGATGCGCTTTAGAATGGAACAAACCACCAAGCTTGAAGAGAAGCTGTTTGTATTGATGAGCTTGGGCGACGACAGAACCGTTAGCGAGACTTACATCTACGGCGAAAAGGCCTACGATGTGAACTTCAAAGATTACAAGAAGCTCGTTAGTTAGGCTTAAAACCGAGTAACAATCGCTAGACAGCGACAAGCCGTCGTTAATTATATAATCCGTCCAGATTTATCTAGCCTTTAAAGACCAGTTGCTGATGCCACTGGTCTTTTTTGTGCTTCATTCAAAGAAATAATAAATTAACCGCTCACAGACAACGATCTTCGGTGACGCCAAGTCATTATATTGATAGGTTAATGTTTATACATATCGACTTTATGCTTCGTTTGGCGTCTCTCTAAAACATTCGTTTCTCAGCTGAATGGAAGCACCCAATCTAGAAAGGAATTCTATGTTCGAACAGGTCGTCAGCATTCTGTTTCCCGTTTTTGCTTTAGCCAGTGCTGGCTTTGCGGTGGGTCGTTGGCTCAAGCCCGATTTCAAACCGATCAATCGCATTAACATGGATGTCTGTATTCCTGCTTTGGTGTTTGCATCACTGACCACCATGCCTCTCGACACAGAACAACTGCCACTCATCACCGCCTCTTTGGTCGCGGTGTTGGTGCCCGCTTTATTGATGATACCAATCTGTAAGATCTTTAAGCTCAACTTCAAAGCTTGGGCTCCGCCACACATGTTTCGCAACAGTGGCAACCTCGCGATTCCCCTATTCACCTATACCTTTGGCGAGAGCGCATTAGCCCCTGCTGTATTGCTGTTTGTGGTGTCGGCTTGCGTGCACATTAGTGTTGGCTTGGCGCTGTTGAGTGAAGGTAATCCGATCAAACAGATCCTCAAGATGCCGATATTCTTAGCCGCTGCATTAGCGATGACGCTGAACTTATCTGGAGTTGGTGTTTGGAACCCAATCTACGAAGCCACATCACTACTCGGCCAAGCAGCCGTGCCAATCATGCTGTTGTCGCTAGGCTCGCAAATGGTCAACTTAAGGCTGAGCGGATTAAAGGTCGGCTTGTTGTGCACGGCTCAATCACTGTTTACTGGGGCCATCGCCTTTACCATCATCTACTTCTTTATCCCGCTGCCAACGCTGCACCTGCAAATGATGGTGCTGTTCACCATGCTGCCACCCGCCGTGATGAACTACCTGTTTGCAGAAAGGTTCAATGTAGAGCCACCCAAGGTCGCGTCTATGGTGTTGTTCGGCAACTTCCTGAGCGTGGTTACCTTGCCGATCTTGTTATCATTCGCGCTGTCTTTGTCACCTTAAAGAACCGCGAACCTTCCAGATTAACGACCTTTAAAACTTAGCCAATAAATAAAAAGGGAGCTCAACTTAGCCAAGTTGAGGCTCCCTTTTTCAGACTATATTTCTTGTTTCTCTTACACTGTGTTTCTCTCCGCAAGCACCTCTTTAAATGCGAACATGCCATTTAATGCCGAAGGGAATCCCGCGTAGACCGACATCTGCAATATCACTTCTTTAACCTCTTCCTCGCTGCATCCAACATTGAGTGCCGCATTTAAATGCACCTTAAGTTGAGGAGCACAATTACCGAGTGCGGTAAGGGCAGCGACGGTCGCGATCTCTCGTGATTTCAAATCCAAACCGGGGCGTGAATAGATGTCTCCGAAGGGATACTCGATAGTATATTTGGCAAGATCAGGGCAGATGTCTTGCAGGCTTTCGATAACCTGTTGCCCTGCTTCTCCGTCGATGTGATTAAGCCTTTCTAAGCCAGTTTCAAAACGTGATTGATTCATGAGTCTGTTCCTGTATTTATAGTTCACAGGAACACCTTACAAGTTAGAGTCGACTCTAAGTCAACGGACTTTTCCACCTCGATACAAACTAATTTTTTCTTCCAACGCTGCCATGTGCTTTTGCTGCTCTTCGATATGCGCTCGCAAATTCTGTTGATGTTGTTCGAGTAACACTTGGCGTTGAGAAGTCGATTCTGGCCCTAACTCCCTCAGCTTTGCGTATTCTAAAATCTCATCCAGTGGCATTGCGGTGTCTTTCAGCCGCTTCACAAACTCAATCCAAGTGACGTCCTTCGATGTATAGACTCGATGGCCGCTACTGTTCCGCTGAACATTCTTCAACAAGCCGATTTTTTCATAGTAGCGAAGCGTATGGGCAGACAAACCCACCAACCGAGAAAACTCACTCACATTCATTACTTCACCTTTTCTATCTGGGTAATAAGTACTAGGAACTCAAACTATGCGCACTTATCTAATTTGAGCTCTGCGGTGACTTTCGTCAAACGCAACGCAATCGCGAAACAAACTAAGTAAGGACTCACATACCAAAAGATGCTTTCTAGTGGCTGCTTCACCTGCGCTTCTCTGGTTTTTATGTACTGGTTTTTCTGCTTCTCATACTGACTCAACATACCATCCACCCACACTGCATCACTTTCAACCAGCGACACGCTAGGCGCAGGAACCGTAAAATCTGATGCGTTGGGTAACAAGGTGAAATCGACATCTTTGAACGTGATCGCCGTATTCAAATACCACAAACACGCTTCATGGTGCTGGGCATGATTATCTAAAGACGGCTGACCAGTGCAGATATCACTTCTTAATTTATCCAAAGAGAACTGCTGAACAGATTCTAAAATCGCCACCGCTCTGGTTTGTTCGGTTTCAACCCAATCACCAGCCACCGATGCTCGAATTTCAGAAACAGCACCCAGCATGCCGATACCCGCCAAGAACGGCCATAAATAATCCATGAGCTTCCACTTTCGTCGGCTCAAGTTGAACCCACACCAAATCGGAAGATGAAAAAGGAACGTTAGCCCTAGTGATAGCAAAACGAAATTCAAGGAGCTAGAGAGCATGAGTTCGCTATCGAAGAAGTTCTTCATAATGAGAGACTTGCCTGTATAACAAAGAGAAATTTGATACTAGGTTCGATATTTGAAAAGAGTGTAAGGGGAAAGTAAAAACAGCACCAACCATTGGAGTTAGCGCTGTTTATTTAAGCAAGTAGCGGCTTTTCCATCGGGATACAGTCGAGGCTAATACCTCTAGGAGAGTGATAAGTGGAAAGTTCATCGCCGATAAAACCACACGAACGATAAAATTCCGCAGCATTCAGGGTCGATTCTAGCTTCATTAACGGCAAGTTGTGTTGAATCGCGAGTTCCTCTAAGAACTGCAACATCTGCTTAGCTGTACCTTTTCCTGCAAAGTCAAGGTCAACAAAAATAGCATCAATCATACCGGTTTCGATGTTAATCTTACCGCTGCCAATCACTCGACCATCAACTTCTGAAACGTGAAAAGTTTGGGCTACATCGCTTATGAATCCATCAGACATTCCACCCTGCGTCCATATTGACAGCTGTTCTTCTGAGTAATAAGCCGAGCACTTCTCGACAATGGCACGGCTTCGAATATCGAAAATATCCTGAGCATCAGACTCAACCGCTTTTCTAATTGTAATCATAAGCCTACCTCTGGTGACTAAAAGATACTACTTGCTAGTAAATCGAATAACTACTCGGTGACTAACGCAGGAGATTGCTTCCCCTTAGCTGACATAAGATAAAAACCAACGGCACCAACAACTGAAATTAATATCACACTAAACCAAGTGAAAGTGTACCCATAATCATCGATAAAGTAGCCAATCACGATAAAACTAGGCATAACGAAAACCGTTCGCAAGGTAATGAGCACGCCTTGAATGCGTCCACGATGACTCGAAGGGGAGTTGTTTGCTAAATATATGCCCTCTTTTGTCAAAAGAAGAACCTCGCCCGCAGATAGAAATAGCCAAGCAAAAAAATGAACAGGAATGTTGGGAAACAACATGACGAGCATATAACCAAAGGCAAACATAAAGCCTGCATAGGCAAGGCTTACGGTTTCAGCCTTACCTGACGTGAACTTCATTAAGATTGGAGTAATCAGCACTACCACAACACAAGCGTAAGTCATGAGTTGCCCGAAAATAATTGGGCCTTGCTCTCCAAACACATGGCTCAAATACAATGGACTAGCCATAGTCATTTGATTTAGCGAATACCACAGTAATCCACATAGAAAAGTGAACAACAAAAGCCGTGGCCTTGATTTTAAAACTGACCAAACCGAACCAGAAACGGGCTGTTCCAGTTCACTCTCGCTGGTCGATTCCGTTCCAGGTTGCAACTTCACAAACGCAGCCACAATAAAAACACAAAAAAGAGCAGCAAAACCATTGCCGAAAAAGATCCAGTCGGTGTGATTCCAGAACAAGTAGCCAGCCATAACAGGACCAAGAGCTGAACCAAAGTTATAGGCTAGATAACTCAGTGACATGACTGCATCACGATTCTGAGGGGTAGAAAGATCGGCAACTAAAGCATTACTCGCAGGTAAAGCTAAACCGCCAAAGAAATAGGCACAAAATAAGAACACAGGTACGACTACCGGAGCATCGGCGAAGAAACCACAAATAATCAATAATACAGCACACATAAACTCGCCAAACACCATGACCCGTTTATGTCCCAACCTGTCGGCTAGTCTCCCACCTAAAAAGCTCCCTAAAAGGTAAGAACCCGTCACACCCATGGCAAGGGAACCTGCGACTGTCGCGGAATAACCCAACTTATCGGTTAACAGTAAGACTAAAAATGGAACGATAAAGTTACCCATTCCCAGAATCATTCTAGCCAGTGCTAAATAATAGATATTATTCGGTAAATACCTGTAAATAGAAATGGCTGAGAAAAGCTTATGAATCATGAAGTTCCTAAAGTATTTAAGTGCTTGATTATGAATTTCTATTCGATAGTACTGAAATCTAGGTTTCTCGGCACCGAAACACTAACAACCTGAGTTCCTGCGATTAAATCATGTAGGCAACGCTTGTCTTTGCGCAAAACAAACAGACAATCTAGCGTCGTTATAAAATGACCAATTACAGGTATGTACGTAACGATTGTCATAGGTATCATTCGTTTACCCACTATTTTGAATAACCCTATATACTTACCTTCCATATCGACAATCGCGATTTCCATTAGATTTTTGCCAATCGTCTGCCCCTTCTTATGCAGCAAATATCCGTGTAACAAAAAGAACACCAACCAACCGTAAGCTGAGGCTATAAGTAGTTCTGTCGTATCAATTTTCCCTGTATCGAATATTTTTTGAAAATAATCGGTATAGAGAAAGATTGGCGTCATCATAGCTATACCAATCAGGCCATCAATCAAACTTGCCCCTACTCGGGACCATCGAGACGCGAGTACAATTGTAGGGGTGTTTTCTATTACTTCAGACATGTCCTTTCCTAAAGTCAAAATGCCTATAAATTAAAAAACGTCAGAAACTCGAAGCTCTGACGTCATCTTGAATTAGATTGAATCACTATATAGAAGGGCAGTTACCGCTTTCAGCCATTGCGACTTTGCGTACTTCAGCTTTCCCTACTTCTTCATCGACTAACTCAACACCTGCACCACCGACAAAAACGCCCATTTTAATGTATTGGTTAACGAAGTAATTCCGACCTTCAGCAGTAAAAAGGGAGACGTGATTTTCAGAAAATTCAGATTCCGTACTGACGACATGCTCTTCGTTTCCTTTGACCTCGTGATAAAAGAACACACCAGGAGCCGTTTCACCTACGCATTCTCCATCAACATATACGTACTTTTTGAGCGCGCCACCGACAAAAGTATCTTCACGATAGATATAGATGCCTGTATTACCTTCTTTAGGAGCAGGGAACGTTTTCGCTTGATCAGAAACTGAAGAATCGACTGTTGGCACAGAAGCACACCCAGATAATGCGAGAAGAAGAGCAGAGCAAAGAAATACCTTATTTTTCATGTAATAACCTAGACTTTATAAAAATGCGAGAAACATAACATATGCAAATGATTTAATTTTAAATGCCCATGCATATGTGTGAGCCACATTGCATAATGAGTAGTTAAAATTCAGAGAAGTAGATGAATCGAACTAAACCATTGTTCTGTATAAGCTTAATCACTCACGTGCAATTTTAATCAAATGGTTAGAGGATCTATTTTATGCAATCACTTCTAATGAACAGGAGATGTTCCGAGGTGAAAGCCTTTAGATAATGTGCACTAAAAAACGTACGCCTAGCGATTTAACTAGGATATATAGATTGGAGACAAAAAGGGTAAGGACTGCTGACTATTTCAGAGCCAGCACATGCTCGATAAAAGTCGACTTCTTTTCGCGGTATTCATCTTGTGGCCAACTTTCACAAGACATTTTGAGGGTGTTGTATCGCTCCACCAATGCCGGATTCACACGTAGCTTGTCACGAAACGTTAGAAAGCATTCAAACTCAGAACCATTAATGACCACTTGCAAGGCCACATCATCAACGGATGTAGATTCCAACATACACAGTTCGGGTGTTCTTAACGTATCGAGTTTCTCTGTAAAGCCGAGTGTTGTAAGTCGCTCTATAGCATCCTCAAGTTCGCCAAGCTCAACTCCAACGAATATATCTAAATCGCCCTTAGATACGGCTGATGGAATCGAAGATGCGCCTACATGCTCGACTCTCGCATTAGGTATCAGCTTTCTGATGTCACGCTCATATCGAGCAAACATTTCATGACAAGCAGTTTGGTATTGTTCAGCGGGGTAAAATTTCATGTATCCTCACTCCGAATCACAAACTATTGAACACACCAATTGCTAAAAGAAGCAACACGGTGCTAATAGCTCCGATATACGAGATTCTGGTTCGCTCTTTTTCAGTTGGAATCAATGGGGGGAAGCGCCCTAATGTAAATACTTTACAGACTATCCAGCCAGATCCGTAACCAATGAACTCAATCACTAACGACTGAAACATATATCTGAAGAATGCGCTTAATGCCCTAAAATACGCGACTATCACCTCTTCCATTTTCTGTCCTAATTAAAGTCAATTTGGAACAAAAAATGCCACGGGTAGAGATTCAGATCAAGAACCTTATACAGAACTACATATGCATACAGTCTTTCAGACGAACACCGTACATCTCATTTAGATCGCTGCAATATTTGGGTATACGCTTTTGAGAAAGCACTCGGTATTCCTCAAGTTCATCGATGGGTTCGTATGATGAAACATGTTCTTCAACTTCGTTCTCCGCTTCAGTCCTTGGTAAAATTAAAGGCGTAGTTGGGTTATTACAGACCACGCTTTCACAAATGGTATCTTGGGAATGGTTAAATTCTTCGGCATCCAAAAAATCAGAGGTCGTTGCAAGAGTAATAGGGGTTAAAAGTAAAAGATTAAGAGGAAGAAAGTTGGTAAATCTCAAATTGATCATCACTTAAATTAATAATAAAAATTAAGTGATAATTATTATCAATAAAATGAACAATGTATAGACTTTACTGACAGGTCAGAGGTTTGATAAATATCTGAACCTCCGAATGAAATATTAAGACAAAGGGGAAAATCGCCAGTATGAATGATTAACACGTGAACTAGAACTAATACACGGCTAAAGATAATCACTCACTACCGACATGCAATGACTCACGGAATCTTCTTTCTCGCCGACAGGTGCAACATAGTGAATTGCAGCTTCGGCATGTAATTCGTCTGCTAGCTTACTGATAACCCATGCTGCGAGGTATTTGGACGACAAACAGCCACCCGCCGTAGCAATGTTACCTTCCGCATAGAACGGCTGATCCAACACAGTCACACCGGATTCAATTACCCATAGCTTCGTTGTTAAATCAGTGCAAGCTGGAACTTGATTCAGCAATCCCAATACCGACATTAACAAAGTCCCTGAACATTGACCGCCAATCAATTGTGTTTGTGGATTAAGGTTTAACCTTGAGAGCAATTTAGAATCTTGGGCGATATCGCGGGTCAACATGCCACTACCAAACAACACCGCATCAGCAGTATTGGCAAATTCCAGAAGTTGCTGAGATTGAACTGTGACTCCATTCATTGAAGTCACTGATTCTGTAGGGCTAGTAATCTGCACATTCCAGCCAAACTCTTTCATTCGGTTCAAAATACCCGAAGCGATGAAAGAATCCAGCTCGTTGAATCCATCAAATGTTAGGATGGCAATATCCATATTTATCCTTATCTCTTTGAATAATCCAAATTTCAGTTCAAGTATTATATGTACATTAACCTTGAACTGAACATACTAGCCTAAGATATTATCATCAGACAGTCGCTTTCTTACGCCTATTACGATAACTCTTCAAAGCACCAGTCAACCAATTCTTCTGATGTAAATTATTAACAAACCATTCAATGAATGCTTCTGAGTATCTATGTCGCCCATCTAACTCATAATGGTAATTTGAACATTTGGAGTTCTGAGTTTTATTTTTCTTAACAACCGCCTGAAAGGAGTGGCTTGTAATATTTACGTACTCTTGTCTTGCGTTGATTTCTTCAATGGCCGTTTTCTGGTGATACGGATGAGTGATATCTGGGCCTTTGGTCTCTCGGATGATGATTGCTTTCTCACCACTGTCACTCAGGGAGAGCGACAAATCACTTTCTGACGATTTTTTAGTCAATGCCAATTTGTAATCTATAGATATAGAAAATTCATCAGAATCACACTCTTTCGCAATTTCAGTAAATTTCGTCAAAAAACTCTTAACTTGGCAAGCGGTAAGCTCTCCATAAGCTTCTTTAATTACCGCGGTTTCAGGCTCAAATCCATCAACAATGAGACTAAGTAAACCTACACTTTGACCAGCTAGTGGGCTATTACCCATTAGCAATTTATACCGTTTTTGGTAATTAAGAACCGTTGCTTGAAATAAACGCGATAGTTGAGGTTGTAGCTCTGGAATTAAAAGATGGATAGCCTGATCACGTAAGTCTATTAAGGTTTCCAAATTCTTAAATACATTGTCAGAGGGGTCCATTAGTTTAGACGTAGCTTCACGAATACTAATACTAAAGTCGCCATCTTTAAAAATGCTTGATGCTCCGTCTCTTTTAGCCAATTCCGATTTCAACATAAGCTCCCAAGCGTTCACCATCATAATCGTAAATGCTTCTACACGATTACCTAATGTAGGCCGGTTATATACCTCCAAAGCTAAAGTAAAAGCATCATGACTTCTTTTAATGAGCTGATTAGAGAACACTTCATCAGGTGACTTTCCTTGAGTATTTTGACTCTGAGACATCAATAAGAAAAACTGGTCATTTGATAGTTGCGTGATACCGCTACATTTCCAAAGTGAGCGACTTACTTTAGTAACATACTTACCTTTTAATTTTTCATTAAAATACTTATTCACCGAGTTAACACTGTAGCCAACAGATTCAGCAACTTCTCTTGCAGTAAATTCGGATCCATTTTCTTCAAGCGTTCGGAGTTCATCCAGTAACTGAAGAAGCATACCTTTTCTAACCATCTCTATTTTCCCTTCGGAAAGCACATGTTCACAATGACTTATGTTTATTTCTAATCACAACACAGCTTTTGATATATCCAAGCTGTTGTTAAAACACTTTAATTCACATATGCATATAGAGTCACCAACTGAATTATATTTCTGCATTTCCTTTGTCCAAAAAAAAAAAAATCCCCGGCGATAGGAGCCGGGGGAAGATGGGGAAAAATGAGTCTGAAGTATGCCTGCTCCTAAACTCCCCCTAAACCTCATCTAAAATTGATGTCCTAGTTGAGGGCTGGCAATGTGTCGTTGAAACGTAGTGCCTAGCGCTGCTAAAGAGTTAGTCTGAAAGAATCACCATCTATCCTCAATATCTCCTTTGATCATGCGATAGACCAGAAATGCAGCGACAATGCATAGAACAGCCATCACGATGCTGCTAATACCAAGAAAAACATAAATTGGTTCCACTTCGTCTCCCATCACTCTCTCCAGAAATAAGCCTCGATGACTCAGACACATCAGTAACACACTAATATTTAATGATAAATTAAAGGTTAACACCCTTTATTTGGCCGTAATTTTTGTTTTATCGCTAATTATTAATTAGCCAAAGCCAACGAACTGTTGTTATACTCGCCAAAAATAAGGGTCGACACCCTTTATTTTAAAAGTCTACGTTTAGTCAGACTTATCGTCAAGCTACTTCGTGGCCAAAAGTCAGAATAACCGCTCAACTCTATTGAAGTTGGGTTCCTAAATTTGAACATAGAGTCACCCCTTACAAGAGCAAAACATGAAAAAAGTAGCACTCACTACCCTCATTTTAGCCATGTCTTTATCGGCACCAATTAACGCTGAAATTGGCGTGGGACTTACCGCCAGTTACTCGCCAAATGTTTACAAAGGAGGCGATACCGAAGTTACGCCATTCCCTTTAATTAGTTACGATAATGGCCATTTTTTCATTGAAGGTGTCCAAACTGGCTATCGCTTGGCTCCAAAAGGCAGCGTGAACAATCTCGTTATATTTGCGGCCTACGATCCTCGCACCTTAGACGCGAAGGAATCCAATGATCCCGATATCAAGAAGCTTAATGATCGCGATCCTTCATTCATGGGTGGGGTCGCTTATGTATTGACGACGAATGTTGGAGAACTGAGAGCGGGTGTGGGGACAGATATCAGTTCGGTTCACAATGGCCTTTATGCTGAAACTCGTTACAGCTACCACATCAATATGGGGCCATTTGGTTTGATCCCAGCGATAGGATATTCACTCAATAGCGATAAATTGAATGAGCATTTGTACGGTGTTTCGGCGTCTGAAGCAGCCAATACTCGCTTTGAAGAATTTAACCCAAACTGGAGTGGACGTTACTTTGTCGGTTTAACCGGGTACATGCACTTATCAAAACGATTACGTTTAACGGGTGGGGTTAGATATGAAAACCTCGACTCTGAAATCGAGAAAAGTCCGATACTTGAAAGTACAACATCGGTTATTGGAAATGCTGGAATAAGTTACACTTTCTAATGTGTTTGAGCGGGGTTAACGAGACTGAATATAAGCGAAGCTGGTTTAGAAAAAGGACTTTCTACAACCTTAAACGTAAGTTGAAACCGCTATACGTACAGATCTATTTTGTTCATTTTCTTAACCACATCTTCCCCTTGAATCCTTTTTAATACCGTTCCATTCGACGATGAGATAACAATTTGCTTATGGCTATCTAGCTTGGCTGACAGGTCGGCCTTGTTCGCTGAAAACGTCGTGTTGATGTAATCAGTGGCGCTATTCAGTTTGTGACTGCTCAATGGGGAATGTATCAGGTTGGTCATCATTTCGAGTTTTTAAAAATAAAGGTTAACAACCTCTATTCTATATGCTAAATGTATAATTTCAATAGCATGAACTCGATGAGGCCTGTTTAAGCCCATTAATGTCAGTTACTCAACGATTGATTGTATCGCAAGCTTTGTGCCTTTATTCTACGGCCTGTTACTGCTGATTATCGATGGCACATAAAACACAGCCATCATCCAACATTCGGAGGCAAGAGTGGGAAGAGCAAGCGCTGCACAAGCGATTATTACACGACAAAAGATCATCGATGCTGCATTTGATATCGCATTAAATGAAGGCTTCGACAAGGCAACCTTTGCTTATATTGCTAAAAAAGCAGGTGTGTCTAAGTCAGGGATTAATGCTCACTTCGACAGAAAAGCCGATATTGCCAAAGAGCTTGAGCCTCTGTTTGCAAAGATCATCAATGAGCACTTAAATTACGAGTCGACCGCGGCGTTTTCGAAGACTTGGCAGAAAGCCATTGATAGTGAACCGAATTTTGTGGCAGCTATTATTGCATTTGGTCCTATTATGCCAACTGAGAAAGGCATCAAAGGGCTGCAATCCAAGATCCAAGGCGAAGAGCAAGAAGTGCTCGACTGTATCTATCACTGTATCGGCTATGCGGTTTGTAATATTCAATCTCGCCAATCCGCTTAATTCGCCTATCTTCATTCCGCAGATTTAACGAATAAAGCGACCGATATTCAGCTCCACGTTACCTGTTTTCTCTTTCCTATTGCCGATTGTCCAAAAACAAAAAGCCCCGGTTATAGGAACCGGGGAAACAGGGTGGGATGAGTTTGGCGCGTGCCCGAAACCAAACTCTCCCCAAGCCTCACCTAAGACTCATGCTCTTAGGTAAAGGATACTGAGTACTGTTATTACAAAGTACTGCTATTGCAAAGTACGGTTATTGAAGCGTAGCGCCTTGCTCTACCCAAGTGCCGATGAGTGCGCGCTCTGCATCGGTCATTTGAGTCATGTTGCCGAGCGGCATCACCTTGGTTGTTACCGTTTGAGCAACAATTCTTGGTACGTTGGCTTTAATCTCTTCTGGGGTATCAAACATCACACCGGCTGGCGCAGCAGCAAAAGCGGCGTGGCTAGGGGTTGATGAATGACACACAGAACAGCGCTCTTGAATGACTTTGTTGATGGTTTCAAAGCTTACGCCTGCGCTAGCAGTTTGCATTGCGTGATCTGCTGGTGCAATTTGAGAACTCGCCGTAGTTGAAGCAGTACCGTTTTCAGCAAGCTCTTCTGTCGCCGATTCAGTCGCACTTACTTGCACTTCTTGAACCACAGGTGCTTGCACAACCGGAGTCATCTGCTTTTTCGCATAAGGTGAGGTCACAAACGCCAGCGTGATCATACCCAATGCTGCTACTGGTACTGTCCATGCGAACTTCTGGCTACCATGACGCGTGTTGAAATAGTGACGCACCAAGATACTGAAGATCGCTAAGCCAGCAAGAATCAGCCAGTTGTATTCCGAGCCATAAGTGCTTGGGAAGTGGTTACTGATCATGATGAACAGCACTGGCAGTGTCATGTAGTTGTTGTGACGAGAACGCAATAAACCTTTCGCTGGCAATGCAGGATCCGGTTCGCGCTTCTCTTCAATCGCTTTCACCAAGTTACGCTGCGCCGGCATGATAACGCGGAATACGTTACCCACCATGATGGTACCAATGATGGCACCCACGTGGATGTAAGCACCACGACCACTGAACACTTGAGTTAGGCCATAGGTCGCAGCAACGAGCAACACAAACAGCACAACACCAAGCAACACGGGGGTTTTACCTAATGGTGAGTCACACAGTAAGTCGTAGATAAACCAACCAGCAACGAATGAACCAATACCAATCGCGATTGCCGTTGTTGAATCAAGGCCAGAGCCCGGTGCAATCAGGTAAATCTCCGCGTTAAGGTAGTAAACCACGCCCAGTAGACACACACCGGTGATCCACGTGAAGTAGGCTTCCCATTTGAACCAGTGCAGGTGCTCTGGCATCTCTGGGGGCGCAAGTTTGTACTTCTCTAGGTGATAAATACCACCGCCGTGAATTGCCCATAAGTCGCCTGAAAGGCCCGTTTTTGGGTTTACTCGATTAAGGTTGTTCTCTAACCAAACAAAATAAAATGATGCGCCTATCCACGCAACACCAACAATCATGTGAGCCCAGCGTATTGCTAAATTCAACCACTCTGTAATATGCGGATCCATAATAAACTCCTGTATCACAACGCTTTAGCTAAGCGTTGCTCTTCCTTATTGTCGTCCGTTGGCAGATCGTCCAAATGTAATGCCACTCGATCGCTGTCGAAATAAACTTCATCACAATTGTGCCCTTCGCCGCCTCTATCGACGATCAAGAACTGGTCTTGATCAGTAAGCGCGAGAACTGGGTGATGCCACACCCCTTTGTGATAGTTCACTCCTTGACGGCCGTTGCTCAAGAAAGCTCGGCTATTGGCTAATGTTGGATCGTCGCCTTTTGGCGCAACAACAATTAAATAGGGTTGACCAAGTAATGGAATGAATGCCTGAGAGCCAAGTGGATGACGCTCTAACATTTTGATGGTCAGTGGGTAGCTCAACGGTGTGGCTTGGAAGATGCTGATGATCGCTTCTCCGTCTTGGTCTTGCACATCCGTTGTCGCTAGCTTGTGGTAGCGACGTGTTGATCCACTGTTGATCATGAAGAAATCACTATTATCGGACTCGATAACATCGCCAAACTCTGCAAAAGCCTGCTTGGTTAACGGTTCGATGGATAAACGACGTATTCCATTACTCATATCTGATTTCCTTACCTATTTCGCCTTCGTACCAAACAGACGCAAACGGCTGATACCACCATCTGGGAATATGTTTGCACGTACGTGGGTAATTGCACCAAGGTCGTTTACCTCAGAAATGAATTCGTGAATCTCGTGTGCTTGCAGCTTTTGTGCAGGCAACAATTCACGCCAGAATAGGCTTTGTGTTTCTACTTGGTCGTCGGTACCGCCTTTCACGTAAGCCGCTTGAATTGAGCAGCTGTCAGGGTAGTTACCTTTGAAGTGAGCCGTGTCCACTACGATACGTTCGATGTTGCCTGGGTGGCCTAGTGCCACGATAACCCAGTCATTACCCGGTGTACGACGACGCGCTGTTTCCCAACCGTCACCCATGTTTTCACCGCGGCCTGGACTTAAGATGTTGGCTTTGTTGCCGTAGTGCTCATCGCTACATGCCAGTGCTCGGCCACCGTGTTCAACCGATGCTAGGTCGACTTGTTGCTGAGAATCAATTGCTTCCCAATCCACACTTGGTCGGCCATAAACACGTAGGCGCGCTACACCGCCGTCTGGATAGATGTTCAAACGTAGGTGCGTAAATACTTGGTCACTTTCAATCGCTTCAAGATGATGATGATCACCTTGTAGTGCCATTGAAGGCAGAATTTCTTGCCACTCTGTTGAGTCAGTTGGCTCACCTTGTGGTGAATAACACGCGTCAATTGATGCCGAAGGTGGGAAGTTACCTGTGAAGAATGAGGTATCAATATCAACACCAGCAATAGTGCCAGCTAGGCCAAGGCGAACGACACAGTAGTCGTAACCTTCACCACGTTTACGTCTGCTTTCCCAGCCGTCCATCCACTTGCCGTTATCGTCGTATAAATCGTCTTTCCACTCTGGCGCTGCGTGGCTGAGTAGACGGCTTTTATCCGCGAAAAAATCGTCGGTTGCGAAGATAGCTTCTGCGCCGAGTTTTTCGTCTGCAAGGTTTATGAATTGTTCAAATGTTTGGGTCATGTCCGTATAATCCTATCCAATTAATCAAGTAATAATAAAATGAGAACTTAGTGGCTTATGCTTTATTCAATAAGGCTTTGATAAACAAGCCTTCGATAAATCAAGCTCTAATAAGCAGCGCTCTAATAAACAAAGCTCTTGGCTCACTAAGACTGGGCTGAGATAGCTGTTAACTCCGTTAACTTACATATCCCAGAGACGAAACATCGCGATCTTGTTGATCTCTTGAATCGCCGTAGCAAACTCAGTTTCACTATCATTTCCTAATCGCATCTCGAACGACTCAAGAATTTGGTAACGATTGGCTCCCTTCACCGCCATGATAAAAGGGAAATTGAAGCGACTTTTGTAGCTGTTGTTGTAAGAAGTGAATTTTTCAAATTCTTCGGCGTTGCACTGGTCAATGCCCGCCCCCGCTTGTTCTTTGGTCGACGACTCGGTAAGTTCGCCGTTTACTGCTGCTCGACCGGCTAAATCCGGGTGAGCGTTGATCAAAGCCAACTGTTTGCCTTGGTCTGCACTTAACAAGGTCGATGCCATTTTCAGATGAAGATTCTCGATATGGTCGTCTTCGGCATTCAAACCTTGGTCATACACCAGTTCTGCAACCCACGGGCTGTGTTCGTAGACATCAGCAAAATGAGCGACAAAGGTATCGCGGTCCATGGTTGTTGGTTGGCATGATCGAAATTCAGTCACGTTAAGCCTCCTTGCTTCACTGCTACTTTTGCGGTTGATGAATAGCGTTATTTGGTTGATATGGATGATGTTGGTGCCAGTGGTTAGCAATATCGATTCGACGACACAACCACACGCTGTCGTGCTGTTTTACGTAATCTAAGAAACGTCTCAATGCAGCAATACGACCGGGGCGACCAATCAAACGACAGTGAAGCCCAACCGACATCATTTTCGGTACGGTTTCACCTTCCATATAAAGGGTGTCAAACGTGTCTTTCAGATACTGGAAGAACTGCTCACCCGAGTTGAAGCCTTGCGCGGTTGAAAAACGCATGTCGTTCACATCGAGAGTGTATGGGATCACCAGTTGCGGATGACCGGTCTCGGTGTGCCAATAAGGTAGGTCATCATCGTAGGCATCCGAGTCATAAAGAAAACCGCCCTCTTCTGCAACCAAGCGACGCGTATTTGGACCGGTTCGACCTGTGTACCAACCTTGTGGGCGTTGACCTGTCACTTGCTGGATGATCTCAATCGCCTTGGTCATGTGGTCGCGCTCTTCAGACTCATCAATGTATTGATAGTCTATCCAGCGATAACCGTGACTACAGATTTCGTGCCCGGCTTCGACCATGGCTTTGGCAACGTCTGGGTGACGCTCAATCGCCATAGCAACCGCAAAGACGGTCAATGGGATTTCATATTCATCGAACAAGCGAAGAACACGCCATACACCCGCACGGCTACCATATTCATAAATGGATTCCATGCTCATGTGACGTTCGCCTTTGATCGGCTGTGCGGACGGGATCTCTGAAAGAAAAGCTTCAGACTCGTCGTCTCCATGTAACAAACAACGCTCACCGCCCTCTTCATAGTTCAATACAAAAGAAACCGCGACGCGCGCATTACCTGGCCATTGAGGGTTTGGAGGGTTAGCTCCGTAACCGATCAAATTTCTTGAATAATCCTTATTCATCCAAGTACTCCTAACATAAGTGGTTGGCTTAGCCGCTCTTCAAGTGAGTCACCAAATGATTCAACCAAATGGATTCTCGATAAACAGAGCAACCTTACCCCTGTACATTTATTGTATACAATTATTTATCTCAATGTAAAGATTTTGTTATTCAAGTTAAATTTACGCACTATTGCCAATTAAAAACAATAACTTAACCAATACAACACTCACCAAAAAACGATAATAAAAATCTATAAATTCAGAAAAAACGATACAATGGTTAACATTTTCCCAACAATTCGCTTTACTAATTGTGTACAGTTCGTACATAGTTAGTGATAACAAAGTGACCAGTTGCATTCTTTGCAAGGTCGAAACAGACAGATAAACCACGGAACAGAGGAGCGCCAAAAGCGCTATTAAAGGACTATGGGAAGATTAACAACACACGTATTAGACACCACGCACGGCTTACCGGGCACAGAGATCAAAGTAGAGCTTTATAAGGTCAATGAAGACTCAACAGAAAAGCTGGCGACGGTGATCACCAACTCCGATGGCCGAACCGATGCGCCGATTCTGGCAGGGAATGATTTCCGACCAGGGAAATATCAATTGGTGTTCTACGTTGCGGATTATTACAAAAGCAAAGATGTGGAATTGGATGGCGTGCCTTTCCTAGATGATGTGGTCATTCGTTTCGGCTTAGATGATCCAGACGCGCATTATCACGTTCCTCTTCTCGTCTCGCCTTACAGTTTCTCAACCTATCGGGGCAGTTAGTCCCGTGTCCTAGCACTTAGAACTAGGCTCAACCATCGAATAATAAACAGATTCGTGCGTGCATCTAAAATGATGCGCGCTCACTAAACACGCTCATATAAAAATACTAACAACGTTATTAGTTAGAGAGTTGATGACTAAACAACAGATAACTAAAGAAATAACGGCTAGGAAAAAACCTTAAAACTTAATATTGAAATCTCGCTGTATTCAATAAATGGATCACAACATAAAAGGACTTGCTGACATGAGTGAGAGTAAAACAGAAATACTCAACCAAGACGCGAATAACGGAATTTTAGAGAAACTCTTTAAAATTAAGGCCCACGGAAGCAGCGTGAAAGATGAATTAATGGGGGGTGTGACTACCTTCGCCACTATGGCTTACATTATCTTCGTTAACCCACAAATTATGGCTGCGTCAGGCATGGATGCAGGAGCGGTATTTGTCGCGACTTGTATTGGTGCTGCGATCGGTTGTTTGTTAATGGGGCTATTTGCGAACTGGCCTGTCGGCCTTGCACCGGGCATGGGCTTGAATGCCTTCTTCTCATTCACGGTAGTAAGCGAAATGGGCTACACCTGGGAAGTGGCGTTGGGTGCAGTGTTTATCTCCGGCATCTTGTTTGTCGGGATGAGTTTCTACAAGGTTCGTCAATGGATAATCGAAAGTATCCCGGTGAGTCTGCGTTATGCCATGACAGCGGGCGTTGGCCTATTTTTAGGTCTAATTGGCCTTAAAACAGCGGGCATCGTCGTCGAAAACCCAGCGACTTTGGTTTCTTTAGGGGATTTTACTAAACCTGAAGCTCTACTGGCCGCTATCGCCTTCTTGATCATCGCGGTACTCAGTGAGCGTAAAATATTTGGTGCCGTGTTAATCGGAATTTTGAGTGTGACTCTGGTCGGCATGATGCTTGGCTTAGTGCATTACAACGGCTTCTTCGCAGCGCCACCAAGTTTAGCGCCTACGTTCCTAAAAATGGACATTATGGGTGCGCTTGATGTTTCGATGATCAGCGTTATCTTGGCTTTCCTTTTCGTCAACATGTTCGATACCGCAGGTACTTTGATGGGCGTGGCTGAGCGTGCAAATCTGACGAACCCTGAGACAGGCAAGATCGAAGGTCTGAGCAAAGCGCTGAAAGCCGACAGTATCTCAAGCGTGGCAGGTGCGTGTGTGGGTTGTCCGCCAGTCACCAGTTACGTAGAAAGTGCCGCAGGCGTTGCAGCAGGTGCGCGAACTGGCTTATCTGCGATTGTGGTTGGCGTGTTGTTCTTAGCGGCGATTTTTCTATCGCCACTTGCAGGTATGATCCCCGCTTACGCAACCTCTGGCGCGCTGATTTACGTAGCGTTCGTAATGATGAGCAGCATGCAACACGTTGATTGGAAAGACTTCACCAACGGTGCGCCTGCAGCTATTACCGCCCTGATGATGCCACTGACATTCTCTATCGCAAATGGTATAGCACTGGGTTTCATTACCTACACGGTATTGAAACTGGCGACAGGTAAAACAAAAGACGTATCAATTTCGATGTACTTCCTAGCCGCGATTTTTGTCGCGAAGCTCGTGTTCATCGGTTAATCAAATCGTTCTTGAGCCGTCGCTTAGACATATGGTCATTTAGAGATGGCTCAAGAATGAGTGCTTGGTTTGTTCACAAGCCAAGCTATCAAGACACATGCTAGAACAACATTTTTAAGAAAAAGCTAATAGTGCTAATCAGCGGAGTGCAGACGCATTCCGCTCGGTTAGTGCACCTTTTTTATGACCCTACGCAGTTTGTAGAAGTCATTATTTGACCGCCAATCGCCTGTAAACGGAAACGCAGGCAGAGGAATATCAAATGAAACTTCTGTACACCCTAAATGAAAGACCGCCTCACGGCTTAACCTTCCTACTCGCATTACAGCACATGCTCGCTTCGATTGGTGGCATCGTTGCTGTTCCCCTTATTGTCGGCGCGTCAATTGGCTTGCCTAACACCGAGATCGTTTCGCTGATCAATGCTGCGCTGCTGGCGTCAGGTATTGTGACCGTCGCTCAATGCCTTGGTTTCGGCCCTGTAGGCATTCGACTGCCCGTTGTGATGGGCTCAAGCTTTGCCTTTTTGGGCGTCGCCATTTCAATCGGCAACGAAGGCGGTGTCGCCGCGATTATGGGCTCGGCGTTGATCGGCTCGTTTGTCGTGATTGGTGCCAGCTTCTACATGGACAAGGTTAGAAAGCTTTTTCCAACCGTGGTAAGTGGTGTGGTGGTTACCCTAATCGGCTTAACCATTTTACCGGTTGCCATGAATTGGGTCGGAGACTCCCCAGCCAATACGGAACAATTCGCTACGCTACCAAAACTGTTTCTAGCTCTGGTCTCTTTGGGGATTGTGGTTGGTGTATCGGTTTACTGTAAAGGCGCGGTTGCCGCTTCGGCCATCGTGATTGGTTTGGCGGGCGGCTACATTGTGGCGCTATCGCTCGGTATGGTCGACCTTGAGCAAATCAGCTCTGCGGCTTGGGTCGGTGGTCCTGAACCTTTCAAGTACGGCTTTACCTTTTCTGCGAGTGCCATCATCAGTATGAGTTTGGTGTACATCGTGGTTATCGCCGAAGCAACAGGTGACTTCATGGCACTAGGCAACAACTGCCAAACCCAAGTCAGCGGTAAAGACTTAAAACGTGGTCTATTAGGCGATGGACTTGGTAGTACCTTGTCTTCCATTTTAACTGCAATGCCATTGGCGTCATTCAGCCAAAACGTCGGCATTGTAGGTATCACAGGGGTAGCAAGTCGCTATGTAGTGGCTGCAACCGGTGGTTTGCTAATTTTAGGTGGTTTATTCCCGAAATTAGCCGCAATTGCCGTCACGATTCCGAAACCTGTTCTAGGTGGTGTAGGTTTCGTGATGTTCGGTATGATTGCCTACGCGGGCATCCGCATGCTGATAAAAGCCGCAGACACCAAACGAAATGCCTTGGTAATCTGTGTCGGTTTGGCGTCTGGCTTGGCCGTCACTTTCGAACCAAGGTTGCTGCAACACTTGCCGCATGATCTAGCGAACTTTCTTCACTCTGGCATTACAACAGGCACCATCATGACGGTTCTGCTAAACCTTGTGTTGCCGAAATCTTCACGAGCAGAAGAGCAAGAAGCGTTGGCCGAGAGCCAAGCGCAAGTTGAGCTAGAAATGAAAGAACAAGCGGAAGAAGAACGACACTCAGACGAGCAATTAGAGATTCAACAAGCAAGTACAGAAACAGATGTTCAAGCGGCATCAGAAAATCCTGAGCCCAAAGCGAACTAGCTGATTCCCTAATTAACTGGTTCACTGACTAGCGTAAAACCGATTTTCACAGAATCAGGGAATGATTAGAGCGTTGAACGTTTTAGCGCCCCTGATTCGAATTTATCTTTCAACAGCAAATACCAATAAAGACCCTCTTCCCTGAAAAGGCTGAGATGGCTAAGGACTACTATGAATGGAAACCATCTGGATTAAGAATCCTCTCGCAATCTACACTGGCTCACTGGCTGATGCAGAAGGTGGTATTGTCATTAAAGGTAATACAATCATTGAGCTGGTTGGCAAACACAAAGAGCCAACCTTACCCGTAGATTACAGCGTCGACGCCTCTCGTCATGTTGTGACTCCTGGGCTTATCAATGCGCACCACCACTTCTATCAAACCCTAACGCGAGCCTACCCCGGCGCACTGAATAAAGAACTCTTCCATTGGCTACAAAGCCTCTACCCTGTTTGGGCTAACCTCGATGCTGAGATGATGAGCCTTGCCACTGAACTGGCGCTGGTTGAGCTAATGATGTCAGGTTGTACGACAGCGTCAGACCATCATTACTTGATACCTAACGGGCTAGAGCACGCCATCGATTTACAAGTCGAGGCCGCAGAGAAACTAGGTGTAAGAGCGATATTCACTCGCGGCTCCATGAGCCTTGGAGAAGATGAAGGTGGACTACCTCCACGACACACCATTCAAACCGAACAGACCATCATTGATGACAGTGAACGCTTAATCCGCGATTACCACCAGCGTGATGAAGGGGCGATGATTCAAATCGCACTCGCGCCTTGTTCGCCGTTTTCAGTCACCACCGATCTAATGAAAGAGACAGCCAAGATCAGTGAGCGTGAAAACGTAATGATGCACACGCACCTTTGCGAAACCTTGGATGAAGAAGACTTCTGTATTGAGAAGTTTGGCTTGCGCCCTGTCGATTATCTCGAAGATGTGGGTTGGCTGAACGAACGCACTTGGCTTGCTCATGGTATTCACTTCAATCCAGAAGAGATCAAACGTTTGGGTAAAGCAGGCATTGGCATTAGCCACTGCCCAACGTCCAACATGATGTTGGCTTCCGGTATTTGTAAGAACAACGACCTTGAAGCAGCAGGCGTAAAAGTCGGACTGGGTGTGGATGGTTCCGCCTCAAACGACGGTTCAAATATGATTGCCGAAGTGCGCATGGCAATGTATCTACAACGCCTGCAATATGGTTCTGCCAATGTTTCACACCTCGATGCACTGCGCTGGGCAACGTCAGGCTCAGCACGCGCAATGGGCAGAACCGACATTGGAACGCTAGAGGTTGGCAAACAAGCCGACATCGCAATGTTCAAACTCGATGATATTCGTTTCTCTGGTAGCCACGATCCACTGGCTGCATTACTACTTTGTGGTGCTCAACAAGCGGATAAAGTGATGGTAGCCGGAAAATGGCGAGTTAATGATGGTGCCGTTATTGGCGTAGACATGGAGCAACTGATGCACCGTCACCACGCCGCTGCGATGAAACTTGGTAAGTTAGCGATGAATAACCATTAGTTGAAACACTTGCCCATCAAACACTGCAAGCCAAAGCGAGTGGCTTTGATGGGCAAACCTCCATAAACGTCCACAATGATTCGAAAACATCCCAAATCATCCCAAAAAATGTAAACCTGATGCCTCTCAGTCTATTTCCTAATTAATTTCGACTCAATATACCAAAAACATAAACCGCCAATAATTAAAGAAAACCTAATTTAACTCTATCTAATATAAGATTGACTAATAAAACATTCACTAATAAAAAATCACTCATAACCCCTTCGGTAAATATCAAATCACCCGTACATTATTTGGCACAGATCAAATTTAAAACGTTCGTTCTATTTATATATTCATCAAATTAATCAACAGATTTAGTAATAATACGAATAATGGCGATAATTATATTTTTATCACTTACCACCTTTATGAATAGAATGAAAACCTCTCGAGACCTTTCCATACCTAGCCTGACAAAAGAACCAAAACTAATGATTCAAATATCATTAAATTCAATAGATCAACAAACGATCAATATGAATCCAAATGTGTGACCTAAATGGAACTTTTCATTATAAATCTGCTATAGATTGGCCAAATCTTATAAAAACAAAAAACACATTAAAGAGGTTAGTTTTAAAGAACAAAAAATAATCACAAAAATAACAATATTAAAATATTCAATAACCCTTCATAAATATTTAAAAATACCATCTAAATGGTAGAGGATTATTGACTTTGCAAAAAGCTAATAACAAATCTAACAGGGCTAAATAATGAAAAAAATCACAAAAAAACTCGTATTATCTTCGATTTCGATTGGGCTACTTTCCTCTTTTGCACTCACTTCTCAAGCAGCTCCAGTTCAAATCAACCAAGCGTCAGCTGAACAAAACATACCTCAAGTCACCTACGACACGATCATCGGTGAAAATGGGGTCTTTATCGATCTAGAGACCTACAATTTTATTCTTAAGCAACAAGAGTGGTATCAAATCCAAGCGTATGTCGAAGGCGCTTTAGCGCTGCCGGTGACAGAAGCCAGTATGAAATCTACTTTAAGTATTCCTAACGACATTCCTTTCTCTAATTTCCAAGCACTGGTTCAGCAATACTCAAATATTCACGATACCGCCTTTTATTGGAAAAAAGATCTTTATCCAAGCATCGTTGGTCTTTCATTAAGCTTGGCCAATTACGTCCAAATTAAAGACTACATGCTTAACCCACTTAGCGATGCTTTGAATGAAATGCTGGCCAAAGCATTCTCGCCGCTCCCGGAAGATATCGAAGCGGTAGAACGCAATAGAAAGGTGGCGATCGCTTACCTGAAAAGCCTGCAGAGTTTTTCCATGAGATACCAACAAGAAGTGTCTGACGTTGGCGGTAACCTATTGGAATTTTCAGCTACATTAGATACACAAAAATTGCAGTTAGATGTATTAGAAGGCACTCACAACGGTTACCTAAGCGATGATGGCAGCGCGCTTCAACAACGAGTGAATGACATCAATGCACGTATCACTCAACTCAACAAAGACTACACTCACTATGTTACGGTCGCCTCTACCGCAGTAACTTATGCATGGTTCCCTCTGGTTGCAGGACCAATCATGGGTGTATACGGCGATAAAGCAGAAAAAGCGCGTAAGCTTCGTAACGAATTACAAAACGAAGTAAAAGAGCTTCAAGAACAGTTAACTTACACACAGAAAATATATAACTCTTATCATCGCTCTTCAGAGAGTATCGATATGATTTCTCAACAAATAGAAAATGCGATTCCACATATTAATAAGCTGAAACTAAATTGGCAGAAAATGAATGCCGACTTTACTTCACTGCTCGTTGCCTTAGAACAAGCCCAGAATAATGCAGACATCATGAAAGACGACGCAATGCTAGGCGCAATAGGCGCTCTTGCCAATACAACGGTTGCAGAAAGTAACTGGAGTAATATTAGTGAGAAAGCAAAAGCGTTCGCAAACAATGCATATATCCAAGAAATGGAATAGTCCATAGACCTCTCGATCATATAAAAACACAAAAAATATAACGCAATAGCCAAAAATATATCCCTAACAGAAAGCCACACCTTATCAAAATTAAGGTGCTGGCTTCTGCTACCCAAAATTTGGCAAATACTAATTTCGACAGGACATCAATATGAGACTTCTACCTATTATTATTTCTCTTTCATTCTCTCCACAGGCTTTTTCTAGCGATTGGCTTGAACTGAACAATTTACCCAATTCAACCGAATACCCAACTTGGGTTCAATCGGCCTATTCCGATGTCGGCGTTCTATCTCGTTCCACATCCGATTTACACATCAACCTCAGTGATTGGATAGCAGAACAAAACCTTTACGTCACTCAACCCTCAAAAATCGTCGTTTTTGCAGATACCATTGAAATTCCAGAGAATTTCAACTTGCTTGTAAACAACCAAAACATCCTTATTTTTGCGCGAAAAATCGTTGGCCAAGGCACGCCGACGTTTGTGCTCGGACAGCAAGGCTCTGCAGCCTCAATTTCTGTGATTGCCGGCGAAATAGAAACACCCATTAATGTGCTCGCTTTCCAAAGCGATGGCAGCATTACACGAGACGCCCTAACAGGAAAAACTGGTGATGGCGAGTCCGTGGTATTGGCAGGAGAACACTACCGAAGAACGACCATTGACTCGAACATTACTGGGCAAATGAAACTGGCTACTGAACCTTTTACAGACATTGTTAATCGCTCGTTTGATATGGCAGCCAGCTTATACGATACCAACCCAAAGCTTAGCCTCGACCTCATCAACTGGATTGAACAGAGCCTGCGTTACTCAGGTTCAGTGGTTGAAGACGATCCGATTCTTTCCGACCTTTACCTACAAACGGTCGCGTTCAAGCAATTCATTAGCTTCAGCACCAAAGAGAGCAATTACGTTCCTTATCTCGACAAGGTGTTATATCAAGATAAATACGAAGCCTATTTGAACGCTATGATCGCGTATCAAACTCAATGGGACATTATTCAAGATAGAAACACGGTCATTGAAGACAAGATTGAAGCCGCCAAGTTAGCACTCGCTAACATCGAAGACGTTCTACGCGCTCAGAGTTCGATCATCACACAAACCCAATCCAACATAGACAAGATAGGCGATAGCCTGACCGAGGTCGATAGCCAATATAAAGCACAAGAACTGGTCACTCTCAGTTCAAGAACCACTTATTTAGTTGGTGTCGAGAATTGGAAAACCCAACAACAACTCAATGCGGCTCTAGCTATATTCAAAGCAATAGCCGAAATTGGAAGTGCCGTGAGTGGGGTATTCACAGGCAACCTTTCTGGTGTGAATGACCTAACCGAGCAATTGGCTAAAACACCTGAAGCATTAGAAAAAGCGAAAAACCTCGTCACCAATATCAAGTCCGTCACAGGCATTATTGATAGCGTGACCAAAACGATTTCTGGCATTTCTCAGTTAACCGCGGATATTAAATCAACCATCAAGCTCCAGAAGGTATCTGAAGCGATGGATGGCTTTAACTTCAACATCCCAACCATCAATGAAAGCAATCTGGCGTGGGATCTGATGATCACCGAGATCCGCAGCAACTTAAGATATGCCGATAGCTTAGGTATCAAAGGAGCAAGACAATACCTACTCGAACTCGAAAAGCAGGTTCTTCTGGGTAAGGCAATTAACATCACGCAGCTTAACTTTGCTCACGAGCAAGCGAAGTTGGTAGACCTCTTACTCACCAATAACGTGACTATCAATCAACAACAAAGATTGAACGATGGGATCGAGGGTTATCAAGTAGACACCGACAGCTTCGATTCGATTGAACGTGAACTATCACGAGTATTGATGCACTTCAAACGTCCGATGTTCGTTGCTTTGTCTAACTATGTTCAGGCGTACGAATATTGGGCATTGAAGCCAAGCGAAGTTACGCCTTCTCTGAATAAAAGCTACTTGGACTACCAATTTGATTTGGCTACTGTCGAAAGTGAGTATGTAAATGCTCTGTCTTCTTTCCAACCAGCACCACAAGATTTCACCATCGACAACTACACCATTTCTAGCCCCGAGCAACTAGAGAGCTTTGCAACAACCGGACAACTAAACTTCACTATTCCATTAGAACAAGTCCAATTGTGTTCGTTTGACCGCGTTAGACTTTCCACGGTACGAGTGTTCTTAGAAGGGGAAAACTTACCTTATGGCAAGCAACTCAACTTACGAGTTTCCAGTTCGGGTAATTATTTAGACCGATATGAGAACAAGGACTATCAGTTCAGTTCTAACCCTGTTTCACGCGCGTTCTATTACCGCCTAGATGATCCAACCACCAACGATGTTAGCATCATCACCGATGGTGCCGTGGCGAATAAATTCGAATACGCCTACTTCCAACCCACTCCGTTTTCATCATGGAATGTCACGCTCAACAACTTTGATAAAACCGAACAAACGAACAACCAGTACCTAAAAGATGTCGAACAAATTCGCGTCGAGTTCTTAGGTAGCGGTATTCCTAACGGCAACAGTTGCTCTAATTAGCTAAGTACTACTTTAGTTAGCCGAAGCCTTGCTTTAATTAACCAAGCGTCGATTTCATCCAAAGAACCGAGGTTCAAGGAGTAAGGTTCTGGAGAGAGTTCGTAACAAAAAGGCCGACATGATGTCGGCCTTACTTATTCATTCACTCTATTCGATTTTAGAATCAAGTTTACGTCTTAGTCCATCAAACTCTTAGACTTAATCGCCTTCTTAGAAAGCTCTTTGGCAAACGCTTTGATATCAGTTTCAAACTCATCGACACTTTGGCGGATTTCATCCAGTTGAACCGTCTGCATCACGCGGTTTTCCATTACGATTTGACCGTTAACGATAGTGGTGTCGATATTGCTTGGGTTCGCTTGGTAAACCAAAGTCGCGTATGGGTCGTAATTTGGCATCATGTTCGCTGATTGTGTCTCTACAATCACGATATCTGCTTTCTTTCCGACTTCAAGAGAACCGATTTGATCTTCCATGTGCAAAGCTTTCGCACCGCCTAATGTCGCCATATCAATCACTTGCTCAGGGATCATGATGGTGCGATCGGAATGCTTCAATCGTTGCATGTTTGCTGCGTAACTTAGGGTACGCATGATATCAACTTGGTTTGAGCTCATGGGGCCATCGGTTCCCAAACCAATACGCATATCAGCTCGGTACATTTCCCACGCAGGAGCTATTCCTGTCGCACCTTTGGCGTTCGCCATTGGATTGTATGAGATACCCGCATCAGCCTGTTTCAATAGCTTTTGGTCGTTCTCTGAAAGGTGGATACCGTGAGCAATCACTACACGCTCATCGAGCACACCGATTTCATCCATGTATTCGACTGGTGACGTGGCTTCAGTTTCATCTTTGATACGCTTTTCTTCATTCGGAAATTCAGCAACGTGAATCAGCACTGGCACATCGTATTGAGCCGATAGCTTATTAATTTCTTGAAGCTTATCTTTACTCACGGTGTACACCGCATGTGGCGCATACGCCGGCGTGATTAGCTCATCGTTTTTGTACTGCTCGATAAAGCCTTTGGCATACTCAATCCCACCGTAAGGTTCTTTGGCATCGACCACCGGGAACTTAATCACGGTTTCGCCCAACACGGCGCGCAAGCCAACTTCTTTGGTCGCCTTCGCCATCTCATCCATGTGGTAATACATATCGGCATAAGTGGTCACGCCGCTTTGTGCCAGTTCGATGCTGCCTAGCTTAGTCGCGTTGTAAATCAGTTCACGGCTTAACTTTTCGGCTTCTAGAGGGAAGAAGTAAGCAAACAGACGATTCGAGATGCCCTCTTCCCCTAGGCCACGAAACGCGATCATAGGTAAATGGTTGTGAGCATTGACCATGCCCGGCATGACGATTCCATCTTGAGCATCAATCACTTTTTCTGCGCGATATTGAGTCATTAAATCCTCGTTACCGACTGCGATGATCTGGTCGTTTTTCACCACTACAACGCCATCTTCAATCACATCCATTTTTGAATTGATCGTGAGAACCTGTCCATTGGTGATGATCAGATCGGCGTTGTATGTTTGCGTCGCGACCGTCGAACCACAGCCTGCCAGTAGAACTGTGCTGATGGTGCATGCCAAGCTTTTGAGCGTCATTGCTAAACCTTAATGTTGTGCGTGTAATACCGTTAGCGGCTTCATCTTTAAGTTTCCAGCTTTTCGCTTTTCAGAAGAATAAGTGCCGCCAATTTTCGCGATACTATAACCTGTTATTTAAATGAAATGGCATACCTAATCAAACCAGTTTTAAGTTAAATGACTTATTGCACAACAAGTCACAAAACCGCACGTCATGACTCACTGTTTTTAGATCGAGAAAAGAACAACGCATACATGGCTGGAATCACCAACAGTACAACGGGTAATGAGAACAACAAACCATAGCCCAGTGTGAGCGACATCGGGCCCATAAACACATCCGTTCCACCTAACCCGTAAGCTAGAGGTAGCAGACCTGCAACTGTGGTCAGTGACGTCATTACAATTGGACGCAGACGACTGACCGCCGCTTGAGTCACCGCCGTTATCACATCTAAACCTTCGATTCTTAGCTCATTGATTCGGTTTATCAGCACTAGTGAGTTGTTGACCACAACACCCGTCATCCCAAGTACACCAATCAATCCAAACAAAGACATCGGCTGCATGTGAACCACGAGTGCCATCAATGAAGCCATAATCGCGAACGGGATGACCGCCATAATAAGCAGTGGTTGCAACAATGAATTGAACATCACCGCCAATACGAAGTAGATAGCAACCATCGCCGCAGGGAATACCACCATGAAGCCACTCATGGTTTCGTTGGTACTTTCAGCCTCGCCGCCTACGTTAATGGTCACGCTCGGTGGATATTGACCCGTTAGCTCTGTCAGTAGTTCATCGGATAACGCAACCGGACTAATACTCTCATCAGACAAAGCCGCCGATACCGTTACTTCTCGCTCACCGTTGTAATGCTTAATAAGGCGAGGGATTTCTATCTGTTCAACCATAGCTAATCGACTGAGTGGTACTTGCTGCCCATCTGCTGTGTAAATTTTGGTGGTTTTCAGTTTCTCGATATCGCGAAATTGCTCGTCCAAGACCACACGGATATCGACTTCTTGATCGCCAAGCCAAGTGGATGTCACGCTGTTGCCATCAAAACCCACACGCAACGCATTCGATAAATCACTCACCGTTAAGTTGTACTTCGCCAACCAATGATACTGAGGAACAATATTCAATTGAGGATCTTTCAATGCCTCACTGTGATTGATGCTGGTCACGCCTTGGTAGTCTTCTAGCCAGGCCATCACCAAATCCACAGTTTGATTACGTTCACTCTCAGTCCCGCCAAGTACACGTACCTCAACTGGGTCGCCGGGAGGAGGGCCACCAGCATCAATCGAGAACTTAATGAACATGTCATCAGACAGCGCTGCCAACTCTTCATTGAGCGCCGTAATAATCTGTTCCGCAGAGCGGGTGCGCTGGTCAAAGTTAGTTAAGTTGATAACCCCTTGAGATACTGGTGACGAGTAAATCAACTCATAGCTAACCAATTCATTTTCTGGCAAAGATTCTATCGCTTGCTCTATCAATTGATGAGCATCGCGCACTTTAGTGAGCGGAGTACCCGCCTTCACTTCGGTGTACACCTCAATGTATTTACCTGCTTCTGTCGGGAAGATATCCACTTTCAACGAAGATACCAAAAAGCCAGAAGCTGCGAAGCCAACCAACGCCAATGCAATCACTGACTTCTTGTAGTTCAGAGCCATATTCAGCAGAGAACGGTAACGGTTTGAAATCCATTCAAATCGATCTTTCTCTTGTGTCTTTGAGTTGCTCTCTTTAGCCAACGATAAATGCGCTGGCAACGTTAAGGTACATTCAATGAATGAGAAGACGAGCGCTGCGATAACGGTAATCGGGATCACAGCAACCGCTTTACCCATGGTGCCTGGGATGAACATCATCGGGATAAACACCAAGGCCGTTGTGACAAGGCTTGCCATCAATGGTTTGATCACTTTTAAAGTACCCGACACCGCAGCATCGACACCTTTTTTGCCCGCTTCTTTTTCTTGGAAGATGCTCTCGGCGATGATCACCGAGTCATCAACGATAATGCCGATCACCAACAACAGTGCTGCGAGTGTGATGCTGTCTAAGTTCAACCCCATGATTGGCAAAACGATCATCACACCGAAGACGCAGAATGGGATAGAGACCGAGACCCAGAAAGCGACGCGTCGTTGCAGGATCATGCTCAAGATCAACAGAACCAACACCAAACCTATCGCACCATTGGTTGCCACGATAGAGAACTTCTCATCCATATCCCGACCAAGATCGAGGCTGGTCTGGAAAATAAATTGGTCGCCAATGCGTCCGCTTTCTTTGTCCAACAGAGCCTTAATGCTGTCGATAGTTGTAATGACATCTGCACTGCCGCTATTTGTGATAGAGAAAATGACCGCAGGTTTTCCGCTCATCACCGGATCTTCGGTTGCTCGCGCGAAGGTATCAATAACGGTCGCCACATCCGACACACGGACAACTTGACCAGAATCTAGCGCCTTAATCACGATGTTAGACACATCACCCGTCGACTCTACTTTGGTCATGGTGACAATCTTTTGCTCTTGGCTCCATGACTCGACAAAACCACCCGATTGAGACAGGTTGTGTTGCTCTATCGCGGTACTCACATCATCGAAAGCAACTTGATAGCGGCGTGCTTTTTCAGGGTCAACTTCAACCCAAAACTCTCGCTCATTAAAACCAGAAAGCTTGATAGAACCCACGCCACCAAGACTGTTAATTTTCTTTTCTAATTGATACGCATAATGCTGTAACGACGCTGAATCTGTATTGCTCTCAGTTAGGCTCACGCCAAAGTGATAAACATCAAAAGAAGAGGTTTTCTGCTGAGTCACAACCGGGGGCGAGTCAATATCTTTCGGCAGATTACCGACTCGGTCCACGGCTTGCTGTATATCTCTCAAGATCACAGCCGCATCTTCACCAGGCAAATATTCGACCTCGATAAAAGAACGTCCTTCTGAGGATTCTGATGAAAAGTAGGCAATGCCATCCACAGAACGAAGTTCTTTCTCTATTGGGTTAGTGATGTTCAGTTCAATGTCTTGAGCTGTCGCGCCCGGATAGCTGGTTTCAATTTCTGCCGTGTCCATCGCAACATCTGGATACTCTTGTAAATTGAGCTGCATTAGCGACATAGCCCCCGTCAACAACACCATAACGGTGATGATACGAGCCAAAAACTGACGATTCGCGAAGTATGCTAAAAAGTTCATCTCTACTGCCCTTTACTGTCATTCGATATTGCTTGATTCGATGCTGTTTGAGCAGTTGTCATACTTTGAATAGAAAGATCCGTCGAGGCGTAAACTGACATGCCCGGCTTAAACTGATGACCTTGGTTGGTAATCTCGACCAATACTGGGTAGGTCAAATTTTGCATCTCAACGCCAATACGCTGCACGCTCGCTTCCATCTTTATCTCAGGGTTGGTTTCAGACCACACCACCACTTCTTGACCAACAGTGAAGTGTTTCAGGTCATACTCACTTGCCATAAATGACAGAGTGACCTTATCAATATTGACCACTTCATAAAGCAAGTCCCCCTCACTTACCCAAGCTCCCGATTGCGCGGGTTTGTTGGATATATAACCCGAAATAAGAGATTCAATCTGAGTATTTTCAAGGTCCACTTGAGATTGTTGGTAGTCAATTTGAGCGACAGACACCGACGCTTTCGCGCTTAAAAATTCAGCACGTGCTGTGTCTAGTTCACCGATTGAGAGGCTGTTCTTTTCAATAAGGGCTTGATAGCGGTTATAGGTCGCCTTTCGCAATGCAAGATCCGCTTCGGCAAGGGCTAGATTGGCCTTAGCCTTATTGACGCTAAACTTAAAATCATCGGCTTTAATTTGAGCAAGCACTTGTTGTTGGTTGACGGCGTCGCCCACTTCAAGGTTATTCATCTCCACGACACCGGGCACTTCTGCCACAACACTGTGTTTGTTCAACCCTTGAACATGACCGATCAGCTCTGTTGCTTGAGTTATTGATACTTGAGTCGTTGAGACACCGAGAAGTGCAGCCAGCACGATAATTTGAGTTTTCATAATTCAACCTTCACCTATTGATGTGAGCTATTGTTGAACTGTCTTTGTCGAATTAAAGTCGAAGTCGATTCGACATTGAAAAATAATCGGAAGACGTTGAATTTTTTTGATTAACGCTATCAATTAGACATAAATTCGACATAATTTTGGATAGGCTACGTTTTTGTTTGGAGTCGAAATTTTCCGGGAGTTGATGTTTTGATGAGAGCAGATATTTTAATGGAGCAGATAGATGCTTGAGCGCAGTCGTATTTTAGTTGTTGAAGACAATATCGAACTACAAGGCATTATTGCCGACTTCTTAGAGGTTAAAGAGGCTATCGCGGATTTTGCTTCAGATGGAGATCAAGGCTTCAAGCTAGCTATGAAGAACGACTTCGATGCAATTATCCTAGACGTTATGCTGCCCAAGCTTGATGGTATGCAAGTGGCGACTAAACTGCGCCAAAATGGCGTAACGACACCAATTTTGATGTTAACGGCCTTGAATGGCCAAGAAGATCTATTAAACAGCTTCGATTCTGGTGCCGATGACTTTGTGACTAAGCCCTTCAATTTTCCAGAACTAGAAGCTCGTCTTTGCGCGCTCATCAAACGCAATAAAGGCTTGGTTGCTCAAAAGACATTAAGCTTTGGCGAAGTGACGATTGATGAGAAAACACACACCGCTTCAAGAGACGGACAAACGCTAACTCTGACCCCTATCTTGTTTCAGATTCTGAGAGAGTTGGTGAAGGCTCAGGGCGGCGTCGTATCTCGTGAAAGCTTAATCTTCATGCTTTGGGGCGATGACATTCCTGACAAAGATGTACTCCGTAGCCATATCTATTTGTTAAGAAACGTCCTCGATAAGCCATTCAAGTTTCCTATGTTAAAGACGATTCCTAAACACGGTTTTCAATTGATCTTATCAGCAAGTGAGCCGCAATAAACATGAAGATTCGAACCAAGCTAGGCAACTCCATCGAGGATGTCAGGATTCGCACCATGCGTACCTTTTCTGTCATCGCACTGGTTTCTTCATGCGTGGTATTTTTTGTGTTCTCGCTTCGTTTAGTTTGGCAGGAAGAGGCTCAAATCGAGAGCCACCTAAAATCATTTAAAGGTGTGGCAGAACAATTCTACAAACGCCTTTCACCGGAAGGTAGCCTAAAGCTCTCGGACAACGTGACGGCTTATTATGGTGAAGGCGACTTTACCGACCAACTCAAAAAATTACCGCCCATGGCATTGGATACAGTGGATCGCCAACGTTTTGAACTAAGACTTTCTGAAGAAGACATTATTATTCCCGGCGTGATCGTCTATCACTTCTCCTTCGAAGATCAAGGCAAAAACATTCCGACTTACATCGCCATCAGCTCTTTTGATATGGATTTGTGGGACGACAGTTGGGGTGTATTGATGGCAATCTCAACTTTGCTTATGCTCGGACTGATCATTGTGTTGCGGATTACTCTCAAGCGAGTGTTCGACCAACTGATGGCACCGATTGAAAACCTCAGCACTCAACTCAGCAAACATGAGTCCGATAACTTCCATGTCCCGACGAATACCGTTGATGAATTGCAGATGCTCACCTCACACCTCAACAGTTACTCAAAAATGAAAGACCGACTTGCCAAGCAAGAGATGATGTTTGCGAAATACGCGAGTCATGAATTAAAAACACCGATAGCGATTGTTCTTGGCGCTGCCGGATTGCAAGCTATGAAGCCTAACGACCCAGCATTCCAAACCAAGCAACGCGAACGTATTCTTGGGGCGGCCAATGGCATGAGCTCCACCGTTGAGGTGTTATTGAACATTGTTAAACAAGAGAACTCTTCAACCGAAAAAACACTCACCGTTATCGACGATGCCACTATTGATTTATCGAAGTACCACACGATGTTGGCTTCTGGCGTCACGTTAGAGCTAAACGTTGAGCCAAGCACCACGCTCAACATGCCATTACCTCTGGTGAATATGGTGTTGAAGAACTATGTTGAAAACGCAATCCGATTTACCACGCAAGGTGAAATCTCGGTGACCATCAACTCAAACACGATTTCCGTTTCTGATACTGGCGCAGGGTTGAGTGATGATACAAAAACAGAACACGGCCTAGGTTTAATCATCGTCAAACGTATTGGAGAGAGCTATGGCTGGACATCAACACTGATCGATAACGCACATTCAGACTCGACATCAAACAGCTCTGGCTGCACTGCGAACTTTGCTCGAAACGATATATAAAAGCGGCGTCTATTCAAAATAGGCTCTTACACGAAACAGCGTATACAAAAAAAGACATCGAGAGATGTCCTTTATTAGTGAACCTGAGGAATGAACTACTCCGCCTTTCCTTTAACACCACACCCTTTAATCACTAGCTGAGTGATGAACTCAGCGGCATCTTCATAATCTTTGTCATCGAGCTGATCTTTCTGCATCACGCTGCAAATCTGCCAGCCAAAATCGGCGTAGGTTTGGGTGGCTGCCCAGATGGTAAACATCAGGTGGTGTGCAGGAACGTCATCCATTAAGCCTTGTGCTGACCACGTTGAAAACTTATCAAGGATCATCTGGGATTGCTTATACAGCTCGTCACCAATCTCTTTCGGCAATACTTTAGCGCCCGACATCACTTCATTGGCAAACACTTTAGAGGCGTGCGGATGATCACGAGAAATGATCAGCTTGGTTTGAATATATTGAGACAAGGCTTCAACAGGGTCGCTGAGCTCTTCAATCGGACGTGACGCTTCCAGTAAGGGCTGAGTGACGGTTTCTAAAACGGCATTGTAGAGCTTATCTTTCGAGCTGAAGTAATAGAATACGTTGGGTTTGGGAATGTCGGCCGCTTTCGCGATATCGGCCATTTTTGTTGCGGCATAACCATGAGTAGCGAATTGTTCACACGCGACTTCGATGATTAAATCTTGATTCTTTTGTCTGATCCTAGACATATTGCATCCTTTACAGCTCATTACTTAAGCCATAGTAATCAACGTGCTTCATTAGTCCAGAAGATAATCTCAGAACTCGAGGTCACAACATTGATAGCAATAAAATGGTCGCTCTTATGTGGAGAAAAGCGACCATTCAATAGTATGCGTTTTCGAACTTTAAGGTTTTTCAGTCTATTCGAACTATTCAGGTTAAAGAATCAATATTGCGCGGAAGTCATTCACGTTGGTTAGCGTCGGCCCTGTGGTCAACAGCACACCGACTTGCTTAAAGAAGTCGTAGCTATTGTTGGCATCGAGATAGTCTTGCGCTTTAAGCGACAGGCTCGAACCTTGTTGCCATGTTTGAGGGGTAATCCACGCGCCCGCATTGTCTTCAACACCATCAATGCCATCAGTATCAGCCGCGAGGGCGAATATGTTTTCCTGCCCTTTTAACTCGTTATACAAGCTTAAAAGGAACTCACAATTACGCCCACCGCGACCATTGCCTTTAACAGTTACTGTGGTTTCGCCACCGGAAAGTATCACGCAAGGCGTCTCGAATGGGTGCTTGTTATTGGCCACTTGCTTGGTCAACGCAGCATGAACCTTCGCTACATCTCGAGCTTCTCCTTCAATGCAGTCACTCAGCACATAGGCAGGTATACCTAAACCTTCGGCCTCTGCCGCGGCTGCTTCCAATGCCGACATCGGCGTGGCAATAATATGGTGCTCTGCGTTTTTCCAACAAGCGTCATCCGGCTTCACAGTTTCTGACTCTGGATTATTTAACCATTCAAATGCCGAGCGTGGTGTTTCTATCTGGTAACGTTCTAAAATTGCCATCGCATCAAAACGCGTAGTGGTGTCGGGTACGGTTGGGCCAGAGGCAATCACACTAATGTCATCGCCCGGCACATCTGAAATCGCCAGTGACACAACCCTTGCAGGATACGCGGCTTTGGCGAGTCGACCGCCTTTTATCGAAGATAGATGTTTGCGAACACAATTCATCTCATCAATGGCTGCGCCTGACTTGAGCAGCGCCTTATTGATTTGTTGCTTCTCTGCCAAGCTGATATTACCACCGGGTAAGCTTAATAGTGCAGAGCCACCACCCGACAGTAGGCAAATAACCGTGTCATCTGCGCTCAAGCTACTCACCAATTGCAGCATGCGCTGGCTCACTTCTAAGCCCATCGCATCTGGCACGGGGTGCGCCGCTTCAATCACTTCGATATGTTCGCAAGGGGCGGTGTGTTCGTAACGAGTCACCACCAAGCCTTCAAGGTCACGCAGTGCAAGATCTTGTTGTTTCTTTGCCTGCCACACCGCTTCGAGCTCTGCTGCCATTGATGCGGCCGCTTTTCCTGCTCCTATCACCACAGTACGCCCGGCTTGATTAGCAGAGCGATAAAAAATGTCTTGAGGAAGAAAAGGTTCGATGTGATTTTTAGGTAGCGCCTGATTAACAGCACTTGAGAAAAGGGTTTGTAGAAACTGCTTAGCATCAATGTCCATCAGCCACTCCTTAGTTGACGGAGAAAAAAAGAACCCCGATACAAGGCCAAAGGGTGCCTGCTAAGATCAAGTTGGAAAGGAACAACTTCAACCTCTGGCTCGTATCAGGAACGCGTATAAAAGGAGACGAAACTACGCGATTTATAAACAAACTGTTGGGCTACGAATCGATAGCAGCCCTAATTAATTAGCGAATCGAGTGGTCAGAACGTTTCTCTATCGCTTGGATAAGCGCAGAGTGGTCCCAACCTTCACCGCCCATTTCGGCGCACTCACCAAATAGCTCTTGTGCGTTGGCCGTGTTCGGCAGTGCAACCCCTAGCTCTTGTGCGCCAGTTAGCGCTAAGTTGAGGTCTTTCTGGTGAAGTGAGATTCTAAAACCAGGGTCGAATGTGCCTTCAACCATGCGTTCGCCGTGTACTTCCAAGATCTTAGAGTTAGCAAATCCACCCAATAGAGCCTGACGTACGCGCGCTGGATCGGCACCGGCTTTCGAAGCAAACACTAACGCCTCAGACACCGCTTCAATATTCAACGCCACAATGATCTGGTTAGCCACTTTACACGTTTGGCCTGCACCGTTATCACCCACCAGCGTGATGTTCTTGCCCATGATTTCGAACAGAGGTCGTGCTTTATCAAAGGCGTCTTGCTCACCGCCAACCATGATAGTCAGCGCAGCATTGATAGCGCCTACTTCGCCGCCGGATACCGGAGCATCAAGGTATGACGCGCCGCCTTCATTAATTCGCGCTGCAATTGCTTTGGTGGCGATAGGCGAGATGGAGCTCATATCGATAACCAGTTTTCCAGCTGCACCGCCCGCCGTTAGACCTTTCTCGACGCCGTTGTCACCAAACAGGACATCTTCAACTTGTGGTGTATTCGGCACCATTAAGATAATGATATCTGCTGCTTCAGCCGCTTCCGCTGGTGAATGGCAGACCGTTGCGCCTGCTGCTACAAGATCGGCAGGTGCTGCATTAAAGTGATCCGACAGAATCAAATCGTGACCTGCTTTTTGAAGGTTACTCGCCATAGGTTTACCCATGATGCCAGTTCCGATAAATGCAATTTTAGACATGTTGTTCTCCTTAACGTTTGAGGGTTACCAGACGCAATTAACGGTACTGGTGTAGCCAACCAAGGCCTTCTGTCGTGGTTGTTTTTGGCTTGTATTCGCAGCCAACCCAGCCTTGATAGCCAAGCTCATCAAGATAATTGAGCACAAATGGGTAGTTGATTTCGCCAGTACCCGGTTCGTGTCGGCCTGGGTTATCCGCCAGTTGCACGTGTGCAATTTGACCAATGTTCTGTTGCATGGTCGGCGTAAGATCGCCTTCCATAATTTGCATATGATAAATATCGTATTGGATAGAAAGGTTATCGCTCCCTACCTCTTTGATGATCGCTTTAGCTTGCTCTGTGGTATTCAAGAAGAAGCCCGGAATATCGCGGGTATTGATCGCTTCTATCACTAAGCTGATGCCTTCTGCTGCTAGCGCGTTCGCCGCGTAATGCAGGTTAATCACAAACGCTGATTGCGCGTCTTGTTGGGTCACACCTTGTGGAACAATCCCGGCCAAGCAATTCACTTGAGCACAGCCGAGCGATTTTGCGTAAGCGATGGCTTTAGGTACACCCGCTTGAAACTCTTCAACTCTTGCTGGGTCTACCGCGATACCGCGGTCGCCAGCGTCCCAATCACCCGCAGGCAAGTTAAATAGCACTTGCTCTAGGTTATTAGCGTCGAGCTTTTGTTTAATCTCATCCGCATCAAAGGCATATGGGAAAAGGTATTCGACACCTTGAAAGCCCGCTTCTGCGGCAGCTTCAAAGCGATCCATAAAATCAACTTCCGTGAATAACATTGACAAGTTTGCTGCAAATTTTGCCATGACTCTGTCCTTATTCTTTATTTGGTGAAACTATGACTGTTTAGTGAAGCAACGGTTATTTGATGGAGCTACGGTTGCTTAGCAAGCCTCGCTCTATTGGAGACTTTCCGTAGAGCTAAACCTCAGCTCTACAGATACACATGACTTAATGATTACTTGTACGCTAGCGCTGTTGGGGCATCGCCACGGCTTTCGGCAAGCGGTTCAAATTCATTGATGGCGTTGATCTCTACGCCCATCGCAATGTTGGTTACTCGCTCAAGAATCAGCTCAACGACCACTGGCACCTTGTGCTTGTTCATCAGCTCTTTGGCTTGCTCAAACGCCGCGGCAATTTGGTCTGGTTCACGAACTCGAATCGCCTTACAACCTAAGCCTTCAACAACGGCTACATGGTCTACCCCGTAGCCTTCAAGCTCTGGTGCATTCTGGTTATCAAACGCCAGTTGTACACAATAATCGATATCAAATTGGCGCTGTGCTTGGCGAATCAAACCTAAGTACGAGTTGTTCACCAACACATGAATGTATGGCAAGTTAAATTGCGCGCCAACGGCCAGCTCTTCGATCATGAATTGGAAATCATAGTCTCCAGAGATAGCGACAATATCGCGATCAGGATCAGCTGCTCGTACACCCAATGCGGCTGGTGTTGTCCACCCCAATGGGCCAGCCTGACCACAGTTGATCCAGTTACGCGGCTTATAAACATGCAGGAACTGAGCGGCAGCGATTTGCGACAAACCAATGGTGCTCACATAACAAGTGTCACGACCAAATGCCTTGTTCATCTCTTCATAAACACGCATCGGTTTCATTGGCGCTTCATCGAAATTGGTTTTACGCAGCATGGTCGACTTGCGTTCCTGACACTCACTTGCCCAAGCATTTCGGTTCGGCAGCTTGCCAGCGTCACGCCACTCTTGTGCCACTTCAACCATTAGCTCTAGTGCAGCTTTTGCATCAGAGACAATGCCTAAATCAGGACAGAACACGCGTCCGATTTGGGTTGGTTCAATGTCGACGTGTACGAACTTACGGCCTTCGGTGTAAACATCCACAGAGCCGGTATGACGGTTAGCCCAGCGGTTACCAACACCAAACACAAAATCAGAACTCAGCATGGTTTCGTTACCGTAACGGTGAGAAGTTTGTAGCCCCACCATACCCGCCATTAACTCATGATCATCCGGAATCGAGCCCCAACCCATTAAGGTTGGAATAACAGGAACACCAGTGATCTCGGCAAACTGCTGCAACAATTCAGACGCGCCAGCATTAATCACGCCACCACCCGATACAATCAGCGGTTTTTCCGATTGAGACATCATGGTTAATGCTTTCTCAACCTGCGCTCGGGTTGCTTGCGGTTTGTAAGGTTCTAGCGGTTCATAGGTATCGATATCAAACTCAATCTCAGCCAGCTGAACATCAATCGGTAGATCAATCAGGATTGGCCCCGGACGACCCGAACGCATTAAATGAAAGGCTTTTTGGAATGCGCGTGGCACTTGTGCAGGTTCCAGCACCGTGGTTGCCCACTTAGTCACTGGCTTAGCAATGGATTCAATATCAACCGCTTGGAAGTCTTCTTTATGAAGGCGAGCACGCGGAGCCTGACCTGTGATGCATAGAATTGGAATCGAATCTGCAGTCGCAGAATAAAGGCCCGTGATCATGTCCGTTCCCGCAGGACCAGAAGTACCAATACACACACCTATATTGCCTTGATTGGTACGTGTGTACCCTTCAGCCATATGGGATGCACCCTCTACGTGACGAGCTAAGACGTGGTCGATTCCTCCGAGCTTTTTCATAGCCGCATACATAGGGTTTATTGCTGCGCCGGGAACACCAAATGCGATGTCTACACCTTCACGTTTAAGCACTTCTACCGCTGCTTCAATCGCTTTCATAACTGCCATTCGAACCTCCAGTTCAGATTGTATACAATTAAACTAACTTTTGTGTACTATGAACCATCCTCGCTATTTATCAACCCCAAAATGAAACAATCTTGTTACATCACACGGCCACTTTGAGTAAGCACCAACCTTGAAAAGCTTACAATTCATTGCTTTACATAAAATATCTTTACGTAAAAATAAATTACAAAAAGACCAAATGATAAATAAATGTTAAATACCCTTTGCTTGTTTACAATTTATGCAATATAAATATCCTTAAAAAGAGCATTTTGTATACAAAGTGACATCGTATTGTTCAAAGGAGACAACAATGATGAATGACGTAAAAGAGAGAGAAGAAGTACAGTGTATGCAGGTACTCGGGAATATGGACAACTCCGAGTACAAAGAGATCTTGTCTAAAGATGCATTAAAATTCTTAGAAGCTCTCGTGAATAAGTTTGGAGATCGCCGTCATACCCTGCTAAGTGACCGCGACATAAAACAAGCTCAATATGACGAGGGTGAGTTACCCAACTTCAGAAAAGACACCGTTTCCATTCGTCAGAATAAAGAGTGGAAGGTAGCAACACCGCCACCAGAACTACTGGATCGCCGCGTAGAGATCACCGGCCCTATCGAAAGAAAAATGGTGATCAACGCACTAAACTCAGGCGCGAAAGTCTTCATGTGCTGTTTTGAAGATGCGTCTTCCCCGACTTGGGCCAATATGGTCGAAGGGCAAATCAACCTAAGAGATGCCAACCTTGGCACCATTAGTTATTTCGATGAGAAGAAGCAGAAGCGTTACCAATTAAACGACGATCCTGCACTGCTGATCGCACGCCCACGAGGGATCCACCTTCCTGAGCAATCCATCCAATTCAACAATCAGCCTATCGGCGGTTGCTTGATGGACTTCGCCTTGTACTTTTTCCAAAACTATCAATCACGTGCACAACAAGGCTTAGGCGTTTACTACTACATTCCAAAGCTAGAAAGCATGGAAGAAGCACAGTGGTGGGACGATATTTTCAGCTTCACCGAAAACTATTTCCACGTACCCAAAGGCACCATTCGTGCGACGGTTTTGATTGAGACACTTCCAGCCGTATTCCAAATGGAAGAGATCTTGTATGCAATGCGCGATCATATCGTAGCGATGAATTGTGGCCGTTGGGATTACATCTTTAGCTACATCAAAACGCTGAAAAACCATAAAGATCGTATCCTGCCTGACCGCCACGGGATCGGCATGGATCAAGAGTTTCTAAATGCCTACAGCCAGCTTTTGGTACGTACTTGTCACGCTCGCGGTGCACTGGCGATGGGTGGTATGTCGGCCTTTATTCCAGCAAAAGACCCGCAAGAGATGGCGCGTGTGACTGCCAAAGTAATTGAAGACAAACAGAGAGAATCTCAAAACGGACACGATGGGACTTGGGTCGCGCACCCTGCACTGGTTGATTTAGCGATGTCGATATTCGATAAGCACCTTGATGGCAAAGTAAACCAAATGGATTTCCAAAGCCCAGAGCATGTGATCAATGCAGACTCGTTACTAAAACCTTGTGAAGGCAGTCGTGACGAAGCGGGCGTTCGTAAGAATATACGCATCGCACTGTATTACATCGAAGCTTGGATTCAAGGCTATGGCTGTGTACCTATCTACGGCCTTATGGAAGATGCCGCGACCGCTGAGATCTCGAGAGCCAATATCTGGCAATGGATCCACCACGGGGTAACACTCGATGATGGCCAAACCTTTACCAAATCACTATTCCGCTCTTGGCTTTACCAAGAGATAGACACCATAAAACATGAAGTCGGAGACTCGCGCTATGCAGCAGGTCGATTTGAAGAGACAGCTGATCTTTTCTATCAACTTTCTACAGCCGATGAGTTCGCTGCCTTCCTAACTTTACCCAGCTATGGGCTATTACAAGAGTCCAGCTAAGACTCTTGTTCCGAGCTGAATCAGCCAATGATATTCACCAACAAGAGTAATGATTGGCTGGCTGAGCTTGGTACGAATGCCCCTTGAAAAACTAGGAGATAACATGGGAAGTTTGACTCTACAACAAGCGTTAACCATCATCGATGGCACCTTAAAAGCAGGAAGTAAGATCCACACAGAACCTTTGACGGTCGCCGTCTTAGACAGTGGTGGCAAGCTGATTTCCCTGCAACGTCAAGACGGTTCTAGCATGATGCGACCAGACATCGCGATTGCTAAAGCGTGGGGGGCTCTCGCACTGGGCTGTTCCTCTAGAAAACTCGCCCAAGATGCTGACAACCGACCAGCATTCATCTCCGCCGTAAACGTGCTCGCACACGGAAACATGGTACCAGTACCAGGGGGGCTACTGATTCGAGACAAAGATAAAACGGTACTGGGCGCTATCGGGGTTAGCGGCGATATATCAGATATCGACGAAAGCTGCGCCATTAATGGCATTGGCTGTGCTGAACTGTTTAGCGACGAGATGCTGCAAGCTTAACTAGCCAATTCACTGTACTGAAGTTCTTAAACAGAAACAAAAAACCGAAGCCTGAGCTTCGGTTTTTATTCATAAGTTGCGCCAACAACACTAACGAATAAACTGCGATTAGACAAAAACCACTAACGAACAAGAACCATTAAGCGCGTCCATTTGGCGTCTTGCTTAAACTTATTAGACAACCAGTAATCAACACTAAACGATCCCGCACCAAGTACCGCTAACGCCAAATACCCACCAGCAACAGAGACGTTTTTGTAGAAGTGAATCATTTGCCCCGATGAACTTGGGTCGAAGTGAAACATAACACCAGAGACTAAAGAGAAAAATGCAATCGAGAACGCTGTAAAGCGAGTCATAAATCCAGCTAAAATTGCAAGCCCGCCACCGAGTTCAAGCAAGATAACCAAAGGCAACAAGTGAGCACTAACTCCTTGAGATGCCATATATCCCGCGGTTCCTTCATAGCTAAATAGCTTTCCCCAACCCGCTTGAATAAACAAGTAAGCCAATAAAATACGAGCGAAAAAAGTCAGTGTGTCGTTCAATCTAGTGTTCATAGTTCTAAGCCTTGATAAGTTTCATTGCCGATAGGTTATTCGACTTAGCATTAAGATGATAACGAGAAAAATAGAACAACTTGTTTGAAATTTTAGTAGACATACTCGCATACAAATTACTGACTAAATCCGAAGATTCAACAACCTCAATACTGTTACCATGCCTTAAACTCATTGAAACACTTGCCCCATTTTTATTGATTTTATGAAGACTCTGAAGAAAACACTGCCGCTCGACACCTTACAAATATTGGATGTTCTACAACGTGAAGGGACTTACTCGTCAGCCTCTGCGCATCTCAATCGATCCGTTTCTGCATTGAGTTATCAGATTCAAAAATTGGAAGATGAACTCGGCATCTTGATCTTAGATCGTTCAGGACACAGAGCCGTGTTTACTCAGGTAGGACAAATGTTAGTGGAAAATGGCCGACAGTTACTAACTGGGTCAGATGAACTCATAAACCAAATACAACGTTTCTCAAGTGGTTGGGAAAGCGAACTGTTTGTTTCCTATGACGGCATTATCGGACAAGACATTGCGTTGTCGTTAATCGCCGACATGGCAACAGAATGCAGCACGCAACTGTATGTCCAAGAGGATATTTTGTCGGGGGGCTGGGAAGCATTAATCTCAGGAAAAGCGGATATTCTTATCTCATCGATGCCCAATATCGAACTACCGAATACCGTGAACAGTAAAACTATCGGCCGTGTAGAAATGATCTGGGTGGCCGCGAAAAGTGCCTCCATTTTAAACGAACCCAATCCGCTCAATGAAACCACACGACGTAAACACACGATCATCGCAGTGGCCGATACCGCTAAATCTGCGCCTAAAATAACCAAAAATATATTACTGAATCAAAAAACCAGTACGGTCAGTTCAATGAGTAGTAAGTTAACGGCAATTCAACGGAACCTTGGTATCGGCACTCTGCCTAAACAGCTTATAACCACCGAGTTAGAAGCCGGAAGTTTAGTGGAAATTGGCCACGCAAGAACCGTTGATATCGTGCTCGCGTGGCAAATAGGTAACATGGGGAAAGCAAAAACACTCGCTTTGAAAAAGTTAGAAAAATGCTGGAGAGCGTCGGCTCAAACTCACTAGCTCGATCCTATCCAGATAAGCCGACAAATCTATTTATCTCGTCCGATGAATCGACTTTGTTGGACACTCTCCCCTTGAGGTGTGGTTGCTTCAAATCGGTACACCCTCGGGATATTTCCCTTATAGAAAAAGGCTTGTCCTCTGTCTGATGTTTCCGTGACCTGCTGACCTCTAATATTAGTGGTCACCTGCGCATTAGGGACGCGTTCTCCATCTTTATAAACCGTGACGACGACGCCGTTAGTTTGTTCATTGATCGACATTTTCAATTCTGCATGAGATGCAAATGACGTCACTAGTAGTGCTGCGCTAAGGGCTATTTTAAGTTTCATTTCAGTAATCTCTGTATTGTGGGAATACGAGAAATATACGGATGGGGACTCTCTATTGATAACGGGAAGTCTTAAATAGGATGTCCTAAAATATTGAATTACATCGATGGAACTTGTTCGGTTTTCTGGCTCAGTGCCGTTCCCAAATTAACCGATACTAAATAGCGCAACACAAATTGCAGACACAAAAAAACCGAAGCTCATCACTTCGGTTTTCAAATCAGATTAAGCTAGCTCAGTTCAAGAAATTCAATAAGTTCAGCAAGCCGATCCAGCCAGTCAATTACTCGTAAGCACTCAACCATGTTTTCAGCAGCTGGTTAGTGTTTTTCTTCTGGCTCGCAGACAGAGATTTCACCAGCTTCTTCTGCGTTTCAACATGCTCAGTCATCATTTGGTCAATCAAGATCAAACCATCTTTGGTTAACTGCACACTCACGCTGCGTCTGTCTTCTTTGCTGTGCTCACGACTGATCAACCCTTTAGCTTCTAGCTTATCAAGGCGATTGGTCATCGCGCCGGATGTCAGCATCATCGAACCTATCAGCTCAGAGGGAGTGAGTCGATAAGGCTTTCCAGAACGTCGCAACGTGGCTAGCACATCAAACTCACCGAGTTTCATGTCGTATTTTTTATGAAGCTCGGCAACCTGCGTCTCCATATACTTGGCAATACGCATAATCCGGCCCATCATTGCCATAGGCTCAGTTTCTAATTCGGGCTTTTCCTTTGCCCATTGCTCTACAACGCGGTCGATAGCATCCATTTGCAATCTAGCTCCGTGATTAGTCTTGTTTACTTCAAACTAGTTTAACATAAAGATACTTTACAACCACTAGTTCTCAGTATACAGTTCACACAATAGTTATCTTAACGTAAAGATATTTTAAATGAACATATTATTAGCAATGATCCCCGCGTTCTTTTGGGGAACAACCTATGCAGTGACGCAATTTACGCTACAGGAGTGGCCACCATTATTATTAGGTGCTTTGCGTGCGTTACCTGCTGGTTTGTTATTGCTAGCAGTAAAGCCGACACTGCCTAAAAAAGGCGAGTGGCAGATCATTTTCACATTGGGCCTTATCAATATTGCGACCTTCTTTGGCCTGATCTTCGTGATGGCACTAACGCTGCCTTCAGCGATTTCTGGCGTGGGTATGATCTCTGTGCCTGTGTTCGCGATGATCTTCCATTGGGTAGTGAAAAAGCAGCGCCCGCATTTGATTCAAGCCCTGTCTGGTATTGGCTTGATCACCTTAGCGTGGATACTGTTTAACCCAAGCCAAATCGCTTTGAATCCAATTGGTTTAGGTGCCATGTTCGCCGCGATCATGTGTATCGTCATCGGCAGCAGCATTACCAAATCACTGGGTAATCGCATGCACTGGTGGAAGGTATTAACGTGGCAGCTGATTCTAGGCGGTGCGATTTTGTCTGTCGCGTCTGGCGTTCATGCGTTCATCGACCCACAACCTTATGTTAATGCTGTCACTCATTTCGATTCTCGCAATGCAATGGGTCTATTGTGGGTAATTGGGCTAAATACAGCACTAGGTTACGGCATGTATGTATGGTTACTACAACGTATGTCAGTGGTCGATTTCACCTTCGGTGGCATCGCTAACCCAGTGGCTGGCATCGTTACGGGAATGGTGTTGATGGGTGAATCCTTTACTCCAGTACAGTATTCACTGATGACAGGCATGATCGTGATGTCACTACTACCACAGCTTATTCTGGCAGTAAGGCAAACCAAAACGGTCAAACCCGTTACGCAGTAAAAGATTTAGATTGTTACTTATGAACCCGCCAAGTGCGGGTTTTTCTTTACAGGCATCACACCTATATAAAATATGTATTTGTTCTCGTACCGACCCAACCTTATAGTTAAATAACTAATAATAAGGTGCTCAATATGGCAAAAGACTTGTTTTCTAGCTTAGATTTAAATCTACTGCGAACTTTTATGATCCTGCATCAAGAGCGGAATATGCGCAAAGCATCCGAACGTTTGTTCGTATCTCAACCGGCGATCAGTAAAGCTCTACAAAGATTGCGCGATCATTTCGACGATGAGCTATTTGTAAAAACGCACCACGGATTACGTGCAACTGATCACGCGACTATGCTAGCGGAAAGCATTTCACCAATACTTGATGAACTTTCTTTCGCTATTAATAACAGCAATGATTTTAATCCCGCCGAACTACAAGGAGTGGTCAAAGTCGCATTGTCCCCATATTTGCTGTCGTCTCTTTCAAGTAAGCTCTTTAAAGCCATTCGTTCTGAAGCACCACTAGTACAAATTCAGCTATTGAATTGGTCAGGCACAACCATGACCGACATTATTAATGATGAAGTTTACATAGGGTTGAACTACGAGATTAACCATGCCCCTAAAGAACTACTACAAAAGCCTATTGCGCAAGATACTTTCAAAGGGTATGTCAGGAAAGATCACCCATACGAAAAAGAATTTTTAGAAATTAAAGACGGAGTAAATTTTGAATTAGCTTCAGTCATTGCGGTTGATTGGAATTCACACCAGTCACAAGCGGAGAAAATACTCAAAGTAAAAGGGTTGAAAGCAAACATTGGTTTTCGTTCAGAATTACCGTCTGCAGTTATTGATGTCGTCAAAAACTCAGACATGTTATTCCCAGCATCTAAATTCCTAGATATTGAACAAGAAACCTCATTAAGAGCCATCAAGTTGCTGTTTGATAGTAGCTATTACGAACCAACGGTTTGTGCGTACTATCATCACAAAAACCGAAATAGCCCAATGACGCTGTGGTTGAGGAAAATACTTGAATCACAACTCAATAATAACCAGTAGTTATCACCCTCTTTACTCTGTTTCATTAATAACTCATCGTTAAGGCCTCTATTCTTTTAAGAGATTAGAGGCTTTTTTGTTCAGTCCATATACTTCTCTCATCGGCTAGGAACGCCACATAACTAGCGATTGAAGCATCTTAATATTCAGAAGGCTATCTAGCCGAAAATTAAATGAACGACTAATTACGGACATAGAATCAGCTAACACCATTGATATAAATATGCCAGGTAAGATGAAAAAGGGACGCAGAGCGTAGTTAATTTATCTCAGGTTTAGGGTCGGATCAAAGTCGTAAAAACAAAATCTCTTTAACAAAAACAACGTCAGAAAATAAAACAAGCCGTCAAAGACCGCGCTAGTCAAAATAATAAATATAAAAGCAAAGGGGCCGCTTATCAGCGGCTCCTTTTTTGAAAGTTGAGGGTACGATGAAATGATTATTGATACCTTTTGTTGTATCTACAAACAACCATCAAAGACAAACATTCAATTACCTAGATCAAAGCTTCAAACAGCCAAGACGTCACTTTTACGCTGAAACCCAAATGGGTGGAACCATATGTGAAATATACATTCGGTCAAAAGCGCGTTAGTCCAAGTGACCCTACCCGTTCAGATGGCAGCGTCGAGCTAGGTTTCAACCTTCGTTTTTAGTTTACCGTTTCGTGTGGTAGCTCTCACCCCTTTATAGTCTGATTCAATAAAGGGGCTTTTTGCTTCATATCATGTCTTTCGTATCAATTGAGCATACAGCGATCGACTTAAATCACTTTCGCGGCCTCAGCTTCAATTTCGACTTTCCATCGCTCATCAAATAACCCACTAACAAACAATAATGTCGTTGGGAGACCACCAACATCGAAAGGCAAGCGTTGCTTTGCAGCTTGATACTCAGGCATATCATTTCGATCAACTAAGTACAGCCTTACACTGATAAGATCTTCCACATCCATTTGATTGGCCTGAAGCACGCCTCTCAAATTTTTCCAAGCTAATACAATTTGTTCTTCCGCACTCTCAGCAACCATACCTTGGCTATCAATCCCTAGTTGCCCGGCTATATGTAACCGCGTCGAGCCAGCAGGAATCAACGCACACTGGTGATAATTAGCGGCCGGAGCGGGTACTGAAGAAGGGCTCCATATCTTATTCATCATTACGCCTTAGAGACTGTGACGATTTTTGACATGACGGTGATAATTGGCATATCCGTAAGCATCGCGCCTAAACGGTCAAAATCGCCAATATCTTTGCGCCAAGCAATGTATTCATTGAAGTGAGCGGTACTTTCCCATTCTTCGCATAGAACCAAGGCGTTTTCAGACAGATCTTTTTGGTAAAGTTCCGCAGAAAGGTTACCGTTGAAAGTTCGAGTATCTGGCAATATTTCGTTAAAAAATTCAACGATCTCTGCCGTTTTATCTTCAGTATGGCTCAAGGTGAATTGCACTAAAATAGTCATTATTCTCTCCGTTTTCTTATTTTGTTAAGGTACGAGGAGAAGCTTACTTGTTTGTGAAAATAGATAAATACAGTAGGATTTCAAATATCGTTCGATTTTATGAGACAATAACAACAATGAAAAACGAATTACATCGTATGCAAGTATTCGCCCAAATCGTAGATTCTGGCTCTATAACCAAAGCGGCTGATAAACTAGAACTATCAAAATCTGTCGTTAGTCACCATTTACAAGGGCTTGAGCAATACCTTGATGTAAAACTACTCACTCGAACAACACGTCGACAATCTCTAACTGATGCTGGTCAGCGCTTGTATCAACGATGTTTGGAAATGCGAAAATTAATGACACTTGCTGAAGAAGAAGCACGCGAGTCCTGTTCTGATTTTGCAGGCACCATCACCATCACCTCGCCACACACATTGATGACAAATCTTATTGGACCGGCGATGTGTGAGTTCATGAAAGCCCATCCCCGTATCGAACCTCAATTATTAGCCAGCGATATGCGCCTCAATCTCATCGATAAATACATAGATCTATCGGTCACAGTAGGCGACCTACCAGATTCAACATCTCGAGCAATAAAGCTTGGTGACCTTCAACAGGTACTGTGCTGCCACCCAGACTATCTTGCGAACACACAATTACAGTTACCCGTCACCTCAAATGATCTTTCCGAATATGATTATATTGCCAATCAGTGGGAAGGTATTAACAGCCAAAGAAGTTTTGAAGTGAGCAAAGGGAAAGTGAACACCTATCAATTCAAAGCCAGCCGTACCGGGGACAGTGTTCCTACCATAAAAATGATGGCTTTATCTGGATTAGGCATTGCTTGCTTACCAAAACAAGCTATTGAAGAAGAACTACTCAAAGGTACATTAGTGAGCCTTTTGCCGGAAGGGCAGATACTTAAAGCCCCTTTCTATATCGTGCATAACTATGGCTTGCAAATGCCAGCCAGGATTCGAGCTTTTATGGACGACCTAAAACGACACGCTGAATCTTATTCATAAGTGACTCACACAATCAAACGAAGAGAATTAAATATTAGAAGGCCCATTTCTAATATTTAATTTGACCCCACAAAGAACAATGATATTGTGAAATATAAACATTGAAGAAATAATTTACTTCTAATTGTAATATTGGAGATTTTATTTCTATAAAAAAGCAAAATCAGAGACAAAAAGACAAAAAATTTCTCCGACTACTTATCTATACTGTGCCACGTCATTAAGGCGCCACAAGCCTATGATTTAAAATAATTATTAATGAGTAGTCACCATGAATTCGAAGTCTCTAACTATCTTGCTTTTTGTCTCTGTTTGCTTAATTTGGGGAACCACTTGGTTCGCTATGGAAGTGGCATTGCATTCTATCCCACCTATTTTTGCCACTGCACTGCGCTTTTTCCTTGCAGCACCTCCGCTAGTCGTTTTAGCGAAAGTCTTTAATCAACCACTCCTGTTCCCAAAAGGTAAGCGTCAGTGGTTACTTATTGTGGCACTGATGTACTTCGCGATTCCGTTTACTTTGATGATCTACGGCGAGCAATACATCTCTTCTGGTTTAGCGTCGATCATCTTCGCGAACATGCCGGTTGCTGTCATGCTAATGTCTGGCTTATTCCTAGGCCTACGATTGGCAAAGCACCAAATATTCGGTTTGATCACGGCTGTTGTGAGCCTATGTTTAATCCTTGGCAACGAAATGCAAATGGGTGGCGATGATTACCTAATGGGTACTATTTGCCTAGGACTTGCTGTCGCCATTCACGCTGTTATGTATGTGTTGGTTCAGAAACACTGCAAGGGCATTGAAGTGCTGACTTACAACGCATTACCGAGCTTTATTGCTTCTCTATTCTTGTTCGCGGTCTCGGCTATCGGTGAAAACGTCAATGTTGAATCGTTCACTTGGGATTCGATTTCAGCCGTGATTTACCTAGGCTTTGTAGCGAGTGTTGGGGGCATTGTTGCTTACTTCAAGCTGGGACAGGTTTCGTCACCTTTCCAAGCTTCTATCTGCTTCCTGATTTTCCCTGTTGTTGCTCTACTGATCTCTTGCTACGTCAATGGTGAAGTTCTGTCTGAACAATCATTGTTTATGATGATTCCCCTGCTTTGCGGCATCTTGCTCACCAAGGCGCCAAAGGGAATTTTCAAGCTTCGCTCTACGCTAAAAACGGCAAGCAGCAACTAAGCTCTATGTTAATTCATCCAAGAAGCTCGCAATGAGCTTCTTGGGTTTTATTGAGTTACTCGAATCGAAGCTCCTACCTCACTCCCCTCCGCATACACTCCAACTGGTCTCACCGCGATCACGGTGTAACGACTCATAGTTAATAGTTAATAACACGCCAAGCGAATGACTTAAAAGTTACTATCAACTACATTAGAAACAACTAGAATCGTCGACCATTGTCTTAGCCTACACAACATCAGTATTCAGAAAAGGAACGTCATGAGAGCACCCATTAAACACGTTCTACTCATCAAAGGTCAGCCTTGCCGTGCCACCGAGCTGTCTAAAAACGATGACGACGCGTTTCTTGAACCACACAGGCATGAATATTGGGAGTTGGTATGGTGCGTGGATAACCTAGGCAGTCAGAGTATTGATTTCGTTGACTATGACAACAAGATCGGGCGTATTTTTACCATAGCTCCCGGTCAGGTGCACCGCTCAGAACTGGTGGGAGAAAATGCTCGTTTACTGGTATTTACCCCAGGTTTTGTCAAAACCAATCATCGCAACACACAATTAGTCGACACTGTTTTTGCCATGCATCAAAGTCGCCCTCCCTATTTGGATTGCAGTGAGGAAGGCAACCGCTACCTGCTGCCTATTTTCACCATGATCAAAGAAGAATGTGAGCGAGTGGATAGCGACTGGGATTTGGTAGAATCACTCATGAATAGCTTTTTGCGCTACATATTACGCTTTGCCACCCAATCCTCATTGAAAGGTGAAGTGCGCGACAGCCGAGTAAACAAGGTTGCTGATTTGATTGGACTGTCATCAACCGCATTGACGTTCTTCTTCTTTGCTGTGCCGCTGATGGGCATAAACTTGGTGATCGCCAACCTGTTTCAGGCAACGGCCAAACCTAAGCAAGCAACACTAATATCTCTAGGACGAGGTTTTGTGTTCGTCGCATTGGGTATCATGATTTTGCCAAAGCTATTCCCAGAACAAGGTATTTGGGCAAGTATCCTGTTTGCTGAAACCTTAACAGCCATATTCAGCCTTAGTATGTTACGCAGCTATAAGAAGCGTTTTTCAGGCTCATTAGAAAAACAGGTGGCATAGGAAGTAATCCGTTTAGAGCGTGACGCTTCTTTGACCATCCGTAGTAGGTTTACTCATGAGTAGAGCTTCCTCATCATTATTCTATCATCAAGCTCTTGTTTCATTAGAACCAAAAAATGAGCTGCTCAAAAATTTACACCATGGAAAATGAAGACTGTAATAGTCAAATAAAAATGAACGGTAAAACCCTCAAAACAATCTTCCATGAGGGCTTTACTTATTTTACACATCCCAACGTACATTTTAGAAACCCAAGACAAATAACCACTTAGCTAGGGGTAATTCAATGATATTTTGTATATATTCACCCATAACACATCAACAACTGAACATTAATTTAGACATTAAATAATCAACACACAGAAAGGCTTATTAGATTTCATACTTAATATGACACATATTTAAATATAAACATTCTGATAAAGTGCTTAAAAAATTATGATTATAATTTTAGAAAACCCCACATACAAACTCTGTTCACTCCATTTTCCTAAGTTACGTGTATTAAAGATAGTGTCGCTAATTGTCTCGTAGGTTGACGAATTAGAAAATTAAGGTCTTTGTAAAGTGCTAGATATCACGTTTATTGAAAAGTAATGTTGATGATTTAAATTTAGATTTAAAGAGAATTAGTAATTATTCTATAGCTCAACTAATCAATAGACAGAGTTTAAGGTACTCATCAGCACTTCGGATTAATTTTCTACCTATGGAGGGTCACAATGACCAAAAAGTACATTTTTCTTATATTCACCGCATTAAACTTATCTGCATGTGGAAGTGATTCATCTCCATCATCAGACACTCACCAAGACAACTCTTCTCTGACCGTATCCCAGTCAATTCAAGCTAAAAGCATACTTTTAGAATGGCATAAAATTGAAGGAATTAAACATTATAAGTTGATACGTTATAGACCCTCGGCTCATGGCTTAATTAGCGAAGTAATTGAACCATCAATCACTGGTACTTCATATAAGCTAAAGATCGAACTCGTCGATTTTGATGCCGCAGCTTCTGATTATGAACTGCTAGCCTGCAAAAATAATGATTATTGTCTTGTTCAATCTCCACAATTTCAATTAAAAAATCTAGAACAAACTGTCATACGGGTTAAAACGAACCTTAAGCATTCCGATTCGAGCAACGTTCGCTTTGGCGATGCACTAACCTGGAAAAATGATCATTTAATCGTCAATTCAGGTGAAGAATCAAATCATATAGTTGGTATTTATACTGCGCAGGAAAATGGCAATTATAATTATGATGAAGAAATAGCGAATAGAACGAGCTATAACACTGAAGCACGAAAATCAACGAATAGCTTAGTGGCCATAGGTAACACTTTCGAAGACATGATGCTTGCAACATCGACGTATTCTGCTTCGGATGAAAACAAAGCGCTCGTTATTTTTGGCAAAACAAATAGTCACTATAATAATGGACACTTAGAACATTGGTTTGAAAATTACAGCGATTCAAGTGGTTCTATTACTGATTCTTATGGCCAAGCTTTAGCTAGCTCAGGTGATAATGGTGGTATCATTGTCATGGGGCACAAAAATAAAAATATGGCAGGAGAAGTCTCACTCTTCCTCAATAAAGATCTCAACTTTCCATCGGCTCCTGAATCGGGCATTAAAACAGTACGTCACCCTAGTGAACTAAAACTAAAGCGTCCAGATGATCTAGCTATCGATGCAAAATTCGGGGCTAGTGTCGCTATTGCAAAAGACAACGTTATAGTCGTTGGTTCTCCTATGGATTCATTACGAAAAGATACAGGTAGCGAAGTCAAGCACGGTGGTACTGTCTATGTATACCGCCTTAACCCCTATCCAAACCATTACACCGATATTTGGCGCTTAGAAACCGTATTGAAAATGCCCATCCCAATTGAAAACAGTGGTTTCGGGTCATCAGTCACTATAAATAAAGACGCAAACCTTATTCTCGTTGGAGCACCTGGGGTTGATAAAGTCTTTAGTTATAAATACGACTCACAGAAAGGTTTTTGGTCAAACGTCGATTCAATAGATCCAGTAAAGGCATTTAAAGGTCAAAATTTTGGTTCTGATATCGCGCTTAGTGACAACGGTTATCTAGCGGTATCCGCCCCACAGGCCCCATGGCGAGGGTTTGGTTTTCATCACAGCCCTGATACCTTAGAAATTGGTGGTGATACAGACGGTGCGGTTTATGTTTACCACTTAACTAACTATGGTGATCGAGACTACGCATGGGAAGGCGTTTTTACTGGTGATAGTGTCAGTGGTGTAAACGAGGAGTTCGGGAAGTCAATGATGTTTAAACCCGGCGCTGATGAGCTTGCTATTGGAGCACCTGGACATCCTTCGGATCCTCTTCTCGATTGGAGTGATAATTCCTGGAAAAATGCTGGATCCGTGTACATTTTCTAAATTAGTAGAGTAACTGTACATCAGCTGAAAGGGTATGGGGAACCAAATTACAACCCGCGCTTGAGAAAAGTAATTAATGGGATCAATAACGTAGATATTCACATCTAGGATTTTATTATCTAGTGGCAATCACCTAATGAGCATGACTTTAATGTAAACATTGAAATTCATATCGAATCAGTCTTGAACTTAACCCTGTGAGTAGGACAATGATATTTAACTTTGTATTATGTTTTTATTTATTGATTAGTTTACATTAGGGGCTTATTTCACTGGTAATAAACTCGATGACTTTACTTATACCCATATCAATTATTGATGGCATCAACCACTCTATAACTAGTCAGAGCCAATGTAAGTTATTATAAAGTTTTATTTAAAATAATATTAGTCACTAAAAAGTAGGAACATTGAAATGAGATCAGGTTATGAAAGTGAACTATCACTTGTTTTTGGTGGTGAAGATATAAAGATGGATCGTATATTATTTCTGATGGAAAGAACTCACCAGTATGAGAGAAGCCTATATTGGATGAAAATGAAATTTCTGATCTTCGGGATGATAATTCCCACAGTACTATCAATAGCTGCACTCTTTTTCTCGGTTATTAAATAAACCGTTTACGTGTATTAACTTAGTCGCAAGGTCGAGCCTACGCTCGACCTATCACATTATATCCAATTATAAATCATCGTGATTCGAACCCAACATACGAGACTTGTCCATTAGGCTGCTATACACATTCCTTTGAACATGAGAGCTTGAAGCGAAAACTGCTTATTTTATCTCGCGTTGATGAAATATATCACACCTTACCCTACTGTTCGTAAATCCGAGCCTTCAAAATCATACGTTTAGAGCGTGACGCTTCTTGATCATCAAACAACGCATACAAAAAAGATCCAATATCACTATTGGAGCTTTTTGTTTATCTCATCAGATTGAAATGCACATTAGCGCCAGCTAAACATCCGGACTTCGTTACCCTCTTCAGGCTTCTTAGGAATGTTTAAAGACAGCGCCAGAGAAACCACTGCCATTGCTGCACCAATGTAAAAAACTGTCGCAGGGGAAGACAACCAAATCACACCAAACGCGACTGGAATAACAACCGCGGCGATATGGTTGATGGTGAAAGAGACACCCGCGGTTGAGGCCATATCAGCAGGATCTGCAATTTTCTGGAAGTAGGTTTTGATCGCTAATGCCAACGCAAAGAACAGATGATCGACCACATACAGCGCGGCTGCCCACTCCGCCGTTTGTACTAAAGCATACCCAACGAACACACCAATCAAACCGACATACTCGAAGATCAGCGCTTTACGCTCACCGACTACACCAATAAATCGACCAATACGTTTGGCAAACAAGAAATTAAACAGATAGTTGATTAAGAACAGTAGCGTTATATCAGCAGCCGAGTAACCGAACTTCTCTACCATCAAGAAGCCTGCGAATACCGTGAAGATTTGTCTTCTTGCACCACTCATAAACGTGAGTGCGTAGTAGAGCCAGTAACGCTTTCTCAGCACCAATTTCTTATTTTGTTGAGTCTTGGTTTGAAACTCAGGGAAGCCAAAGGTCATCACTAAAACCAGAATAAAACCAATGCCTCCAGTAATGCCGTACACCCAAGCGAAATCCAGCTTAAGCTGTTCCAACATCACCCAGATAGATCCGTACGTTATCAATGACGCGAGCGCGCCCACAGAGATCATTTTACCCAGCATCTCTGGTGCTTCTTCTTTATTCAGCCACTGCAAAGATAAAGATTGCTTAAGCGTTTCAAAATAGTGAAAGCCCGTCGACATCAAAATCGTAGTTAGTAACAAGCCTGTGAGTGTAGGAAATAAACCGGTAATCGCCGTGCCTACGGTCAGCATCGCCAGCGATATCAACATAAAGCGTTGCTCACGAATGAATGCCAAAACAAACACCACGGTAAACGCTAAGAAACCAGGAATCTCACGAACGCTTTGCAACAAGCCAATATCGGCACCATCAAAGTTCGCTTTCTCTATCACGAAGTTATTCAGCAGAGCCATCCAGCTTGAAAACGCGACAGGGACAACAATCGAAATCAGTAATAAGAAGTTTTGCGGCGTTTTCCAGCTCGCGGTTTTATCGAACATTTACGGACTCCTGTTCGTCTAATTGAGTGAGCACTCGTAAGGTCAATTGCTCAGTATACGGGTTGATCTTCCAGTGCTCTGGGCTCCAACCTTTTACGAAACGTTGAAAATCAGCCCACGCCACATAAAACATAGGTCGCCATGCTTGCTCTACATCATCGAACGAAAGCTGTGGCTGATAGTACGTCAATGCCTCTTCCAAGTATCGGAAGTAAGTCTCTAACATCTGTGATTCAAGCTTTGCACAATCTTGCGGCCTCACTGCGCTGCTCATAAACAGAGCCACGTCTTTCATCGCACAACCATAACCCACATATTGGAAATCGACCGCAGCCGCGCGTTCGCTTTCCGAATCAAAACAAAAATTGGCGAGCTTGGCATCGCCATGGACTAAGGTTTGATATGGACATTCTTTTAGTAAACGGTCGATGTGCTTGGCTTGGTTCTTCAAGGGTAAATCTGCCAAGGCATTAAACTCATCAGGGCGTGTGTCTAAATGCCAATAAGTACCGACTTGCCACAATGATGACGACTGTTGTTGATTGATATTGATGTGCTTTGCGTGAAAATTAGCGAGCCATTTAAGGCAAGCATCGCGTTGTTTTTGCTCTTCTCGTGTGTAACCAGACGCCAGTTCAGGCTGAGTATCTTTGGTTGCCAGATCGTCAGAAGCAGCAAGCACATCAAACTGAGAGATCAACGGAAAACCGATCTCGGCCAAGTCTTGCATCACAATCAGCCACTCGTTTTCTTGTAACTCACATTGCAACCCTACAGGCACAGGGCAACGCTCATCCCACTGTTGGGTAAACGACTGATACCAAGCCGTTTCCACTTGGTAAGAGTGCACCTTTCGTTGGTGAGATAATTTAGTATTCCAACCCTTGGGGTGTTCTGCTTTATCTGGCAACGCGACATGTTTAACAATCACACTTTTCGGTTCAGCATGGCCTTCTTGAGAAAAGACCAAGCGAACTAACTCGCCATATCCCCCCCACAGGCGTTGAATCACTTGGACATCAAACCCTTCATGACAACCCAACGAGGTCGCTATTTTTTGATAAAGCTCAGGCTGATTTTGACTTGAACTCGCTTCAGGTTGAGCCCGATTATTTGACGATATTGATTGAGACATATTACTCGTTGCTATGCTTTATCAGATAGAAGATGTGACCACTGTGGCTGCCTATTCATGTAGTGAACGACATAGCTACAAACTGGCACAATTTTAAAGCCTGCTTGTTCAATTTCAGGCAAGACCGATTCCATCATCACCTTGCCAAAGCCCTTGCCTTGTAGTTCATCAGGGATTCGTGTCGAAGTGATATGTAGTACATCTCCGTCCTTTTGATACTTAACGACCGCGAACTGGTTGGGTTCTAGCTCAACTGTGATCTGGTTCACTTCTTGATCCCATTTTACTGCCTGCATTCTCAACTCCTGCAAATAATTGATACGACAAACAATAAAAGTTTGAAGTATGAGTTCCTTGTAATAGACTAACGCAAGTGCATATAAATAAAACTAAGTACTTACAAACAAAGTAGTCAATTCAGTGCCATCGGCTTAATATAAAAACAGCAATGATAAAAGGCACTCTATAAATCTATGTGAGTACGCCTACTCAATCTAGCACGTAATAACCCCTTGTTAGCAAGTTACCAATATAACTAACAGACGCATGTTGGCGCATGGAGAATATATAATGAACGCACCACTGAAGAAGCCTTTGGAGCATAATCAGGCACTTCAAGATCCTCGTAACCGCACCGTTTCTACGATAAACAGCACCGATGCACTGGCCATGATTGAGCACGGCAGTGAGCTGACATTAAATGTCTCGACTCCAGTTGGCACGAAGTTTCTCGCCACCACCAAGTTTATCGGTACACACAGTGATAACTGTATTGTGGTTGAGGTTCCCGAGGTATCCAATGAAGATCTGAATTTTTTCTTTCAAGAAGGTTTTTGGATGACCGCTCGAGCCTACTCTCTGCGAGGTGAGGGCGCACTTATTCACTTTAGAAGCCAAATTCACCATAAGATTGGTGAACCCTTCCCTATTCTTGTACTTTCGACACCAAGCACGATGCAAGTCACTCAGTTGCGTAAAGAAACACGCTATGAAGTGAACTTGGCTTCAAGAATTATCTTCAACGACCAACGAGCAAACTGTGAGGTAAGAGACTTATCGAAAAGTGGTTGTCGTTTTGTGACCTCTCCGACCTCTCGTGCAATTCAGATTGCCGATCGAGTGTCTATCGAGATTACGCCTGAGAACTACAATGGCCCTCTTATCCCTCCATTGAGAGGCATCATCTGTAATCTGCAAAAATCGACGCACTACGCTCGATACGGTGTGGAATTTGATGATATTGGCCGAGCTAACGCCAAAAACTTGTTGGCAAAATTAAAGTTCGATGGCACCAAGCTCTGCTTACGAAACGGCTAAGATCATTTAACACACTGCGCTCATCTAATTCGTGAATTGACCAAATACAAACCACTCACTCGCGAGCTAAGTCGCAACCAATAAAAAAGCCATCGACTCTAGAATCGATGACTTTTGCGTTTTGGCTGTTTATTTATCTGTTTATCTGTTTATCTGTTTATCTAGGCATAAACTAGCTAACTATCTAGTCTAGCTATACAGCTATTTACGCAGTGCGTTCAGTTTAGCTTGAGCGATACCAAAGATAGTATCAATTGGATAGCTACCCTCATCACTTGCCTCACCTGCGGCTTTGCCTGTGAACAGTTCAATCGCCTCTGTGACATGGTCAATCGCCCAGATATTGAACTCGCCTTTTTCAACTGCTTTCACGATGTCACCGCGCAGCATTAAGTTATGAACATTCGAACGTGGGATTATCACCCCTTGTTCGTTTGAACGTCCTTTGATTTCACACACATCAAAGAAACCTTCAATTTTCTCGTTCACACCACCAATTGGCTGAGATTCACCGAACTGGTTCATTGAGCCGGTAATCGCAATATCTTGGCGGTTTGGCTGCTTAGAAAACGCAGACACCACCGCACAGAACTCGGCCATACTCGCACTGTCACCATCGACACCACCATACGATTGTTCGAAGGTGATGTTAGTGGTGAGCGGGACTTTAGCTGTCTTACCAAACACTGAAGAAAGATAAGCAGACAAGATCATCACCCCTTTCGAGTGAATACTGCCACCTAGGTCTACGTTTCTTTCAATATCAATCACTTCACCGTCACCGTAAGCTGTGGTAGCCGTGATTCGGTTCGGCGCACCAAACATATGATCGGTAGTACTAAGTACTGACAGAGCATTGACCTGCCCAACCGCCTGACCATCAACATGGATTAGCGTTGTGCCGTTAGTGAAGGTTTCCATTACGCTGTCTTGCAGTCGTCCGACACGCATCTGTTGGTTAGATAACGCTTGGTCGACGTGCGTTGCACGAATCAAGTTCGATTTTGAGCCTCTCGCCACGTAGTTTGACTCACGAAGCAGATTCGCAATGTGTGCCGAGTGCAGCGACAACTTACCTTGGTCACCCGCCTGACGAGAACTGTGCTCAATGATGCGAGCAATCGCTTTACGATCACAATGCAGCATGTTGTTGTCATGTACGATGCTCGAAATGAAGCGTGCATAATGCATTTCAGAATCCGCAGTACGCTTCATCTCATCTTCAAAATCGGCTGTGACACGGAACAGTTCACCGAACTCCGCATCGTAATGTTGCAGCAGTTGATAAGTGCGGTAATCACCAAACAAAATGATCTTAACGTCTAATGGAATGGGTTCAGGATCAAGCGATACCGCTCCCGTTAACGTGACCTCTTTTTCTAATGAAGTGAAGCTCAATTGACGCGAACGTAGCGCGCGCTTCAGGCCTTCCCAAACATAAGGCTGTTCGAGGACTTTAACCGCATCCATCAACAACACACCACCATTGGCTCTATGTAAACTACCAGCGCGAATCAATGAGAAGTCCGTAAATACAGTACCTTTAAAAGTTGCCGTCTCGACATAGCCAAACAGAGAGTGATAATTCGGATTCTCTTCAACCACGATCGGCAAAGTCTCCTCCTTCTGGCTCACAATCACGTTAACCTTGTAGCGACGCGGCATTTTCTTATCCAAAGAGGCGGTCGCAACTTCTGCTTGCTCTGTGCTCTCTTCCAAGAAAATATCTGCGTTGTCGACAATGTCTTTACGCAGTGCCGTCAGGTACTTTTTGATATCTGGATATTGGCTGTAATCTTGCTTCAACTGCTTGATGAAGTGCGTGATCACATCTCGCGCCGTATCATCATTAAGCTTTTGAATTTTCTCTGTATACGTCTCTTCAAGCTCGGTCAGTTCGCGAGAAATGGTTCGTAGACCCACTTCCAATCCATCGATGGTTTTATCGAACTGGTCTTGCTCTTCCGGCGAAAGCAGATCGAAGCTCTCTTCGGTATGAAGATCATCCCCATTCATTGCGACAAACTGGTAATCACCCTGAGTAGTAATCGTCAGGTTGATGCCCTTGTCTTTCGCTTCTTGGCTAATTGTTTCGAGTGCAGCTTGTTGCTTCGTGGCCAATTGGTTTTTAAGCCTATCTGCACGGCTAAAGTACATCTCATTGTCGAATGCGAGCGGCATGGCTTTAAGCAATTTACGCATCAGCTTTTCAATGTCTTGCTTTAAGCTGCTGCCCACGCCACGTGGCAACTTGAGTACCTTCGGTGTACGAATATCTTCAAAGTTCGCGATATAACACCAATCAAAAAGCTCTTGGACCTCTTGAGTGTGTCGGTTTAGATAGCGCAAAATCATGGTTCGCTTACCCAAACCATTTCGCCCTATCGCATAAATGTTGTAACCCTTTTCCTTGATTGACATCGCGAACTCAACGGCCTTTTGTGCACGTTCTTGCCCGACGATTTCGTCAATTGGAGCCAGTTCTTTGGTCGACTTACATGGTAGCTTATCGAGTTCCGCTACCTTATACAGCTGTTCTGTATTGAGTCTTTGCATCGCCATCGCCGCCTCCTTAGTCCTTCATTGCTTGGGTGTAGATAAAATCAGTGTAGATGTAATTTCCTATAAATTTAGTGACTTACGCAACACCGCTGTTCAACTGAACAAATAACGCACAATTTGAGCCATTTTTAAGAATAACCGGCCATTTTATTCATTAACTTAACACGTGAATGATTTTAATTTGCATTTGATAATAAATATCATTAACATTTTCAGATATTATAAATTGAGGATGTGGATATGGAAATTGAACGATGCTGGATGCACTACCTAAAAGCTGAACAGTTAATGGAACAAGGTCACTGGCCAGAAGCACAGCGCCTGTATGGTGATGTTCTAACGTCTCTTCCTCACCACATCCAGGACGCTGCATACCAAAGCGACATCAAGCCCTGCCAATTTGCCTGTCTACTTGCAGGGCTTAGAGACGCAAGTGTCGCTCAATCAGAGATTTTCAACCGTTTAGGCCACCATCAGCAAGCCTTCGACACCTTGAATCAGTCTTACGCACTGATGCAATTTATCTCTCTCGAAAGTACAGAACTGATCCAACGCACCTATTCACTGCTGGAAAAACAGAGTGAAGATCTACTCAATCATTTGATCGCTTTTTGCAGTGCTCAACGCAGTTCGTATTGGATGCTCGAACTAGAACAAATTCAACGTGCTCATCACCATTTTGGGCAACTTAAAACCACGTCAGAAGTGAAATCTTCACCTAATGTCTTAAATTGATAAGGATATATCATGTCGGACCGGGCCATTCTTAAAGTCAATAACCTCTCCGTTAGCTTCACAACCAATGATGGAATCATTGATGCGGTAAAAAAGGTTAACTTTACCCTTAATTCTAGCGAAACCTTGGCCATTGTTGGTGAATCAGGTTCAGGTAAATCAGTCTCTTCTAACGCACTCATGCGTTTGCTCCCTGATAACGCCATCATTGATGCTCAATCTGAAATAGAATTTGAGGGGCAATCAATACTTGGCAAGACTGAACGAGAAATGCAGTCGATTCGTGGCGACAGAATCGGCATGATCTTTCAGGAACCGATGACCTCTTTGAACCCATATCTGCGTGTGGGTATTCAAGTGGCTGAAGCCATTATGTGTCACCGTAAGGTATCAAAGTCAAAGGCCAAACAGCGCGTACTTGAGCTGTTTGAACTGGTTCACCTACCAATGCCAGAGCAAGCCTACACTAAGTATCCTCACGAGTTTTCTGGTGGTCAGCTGCAACGCATCATGATCGCAATGGCCTTGATTAATGAGCCCGATATTTTGATTGCCGACGAACCCACTACGGCATTAGATGTAACGGTTCAGGCTGAAGTGCTCTCTTTGATCAAAGAGATTCAAAGCAAGATGGGCATGGCGATTTTGTTTATCACCCATGACCTTGGGGTAGTAAAACACTTTGCAGACCGTGTTCTGGTGATGTGTAAAGGTGAACTGGTTGAAGAAGGGGTTACTCAAGCCTTATTCGAAAACCCAAGACACGACTACACCCGCATGCTGATTAACTCGATTCCTAAAGGCGCTAAGGTTCCTGTTGAGGCATCAGCTCCAGAGCTGTTGTCTGCTGACGATATCCGAGTTCAGTTCTTGGTTAAATCACATTTCATCAAGAGTAAAAGTCAGTACTTCGAAGCCGTAAAAGGCATTTCGTTGAATCTTAAACAAGGCGAAACGCTAGGCATTGTGGGGGAATCAGGGTCAGGTAAATCGACCCTTGGACGTGCATTAATAGGCTTGCTGCCAAGTACCGGACGTATTGTTTACAAAGGCCAAGATGTTAGCTTGTTAAATGACAAAGAGCGCCACAAGCTCAAGAAAGATGTCCAAATGGTGTTCCAAGACCCTTATGGTTCTTTATCACCACGCATGACAGTTGGGGAAATCATCACCGAAGGCTTAACGGTGCATCAACCTCATCTATCCAAGCAAGAACGTTTAGAAAGAGCGCGCAAAGCATTGATTGAAGTTCGCTTAGAGCCGAATTCAATAAACCGTTATCCACATGAGTTCTCTGGCGGACAAAGACAACGTATCGCGATTGCTCGCGCGCTGATTCTTGAACCTTCTTTCATTTTGCTGGATGAACCGACTTCGGCACTCGATCGCTCAGTACAACTGACCGTGATTGACCTGCTCAAAGACATTCAAGCCAAGCACAATATCGGCTTTCTGTTCATCAGCCACGACCTCTCGGTAGTGAAAGCACTGTCGGATCGTGTATTAGTGATGCAGAAGGGTGAAGTGATGGAAGAAGGGTCTGCAGAAGAGATTTTCAACAACCCGAAAAACGACTACACCAAGAAGTTAATCGCAGCGTCATTCGACTTAGAAAATAAATCGAAAAAAAATGCGGCGTAACGGGAACTAATCAACATTAACAGCGTCTTATATTTACATTCTGAATAATCTCCTAATGGATTGAAATCTAGAATGGATATAGCAAAACTGGTTTGGCCGCCAAAAGAAAAATGTCGCATGGATGCGACATTTTTCGTTTCTGAAGGGAAATAATTCTTCTCGAAGTGTCATTCCCTGGCATCAAATCACTTCATGGCATACTAACGATACAAAGACTTGGTCGACTCTCTCACAATCAAATCAATCGGTGGCAAGCGAGCTTCATGCCTCTCGCCAGATAACAAGTTCAAAATCGACTGAGCACACACCTCACCAATCTCTTCAATCGGCTGTCTCAGCGTCGTCAGGGCTGGCGTGAAATACTTAGACGTAGGCAAGTCATCAAAGCCAATCACAGACACATCTTCTGGCACTTTATAACCGTGGTCAGACAGCGCCTTAATCGCACCGTAAGCCGTTTGATCATTGGCTGCGAATAGAGCGGAAAAATGAACCTTCGACTCTATCAATTCAACGGTTTTCTCATACCCAGATTCACTACTGAAATCACCTTGTTTAACGAGTTTTGGCATCACTTTTATGCCCGCCTCTTGAAGTGCTTTCTTATAGCCTTCAAAGCGATTCCCCGAATCAGGTTGACTTGAAAGCCCCTTAATATGAGCAATATTCACATGCCCTTGTTGCAGTAAATGTAAGGTTGCCATGTAGCCGCCCAATACGTTATCAATGTTGATGGATCGGACGTTATTCTCAACAAAATCGTAGCCAACCATCACGATAGGAATGTCTTGTGCATACTTGGCAATCTCTTCCTGAGTAATACTTCCTGTCACGATGATCATGCCATCCACGTTACTTTTTGCGAGATACTCCAACGCGTGCATTTCCAACTTTTTCTGCCAATGCCCTGTCGCGATTACTAACGAATAGCCTTGAGCGATCAGTGTTTTCTCCATGTCATTGAGAATACGACTGGTATAGGGGCTGTCAGGGTGTTGCACCAACACACCAATGGTGAGTGAACGTCGGTTGGTGTTTTCTTGCATTTGAAAATTAGGTTTGTAGCCAGTATCTTTAATCGCTTGCTCAATATTTTGGCTTTTATCGTCAGACACATAAGTGGTTCGATTAAGGAAGCGAGACACGGTACTGGGAGAAACACCAGCCAGTCTTGCTACATCGTATACTGTTGTTTTTTTTGTTTTAGTGCGCATCTCGATACCCTAATCAAGTGACATTCGGGGAGCTTTAAGCTCCCCATCAGTTTCAACCTGCATACCACTGCTTTCGTTGAAAATCGTGTCATTAAGTTAATACATGTAGGCGAAGATCATCCCCGGTCTGAAGTAACGGCCAGCCGTGTATTTCAAGCCAGTACTCAATAGCCATTTGTGTAAGCCTGCCAGCTTTTCTAACGGAATTTCGCCGCCTATCATTTTAACAAAATTGTCAGTATCTTTCGTTAATGTTGGGTTGATGCGACCGTCAGACAGCACACACTTTTGACATTTAAGTACACTTAGCCAGCTTTTCGCATCATTTTGCGACACTTTAAATACTTCTATAAGATCTTTCTCGTTGACAGACACAGAGCAATTGAATCCCTCTGGCGCTGCAAATGGAATTTTCGAATAGTCATAGAGCGCGGTATACACAGTATCCATCAATGTTTCTGCTTGTTGCGATTTCCCCGCTAAGTTCAACGCCGTTGCCACGCTAAACTGAACACCAATCCACACATCTTGTGCCTGAAATGCTTCATGTGGTGAACCGTCGGCTAACGTCATATTCGCAACACCCAACTTAGGACTATTAATTTCAAAGTTGTGCTTATAAACATAGTCCAATGCGCGTTGGATGTTCTGTTGTGGGAAAATACCTTCCAAGCCGATGAGCTTTAGGTAACTGTCGGCCAACAAGGCATCACCAAAACTGTTATCGGAATCAGGTACTAGTTCTAGATATTCTTGAGTAAAGGCTTGAGGCGCGGTCTCACTCAGCAAGCGTTTCTTAGAGACTCTTTGAGATACCTTACTGATATTGATAGAAGTATCTGTTTCATTTAAATAGGTATTGAGCGTGTTCTTGTCAGCAATCGCATCGCCAGTCAATGAAAGTCCTAAGGTTTCCAGAGCTTGATAGCCCGCACCGGTTAGATGCTTGGCTTGAACTGGCGTCACGAAGAAGTGGTAGTAACCCTCTTTGTCATCCCACAAGCTTTGCTCAACCGTGGCTAACGCCTTTTTAGAACGCGTTAAGTAACCGCTAGCTAGCTCGCTTTCACCCATCAATTGTGCAAGTTCGCTCGCGGCTTGTAGACCTGCTACCCAAAGGCTCGCGCAGTAAATAGAGATGCCGTGAGACGCAAGGTTATCAAAGGTATCGTCTGTGCCACGGGTTAGCGGTAAATCGTCACCTTCAGCGATCAAATTCGATAAGAAATCGATGCTTTCAGTTACCGCTTGCCAGCACTCTTTAACCACAGAGAGATCTTGGGTGTTTTGGTAATGGCGGTACACCATCAGAATGTATTTCGGCGCTAAGTCCTTCCACTCTTTCACGTTGTGCCAGCTGTAAGCATCGGGCTGGATGTCAAACGGACTACCCAAGTCGTGGATTACCGCACCTCGAATTGCACGCACGCCTTGGTACTTGTCATCAATCAATTCGGCATTGGGCGTCGCTTCGTATTCCCAGTAGCGGCGCTCGGTAAAGTCTTCCGCCAAAATGGCCTTAGAAAACTCTTTCATCACGCAGCCATCAAGCTCAGGCAACAAATAAAGTAGTGAGAATGAGCCGTAGAAATACACATCCAGAGAGTTAAAGAATGGGTAGTCGACACACTCTTTTACTAAGAATTTATCTTCTTTATCCCATACCGTTGATTCCGCTAAGAACGACAATGAATTCATCGCCATCGTCGCATAGCGAAGTGCTGAATCAGGCTGCGAGATCTTGCTTTGAGCTTGCTCTAGGAAGGTTGCTTGTTGCTTCACGATCTGTTGCTCAATCGCTTCTAGCTCAGGCAATACGTCTTCTAACATCGGCAGAGCTGGTTGCGTTTGCGGGTAAAATTGCGTGTAAGCCTTCTCTGAATGCCAACCATTAAGCATGACTTTGCTGTGTGCCATTACTTGCGCAAAACGCAGGTCAACAGACTCTCCCGCTTCTAGCTCAACCTGCACCACAACCAAAGCGCTCAGTGCTTCACGCCCCGTGTAAATTCCCGTTTGGAACTCACCGTTTGTGCGACCTGTTTTCAGTGCAAATTCGGTTTGTTTCGCCGTTTTAGATGTATAAAACGTCGGTTTCACGGACACCGATACTTTGCCAGATTCAGTCAGGCGATTATCAGTTTGGACACCGAATACCACCTCGCCTTCAATATCACTTTGATAAGGCGATTGGCTGTAGAGTTGAACACCAGTAAAACTGCAGCTTTCGCCCTTTAAGTTAACCGCATCATGCTGCTGAGCGATTGGGTTTTGAGACAGAGTACATGCCGAATCTTGAATGCCATCACGACCTTTTTGATAGGTTGAACCAATCAAGTTTTGTAGTGGTTGAGCAAGCGTAATCACGCGTGGTTGCGATGAATTATTTGTTAATTCGAAGTGATTCCAGTGCATCGGTAAAGAACAGAGGCGTTTGTTCTCTTTAACGATCGGAGATACTACCTTGCGCTTTATATTAATATCTTCGAAGCTACTGTATTTATATTCAGCCAATGGATATAAAGCTTGGTATTCTATATCTCTGCCATTAACTCTATCTATATCACTGCCATTGAGACTATCCATATCATTATTATCACCCGCGGTAAGCGATAATAACTTCGTTGTATCATTTATTAATAAACCATTAAAGAAATCTAAGGCTACATATAATTGACAAATAGTTGAGTCTGAATCTTCTTCAATTAACAATTGAGTCTTATTTGAAAATTCAACGTTCCATTTTGTAAAGTTAGCTTTATTTTCTTGGTAGAAGCGACCATTTTTTAATGCTGCTTGAATGAGACTAATCGCATCCGACATTTCTCTACTTTCAATCTTTTTTCCATCGAACAAAGCCGGATAAAAGTTCAGGTGAACGCTTAGCTCTTGTTCATTAAGAACTTGCAGCGTGTCGATGGTTGGCACATTCATCACTGACGCATAAAAATCATTAAAATTAATAACTTGCTCTGAACAATCAACAAATATTCCCGGAATAAAGCTGAAATTTGGTGTTTTGCCGTTTGGCGTCAGTGTAAATGTGTTACCAATTCCGCCCACCGCCATACCGGTATTTTCTGGTGTGGTAGAAATTGGCGTGTACCAAGGTTGAATAAATTCAACTGCATCACCTTTTTTACATAAGTATTCCGAATTTCCTGAGTAGCTCGTATATGGAATTTTATTATTCATTTTAAAACCGCCATTGAATATTTTTTTCTTCTTGTTAATATCTTTTAAAAATGGAGACATCAACATGTTTAAAATTACAAATGAAAAATTTGGAAATATTGACTCTGTCACATTAATAAACCACCAACATGGTATAGAACTTCAAATAATCAATGGATTTGGTGCTGTTATTAATAAATATATCGTAAATAACAGTCCATTCTCTTTTATTTGTGGTTATCAGAATTATGATGAACTGATCAACCAACATCCGTTCTTTTCCCGCAGTGCTAAATTATTCCCTTTTCCAAACCGTTTAAACTTAGGTCGTTACAGTTTCGATAATCAAAACCATCAACTCCCAGCTAATTTTCCTTGGTCTGATCACGCCGTACACGGCCTGCTCTACAACCAACCTTTTTCAATCACAAACAACGTAGCCACTGAAGAATCCGCCAGTGTGACGTTGCAGTATCAAACATCGTCTTTGCACCCTGCTTTCCCGTTTGCTTTCAACCTTGAAGTAACCTTCACTGTCGACATCACGGGTAAACTCACTTCCTCAACGACCGTCTCTAATCTGGGTGATTCAACCTTCCCATTCGGTGATGCTTGGCACCCTTATTTCTCACTCGGCACTGAGCTAGAACAATGTGGACTCACTATGTCTCCTTGCTCTGAGGTCATCCACGAAAACGACCTACCCAATGGTGAAAAACTGGCTTTTGACTGTTTGTCTTTGGAGGATTCACTCACCAATCAAAGCTTAAATCACTGCTTTGAATTTGATTCCAAGACAACCAATCAACTTGCGTTTACGCGCTCAGATTCGTCTGCCGCAATTCGCTATCAACAAGATGCAAGCTACCCATTCGTTCAGCTTTACACACCGACTAGCGAACAAAGTATTGCAATAGAACCAATGACTTGCCCAGCTGATGCATTCAATAACCAGATAGGCTTATTGACGCTTAGCCCGAACCAATCTCAGACCTTTACTTGGCAATGCCAAGCCAGCTATCAACCACAGTGATGCAACCAAAATAAAGCGACACTAAAGAGAAACCAAAAAGCAATAAAGGGCGCATAAAGCGCCCTTCTCATTGTTAACCTAAAACCACTTCTATGGTGTGCTCACCCGATGTAAATACCGGTGCTTTGTTACCTGAAATCAGGTCACCATTTACCTTCATCTCTACCACACCTTTGCAGACGTTATTCGGGTTAGTGACATGAATGTTGTATGTTGCACCACGGAACTGACGACGGACTTTAAACTCAGGCCACTCAGCCGGAATACAAGGGTCCACCAGCAAACCATCCACTTCAGGGCGGACACCCAAAATCCACTGCGTACCCGCCACGTAGGTCCAAGATGAAGTACCAGAAAGCCATGCGTTACGTCCTAAACCAAACTGCTTGTGCTCGTCACCCAAGATGTTTTGAGGGTAGCAGTAAGGCTCAGATTCAAAGGTATCAATGTCATCGTTCTTAGACGCTGGGTTTATTTGACGGTAGTACTCATACGCACGTTCGCCGTTGCCCATTTTCGCTTCTGCAATCATTACCCAAGGGTTTGAATGCAGGAAGATGCCGCCATTCTCTTTCGCACCCGGTGGGTACGTTGAAACGCCACCTAGCTGTGGATCAAAGCCGTTGTAGCCTGGCGTTGAAAGCTTGATGCCATTCGCCGTGTTCAGTTTGTTGTAAACCGAATCTAACGCTTGTGTTGCGCGCTCTTGCGTTGCAAAACCAGAGATCACAGGCCAGCTTTGACCATTAGTGTAGATCTGACCTTGCTCGTTTTTATGAGAACCAATTGGCAAGCCTTGCTCATCGAAGTAACGAACGAACCATTCGCCATCCCAACCACACTCATTGACCGTACTCTGCATCTGCTGATATTGGTCCTTGAACTTAGCCGTCAGTTTCGCTTCACCACGCAACTCACATAGGTCCAACATATCGAGCAGTGCTTTGCCGTACATATTGGCAACCATCATTGACTCAGCACCTGTTGGTAGGTTCACCGTGTCATTCCAGTCAGCGAAACCTAATAGCGGTAAGCCATGTTCACCCGTGTTGGTGTAGGTAAATTCAATAGAGCGACATAGGTGGTTCCAAACGGTTCCGGTTTCAACGGGGTTGCCGTCTTTGTCTTTCTGGTAGAACGGGATCTCTTTATTCAAGAAGTCCGCATTGCCCGTTTCTTTCACATATTGAGTCACCGCATAGATGATCCACAGGTGATCATCGCCGTAGTAATCAGGGCGGTCTTCCTCTTCACGAGAGTCACCCGCGTTCGCTTCCATTGTTGATGGGAAGAACTGATGCATCGCAGAACCGTTAGTATTCTGAACAGACAACAGACGCTCGATGAACTCACGCGCCTCTTCTGGCATGTGAGTAATTACGCCTAAAGTATCTTGCGAAGAATCACGGAAACCGATGCCACGAGCCCCATAACCAAGCTGGTACAGAGACAGGTAACGAGACCAGTTTTTGGTTGTGTGACACTGACGTGGGTTATGTACGTTCAGCATCGAGTTCATTGCCGGGTCTGGCGTTTCAACCTGAACCGCTTGTAGGTAACCATCCCAATGTTCCGCCAGTTCAGCGAAAGCAGAATCGACCACTTGATGGTCACGGTATTTAGCCAATAGAGGCAATGCTGCTTCTAGGCTCTGTTCTTGCGCGATTTGTACAATCGTACGTTCGGTCTGCTCTGGAGATAACCAACCTAGACGCAGGTTCAGTGCGCCAATGTTGTCGCCACGCAAACACTCGGTGTTGCCTAATTCATCATTGTTTAGTGCTTCTGGCGCTGCCCATGTACCGTAGCCCAAATTACCTAGGAACGATTGGCGATCACCATCAAAAGACGTCGCAGGGCGATCCGCTGTCATCAGGTTCACCGCGTAGTCACGCTTCATGAAAGCATACTGCTCAAGCACGGTATAACCCGATTCTTGTTGGTGTGCTTTTAGCGTCATGGTTTGTGGAACCCAGTCCGCATTGAGTAGCTGTTTAAGCGCATCGAAGTGTGTGAATTCGTACACAGGCACCACATCAACGTGTAGCGCTTTGTCTGAAATGTTGGTGACTTTGATGTCTTGTAGCAGTACTTGGTCAGCTTTTGGTACAAAGAACGTCGCTTCACAACGCACACCAAAGGCTTCTGCAATGATGGTGGTGTATGACAAACCAGTGTGGTTTTCAAACTTGTCTAATGGCTTTAAAGTTGGCGTGTAGAAAGGTGAGAACACCTCTACGTTGCCCGCTTCATCACGTACCTTGAGGTACATAGTCGAGCCTTTGAAGTCTGAGTTTGGCAGTTGAGCAATGTACTTAGTAATGCGGTTGAGTGCCGGATCGCCCTTACACAGCAATACGCCGCCGTTGCTATCTACAATGCCACCGAAATCTAATGTGCCCACGTAGTTACACCATTTGATCGGTGTGCACGGTGTGGTTGCTACGTATTCTTTGTTTTTATCGTCAAAATATCCGAATTTCATCATCACTATCCCTAGCCCCTCCCAAATCAGGAGGAGCCAAAACAATTTGTCGTAAGTTGGTTGGTGTCAGCTCAATGGCTGATTTAAATTGACTGGTTAGCTCGCTAGCGAGTTCTCACTGAGAGCATCGAACAAGTGGAAAGCATCCAAATCCAAGTAAAGCGTCAGATCTTTTACATCCACTTCAGCCGCTTGGGTTTCAACCATCAGCGGTTGACCGCCAATTTCTGTTTTCAGAAGAATGCTTGCGCCCAGTAATTCCTTGTCTTTGATTTTCACAGGGAATGGCAGCACGCGGTCGTGGTCAACTTGCTCGGCACGTAGGTGAATGTCCGTTGGACGAACACCAAAATGCAGCGCTAGGTTCTTAGATGCCAGAGACTTAAAGCGCTCAGGAAGTGGGATATGAACATCGCCAATTTCAACGAAGTACTCACCTTCAGTCTCAGTCAGTTTCGCTTCCAGCATATTCATTGACGGGTTACCAATGAATTGCGCGACAAACTTGTTAGCAGGGCGTTGGAACACCTCAGTTGGCGTACCGACTTGTGCCACATAACCGTCTTTCAGAATCACGATACGATCCGCCAGTGTCATCGCTTCAATCTGATCGTGCGTTACGTAAATCGTGGTCGTTTTTAGTTCACGGTGCAGGTGTTTGATCTCTTCACGCATCACACCACGAAGTTTCGCATCTAGGTTAGATAGTGGCTCATCGAACAAGAAGACTTTAGGCGTACGAACCATCGCTCGGCCCATCGCAACACGCTGACGCTGACCACCAGAAAGCTCTTTTGGCTTACGGTTCAGTAGCGGGTCAAGCTCTAGCATTTTCGCCGCTTTTAGCACTTCTACGTCGATGTCTGCTTTCGGCATGCCTTTCAGTTTTAATGCAAAGGCGATGTTCTCGTACACCGTCATATGTGGGTACAGAGCGTAGCTTTGGAATACCATCGCCAAGTCACGGTCTTTCGCGTCGACTTTATTCATCAACTTACCGCCAACTACGATGTCACCAGAGCTGATGCTTTCAAGGCCAGCAAGCATGCGTAGCGTTGTTGATTTACCACAGCCAGATGGGCCAAGGAAAACCACGAACTCGCCGTCTTCAACCGTAAAATCAAACTCTTTTACAACCTCAACATCACCGAATGATTTCTTGATGTTCTTAAATTCTACTTTAGCCATTATCTGTTCTCCTCAGCGCGCTCTAGAAGCATATTTCGGTACGCAATTGCGCTCTGTTTCAATGTTCTTTCTTGGGTGGTGTAGTCAACATAGACAATGCCAAAACGCTGGCAGTAGCCGAATGCCCACTCAAAGTTATCCATCAAGCTCCAAGCGAAGTAACCATCGACTTTCACACCCGCTTCAACGGCGTTGTGAACCGCTTCGATGTGACCTTGGAAATAACGAACTCGTTGGTCATCCATCACTTGTCCGTTAACGCGCTCGTCGTTGCCTGCAGCACCATTTTCAGTAATGTAGATAGGTGGCATATTTTCGTAGCGAGCATCCAGTCGGACCAATAAGTCGGTTAAACCTTGTGGGTTGATCTCCCAGCCGATGTAAGTGTGTTCAGCTTCAGTTTGCTTCACCGATTCAATATCGCCGTTCTCATTGAAGCGAGCGACATTGCGTGTGTAGTAGTTAATACCGATGTAATCAACTGGAGCACTGATGATGTCTAAGTCACCTTCAAGGATCATCGGCATGTTCATCGCTTGGCGTTCAACCACTAACTGTGGGTATTCACCTTTCAATACTGGGTCGATGAACCAGTGATAGTTCTCCGCTTCGCAGTAGTCTGCTGCCGCTTGGTCTTGTGGCGTCAGTGGGTAGGCTGGTGTCGCGTTAAATACCACACCATGCTTAGCATGAGGCGCATTCTTACGAAGAATCGGCATTGCCAAACCGTGTGCCAACATTAGGTGGTGAGACGCTAGGTAGCCCTCTTTTTCGCCCTTGATACCTGGCGCATGTTCGCCCCAACGGTAGCCTAGGAATGCAGACACAAATGGTTCATTGAGCGTGGTGTACACGTCGATGTTGTCACCAAAGTATTTGCTCACCACTTCTGCGTATTCTGCGAATTTGTAAGACGTTTCACGGTTTAGCCAGCCGCCTTTATCTTCAAGGTATTGCGGCAGATCCCAGTGATAAAGCGTCACATAAACTTTCATTCCACGAGCATGACACTCATCGATGATCTGGCCGTAAAACTCTAGGCCTTGCTGATTCACCACACCGTCTTGCGGCAGGATGCGTGGCCACGCAATAGAGAGACGGTAAGCATCAACGCCTAAGCCTTGAATCATCTCGATATCTTGTTGCCATAAATGGTAGTGATCACACGCCACATCACCATTGTCACCGTTATCGACCTTGCCCGGCTTCTTACAGAAAGTGTCCCAGATAGACGGTGTACGACCGCCCTCTTCTACGCCGCCTTCAATTTGGTATGAAGATGTCGCGACACCGAATACAAACTCCTTACTACGTAACTTTGAATCACTTGGAAGTTGATATTTATTCATTGTTATAACCCTTAAACCTAACCTTTAACTGCGCCGGACGTTAAACCACTGATCATCTGTTTCGATGCGAACAAGTAAGTAATCACGAGTGGTAAAATTGAAATTGTAGTACCTAGCATCACCGCGCCCCATGGCGTATTTGGAATGCCTTGAACGCTTCGTAGCGCCTGTGTAATCACGTAATTATCTGGGTTGTTAAGCACCACGAGAGGCTGCATAAACATGTTCCAGAAGAAAACGAATTGAACGATAGCCAGTGTTGCTAATGCGGGCTTCATCAGTGGCAATACCACACTCCAGTACGTTCTAAACTCACCAGCACCATCCAGCTTTGCGGCTTCCAATAGCTCTTTAGGAATCGATGCAATCACGTGCTGACGCATCAGGAAGATACCAAATGGTGTCGTGGTGAACGGCAGCCACACCGCCATATGGTTGTCTAACAAGCCTAGGAATTTCACGATCATGAAGTAAGGGATCAAGCTAAGCACCGGCGGAATCGCCATTGAGCCAACCAGCATGCCGAACAACACGTTCTTACCGCGGAACTTAAACACAGCAAACGCGTAACCACCCATGCTACAAAACAGCAGCGAGATGGTGGTGCCTAAGAAAGCCACGTAAATCGAGTTAAACATCGCTTTCCAAAACGGCATGATTTCAAGCAATTTGGCGTAGTTAATCGCCAGGCTATCGCCAATCGCAAAGCTAATGCCCGTGCCGAAAATTTCAGAACGGTCACGCGTTGATAGCAGTGCCGACCATACAAATGGAAAGACTGTAATTAGCGCTGAAACAACCAGTAAAATGCCTAACATGACCATCAAGATCTTAGTCAGAATATACATGCTGCGTTCGCTTGGCATCAGTCCACTTAGTGGTGAGGTATTTGTCTTAATTGATGTCGACATCTTAATGTTCCCCTAAGCCTTTCTTACCGAAGAGTAAAAATTGAACCAATGTACAAGTCGCGATGAGTGCAAACAGTAACCATGAGATAGCAGATGCTGTGCCCATTTCTAGCCATTCCCAACCCACTTTGTAGAGGTACATCGAGATAGTTAAACCAGATTGGCCAGTACCACCTGTACCACGTGTTAATACGAACGGTTCTTCAAACATTTGCAGGTTACCGATGATGGTCATCGTGATAGCAAAGAAGATGAATGGACGAATCATTGGTAGTGAAATGTTCCAGAAGCGGCGGAAGGCATTGGCACCATCCATACGTGCAGCTTCTAAGATGTCTTTAGGTATCGTCATTAAACCCGTCGTGTAAAGGACGATGTTAAAACCGGTGTATTTCCAGAAAACCATGATTGCGATAGACGGCTTCACCATAGTGGCATCGTCTAACCAACGGATTGGTTGGAAATCGTTAACCCAAGCGAATGCCCAACCAAACAGCGTGCTATCGGCCAGAGCCATTAGCGTTTGGTTAATAATTCCTGAGTTAGGAGAGTACATGTTGAAGAAAATCAGAGACGCTGCGACCGTTGATGTAATGAACGGTAGAAAGTACGCCGATGTTAGCCAGTGACGCATACGGTCACCCATTGAAACCAACATGTAAGCCACTGGAATAGCAACTAAATGCTGAGCCACACCTGACGTGATCGCTAGCCAAAACGTATTCTTCAATGAACGCCATAACCACGGGTCAGTCAAGGCAATGTAATAGTTCTCAAAACCAACGAACTCCATTGCATCCATGCCTCTTACCGGGTTCCACTCGTGGAACGACAGGTAAACGGAGAACAACAGCGGGAAGATCCCAAATACAGAAAAAATGATCAGAAACGGCAGAAGAAATCCATACGGTGTAAGCGCTTTCAAATTTAGACGAGAAAAAAGACTTTTATCCGCAGGTTCCATCGTTGTGCTCGCTGTATGATTCATAGTAACGACCTCTTAAAAAAAGGAAGCGCGTTATCCACGCTTCCTCACTTACTTAAAGTAAAAATAAATTACAAACTGCGTGTGCGACGCTTGATTAGACGTTCAGCCTCTTTCAACGCTGTCTTGATATCTTTACCTTCATCAAGCACTTCCATTAACGCGTTCTCCAAAATTATAGAACGTGCAACGTGATCGCCTTGTGCTGGGGATACTGGTTTGATATTTTGCGCAACTTCAGCAAAAAGAAGACGTGCTTTTTGTCCGCCAAGGAACTCCATCTCCTCTTGGAAAAGCTCATCGTCATACGTGGTTACGTTAGAAGGGAAGGCCGCGATAGTCTCAAAGGCACCTAGCTGAACATCACGATCAGTCGTCATGTATTCAATAAGAGCCCACGCTTCATCTGGGTTGTCCGATTGAGTTGGAATAGAAAGGAATGAACCACCCCAGCTTCCGTAGATACCATCTGGAAGGTTAGAGACTGCCCATTTACCCGCAGTATCTGGAGCCATCCAGTTTTGAAGGTGACCCAATAGCCATGCGCCAGATAATTGAGTTGCTAACGTACCGTTACGGAAGCCTTCGTACCATTCGTTAGACCAAGCCAGAATGCGGCCGTCTAAGCCTTTGTCGCGAATCTCTTTTGCTACTTCAAAAGCGTGAACAAAACGCTCTGATGTCACCACTGGGTTACCATCTTTATCAAAATAAAGGCCTTCACCCTCAGGAACCGTCGTGAAGATAATGGCTTGTGCAACATCTGATGCTGAAGCGATAAGTTGTACGTTTTGCTCTTTCAGTTTTTCACCAGCAGCGATGTATGAATCCCAATCTTTGATTGCTTCATTCACATCAATGCCCGCTTTTTCGAATACGTCGGTACGGTAGTACATAACACCTGGACCTAAGTCGACAGGGATACCATACATATCGCCGTCAGCGCCTTTGCCTTGTGCCCATGCGTAAGGTGCGAATCGTTCTTCGTACTTATCTGCACCGTAGTTTTCAGACAAGTTAACTAGGCCGCCAGAGCCCACGAATGGACCAATTTTCTCAACGTCGACAACAATCACATCACCGGCACCAGAACCCGTTGCAAGGTTAGTGGTTAGTTTCGTATGGTGGTCACCGTGGTTGTTCATAAGGTAATCAACTTTGATACCCGTTTCCTTTTCGAAATCAGGCAGTAATACCTTCAGGCTGCTATCGAAATCAGGGAAACCGTCGAAACGAATTTCTTTGTCGGCTGCATTCGCAGTTGTTGTACCTAATCCTAAAGCAACCGCGCATGAAAGCGCTAAGGTCTTAAATTTCATGTTCTATCCTTAATATTTTTATAGGGTAACTGGTAAATCCGATACCGAGTTTCTAGTGACCAACGTCGGCAGCAATTTAAAGTTCACGTCATGTTTTATTTTTTTTAGCTTCTGTAGAGTGAGCTGTACTGCTTCAACGCTCATCTCTTCAATAGGGAAATTAATGGTGGTCAAACTAGGGGTCAGATAGCGCGCGAAGATGGTGTTATCGAAGCCCACCAGTGATACATCTTTAGGAACAGACAGCCCCTCTTGATGCAACACCTCGAAGGCGCCAAATGCCATGTGATCATTCGAAGCAAATACTGCTGTGAAATGACACTTACGATTTATCAGCTTCTTCATCGCACTGATGCCAGTCTCTTCAGTAAAGCCCGCTTCCGAGACTAATGCTTCATCGTATGGCACACCCGCTTCTTCCAAGGCCTTTCGATACCCCTGCAAACGCCCCCTAGCATCTGCTTTATCTAAAGGCCCGGTAATACACGCGATATCTGTATGTCCCTTTTGCAATAGATATTGAGTAGCGAGTAGCCCCCCGACTTCGTTATCAATATCAATGCAACTCATCGCCATTTCTGGGATGAAGCGGTTAATTAAAACCACAGGGGTCCCCTGTTCTTCCAATTCAATTAAATAGTCATCACTGAGCAGTTGAGTGTGAAGAATCAAAGCATCAACACGACGCCCCAATAGAAACTCCACCGACTCGCGCTGCCCTTGTTCGGTGTTCGAGCCCGCCGCAACAACAGCGTGGTAACCAAAGCGGCGTAGGTTTTCTTCTATGCTATGCAAGATGCCTGAATAGAAAGAGCCACCAAGCTCTGGAACAACAACGCCCACACTACCAGTACGACTTGAAGCCAAAGCTTGAGCGATAGAGTTCGGGCGATAACCCAATTCTTTGATCGCTTTTTCAACCTTTAGCTTCTTGTCATGACTGACTCGGCTAGTGCCATTAATAACCCTAGACACTGTCGCCTGAGACACACCTGCATGTTCTGATACGTGTTTAATTGTTGCCACTCGAACCTCGATACTTCATTAGCTTGTAACCGCTTACAAAACGATTATTAAAGAAAGGCGTCTTGGTTGAAGTGAGTGTCATCACACTAAAGTTGGAGGTAAAAAGGCCAGTTGTGGAAATCATGAAAGCGCTTACAGATTAACTTCACGCCATGAAACTGTTTCATGAGATTATTGTTCATATTATCAAGATGGCGCTCGGTTACTTGTTCGTCAGATCAAACAAGCCCGCCTAAATCCATTTTTTGAAAACGTTATTTGATGATGAATCCGCAGCTGACGGCAATATACACGGGGAAAGTGACCTTGTTATTTCAATGGCCTTTCGAAATTGTATGAGAACGTTTCACGGTAATTTTTAGCTCAAAGCCTTTTCATCAGAAAAAACCAGATACGAAAACGCCCAGCGGAAGGCTGGGCGTGAAATCATGGAAGAAATTAACTGGCTCTAATCTTTGTGATTAGATGATTCCGCTAACTTAAACTCTTGAGTTAATGAGAATTGCTGTTGCGACATGGTTTCAAGCTGTTGACCGTGGGAAAAAAGCACTTGGGAACGTTGCGAGTTATCTTCAGCCAAGGTGTGTATCTGGCTGATATTTTGAGTGACTTGAGAGGCAACGACTTGATGCTCTGTCGTCGCGGTCGCAATTTGATGGCTTCTTTGCTCTACTTCGTTGAGAAGATCAGACACTGTCGATATCGAGTGATTAACTTCGCCGGTTTGTTCTACGCATTGAATCATCCCCTCCACGCACTGATTGATCTGTTCAACCGCCAGTTTAGAGCTAGTTTGCAACTGCTCGATCTTGTTGTGTATCTCTTGCGTTGATGCATTGGTTTTGGCTGCTAACACTCGAACCTCATCCGCAACTACAGAGAAACCACGCCCTTGTTCTCCCGCTCGCGCGGCTTCTATTGCCGCATTCAACGCCAGTAGATTGGTTTGCTCAGAGATCCCAGATATCACATCCAGAATGGATCCAATACTGGCGCTTTCGCTTTCAAGCTGACCAATGGTCGCCGTTGATTCCGCCAGCTTATTTTCTAGGCTGCCCATCAATTCGACGCTTTTATTCATGGTCTTTTGCCCATCACTGGAACTGGATACCGCTTCGGTCACTAGCGTTAGAGTTTGGTTGGCCGCCTGAGTGATCTCCGTCACTGAGCACTCAATTTGTTCCATCGCTGTCGCTACCATCACCGTTTGATTGGTTTGTTCTTGCATCGCTTCACTCAGAGAACGACTGGTGCTTTGGTTCTCAAGGGAAGCTTCCTTTAAACGTGTTGAGGAGTGGCGCATGTTGTCAATCATTTGGGTCAGGTGACTGATCACCAAATTGACTTTATCGCTCACCAAACCAAATTCATTATTGGCTTGATAGTGAACCATCACGCTCAAGTCTTTTTTGGCGACTTGGTCTAGTGCACTTTGCAGTAATTTACTTGGCTTGCGAATCCCTTTAGCGATGTTCAGCCCGATTAGCAGCGCAATAAAAACCGACCCAATAGCAATGATGGCCTGCATCAACAGTGCTTGATGAGAGAAGTCCATCGACTCGTGATATAAACGTTTAGCCGTGTCTTCCGCATACATAGAAAGCTCATCAAAATGGCTTAACTGCACATCAATAAGCTGTTCGATCTCCACTCTTTGCTGAGCAATGCTCTCATGTAGCTTCACGGTTTCCATATGCGTTGACACAGATCCTTGCGCTGAAAATACATGTGAAGCGAGCAGTGATAAAGACTGTTTACTGCGGCGTAACAAAGATGAGTCCAGATTATCCAAGTCTGATACAGCTTGTTCGAATCGCTCTTTACGACTTTGTAGACGACGTTCAACTCCACGAACCTCCGATGACGTTTGCAGAGAGAAGGCTTCATTCGCTTCTGCGGCAATCAAACTCAACTGAACCAACAAGGCTTCTACCGCTTTTTGCGTGTTACCCGAACTCGTACTCGCCAATTGATTAACCAAGGTGTTATTGAGTTGTCCTACCACAGATTGAAATTGTTCCTGCTCCATCGAACCGAGATCTTTACTATCCAAATAAGAGACGTATAAGTTCAAGGACTGCTCTACCTTATTGATGGTGGCAACGCCCGTTTCTTCAATATTTTGGAGCATGGGTTCAAGTGGTGAGCCCGATTCAGCCTTGCCATCAAACCAATTTAACTGCTGCTGATATCGCTCGATATTACTCAAAACGGTTTGTTTCAGCGGTTCGAGCTCATCAATGTAGTTGGCAGATAAATAGGGAGTAGTACTGCGATTAATGTCCAAAAAACGAATGGTGAGCGTGGAGGATTGGAGCATTAAAGGGGTGGCTTGTTGAGTTATGGTTTCGATGTGTGAGGTTATGTTCTTGTTACTGCTAATACTCAACCATGCGCTACCCAGCATGATTACTATCAGCGTGAAGAAACCTAAATAGACTCGAGACACAATGGAAGAAAGTCTCATCGTTATTCCTTGATCTAGTGGCGAAAAAAAAGGGCACAAAAATGTGCCCAAGAATGGAGTTAATTGAAACGTGCCCTAATCAATCTGCCTTTAGGGCTAAAATGGACAGTATTACGTGCTCTTAATAAGCATAGATATTTGAAAGCATGGCTCCTTGAAAATATGCCGAATTCAAAGAGCAGTGCATTCTATACCCATGATTACCACCAAGCTTCAAACATTGCGCCGAACGACAATGTATCAACATTGGTTGTCTTCACTGTGTTGCCTTTAGTTTCTACATCACCCACGGTTGTGTAGAAGCGAAGCATTGGACGGCTCCAAGGTAAGCCACCAAGTGATACGTTTTGAGACAGAGTTACTTTCCATGCGTTCTCTTCACCGTCGTCATCGTAATCAACCATGCCGTAGCCTGCTTCTAACCAAGTAGAATGGACATCATTCCATTGGTACTGTGGACGAACGATACCCGCATATTCCGTGTTCTCACGGTCTAGATCTGAGCCAGAATTGTCTTTGTAAGACACTAAGTAATCAATGATGAACTGTTCAGATGCAGCGTAGCTACCCTCAACACTTGCATACAAAGTCTGGTAATCACCTTTAAGGTCATATACCGATGAATCTGCACCGTCACCGTACTTAACAACCAACTTGTTAGACTCACCCAAGCCTAATGTTGCACCTACTAGGTATGCCGTTTCATCACTGACTTTTTGACCTGGAGTCACGACAGGCTGCATTGAATCTGTCACTGGATCGTATACGTACTCAGTCGTCGTAGACGTATCCGCTTCGCTCGATGCAAAACCGTAGTTCGCGTAAAAATCCAGATTACCAATACCAGCGTCAATACTGTGTAGCTTCGCTGTCACGGCGTATCGACCATTGTCATTTACGAGGCCGCCTTTCACTTGGCCAACAAAGCCCATATCTAGCTTAGCGCCGCCGAAATCTAAGTTGTTAAAGCCAGCGCCTTGACCATCGTGTGTCATCCAGAAGTAATCGTTCAAACCTTGTTGCGGACGTTGATGGAAGTCACGACCAGCCCACATATAAAGTTCTGGTTGGCTTTCAAATACGTTGGTTACACCTGCGTACATTTTTTTCATACTTAGGCCACCGTCGTCAGCCCAAGCGTCTGCTTCCCAGTGGTCAGCCATGAATACGACGTCCCAGATAGCGCCATTGTCAGCTTGGAAAAGCTTAGCTAGCTGAACTTCACCACCATTAGCTTCGTTACCCAAACGACCGACAGAACGACCTGTTGTACCGATGTCTACATAACGCTCATCACCACTCTTGTAATGAGCGCCGTAACGAGCATAACCAGAGAAGACGATGCCATCTGGCACCTTAGTTTCTGCTGTTAAAACCGCGGGTTGTTGATCATTAACATAATCAATATCAACAACCTTAGATTCTAACTCTTGGATTCGTTTTTCTAATGCTTCGATATTAGTATCAGCTGCAAAAGAAGAGAGTGAAGCAAGCGATGCCGCCACTGCGACCGTTATTGGCAAAAGCTTAAATTTTTGCATTGTATTTCCCTATTATTTTTTTGAGTTTTCATCGAACAGGGAAATATTAAGCAATGAAAGAGTTGAAAAGTTGGTCGCTGTTCACACTGATAAATCAGCTTAAATGCCATGAAACTTTTAGAAAATCTATGACGAAAACTACTGATTTCAGATCAACAGGTTATAGTAAAAAATGCGTAAAATATCAGCTTGAAATCGCTTTCATTTCATCAGTAATGGTGGCGGCTATCACGGAAAAGGGTGTCGAAAAGCAAAGAGAACGAGGTGTGAATTTGATTGGTTTTCATATATATGAAAAACCTCAAAATCTAAGGCAGATTTTGAGGCTTTTTGGTCTGAGTTAAATACCCAGTTATCTAAAATCAAGTATTCGCTACAATGAATCTAGAGACTCAATTCCCATATTGAACAGGGTAAATGCGTAGATATCAGCAGTGAGGTCGATAGCTTTACTCAACGGCATACCTGCCCCATGCCCTGCATTAACATCAATACGAATCATCACAGGCGCGCCACCTTCATGCTTATCTTGCAGCTCTGAAATGAATTTATAAGAGTGAGCTGGCACCACACGGTCGTCGTGATCAGCGGTCGTAACCAGTGTTGCTGGGTAATCGACACCTCGTACAACGTTATGAACCGGGGAGTAACCCAGCAGGTATTCGAACATCTCTTTATTTTGCGCTGACGTGCCGTAATCGTACGCCCAGCCTTCGCCAGACGTGAATGTGTGGTAACGCAACATGTCCAAAACCCCAACCGCAGGTAAAGCCACTTGGAACAGCTCAGGCCTTTGTGTCATGCAAGCGCCTACCAACAAACCGCCGTTAGAACCGCCGCGAATCGCTAACTTATCGCTGCAGGTGTAGTTTTCTTCGATTAAGAACTCCGCAGCAGCAATGAAGTCATCAAATACATTCTGTTTTTGTTGTTGTGTACCGGCTTTGTGCCACGCCTTACCGTATTCGCCACCACCACGTAAGTTCGGCACTGCATACACACCACCAAGTTCCAGCCAACTGCCCACCGTTCCCGAGAAGGAAGGGGTTAGGCTAACGTTAAAGCCACCATAGGCGTACAACATGGTTGGATTATTACCATCTAACACTAATCCCTTCTTATAAGAGATAAGCATCGGGACCTTGGTGCCATCCTTCGAGGTATAGAAGACTTGTTTAGACTCAAATTGATCCGACTCAAACGGAGACTCAGAGCGTTGGTAGATTTCAGAGCTTCCAGATTCAACATCAAAAGAGAAAATCGTTGGCGGCGTTACATAGTTGGTAAAGGTGTAATAAAGCTCGGTTTGCTCGTTTTTTCCACCTAAGCCACTGGCCGTTCCGAGACCAGGTAAGTGGATTTCACGAACCAGATTGCCTTGGTAATCCAACTGCTCAATCTTAGACACCACATCGACCATGTAGTGGGCAAACAAGTAACCACCACCCGTGCTGATATCTAACGGCTGTGGCTTTTCAGGAATGATATCGAGCCACTGTTGACTGCTAGTATCAAAGCTCACCACCTTGCCATTAGGCGCATCGAGATTGGTGTATAGAATGAAGGTCTCATCTTGGTTATCGATGAGATAAGTGTCGCTATCCACATGATCAATCAGCGTGTTCAGCGATTGTTCTGGTGAATTTAAATCGATATAGAACAGCCTGTTACCCGATGTCGACTCTCGCCCTAGAATGATCAAGTAACGGTCGTCTTCGGTGGTGTAACCCGACACATAGCGGTGCTGCTCAGCGTTGTTCTCGCCAAAAACCACCTTGTCGCTAGCTTGCTCTGTACCCAACTCATGGAAGTAAAGTTTGTGCTGTTCGGTACGTGCAGAAAGCTGGCTACCGTCTGGCTTATCGTAACTAGAGTAATAAAAGCCACGATTACCCAACCAAGAAATGCCGGTAAATTTAGCGTCGGTGATTTCGGCTTCAAGCTGCTGTTTAGTCTCGGTATCGATAACAAAGATCTTACGCCAGTCGCTACCACCCTCGGAAATACTGTACGCCACTAGGCTGTAATCTTTAGAAAACGACACCGAACCCAGTGATGTAGTGCCATCTTCCGAGAAGGTATTCGGATCTAGGAAAATTTCTTCTTGTTGCCCTTCTTTGTGACGATAGAGAATGCTGTGATTTTGCAGGCCATCGTTCTTATAGAAGTAGGTGTAATCTCCTCGTACCAACGGCTGCGAGCTCTTTTTGTAGTCTTGCGCTTTCGCCAATCGCTCTCGCAGGTCATCACGATACGGAATTTGAGCAAGGTAATCGAACGTGACTTCATTTTGGCTCGCCACCCACTGCGCGGTTTCGTCGCTTCTGTCGTCTTCTAACCAGCGATAAGGGTCTTCAACTATGTGATCAAAATAGTCATCGCTGACGATCTGTTTGTTGGTGACTGGATATTGATACTCTTTTAAATAGCTCATCGTGATCCTTATTAAAAATAATGTGAAATCGTCAGGTAACGCGTTCTGATGTGTTCAATCAATAACTTAATCTTGTTCGGTGGCTGACGAGTGAACGGGTACACTGCATAGATGCCCAGTTTTTTGCCGACTAAGTCAGGGAAGATGTCCACCAGCTGGCCGTTACGAATGTCGTGATAAACCAGACAGCGCGGTACATACGCGACCCCATGACCGCCCAACGCCGCCTTTCTTAATGCCGTCGCATTATCGGTAGAAAAAGAGCCCGAGACGCGCACTATGTATTTATCGTTATCGGTAAAGCCATCTTTGCTATGCAGAAATTGCCACTCACTGGCACCCGTTGTTTGATAAGCGTATTGCAGACAATTGTGCTCAACCAAATCCTTGGGCTGCATCGGCTTACCATTCTTAGCGATATAAGACGGAGAAGCACATACCACCCATTGAGAGTCCAAGATATGACGGGCAATTAAACTGGAGTCTTCCAAGTAGCCGGTTCTAATCACTAAGTCGAGGCCATCATCAACCAGATCCACAAAGCGATTGTTAAGAGACATATCGACCGTTAAACCTGGGTGCATATTACAAAACTCGGCAACAGCGTCTGCGAGAATCAAATCTCCGGAGATAGTAGGTACTGACATTTTGATATGACCACTAACATTTTCACCAAAGCCTGAAACTGCGTCCATAGCCTCTTGAGCCGCCTGCTTCACATTTTTGGCGCTGTGTAACATTGCCTTACCTGCCTCAGTCAGCGTCAATTTACGCGTGGTTCGATACAATAGCTGCACGCCAATCTCTTCTTCCAAACGCGCAATTCTCTTACTAACTACCGAATTTGTAAGGTTATTTTGTTCTGCCACCTTACTAAAACTGCCCAGCTCTACTACCTGTGAAAACAGGATCAAATCGTCTGCTCGCATTTGATTATGCCAATTTTGGAATTAATTATTTTCATTATTTCCCTATATCAATAAAAAATAAAGGGGTAAATTCACGCCAAATTAACAAAACAATTACAAAAACAGCTTTTGCAATCACATCGGTTACAAATAAAGCGACTCTAATTACAACAATTGAATCCTCGAGATTCAGATTACACCTACAAAACTAATGACGTGTTATTCACTTCAAACATGAACGTTTGAAAACAAGTACGAGGAAGTACCCATGAGTGAAACTCTACTAGCATTATTGGCCTTTTCGCCAATAGTTGTTGCAGCGATTCTGCTGGTTGGCCTTAACTGGCCTGCAAAAAAAGCGATGCCCGTGGCATTTGCGTTAACCGTTGCTATCGCCCTATTCGCATGGGATATGTCTAGCACTCGCGTGCTGGCTTCAGTATTCCAAGGCTTCGGCATTACCGTGTCGGTTCTCTGGATTGTGTTTGGCGCCATCTTCTTATTAAACACTTTGAAACACACCGGAGCTATCACCACCATCCGCAACGGATTTACTGACATATCAGCAGACCGTCGTGTACAAGCGATCATCATTGCTTGGTGTTTTGGTTCATTCATTGAAGGTGCATCTGGCTTCGGCACACCGGCTGCCATCGCTGCACCACTATTGGTTGCTATCGGCTTCCCAGCGCTGGCTGCGGTATTGATGGGCATGATGATTCAATCTACGCCGGTATCGTTCGGCGCGGTTGGTACACCTATCATCGTTGGCGTAAACAAAGGTTTGGATACGCACAACATCGGTGAAAGCCTGATTGCCAATGGTTCAACATGGGATGCTTACCTACAACAGATCACATCAAGTGTTGCAATCATCCACGCCTGCGTTGGTGTGATGATTCCTGTATTGATGGCGATGATGCTGACTCGTTTCTTTGGTAAGAACAAAAGCTGGACTGAAGGCCTTGATATCCTGCCATTCGCACTGTTCGCAGGTGCCGCTTTCACTATTCCTTACGCACTAACAGGTGTTTTCTTGGGTGCTGAGTTCCCATCACTGATTGGTGGTTTGGTTGGCCTTGCGATTGTTGTAACAGCAGCAAAACGCGGCTTCCTAGTACCTAAATCAAAATGGGATTTTGAGAGCGAAGACAAGTGGCCAGCAGAATGGTTAGGTTCTTTGAAAATCGACCTTGATGACAACAATTCAAACGGTAAGCAAAGCCATAAAAAAATGAGCATGGCGATGGCATGGGCACCTTACGTGTTGCTCGCTGTCACTCTAGTTGCTAGCCGTGTTAGCCCTGAGTTCAAAGGCCTGCTTAAGAGCGTTAGCCTTTCATTCAGCAACATCCTTGGCGAGACAGGCGTAAGTACAGCGATTCAACCTCTGTATCTACCTGGCGGTATCTTGGTATTCGTCGCACTGGTTGCTGTTCTAATGCAATCACGCAGCGCAACACCACTGGCTAAAGCCTTTGGTGAGTCGAGCAAAACTCTAATAGGCGCTGGCTTTGTGTTGGTGTTCACCATCCCAATGGTTCGTATCTTCATTAACTCTGGCGTGAACGGCGCTGATTTAGCAAGTATGCCAGTAACCACTGCAAACTTTGCAGCTGACCTAGTCGGCGGCGCATTCCCAGCGTTAAGTGCCACGGTGGGTGCGTTAGGTGCCTTCATTGCAGGTTCGAACACAGTTTCAAACATGATGTTTAGCCAGTTCCAATTCGAAGTAGCACAAACTCTGTCGATCTCTAGTGCTGTGGTTGTTGCTCTGCAAGCCGTTGGTGCTGCAGCAGGTAACATGATTGCGATTCACAACGTGGTAGCCGCATCGGCGACCGTAGGCTTGTTAGGACGTGAAGGCGCAACACTACGTAAGACTATCATCCCAACGTTCTACTACTTGGTGATGACCGGAATCATCGGCCTAGTGGTTATCTACGGCTTCAAAATGACAGACGCACTTATGTAAACCATAAGTCGTTACAAAAGCACTTGGCGTTAATACTCAATTCCCCGACTGTAACACCGTCTAATAAGACAGTTGATGAGTTTCGGAATGGATACTAAAACACATCAACACCCCCGAGTATTAACGCCATTTTATTGCTTGTCTGTTTCACTGTTTATTTGCTTCATAGATTAATTGCTTCACAGGTTATTTTATTTATCGATGAGTTGCTTCACCGATTAATAAACAACAAACACTTACTTTTCAAGAATTAAAGCAGCCCAAGCCAAGCTCTCACAGAAGGGCAACATCCCAAGAATTTAGGACTGAAATTATGATCATATCCGCATCGACTGATTACCGCGCAGCAGCAAAAGCGAAATTACCACCGTTTCTTTTCCACTATATTGACGGCGGTTCTTACGGTGAACATACCCTACGCCGCAACACGGCCGATCTTGCAGAGATCGCGCTCAAGCAGCGTGTCCTCAATGACATGTCAGATCTGAATTTGGAAACTGAGCTGTTTGGCGAAAAGCTGGCGATGCCAATTGCCTTAGCTCCGGTTGGCCTAACAGGTATGTACGCACGACGTGGCGAAGTACAAGCCGCAAAAGCCGCAGACAACAAAGGCATCCCTTTTACCATGTCGACCGTATCGGTATGCCCGATCGAAGAAGTCGCACCTAAGATTGAGCGCCCAATGTGGTTCCAACTTTACGTGCTAAAAGATCGCGGCTTCATGAAGAACGTATTGGAACGTGCAAAAGCGGCTGGCGTGACAACACTGGTCTTTACGGTAGACATGCCTGTACCCGGCGCTCGCTACCGTGACATGCACTCAGGAATGAGTGGTCCAAATGCAGCAATACGTCGTGTATTCCAATCTATGCGTCATCCTAGCTGGGCGGTTGATGTTGGCCTACTCGGCAAGCCGCACGATCTTGGCAACATCTCGACTTACCGCGGCTCTCCAACCAAACTGGAAGACTACATCGGTTGGTTGGGTGACAACTTCGACCCGTCGATTTCATGGAAAGACCTAGAGTGGATCCGTGATTTCTGGGATGGCCCAATGGTCATCAAAGGCATTCTTGATGAAGAAGATGCAAAAGACGCCGTGAGATTTGGCGCAGACGGTATCGTAGTTTCAAACCACGGTGGTCGTCAGCTTGATGGCGTTCTATCAAGTGCTAAAGCCTTACCTGCAATTGCTGATGCAGTAAAAGGCGACACCAAGATTCTGGTCGACTCTGGTATTCGTACTGGCTTAGATGTAGTTCGTATGATGGCGATGGGCGCAGACTGCACCCTACTTGGCCGTTCTTTCGTCTACGCGTTAGCGGCACAAGGACAAGCAGGCGTTGAGAATCTACTCGACCTGTACGACAAAGAGATGCGTGTTGCGATGACTCTAACTGGCGCTAAGACAATCAAAGACTTAACCCGTGAATCATTGGTAGGGCTAGATTAATCGGCCACGACTCAGGCTCAGATTCGGACTAATGCTTTGGTCTACTTAGACTGAAGTTCAATCGGTGTCACAGCAATTCCACTGCCGTTGTGACACCGTTTAAAAACAAATCAGTGCCAAATAAGAAGCACAAGGAAGCAAAGATGGAGACAACCACATCCCATGAGCGAGTAGTAGACGCACAAGCTTATCAGCAGCTTGAATCGATACTGGCTCAAAAAATAGAAACAGAACGCATTGTCACTCAAGAGGCAAAGCGATTGGCTTACGGCACCGATGCGAGTTTTTATCGCTTGGTGCCGAAAATGGTTCTGAGGCTGAAAAACTTAGACGAAGTCATATTCACCATTCAAAGCTGTCGTGAACTCGGTATCCATTTTACTTTCCGTGCAGCAGGCACCAGTCTGTCAGGGCAAGCCGTTTCAGACTCGGTACTCATCACTCTAACCGATGACTGGCGTGGCCACGAAATCGTCGATAACGGTAATCAAATCATCCTTCAACCGGGTGTGATTGGCGCTGATGCCAACAAATATCTTGCCCCTTTCCAACGTAAAATCGGCCCAGATCCAGCCTCTATCAATACCTGTAAAATCGGTGGTATTGCGGCGAATAACGCCAGTGGTATGTGTTGTGGTACCGCGCAAAACTCTTATCGCACCGTCGAGAGCATGAAAATCGTATTGAGTGATGGCTCCCTGCTTGATACGGCTGATAACGCCAGCGTTGAGGCGTTCAAGCAATCACACAAAGAACTGTTTGAAGGCATTGTTGAATTACATCAACAGACAGCTTCAAACCAAAAACTTGCAGACAGAATCCGCCACAAATACCGCCTAAAAAACACCACTGGCTATGCTCTGAATGCTTTGGTCGATTACCACGACCCAATTGAGATCATCAAACACCTGATGATTGGCTCTGAAGGCACGCTAGGCTTCATCGCAGAGATCACCTACAACACGGTTATCGAACACCCGAACAAAGCTTCAGCGCTGTTGGTGTTTGCCGACATCGAACAAGCAAGCAAAGCCGTGACTACGCTATCAAAAACGCCCGTTGCTGCGGTGGAATTGATGGACGGCAGAGCGCTGCGTTCAGTGGCTGATAAACCAGGTATGCCTGCATTCATGCCGAGCTTAGATTTAGAAGCCGCGGCTATTTTGGTGGAATCACACGCCAGCTCCCAGCAGGACTTAGATTTACAATGTAAATCAATTTTGGACGCATTGACTGAATACACGATTGTTGAATCGGTCCCTTTCACCTCCGATCCAAAGACAGTCGCAACCCTATGGGGCATCCGAAAAGGCATGTTCCCTGCTGTTGGAGCCGTTCGTGAAGTTGGCACAACCGTTATCATCGAAGACGTGGCTTTCCCTGTCGAAAACCTCGCTAACGGCATTCGAGAGCTGCAAGAGCTGTTCGACAAATACGACTACAGCGAAGCGATCATTTTCGGCCATGCCCTCGAAGGCAACCTGCATTTTGTGTTTACTCAAGGCTTCGATAGCCAAGAAGAGATCGACCGTTACGGCGGATTCATGGATGACGTTGCCGAGCTGGTTGCAGTGAAATACCAAGGTTCTCTGAAAGCAGAACACGGTACTGGCCGTAACATGGCGCCTTATGTGGAATTGGAATGGGGCAAAGATGGCTATGCCTTAATGCAACAGATCAAAGCACTGTTCGACCCAGAAAGGCTGCTTAACCCCGGCGTTATCATCAACGATAATCCAAATTCACACATCACAGACCTAAAGCCGATGCCTGCTGCCGATGACCTTGTCGACCGCTGTATTGAATGTGGCTTCTGTGAGCCTGTTTGTCCGTCTCGTACCTTAACCCTATCGCCACGCCAACGTATCGTGCTGTACCGCGAGCTACAACGCCGCCGTGCCGCAGGTGAAGAAATAGAAGCAAGCGAGCTAGAGAAAACCTTCGAATACCAAGGTATCGATACCTGCGCCGCAACAGGCCTGTGTGCCGAGCGCTGCCCAGTGGGAATCAACACCGGCGACTTGATTAAGAAACTTCGTATTGCCAAGTACGAGAAATTTACGCCAATCGCGAAGTGGACAGCGGATCATTTCTCGACCACCACCAAGCTGACCAAGGCTGGCCTCAAAACCAACCAAGTGGCGAGCAAAGTTTTAGGCGCCAACACGGTTGGCAAGCTAACCAACGGCCTGCGCTCAGTGACCAAAGGCGCGACACCGGTTTGGATGCCTGAGATGCCGCAATCCAATAGCCATTCTCTCGTCTCATCACCAGTGACGGCAGAATCCTCAAGCAATCATAAAAAGGTGGTTTACCTGCCTTCGTGTGCGAGTCGAACTATGGGACAACAGAGTGATGCGGGCGACCAACGTCCTCTTACTGAAGTGACCATGTCTTTGCTCAACAAAGCCGGATTTGAGGTAATACTGCCGAAGAAGCTAGACGACCAATGTTGTGGCATGCCTTACGACAGCAAAGGCATGGCCGACTTAGCTCAATCGAAAGCACAACAACTCGAAGAAGTGTTATGGCAAGCGAGTCGTCAAGGTGAATACCCAGTATTAATGGATACCAGCCCATGTGCTAAACGCAGTATTGAACAGTTCACCAAACCGTTAGAGGTATTAGAGCCGACAGGGTTTGTGAACAAATACTTGCTTGAACATCTGACACTTGAGCCGCTGCAAGAAACCGTGATGCTGCATGTGACTTGTAGCTCTCGTCGAATGGGTTTGGAAGGCGCTATGTTAAGCCTTGCTAAAGCCTGTACCGAAGAGGTCATCGTTCCAGAGCATATTCAATGTTGTGGCTGGGCGGGTGATAAAGGTTTTACCACTCCAGAGCTGAATGAAGCGGCGGTACACCCACTCAAGGAACAAGTGCCGAGCAACTGCACTCGTGGATTCAGCAACAGCCGAACCTGTGAGATTGGTTTATCACATCACAGTGGCATTCCGTATCAATCAATCTTGTACTTGGTGGACGAAGTCGCGCAGTAGCTTCACTCTTAGTACAGAGCAATTTGCTCCCACTTAAAACGAAAATGGCAGCCCAATCAGGCTGCCATTTCTTTATTCGGTTATTTGACGGATGTTACTGAGCTAGGTATTACGAAGCTAGTGGTTACAGATCTAACGCCTAGACAGCTAAGCGCATCAACTCTTCTGGTGAGTAGTGCTCTGCTTCTGCGCCTTTGGCGATTAAGTCGATCACTTGGAACTCACTCATATCACCGAACTCTTTAACTAAGTAATCACGAAACGCTTTCTCATTCGGCCACTTACCTCGCACGATATAGCCCTCTTCTTTGTCAAAATCTTCCGTTTCAAAGAAGGAAAAGTCGGTCATACCAATATTGTGGCAATACAAAACAAGATACATAATTATTCCTCAAAAACGGGGTTACTAATAAAAACTCACAGGGAGGTAGAAATCAAGCTCAAACACTTCATCACTGTTGAGAAAGTGATTCTGATGATAATGCACATACGCAGGAGTCGAACGCTGTTTGAAACCAGAAGCCGGCAACCATTTTTCCAATACCATACTGATCTGTGGTAGCAGCTCACCATAACGACCATTAAGTCGAAACACCGCATGCAAACCGCCTGGAATCACCATTTGGTTAACCACACTGCGATACTTAATCGGCTCATCAATCGCGATACAGGCTACATAGCGACACTGATCCATTTCAACCCAAGCAGGGTTAGAGTGATGCAAACCAAACTGACTCGAAAAATCACGCTGTTCAGAGTTCGCCCATGCTTTCAATATCAACCAAGCATTGCGAATGGAGCGGTTATAGCCCGTATGTCGAACATAAGCTGCCATTCGGTCTGATACTTCAACAATTTTAGGTTCCGGCAACTCCCGCTGCGACACATTCAAATAACCCGCCGCTACTTCGGGATCTTTCAAATAGGGTTTTTCTGCTATCTGTAAATCATGCTTACGCCATTCTCCGGGCGACATATTAAAAGTCGCTTTAAACGCTCGGCTAAACGAAGACACAGAGCTAAAGCCGCATTTATGGGCGATCTCAACCACAGACGAGCTGGTATCGAACATTAATTGATTGGCCGCATACTCCATTCGGGTACGTCGAATGTACTGATGCAACGACTCCCCAACCACACTTTTGAACGTGCGATGAAAGTGTTGCTCTGAATACGCAGCAATCTCAGAGAGCGCTTTTGCCGACAAAGGCTGACTGATGTCTTGGTGAATATGGAACAAAACATCATTGATTCGGGATATATGTTGTCGTGACATTTTTCAAATAGCATAAATGGACATGTTTATGAGCATAAACGGACACGCTAGTTTTTACAATTGCCGTGTAATATCAAGCGATAGAATAAAAACGATAAACGACGAGACACAACACATGGAAATCGCACAGTCATTACAACAGATTCAATCTTCATACATTCGAGAGATCCTCGCAGCCGCAAGCGATCCAAATGTCATCTCATTGGCCGGTGGTTTACCGGACGAGAAAACATTCCCTATCGATTTAATGAAGCCAACGCTAGAAAACCTAGCGAACATGCCTGAAGTTTTCCAATACGGCTCGACTGCCGGTTACGGCCCGTTGCTTGATCACCTTACGCAAAGCTACCAATTGCCAGAGACTCACACAGCAATGATCTGTACCGGTTCTCAGCAAGGTCTCGACTTAATTGCACGAGCATATGTTGATCCGAATGATGTGGTTGTGATGGAAGCGCCAAGCTACTTGGGTGCGATGCAAGTGTTTGGTCTAGTTCAAGCGAACATTGTGACTGTGTCTCAAACAGAATTTGGCCCAAATCTAGACGAACTAGAAACGTGCTTTGCAGAGCAATCACCGAAAATGTTCTACGCCGTGCCTGATTTTCACAACCCAACCGGCGTGTGCTGGGCAACAGAAACTCGTCAAAAAGTGGCTGAGCTGTGTATCAAATACAACGTGGCATTCATTGAAGATGCACCATACCGAGAGCTACGCTTTACAGGCACAGAGCTGCCAATGGTTTCTTCGTTCTGCCCTGATAACTCTATCGTTCTTCGTTCATTCTCTAAGATTGCATCGCCAGGTCTACGTATTGGCGCGGTAACAGGTAAACGCAGCTACCTTGAGCCACTAATCAAAGTGAAGCAAGGCGCGGACTTACACTCAAGTATACCAATGCAAGCGCTGCTTGTTGGTCTTCTAAAACATGAAGATTTCAACCTGCACATGGAAAATATTCGTACCCTTTACAAGTCTCGTTATGAAGTGCTGTTTTCAGAGCTAGAAAAACAGCTGCCTACTGACTGTGTATTAAAATCCGTTGATGGCGGAATGTTCATTTGGGTTGAAATCCCAGAGTGCGACACTTTTGAATTAGCTAAGACTTTGCTATCGAATGGCGTCGCGGTAGTACCAAGCCCAGTCTTCTATCCAAAGGCAGATGAAGCAAAAGCCGCACTGCGCTTGAACTTCACCAACGCCAACCCAGAAGAATTAACCGAAGCGGTAAAGCGCTTAGCGGAAGTACTTAACCCAGCGTAATCGCTGACCGCTTTGGTGATTGCCTGAGCGGCTTATTGCCGAGAAAGCCGCAACGAATCAGCATTAAGGGTCAATGTCATTCTCAACAAGAGAGTCACATTGGCCTTAATTTTAGGTCGCTATAAAACACAGAAAGGACATCACTTTGCCTCATTGTATTATCGAACACTCATCCACTATTGATGGTCAGCAACTCAATCAGAAAGTGTTTCTCGGCGCGATGGAATCTCAATTGTTCTCACCAACAGGAGAAGACATCAAAGTACGCAGCCTTGCCTACCAGCATTACCAAACAGGTGAAGTAAAAGAAGACTTCGTGCATGTCTCTGTGCGTATTTTGTCTGGGCGTAACGAAAGCATTAAAACGATGCTCTCCAAGTCCATTTTGGATCAATTACTGACTCTTCCACTATCCAATGCTTCGCTGACCGTAGAGATCATTGATATAGACACAAGTAGCTATTCAAAAGCCTTAGTTTAAAGGCAAGTCACAAACGAACAGCCCCTCAAATAGAGTATTTTCAAAGCATTAGTTAGACAGCATGGAGCAATAAATGGAAGTGGTGATTGGTAACAACCCTGAATTGATAATGAAAGCACAATCCATTCGTCATCAAGTCTTCGTTGTTGAACAAGGCATACCGCAGATATTGGATCTTGATGGGCTCGATCCTGTCTCACATCATGCACTCATGACCGATGAAGATAATTTAGTCGCGACTGCACGCTTGCACATTGATGAATCAGGACACTCAACTATGGCGCGTGTTGCTGTTCTACAGCCTTATCGAGGATCTGGTATCGCATCTAAAATTGTTATAGCACTTCTAAAACATGCCTCTGAACATGGTGCTAAAGTAATTGAAATCCACGCTCATCAATACCTAAAAAATTACTATGAAAAGTTTGGCTTTAAGTTCATTCGTGAAGTAGAAATCGTCGGGGAACACCAGCTCATTGAAATGAGATACAACATAAGTTCGTAGCCAAATATTCAATAAACAACAAGATATCACTACTTATCTGAGCTGAAACTGTTTATCAAATAGCTACCATTTTCACCCACCTAAAACCACACTGATAACAATGCTAAATAGCCCTACTTTTGGTTGGTTTTTGTCCTTCCTTGGCTTGGTTATACTGCGGCGGATTTTAATAAGCCAATATGGGCAAACCTGAGTAAATCAAACTCAGTCTGTATCATAAAAGGCAACCGCTCTGGATTTACGTTCCAGCTCGCAGAAAGGAAAAACCATGTCTCAATATGTTGTATGTGCTCTGTATAAATTCGTAGCACTTGATGATTACCAAGAAATTCGCCAGCCACTCACTGACGTGTTAGAAGCCAACCAAATCCGCGGTACTTTGCTACTTGCGAGTGAAGGTATCAACGGCACCGTTGCAGGTAAGCGCGAATCTATCGACGCTCTTCTTAAATGGTTCAAACAAGATTCTCGTTTGGCTGATGTTGTTTACAAAGAGTCGTTCAACGAAGAACAACCATTCAACCGCACCAAGGTTAAGCTTAAGAAAGAGATCGTAACCATGGGCGTTGAGGGTATCGACCCACGCCACGTTGTCGGCACTTACGTGAAACCAAACGAATGGAACGCTCTGATTTCTGATCCTGATGTGATTCTGGTTGATACTCGCAACGACTACGAAGTCGATATCGGTACATTCAAAAATGCTGTAAACCCAAACACAGAAACCTTCCGTGAATTCCCTCAATACGTTGAAGACAATCTCGATCCTAAGAAACACAAAAAAGTCGCAATGTTCTGTACTGGCGGTATTCGTTGCGAAAAATCAACGGCCTACATGAAAGAGCAAGGCTTTGATGAGGTTTACCACCTTGAAGGCGGCATTCTTAAGTACCTAGAAGAAGTACCAGAAGAAGAGAGCATGTGGGAAGGCGACTGCTACGTATTTGATGGTCGTGTTGCAGTAAACCACCAGCTAGAGAAGAGCGGCTACGACGTGTGTAACGCGTGTCGTTTGCCAATCACTGACGAAGACAAAGCCTCTGAGCACTTCGAGAAAGGCGTAAGCTGCCCTAAGTGTATTGATAAGCACAGCGACGAGCAAAAAGCCCGTTTCCGCGAACGTGAAAAGCAAGTTCAACTGTCGAATGCTCGTGGCGAAACCCACGTAGGTGGTGAAGCCGCTCACCTTATCGATCAACGTAAGAAAGAAAAGCTTGCACACAAAGAGCAGCAACGCTCTGGTAAGAAAGCGAAGTAGTTTTTAGTATTACGAAAATAACAAAGGGCATCAGCGAATCCACAATGGAACGTTAATGCCCTTTTTTGATCCTGTTCTCGCTTTGTGTTTTGAGCCACATTTCTTTCGATAAATTGCTTCTATACTGTTAATAATCCGACTAGAGAGGAAGTGCCAATGCTCAATGAAAACCATGCCTTTATCTTAGATTTCCCAGATCTTAAATTAGACATTGTTCAGCTCAACCACGACGACGAAAAATTCAAAGCAGACATGCAGAAATACCACCAACTCGACTACGACATCCGTCAGCTAGAAATCTCTGGCAGCCCTATCGATGACGACAGCATGCACAACCTCAAAGTTGAACGCATGGCGCTAAAAGACTCGCTACACAAACAGCTCACGCGCCACCACGCACTTAAGATCGTATAGAAAAATCAATCCAAGACTTTATTCTAAGCCATGCATCACGCATGGCTTTTTGGTTTTATCACATCGCAAATCTAAGCTAATTCGGCTTCTTCAATTATGTTACTGTTTGCTTATTCAAAGGCGTTTGATAAGGAAGCAATCAGAGTGGTAATCAAAGAAGAGAATATACAATTCCAGCTCGTTTCAAATTCTGAATTCGAAGAACGGTTTACGTGTGTTAAACAAAGTCTTTTCATACACGTCGATAGTGTTTTCGGTTGGGATGACGACTTCCAACGCCAACGACTTTTAAACGATTACCATCCCTCTTGGTTTCATTGGGTATACCGAGGAAAAGAGAGGATTGGACTTGTGTGTTTTAAGCCTTATGACAACGCATACCATATTCATCTGCTGATCATTTTCCCTCAATACCAAGATCAATCTCTTGGTAAAAAAGTCATGTCACTCATCCACGAAAAAGCCCATCAAGAGCAACGAAACCAAGTCACTCTGTCGAGCTTTAGAAGTAACACCCGCGCCATTCGCTTTTATCAGTCACTTGGCTATCAGGTTATTGATGACAGTGATGAAGATTTTGTGGGGATGGCTCTCAACCTAGCTAACTCTCAGTCTCGCTAACCATAGAGAAAATACAGATAGCGAGTAGGTAGAGAGCGTTTACTTTAGCGCGCGCTTGAAATATCTAACTTCTCAATCAACGACGGAAAGCCCCAACCGTTCTCGCCTTCGACCACAGGTTCTCCGGTCAAATACTCAAACAGCGTTGGCGCTAAAGATCCGTTAGCTTCGATTTTCAGTTGCTGAGAGTTATCGCCAATTGGCGCTCCCCAGAATCCGATGAAAGCATCTTTCTCTAAGTAATCCTCACCAGCATGACGCCCCGGTACCTTGGTGTTGTAGCCAATTCCCGCTTTAGGGAACAAGTTAACCGTGCCAGCCCTATCTTCAAGGTAGATATTAGCCAGTTGATTCACTGAATCTGGTCGAGGTGTTGGTTGCGTTAATGAAGTCCACTCAGCACTGCTACACCACGTTGTCACATCCGCTTTAACCGCTCGGTTAATACACTTTTCTACCAATTGAGAATATTGTGAAAAATCAGCTTCGCTTGGTGATGCTAGGTATGGGTTTAACCTTTGCGTATTGAGCAAAATCGGCGCTCGGTTGTCTTCCAATGACTCATAGAAAAGCTTGTCACCTTCACGTGTGATCAATTCATCAACCCGTTTTAAATCACGGTTGCCAATCACACGAACAGCGCAACGTTGTTGATCACATGTGCTTTCTCTTACGACCATATAATCAAGACTTTCAGGCAAGCGCTGCGCTATCTGATTAATGATGTCTATGTTCTGACCATCTGGCGCTGCAATCGGAGACCACTGCGTGAGTTCTTGGTAAACCGGCTGAACCTGCCACCCTTGAGCCGAATTAAAGAAGTCCATCATGAAATTACCACCAGCAGTAGAGGCGACCACCACATCCAATTCCTTCGAGCTTGGGTAGCTTAGAGCATTGGTGATTTTAGGCCCTTCACCCTCGTCTGAAGATATCTTCTTAACCACAATTGGATACTCTAGCTCTGCTTGTAAGCCTTCAAATACCTGCTTTTCGGGATTGAGCGCGTAGAACACCGGCGTTAAACCATGATCCCCAGCTATGCCCCATAGCGTTTTATCGTAAACGCCTGCGCTGCTATAGGTCGCTTCAATCTGACGAATCCAATAGTCCAGTCGATTGAGCTCTCCAGTCGGCATCAGAATTTCGTCACTAAAAGGACCGGTAAAGTGCGCGAAATGATCCGGCCATGGGTTATACACCAAGGTGTAGTCTGGCATCCCTTTTCCATCTAACTCGGAAAACTGAGTGATCGACTGTTTAACCAGAGCTCTCTTCGAAAACTTAGTGAAAAAATCAAAGCTAAATATAGACTGATACGCCTCAATATCTTCAATCAAGGCTTGACGCTTTTCTTGCAAAACCACTTCGACTTCTGAACGTTCTTGAAGCTCTTTAACGCAGCGTTTCTCACCATAATCACGCAGTGACTCACCCAAACCTAGGTTTACTAGCCCGTCGTAAGTCGTGTGAGCATTCCAATCGTATTGGGCGTTGCAGTTCAACGTTTTCAGGTAATCAAGGCGATCAAACATGGTCTGCACCTTGTTGTTTGCCATCAACACATCCAACTGCAGGGCATCATTACCAAAGAAGTAATACGCTCGGTCGATCTCTCGGTCAACAAAGTGAAAATTAGGGATACCAGTGCCACCTTGCCCCGAGACTTTCGCGCCCGTTTTAATGATCGGTAGGTTGCGTACACTGATTGTCGGAGTAGAAGAGATACCTACTCGACTTATATTATTTCGATTTTCTTGATAGAGTTTTTTGAAGAACGGAAGATAATTCGGATCACGGTAGGTTTGTTCAGACAGAACTTCCATGAACCTCACCTGTTGTTGATGCTCAGGCTCAATCACCGTTTCTAACTTAGGTTTGTATTGCGTTCGGTTTTTATGATTTTGGTAAGCAACCGAGATGAATGGCGCGCTTTCATCGACCAACCCCTCAATCAACCCTTGCTGTAAACCATCGACGGTCACTTGGACCGCAAAGCGCTTGTGCTGTTGGGATTCTAAGAACTGAATGAGCGCATCTGGCTGGTCACTGAACGCTTGCTGCATCCAATCATCGAGCGCTTCTGCACGTTCTTCTTTAAACACAAATTGACGGTAGGCTTTCAGCAAGTTTAAGCGCACAAAATCAATAAGCGTGATGGTAAGAGCTTGTGCTTTGTTATTCGGCTTATCAGCGTTTTCTGGTTTACCATCTTCTGCAATCGCCAACATTGCAGACTTCATATCGCCGTCATCCATTCCCAATGCCGCTTTATCGATCAAATCAACGATGATCGGTTGAATCTGAGCGATGATCGCTAGATCTTCAGAGCTATTGGTTAAGTATGTGTAATTCGCAGGGAGCGTGTCCATATCCTGCCAAACACCAATTTCGAATAACGCATCGTAGATAACCACCATGTTGGCAATGAACTGTTCATCGATACGAATACCTTCATGATGCCCCGTTGCTTCAGTCGAGGTATCTGGCTCATGATGCTCTGAGGTTGGCTTATCTCCAACATGATAGAGGCTATGTTCAAAGCCCTTTAATGCCTGCTCATCATAAACCGTCGACAAGTAAGATTTGAATACATCTTCACTGCCCAAGCCTGAATAGCGGTCGTAATAACTATAAAGAAAATAACCCAAAGGAATTGAGTACGTCGGGTTGGATAACTGAGCAACGACTCTGGCTTTTGTTTTGACATCTAAAGGGAGAGCGAGAATATACGCATCTAATGTAACGCCACCAATCGTGAAAAGAGCCGCATCACGAGTGAGTTTGGCAGAGTAACTTAGGCTTGAAAGCACCTGATTTTTCAACACTTCACTGGAGCTAAACACGCCACCAATGACGGGCGTTGTTGATATATCAGCCGCACTCGGAGCTGACGCAACCGCCAACGATAAGACACTGAATAAACTGGCGTAACTGCGAACGTGAGAATAAGAGCTCATCAAATTTCCTTTAGATCAACACACTTCTATAAATACGACTTATTGTTTCAGTTTGCATTTATTAGTCAACCTATGAAAACGTTTGTTTTCTGATTCAAAGAGCTCTTATTGTTATGAAATGTTCATTCTTACTAATATCTCTACGACTTTACCGCGTACCCAAAGCCCGAAAGCTTTCTAATGTTAGACGACAACTATTCCCTTAATTAAACGCCCTAGCCACTCGTCCTTTACTGCTCAATTCGTAATGACCAATATAGGCTGGAATAAATACCGATTGTCCTTTAGTGAGGGTTAAGTGCTCGCCTTTCTGACTCATTAGCGTTAAATCATCATCTATGGCCATTAAAATTTCAGCACCGCTTGTGATGACTTCTTCTTGCTGTGGGCAATGAAAAATATTGAAACTAAAATCGATGACCGGGATGTCATAGCTATCACATTGCCCCAGTTTTGACGGCGCTAACAACAAGCGATCAAACGGGATTGGCGAAAACTCTGTACACGCCACTAACTCAGCGACATCAATGTGTTTTGGCGTTAAACCTGCTCGCAGCACGTTGTCTGAATTTGCCATAATCTCGAGCCCGGTTCCCTTAATGTAAGCGTGCGGAGTGTTCGCATTCAAATACATCGCTTCACCTGGCTTTAGTGTGATCAAGTTAAGCAGCAGAACACAAAACAAACCGATATCGTTCGGGTACTGATGGCTAAGCTCAGTAACCAAAGCAAACTCAGCTTGATCTTGGTGAGCGGCTGCGTGAGTCAGAAGTTGCTCTAATGCTCGGTGTTTACGTTGGTCATTCAGCGTTAACAGATCGCGGAAAAACGCTTCTAAGCCAAGAGAATCAATATTGTTACCAAACTCTTCAACCAAGCCAGCCAGCTCGCTCGAATCCAATTTTCTGAACAGACCCAATATTTCATCGAACTCTCGAAAGCCATTCATCGCTTGATATTCAGTGATCGCGTAAACCAATTCAGGTTTGTGGTTCGAGTCTTTGTAATTGCGATGCCCTGCGTTTAGGGGAATTCTTGCTTGCTCTTCTCTCGCAAAGCCAATTTCAGCTTGGCGCTTGTTTGGGTGAACCTGAACAGACAGCGCTTTTTCTGCTGCCAAGATCTTAAACAAGAACGGTAGCTCACCGAACTCCTGCGCAATATCAGTAGATAGATAAGCGGGTTTATTCTTGTTAATCAGCTCAGATAGAGGCACCAAATGTTGGTCAAGCTTGACCATTGAGCAGCCCTTCGGATGTGCTCCCATCCAGACTTCCGCTTGCGGCTCTTGTGACTCATTCTTAAAGCCAAACAGCTCACGTATCGAAGAAATACTCCCCCATGCATAATTTTGGATGGTGTTTTCCATTGGGAAAAATGAGTGTTCTGAGAAGTGGCTGAGTGACATGGCGTTTTCCATAGTGAGCCCTTTGAACATAATTCAGAGAGCTGATTTCTAATAACGTAAATAATTAGAAAGACTACAGAGAGCAGCTAGGACCCACATGAGATGAGGTCTTAGACGCAATAGGAAAAATTCTTAGAAACAGGTGAGATCGATGAAAAGCGTGAAAAGAGTCACATTTGAATATCACTAGTAGAAAGCGCTGAGAATAAGATAGCTACTTGTATCGCACTGGTTACAGCAGCGATACAAGCAACAATACAAACACCAGCGACTATCTTGTTATCGGGAAGAGTCCTTAAAAGCCAGAGCGAACCTCTGCACTTTTCTGAGGCGATTGAGCTTGTAGGAAAGGCAGCAGCAGCAAGCCAATAACGGCCGCACAAGTAGAGATGGTAATGAAGAACCCACTCCAACCATAAGTTTCTAGAACGAGCGCTAATGGGTAACCAGAAAGTGCTGCACCCATGTAAGCAAACAAGCCAACAAAGCCTGTCGCCGCCCCAGCAGAGTCTTTGTGCGAACATTCTGCCGCCGCCATACCAATAAGCATTTGAGGACCAAAAACAAAAAAGCCGACACAAAACAGCCCAGCAGCTTGAAACACAAAGTTGGTTAAAGGCATCAACCACAATGCAGAAACTGAAAGAAATATGCCGATGGCAAACAAGATGTTCATTGGACCGCGGTTGCCACCAAACAGCCTATCCGAGCCCCACCCAGCAACAAGTGAACCAACGAAACCGCCAATCTCAAACAGAGACAAGGCAGCGTTGGCGTTTATCAAACTGTAATTGTGTTCTTCGGTGAGGTATAAGTTACCCCAGTCGTTAACCGCCGTTCTTACGATGTAAACCAACACATAGCTAAAGGCGAGCAGCCAAATGTACTTATTGCTGAACACATAGGTTTTCAGGATTTCTCGATAGCTTAACCCTTGCCCATGGCTCTCTTGCGCCAATTCTAGATGGTCACTGCGCCACTTCCCTACCGTCGGAAGTCCCATGGTGGTGGGCTTATCACGTAAGCGCCAACAAACGATAAGACCGATAAATACACCAATCACACCCGGCCAGATAAACCCAGCTCGCCAACTGAATTGCAGCGTTAGATAACCCACGAGAATAGGAATTAGCGCCCCACCAACGTTGTGTGCTGTATTCCATATAGCCCAGCGAAAGCCTCTTTCGGAGCGAGAATACCAAGTCGTCAATAACTTAGAACACGATGGCCAGCCCCAACCTTGGAACCATGCATTCAGTACCCAAAGCGAGATGAAAGCCGCTAACGAACTAGAAAAGCCAAAAGCGATATTGATCAAGCCTGTTGCGATTAAGCCAAGCCCCATAAAGTAGCGCGGGTTTGAACGATCCGATATCGTGCCTGAGATAAATTTCGATAAGCCATAAGAAAGATAAAAGAGCGTGCCAATTAAGCCGATATCACCTTTGTCCAAGCCAAGGTCGGTGATCATGGCTGGCGCGGCATAATTAAAGGTTTTACGAGTGAAGTAAAAACCGGCATAGCCGACATACATTCCTATCATGATGTGGAGGCGCCAGTAGCGATAACTCTGATTGATCTCATCATCAGTTAGAGCATCACTCTTTGACGTTGTTGAGCGCAGAAATCCAAACATATTCGTTCTCACACTTTAGGTAATGTAACGCTGATATTGGTACCCGAAGATGAGCCATTAGCGGTGATTGTCATCTTGCCACCGAGCGCCTGAACACGCTCTTGCATACCACGAACCCCCATTCCTTTGAGAAGGTCTTGCGCTGTAAAACCAACGCCATTGTCTGAGATCCGAAGATAAGCCTGATCATCTAGAATCAGTTCAATTCTGATTTCGCTCGCGTTGGCGTATTTAGAGGCGTTGTTTAGAGATTCTTGGCACAGCCTGAAGATAGTGACCTTGAGCGTGTCACTCAAACACGAATAATCACCTTGCCAATTTAACTGAATATCAACGCCATGATCCGAAAACTCCATCTCTCGAATAAGCTGTTCCACAGAATCTTTTAGGTCAAGATCGTCCAACATCTTAGGTCTTAGTTTTGTAAGTAGACGCTTGGTGGTGTCATAAACATTCAAAGACAATGACTCAATCGTTCCCGCACAACGAACGCTCATCTCAGCCGCGTCAACACGCTTAATAATGCTTGCTTGAGTACGAATTGCCGTGATGTTTTGACCGATTTCATCGTGTAGCTCACGAGCAATGTCACGACGAACCGATTCTTCAGCCGTGATTAACTGACGTGAAAGATTTTGATTCCTTGAGAGCTCACTGCGCAATTTCGAATTGAGATCTTTTTGCTTTTGAACTGCAAGACCCAGCAATATACCAGTGATGGTTTGAGCGGAAAGAGATAAGAGTAAATCGGTAATTTCGAGTTTGGACGTTCCACTGTGGGCAGCAATCAGCGCAACACTGTTTAACAGGGTCGCGAGCAAAGCGCCTTGCCATCCGTAACGAACGGCCAGCAAGATAATAGGGATCGCCATACAAAATGGGGCAAATCGTCTGAGTTCATCAGGCAAACTGGTTTGTATCAAAATACTGGCCACCAGCAACACACTGTATAAAGCGATGTGACGGATTTTGAACTCTACAACATTATGGATTAAGTAAGAGCTCAGTGGCGCCCACTTATTTTGGAATAGATAGTTCCAGACTAGATAACACATAGGCACCAGCATCAGTCCACCCGTGATACTCGCTAACCACACCATGTAAACGGCTGGAACATGAGAACCCACCACGGCAACGTTAATTGATGCGGTGACCATGATTAAGCTCGCCATCACTAACAGGTGACGATTTTGGTCACCAAAGTAGTACCGCTTAGCAAGTAAAGTAACGGGAATACTTAATCCACTCGCAATTAATATGGTTAACCACTGTGGCTCATCGAGTAATAGGGCTAAAGCAATCGCGAGCCCCCACTCTGCAATATAGATAGCAGGCCAATAGTGAGTGCGAGTGTGCAGCGTCATTCCTAACCTGAGTGAGAATGGAAAAAGCAGAATGGCTAACTCAGGGTCATTAATGAAATAAAAGGCAATAACCCATAAACAAAACCATGCGCAGCCAGCCATAAAAACCCCACATAGGGAGGTGGCTAGATAGGAGCGCATTAGTACTGATCTTGAGTGAACAATTTAGCTAACTCAACGTTGTTCTTAACATTGAGTTTGTCCATGGCATTGGCACGGTGTACATGAACCGTTTTATGACTAACTCCTAACTCAACGGCGATAGATTTCACATCGAGCCCTGTTGCCAATAACTGGCACACTTCGCTTTCTCGACGGGTGAGTTGATTTAAAGAGGCTTTATTCTTCATTGGTGTCGCAAGCTTTATAGCGATATCGGGCGTGAGATAACAGCCACCATTTGCGCTCGTATGTACGGCTTGGATTAACTCATCTGGGCTGCAGCGCTTGCTGAGATAACCTTTGGCTCCTAACTCTAATGACTTCTCAACCATCGCCGGAGAGTCATGTACGCTCAGCATGATACTGGCAATGCCTGATGGAATTTCTTCCAATAAGCTCAAGCCACTTTCATCCTGCATTGAAATATCCAAGATAACGACATCAGGGTGACAACTTGGCAATCCGAGGCGCGCTTCTGCCGCAGAGTTGAATTCACCCACGACCGTAATATCAGTTTCAAGACTGAGTAATTGAGCAAAGCCCGAACGAACAATGACGTGGTCATCAACAAGCGCAACATTAATCATGATATTAACCAAAATTAGGAGTAAGAAAGAAAAATAGCCCCGACAGGAGCTATTTAATATTAAGTTTATTGATAGATATGATACTGAATCGAACTAGCGATTGGTATGATCTCACGTGCTTTAATCAAATAAAGCACGTGAGACTAACTACCCGAAACTCTATTTACGAAAACTCGCTAGGCGTTTTGAGCAGCTAGGTGCATCTTCTTCGTGTGACGAATCTTCTTCTCTTCCGCAACCGCAACGAATAGCAGCAAAACAATACAAATAGCAGCAGATGTATCCAATGCTGCGAATGTGCCTTTCCAACCCGTTAAGCCGAAAATAGGTGTGCCATCCGCAATCATACCGAGGCCAAGTTTGGCAAAGCTGTCACCAATTAGGTAAGCAAATGTACCTTTCACGCCGTCAGCAACACTGATTGCTTTCTTAGGTACAAAACCTACCGCAGCAACACCAATCAACAGTTGAGGACCGAACACTAGGAAGCCAAGTACGAACAGTGACGCTAGGTACATGAACTCGCTCGTTGCATTTTGGTAGAACTCTAGAGAGACAATAATCAGTCCAAGCGATACACAGGCAACTAAAGCACGGCGTCCGTTCGCAAGGTCTGATAAATAACCCCACATCAATGTGCCAACCAGTGCTCCGACTTCAAAAAGAGTAAAGCCTGAAATCGCAGTTTCTTTTGATAGACCTAGCTCTTGATACGCGTAAACGGTAGACCATTGATCGATACCGATACGAACAATGTATAAAAAGATATTCGCGAAGCAGAGCAACCAGATCACTTTGTTTTTTAGAATGTATTCAACAAAGATCTCTTTCTTGGTCATTTGATTTTCTTCAGCGATAGTATCTTCTTCGCTGATTTCTTCGTCAAACAACTCTTCTACTGTGCCTAGACCGTATGCTTCTGGAGAATCATTACCAAAACGCATGCCAATAAAACCCACCACAATCGCGATGATAGATGGGAAAACGAACATACCAATTACGTTGCCATCAAATAGGTAATTCGCACCAAACAGAGCAACACCAGCAGCACCAGCACCACCCACGTTGTGCGACATATTCCAAAGACCTAAATACGAACCACGCTTGTTACGAGGCGTCCATTTAGTGATCGTTGAATAACTTGAAGGGCCACCCGTACTTTGGAAGAAACCACTCAATGCGTAGAAGGCAACCATCATGAATAAGCTAGCGCTGCCGCCACCCATACTGAAGCTGAAGCCCAACATGGCAATACCTGAAAGGACAAGCATGAATGGCAGGAACTGCTTGGTGTTTTTACCATCGGCGTAATAAGAAACGACGGTTTTACCGATACCATAAGTGATTGAGAAACCAAGACCGATAAGACCTAGATCCGTCATTGATAACCCATAAGTAGAAATCATGTCGTTTTGCGCGACATTGAAGTTCTTACGGATTAGATACATGGTTAGATAACCAATGAACACGACTAGGTACGATTGCAGGAATGGTTTAAACCACATCTTTCTTCTAGTTTCGACCGGAAGATCCAGCGTCGGTTTTCTAACCTGATCTAGGAACTTTAACATTGTGAACTCTCTTATTTTTTGTGAGGTCTGCACGGCATAATTGCGACCATGCATTCTTTGTTAGTTGACCGTGAAATAATAAGGAGTCTAAAAATCGACCGCATGAGAGAGGGTCTTAGAATAACTAAGAAAAATTCCTAGTTCAGAATTGGGAGTCAAGAAAGCGTGAACAGCATCACTTTGTTTACGGTCTGTTATGTATTGATATTACGATAACAAAAGTAACTCATTTCAAGGCTGATAAACTTTGTAAACGAACAAACACAAGTGAAACACTTCGCCTAAAAAAAGCGCCAGTGTCGATTCATCACCATCAAACTCCATGACATGATCAATACTGGCTCAACATTCATTCCTATTAAAATAGATTCAATAGGCTTGTTACGTGTTTTGCGCGAATCGTACTACAGTCGTTTACCGCTGCCGTCTTCCCACATCACTTCGCATTCATCCTTGATTGCCGCTTTCAATAGTTCGACTAGCGGAAAAGCTCGGCTACCGATATTAACAGGCGCTTCAACAACCTCTTCTTCACTGTCGTCATCAGCATTTTCTTGCTCTACCGGTTTGCTCTGCTCAGCAGCGATCGCAGCACGTAAGTTGTTTAGCGCTTGAGGAACCTCTGAAGCATCAATCGCTCCTGGGATCGCGCCACTATGTCCAAGCATCTTAATGAACTGAAGACCTACCTCACCAAACATCGTGACGCTAGCATGAGCCTTGCAACTAAAGGTAATTAACATAATGAGCCTCTATCAAATTTAGGTATCTATAAACTATGTTGAGTAAATCATTGGAAAGCAAGTGGATAATAACTAAATCGCTTTTGCCAACTCGAACCTTGATTATCCTCCCTCTCGGACAAGCTTGCGCCGTCAGTGATACGCATCACTATTTATTATCGGTTGGGCATTTTTAATATAAAACCTTGATAATAATCACACTAAATAGCCATCTAAGTATCCGCATAGCTTATTATTTAATCTACTATTAACTTCATTATCAAAATCTTTGGCACAAATCACATGAAAAGGCTGGTCGGCAGACATCTAGAAGAAATGGCGGACATACGATCCACCCGCAAGCAAAAGATCGTCCACTCCTTTTCACTGACTGCCGCTGCGTTATTCATTTTCTACACTTGGGCTTACTTCCAAGGCCAACATTACACACTATCGGTTTTCGAATTGTGTTTTGCACTGATCGCTATCTCCAATGCATTTTACGTAAGAAAAGTCATTAACCCTGAATATTCAGAATTGATTCTGAGTGGCGTTCTTCTGGTACAAGGGGTTATCCTATTCTTGTACAGTCACGCTATTCCCGACCGGATACTTTGGCTCTATCCGATTCTGGCAGCCGTCATTTTCATTAACGATTTCAGAATTGGCATTGTCTTCAGCACCTCATTTTGCCTATTTATCAGCATCTTAATTACGGCGATGCCCAACAACTTTTCTTTGCCATTTAACAACACACACAGATTTATTCTTAGCCTGTTTACCATGAGCTTGGTGTGTCACACATCCGCTTATTACTACACAAAAGCCGTCAGTTACATCCAACGCCTGTATAAAGAAGGCATTGAAGATCTCGCCTACAGAGACCAACTTACCGGATTGGCAAACCGCTGGAGTTTTGAGCGCTGGGCGTTAGAAAAGCTTGCGACAGTGGATAGTGAGCGATCACTTACGGCATTGGTCTTCTTAGATATTGATGACTTTAAAGGTATTAACGACAGCTACGGGCACGACGTAGGAGACAGTGTCTTACAGCACTTTGCTAATCGCTTGAGCAACAACATCCGAACCAGAGACAGAAAAAGCCATGAATACGACTATTCGATTGCGCGCTTTGCTGGCGACGAGTTTGTTTTGATGCTCTACGATGTACCAACTCGTAAAGATCTAGACGGTATTTTAGATAGGATTTGCGGGTTATTCGAAAGTGGTTGCCAGACAAACGAGAGAATCAAGGAGTTGACGCTCAGTGTTGGGGTGTCTTTGTATCCGCAAGATGCTCAAGAATTACATGAACTGACGAGATGTGCTGATAAAGCGATGTATGTCGCTAAGCACTCAGGAAAAAACCGATACGCTTATTATCACGACAATCCAGTGTCGACCTTGATAGAAGAACTACCGACGAATCTAACCTTCTCAGAATCGGATTCATCTGAGCTTGAAGATTGTCTTGAAGCAAAAGTCGAAGGGAACAATGTTACGCTGTTAAAAACGCGTCAACGATAACCATTAACATCGTTTACTGCTAAGCGCGCTAACCTGCCATATACATAAGCCATAGGCTCACTAACCCGATCACAATAATCCATATGACTTGTCGTGTTCGGTTTGGGTTATTGCCTCTAGGTCTCACTACCGTTTTAAAAGCAGCTTGCTTAGCCGACTGAATAAACGGTGCTTCAATCTCACGTTTTTTCACGCGACGTTTAACAGCGCTGTTCGCAACCTCGGTAAAACGCTGCCCTTGCTCCGTTGTAAAGTCGTTATCAAAGCCCATCCGACCTTGCCTTTCGCCATGTTTTTGCTGTACTGCCATAGCGGCCTCCTTGGCGGTCTACTCTATATTGAGTATAGACATAATTTCATATTGTTACCTGTTCAAAATTATTGTTACCTGTTCAAAATTTTCGAATAAGTTACTCAACGCTATGCCATCTTCTTTTTAAATCAAATTACATAAACTACTGCTATTCAAGTTTATGAGGATTTCAAAATGACGAGTGTAAGAACAGTAGATAATGTGATTGCAGCACATGCCACCTCCGATGGTGATGGAGTCAAAATCCAAAGACTCACTGGTTTCAATAACACGCGTTTCTCTCCATTTTTGATGATTGATGAACTTAAGTCGGATGAAAGCAAAGACTATGTTGGTGGCTTTCCTCCACACCCTCACCGTGGGATAGAAACGCTCACTTACATGCTCCAAGGTCACTTCCAACACAAAGACCACATGGGGAATATTGGTGAACTTCGTAGCGGTGGCGCACAGTGGATGGCTGCGGGTCGTGGTGTTATTCACAGCGAAATGCCGATGATGGAAGAAGGCGCACTGCACGGTTTTCAGATTTGGATAAACCAGCCTGCGTCACACAAAATGCTGCCCGCGCAATATCACGACTTCCAGAGTGAAAGCATTACAGAACACCAAAGTGAACAACGTGGTTTATTGAGAGTGATAGCCGGTGGGTTTGAACTGCATAACCAAACTAACGATGATTCAGAGGCTTTACGAGCGCAAGGTCCATTGCAGAAAACAGGTGTGCCATTAAGCGTTGCGGATTGGCGCTCTCATTCTGGGCAAAAAGTGACGTTAGGGACTAATGTTAATCACAATGCCATGACTTATGTGTACCGAGGCAGTATTAAGATCAACGACAAAGTGATCAAGCAAGGTCAGCTTGCCCTGTTAACAAAAGCTGAATTGTTGTCTTTAGAAAGCCTAGAAGATTCAGGTGTACTGATTTTTTCTGGTCAGCCGATTAATGAACCTGTTGTGCACTATGGTCCGTTCGTCATGAATTCAATGGAAGAGATTGAACAGACGATTCAGGATTACAACAACGGCGTATTTGAGACTTACTGATTTACAGATGTCTGTCTTTGAGCTTTGAGATTTGAATTGAAGATTGAAGATTGAAGATATTTTGCAACGAACAACGATTTGGTCATCCATTTGATGACTGCAAAAACAAGTGACACTATCCACTGCCGGTTACTATCACTTATTTAACCACGCTCTTAGAGCGTGGTTTTTTTCTATTAAATCAGAGACCAACGATGTCCTGATTAAACGAATTTAGAGCGAGTTACAGGTACTCACACAGGTAAGCTGTCGCTTCTTTTACCTGTAGGTCGAATGAAGAATCACCCGCAACGTCAAAAGACTCACCAGATTGGTATGTCGTCCAGTCATCATCGCCAACACGCTTTACAATTAAAGCACCTTTAACAACGGTCATCTTCTCTGGAGCCGCGGTACCGAATGTGTATTCGCCAGCCGCCATCACACCAACACTCACATCAGCGCCACCTTGGTTAAACGCTAACGACTTAACGCCACCATCAAAGTATGTATTCTCTTTAATCATTGTACTTCCTTGTTATCTTCAAATTGCAATTATTGGACTCAACGAATGAGCCTATGCGTAAATCTAGGTGATAATTGTTTTAACCAATTCGAGACTGTCCTACAAGAAATAAATACGCATAGCTTAGGCATTTATTGAATTCACTTTCATTGATAACGTAAATACCAAGGAATCAGGCAAAAAATCGCCAACGCAACCAAATTTATTGGAACATTCGATCCTGCTTCTAACTCTTATAACAATTTTTGCAAACTAAGGTTTTAGTTAATAGAATCTAAAATAATATCAGTGGGAAAATGAAGAGATAATGGCAAAAAAGTCGATCAAAAGCAGAGATTTATTTGCCAACTCGTTACTCTACAGCTTCCTATTAGCTGGTTTTATGATTGCCCTCACCGCGGGCTATTTTGCTTACCAAGCCCACCAACAATCTGTCAGCCCAAGCAATGTCTATGGCACATGGATAGAAATTGCAGCACCACCTTACAATACTGATACCCTGACACTTTCAGATAATGGTGTGATGATGAATCATCGCCTCATTGCTACCTCGTTTGATTTTGATGGCAAGATTGTCACGATTAGCACAGGCTCTGGAACCACCGTTTACACCATCAGTGGTACTTACGATTCTCCTCGCTTGAAGCGACTAGAGCCAAGCGTACCATCTCAGCAATTTATTAAAGAAGGCTACGAAGATACTGCAGCTGGTGATACCCACAGTGTGATGCAACAAAGACGGGCTTCTTTAGCAGAGCAATTCAAAAGATAATCCCCTTCTCAGTCGTCTAAATAATAGTCTTCTCCGTAAAAAGTATTCTCCGCATCACTACTTTCATATTTACCTACCGATCTGCGCCGCTCACCCAACACACTTCGCTTTGTGATACTGCTTCAACTTGCGATATTTTCTTATCATTTGTCGCATCTTTTCATAACTTCATGTCGTGGATTTTCACTTATGAGATTTTACTTCTGAAGGGTGTTTTATTTTATAAAACATGGACTCAGCCTCTCACTCATTAAGCAACAGAATTGTAACGAAATACTATTTTTTAGTTGTCCATCGAAAACGGATTTATTTTCAGTTATAAAATTAAAACTCTCTCGAATACTGACTGGGAAGCTCCTTCAAAACTGACTGGAGCCGTTTATGGGGCCATTTGGTTCTCGTAACCTTCAAGGAATGAGAGAAAAAGTATGATTCGTATAAATACCTGTGCTGCGAGCATTGCTCTAGCGCTATCTGGTACAGCATTAGCTGCTCCAACAGCACCTAGCATCGACATGTACGGTTCCAACAACCTGCAGTTTTCCAAAATTGAACTCGCGATGGAAACCACATCAGGCTACAACCAGATGGTTAAATATCACGACAAAGCAAAGGTCGACGTCAAGTTCAACCAATGGAGCGGAACGTCAGGAAACACGTACAACATCTACTTCGATGGCGTTAAAGTTGCCACTGGCCCTATTACTGGCAGCCAAACTACAGCTTCATTCGAATACGGCCAAGGCGGCTTATTTCAGATGGAAATCGAAGCGTGTGACGAAACAGGCTGCGCCAAGAGTGCTCCTGCTCAGATCACGATTGCAGATACCGATGGTTCACACTTAGCGCCACTTGCAATGAATGTTGATCCGAACAACAAGTCATACAATACAGACCCAAGCACGGTAGTAGGTACTTACTTTGTTGAGTGGGGTATTTATGGTCGTGATTACACCGTTGATAACCTACCCGCTGACAACTTGACCCATATCCTTTATGGCTTCATCCCAATTTGTGGTCCTAATGAATCAGTAAAATCGGTAGGCGGCAACAGCTACAACGCACTCATGACAGCCTGTCAGGGTGTAAACGATTACGAAGTGGTGATTCATGACCCTTGGGCCGCTTTCCAAAAGAGTTTCCCGCAAGCTGGTCACGAATACAGCTCACCTATCAAGGGTAACTACGCAATGATGATGGCGCTAAAACAGCGCAATCCAGACTTGAAAATCATCCCATCAATTGGTGGTTGGACACTGTCTGACCCGTTCTTCGATTTCACGACTAAAGCCAACCGCGACACGTTCGTTGCATCGGTTAAGAAATTCCTCAACACATGGAAATTCTACGACGGTGTCGATATCGATTGGGAATTCCCTGGTGGAGACGGTGCTGCTCCCGATCTTGGTGACCCTGTGAATGACGGCCCTGCTTACATTGCATTGATGGCAGAACTGCGCGTTATGTTGGATGAGCTAGAAGCGGAAAACGGTCGTACTTACGAGCTCACATCTGCGATCGGTGTTGGTCACGACAAGATTGAAGACGTGAACTACGGCGATGCTATCCAATACATGGATTACATCTTCGCAATGACTTACGACTTCTACGGCGGTTGGAACAACGTGTTAGGTCACCAAACAGCACTAAACTGCGGTAACTTCATGCGCCCTGGTCAATGTGATGGCACAGGCCTTGATGAAAATGGCGAACAATACACTGGCCCAGCTTACACCACAGACAACGGCATCCAATTGCTGCTTGAGCAAGGCGTTCCTGCGAACAAACTTGTGGTTGGTACAGCGATGTACGGCCGTGGTTGGGAAGGCGTATTACCATCATCACTTTCAGATCCTAATGATCCAATGACTGGCGTAGGTAATGGCAAACTGACCGGCAGCTCTGCTCAGGGTGTATGGGAAGATGGCGTTATCGATTACAAAGGCATTAAAGCGAACATGCTTGGTGCAAACAACCAAGGCATCAACGGCTTTGAATATGGTTACGACGAAATGGCAGAAGCGCCTTACGTTTGGAACCGTACTTCGGGCAAGCTGATCACATTTGATGATGACCGCTCAGTAAAAGCAAAAGGCGCATACGTTCGTAGCCTTGGTCTTGCGGGTTTATTCTCTTGGGAAATTGATGCGGATAACGGCGATATCCTGAATGCGATGCATGAAGGTCTAGCAGGTGGAACTACTGACCCTGTAAACCGTAAACCAACCGCAGCAGCGGGCGCAGACCAATCGGTTGAAGGCCCAGATTCTGTTTCTCTAGACGGTAGCGTTTCAAAAGACAGCGACGGCACGATTGCAAGCTACGCTTGGTCACAAGTAAGCGGAACAGCCGTAACTCTGGCCAACGCCAATGCTGCAGTTGCAAGCTTCGATGTGGTTGAAGTCGCTCAACAAGAAGTACTCACGTTCAGCCTAACGGTAACTGACAACGAAGGTGCTACTGCAACTGACACCGTTGTTGTAACGGTAACTCCTAAAGACACAGGCCCAGTCAATACAGCACCAGTTGCTGTGGTTACGGCTCCGTCTGAAGTTAATGCGGGTGATGTAGTCGTGGTTGATGCTTCGGCTTCGAGCGATGCTGACCAAGATACATTGACCTTCACGTGGGATGTGCCTGCTGGTATTGATGCTACGGTTCAAGGTTCTTCAGTGAGCTTTGTCGCGGCGGAATACACGCAAGATACGACGCTGAACTTCTCTGTAACGGTCAGCGATGGCACTGATACATCGGTAGCGGCTACTTCAGTGAACGTTCTTAAGAAAACCACAGGCGGCGGTACGTGTACTAACGCTTGGGATTCAAGTGCGGTCTACACTGGCGGCGACCAAGTGACTCAAGGCGGTAAGGTTTGGGAAGCGAAGTGGTGGACAACAGGTGAAGATCCAACAACGACAGGCCAATGGGGCGTGTGGAAAGAGATCGGCCCTGCAAACTGTGCAAGCTAAAAATAGGGTTTAGCTAAACGCTAACTAAGCGTCGACTAAACACCTAAAAGCAAGGCCAACCAGATAATGTCTGGTTGGCCTTTTTATTTATGTTTTCTGAGCTTTGGGCTTACGATCTTTTTATTGGCGTCCTACTGACTTGCGATCGTTGGACTTAGCCAATTAAGTTATCAAAGCTCTCGAATACTTGTGGGCACTTCATCACTCGCCCGTGACCTTGGCCTTGAGTCGCAATCAAGGTAACTCGACCCATTTCATTAGCTGCACGCTGAGACACATCAAACTTAGTAAACTTGTCTTGCTCATCATGAACAATGATCGTCTGAGACTCACGAAGCGCCAGCTTTCCATAAGGATCGACAGACTGAATTGGGTAATTAAACTGCTCTTCCACTTCACCTACTACCGCCTCAAACAGCTTCATTGAGTAACCAGAACGCGCAACGCTGCCAAATAGGTTTTCTAGATAATCCAACACAGGTGCAATGAGCAATAACGGCTTGCTTTCCAATTTAACGTGCTTACATTCCAACGCAGAAGCGGTACCCATGCTGTGACCGACCAAACCTGCCACTTCACCCACCGAATCGAGAACAGCTTCCAAACCATTCACAAACGCTGGGATATGACCATGTACGCCATCACTGCCACCATGAGCAGGGTGGTCGTAAGCCATTGCAGTAAAGCCTTTAGCAGCGATGTGTTCCATTAAAGGAAAGAACTGACTCGCGGTGCCTGACCAACCGTGGGTAAGCACCCAAACTGGACCAGTACCCAGAGAATACGTTTTTATAACGCCATCACGACCTTCGATTTCACTCTTGATAAGCCCTTGCGGATCTGCATTTTTTTGCTCGGTACGCATCGGAGTGAGCAGCAGTTTACGTGCCGTTTTCTTTGCATGACTTGGCGCTAAAATGTAGTGCAAATTAGTTGTTGCGCCAATTAAGCTGCGCTTGAAGCTAAATTTGTTCGATGTATTGAAATAGATTTTGTCACTCATGACCGTTCCTTGTATCGCCATCATTATTGGCGGATCGAGCTCGGCCCTAAAAATCGAACGACCGTGCTATTTGTTGATATAAAAAATGGCGCTACTGCGATTTATCATCGCTTACCACCACTTATCTAAAATTTTGTTGTAAACCTTACTTCAGCAAGACTCACATGATTTGCGAGTTAACCTGCTGTATGTATTAAACCGCTTTCCAACTGGCTACCAAGCGCTCTACACCACTCCAAAAATGCGTGTGGCTGGCTTGTTGGCCTCGTAATGAGTAGAACAAGTTCGCGCTTAAGTAGAGACCGTACAACTCGAAGGTTGCCTGTTTCGGGTCTAAATCGGCTCTGAATTGTTTGCTCTCAACCGCTTTTGCTACCTGAATCGTAAAGTAGTCAATCCACACTGAAATGGTTTTCTGCAGTGCCTTCTGAATCACAGAGGTTTCGCTGCCAGCGTCTTTCCAAGCGTCAATAAACATGCAGCTGCCTTGGAACGAATGGTTCCAGCCCAGCCAGTTATCGAGCAGTTGTTTCAGCTTAGCTTCAATATCACCGTCGCCCAACTCTCTCGCCGGAATGATGACTCTTTCAGTGAATATGGCATTGGAATATTCGAGTACAGAGAGTTGCAGGTTCTCTTTAGAGTTGAAGTGCGCAAACAATCCACTCTTAGACATACCACACTGCTTGGCTAATTCGCCAATCGTCAAACTCTCAAGACCATTCTCACTCGCAAGTGAAAATGCATGGCTCAAAATATACTCTTTGGTTATCTTTCCTTTGCTCATTATTCACCAATAATAAATCTGATGCTTTATTTTTAGCACGTTCGTACTTTTTTTCAAGTTTTTTACTTAACCCTTGGTATTCATTTTGTATTATCAAAGAATTGTGGAAAAATGCGACAGTATTCAAAGGAATTTGAGCTAACCGATTATTGAGTTTAATAACTAGGGAAAGAGAATGAACACACTTTGGGAACAGTTTGCGTTTTCGGCTTCGGTGACAGGCCCCATCTGTTTAATGCTGTTTCTTGGTGTCATGCTCAAGCGAATCGGCTTAATCAATGACAACTTCATTGATGTCGCATCCAAGGTCGTGTTTCAAGTCACCCTGCCTGCAATGCTGTTTTTGAGCATTGTTCAGTCTAACCACGACTTTGCCGCAAGTGGAAAGCTTGTCATTTTTGGCTTAGTCGCCAACCTAGCCTTCTTCGTATTCACCACAGTAAGCACCAAAATAGCCTTTAAAAAGCCTCAAGACCAAGGCGTCATAGTACAAGGTGGCTTTCGTGCCAACACTGCTATTATCGGGCTTGCTTATGTTGCCAATATATACGGCAACGACGGTGTCGCGCTCGCTGCACTTTATGTCGCCTCGCTGACGGTTCTCTATAACATTCAGGCAGTTATCGCGCTCACCCCGAAAGGTCAAGAGTCGGGTGACAAAGCCATTCAAGTGATTGTTAAAACGCTCACCAAAAACCCTCTTATTATATCGATCACTATGGGTGTTTTGTTCTACTTACTATCGATTCCAGTACCGAAAATGGTGACAGATGCAGGGCAGTATTTTGCCAATATGACGTTACCATTAGCCCTGCTATGTACTGGAGGGTCGCTTGATATACGCTCTCTGAAAAAAGATAAAGGCCCAACTTGGTTCTCTACGGGATACAAACTGGTTTTGGCTCCGCTACTGATCACTCTAGCTGCCCTGTTCTTCGGTTTTAGAGGGTTAGATCTTGGTCTTATTTTCTTGATGAGCGCAGCGCCAACCGCAGCTGCAAGCTATGTTATGGCGCGTGCGATGGGTGGGAACTCCACATTGGCCGCCAATATTATCGCGCTAACCACTGTCGTTTCGCTTATCACTTGCACACTTGGCATATTTGCATTAACTGCAATGGATTTAATATAGCTGCGACAGGCTTCAAAAAATCAATATAAGCCTTAAATCAAAGGCCTCCAGCTTTGATTTAGGACTAACTGATTCCACATAAAGACTGTTAGATTTTACGAAATTTTTCTTAGAGATCTGATATGTCTTCCGTTCAACATACGCCTTCACAGCGCATCGCCAGTATCGAGTTGGGTCGAGTGATTGCTATCTTGGCGATCATTGGCTTACACGGCCAAATGGCACTTACTTATTGGCAAATCGATGAAGTGCCATGGATTGGTTATGTGCTTAACCAAGTCGCTCGCTTCGCCGTGCCTCTGTTCTTTCTGATTTCCGGCTATCTGATCCAACCCAAGCTCACAGCGTCGCCTTGGACAACCTTCATCAACTACTCCAAACCACTACTCAAAGTTTGGTTGGTATGGAGCGTCATCTGCCTAGTCATGCCATTTAATCTCGCTAAGGTTGAAGAATTGGGTTACTTAGGCGAACGCCAAGGCTACTGGGGCTTTTTAATGAACACCCCGCTCAACTCTTTCTTAGAGGGTGGGCTGGTTCACTTGTGGTTTATTCCAGCCCTTGTTTGCGCAGTGTTGGTCATCGCTTTATTGGTTGAGTTGAAGCTCAACAAACTTCTATTACCGATAGCCATAGCGCTCTATGGCTATGGTGTTTTGGCAGGAAGCTACGCAACGCTGACCGGATTAGAAGCACCCTTCTTCACGCGTAATGGCCCGTTCTTTGGCACGTTAATGGTGACCTTAGGTTTCCTTATTCGTCAGAATCAATGGAAGGTGTCATCAACTAAAGCGTGGGGGTTATTAGCGTTAGGCATGTTGATTCACTTTGCTGAGGCGGCATGGCTCACCACGTTCGACGTCGGATTCAACATGAATGATTTCTTGTTTGGCACGGCGCTATGGGGGATGGGCGTGTTCATGTGGCTTTTAGCAAATCCAAACATGGGTAACTACGCTTGGGTTCGTGCCATTTCGAATCGTATGCTGGGTATCTACGTAAGCCATTTACTGATCATTATTGTGTTGTTCAATGTCTGTGGAGTCTTAGGCATTACGGAATTGGCAAAAGACGTTACGGTATTTTTTGGCACCGTATTGTTGAGTTTCTTGTTGGTCGTTGGGATCGAAAAAACGCCACTGCGACGCGTGCTACTTCGCTAGTCTTTATGCCTAAAACTATCCGCTAAATCAATTTTAAAGAGCCACAAAAAAGAAAGGCAAGATAACTTAATATCTTGCCTTTCTTTCATCATATTGGAACCGAGATTATCTCACTCGTGAGGTGCTATAGGAACGCCATCGCACCTTTACCGACCCCTTCATAAGCGACGATCTGTAGTGATTGGTTCTCTGCTAGGCTCGGCTCAACTTGATCCGCAATATAGCCTGCCAGTAATTCTACTGTGGTATCTGTCGGCAAAATCTCTGTTTCACTCTTAGCAATCGCTAGCTCAAATTCACCTTGAGGCGCCGTGTAGCGGAAGCCATAGTGGCTTTCATCATTAACGCTTTGCGCGTGTTCACTCAGATTAAGTGATGAAACTGAAACTTGGTCTTCTTTAGAACCTAAATAAATGTCTTCCCAGCGCTGAGCAAACGCCTGTTCGCGTTGTTCGTCACGCTGACCATCAACCAAGATTTCGACTGGAGAACGGTGGCCATGTGCGATGCGTTGGCAGTTGCCATCATGCTTTTTCAAACCATGGGTATAGTGGTAAAACGCGCCATTAATGTTCTCATGACGTAGGGTGATCTCTAACCCAGTGACGTTACTTGGAAGGTTATCACGCAGAATATGATAAACATGAGCGGTCACACTCTCGATGGTGATCGCCTCTGCATCAATCAGACAGTATGCTTCGTCAGGGCAATGTAGGTAGAGACTCTTGTCACCACGCAACACATCAACCTTAGAGTAGCCCGCTTTGCTCGCTTGAAGAACAACTGCAGCGCTTTGCATCGGCAGTAGCAAACGGTGATCAACGTGCTCATCAACGAGGTGTTTGATCTGCTTTTTGACCTTGCTAAAATCCAGCACCATGCTCATTTCATTAAGTTCACCAGACATGGTGACATCTAAAATCCAACTATCTCCTACGACCCCTCTGTGTTCACAGATGTATGAAGAATCGATAACGGTAAGGTCTCTTACAAATAGGTTCAAGTTGAACTCCTTAATACTTTAATGAGATACGGGAGGCTGAATAATGTCCAGCAGGCACTTCGTCTCATTGGTGTCTAGATAAAATAGGACGAGCAGGATGTTACGACAAGCTCAAAAAGTCCACCTTTTTAGACCCTCTTTTGAGAAAAGAACAAACTCTGCACAATTTCCGCTAAAACATAGACCAGCCCGATGCGAATAGCCATATATTGGGTAAGGTTGCCGAGCGTTTCACGATACATTTTGCTTTAGCCAAAGGCGCGGTGACACCCCAGCAACATGCTGAAAAGCGCGTGAAAACCCCGAATAGCTGCTGTAACCCACTTCATCAGCAACCCAGTTGATGGGCTTATTTTGCAATAAGAGGGATTGAGCCACTGAGACTCGCCACTTTTGCACATAATCTCCAGGCGTCTCACCGACTTCTCGTTTGAACGCTTCAATAAACTGAGTTCGAGACATCGCGGCCAGTGACGCCATTTCCGCAATCGAAAAGTGGCGAGCAGGCAATAGGTGAACGGCCGTAACCACCGAAGCCAATCGTGGATGAGCTAGGGCTGAGAATACCCCTTGATCAATTTGCTGCTGTTCAATGAGATGACGAAAAATCAAAGCCATCAAGGCGTCACTCAACTTATCCATTAGATATTGTTGCCCAGATGACTCTTGGCTCGACTCTCGAAATAGCACCTCAATCACTGGCATTAAGTTAGGTGCATCCGCAAACGGAATCACTATCACGTCAGGCAGAGCAGACAATAAAGGATTCATCTGCCCTGAACGATATTCGACATTCGCACACACGACCTCAGCACCGTCTCCCACACCTTCAATCACATGTGGTGTGCTATTTGGAAGGTAAACAATGCAGGGCTGTGACAGTTGCCTGTACTCCGTGTGCGCGCTAGACAAGGTCAACTCACCCGCGCTCAATACATGAAGATGCCCTTCTTTACCCTGTTGCGGCTTAAATGACGACACTCCGCACAAATTGCCAGAATAGAAAACACCGGTACGTATCGAGAAGTGTTCCATTAATTGTGAAAGCAGATCCATGCATCCTCCGAACGATTCGCTTACTTTTAAGTTCTTTTGTCCCTCTATAGACCGGACGAGTGGGCTAAATTACTTCAAACAAGATAACCAACACTGACAAGGAACTTGATATGTCACACATGAAATCGACCAGTCAAAAAATCACTCTATTGGCCGCGTTACTAGGAACCAGCTTTTCACTGATGGCAGCAGACATCGACATGAGCGTTGATAGCAATGACATCGCGATCAAAGGCTATGACCCAGTGGCTTACTTTACTGATGCTGGTGCCGTTCAAGGTTCATCAGAATTCACTGCTACTTATAAGAACGCTATTTATCAGTTCGCAAACAGTGACAACCGAGATCAGTTCCGCACCAACCCTGAAGCTTATGCGCCTCAATACGGTGGCTATTGCGCCTTTGGTGTGGCTATGGGTAAGAAATTTGAGACCGACCCTAACGCTTGGAAAGTCGAAGATGGAAAGCTGTATCTGAACTTAGACAAATCAGTACAAAAACGATGGTTGGAAGATACGCAAGAGTTCATCCAAGACGCCAACAGCAACTGGACGACGATCAAAACCGTAGAAGCCTATAAGCTTTAGTCTATAAGCTTTAACCTACAAGTTTTAGCCTAGTAACTTTAACCTTTATCCATTGCCCATTAATAAAAGCGGAAGCGACCGAACGCTTCCGTTTTCATTTCGACGTTCCAAATCTTAATACGCCTCCAGCTATTGGCATCACCACAATAAATAGCGATGCGCAGCTCAAATCAGGAAAAACCCGTCAGCCTTTAGCACGAATCAAGCCCATTTATATTCTATACTCCTAGAAGATAAGTTTTTCTTTTTATGGAAGAATAATGATATTACCTAGGATTTTTGTACTTGGGCTCTGCGCCTTATCAACACTGACTTATGCGGCTCAATGGCAGTTCGTCAAAAGTGAAGACGGCATCATCATTGATAAGAGACCTCACAGTGAAGGCTTAGTAGAGATACGAGCACAAATGCAAACGCCCACCACTTACTCCGGTTTTTTACTGTTGCTGGAAGACAGCGATAACGTGCCGAATTGGCTCGACAACGTCTCCGAAAGCCGAGTATTAATGCAGATTTCTAATACAGAGAATATCGTCTATACCCAGTTCACCGCACCTTGGCCCGCGAGAGATCGAGACATGGTGACCTACTCCCAATACAGCATCGAGGATGGACAGTTTGTCTTGTCGATTAAGGATGCGTCTAACTATTTGGCGAAAGAGTCGGGGTATATTCGAATTTATGATGTGGATGCACTTTGGACACTGCAACCGCTCACCAATGGCAATACCTACATCACCTACACCGCTTATGCGAACGCGGGGGGAATATTACCCAATTGGTTGATGAACAAGTTGTCGATCGGCAGTGCACTAAGCACGTTCAAGGGGTTAAAAGAACAGCTACCAAAGTACCAAGGCCAACAGCACCCTAACCTGCCAAGCGAGTCTCGCTAGAGTTACAGGTACCAGCAATGGAAAGATCAACTTCTAAGGTTTTCTTGTTAAGGTCTTCTTGCTAAGTCTCGAGCTAAGATAAGTGCTAAACCAAACACCTGAAGAAACAAGGCGATGTTTTTATAGAAAGCCATTTTTTCGTCGAGTCTTTGTATCAACTCAACTAACGTCAAGTTATCCAAATAATAGTCGTCGATTCGTGTTCTTTGTGCTTCTTGGGCACGGTTTATCAACATCATAAGCTGAGATAAGTTAGCCAATGAGATAACCGGCACTTCATCACTCACCCAACGCCTAAGCTGCCCACGCAACGCTTCATCAAGAGCCGGGGTCGGTTGAGTCGCATCTGTTGACAGCTTATCAAGGTGAATCAAAATGGCTTCACGCTTACGTTCTAGGGTTTCAATCGTGTTCCAGGCCAGTTGTATCGAGTACACATTGCCATACTTACGATCGTTGTATTCCGCTTTCTCCGCTTCAATTTTGTCTAACACCAAACTCGACATGACAATCGCCATGACGTTAAGTATGAGACCTGCGAGGACAATTGCCCAAGCAGGAGGAAGGCGCAATGCCATAATGCTCCCTAGAACATTTTATCAAAAGGTAGGTAAGCTAAGTTTAGGACAATCAAAGAGATCATGCAGATAAGCGTTAACACCATCCCTACTTTTCGGCCTTTGAAGTTCTTCGCTAAAATCCCTTTTGCATGAATCACTCGTCCTATCAGAAACGCTACGCCGAGCACATGAATAAACCAAACATTGGCACCATTCATCTCTAAGAATCCCATCAGGATAATAGTAATTGGGATGTAATCCATTGCGTTGCTTTGTGCAGAACGTGCTATCTGCAACGACTCAACACCGCCATCGGCGTGAGCGACAAGATTAATTCGCCTCTGCTTAATAACTTCGATCGCTAACCAGATCATTACGACCGCAAGCAAGGCTGCGTAAAGTGCTGTAACCATTATATTTCCCTATTACTTGGTGTTTATTCATCATCCATTACCCATCAATTCATTGATGCGGTCAACGCAAAATGATAGTCGAGCCCGAAAGTTTGTAAGAGATCTCTTACATCGAACGTAAGAGATCACAATCAAGCTTCGCAGAAAATTCCCAAAATACAAACTCAACCCCTTGTTTTATATGAATCCACGCATATTTCTTTCGGCTAACGACTGCATTTTTTTCTTGGGGTAGATTGCGAGCAAAGCCTCCAGAGTGTTTAATACACATGTCGACAGGGAGTTGGCAGGAACAGGAAAAAGCCTAACGGATTAGGTATCTTCAGGACGAAGATTTGATGGCTTAGGATGAGTTATCTGCATGGAAGTTATTACTCTAGGATAGAGTCACTTATCAGGAAGATGAGTTTGAAGGACACCGCTAGGAAGGCGACGAATTGGATAGGTTAAAGGATTTAGCCACGTCAAGGAACGATGCAGGGAGCATTCGTTATCTATTGAAAGATAAGTAACGCGCAGTAGCAGGATGGCTACGAAAAGAATAGACCCCGTTTGGTGAAAGCCAAACGGGGTTTCCTTTTTTCAGCGTTTGAAAAGTCTCATTAGCAATTCATTTGCCATAAACTCTAAAAAAGTTTCGAGAACTGTCGTTCTACAAAAGTTATAGAATAATATTCATCAAGAACATCGCACCAAACGCATTCAATACTGAAATCGCGATCATCACTGGAATATAACGACCTTCAGTACCAATTGGCCCCATGATACGGCCCATGTATTGCACCTGAGAGCCCATCAAGTAGATAGCTGGCGCTAAGATAGCGATATGAGTTCCGTTCAAGATACCTTGGTCAAACAGCGTGATCACCACGCCCACAGCACCGCCCATAGACATCCACGCGCCAATCAATACTGCCGCCGCTTCGCCCGGTAACCCAAATACCGCCATGATAGGCGCAAACACGCTGCCCATCAGGTCAAGAGCACCCGTGATTTGCAACGCCTTGATGATGACAAACGCCATCAGAACATTAGGCACTGTAGAGGTTGTCGCAATTACCCAACCCTTCTTAGCACCTTCTACGAAAATATCAGTAACCATTGGTTTCTTTGCTTTAACTTCGCTCATTATGCTACTTCCTCTTCCAGTTTTTGTTCTTTATCTGCTTTTGGTTTGTCTTCTTTGCCTTCAGTAATATTGAGATAAATACGGAACAAGTTTGCGCCAACAAATTTGAAGATAAACATCACAGCAACCGCAAGACCAATTGACGATGTTACCGCCAGAGAACCGTCCATCGCAGTAAGAGTGAACAACACTGCACCCGACGAGAAAAAGTTAACGATCGCGGCACCAGCCGTGAACTGGAACATGGTGAATACGTCTGTTTCTCGCTTAGTTAAATGCCCTTCATCTTTCAGCTGTCTGGTCATTGCCGCGCCAGCATCGGTACTTTGTAGAGACGCAATCAGTGCCAAGCCTGAGTTACCCGGAATACCCATCAAAGGACGAAGTAGCGGAGTAAGTAGCTTACGAGCTGCATCAAGAGCACCGTAGTGCTCAAGAACGTTGATCATACCTAGTGCAAACATCACGGTCGGAATAAGTGTCAAAGCAAAAATGAAACCGTCGCGAGCACCGCTACCGCCTTTACCGCGTAATGAAGTGGTTGCAGCTTGAATACCATCGGCGGTTTCACTTACATCGTAGGCAACCTTACCGAATGAGCCATTGAGCGTCGTAAAATCGAGCACCCCATACCATTCATTGGACTGCATTAAGCCTGAAAAGAACACAATCGCAAAAGCGAGTGCAATATAGCTTCCGATCGTAACTTTACGGTCGGTTGTGGTTGGATTAGTCATAGGGACCTCTATACATCTCGTTTATGTGGAACAGAACACGTATAGATAGTGCAAACTTACGGGCAAGAGGTTACTGACCAAAATCAAATAGCGTATAAGTTTAAATATAAGAACCATAGCAACATATAAAACTGTGATTTGAATTCAAATATAGAAATATACACTGCATAAATTCGAATATTTCACATACAAAACTAAACAAAATCCGCTTCAACAACGCAACCGAAAACACACAGAATCAACACATAGATCAGGCTTGAAGAGAAAAACCTTCATGCAGGCTGATCTCTGATAATTACGTAAGAGATCTCTTACATAGCTTGCAGCACACAGTTTTAATTTAATTATAATACAAACACTTAAATTGCGATTTTTCTTCCAAAAATGTAAACGTTTACCTTTCATTGGTTGAGTTTTGAGCTGAGCTCAAACGATGAGCCATTTTATAAAGGATTTGAGCTCAATTCGAAATTCCAGCCAATAGAGGTGCTATAGACTTCGCGCAGCCAATATAGAAGGAAAACGGTGATTACGATGGAAATGAAAACACTTAAATATCAAGTAATGGGCAAGGGCTCATGGATCACAGCAACGGTATCTCGCGCAGTAGCGGACCAACTTGCGATGGAATACCAATCCTATGGCTGGCCTGTTGAAATATGTGCCGCAGAACAAACAATGACGTTTGATCGTAATGCGGCATGATGTTGGCAGTTTAGGGAAAGCTCTATCGGCAATAAGGCTGGTAGAGCTTTATCCTTAGTCTAAGGCTTTTAACCAATTTGATGCTTTCACTTCAGATTAATGCTTTCGCCCAGTTAAATATTTTCAGCACCGTCTATTGTTTTCACTATAATCTATTGAATTATTAAGATATCTATCACACCCCACCTAGATTTTTAGGTCTACGCTTTTACCCGTGTTAATGACTTATTAACTTTGGAGCGTAATCCATGTTAGGTATCCAGCTTTCTGCTGTTCTCTCTTTATTATTTTTTTCTACGGTAGCAGGCGCTGCCACTTCTCAGTTGGGAGAACCGCTCAAGCTAACCAGTTCATTTGCTGGCTACTTATCGCTGACCATTTTCGTTGTCGCCTACATCGTGGTGATGATGGAAGAATACCTAAAACTCCGAAAATCCAAGCCCGTTCTACTTGCGGCGGGCCTGATCTGGATCATCATTGGTTTTATCTACCAAGAACACAACCTTGTTGAAGTCGCCAAACAAGCGCTCGAACACAACCTTCTGGAATACGCCGAGCTATTACTCTTTCTACTCGTCGCCATGACATACATTAGTGCCATGGAAGAGAGAAGACTGTTTGATGCGCTGCAAGCGTGGATGGTAGGCAAAGGCTTTAATTTCCGCTCTCTGTTCTGGATAACCGGTATTCTGGCCTTCTTCATTTCCCCTATTGCCGATAACCTCACCACCGCCCTATTAATGTGTGCAGTGGTTCTTAAAGTCGCAGGCTCTAACCCTAAATTTGTCAATCTCGCGTGTGTGAACATTGTCATAGCAGCCAATGCTGGCGGCGCATTTAGTCCATTTGGAGATATCACAACGCTGATGGTATGGCAGGCTGGCCATGTCAGCTTTACCGAGTTCATTCCTCTCTTTATTCCTTCAGTGATGAACTACCTTGTTCCAGCCCTGATCATGTCTTACTTTGTTCCGACGACTCAACCTGACACGGTTCATCAGCACATCGAATTAAAGCGTGGAGCAAGACGAATCGTCTTCTTGTTCATCATGACAATAGCGACCGCGGTTGCTTTCCACGCCGTGCTCCACTTCCCTCCTGTGATGGGGATGATGATGGGGCTCGCCTACCTTCAGTTCTTTGGTTATTACTTACGTAAGACTTTACCCAACTCACTCGCGAAGAAAAAAGCGGTGGCGATCGCCAATAACGATGAAGGCGCCCTGAAACGACTCGGTTCTGTTGTGCCATTCGATGTATTTCGAAGAGTGTCGCATGCCGAATGGGACACGTTGCTGTTCTTCTACGGCGTCGTAATGTGTGTCGGTGGCTTGAGTTTACTTGGATACTTGGAATTAGCCTCGGGCGTGATGTATAGCCAATGGGATCCAATTTGGGCCAACGTCATGGTGGGGATCTTATCGGCTATTGTCGATAACATTCCGGTTATGTTTGCCGTGTTATCCATGGAACCCCAAATGTCGATGGGCAACTGGCTACTGATCACCTTAACCGCGGGCGTCGGTGGTAGTTTGTTGTCAATTGGTAGTGCAGCAGGCGTGGCTTTAATGGGTGCGGCGCATGGAAAATACACCTTCTTTGGACATTTAAAATGGATGCCAGTGATCATGATTGGTTATGTCGTCAGCATCGCCGCTCACCTATGGCTTAATGGTGATCTTTTCTAATAAGAGGAGTCACCCAAAGGCTTCTCAACCCTTGTCCAGACGTTGCTTAGTTGCATCGCTGGACATCGGTTGCAGGTGAGCACCGCCCCCTCATGTTGAATTCGCATTACCAACCCCGGGTCAACTCGACTATTTGCGGAGTTTAACTTAATACTGATCAAGTCATCTTCGACACGATACGTACGAGTGACGGTATTGTTCGTTGTTTGATAAGTCACTTGCCCAGATTCAAACAGCAAATAGCTGTCATTATCAGCGTTCTCATACATGCCTTTGAACAAAACAAGTTGTGGTACTTCGAAGGGACGACTGGTGTCAGTTAAACAACCGGACAACAATAACGCGGCACAGCAACCGAAGATTAACGAATGACGACTATTCATTTGGGCATCCTTGCCTAGAGAACATAGTTAAATAATATGCAACCAAACAAGTATTTTCCAGAAAGCGCCAATTTTATTGCAAAGTCACTCTTTACGTCTCTAACCCTTTAATTCTTTAATTCTAAATCTATGAATCTATGAATCTATGAATCTATGAATCACATTAGTGCTCACTAGCGATTTGTGCGCAATACATCGCAATACACTATCCAACCACTTTCGATAAAGCCCACCACCACTCTCTACAGAACCTATTTACTCTTGTTCTCGTCCTTCGATAACCAACAAGCGTTGCTTTCGTTCTACACCACCCGCATACCCGGTCAGCTTGCCATTTTTACCAATCACACGGTGACACGGCACAATCACTGACACCGGATTTTTTCCATTCGCTAAACCCACGGCCCGCACCGCTTTGGGGTTACCAATCGCATCGGCTAATTGTGCATAGCTCCATGTTTCTCCATAAGGAATGGTAGTAAGCGCCTGCCAAACCGACTGCTGAAATGGCGTGCCCTTAGCTGCGATCGGTACAGAAAACTGGATTGCTTCACCAGAAAAATAACGGTTGAGCTGGTCGGCGACCAATTCAAAGATCGGAAAGCTAGCATCTTGAACGCCTAACTGTTCTGGCTTGGTGGTGTATGTTTCAAACCAAAGGCCGAGCAGCCCTTCTTCGTTCGCCTGTAACGTCACGGTTCCCAATGGGCTCTCATAATAAGTAAATCGGTTAGTCATAATCTCTCCTAGCCTGCTACTGCAGATGTTTGTGGATTACTGATGTTTGTAGATTGTTCTTTCTACTAAGACTGATTCCAACAGTGGAACGTGGCGTAACTACCCCAAGGCGAAACACTCTCTGTGTTGATGGCGGGGCGATGCTCAATGAACTTCTTCACCACCAAATCGCCAACCAACAGGTGGTTAGGTTCACTTAACCCGCGAAGCAGCGCGTATTGAATCGTCCAAGGCCCAATGCCCTTTAGCTCAATCCATTTGGAAGGGTGCTCTGCTTCATTGTCGACCATGTATTCAGCAAAACGCTTTAAGGTCTCTTTGCGGCTTCCCGGCATTCTTAAGAAACTGACATCAGCCTCCGCTATCTGTTTAGGTGTCGGGAAGCTGACCTTCTCATGTGCATCAGAAAGCTCTTTGACCAACAAGTTAAGCTGCCCAATCGCCGCGGTTACCGAAACTTGCTGCCCGAGAATCGCTCTTACTCCGGCTTCCCAAGCACTCCACACGCCAGGAATGCGGATGCCACTCTTAGCCACTAAGTTGGGGTCAATGGTTGTAAAGAAGACCTCAACTTTGGCAATATCGACATCAAGATCGAACATGCGTCGAATGTTCGCAATCAAGCTTCTTAACTGGCTTATATCGTCCAACTCAAATTCAATATCTAAGCGGTTCTCTTTAGCCAAAGTGGCCTTGAACCAACCCTTTGACCCATTAACATTCACTGTGCGCTTGTAATAGTCTTCGCCAACGTCTTCTAAGCCCTCAATCATTCTTCGTCGATAGAAACCCAGTAAATGCTTCCAGTCTAATGGGCCGTGAAAGACTAGCTGAATATGATTGCTCAGGTTTTCACTTAGCTTTGTTCGTCGGATTTGGCTTGGCGAGAGCTGCAGCTCTTTTAGAAAGGCATCATTGAAACGACGCGTGCTATTAAAACCACTCGCAAAGCCAACATCGGTAATGCTCATGCTACTGGTGTGCAGCAACTGCTTGGCAAACATCAATTGGCTATAAAGGCTATATTGCTTTGGCGACACGCCGATGTAATTATCGAATAAGGTTCGTAAATAGCGGTCTGAAATACCTAATCGAGTGGCAAGGTCGACGATTGATCCTGAGTTCAGCGCACCATGATCAATCAACTGTAAAGCACGCAAGAAAGTCGTTTCAACACCTTTCCAAGCTGGAGAAAAAGGTGCGCTGTCTGGCCGGCAACGTAAGCATGGGCGATATCCAGCCTTCAAGGCTTGAGCTTGATGAGAAAAATACTCGACATTTTCTTCTTTGGGCGGGCTTGCTGGGCAAATCGGACGACAAAAAATTCCGGTGGTTTTTACCGCTGTAAAAAACATTCCGTCAAAGCGAGCGTCTCGCGCATATCGAGCCAAATGGCACTGCTCACTCGTTAACGTACTGTTGTGATGAATATTTCTCGACATGCTGTGCTCTTCCCATTTGCCATAACTTTTACTCCGATACCTAAAAGTTTACCGTGAACTGTCATTGTCGCTAGCCACTTTCGGAACTGAAGGTTAGATAAATCACAAAAAAGGGTTTTCTTTTTACGCAATTCGACTAAATTTAACCTTGAGAAGAAACTCTTCTCACAACGTCAACGATAGGTACTTAGCACACTAAGATGCAGAGACCTGTCGAATATAAAAAGGAAAAGGCTATGGTTCTTCACACGTGTCGTATTGTTTTATCAAACCAACAGGTTCTCACCAGTCAATCAGTCGAGCAGTCTCTCAGCTTTCTTGAAGACGAAGCGAGTAAGGGGATTTCTAAAATTGAGATTGACGCTACCGATGGAAATCAAATCCATTCATACATGTCACACTCTCTTGAAGAGTCCATTGAGAATCTAATGAATCTCTAGAATTTTCGAAGAATAGTGCTTTGAAGTGATAGGGCTTTTAAAAAAGGTTACGCATACCAGGCTTAAACTGATTTATCCGAGTTAGGGTTATCTCTGATTTGGCAATGAAGATCATCTCTGGTTTAAAACGAAAATGGCTCCCAACTATATAACTAGTTAGGAGCCATTTTTTATTTAATCAACTTTTATTTAATCAACAAAGTTAATTCAGCAACGCATATTTCAGCAAGCTGATATTGGTTGCAACACACGATATTCATTACAACATATAGCCGTTACTCAGGTGCTTGTTCAGCGGCTTGTTGCAGCGTGTAGGCGGTCGATGGGTCAATCTCGTTAACCAGCTTCTCAACCTGCATGATCGCATCAACCGAGGTGCTGCTTTTACGGTAGCTGAGATAAATTGGGCGATACCAATCTTCTACCCCTTTCACCTTATGCAGCTGACCCGAATCGATAAAAGGTTCAACCATAGAAACAGGTAAATACGCACTGCCACCTTTCTCTAAAATGAAATCGAGGGCAATACGAGCCGTAGAGGTACGTAAATACGGAGCTGGAACTTTAGGGTGACGTTCTGCGTGTTCTGAACCGAAGCGCGTTCCCCAATCAACATACACATACTTATGTTGGAACACAGATTCCAGATCATCTTGCTGCGTTGATACCAGCACCAAAACCAAATCAGCGACTTTTTTACAGTTCAGCTCTTCTGCTTTAATCTGATCGAAGGCGAAAGCCATATCTAAGGTTCGCTCTAGCAAATTACGGTTCAGTTGCTCGCGCCCCATCACCTCAGCCATGAAGCCATAACCACCAAAAGAATCGGTCACTACGCTTAAACAGTTTTGCAGATACGCATCCCAAATATTCGGAGTGCCACCTAGTGTTAACTGCAAGGCTTTTCCACTCTCTAACGACAGCTCAAACTTGGCTTGTTGTAAGGTGGATACCATCACTTCAGCATAACCAATCAAACGCTCACCGGAAGAGGTAAGCTTGATGTTATTGCGGTCACGAATGAAGAGCTGAGTATCAAAATAGCCTTCAAGCTGTTTGATCCGCGCACTCACCGCTGCTTGTGTTAAATACAAGTTTTCAGCTGCGCGCCCAAAGTGGCGCACCCTTGCAACCTCAAGAAAGGTTCTAAATACTTTCACATCCATCAAAAATACATCTCTGTAATAAATCTGCTAACTAGCCGATCTAGGATTGTTTATCGTAAAGGCAAAAACGTTTTGTTTCCTATTTTAGCCTTTTAACAATATTTTCGCGTGAGCAATAAACACTAATTTCTATCTAACCACATTACTGAGGCTGATATGTCTGAGACCGAATTCCGACACGGAAAAAAACGTTTTTATGACACCATTAAATTCCCACGAGGGTTCGCTAAGTCAGGTGATTTTACTCTTTCAGAAGAAGAAATCCTAACCTTGTTTGGTGACACTATGCTTGCACTTGAGACTGGTGAACTAACACCGACCAATGCTGAAGAAAGACATTTCATCAAAGTATTGGCTCACCCTCATAAGGCTAAGTCCAAGTTAGACCGTGTTTGGTTGAAGTACATTCAACTGGCTCGTGGACGCCGTCGCTTTCATACCCTAAACGGCTGCAAACGCGGTGAAGTGCCTAGGGAAGAATACGACAGAGAGTTAGTGTTAGAAGATTAGTAAAACTGCTCAAAGTGATACCTAATCACTTTGGGCTTTTTTCACAGCATATTAGTGGCAACTTAAAACAAACACGCATCTTCTTCGTAATTAGTAAGTTTAGCCAACCTGTCCAGTTTTACCAATATTTATATAAAATTCATAGTGATAGCTTTGAATGATCACTATTCTTAAATATACCCATGCTCATTCACGCCTGTCGGTGATACTTTCTCACTTTTTCTCCTCTTTTTTGCACGGCAGTGCCACATAAGTATCACTCTTTGATCATACGTCCATTGCACTCCTGACCATCCACTCAACGAAGCTTGTTGATCTTTCAGACCCTGAATCAAAACCACCTGACGATATATGACAAACGTATTAATCTTGTTTAACGCTACCAAATATCCATACAATAATTGTGCAAATTTGAGAGTTCTGGTCACAGATACGACGAAAAAAGCAAAAACTTGACCTAAAACAATAGCGGAATTTAATAACTTATTTTATAATGCGAATTAATGTTTCAGAACACTATAAAATTTTATTTCTAGGGGCAAAATCAATGAGACTTATTCCATTAAGCAACAAAGCTAAAGTAGGTAAATGGGCTGCTCGTCACATCGCAGATTCTATCAACAAATTCGCTCCTACTGCTGAGCGTCCATTTGTTCTAGGTCTTCCTACTGGTAGCACACCTCTAACTACTTACGCTGCGCTAATTGAACTACACAAAGCGGGCGAAGTAAGCTTCAAGCACGTTGTAACATTCAACATGGATGAGTACGTTGGTATCGACCCTAACCACCCAGAATCTTACCGCACATTCATGCACGAGAACTTCTTCAACCACGTTGATATTCAAGCAGAAAACATCAACCTGCTAGACGGCAAAGCTGAAGACATCGATGCTCACTGTGCAGCATACGAAGAGAAAATCCGTTCATACGGCAAAATCAACCTATTCATGGGCGGCGTAGGCATCGACGGTCACATCGCATTCAATGAGCCAGGTTCTTCTCTATCTTCACGCACTCGTATCAAAACGTTGACTGAAGACACTCGTATCGCGAACTCTCGTTTCTTCGATGGCGACATCAACCAAGTTCCTAAATACGCACTAACTATCGGTGTTGCTACTCTTCTAGATTCTGAAGAAGTAATGATCCTTTCTCTAGGCCACAACAAAGCGCAAGCGCTTCAAATGGCTATCGAAGGTTCTGTAAACCACATGTGGACTGTTACAGCTCTACAGATGCACCGTAAAGCTATCATCGTTGCTGATGAGCCAGCTCAACAAGAGCTAAAAGTTAAGACTCTACGCTACTTCCAAGAGTTAGAAGCTGAGAACATCCAAGACCTATAATCCGCATCGTCTTGGATAGAAGGGCGTTTTTAATAAAGAGAGCGTCTTGAATAGAAAAAGCCACTGAATGTGGCTTTTTTTGTACCTGCTGCTTTTGTGTTTAATGGGAAGAGAGGTTTCGGGTATTTTTTATAGACACAAAAACAACAAAGCGATTTCTCCAACGAGAGAAACCGCCATCATTTTAAGCTTTGGATTGAAACGAACGAACAGCTACAAGATATGTAGGATGTGAAACAAGATAAGCAGGACTGCAAACTAGAGCTAAGAACTCAGTGCGTTATCTCGGCATAAAGTCGTGATAATGTCAGTGATAGCCAAAACGATCGTCGACTTCACTTTCTGATTGTGTCGACCCAAGAACATTTGAAGCATTGGGCCAGACATGGTTTCCACCATCTCCGCATCATATTCGATAGGCATGATACGCTGAACCGCGTGCACCTTGTTAAGCTCAAATATAACGTCGACTTCTGTGAAGCTGGTGTCTTCACCCTGTATTTTCGCCCACTCTTTCAAGGTAACGAAAATCTCTAAATCATCGTAGAGCTCTTTACTGATCACACCAAGCCCTAATAGTAGCTTAGCGCGGATCATAATCTCGCCCAACGGCCCGCCACTGTTGAGAAGTGGTTCAACAACAAATTTAATTGCCGTGTCGTCTTTCTTGAAAATGTTTTTTAATACGGCATCTACCGTGTCATCCAATGCATCGTAAGCCGCCATTAGACAGGCGCTAGCGCTCTCAGCTTCAGATAGGGCTTCGAGTAATTCAGTTTCGTGGCTAGTTTGTATTGGCATAACGGCTCGACAATAAGAAAGTGCCACTGGTGTGGCACTTTGATGGTTTATCATTTCAATGCTAGATAAGCTTCTTCCGCTAGTTTAACAACTTCTGAGTTACTATTCAGCTCAGAATAATGCGCTAATGTCTCAGCAAACCCTTTTTCTGCGAACATTGCCTGAAGTTCAACCGCTTGAGGGTCATCTTCATTCTTGTAATGGAAAGCCGCTGCAATCGCTTTTACGAGATGAGCATTTGGAAGACCATACTCCAATGTGCCGTTTAATGGCTTGACTAGGCGGTCTTGTGGGCTCAGTTTACGAATTGGCTGACGACCAACACGGTCTACTTCATCACGTAGAAACGGGTTAGCAAAACGACCAAGGATTTTTTGGATGTAGGCTGCGTGAGCTTCCGGGTCAAAACCGTAACGCTTAATAAGCACAGCACCGCTTTCTTCCATTGTTGCAGTTACTTCAGCGCGGATCACGGCGTCTTCAATAGAATCTTTGATTGTCTCATGGCCAGCAAGCACACCAAGATAAGCTGTTACTAAGTGACCAGTGTTAAGGGTAAACAGTTTACGCTCAACGAAAGCCATTAGGTTGTCAGTGCATTCCATACCTGGGATGTTTGGAATCTCACCCTTAAATTGTGTTTGATCTACGATCCACTCGCTGAACGTTTCAACGGTTACGGCTAGAGGGTCTGTTTCGCCCGCTTCTGCCGGTGGAACAATACGGTCAACCGCTGAATCAACAAAGCCAATGTGCTCTTCCGTGAACGCTTTCATTTCATCAGAAAGGTGCTCTAACACTGCTGCCTTTAATTGGCTAGTACCGCGAACCATGTTCTCTGCCGCGATAATGTTCATTGGTGCCGTGTTGTTTGCCGCAGCACGTTTTTCAATACCTTGAGCGATCGATTTAGAGATAATCTTAAGAACCGTTGGGCCTACCGCTGTTGTTACAAGATCAGACTCAGCGATGCAATCTACTACAACGCTTGTCGCTGAGTTTACTGCTGTCACGTTCTTAACCACTTCCACAACACACTCTTCGCCAACAATCTTAACTGGGTATTCTTGGCGTTCAATTAACGCATTTACAACCGTTTCATTTACGTCAGCAAACGTAACCTTCATACCTGCATCAGAAAGAAGCTTACCAATGAAACCACGACCGATATTACCTGCACCAAAATGTAACGCTTTCATAATTTTGACCTTATAAATATTTGAATCTAGATAGCTAACGGCTCAACAACATGCCTTGACGACGTGCCCTAGGCATTAAGCAGTAAGCTATTCAGACTGAATCTTTAATAAACCGATAAAGAGTAAGACCGAAAATGAGGCCAGTGGGGGGACACCGGCCTCCTTCACTCAGGAGCTTGACTAGAGCGTATTAATTTCCGTTTAGAATACGTAGAACATCATCTGGGTTAGTTGTGTTCTGTAAGCATTCCACTGCTTCTTCGTCATCAAGTGAATTGGTAATAGCCATCAACACCATGTTGTGTTCATCGCCTTGTGCTGCAATACCGATAACCATCTTAGCGATATCATCTTCGTCTTCGCCCCACTGAATGCCTTCAGGGTATTGGCAGAACACGATGCCGGTTTTTTGTACGTATTGTTTTGCTTCGATTGTGCCGTGTGGTACCGCGATAGACTCGCCTAAGTAAGTAGACACAAGCTCTTCACGAGCAAACATACCGTCTACGTATTCAGGTGACACGTTGCCAAGTTTTACTAACTGGTCGCCAGCAAACTTGATAGCGTCTTCTTTCTGCGTGGCTTTAAGGCCAAGGAAGATACTGTCGTTAGTTAGTGCAAGTTTGTTGCCTTTCTGTGTAGGAGCGGCTGCAGTCACTGGCGCTTTTGCTTCGCCACTTTTTGCTTCTACAAGGTCTGCAACTAGCTGGTCGTATACAGCACCATCTAAGAAGTTGTTAAGAGACATATGCATTGCACCTGGTACGGTTTTACGTGCACGGTCTGTTAGGTCTTTGTGTGTAATAACAATTTGCGAATCAGCTGGTAGATTGTTGATTGCGTAGTTGGTTACCACAATGTTCAGGCCTGCTGCTTCTACTTTTTTACGCAGTAGACCGGCACCCATTGCACTTGACCCCATACCCGCATCACACGCTACGTACACTGCTTCTACATCAGTTAGGTTCACGTTTGCACCTGATGCCGCACCTTTAGAAGACGCTTTCATGTCTTTCATTTGCGCTGATGCTTTTTCTAGTGAATCTTCGTCGTCACCTTGAGCTGCAGTCTTAAGTAGGATTGAAGCTACGATGAAAGACACAGCGGTTGATGCGATAACAGAAAGAACAACACCAACGTAAGAGCCTTTTGGCGTCATCAATAGAACTGCAAAGATAGAACCTGGAGATGCTGGAGAGATAAGGCCAGAATCAAACATTACGTTAGTGAATACACCTGTCATACCACCTGCGATAACAGCAAGAATTAGACGTGGGTTCATTAGTACGTAAGGGAAGTAAATTTCGTGGATACCACCTAGGAAGTGGATGATAGATGCGCCAGCAGCAGACTGTTTCGCACTACCTTTACCAAATACCATATAAGCAAGTAGAAGACCAAAACCAGGACCTGGGTTCGCTTCAATTAGGAAGAAAATTGAACGACCAATCTCTTCAGATTGCTGGATACCTAATGGAGAAAAGATACCGTGGTTGATTGCGTTGTTTAGGAAAAGGATTTTCGCAGGTTCAACAAAGATAGAAGCTAAAGGAAGGGCACCAGCTTCAACCATTGCGTTAACACCAGCAGCAAGAGCACCAGACAGTACTTTAACTGCAGGACCAATCACAACGAATGCGATGATTGCGCAGATCATACCGATGATGCCAGCAGAGAAGTTGTTCACTAGCATTTCGAAACCACTCTTCACTTTACCGTGAACAGCTTCATCGAATTTCTTAATTGCGATACCACCCAGTGGACCTACAATCATTGCACCCATGAACATTGGGATATCAGTACCAACGATAACACCCATTGTTGTGATAGCACCCACTACGGCACCGCGGTCGCCACCAACCATTTTACCACCGGTATAACCGATCAATAGTGGTAGTAGGTATGTGATCATTGGGCCAACCATTGATGCTAACGTTTCGTTAGGCCACCAACCCGTTGGAATGAATAGTGCAGTAATGAAACCCCACGCAATGAATGCGCCGATGTTTGGCATTACCATATTGGATAAGAAACGACCAAAGTTTTGAACCTTAATCTTTGCTTCTGGTGATAACATAGGTAGAACCCCGTAATGTATTGGTTGGTCAAATGACCGAAAGTGTGTACTCAAAAGTCGATTAAAATGTATCACAACATTTTTAAAATGCACCTCAGCCCAACTTTCGTGATAGCCATCACACGCAAAAAACACTTTCGGGTTAACGAGTACACCTTAGATCACAAAAACATCATGAATTTAAATTACAAAGCCAAATTAATGAGAATAGATATCATTAACACAAGATCTAGATCACGTTTTATTTTGTAATACTTAAAAATAAATGGTGATGCAAATCACACTTAATAAAATATAGCATCTGAGATCTATATAACCCGTATAAAAGAACATCGTGTTACGAATAATAAATATGCACCAAGATGGGTAAAAACCCTAAAACTGTAATTTAATTACAAATTAGGCGACATTTTGCTTAACATTCAAAATGAGAGCGAATACTCACTAAAAACATGGACCAGTGAACTGCAGTTAGTATCAACAGTTGTGTTATTGTATTTCCCTATTCTATACAACAGCCCCTCAACATTAATCAGCAGTTCTACTGCTAATTGAGAAACAGACTATGCCAGACAAGATTTCCACATCAGCACTAGCCAAACAAAAAGGGATAGAAGCAAAGGCTCTATTCAGTGATTTGAAAACAGCTGGCTATATCGTGCGTTCACAGGAGCGTTGGGTACTCACAGAACGAGGCGAAAGCTTTGGTGGGGAGTATGTCGAACACAAGAAGTTTGGTGTCTTTATTGTCTGGCCAGAAAAACTACTCATCGACCTAGATTCTTTCTCTGGAAAAACGCTAACGGCAACTCAACTAGGCAGTGCCTTTCAACTTAGCGCAAAAAAAATTAACCTGTTGCTCAGCGAGCTTGGTTGGATAACACGTGAAGAAGATGGTTGGCATGTCACCTCAACAGGCTTAAAAGCAGGCGGTGAGCAAAGGGAAGATAAAGCGACTCAAAACCTATTTGTGGTATGGCACGATTCATTGGTTCGCAATAAACGTTTGAAGCAGTCTGTTGTCGAATTTCTAGGGCATGATGCTGAAAGCCACTCTACCGATGTCTCGTTTTCTAGCTTTCGTCAGAAATTTGAGGCGAAACACCGAACCTTAGACGGACATTATGTACGTTCAAAGGGAGAGCTGATCATTGATAACTGGCTTTATATGGCGGGAGTGGTTCATGCCTATGAACGTCCGCTCCCGATATCAAAGGAAGTAATGAGCGATTTCTACCTGCCAAGCGGCAAAGTATACATTCAGTTCTGGGGAACAGATTCAGGCTCTATAGAAGAAGACAAACGAAGTGCGACCAAGAAAGTTTACCAAGAGCATGGTTTTAGCTTGATTGAACTTAACCCTGAAGATATCCCAAACCTCGACAGCGTACTTCCCTCTTTATTACGCCAATATGGAATCAAGGCGTACTAACTGGCTGATTTTCGAAAACCAACACACACCCAGATCACACAAATCAAATCATTGTGGACATTATTAACCATAGTGATTTGATGTGTTCGCTATTTTTCCCGAGCCAATCTTCTATTATCTTACACCCATCGACTTGAGCTACCGCAGATACTCGATTTATTGGGGCATGTTCGATAGCCATTTAAGCGTTCAGCCTTTTAGAGGCTGACTGTTCTAGAAACGACTTCTATAGAGATATAGCCTAAATGCGTTATCCGTTTATTGTTGACGTTACCGAACATAAAACCCTACAACATTTATTATTGATAGATATTAGGATTCAACATGACTCATCCAATCATTACTGATCTAAACACTCGTTACACAGCTAAAAAATACGATGCCGACAAACGCATCTCTGCGGAAGACATGGAAGTAATCAAAGAAGCACTTCGTTTATCAGCTTCTTCTATCAACTCTCAGCCTTGGAAATTCATCATCATTGAGAGCGACGCAGCAAAACAACGTTTTCACAATACTTTCGAGAACATGTTCCAGTTTAACCAACCACATGCGAAAGAAGCATCACATACGATCTTGTTTGCTCACGATCCTAAGTACACTAAAGAGAAATTCGCTAAGCGTGCTGACACAGAAGTAAGCTCTGGTCACCTACCCGCTGAAATGTACGAGCAATTCTTGGGTGCTTACGCATTCGCAGAAATGAACACAGACGAAACGGGTTTTAACGGTAACTGGACTAAGTCTCAAGTTTACATCGCGCTAGGTAACACACTGCACACACTGGCTCGTCTTGGCATCGCTTCAACACCTATGGAAGGCGTAGACGCAGCTCTGATCGGCGAAGAATTTGCTGACGAACTGGAAGGTCACGTTGTTGATGTAGCACTGGCTATCGGCTACCACAAAGACGGCGAAGACTATAACCACGGTAAACCAAAAGCGCGTCTAGCGCTTGATGAAGTGGTTACTACACTGTAATAAATCCAATACATATGCATTATGTACTGATAGCTACAACGCTTTAATTTCTAAAACGCTTTTTCGTTTTACAAAAATATAGTTTTAACAGCACTTTAGACTGTTAGATTACACTGCCTTGTTTTGGCCAGACATTCGTCTGGCCTTTTTTGTATCTGTTATTTATCCAAGCAACTACCAATTACCAACCATCAACAACTTAGTCATAAAGACACGATGAGTTCATTTTAATTACACATCTAACAGTGTCATAAAGACACATCATGACAATTAAAAACCAAATAAACACTATAAAAACAAATACTTAAAAACATGGCATAACTAGTGCAATAGGAGCCTTAGATATTTAAATAAGGTATTATCATTATGACTATTCACGTTAAATCAAATGTTCATTGGGTCGGCGTCCACGATTGGGAAACAGAACACTTCCATGGTAAGGAATACCACATGAACAAAGGTACAAGTTATAACTCCTACCTGATTCGTGAAGAGAAAACGGTTCTAGTTGATACTGTTGACCACCGCTTTACTGAGCAATTCTTAGCAAACCTTGAGATGGAAATCGACATCAACGATATCGACTATATTATTTGTCAACACGCTGAAGAAGATCACTCGGGTGCGCTCTCAGCGCTACTAGCCAAAATTCCAAACACACCGGTCTACTGCACCGAAGCGGGTGTTAACTCAATTGTTGGTCATCATCACCAGCCAGACTGGAACTTCAGAACCGTTAAAACCGGTGACACACTTGACGTGGGTAACGGTAAACAGCTTATCTTTGTAGAAATGAAGATGTTGCACTGGCCAGATTCAATGGCGACTTACCTGACTGGCGATGAAATTCTGTTCAGTAACGACGCTTTTGGTCAGCACTACTGTGATGAAAACCTGTTCAATGATCAGTTAGACCAAGTTGAGTTGCATGATCAATGCCTACGTTACTTCTCGAACATCTTGACGCCTTTCGCACCTTTAGTGAAAGCAAAGATCGAAGAAGTATTGAGCTTGGGTGTGCCTATCGATGTTATCGCAACCTCTCATGGCTGTATTTGGCGCGACAACGCGACCCAAATCGTTGAGCAATATTACGAGTGGTCTAAAGCCTACAAAGAAGACCGTATCACCATTGTCTACGACACCATGTCGAATAACACCCGCATGATGGCAGACGCGATCGCAAAGGGTATTCGTAAAGGCAGCCCAGAAACAGCCATCAAGGTCTTCAATATCTCTAAGCACGATAAGAATGACATCCTTGCCAATATCTTCCGTTCAAAGGGCGTGCTTGTTGGATCATCGACCATGAACAATGTGATGATGCCGCAAATCGCCGCACTACTTGAAGAAGTACACGGCCTGCGCTTTGCAGAAAAAAGAGCCGCAGCATTTGGCTCTTCAGGGTGGACTGGCGGCGCAGTAAAACGCATCGATGCTCGCTTACGTGAAGCCAACTTCGAAGTGAGCGCACCTCAGCATATTCACTGGAAACCAGATACAGACGCACTTCGCCAATGTATTGATTACGGAATGACACTTGCTGAAGTTTGGCGTGTAAATCCAGACGAAGTCAGCGCACCAAAGCAAGTATCACGCAATGTTACACCGCTTGAAGCCACACCAGCACCGGCAAACACCACTGCCGAGCTCAAAGACACGACAGAGCAAGAAACAGAAGTAGCTCAAGATAAGTCAGTACACACTGCAGACTGCACTTGCTGGCGCTGCACTGTCTGTGAATGGGTGTACGACCCACAATTGGGTGAACCCTACCAAGGCGTTGAACCAGGAACACCTTGGGCACAAGTGCCGGATGACTTCCTTTGCCCAGAATGCCATTTAGGCAAAGAAGTGTTTGTGGAGAAGTAATATGGACAACATTGTTATTGTGGGCGCTGGTTTCGCTGCCTTACAAACCATAAAGATGATCCGTAAAACTGACCCAAATATCGCTATTACAATGGTCACTGCTGATGCGGGTATTGAATACAGTAAGCCGAATCTTTCGCATGTATTCAGTCAAGCTCAAACACCTCAGCAACTTGCGATCAATACTGCTCAACAATTAGCTGAGCTGCATAACGTTGTCATTAAAACCAACGTTTGGGTAAACGAGATTAACACCGAGCAACAATTCGTTGTCGCCGGTGACGATGTCATCCCGTATTCAAAACTTGTACTGGCAACAGGTGCTACGCCTTTCATACCGCCAGCCGAAGGCTTGAACCCTGGAGCGACCATTACGCTAAATAGCTTAGAAGAGTTCGAAAAACACAAAGCTCAGATCGATGCAGCCAAGCGAATCACCGTCATTGGTGGCGGGCTCATTGGAGTCGAGCTCGCTTTCGATCTTCAAACGTCGGGTAAAAATGTCACGATCATTGAACCTGCAAGTTACCTATTAAGTAGTTTGGTACCACCTTTTGTCTCTCTAGAGTTGGAGAGAGAGCTTCGTAAAGCCGGTGTAACTGTTGAGACGGATGCTACGGTAAGCCACGCGACTTACCTTGCTGATGGAGTCCGGTTACAAACGACCTCTTCTCGATTAATCAAAACCGATGTAGTCATCGCCGCAGCAGGGTTAAAGCCAAACACAGCATTAGCCAAACAAGCGGACATTGATGTGAATAGAGGTATTCTCGTTGACGAAACTATGAGAACCAACATCAAAAATATCTATGCCATTGGGGATTGTACTGAGATTCAAGGTCGAGTGATGGCTTACCTGCAACCCGCGATATTAGCGGCCAACGTATTAGCGAAACAACTCACTACGGGTGAAGGAAAACTAAGCTTGCCGCATATTATGACTAAAGTGAAAACGCCTAGTTATCCGATTCAACTGGCAGGCCGTGATATTCAAACTGCTCAGAGTTGGGAGACTCGGTTTGATCCAAAAGGGATTGTCGCCAAAGGTTTTAATGAGGCAAACCAACTCGTCGGATTCATTGTCACAGGAGAACACATTAAAGCAGCATTTCCTCTGCTTAAAGAACTACAGATCAGCTCACCGACATAAGATAAAATCTATAAGTTCGTATACGCTAGACAATAAAAAAGCCAGTCAACAGACTGGCTTTCTTGTATTCATCTTAGTGCGATTAGCTCATCGCATTTAAGCAAAGGCGAACATTAACCGATAAACGAGATGTAACCTTGAAGGATGATCAGGTTAACGATATCGATAAAGAAGGCACCAACGATTGGCACAACCATGAAGGCTTGTGGCGACGGACCGAATCGGTTCACCAAAGAACCCATGTTCATTACCGCTGTTGGTGTTGCACCTAGGCCGAAACCACAGTGACCACCCGCCATAACCGCTGCGTCGTAGTTAGAACCCATTACTTTGAACGTCACAAAGTAAGAGAAGATACCCAACACCACAGCCTGAACCGCAAGGATAACCAAGAAAGGAATCGCAAGGTCAAAGATGTTCCAAAGCTTAAGGCTCATTAGCGCCATAGCTAAGAACAGCGACAATGACACCGTACCAAGAATATCGACCGTTTCACTGTCGGTTTTATGCAGCTTAGTCACTTCAAAAACGTTAGTGATGAACACACCGATAAACAACGCGTAAACGAAGTCAGGAATCATCAACCAAGAAATTTCAAAAGTCGCTACCCACTCTTCTAAGTATTTCGCCCCCGAGATACAGATTAGAAGAATGAACAATACTTCAATCACCTTCTTCGCTGTTACTTTGTCTTCTTCATACTCGTTGTAAGTAACAAGTTCAGGAAAACGCTCATGGGTTTGTGTGCCGGTGCCGTACTCAGATTCAAGCTGGTTTTTATCAATCAGCTTTTGTGCTACTGGGCTACCGATAATACCACCGATAATCAAACCAAACGTCGCTGAAGCCATCGCGATTTCTAGAGTATTGGCAATGCCAAACGTGTCTGAAAAAGTTTGAGACCAAGCTGCGCCCGTGCCGTGACCACCCGAAAGCGTGATAGATCCAGCAATCAAACCCATCAAGGGTTCAAGGCCTAGTGCCGTCGCAAGTGTTACACCTACACCGTTTTGGATAATGATGTAAACCGAAGCCACCCCTAAGAATAGGAATACCTTAGCGCCACCTTTTATCAGCTGCGTGTAGTTAGCCGCAAGACCGACCGTTGCAAAGAACATCAACATAAAAGTGTTCTGCAGGGGCAAGGAAAACTCAAGATCAAGGCCGTTAAAGTGCAGGGCTGTAATAGCAAAAGCGACAATCAAGCCGCCGACAATGGGCTCTGGAATATTGTACTTTTTGAGAACCGGAAGCTTTGCATTGACGAAATGACCTAGAAACAAAACACTAATCGCGATTAGGAAGGATTCTAGTGGTCCAATTGAAATTAATTGATTCATATAACCTCTATTTTTTTACGTTCTCATCTTCCTTAATGAGTCTAGTTTTATCTGTAATTATCTGTGCTGCTCTACCTATATTTATACAAACTGGAGAGAAATTGTAGATTCGAAAAGCGAACACATTACTGCGTTCACTTGGTGCCATGTTAGTGACACGTTAACTTTTATAGGAGATAAAAGGATTTGTGACAAAAATCACCTCCAAAAAGTTGATAACGGCGTGAGTATCCTTGCCGCTAACTCTGCTTTTTTAATACCTAAAAAAGCAAAAAGGAGCTATTACTAGCTCCTCTTTCATCACCATCACTGGTAATTAGAATTTTTTCGGTGCGTAACCAGTCATAACCTCAATGCGAAGCTCTTTACCGATCTTCGTCATTGGGTGAACAATTACGAGCCCTTTTACAGACTTTTTAAGTTTACCCATATCCGCTTGCTCAGCTTTTGTAATCTCACGGCTAAATGGCATATCAACCAAAGACTTACGCTCTTGATTTACATCGAAGCTTTCTTTGTGTTTCAACTGAGCAATTTTCTTGGTTAGCTTCTTAATCTCGTCTTCAAATTGACGAACAACAGGACGATCATTACGAGTTTTAGCAGCCGCTAACTTGTTGCGACATTTGTCTAGACGGTTGTTAATTTGTTGAAGTTCGTTTTTAACACTCATAATAATTTCCTAAGATTTAACAAGCCAATTCGGATTGGGGCGCGGAGTATAGCACAAGGGTTCACTTGAACCGAAATTTATCTATCAATTACCAACAGAAACGAATCACATCACCGCTGGTCATTCAGCTCGCCAATTCTTTGTAGCCGAACCTCAAAGTGGGTCACTCATTAATCAGCTCGTGTCGACTTCAAAAATTGCTGTCCTCGATGCTTCAAAATTCAGTCTAAACTTGTAATCTAACCACAGTAAATAACTCAATTAACTCAAACAGCTTAAACAGCTTAAGGTACATAACTTAGATCGCGTAACTTGAGTTACATGACTTAGGGGGATCACCTTAACACCGAGCCTGAATCGCAGCATAATCACAAGGATAGCCGATGACATTATTGAAACGAACACTGACCTACAGCCTAGCCCTTAGCTCAGTGTTTGCCGCAACTTATGCATCTAGTGAACAAACAACCCAAAATAACCTGATCGTTGAGTTCTCTTCACCACAAAATACTGAAGAAGAGCAGCTCAAACGTGAAATTCGAAACAGTGGCGTCAATGACACTGTGATTGACCTGTCAAACCAACTCTTCATGTTTGAAAAGCCATTAACCATTCAATACGGCGGGGAAGAAGGTCCACTCTACGATCCACAAACGCATCAAGTGCTTATCCCGTATAGCTTCTACTCTGAGTCGCTTAATTACTTTGAAAAGAATCGATACGAAAAAGAGTATGGAAAGACCGCGCAAACTGGTGCTATCGATACCTTGCTTCATACTCTACTGCACGAAGCTGGGCACGCTTATATCGAAGACCAGAATATTGCCATACTGGGCAAAGAGGAAGATGCCGTTGATAACCTCGCGACAGTGCTTTTACTTAACTATGTAGAACATGGAGGTGATGCCGCAATCAGCGCCGCTGACATGTTCGCTTTCGAGTCAGAAGACCGCCCTGAGTATTACGACTTGGGTGAATACATTGATGAGCACAGTTTTGATCTACAGCGCTACTTCTCCACATTATGCTTGGTGTATGGCAGCGATCCTGATGCCTACAAGAACTTGCTCGATGAAGTAGAAAACGACTATTTGAAAGATAGGAAAGAGTTCTGTGTGGAGCACTTTGATGTCATCAATGCCAACTGGCACCGTTACCTAAAAGAGAACCACGAGAGCTAATGGTTTAACCTTCTCTATTGGTCTTCTTCAATAACAAGCGGCTTAGTGTTTTTCTAAAGCCGCTCTCAGTAATCTATAAATCCAAGATTTAAAGTGGAATATATCTTAGTCCTGAGTCCTGCGACCTTAGACCTTCACTTTATACTTCAGGTCTTGGGCTTCATCACCGGTCATGCCTCGAAACCCCCAACAGTGTGCAGGTTGTTCCTTGATGGTTATTTCAATATCAATAGGAGAGATAGCTAACTGCTTCTCTATTTCAGAGAATATCTTCTTAATTAAGCGCTTCTTGGTGTTGACCGCTCGGCCTTCCATCATATTGATCTCTATAACAGTATAGGCTTCTGTTCTTCCTTCTGGATAAAAGAAATCATCTCGCTCCAATGGCACAAATCGATGCGCTCGCTTGTCATCGGGTAAACCCATTTCACTGTTTAAGCACTGTTGCAACACATTAGAGAGCTGCAACTTAATTGGATTCAAGCACTCTTTGATACCATATATAACAATCATGACCATTCCTTTGATGCGATGTCAGGTAAAGAAGAAGGATAGATAGAAGCATCGTTTGGCGACCACCCATCCGCTTACTATTCGTACATATATTACCTAATGACGCGTATGAAAGAAGGTAAAAACAATGAATTTATGAGCATGTGCAACAAAAAATCATCTGCTTTGGCTCATGTCTGTAACTCATCACCCAATAACAACAACCGCAATCAATTGATCGAACACCACCGACTCCGCGTATATCTTCTCAAATTACATTTGAACTAAGGAGTGCTATGTGCCGAATTCATCGAGCCAGACCACACGGACAGACGCCGAACCAGAGGCACTCGTAGAGTCTTCTTTCGAGCTCGCCGTATTTCCTCTTCCGATATTTCTTCTGCCCGGAGGTCGTCAGAGGCTACGCATCTTTGAACCAAAATATCTTGCTATGGTTGCACATGCGGCCCAAGGAGATGGGTTCATTATTGCCACCCAAGACAGCACCAACTCTGAACATCTCAGTTCTTGGGGAACCAAAGTGTCCATCGTTGATTTCAATATGTCTGACGACCAAATTTTGGAAATCGATGTCGAAGGTCAACAACTGGTTCAGCTTCACGGGTCATTTCGAGACGACGATGACCTGATAAAAAGCCAATTCAGGTTATTACCTCATTGGCCAGATCTAGAATGCAAAGTACCGAACGTATTTACTGCATTCTTAGTACAGCTGTTTCGAGACCACGATTCAATCAGAACGCTCTACCCCACTCCAGACTTCGAAAGCCCACGATGGATTTGTGCGCGATTACTCGAAATGATGCCTATCCCATTGGAAAAGAAAACAGAATTTACCGAACCCGCTAGCTTTCCTTCTTTAGTTCCTTTTTTGAATCAAATCATTACGGGGCAATAAGCACTTTTCTTCACTATAATTTTGTATAGTGGAAATTAATTTAAATTAAAGTGATCCCGACCTTCTCCTTTCACGTAGTGCCACTCAAATTCGCATGATGGTTAAGTACTATGCAAGTCGAAAGCAGAAGTTCAGGGAACGGCAAGGAGCATGTCATTATTCCCGACAACAAATTACCTAATGAAAATAAGGTACCTACAGAGCTCTCAAGTTGGTTGATTTTGGTTGGTTCAGACCGAGACAAACAAGCCTTCACCTGTTTGTTCAAGTTCTTCGCACCTAAGATCAAGCGTTTTGGAATCAGCAAGTTGGGCGGCGAGGCTGCTGCAAACGAGCTAGTTCAAGACACAATGACTAACGTTTGGAAAAAAGCACATCTCTACAACGAAGAGAAAGGTGCTGCGACTACTTGGGTCTACACCGTGATGCGAAATGCGGCCTTCGACATGTTACGAAAGGTGAAAGCAAAAGCAGAACAAACCATTGCTGACGACATTTGGCCAATAGATGCAATGGTCGCGGAATCTCAAAGCGATGAATTACCGTTTGGTGATCATTTGATGAGCCGCCATGTAATGACTCAAATAGAGAAGTTGCCTTTGGCTCAGAAAACGATTGTTAAAGGCGTTTACTTTCAGGAGTTGTCACAAGAGCAACTCGCTCAACAACTTGGCGTCCCACTTGGAACCGTGAAATCACGTCTAAGACTCGCTTTAGCCAAACTTAAGGTTCACATGGGGGAACAAGATCATGATTAAACATCACCCAAATACCGCAATTTTGAAAGATTTTGTCGATGGCACACTCGCAGACTCAGTTTCTTTGATTGTCTCTAGCCATGTTGAACTGTGTGAACACTGCCAACAGCAAGTAAGCATGCTGACGGCGCAAGCTGCTGACTCAGTCTTTGAAAGTGATACCTCAGGGCTTCAACTTTCTGACAGCGAAATGGATGCGTTCCTATCCGATGATGGGGAGTTTGATTTTGATGCGATTGCTCAAATCACTGCTGATTCATCTCAAGCTATCGAAGTGACACCCGAAGTTCAGCAAGTTACGGTTGCAGACACCACATTCACTATTCCTCGCGCGTTGAACTCAGTGGCGAGAAAAGACTGGATGAACTTAGGCAAAATTTCGCGAGCGCGACTCGATTTTGATGACGAAGCACACCACACCAGCTTGCTGCACATCGACAAAGATGGACAAGTGCCTTGCCACACCCACAAAGGCTTTGAGATTACGCTTCTCTTGGAAGGCAGTTTCGAAGACGAAATGGGCGTCTACAACAAAGGCGACTTCATCTGGTTAGATGGTGACCACACCCATCAACCAGCTACCAAAGAAGGTTGTGTGTGTTTAACTGTTTCAAGTGATGCGCTTTACTTCACAAAAGGGGTGAGCCAGTTATTCAATCCACTCGGTAAATATATCTATTAACCCAGTTGCACGCTATAAATATACAGGATGGCGTGAAGTTATCCTGTATATCGTCAAATACATCTGGCTTAAAACATCAACGGTGTTGAGACTTAAAACACACCCGGCTCTGTAAGTACGATTAGCAATGTTGAAATATAATAAATAGCTCAAAGCAAGAGCAAAGGAGTTGGCCAATGGAAAAGAAAATTAAAATAGGCATTAGTGCTTGTGTTGCAGGACATAAGGTACGTTTCGATACAGGTCACAAACGCTCTCGTTTTTGTACAGATGACCTTGCAGATTATGTTGAACTAGAACCAGTATGCCCAGAAATGGCAGTGGGTCTTCCAACACCTCGCCCAACCATTCGCCAAGTTCGTCAGCTAGACAATATCATTCACGTTTCTAGACCTGACGGTTCTGGTGATGTGACCAATGATCTGATCGAGTTTGGACAAAACTATTCAAAGAGCAACCAGCACATCGCAGGATTCATTGTGTGTCAAAAAAGCCCAACCTGCGGTATGGAAAGAGTAAAAGTGTACCACCACCACGGTCGCGGCTCTGAATCGACAGGCGTAGGCATGTTCACCAAACAAGTGATGGAAGGCAACCCATTACTTCCTGTTGAAGAAAATGGTCGCCTCAATGACCCTATTTTGCGCGAAAACTTCATGACACGTGTCTTCACTTATCAGAAGTGGCTCAACCTTGTTGACGAAGGCGTAACTAAACACAAGCTGATTCAATTCCACAGCGCTCACAAGTACTTGGTAATGTGTCACCACATTGAAGGCTATAAGAAACTTGGGAAATTATTAGCAAGCAACGATCTTGAAATCGATGAGTTGGCAAAACAATATATTGAAGGCTTGATGACGGCATTATCTCACCACGCGAACCGTGGTAGCCACGCCAATACTCTGCATCATTTGCAAGGTTACTTTAAGAAACAATTGAGCAGCGCGCACAAGCAAGAGCTTACCAATCAGATTTCATCATTCAGAGAAGGTCTTGTTCCTCTGTTAGTTCCACTAACACTGATCAACCACTACTTGATGGAATACCCAAACGAGTACCTTGAATCACAGGTTTACCTAAACCCGCACCCACAAGAACTTAAGCTGAGATACGGATATTGAGCGACATTCTATGGATAAGACGAGACCTGCGGATTCACGATAACCCTGCGCTCGTCGCGGCAGTTGAAAACGGTGTGACGACCGCCGTTTTCATTTCAACGCCACAGCAATGGCAGCAACACCACCTTGCGCCAATCAAAGCCGATTTAATCTATCGTCACCTGCAGCAACTTGAATCCCAACTCGCTGAATTTGGGATCGATCTTCTGCACCTCAAAGCCACAGACTTTAACGATCAAGCCACTCAACTCATCAACTTGTGCAAACAGGTCGATGCGACATGTGTGTATGCCAATTCAGAGCCGGAAGTGGATGAGCAGTTAAGAGACAAACGCTTAATCGCTACTGGTATAAAGCTGAAAATAACCGACTGCGATACTATTCTGCCATTAGGTAGCGTGCTGAATAAACAAGGTGAGATGTTCAAGGTTTTCACACCTTTCAAAAACGCATGGTTAAAAGAAGTGCAAGCGAAAGGCATCATTTGCAGTCGCGCTCCAGTGCATTCAACAGGATCAGCGCAAGCAGGTTCATCTGAAACGGATTCGCTTCAGAATCCATCACAACTGAAACAATCGTTAAGTGGTTTTTCTGGCGAGTACGATTTCGAATTTCCGCGTGTTGATTCAAGCCGTTGGCCATTAAGCCAAGATGTGCTTGAGAGCGTGATCCCCAATTTCTTAGCCAATAAAGTTAACGACTATTCTCGCCTTAGAGACATTCCATCAGTGAAGGGGACATCAGGCCTATCTCCTTACTTGGCTATTGGTGCAGTCAGCCCTCGTTGGTTAGCGATTCAATTGATTCAGCAACAGCCTGACTTGTTATTTGATACTCAGTTGCCAGCTTTTTCTTGGCTTAATGAATTGATTTGGCGAGATTTTTATAAGCATTTGATGTTCCACCACCCTAAACTGGTTAAAGGTGCGAACTTTCAGCAGAAATACAACGGCTTAGATTGGTATCACGACAACCCGAGCTTCAAGGCGTGGTGCGAAGGAAAAACAGGCTACCCATTAGTTGATGCAGCGATGCGTCAATTGGTTGAGACAGGCTGGATGCACAACAGGCTAAGAATGGTGGTGGCAAGCTTCCTAACCAAGCACCTGCTGATCGATTGGCGTTGGGGTGAGCGTTTCTTTATGTCGCACCTTATCGATGGTGATTTCAGCGCGAATAATGGTGGCTGGCAATGGGCTTCAAGTACTGGCTGTGATGCTCAACCCTACTTTCGAATTTTCAATCCGATCACACAGAGTGAAAAGTTTGATCCGAAAGGAATTTTTATTCGTAAGTACATACCAGAGCTGCAAAATATTCCTGACAAGCATGTGCATTTTCCACATGATTACATTGCAAAAAACGGAATTAACAGCGAATACTGGCAACCCATCGTTGAACACAAAGAAGCACGATTGAGAGCCTTAGCCTTTTTCAAATAATTAGAGTGAATATTATGGATAACTCTCTATGGCTTGATAACTTTCTCAACATGTATCGAGAACTCGGAACTGACAATTTCGACGTGCTTAAGACGGTTTATCACCCTGATATCGAATTCCAAGATCCGCTGCATCATGTCAGCGGAATTGCGGCGCTTACCCACTACTTCGAGAATCTCTACACTCAGGTAACGAGCTGTTACTTTCATATCGAACACACTTTCGAAGCGAACGACGAAGCTTCTGTTTACTGGACGATGCAGTTTGCTCACAAGCAATTAAATGGACAAAAGCCGATCGAAGTACAAGGACACAGCCACCTCAAGATGCTCGACGGTCAAGTGGTCTATCACAGAGACTATCTTGATGTCGGCTCTATGTTGTACGAACACATTCCAGTTCTGGGCTGCGCCATCAAATCCATCAAAAAGAGAGCGAGCCAATAATGCGTATTATGATCACAGGCGCGACCTCAGGTATCGGCCAATCACTCGCTATCGATTACGCTCAACAAGGGCATCAGGTGATTGCTTGTGGCCGTAACCCAGACAAGCTGCAAGCCTTGGTTGATTCTCACGAGACAGACATCGCGCATTCATCCATTACGCCGCTCTGTTTCGATCTGACCGATTACCACAACTTCCCAGAGCTCGACCAAGACAAGCCGCTTGATCTACTGATTTTAAATGCGGGTGATTGTGAATACATCAACGACCCAGTGAATTTTGATGCCGAGCTTTTCGAGCGCGTCATCAACATTAACCTGATCTCAATTGGCTATGCGCTTAAATCGTGGCTAAAAAACATTAAGCCCGGCGGCCGTTTGGTTTTAGTAAGCTCCAGCGCCAGCTTTTTACCTTTGCCAAGAGCCGAGGCTTATGGCGCTTCAAAGGCAGCCCTCACCTACTTAGGCAGAACACTGTCGGTTGATCTGGCCGAGCACAATATTCATGTCTCAATTGTGCACCCAGGCTTTGTTGAAACGCCATTAACCGAGCGAAATACCTTCTCTATGCCTATGATTATTAGTAGTGAGGCCGCAACTCAGCGAATCGTAAATGGTATTGCTCAAGGAAAGAGTGAAATCGATTTCCCAAGACGATTCATCATGTTGATGAAGCTACTAAGAATGCTTCCAACTCCAGTTTGGCAAAAACTCGCTTCAAGGATGGTATAACAATGAAGAAAATCGCCATTATTGGGTCAGGTATCTCTGGACTCACTTGCGCACACATATTAGATAAGCACCACGACGTAACAGTATTCGAAAAAAACGATTATGTTGGGGGCCACACCGCCACCGTTGATATTGAACATCAAGGCTCGGCGTTTTCGATAGATACTGGCTTTATCGTATTTAACGATCGAACCTACCCAAACTTCAATCAGCTACTCGAACAACTCGGTGTTGAAAGGCAACCTACCGAGATGAGTTTCAGCGTTCACAACACCACGACTAAGTTTGAATACAACGGCCATAGCATAAACTCTCTGTTCGCTCAACGAAGTAATATTTTCAAACCTCAATTTTGGTCTTTAGTCTCTGACATTCTCAAGTTCAACAAATTGTGTAAGGCTCAATTCGAAAGTAACGAGTTCACACCGGATATTACCTTGGGCAACTTCCTACGTGAAAACCAGTTTTCCGACTTTTTCAGCCAGCATTACATCCTACCGATGGGCGCAGCAATTTGGTCGACAAGCTTAGAGGAGATGAAAGAATTTGAGCTTAAATTCTTCATTCAATTCTTCTATAACCACGGCCTGCTCGACATCGCGAACCGTCCACAATGGTATGTGATTCCTAAAGGGTCGCGCTCTTACGTTGAAATCATCCTTTCACGCTTGAACAAATCCGTCGCTTTGAACACATCGATCAAACAAGTCACTCGCCATGAAGCGGGCATCACGATTGAATTTGAAGATGGCGCTACACAAGACTTCGACGAAGTGATATTTGCTTGTCACTCAGACCAAGCGTTACGTTTACTCGGCGATGCGACAGAGCAAGAGCAACAGGTTCTAGGCGAGATCCCATACAGCCGCAATGAAGTGGTTCTGCACACTGATACCCGATTGTTACCAGACAGAAAGCTAGCTTGGGCAAGTTGGAACTACATGTTGGATGGCGACAGTAAACGACCTGCCTGTGTGACATACAACATGAACATTCTGCAAGGCATCGAAAGCCAGGACACCTTCTGTGTGACCTTGAATCAGAGCGAAGCTATCGACCCAGAAAAAATCATTCGCAGCTTTGTTTATCATCACCCGGTACTTAACTCGAACACGGTAGAAGCTCAGCACAAACGCGAACAGATCTGTGGCAAAAACCAGACTCACTTCGCCGGCGCATACTGGTACAACGGGTTCCATGAAGATGGCGTCCACAGTGCACTCGACGTGACCAAACGCTTCGGTTTAGATTTGAGTACGAGTTCAGCGCTATGAACAGTCAAACCCTGACATCCGAAATGGAGATCGCATCCGAAAAGAGTGAAGAACTCAGCGGTATCTATTGGGGCAACGTCAGACACCGCCGCTTTGGCGGCATCACTCATGAGTTCAGCTATCAGCTGTATATGATGGGGTTAGATCTCGATGAACTACCCCAAACCACAGCGCGTAGTGCGCTGTTCGGAACTCGATGGTACAACCCGATTCGCTTTGTCGAATCGGATTATCTCGCTGAAAAAAAAGAAAATGCCACCACGGATGAACCAAAATCACTTAAACAACGTATAGCTTCCAAAGTGCAAAAACTTGGTGGGGTTTGGTCTGATTCAAACCGTGTGACTATGCTGGCTCAGTGCCGCTGTTTAGGTATCTACTTCAGCCCAATCAACTGTTTCTTCTGTTACGACGAAACTGGCGATTGTAAGTATATGTTGGCTGAGGTGAGTAACACGCCTTGGCGAGAAAGACACTATTATCTGATCGACATGCACCAAGAGTTGAAAGTAAAAAAAGAGTTTCACGTTTCGCCGTTTATGGATTTGAACATGACTTATTTTTGGAAGATTAAGCCACCAGCGAAACGCACCTTGGTCCACATTGAAAGCCGCCGAGACGACAAGCTTTTCGATGCGACACTGGCTTTGACGAAACAGTCAGTAACCAAGACAAACATTAGACGAACGGTATTCAAGATTCCGGCAATGACGATTAAAGTCGTGATGGGAATTTATTATCAGGCTCTCAAATTATTCCTGAAAAAAGTACCGTTTGTGGGGCATCCAGATTCAACATCTTAAGTGTCTTCACAGCAACTAAATAATAGAACTCGACCCAAGCTTGGGTTGGCTCCAACCAAGGGGCACAACCCAGCTAAGTTGGCACAAAATATTAGAATGAGTTATCAGCGAGGTTTACATGGAACAGCTTGCCAAACAAAACAACAACATTGAACAACAAGCTAAAGCCGTTGCTGTTTCAAGCAACTGTAAATATCGAGCTTTAATCTTTAAGGTTTTAGAAAGCCTGCAATTCGCGACGCTTGAGATCATTGAGCGCGACCAGCATTCGGTGTTCGGCGATCGAGAAGCCGACTTGAAAGGTCGAATCGTGATTCACGATGCAACCTTTTTTAGAGATGTCGTGATTGACGGCAGTATTGGCGCATCTGAGGCCTACATTGATGGAAAATGGACAAGCCCAGATCTCACCAAAGTGATTCAAATCATGGCTCGAAATCAATCTCAACTCGACGAGCTTGACGATAAAACGCAATGGATTTCTCGCATCAAAAATCTATTGCTGCGTCGTAAGAATGCTAACACCGAGCAAGGCTCTAAACGTAATATTCTTGCGCACTACGATATTGGCAATGAGTTGTACGAGCGCTTCCTAGACAGCTCGATGCAATACTCTTCCGCTATCTACAGCGAAGAAGCAGAAACCCTATCCAAAGCTCAGCAAAACAAAATGAAAACCATCTGTGAGCGATTAGAGTTGTCAGAGAAAGATAACGTGGTCGAGATAGGCACAGGCTGGGGTGGCTTAGCGATATTCATGGCGCAACACTACGGATGCCATGTCACCACTACCACAATCTCAGATGCCCAACACGCGCTTGCAGAACAGAGAGTAAAAGCGCTTGGCTTAACCGACAAAATCACCCTGCTTAAAGAGGATTATCGTAACCTCACTGGTGAGTATGACAAGTTGGTCTCTATCGAGATGATTGAGGCGGTCGGTCATGAATATCTCCAGACCTTCTTTGAGAAATGTTCATCGCTACTTAAACCTTCAGGCAAGATGCTGATCCAAGCGATTACAATTGCCGACAGTCGTTATGACAAATACCGCAAAGGCGTCGACTTTATTCAGAAATACATTTTCCCAGGCGGTTGCCTACCTTCGGTCTCAGTGATGACCCAACACCTTGCGACCAGTACAGACCTTGTTGTCCAAGAAATCGATGACATTGGCCTGCACTACGCTCGAACGCTTAATGATTGGAATGTTGCCTTTGAAAACAGTTGGGAAGAGTTAGAGTCTCTCGGCTATTCAGAAGAGTTTAAGCGCTTGTGGATCTTCTACTTCTGCTACTGTGAAGGTGCATTCAAAGAGCGCGTGATCAGTACTCATCACTTAGTTGCTAGAAAACCTCGTTACTTTGGAGCAAAAGATGAAACGGTTTTGGATTATTAATCTCGTTCTGTTTCAAGCGACCTGGGTTTGCAGCGCGTTCTTTACCGCGCAAGCCCCGTTCGTGGCGCCACTGATTGTGGCCGTTCACTTCCTTCTCTCCCCTACTCGCAGTAGCGACCTGAAAATACTCATTTTATTACCATTAGGGCTGTTGCTTGATAGCCTCTTGCTTCACTTCGGCGTGTTTGCCGTCGACTCTGAAATTGCGAATCAATCGTGGTTTCCAGTGTGGCTAGTCTGCCTGTGGATCATGTTCTTAATCAGTTTTAACCACAGCCTAAATTGGCTTTTAAAATGCTCGAAAGTGATCTTGTTTGTCATAGGGTTCGTAGCAGGTACTAGTAGTTATTGGGGAGGCATCAAAGCAGGCGCCCTTCTGACTACTTGGCCAGACGCATCGGTGTTAGCTGCCCTTGCAATAAGTTGGGGGATTTTGTTGCCCTTACTGGTGGCCGCTTACTCCAACTTAATACAACCCAAAATGGCAACAACGAGGTGACTTATGGCTTTTCCACGCAACCCTACGCAAGCGTTCAAATCTGAGAGCGATGTTAGTCGCGTTCGCACTCAAGCAAGCGTGCAATCAAGAAATCGATTATTTAGCTTAGCCACCCTAATCCTCATTTGCGCAGCACTCCTATTTATCGGGAATGCCAAAGCTTCTGCTGTCGATGATTTAAATAAGCGCGGTCAGGGAGAAATGAGTTACTTGTTTTGGACTTTGTATTCTGCAGAGTTCTACACCACTCCTTCTAACTCTGAGCGCGCCTTGAAACTTGAGTACTACCGAGCAATTGACAGCGAAGACCTTGTAGACGCAACCAAAGACCAATGGAGCAAACTTGGTTACTCCAACAACAATATCCAACGTTGGTTGAAGCCTTTGTACGCAATGTGGCCCAACGTTGAGGAAGGCAGCACGCTGACTATCCGAGTTGCTGAAGACAACGTAAGTCGCTTCTATTTCGATGAGCAACCCATAGGCACCATCCAAGACAAGCAATTTGGTGAAGCCTTTCTCGCGATTTGGTTATCTGAGAACACATCTGAGCCCGGTCTACGCAAACAACTATTAGGTTTGAACAAATGAATCCAAAAACAACAATAATAAAATTTGCTTTGGCACTGTTTTCACTCACTTGGCTAGCGGGTTGTGGCTCTGCAAGTTTAGAAAACCACGTAGACACTACGCCAGAGCTCAAGCTTGAAACCTTTTTCAATGGCGAGCTAATGGCATACGGCATGGTACTCGACCGCTCTGGCAACCTACTACGCCGTTTTGACGCCAAGCTTGTCGCGACTTGGGACGGTGACAAAGGAGAAATCAAAGAGTGGTTCTCTTTTGCTGATGGCGAGCGCTCAACACGTGTTTGGAACCTAATAAAAACCGGCGAAAACACCTATTCTGGCACCGCTAATGATGTAGTCGGTACCGCTTATGGCGAGACTCTAGGTTCTGCTTTGTATTGGAAATATGACTTAGAAATCGAAGTAGACGGCAGCACCTATGAAGTGGTGCTAGACGACTGGATGTTCTTGATGGACGACAAACGCTTGTTCAACAAAACTGAGATGTCTAAATTTGGTTTTAAAGTAGGCGAAGTGATCTTATATATCGAGAAAATTTGAATAAACCAATGCTGATGCTTCAAGGCTAATTATTCTTTGTTTCATTAACCTTTCGATTCATTTTACAGGGCGTCTCCACCCCACAAGAAAACTTCAGTCCACAACAAAAAATTGTGGGCTGTCTTTTTTAATCGCTCGAATAGCATATCTGCAAGATTAAGTCTCTGTGCTAAGATGCGCCACCAGCATGCAAATGGGCTAGACTCATACACAACAGTTCCTATTTGTTTCGCTAAGTGTAGATTCCCTACCATGATTAATTGAAAAGGCTTTAAAGCATGAGCAAGTTGACCTCAGCGGAGCGTAAAGCTCGCGACAATGAACGTTTCTCACAACGTGTAAACGACCGCAGAGAAAAAGGCGAAGACGTAGTTGCTTACGCACTGACCAACAAGAAAGCTGTAAAATTCCTGACTAAGTCGGAAAAGAAACGCTTCAATGAAGCGAAAGTCATTCGCCAAGAAGAACAGCGTGTGAAAGATCAAGAAGAGCTCAACAGAATCGAAGACTCGTTCACGACCAAACAGTTCGACGAAGAGTAATCTGATTTTCAAAAGCGCTGGCCCTGTGCCGGCGTTTTTACTTTTTAGTTCTCCTTATTTTCCCCTCCCTAATTACATTACTTTCTCAAACCTCTGTTTTATCCACCTTGCTCATGGATCTCTGCATCTTGGTCTTAGATCTCAGCAAACAGGTATTCAAAGCCTTACTATCTCGATTCAATTCAACAATTCCGAGTCACCATGATTTTAATCACCGGATCAAGCAGCGGTTTAGGCGCAGCTTTAGCCAAGCAATATGCGAACACATCAAACAGCCGTCAGCGCTTAATGATCACTGGCCGCAGCTCCCAACGTTTAGCTGAATTAGCGAAAAACCTACCAGCAGATACCGTTAGCCAAGCCTGTGACTTGTGTGACCCGCGCTCCGTGAGCGAACTGCTTGATGCCTTACCAGAAACACCAAAGCTGGTGATTCATAGCGCAGGCAGTGGGTACTTCGGTAAAATTGAACAACAAGATCCCACAGCTATTAGCGACATGCTGAAAAACAACATCGAGTCCTCGATATTTCTGATTCGCGAGCTTGTTCAGCGTTACAAGGATCAATCTGTCACCATTGCTGTCGTAATGTCGACCGCGGCTCAAGGCGCTAAAGCAGAAGAGTCTACTTACTGCGCAGCCAAATGGGCAGTTAAAGGCTTTATCGAATCGGTAAGGTTGGAGCTCAAAGGTCACCCGATGAAAATCGTGGCGGTTTATCCCGGAGGTATGGCAACCGAGTTTTGGGGAACCAGCGGCAAAGCAATGGATACCTCAAGCTTTATGAGCGCTCAAGAAGCCGCTCAAATGCTGCAGCAGGCGTTAACCAGCACCGAGCATGGATATGTGTCAGATATCACGATAAACCGCGGTTAACGGCTAATGAGAGCAGCGAACAGGTAAACCGAGCTATTCCGCTAATTATTTGTGAGGGTGAGCACGAAAGTGTGCGACAATGCTCGGCGTAAATTCATATTCAAGGTTTATTATGAAACTTCTAGTTCGTAACCTATCGCGCTCTACTGCAGAGCAAGACATCCGTGTTCTATTTTCTGAGTTCGGCTCAGTAAAAGAGTGCAGCCTAGTTTTAGACCAAGAAACTGGCGAATCTAAAGGCTTTGCTTTTGTTGAAATGCCAGAGCACGAAGAAGCTAAAGCGGCACTAAACAAGCTGAACTTGTCAAAGCTTGGCAAAAACACGATTCGTGTAAAAGTGGCTAACTCTTAATCGAGTAAACGCTTTATAAGCCACATGGCTTAGCTTAACAGCAGCACAAGCACAGATGATAAAGCCCGTAACGATATTCCGCTGAAAAACGCAATATCGTTACGGGCTTTTTGCTGCTCGCAATTCTTTTTTACAACATTTCACAACACAACCTATTCACTTATAGTTTGCGCCTACAGCCCTTCATGTTCATCAATGGCACGCCTTGCTTCTGCCATTGAACATCCAGATTCCATCACCAGTTGAGCGACGGTCATTGAAGGTATCGCGGCCAACAGAGATGCCAAACACACCACTGGTTTAGGCAGCACTTTGTCTATTGCTGTTGCTATCCAACCGTCTTTCTCATGAGTTAACATGGTTTTGAATTCAACGAGTTGATGCTCTTGAGCGACCAACAGCCAATTGCGTGAACGACGAACTCTCTTCAACTGGCATCCACATTCTGCAGCATGCGCCATCACTTGGCTTTTATCACTCACACGATGTACAAAACTATTCAGTGGGACGCTAAACATAACTCTCTGCTAACCAATCTATTCCTACCATTCAAGAGATCGCTACCTATCTCTCAGTACTTTCTAACTGTCACTCAATAAAACCGTACGTAGGATTACACAGACATAAAAAAACCGCCAGTGATGCACTAAGCAGCCTCGCGGTTTTTTGTTCTTTAGAGCCTAACGCTCGATATCAGCAGCAGCTTTTTGAAGCGCCGCTATCACAGCAGTTTGAACTCTCCTGGCTTCCTCGCTCAAAGCCATCAATCGCATCGTCTAAAGCCGTAAACGACTTCTCAATATTATCGCGCGAAGTGGCAATATTCATTCGCATAAAATTAGGGTTCTCAGCGCCAAACCACCCACCCGGTGTTAACCCCATCTTCGCCTGTTCAAACACCACATTTTTTAACTCTTCTTCCGAAAAGCCTAAGCCTGAGAAATCAAACCACACTTGGTAAGTCCCTTGCGGTTGGAAGACTTTTAACTGAGGAATTCGCTGCTCTGCAAACTCGGTAATCCACTTAACCGTGTCTTGCAGGTACACCAACATGCCATCTAACCACTCTTCACCCTTTTCAAAGGCCGCCACGGTTGCGAACGTGCTGAATGCATTCCCGTGATCAAGATACATTGCGACCACATTGGTTTTGAACGCTTCAAATAGCTCATCATTGTTGGTGTACACATAGCCGTTTGAGATGCTGTGCATGCCGAAGGTTTTCGCCGGAGAGCCAATCAAGGCAATGACCTTGTCGTAATCAAAGCTGGTCAAGCTCGTAAAAGAGTGACCTTCAAAGATAATGTCTGAATGGACCTCATCACTGATGATCAATACATCATGACGCTTAGCAATTTCGATAACCTGTTCGATTTCTTGCGGTGTCCACACTCGGCCTGTTGGATTGTGTGGATTACAGAAAATCATCGTCTTCACTTTTTGCTCGATGATCTGTTGCTCCATACCATCGAAATCAATCTGGTAACCCTGTTCATCATTGAGCAATGGGCTTCTCACTACCTGACGTCCTGCTTTATTCACCAAGTTAGCAAACTGGTGATACGCCGGCGTATGGATAAGCACGCCATCGCCTTCGTTGGTGAATTGGCGCAGTAACAGCGCGATACCAGAAAGCACACCCGGTACCTGAACAAACTTGTCTGTAGAAAGGTTTAAACCATGACGCTTTGAATACCATTGAGAAAGCGCTTCAAATACAGCCTGCTCATGAAATTCATAAGAGTACACACCGCGCTCAACCAAACGGTTCAACTCTTGAGTTATGGGTTCCGCCACCTGAAAATCCATATCGGCAACCCAATAAGGGAATACATCTGTGGTGTTATAAATGTTCTGTAGCATCTGCGGTTTACTTTTGATAAACGCATTTTCACCATAGTTCGATGTACTGTTAAACGCTGTCATGGAGGTGTCCTCAAATAGTGTGTTCGGTCTTTTTGCAATCAACTGAATTGCATGAATACCCTTAAGACGACGGCAAAATCAAAAAGACGAAGCTTTTAAAGAAATCTTGCGATTAATTCAAATCAATCTCGCATCTCGACCTTTATCTCTGTTTTTACCGAGTTCGCGATAAAGCAGTTTTTGTGCGCCAAGTGATGCAGTTTTTCGAGTTGTTTGGCGGTTGGTTGGTTGGTGCCTAGAAACACAATGTCAGGTCGCAGAGTCACCTTCGTGACCGATGAGCGGCCTGATTCATCTTCCTCAAGCACACCAATCGCATCATCCACATAAGAGTCGATCACGTACTTCTGCTTCGCGGCGATTCCCAGAAAAGTCAGCATATGACAGCTAGAGAGTGCCGCAATAAAGGCTTCTTCTGGGTCAACATTCGCTTCCACCGAGAATGGGAGCGGCACAACATGAGGAGAAGATGAAGCCGGCACAGTAACTCCACCATCAAATTCCCACGTATGACCGCGGCTGTATTGATTGTCGCTAAAGGCTTCATCTGCCGCTTTTTGCCAACGAATGAGCGCACCATATTCAGACATAGAACCATTCCTTTTTAATGTTCATTACTTAACGATCAGCAGGATGATTCACACCATCGTTGGTCACCACATCACCAATATCAAAAGGGTTCACTCCTTCCAAACAACCGATGTTAAAACCGTATTCATTTGGGCTTGAGCGGCGTTGGTGATGGGTATAGATACCGCAGTTTGAGCAGAAGTAATGCTTCGCGGTGTTGGTATTGAATTGATAAAGCTTAAGATGCTCCGCACCTTTGAGGATCTTGATGCCATCTAGCGCAACAGAGCCCACAATCGCTCCCCTGCGACGACAGATAGAGCAATCACAACGACGTGGCTTCTCTATTCCGTTAGGTAGGCTGAGTTCTAGTTCGACTGCACCACAGTGGCAGGTGGCTTTGTGAAAAGGTTGGATAACCGTGTTGCCGACTACTTTCATTTTTATCTCCAATCACGTCCTTGTAATCGAACTATCTTAACGAGAACCATTTACCTTGTCCGCAACCTGGCATTGAGTTCGAGAGATCCGTCATAAGCTAGCGAGTGAGCGATTCTTCTTTATCTGGTTCATCTTCTGTATTTTCTTTATCTGACTAATCTGATTTCTCAACCAAACCGCCAAAATTTTCAAATAGAAAATCCAAAAACAGTCGAATACGCTTGGGCTGATATTTCTTGCTGATGTACACCACATTCAAGTCAGCACTGGACACAGACATCGCGGTATTGAAGTTCTTCATGTAGCCGTTGAGTAACGTCACAAGGCGCTGATTATTGATGTCATCTTGCACATCCAGAATGGATTTCAGTGCAATCCCCTCTCCTTGTAGCGCCCAATAACGGATCACTTCGCCATCATCCGAAAATCGCTTAGGAACCACCGTCACAGCCTTCTTCATGTCATGATCTTGGAAGTGCCAAGTTTTGAGTTCTTCGTTGCTACGAAGCATCGCCAGACACGCATGATCAACCAAATCTTGAGGCTTGATCGGCGTCCCGTATTTGGCGAGGTATTCTGGGGAAGCGCACAGCACACGTCGGCTCGGTGATAAGCGTCTGGATATCAAACTGCTGTCGACCAACTCACCATAACGGACCACGATATCCATTCCCGACTCAGCGATATTCGACAGATTGTCGTTCAAATAAAGGTAGGGAATCACGTCGGGGTATTGCTGACAAAACTCCGACAAAATAGGCAATATATACTGCTTACCGATGTCTTTTGGCGCAGCGATTTTTAGTGAACCTTTGACTTCTTTTACGCCATTTTGAATCAGGTTCTCAGCTTCGCTAACGTTATCTAATATCTCAAGACACGCCTTGTAATATAGCTCCCCTGAATCAGTCAACGACACATGGCGAGTGCTGCGGTTCAATAGCTTCACACCATATCGCTCTTCAAGCGCCTGCAGCCTTGCTGTCATTGTCGCAGGAGACAAGCCCAATTCACGCCCTGCCGCTGCTAGCCCATGATGCTTCACGATACCCACAAACATTGCCATATCTGAAAATTTGTCCATTTCTCGCCCTTTCGCTTATTCACTTATTCGCTTATTTCCCGTTACTCAATCTCATTATTCAGCCTAACCGAATAATGATTTTATATTTTAGTCAATTATCAAAATTAATCGAATAAATATAATAACAACCATCAGCAGAACAACGCAGGAATTCAGAACATGAACAACGAACTTAAAAACCAAGAAAAACACACATTCGTCATCATTGGTGGCACATCAGGTATCGGCAAAGCTTTGGCTATGCAATTGAGGGATGAAGAGCACACGGTACACATTGCTAGCCGACACACCGGCGTTGATATCAGCAATGAAAAATCGATTTGTGATTACTTTGAATCAATTGGTGCCTTTGATCATTTGGTAGTAACGGCAGGCTCATACGCTCCGGGCGGAAAAGTCACCGACGTTGCCATCGAAGACGCGAAAACAGCCTTTGACACAAAATTCTGGGGAAGCCTAAACGTTGCTAAGCATGCTGCACGTTACATGACATCAAACGGCTCTATCACACTCACGACCGGCATGCTGTCACGCAAAGTTGTTGCTGGCACTTACGTAAAAACTGCGATAAATGCAGCGCTAGAAAGCGTCACTAAAGTGTTAGCGAAAGAACTATCACCGATTCGAGTAAATGCCGTCAGCCCCGGCCTTACGATGACGGAAGCCTACAAAAACATGGACGACTCAGCTCGTTCAAGCATGTATGACAACGCCAAAAACAACCTACCCGCAGGCAAGGTTGGTGAACCTTCAGAGATAGCTATGGGTTACTTGTTCTCGATTAATAACCCTTACGTTACGGGCTCGATCATCGACATTGATGGTGGTGCACTGCTCGGCTAGTTCCCGATTTTTTCAAAATTTCAGGCTGTATAACTCACAGAAAAATTGAATGCAGGGCGCGTAATTCAAGCGCCCTTAACAACCATATCAACACAGGTCACTCAACATGAAACAACAAGTCATGAAACAAGAAAAGATGCCGTTTCAGGTTTGGATACTTACACTCGCGGCTTTTGCCATAGGTACGGCTGAGTTTGTTATTGCAGGTATTCTCCCACAAATCGCTACATCGCTTTCGATCACGGAAGGCCAAGCAGGCTACCTAATCAGTGCTTACGCGCTTGCTATCGTTATCGGAGGGCCAATCTTAACCATCTACCTCGCACGCTTTAATAAGAAGATAGTGCTAATCGGTTTAATGGCTCTGTTCATTATTGGTAATGTCTTATCCGCTCTAGCGCCAAGCTATCCACTTCTACTTGCAAGCCGCGTTATCGCAGGCTTAGTGCAAGGTCCTTTCTATGGCATAGGGGCAGTTGTCGCGACCAATTTAGTGTCTGAGAAAATGGCAGGTAGAGCCGTTGGCCAAATGTTCGCAGGCTTAACGCTCGCTAACGTTCTTGGCGTTCCCGCAGGTACTTGGGTGAGCTTGCAATTCGGCTGGCACACCACTTTCTTTACCGTGGCAGCACTTGGCACAGTTGCAATGATCTCTATCCTAACGTCAATCAAATCCACAGGTCACAGTGAAGCGAAAGACATCAAAACTCAGCTCATGGCATTCAAAAACCCAATGCTCATTCTCAGCTTAGCAATCACCGCTTTTGCTTGGTCTGGCTTCATGACGCTTTACGGCTACCTTGCGCCAATCGCTATGCACATCACTGGCTACAGTCAAGAATCAGTAACTTGGATTTTAGTGGTTGTTGGAGTTGGCTTAATCATCGGTAACACCTTGGGCGGACGCTCTTCAGATAAACACCTAGGCAAAGCTTCAATGTTTTGGGCTGTCGCGATGATCGCTTCATTGGTTGCGGTTGGCCTTGTGGTAGACAACAAAATCCTATTCGTTGCAGCCGCATTCATTTTTGGTATCGCTTCATTTGCCAACGTCCCTGCCATGCAGCTTCGAGTAATGAACCACGGTGGCGAAGGGCAAGAGCTAGCAGCAACAGCCAACATTTCAGCGTTTAACTTGGCCAATGCCTTCGGTGGTTTCCTTGGCGGCATGGTACTCGATAGCCAACTAGGCGCAGGAGTGATCCCGTTCGCAGCCGTTGTGGTTCCTATCGTCGGCTTGTTCTTAATCGCTAAAGCTAACCGAAACGAGAAACCACAAAGCAACTCAATATTTGCACCAACAGAAGCTAAATAATTTAAGAACTCCGTAACTTCAAAGTGCCAATTCATTATCAAACTGGAATTGGCACAGCACTAAAAATTCATAAAGGTAGAGATCATGAACAAGTTATTCGAAACATCAGAACTGAAAGGCCTAGAACTGCAAAACCGTGTGGTTATGGCACCCATGACACGCGCTCGTACTAGCCAGCCTGGAAACGTGCCAAACGACATGATGGCGACTTATTACCAACAACGAGCAAGTGCAGGGCTCATCATCACTGAAGCCACACAAATTTCAGATGACTCCCAAGGTTACTCATTCACACCCGGCGTCTATACCGATGCGCAAATCGAAGGTTGGAAATCAGTAACAACAGCAGCAAAAGAGCAAGGTGCAGCGATATTCTGCCAACTATGGCATGTAGGCCGCGTGTCTCACCCTACCTTTCAAAAAGGTGAACTGCCGATTGCCCCTTCTGCACTTGCTCCAGTCGAAACTCAAGTTTGGATTTCTGATGAGAATGGTAACGGCAATATGGTCGATTGCATCCAACCAAGAGAAATGACGCAAGTAGACATCGATCGCGTTGTTCAAGATTTTGCTAACTCAGCGAAAAAAGCAGTCGAGGCTGGATTCAACGGCGTCGAGATCCACGGTGGTAATGGCTACCTCATCGATCAATTTCTACGCACCAATTCAAACCAACGCACCGACAACTATGGTGGCAGCCGCGAGAACCGACTTCGCTTCCTAATCGAAGTGGTCGATGCTGTGATTGAAGCGATTGGTGCTGACAAAGTGGGCGTACGTTTGGCACCATTCATCACCTTCAAAGACATGAACTGCCCAGACATCGTGCCAACGATTTTAGAGGCATCAAAGGAACTGCAAGCTCGTAATATCGCTTATCTGCACCTATCAGAAGCCGACTGGGATGACGCGCCGGTTATTCCTGAAAGCTTCCGCGTAGAACTAAGAGAATTGTTCTCCAACACCATCATTGTTGCTGGCAGTTACACACCAGAACGTGCCGAAGAAGTATTGAGTAAGGGCTACGCCGATCTCGTCGCTTTTGGTCGCCCATTCGTTGCTAACCCAGATCTAGTTTCACGCCTACAAAACGGCAACGAACTATCCGATCTTGACGGCGCGACTCTGTTTGGCGGCAACGAAAAAGGCTATATCGATTACCCAGCGTTGTAGTTACTAAAAAGGCCTACATAATCAATGTAGGCCTTTGCTTTAAATATTATTTTTCAGTAGGTTCGCTACGGCTCGAAATACCGGGACTACCACTGAATTACCGAACTGTTTATAAGCTGCCGTATCAGCACAAACAATTCTAAAGTCCGTATCACTATCGTAGCGGTCAAACTCAGGCTTTTCAAACCCCATAAGTCTCGCGCATTCACGAGGAGTTAGGCGACGGGGCGTTTTATATAGTGAGTCAAACTCAGGTGCGTATCGACCATGTAACTCATCATATTTCTTTTCACCTTCCTTGATTGCTAGTTTGTACTCTTTCTCACCGACGTCTGGGTCATTCAATTTCAGTCTATCTGCAAAAGATTTCGCAACTTCATCACGTTCAAGGTTCTTACGAATACCATGTTCACGGTTATCTGTTAGATATTCTGGTTCCAAAGCATCTTGATTGATTAAGATCTCGGAACCATCTTTATAGTAACGAGCGGAAAGTGTTCTTGATACAGCGTTAGGATTACTAGGGTCTACTAAACCAAATCCAAATCCATTACCTTTGGTTTGATGCTTCAGTGCATAGTGGTACAAGTAGTTCCAAAGATTAGGAGTTAACGTATATTTTTTCTTTTCTGCATCAGTTAGCGGACACAGAATTTCTGCAAAAGTATAACGCTTCTTTGGCCTTTCAATATTACGAAGTGATAATCGTTTTAAGCTTGGGTTAGCTTCTGCTAAATCTTTGCGTACCCCTACTAAAACAATACGTTCACGATGCTGTGGTGTAAAATGCGCACCATCAATGACAGTAGGTTCTGGTTTGCGTTTGCGAACTTCTTGTATCGCTTCCTCAATATCGCTATCTACATCAGAAATATCAGCGATCCAATACCCAGCTCGATCAAGCGAACGAATGATCGTCGCAAATGTATTACCTTTATCATGGCTTTTGAGGTTCTTAACATTCTCAAGAACAAAGTACTTCGGCTGACGTGTTATAAGTATTTGCTCAACATCAAAAAATAGCGTTCCTTGAGTATCGCACTCAAAACCATGGGCACGGCCTAATGAATTTTTCTTAGATACACCTGCTAACGAAAATGGCTGGCATGGAAAACCAGCAAGCAATAAATCATGTTGAGGGATATGTTTTAATATATTCGCTTGCTTATCTTCTTCCGAGATACCACCATCACCACTTTGAGTTATCTTAGTAATATCCATGTAAGAAGTGTTTTTTTCTAGATTCTCTTTCTCATTATCTAAAAAATATGGAAGCTCGTGCTCATCTACATAATGATTTGCAAGGTATGTGCGTCGAGCGGCAGAGTCCCATTCATTAGTAAAAATGCATTTGCCGCCTACGTCTTCAAAACCTTTACGTAAACCACCAATACCCGCAAAAAGATCGATGAAAGTGAAATCAGGTTTATCCCAATGAGCAGGTTTGACAGGCAAAAGCTTATTTTGAAGGTCTTCTAACGCCTTTTCATGAAAGACGATGGTTCCAGCCTCTGGGTTGGCTTTCCACTTATTAAGTTTCTCCCGAGTGATATCGCAATAGTTACCGCCAAGCTCTTGAAGTTTGATCGCCAAGTTCTTCTGGTCGTAGATTTCCACCAGTAATTTCAAAAGCTTATTAGTCGCAAGTAAGTTGCGCTCAATACGCTTTTCATCTTCAATGTCACCTTTCAGTATTTCTTGATATCGCATGGCTTTTGTTCTTTGGGAATTTTGTGTGTAATGCTATCACACAAAATTCCCTTTTGAAGCTATTTAACCAAGTTTACAAGTCTTGTCTCTTCATAGAGACTATCTGCAGCCTCATAAATATCATTAATGCGCCATTGAGAACGACGCTTGTTGTCTTTAGGACTGTCAGGACAGTACTTAGGAGCAGGATCTAAATAGACAGTGCCATTATTAATAGCTTGGAATAACTTTTCAGCATTTGTTCTATTACACCAAAGTACTTGATCTGGGAAATCAATCTTCCACTTGTACCCTTTGTCTAGTGTCTTCTGTTCTTCATTAACTAGCTTTTGAGCAGGGACATAAACAACTTCGTTATGCTTAGCACCCCAACAATTCAGTAAACGTTCCAATGACCAACTAGCCGCGACTTCACCACTTCTATCTTCTAGAATAACTTTCATATCAGTCATTTGCTTTGTTATTGGAATCTCAGGATCGTAGTAACCAGCTTTATACAGGATTATTTTCTTGCCAGTTATTGCATCTTTTTCTTTGATTGCATGCTTACAGGTTATCTTAAGCGTGAGTAAGCTCTTGGTGTTCTCTTGATATGCACGGTGCAAGCCAGTAAGACGGTATGCTCCTTCTTTTTCATAACCATAAGTTGTCATGAATACGTTGAAGTTTTCTTTATATAAGCCCCCATCAGGCTCCGGAGTGAATAACGTTAATTTTTTCCGTGTAAAGCATTTGAGCTCTATACCAAAAATATCGCCGTTTTTATCTGCGTTGGGCTTAATTCCACAAGCATGTTCTAAAGTATAACCATGTACCTGAGTCCCTGTGAACGGGATGGTATTACCCTCTTTGTCAAACCGACAACCAAGTAAAGTTTGTGATGCAACATTTTCGCTAAGTATCGCTTTGAGCTTTTGAGTTCCGGTTTCTTGTTCAATGACAATCGCCTTGCACACCGAAGAACCAAAGTAATTTTCGAGGGCTTTGAACTCTTTGACAAACTCTTGTGGCGGATTAACGGCTATCATTGCGACAGCCTCACCAGTCTTCGTTGCCCCGATAATAAGATAGCGAGGTAACAAATCATCACTTTTTGTGTAATCGACCGACAAAGAACGTGGCATCTCTAAATCATCGGTTACAAACCCTGATAATCGAGCTTCAGGATATTGAGCATAAATGATGGCTTTACAGGCTTTAGTCTTGGCTAATTTTCCGTCAGTGGATAGCCATGAAAAACGCTCAAATGTCGCTTCTGGGATTATTCTTCCGGGATTTGAGGTCTTTTTTGTCTGGCTAGTACTAGCTTCTCTATCGCGAAAGTTAAGTGCGAAAATCGAGTTAAGTAAGCTCGCATCTGAGTGTATGTATATCTGATTTTTATCATTAGCATTTTTAGGTAATGCTTTAATCAACGCAATATTACAGCCATGCGCCTGCAACAATTTACTGGCAGCTGCCAAATTAGGGGTGTTGAAGTGATCAAAATGGTTGAATTCGTACATTGGTTCAGCCTTGTATCAGATATGAGACTAGACACTATGCTTAAAATTCCAGGATATCAACGAGTTACATCAAGTTTTTCATCCATGAGACACTTAATTAATCAAATTAATATATGACATTAGATCAGTACCCATTCCTTCCGGGTTATTGGTTTAGGTGATAATAGAATTGGGTACATCGATATGAAACGCACAAGCCTTTCCTTCAGGCAAAAGAAAGGCTCGCATGACTAGTGCGAGCCTTATGCAGTTTAGGGGGTAAACCACAATCTAGTTTAATCTTAAGATTAATTATTTAACTTATGAGCCATTATGCACTTGTGCGCATTGATATTCTATTTTTAAATGATTCACTGCAATTAATCAATCGATAAAAGTTAGCGTTTGGTCAATTTAAACCACATAAATAACAGTGATTTAGTGAACGACGTCTAGAAAATCATCATAAAATCCATAGAAATCAGATTTATAGACTTCTCATTTGCCAATACCCTTCACCATTAGTCGCGAGTTGGCTGTGTAAATAATCAAGCGTATCCGCGACCGTTCCAGCAATGCCTTGTGGTGGATTGAACAACAGTAAACCACTACCGATCAGGCGATCATCACCCTTAGGATCTCGAAGGCGAAGCTCCGACTTAATCGGACTTGGCAGCAAACCATCTTTCACTGCGGTCACACAGTGGTTCAAAATCAGTGAGCTCTTGTCATCCGTGTAGAGCGGGTACCAAATTAGTGCAGATACCTTCTCAGATTGTTGATACGCCTTAACTAAGGCATCAATCACCGCGAGATATTCTGAATCGGTTTCATAGGGTGGATCGATAACAATCAGATGGTGGTTGTCATGTTTAGCTACGTCATCAGGTAACGCTTTAAGCCCATCACCTGCGCTAATCGTAAGCTTGCTCGAAATATTCAGGTTACATTGTAACTTCTCAATATTGGTTTGCAGTAAATCAGCTTCATCTTGCTGAATGTCTGAAAAATAGAAGCTATCTTGGCTGCGACCTTGTTGGTAAGTGATGGCGGCAGAACCCGGATACAAAGAGATAAGTTGATTCGGATTATAGTACTCCAGTACCGACATAAAAGAAGCGAATGCCGGAGGAAGAGAAGCCTTATTGCGCCACAAGTACCCGACCCCTTCAGCAAACTCACCGGCGTGATTACTTGGTGCGGTAGTGAGGTCATAACACCCTGTACCTGAGTGCGTGTCGATAACATTGAGGCGTGAATGCTGCTGCATTAATGACTGAACAAGTGCACTCAATACTGGATGCTTCAGTGCATCACCATGGTCGCCTACATGACATTGATGTCGATATTCCATTCCCTTGCCTCATTTCTACTAACGTCATCTAAACATACTTCATATCATGAGGGCTTGCCTGCTCAATCCATCGTTTTTTGAAATAGGCTCACTTTTCTCTAACCAGTTGACTCTTATATAAAAAATAAAGCCCCTGAACTTACTTAGGGGGCTAAGTAAGTTCAAGGGCTTTCATTATTGGGTTCAGTTAATAGCGTAAGTAAATCGGCCTACCGTGCATAAGCTAGCTTAGCTTGACTAAGGGTACTCACCCTCAACTTCCACTGGCGCTTTCACTTGGTAGTGACAAGGCTGTAGGCCAAGTAACTTAGGCAGTGTGATGCCGACAGACACTGAAGACCACGTACCGCTGACAATGCCGACAACGAGTGCAATAGCGAAACCTTGCAGCGCAGCGCCACCCAGTAGCCAAAGCGCTGATACGGTAATTAGCGTTGTTCCTGAAGTCACCATGGTGCGTGAGAAGGTCGCTTTAACCGATTCGTTAAGCAGGTTATCAGTATCACCGCTTGGGTTGCCGCGCAGCATTTCGCGTACACGGTCGGCGATGATGATCGAGTCATTCAATGAGTAACCGAGAATCGCTAGCACGGCCGCCAATACCGTCAGGTTGAACTCAAACTGAGTAAAAGCGAACAGACCCAAGATGAGCGTCACGTCATAGATGATCGCGGCAAGCGCACCAAGTGCCAAACGCCACTCAAATCGTACACTCAAGTACAGCATGATCATGAGGAAACACACCAATACCGCCAAGCCACCTTGGTCAACCATGTCTTGGCCTACTTGAGGGCCAACCACGCTGCTGTTGAGTACTTTCACTTGCTCGCTAACCGTTGTCAAAGCATCCACTAAGTTTGGCTGTGGGGTATCTGTCAGTTGGCTGTAACGAATCGTCCAACGATCTTGCTCTGCCATACCAACCACTTGAACATCTTGTTGGAAAGCGGTATCGAGTTTTGTTTTTAAGGCGTCTTTAGTCACTTGTTCAGAGAGTTGCACCTCGGCAACTACGCCGCCTGTAAAGTCCAAACCCCAGTTAAAACCTTTCACTGCCACCAGCATCACAGAGCTCATGAACAGCACAATAGAGATCATAGACATCACCTTACGAAGGCGAGTCATATTACTGTTTGAAAAATAGCGGTCTGAAATAGTCATTTTTGAAATACTCATGCTTAAATCCTTACATCGTGGCGTTGGTCACGCCCCCAAACCAAATTGATGATCGCTCGTGAAGCAAAAATGCCCGTAAACATACTGGTTAGAAGACCTAAGCCCAGTGTCAGAGCGAAGCCCTGAATCGGTCCATTACCAATGGTGTATAGGGCTACAGCAACAATCATGGTGGTGACGTTGGCATCGAAAATAGAAGAGAACGCACTGTCAAAGCCACGATCGATAGAACTCGCAAAGCTGCGCCCTTCTTTCATCTTGTCTCGAATACGCTCGAAGATAAGCACGTTGGTATCCACCGCCATACCTACGGTCAGTACCAAGCCCGCAATGCCCGGCAGGGTTAATACCGCACCTGGTAGCAAGGCAATCAAGCCAAACAATGTGGTCATGTTCACCACCAATGCACAGTTCGCGACCCAACCTAAGCGGCGATACCATAGCGCCATAAACGTCAGAGTAAGACCAAGGCCAAGCGCCAGAGCAGCAAAGCCGTTGGTTACGTTTTCTGCACCCAGAGATGGGCCAATAGTACGTTCTTCAATGATGGTAACGGGCGCGGTTAATGACCCCGCACGCAACAGTAACGCAAGCTCTTGTGCGTCTGCCAAGCTGCCTGCACCAGTGATTCTGAAGCGGCTACCCAGTTGAGATTGGATGTTTGCTACACTAATCACTTCACTGTCTTGCTTGCTGTTGCCTGCTCTATCACGGCTGTATTCGCTGTAAACAGTCGCCATTGGCTTACCAATATTATGGCGAGAAAATTCAGACATTTTTTTGCCGCCAGAAGAATCCAGTGTGATGTTGACTTCTGCGCTGCCCATCTCACCAATGCCACTACGAGCATCGATAATATGTTCGCCACTCAACACAGCCTTGCGGTCGACTACCACGCGGTTGCCGTCTGTGTCCTTCAGCGTTTGAGTGCTGCGCGTTGGGTTGTCGTACACAGAATAGAAAGCAAGTGATGCGGTTGCACCAATCACATCTTTCGCTGCTGCAGGGTCTTGTACGCCCGGCAGTTCAATACGAATACGGCTTTCACCTTGGCGTTGAATTGATGCTTCTGTGATGCCTAGCTCTTCAATACGGCTGCGCATGATTTGCAGGTTTTGTTGAACCGTTAGGTTACGTAGCGTTCTTTGCTCTTCTTCAGATTGGGTTAACGTTAGCGATTTATCTGAACGATCACGTTGCCATTGTGGGAACTCTTCACGAATCAGCTTTTGAGCTTGTTCAAAATCAGCATCAGTGCGGAAATTAAACTTAACTTGGTTGTTCACCACTTCACCACGGGCATAACGCACTTCGCTAGTGATCTCGTCGACCACCGCTTGAGCTTGCGCGTGATAAACCGGTGCCATATCCACTTCTAGCAAGAACTGCACGCCACCGCGTAAATCAAGACCTAGTTGAATCGGCGCAAAGCCCATATCAGTTAGCCATTTAGGTGCAGCTGGCTCCATCGCTAGAGCAACGGTTGCGCTGTCTAGTAGGCGCTCATTAAGTACTTCTTTAGCTTTCGCTTGCTGCTCTGCATCTTCTAAAATCACAACTAAGCGTTTGTCTTTTTGAAAGGCTGATGTCGCTTGGATGCCTTCGCTCGCGAGATATTGAGTAATTTGAGTGGCGTCGATCGTCTGTTCAGAACGGTTGCTAATTTGAACCGAGGCGTTCTCGCCATACCAAGAAGGTAAAGCACTCAGAACCATAACGATGATAGTGGCGATAAGCACCACGTATTTCCACTTCGAGTAGTGGTTAATTTGTTTTCTTGGAATGCGTTTTTTCACAGTCAAGATCTCTTCTTTTTACCAATCACCGTAAACACGTGCTCAAAAATAGCGCCGGAAAAAAGCAGTGATCGAGCATTTTAACCAGCTAGGATGGCCAGTTATTTACTGCGATTGGTATAACTAATGTTTTGCGAACACAATCGATAGCTGAAACCAGAACAAGCTGATTGAACGGTAGTGATGCTAAAGCTGATGTCGCTATGTTTGTTTTGGTTAATTGGCGAGTTCAACGGGCACAAATGACCATCGATACGACCAATTTAGGGTCAAACGATTAGCTAAGAAGTTCTCGGAAATGCGAGTATTGGATGTTGCCCTCTTTCCACCCCGAAAGCCGGGAGGACGGAGAACTCACAATGCTGGTCCAATGCTGCTTAGTATCCAACATCGGCGTGTTGAAGAGCAGAGAAGCCAGTAATGATGGGGGAGAGAAGTCGATCAATAGATGATAAGCAGGCTCAAGGTCAGCCACACTTTCTTGCTCGTTGCTGAGCATACGTCTAAAGGTTACCGCTTGGAGACTCGATTCAGTGTCGTGATAATTGGAACTATCACCTAAAGACACAGTGTCAAACTGAACCTGATCGCATTCCATGTAGCTCGACGGGTTATCCGCAGCAGCTTGTTTACAAAGATTATTCTGCGAAGGCTGCTCTTGAGCGGAGTGGATTTGGAATGGCTTAGAAGGGAACGAATAGCCGTTAGAATTCACTAAGCCAAAGCTCAGTAAAAACAACATTAAGACTAATCGGGTACCTAATTTAAGCAATCTAATATCCAAACAACATTCTCGTAGATCGCCAATCTACAATACAAATGAAATGCTGTCTTGATTTAAAACATTTTTTTAGAAAATGATACGAAGCAACCGATTAAGCACCCTAGCATTTAGAATTACATGCCTTTAAATACGACCAACAACACGTAATACATTGACGTTATGAATGATGTAAAAAAAACAAAAAAGCCAAGCAGTGTGTGCTTGGCTTTGAGTCATCTATTTCTGTTTGCTTATAGCTTATTTATAGCTTTAGGCTTTAGGCTTTAGGCTTTAGGCTTTAGGGCGCATGATATTCTTAACCTTACGGCTATTTTCACCAAATACACGCTGCACAAGTTGATTCATGTCTTCCGCAGTGATCGACCTCGCAACACGCTTAACTTGAGACAACGCTTCGATGTCGTAACCATGAAGTAAATAACGAGATAGGTACCACGCTTGGTCGATAGAGCTCATCTCGAGAGGCGTGAAGTCAGCTTCAAACTGTTTCACTACCGCTCGCATTTCCTCTTCAGAGACACCTTGTAGAAGGTCTGCAATCACCTTATCGATCGCCACTTCCACTTTATCAACGTTCTCAGGCGCTATCATCGCACCAATAACCCACTCATGACTCAGCTCTCTATCTGCAGACGCCGAATATGCATAAGGTGAGTAATCTAAACTCAACTCTTCACGAATATAAGCATCTAAGCGAGTCGCCAGCAGTCGTTCTAGCAAGCTTTCCGTGAAGATATCTTTTGCCGTTACGCCTTGGTCGGTTTCGGTTACAGGTTCAGAGATGACTCGTAAGACGTACTCTGCGCTATTCACATTGTTGATGGCTAAATCAATACGTGATTCAGATGGCTGCTTGTAAGCCACCTTAAAGTCAGGAACCTCGGCTTTTTCTAATGGAATCGAAGCCAAGTATTGCTCAACCAAAGGCTTTAACTCACTTGGGTCGATATCACCCACGATAACCAATTGGTTATGTCTCATTTGACCAAACAGCTGCTGGTGAAGATTAGCGACGTCTTCCACAGAAACCGCTTCAACACGTTCTTTATCAACAAAGAGGTGGCCACTGTCCTGACCATAGATGTTCTGGTTTCTTGCGCGTTCAAACTGACCAACAGGGCTGCTCAAGAAAGATTCTTGACCTTGTACAAACTCCTGCTTCACTGCCTCTAACTGCTCGGGAACAATTTTAGGCGCAGTGATGAAGGTATAAAGCGCAGCAAACGTGTCTTCAAGCCCATCTTTGTTAATATTAAATTCAATACCATGACGAGTATTACCAATGAAGGAATCGGCACGAATATTTTCCCGATCAAAGTACGCTAAAAGCTCAGAGCCCGTAAACTCACCGGCACCGCTTCGAGCGAAGGTAGGTAACGCAACCTCAACCGCTGGGTACAAGCTCGGATCCAAAGCGGCTTTTCCGCCGAGGCTCATGTACATTACACCGACATCATCACCTGCCACATAATCACGCAGGTACCACATATCGATACCATTACTTAACGTCCACTTTTGGATGTATGGGTCTACGGACATTTGTTCAGCAAGTACAACCTCGCCTTGCGAGCTAGGTATAGCAAAGGCACTGGCTGTCCCAATCGCAAGCGGCGGAACTCCCGCCTCGCTATACGCGGCTTTTAAACTATCTAGAGAGTTGATGACCGCTGTTCTGTCTTCGGAATCATCCATCCCAATAACAATAAAGTAATCATCAGAAAGTAGATTCTTGATGTTGTCGTTAATCACTTCAAGGCTCAAGTTATCAATGAAGGCTTCCAAGCTGACTTGATAGTCTTTCTGTGATTGGACGATTCGATCAGTGACTAACGCACTCACTTTGTAGTTCGCGTGTTCAACGCTGTCCATTTTATCCCAGTCATGCTCAATGTTATCCAGCAAGTCTTGGTAGTAGTGCAGTTCGCCAGCAATATCCGTTTCCGAAACACCAAAATCACGCAGTGATGCCAATGTAGAAAGCAGATCTTTTTGGATAACTTCGCGGCCTCCAGTCGGAAACCCAACACTTATTGACGAATAGTACAGAGAACCCATTCGATAGCTATCAGACGCTATCCATTGAGTCGGCAGCGCGGCATCATTGAACACCGCTTCTAATCGCTGTCGAATCAATTGTTGAGCGGTTTCATCTAACCTGCGTTGGTTCTGCTGAGCATGATTGTCAACTCTATTTAAACCTCGGTTAAACGTCAGAGTGATGCTTGGCGCTTCTCTTCCTGCGTACTCAACATAATCATCTTCATTGAATGACGTCACTTTCTGTTTCTCTGGTCGCGGCGTGTCGCCACGCTCCCAGCTAGAAAACTTTTCTTCAATGAGTGGAATCACGGTTTTGATATCCACATCACCAGAAACGACCAGCTCAACTATTTGAGGTTGATACCAAGTCTGATAAAAGTTGGTGATGCCTTGAGGAGTGGCATTCACAATCGACGGTTTAGTCCCTAGTGCATCTTGCGATTGGTACGGGCCGCCTTCAATGAAGTGATCATAAAATATCTCTCCGAATGACTTATCATCGAGGCGAGCCATACGGAACTCACCAAGAACCACGCCTTTTTCTTTTTCTACTTCTGAACTTGATAGATCCAGGCCATCACCAATGTCACGCATCCACGTCAAAGCAGACTGCAATTGGATGTTATCTGGCAAATCTAACTGGTAGACCGTCTCTTCATAAGAGGTGTAGGCATTAATATCTGCACCAAAGCTAGCGCCTGCATCTTCAAATAGACGAATCACATCATTTTCAGAGAAATTCTTGCTGCCATTGAATGCCATGTGTTCCAAGAAGTGCGCGTAGCCTTCTTGCTGAACAGTCTCTTGAATTGAGCCCGCGTGCACAACTAAACGAACAGATACGGATTCTTCATGATCTGGATAAACATGGTAGGTAAGGCCATTTTCTAGCTGGCCTGATGTCCATGCCGGATCCGGCTGGATTGGAGTTTCGGTAGTTTTTGATGTTGAGCTACAGCCAACTAAGGTGAAGCATACTGCCGCCGCTAAATAATATGTTTTCATAACAACCTCTTAATGTCATTCATCGACAATATACAGATTGAGTTAACGATTATTATTTAATATTGAACCGGATGAATATCTTTGTGATCTGGATCTTTATTTTATAAATTGCTATACGTTGTGTAAGACCCACTGTACTCGTTTAAAGCAGCGTTTTGATAAGAGCCTAAAACATCCATTTAAACTCGCTTACTCCACATACTTTAAAATCAATGGCTACATCCCCTTAAGCTAGTTCTCTACATACCTTTAAAGAGCCCTTGCGAAGCGCGGCTGATCGGTAACTTCTCTCCAGAAACATACGCCGACATCTGGCCTGAGAGCCCTTTCTTCACCTTATCAATAGCGGAGACCTTCACCACCACGGAGCGGTGGATCTGCCAAAACTCATCAGGATTGAGCTGAGCGATCAGTTCTTTTAGCGACACGCGAAGAATAAACTCTTCTAACGAACCGCCTTGACCCTTTTTAAATATAGACACGTACTTATCTTCCGCTTTGAAGAAAGCCACATCATCGACGGCGATTAGGTGAATGTCTTCCCCAACACTGGCTTTAAGCCATGTGAGATATTGAGGTTGAGCTTGCTGTGATGTTGATTGAGATAATTGCTGAAGCTGACTCATTAACGCAGCAATATCAGGCTGCTCAGGCGTAATACAGGATTGTGTTTGATTGCTCGACAAGCGCGCTTGAACCTTCTGACAGGTAGCGAGTAGGCGCTCTTCGTTGATTGGCTTCAGTAGGTAATCCATCGCATTGTGCTCAAAGGCTTTGACTGCATATTCGTCATAAGCGGTGATGAATACCACCAACGGCGGAGAGTCTAACTTGTTCAATTGTTTCGCCAGCGAGATTCCATCGAGCTCTGGCATGCGAATATCGAGAAAGGCCACATCGGGCTTAAGCTGTTGAATACTCTGCATCGCCTCTAAACCATTGGTTGCCTTACTGACGATCTCTAGCTCAGGCCAAACCTCAGCAAGGCTTTTGTCTAAATGGTGCCTTAACAGTGCTTCATCGTCTGCGATAATTGCCGTTACGTTCGGCTTTACTGCTGGGTTAGTCATTATTATTCCTTTAAATTCACACTGTAAATCGTCTGTTTGTAATCACTGATCTTAGAGGTTCGGCTCATCGTTCTCAGATCTAGTTTCGCTGATAAGCGGTAATAAGATTGTCGATACCACCCCACCCTCAGCTTGCTCAGTGATCGTCAAGCTAGCTTTCTCACCGTAAAGGGTTTCGATTCGCTGACGAATATTGCTAAGTCCCACACCATGGCCCGCACTAATAGAAGGGGAGTTCAGCCCAGCGCCATTGTCTGCAACTTCAATTTTTAGTTGCTGCGCCTGTTGAGCTATGCGGATATTCACTTGGCCACCCGCGGCTTTAGGTTCGATACCGTGCGTGAGTGCATTCTCGACCAAAGGTTGAATCAAGAATGGCGGAATCACCTGCAAGTCGCTGATGCCATGCGTTTCAATCGAAAACTCCAATCGTTCTGCCAATCGAATTTTCTGAATATTAAGGTAAGCATCAATCAAATCGACTTCTTGAGAAACCGTAGATTGATCAGCACGACTATTTTTTAATGTCACGCGCAGTAAATCCGTCAGCTTTTCTAACATCAGCTTGGCTTTAGCGCCATCAGTCTCAATTAGCACGCTTATGGTGGCGAGAGTGTTGAACAAAAAATGAGGTTCAATTTGGCTTTGAAGTTGCTTTAGCTGACTCATCACCACGACTTTCTCTTGGTCAGCTTGACGGCGTTTAGCAATCTCCAACTCATTTTCGGCTCTGAGTTGTTCGCCTCTCGTATAAAAATAGTAGTAACAAACCGAGCAGAAAATGACACCCAACAACATCACCGATTTCAGCCCAGAGAAATTGTCACCAAAGAAACCATTTAACCAATAATGTGCGTTTAACGTACCAACCGTCATCGCCACCAACATCGAGATACCCACTTCAAACACACGAGATTCGGTTTTGAACAACTTAACCAAAATGAAAGAAGAGCCGACCGCACTCAAACCAAAACCAAAGCTGATCGCGAGGTTGAGGATGAAATCGCCTCCCCATATGGTTTGCGTGGTCACAGCAATCAAAGCGCAGAAAATGGTGGTCAGAGTGAAACTCTTTGGCCACGAAAATTCACTTTTAGAAGAAGTACTCATTAAAACCGTCCTTTGATATTTAAGAGAATCATATGACTATCGGGTAAGTTGGCGTAAGCAGAATCACTTTTACCGCCTAGAAAGCGTGCAGCAAGTTCCAAATCCAACGATGAATCACCATTATCTAAAGCCTGATAGTTGAGCCACTGCGTAGCAATAAAGCCGCCGTCTTGTGGAGATAACATGACGTCGAATGTCGGCGTGATATCTTCAAGCCAGCCATGTGTCGAATCCAAAGACCAGTGAAACATGATGTTGTGTTGAACCAAATTGGCGTGTTGATAGCCCTGAGCGTAAGAACCAGCCAATGATGCTGTCATTGGATTAACCGACAAAGACTCGGCATTTTCTATTGCCCTTTGCCATTCAGAGTTACTCCAAGCTCGGCTATCAAACCAATATTCCAGAACCACATTGTGCCCCGAGTCATTGGCCCATGTTAGTCCTGCTAACGCTTGATAAGCCTCGCCCTGCTCTTCGAGATAAACCGGTTTAAGCATTGAGCTCGGCTGGCGATAGCCTAGGCTTTGTCGCTGATAAACCGCCGAACCGTGAAACTCCCACGCGAGGTTTAATACCGAAACCAAACTAGCCCCGAGCAAGCCGTGACGTACATCGTCGTAATAAGCGACCCATTGAACTTCGTGATCGCCCACTAAGTTGTAACGACGTACCCCAAGTCCTTGTTGCTGATTCTGCTTTTCGAATTCATTTACGTCTTGGGAAGTCCATGACGAATCACTGTAAAGCAATGTCCACTCGCCCGTCATATCAAACAATGAGACCGAAGCAACGCCAGCGCCCTCTTCAGCCACAATACCAACGGGGTTCTGGCGATAAGGCTTGATGATGTCTAACGGTCGGTAGCCATAACCCACGCCCCAATCGAGACGAACCTTACCGAGCGTCACATCAAGGTAGTGATCCCCGAAAGCAGAATTAGACAGTTCAACACCACCTTGCCAAAACAACTCTCGTACAATGAATTCAGACTCAAAGGTCGCGTCTTGTTCTTGAGGGTTGTTGCTCACAATATCATTGGCTTTCACTGCGAACAGACCAAGCCAATTGCCATATCCAACCTCTAGATCCAGCAAACCATTGAGTGACTGACGATTATCTGATGCTAAAGGACTGAATGGCGACTCTCGCGATTCAACCGACTCAGCGCTCAGTTGCCAATCCCAGGCCAAGCTCAGATCGTCTGCTTGAATCGTGTTACTTACACAAGACAAAGCAAGCAAAGTAGTGATTGAAGACTTTATGTGGAATCGGCGATTGGGCGCTCTCATACGATCACCTACAATCCAGATACACTGTTACGCGACAAATAAGCAGGGTTGTAGTATTTGTCTTCCAAGCTTTGTTCTATTACTTCGCGGTACTCAATCACGGTTTTCTTACTCGGCTGAATCTTATCGAGCAAGGTCATCGATACCACACTTGGCAAGCCATCTCGCACACCTTCAGCAAACCACGCTTGCTTCGCTAACTTTCCTGAACGCAGGTACAAATCCGCTTTAACTGGAAACGCTCGGTCTGCCGTTAACCACAGGTCAATCGATTGATAGCTGGCACCCTTGGTTTTCGCCGCTAGCTTTAGGTGATGGGTATCAATTGTCTCGCCAGTCGGCATCTCAACCAGTTGTTCGGCAACCCACTCACCTTGGTAATCTTCACTCCAAGTGAGTGTCGAGATATCGCCCACCGAGGCTTCACCCAATAACTTTTGCATCGGTGTGATACGAATTGGTCGACGAGATTTCGGCATCAGTAACCAATAGTTATCTTCAATCATCAGCATCTTTTGACCTGCCTCAACAGCTGATTTAAAGACGACCAATGACTCTCGATTTGGCCTTGTGTAGACATTGTATTCACGGGTTTTATCCAGTTGTTCGTCTTGGTATAGCGCCACCAAAGAAACCACCTTAGAGGCTTGTGCACTGTTCAAGCGGTAGCTATCCGCCTTGGCAATCATCTCAGTGACTTGTTGTGAATCGACTGCCCAGCTTGGCGTCGATGTTACAGCTAGTGTTAGAACCGAGGCCAAGGCCAAAACAGAGCCCAACGTTTTAATTGAGCGAGTTAATTTAGACATAAACCAGCGCCTCCGTGATTGGCTTGTTCACGCCTTTACGAGCAGAGAAATAAGCAGCGATTAAACATATTGTCAGCACACCTAAGGTGGCGTAACCAACCAATTCCAATGAGAAGTAAATATTGAGTGGGTAGCCTTCGGTTCTGCCGGGAGGTGGCGGCATTTGTATATCAACCACCAACAGTAGCAACGACACCAAGCCACTCACTAGCGCGCCAATCGCGCTACCAATCAGTGCCAGTAATCCCGCCTCTTTTAAGAAGCCTGTGACAATTTCAGAGGGGTAACTGCCGAGTGCTGACAAGGTGCCGATCTCTCGAGTACGTTCCGTCACTGACATAGTCATGGTGTTAAACAACGACACAAACACCACCAACGCCATCACTGCGCCCATGATGCCGAAGATCCGGTCGTAAAGATCTTTAACCTTGGTGTAGAAAAACGCGCGATCTTGCCATGGGGTAATCTCGATCTCTGAGCCTGGATCGTTTTGGCTAGCGCTATTTCGCTCTAAAGCAGTTTGGATGCGCTGTTGAACGGTCGAGGTTTTGCTTGTTTCAAATAGGAACACCGACAAGGTGCTGACTTTATCTGAGGCCAACAGCTCTTGAGCGGCAGTGATATGAACATATAACTGACGCTTATCCAGCTCAGGAACCCCAGTCGAGTAGATGCCCTGCACCTTAAAATCAAAGGCATTCAATGCGCCGTCACTTGTTGTAGCGAGCAGAGTCACCCAATCTCCTACCGCAACTTTAAGGTTACGAGCAAGGTCAGTTCCTAGCATCACTTGGGGTTCTTGGCTGTCGTATCTTGGGGATTTCACATCCGACAGGGTTTGCCCGCTGCGTACATCAAGGAAAGGGCCTTTCATGTCGAACTCACGCTCATTCACGCCCGTTCCCATAAAAATGGTCGACTTGCTGCCGTTAGAAACCAAACCACTGAAATAGACTCGCGGCTGCACACCACGCACATCACTATCGCCAATAATGCTCTTGGTTAGGGATTGAACGTTATCCAGACCATTGCTCAGCGGCATATCTTCGTCTTGTTCAAAATAACCCGGCGTGCTCAAGGTAAGGTGGCCAGTATCACGCGCAGTCGATTCTCTCAGTGACTCATAGGTGTAAAGCCCATAACCACCGGCACTGGTCAGTGCAAATACCGCAATGGCGATGATCAACACTGAAAGCAGGCTGCGCCGACCGTTTCTTAATAAATTAAGCCACGCTAAACGCACCGAAGTTGGAAGTAAAAACGTGCTCATTCTTTGTGTTAACTTGCCCATGAGATCGCCTCCGTGGTTGCCGCTTGTGGAGCCAATTGACCATCGATTAACTCAATGATTCTGTCGCAACGCTTTGCCATTCTTGGGTCGTGCGTTGCTACGATAAAAGTCGTGCCCATTTCATGGCCGAGCTCTTTCATAATGTCGATCACTAGGTTCGCGGTATGGCTGTCTAGGCTGGCGGTCGGCTCATCAGCAATCACGAGGCTTGGATTGTGAATCAGCGCTCTGGCTATCGCGACACGTTGCTGTTGGCCACCTGAAAGGTTATCTGGTCGATGATGAACGTAATCCCCCAACCCAACACGCTCTAACATGTCTTGTGCTCTGGTCTGTTGTTCTTGCCTCGAGCATTGGTTCAACATCAATGGGTATGCCACGTTCTCAAGTGCCGTCATCACTGGAACCAGATTGAAGCGCTGAAATACAAAACCCAACGACTGACGGCGAAAACGCGCAGCGGCGATTTGCTCTGTCGGATACGGTTGGCCATCAATATTAATCTGCCCTCGATAATCCATATCCAACAAACCAAGAATATTCAAAAGTGTGCTTTTTCCTGAACCAGACGGGCCGCACAACGCCACCATTTCGCCGCGTTGGATGTGTCCATCGACCCCATTTAATGCATCAACACGTTGACCGCCCGTGACATATGCTTTGCCGATACCGTTAAATTCAATCATTTCGTTGTCCTCTTATTTCCAATCCATTCTTAAGCCCTCGCAAACCGCAATTGAGCTATCGCAGCTGTTATTTGGCTTTGACAACTGTTACTTGGCTTTCGCTATTAGGGCCTTCGCTGTCATGGTCTCGATGTTTCCGGCATCGGTACTTTCCATTTTTTCAAGCCACACCTGTGCTTGCTTGAAGTCTTCAGCACGAATCGATGCAGTAATGGCGTAACGGTAAATCCACGCTGTCGCAGAGAAATGTTGTTGTTGGAAATCATCTTCCGCGAGTAACGAGAGGAACAGGTCATAACCACGGTCAAAATGGTTAAACATATCTGGTAGAGAAGTGTAAGTCACCGCTGCCATGGCGCGAGTTAGGTAAGAATCTGGCAGCCCTTGAACACGAGGTTGTTCATCAATCGGTTGGACTTCGTCTTTAAGCAGCACCAGTGATTTATCAATGGTCGATAAGCCCTTCTCCACATACTTCATCTTGTTCCAAGGCAAGAATGCATCACGTCCCATTAAGGTTTCTGTACTGCCTAAGTAAACCAAGGTCAGTGGCGTAGCACCGTCTTGTTGTAGCGTGTCATTCAGGCGTTCATAAGCCACCTCAACCAAGTCTTCATTGCCTTGCGCAGCTTGGTTGTAGATATCAAGCACGTCTGAACTTGGGTTAGCCAAAGCTAATGACGGTACAAACGAAACAAGAGCAATCAGTAATGAACGCTTAAGCAGAGAAGTGGTAGAGCTTGAATTAAATGAGTGTGAAGTAGTCATGATTTCTAATCCCTTTCAAATGTTGACGTTGAAAGGTTAACTAGAATTTGTCGTGCAGTTTTACCAATGCGACGAATGGTAATTACAAGGAGCGAATGGTTGAGAGGGGGTGTGAGTGGTGGGAGCTGCAAACAAAAAGCACGAGTAGGAAAGGATAAAATGAGTGGGAAAAAACGTATCTGACATTTCCTACTTCAGGCCTTGATCAGAGCTGACTCATTTCTGCCCCATAGTCTATTTCATCTGAACTTCGACCTGACTAGTTACTCTTTATTTAGCTCCATATTTTTGTCTCAAACTTGTGTCTGTGTAGTGGTCAGTGCTTTGAGATAGGAGTAGATTTTATTGCGGCATAATGTCGTATACGTAATGAGCCATTATGTATAAGACATTGATAAATCGTAATTAAATCTTAGACAGTTGTCAGATTTTCAACAACCTTAGGCAGAGCTCATCTTTAATAAAGATGGTACCATTAAAACGTCAAATAACGTGAAATTTGAGTTGGGGGCCTAGCCATGATAAAGGCAGTAAAGACACACGTGAGCAATTTAGCAGGAAAGCAGCGGCTGTATGACGTAACGTTATCCAGATTTTGTCAAATGAACCAAAAAGCCGTGGATGATGAAGGACACAATTGGTTTGGATTTGAATCGGGATATGAAAAGCAAAAAAAATTATTTTTTATTGGCCATCATGCGCCCTCGGTTTCGGAACAAGCGGTGGCTGAACATTTGAGAACGGCGCAGCAGTACCTAATGCAATGGCAGCGCGTGCTTTCAGAACCGGAAGGGGGCATTGTGGCGTTTACCTATCAGGGAGTCGACTTTTCTGTGCCTACACGTGGTAAAGCCCAGTCAGTACCTGTTACTGATTGGCTAGATTGGGTATTTATGACAATCATTACAGGGCGATATGGTGATCTAAATGCCCTAATGGCCCAATTCGGGCGTGGGCAAGTAAATTGTGGGGAAATTTTTGGTTCGCTGCATTGCGAAATTATTTTGCACTTATTGGGTTTGCAACCTAGCCAAGATATTACTGCTGCCATTGAGCGACTGACGCAGTTAATTGATGAAGGCGATCGCGCTGGCAGAGAGCGCTGGATGATTTTCCACAGTATTACCATCACGCTTGGTTTCTATGATGTGATGCAAGCGGTACACCAACAAAATCAAGAGGCGTATCGTGATGCTATGCACCGTGCTTTGGAAATGCACAAAGAGTGGTGGACGCATGATAAAGATTTTAGCCAAAGGGAAACGGGGTATGTTTCACTGCCGTTGCTCACAGCGGCTAAATACGCCAAAGAAAAGTATGGATTGACCCTTGATGTTGAGTCAGGATATTTACCTACTTATGTATTCTCAAACTCGTAAACAGTGAAGTAAAAATGATCGGTGGCGTTGTTGCCGATCATTACACTGATTGTCACAGTAACCCCGCGTTATTGAGCTGTTCTGCTACCATTAGAGTGGCATAAAGCTACGCGACTCTTTCGATACTTTTGCTCATTGGTTGTTTGCTAATTTAGTAATGTCGCTGACAAGCTTTTGTCCAAAAATGAGTTAGAGCAGCAGGTCTACAAACATTAATGCTAGTTTTTCTATACGCTATCTAATTCGTGACGGGTACCGGCGTTATGAGCTACTTGACATGTTTGGTTCCGTGGGGAAAAGATCGTGATTACGATAGCGTGCGTAGAGTAAAAGTGCGGTATAAATAGCTCGTTGGTGTCGCTTTATTAGCTTCGCACTGAGGATTAACTAAACTAGCCCTAATACACCTCATAATCAGAAGGTTCCAATTATGAGGTTTGTAACGTGGTTTATCTTGGAATAGAAATTACTTTTAGTACGATTCTATATCGAGTTAATTGTTTGATTGGTTATCAGAAACAGTCACATCACTTAAATTAGGTTTTTCATAAAATGGTCGTATATCCTTTGCACAGTTGGCTCTGAGGCAGAGCTAAAGAAGTGAGTCATTGACTCTTCGGATGAAAAGAGTTCAACCAAAGATATAGAGTATCCATCGGCTATGAATGGTATCAAAGGAGTATACGACCACAGTATATTTTTTTTACCATCAAGTAATTGAGCAGTAATATTGTAGCGGACGTCAAAACTACCAGGAAACCCCGGGGCCTTTCCTAAAACGACATGATTAAGTGTAATGACGAGTTTATTTGGGGAACTATCGTCAAATACTACTTTAACGTTACCTTGCTCTACTTTTTCGGAAAATTGTTTCTGAATAATCTGATTTAAACTAACTTGATTTTCATCCATAAAAATCAGGGTTTTTTCTTTTAAACCTAAACCATCTCCGCCTACTGGAGTTAAGCCCGAACCTTCAAGATGAACCGTACTTATTACAGTTAGTATCGAGTTGTCACTTTCACTTGATTCGAGTTTTATAGTTTTCAGATGTTCGAAGTTTTCTTTAGTCAACTTTACATCTGGAACTGTTGAACAACCACTTAAAAATATTGCTACAAAAAAAGTAAAATGATGAAATTTCAATGAATCACTCCGGTAAATATTAAATCTATCTTATATATTAAATTTGCTAATCATAACGTATCATTGAATGAATTAATATGTATATATACTATATATCTTCAGTTAGCTAAAATACATAACTAACGAATCCTTACTATTTAATACCAGTGATAATTGGTCATCTATGAAATTAGAAAAGGTACTAGCAAGTTTTTTTGTCCAGACACCTCTCAGACTGAATTTTCCCCCATGGAAAATTATTAATGTGATGGCTCTAAGAAACTTTTGTCCACAACTTGGATAGTCCAGTTTTTAACTCTTGGCACTTTATAACTCAAAGTGCGCTAAAACAAACTCATAATAGATAGCTCATCAAGCTCAATACTTTCTATAGCCTGATGAACTCATCCCAATACAGTGTCCGTTTTTTAGTACGCTGATTTATTTATATAATAATCAGCGACCTTGATGATCGATTTTTTTACCTGAGCAATCTGTTTTGAATGTGGACACCAAAGGGATATGGGAACCATTATTTCTTGTTTGATCTCGTCACATTTTATCTCTACCAAATTCTCTGTCATATATTCAGATTCAATTATCGATTTTGGTAAAAGAGCCCAGCCAAAATCATCTTGGACAAGCTTAACAATGACCGCTAATTGATCAACATATTCATGTCTTGAAGAAACAACAACCTTCTCCGTCATTTTATCATCGACCATAGATTTGAGTACAAACTGGCGTAAAGATTTCATCGTTGAGAGCGTTTCGTTTGAGGGCTTAGCCGATAATTCACTTCCTGCATGAGCAAATGGAACAAAAGGCATATTCCCCAAAAAGGTAAAATCAATACTATTAATCACTTTGCTTTCGTATATATTCACAATCCCAAAATGAATGCTTCCATCTTCGATCCCTGCTTTTATTTCTGGTTTCGTTCTGACCAAAAAATTAACACGCATGGATGGGAAGTCTTCATAAAGCTGTCGACGAATTTTAGAAACAACGTGATGAGGTAAAAAGCTCGCATAGGCTATCGTCACTGACTCTAGCCCGCCAAATGAAAGGCTTAATGCAAATCTATCAAGAGTTTTAGCCTGCTCTAGAATTTGCTTTGCGTAATGATAAAGGAGTACTGCATCTTCAGTCGGTTCGACACTGCGGCTCAATCTATCGAATAAAGTGATCGCTAACTGGTCTTCTAAACTCGTAATTACTTGTGCAACCGTTGTTCGGTGCTTATTCAATTTTATCGCAGCTTTACTAAAAGCTTGCTGTTCATATACCGCAACGAAAGTATTTAATTGTTCAAGACTAAAATTCATATCATGCCCTGCGAGTCCTTATATTCGATAATAAATCTTACCATCAGAGTTTACATTAACCAATACAACGTATGTTTCTCTTATTAAGTGGCACATTTTTATCAGCACGTTCTGACTTGAGTTCAAATATCTTCCCAAATACACATTAAACATACGAATTAGTATACTTTTTACCACCAGAAACCGCCCGCCCTCCCTTTACCGACGCTGTTTGGATGACAACGATGGTTCGAGCCCATCGCTAGAGAGTTAATGAGTCTAAAAACCTTATGTAAAGTTGCGTCATTGCTTCGGCAACTTAACTTAAATAACTCAGGAACGTCCCATGAACACTCTAAAAATGACCGCTTTGTCTACGGCTTTACTTGCTACTATTTCTATTTCTGCATTTGCTGGCGATGACATTCAAAAAGTCGATCCATCCGATATGACTCGTGCCAGCTCTAATATGTATGTAGCAACCAACAACAAAGGTGACCTAAAGCTATCAGGGGCACTATCATACGCTTATGACAACGGGCAGATGTCTATGTTCACATTGGAAGGTTCGATGGATAATGAAGGTAAATATAAAGACAGCCGAGCTCAATATTTCCATGTGTTCAACATAAATAGTGCTATTACACCTCGTGTAGCCGCATCATTAGATATCATTGATAATGCAAGCTTTACTACTGCTGCAGTAGGTGGTGTCGCTATTTTTAGAACTCCAATCGACTCTCTGACCTTTTTTGGCCGTGCAGCAGTGATGGGCGGTGAATATTCAGACAGCACAACAAGTGCCTTCGGTGTGACAGACAATAGCATCGTAGGTGGTATGGCTGCTGCTTATGCAGTTTGGAAGCCGGGCGCCGATGGTACTTATTTTGCAGCCTACCCAGAATTTACATACATGGATGGTGATATTGAAACGAGTACCGTTAAAACCACTCTACTCGCAGCGACTCCTTTTTCGGCAGACAAAACACGTTGGGGACAAGTCAAGGTTGAAAATACTTATGGAAGCATGGAATCAACCAATCAAAAACTAGACATTGACGACACCGTGGTTTGGTTCCAATACAAAGTATTCTTCTAAAACGACCAAAATCCATAATATGTTAAAGGTGAATCGAGAGATTCGCCTTTTTTTAGTTTTGTTTTCCTTACCTTACACCCTCTCACTCTTCTTTATTAAAATAGCCACGATTTACTATTCAGTTCGGCCTTACCTTGAACTGACTCTCGATCTCTATCAAGTTACATCTACATCCCGTATTGATTCAACACTCAAAACCTTATTCCAGCGAGCGAATTCGATGCTTCTATTGATTGATATCTAACTGTTTACGTTTGCTAGTGCATACCTAAACCCATCAAGATAAGTGAATTCAAACGAAGCCTCTCTTGAACTTACACTGCATCCTAACCCTACGTGTATTGCCAATGAGTAGAGGGTAAGGAGATCGAATGTATAGTCTGAACACAATGAGTAACGGGAAGAAGCTCAAACAATCGTATCTATATAATGTGAACTTCTTTACGCCATGGCATTGGTGTGTAACCACGAGCCTAAAGCGCATAAAAGCGTTAACACAAGCGATAATGGATAGTGGTGTTGAGATGACCCAAAGATATCGTGGTACTTAATCACCCGATAACAGGGAATCAATAACCAAGTTCAACAAACAAAAAACGCCAGTCAGGCGACTGGCGTTACAAAAAGATAAAACTCTATTCAATGATTAATCACATCAAGTAGCAATCACCGATTGCATAATTAGCGGCTAAAATATTTCGCAATCTCACGAGCATAAGTTTCTTCTTGGTTTTTGCCATTACTGGTTGAAAAGAAAGATATAACTAAGTCTTTTTCTGGTGAAATATACACACCTTGACCGCCAACACCGGCCTTGAATAAGTCGCCATCCTCAAAGATTGCATCAAATTGATAACCATTCTTGATGTTTGTGTCGTTGTAGAAAGAGTTTTCCATCATCTTACCAACATAACCACCACCGTAAGCTTCAGGGTTACCAGAGTCTTGAATTAACGTAATGACTTCTTTGCTAACACCACCATTACCCAACTTTGTGGCTGACGGAGTAAGTAACATACCGAATTTAGTCATATCTTCAATTGTGGTATTCATTGAGAAAAACATTAAAGGGTATCCCCCTTGTGGAGAAACGACAGTGTAAGCGTCATTATTTGCCCCCATTTTCTGCCACATATCACGACTGACAATCTCATTCATGGGTAAGTTACGAACATTCTCAATAAGTCGAGCCAGAACAAACGTATTAATTGAATTGTATTCGAATGTTTTTCCGCCCGGTGCTCTTCGCTTCATTTCGGCCAACACTTCAAGTGGGCTTTGGTTGCCTTCACCCTCAAATACGCCAATGGAAACCGCCCATTTAAACCAAGGTTGTTCTGGGTTTATACGTGAGTCTGCCTCTGGCTCATCGTGCTCTGTTGCGTTTAAGCCTGTCGCCATATTTGCAGTATCAGAAACAGATACTGTATCCCAGTCAGATCCCTTTAATTCTGGAATGTATTTAGAAATAGGGTCATTAGGGTTAATTTTGCCCTCATTGACCAACTTAGCCAGCTCTATACCTGCTGTAATTTTCGAGTTTGAAAACCAATTATGCTTATCTGTTTTTCGCATCGTGTTGTAACGTTCAAAGACAACCTCTCCACTCTTAACAACAAGAAAAGCATCGACAGGGTAAGAATCTAGGTGTTCATTTAATGTCTTGCTTTCACCGTGCACAGTCGCTGATATTTCACCAATTTCTAGGTCAATCTGATATGGGAATTGGTAGACAGGTCCATCACGTTCAATTTGAGCGGTAGGATAGAAACGGCTTAGGTTCTGCCAAGCAAACTTAGACTGTTCAATAGGAAACTGAAGTTTAACGCGATTGCCTTTTTGCAAGAAGAAGTCATGAGTATTGTAAACATCTACATTTGTGGATGATTCATTAACGATCTCATTAGCAAACGCTGAGCCTGCAGATAGAGCCGTTACTATGGATATAGCGATTAAGCTTTTCATATTGGTTTTCCTATTGGTATATAAGTGCTGTAGTGCGAACTGTATGCAAAAGCTGCGAGCCAGTTGCCTTTGTTAATACAGACACGTTACAAGGAAAACGTAATAACGCCTCATCGCCTCCGATGGATTGCTTCCATCAAACATTGAAGTTAGAAACATGAATATTGTGTTTTCGGTGGTTTTACCTACCCCAAGTGATTCTAATATTTACTATATTTAGTGTTGCTATGTGTAGAGCATGAAGAGAAATGAATTAAACGGCACATACCGATCAAATTTAGTCTAACTGTTCCCCGTTAGTCACCTTTTCAATTCTAAGTTCGTTGATCAGATTTAGTGATAGAGCTCAATATCCGACGCGTCAATAACATATCCAGTTTCAATATATTGATTGCCATCAGAAAGTGCAATCGACGTATCAACCGCCCCTGTTTTAATGTTCCCTGTCACCCATACTGGTGTGTATAAACTTTGTAATTCATGGCCTTCAGGAAATTCAACTAAAATCGTTTGGTTTACAGGTGGGGGAGGAGTGTGAATGCAAGCCCCTGCGGTTGGCACTAAAATGAACTGCTTTCCTATTAAACCTTCCATTTCGAGCGGTACTAAAAACCCGGCCAGTTTCATATCGTTAATACTAAGCTCAGGAACTATATCGTTCGCTTGTTGTGTTCTTTGTACAAGCAGCTCACGTACGTTTAAGCCAAACTTTTCAGCCAATACCACGCGTTGATTGTATCCATCGTTTTCCATTGAACTTAACTGACGCGTTTTTTGAACGGCTTCGTAGGCGTAAATCTCAGAAAGTAGCGCCTTATTCCCAGGAGAAAGAACCTGATACTGATTTTGCACAGGTCTTAATGACTCCCAAGATATCGTTTCAGCAGCTTGTGTGAACAAACTAAAACAACAAGCCATAACCATTAATAATGTATTTTTCATGTCAATGTTTTCTAATTAGAACAAGGGCTAATGAAAAAATGGCTAAGAAAGTCTTAGCCATCGTCTCGTTTTATATCAGTCAATAATATTTGAATTACAGACTTTCGAGGTTATCCATTAGTTGGTAGAAGAACCCAATAGAGCGACCGTATTCTTCAACTAAGATACGCTCGTTCACACCGTGGAAGCCTTCGAATTCTTTTACGCTTTCTAATTGTATCGCCGTCATCGTATATACATCAGGGGCAAAATCTCGTGCTTGAAAGTGCTTAGAATCTGAACCACCAATAACAAAGAACGGTGAGACAATCAGGTCATTTCCCCAAGTTTGGCGAATCGTTTTCTCCAACATGGCGTAACCAGGCCCGCTAGGATCCGCAACATTAGTTGCAGGCGTTGATGCTGAGATATCACGAATGGTCATTCTTTCGTCCCCGATCGCTTTCTTCACATGCTCAATAATCACCTCAGGAGTATCACCTGGCATTGGTCTAAAGTTTACAACTGCAGTTGCTGCTGGCGGTAATACGTTGTCTTTAATACCAGCATTAAACATAGTAACTGCCGTTGTGGTATGAAGCATGGCGCGAGTAACCTCATTTTTAGACATTACATCAATAAATTTTTTCTCTAAGTCCGTCACCGTGTCGTTCTCGCCATAGGCTACGGCTTTGTAAAGTGGTTGCTGCGCTTCTGGAAGTTCCGGCCCCATGTATCGGTATTGGTATCTCACCGCATCATGAATTTTGTAAGGGAATTGCGCTGCTTCAACTTTCTCAACGGCTTTTGCTAACGCGACAATATTCGATTCTTCACCCGGTTGTGATGAGTGACCACCAACACCATTGATGGCAATCTCTAGACTAACGAATCCTTTTTGAGCAATACCGATTAGTGCCGTGTTTTCACGGATGCCAGGGAATATACCAGGGACAAGAGGAGCAGATTCATCCATAACAAACGCAATTTTCTCATAGCGTTGTTCAATGATGTCAGCGGCGTGCTTAGCACCTTCTGGCCCACCAACTTCTTCGTCGTGGCCGAATACAAACAAAATGGTACGTTCAGGTTGGAAACCTTCTTTTAGCTTCATTTCAGTGGCTTCTAACAGTGCTTGAAGTTGGTTTTTGTCATCTAATGAACCACGGCCCCAGATATAACCGTCTTTAATTGCACCTGAAAACGGATCTTCTTTCCACTCATCACGAGACTCTTTTGCAATTGGTACCACATCTTGGTGCGCCATAAAAATAGCGGGAGCGAGTGATGGATCTTTACCTTCCCAAGTGTAAATCAAGCTGAAAGGGCGCGGGTCACCGACTTCTTCTCGCTTGAGTGTTTTGTGCACTAATGGGTACGATTCTTCAAGAAATTGGTGGTAGTCACGAAAAGCCTGTTCATCAAAATCACTGCGATCTTGGTTAGAGATAGTTTGAAACTGAACCGCTTGCGATAAGCGTTGCGCAGCACCTTCTATATCAACTTGAATATCCACTTTTTCGACGCCTTGCATTTGCATCGAACTAAAGTCTTGCTCATCAGCCCATACTGAAACACTAGCGGTCAATGCCAAAGCAGAAGCGATACTGGTAAAGAGTTTTGATGGTTTTGTCATGATTTGACGCCTTAATTAGGTAGAAAGTAAATCTGTGTTTTTGGTTTATGCGGCAATTATTAATGAAGAATACTGACCAAACCAATCTCTAGCGAAGGACTCAACCCATCAGAAGACGTTGGTAACAATTTGTAGTGGATGAGTAAAATCGTTGTAGTGGATGAGTAAATCGAGCATGACTTTCTAGGGGAGGGAGGTTTTTACAGTCGCGGAAATGATCCGAGATCACCCTGTGGCATTAAATTCGTAACAAAATTTTGTTCAATGGTGAGTTTCAGAACAAACGCTTCTCTGTATTTCTAAGTTATCTTAGGCAAAAAAATAGCCGCTAATCTGCGGCTATTTTTTAAAGTTCTAAGCGAAGCTTTTACTGCTTCTTCGCTGCGACTATTTCTTCGTTTCTTCTACTTCTTCGTCTCTTCAACTACGGCTTTCCACCTGCCATGAACCTGCAGCGCCGTTTTTAAGGCAATCAACCAGCGTTGGGGTGTCCAAACCTGATTTTTCAGCAAGTACTAAACCTCCAGAAAGGCCATCCAATACACCTGCGATGCAGTTCTGATTAACCATTTTCGCGCGTTGGACTTGACCGACTTTACCCTTCAGAACCGACGATTTAAATTAGCCTACTTTTTTAATCATCGTCGCTGGATTGTAACCTTTCTCGCCTTTGCTAACTGGCTCACTCGGGTTGTAATGGCGTATAAGAACGTTAAATTTACCGGTCTTATTACCTTCCATCGTTGGGATATTGTTTGGTTGACCTTCACACCCAAAACGGAGAGTGTAGGTTCCATCGCTGTTCATTACGGGGACCATTTCACTCGAAATATTGGCTTTATCGTTAAACATTCGTCCATCAGCGTTATATACGGTCGCGGACCAGAATGAGCCTGCCTTCGGATCTTTGAAAGTCGTCTCATAACATGCATTCGCATCGAAGTACTGGCTGGTTTGATAGATATTGTCTTCGACCATCGCGCCACCCCAACCGCCAGCTGCACCAACATAATTCATATAATCAGTTTGGCCGCTTTCTTTGTTACCAAACGCCTTTGATTGGTCATATCCGTCACTGAAATCGATGTTGCCAGCTTTATCTGTGGCACTGAACGACGCCATGTCCCACTCTTTTACTTCAAACGGTTTCTCACTGCCTGTTTCAATCTTCAGGTTACGGCGTGCATCATCTTCAAGAGCACGGACAATGACAAATGCATGATCGGTTTTTGCACTGATTTTATGACGACCTGAACCGTAGATCATTGGCTGCGTCTCGTGGTTTTCGTCCACGACTTGCAGTGACACATATTGGTCAGTTTCTGGAACCGTCACGTAGACATCATCGTTCGACATATCGATGACAGAAACGGAATAAAAAGTGTCTCGATTCATTCGTACAACGAACTGCTCTTCTGGAACGCTGCTCGGCACTGGCATCTCAAAGAATGTATTAATACCACCGGCTTTTTCTACGACTGCACCGAGACGCATGTTGGTGTATGCCTGAGCAAAATTATCTTCCGTGACGATAGTTGGCGTTGCAAAAACGCTGGTTGAGAATAAAGCGACAGCAGTAAGAGGGAATAGCTTTTTCATAATAGCGACCTTTATATTTCAAAGTGAATGTCATTTGGAAGAGTATTATTTGCTCTGCCGATAGTGATTACTTTATACTTCCCAAAAGGAAAGTGTGGAAAATAGGACTTGCCCAAATGGAAAGTATAGACCTGAATTTGCTGCGTACTTTTGTATTGCTGTGTCAGTCGAACAGCCTGAAAAGGGCGGGGATAAAGCTAGGGATCTCTGAGAGCGCAGTCAGCAAGCAAATGACCAAGCTCAGAGATCAATTAGGGCACCCACTTTTCGAACGCACCACTGAAGGACTAAGGCCAACACATTATAGCAAATCTATTTTGCCCAATATTGAACACGCCTTGTCCTTGATGCACTCTGCGACTTCACCTGTGACATTCGATTCTGCCACCTATGATGGGCCAATCACTCTTGCTTTTTTCGCCTACACACTGGAGTTTTCAGGTGTTGATCTATTTAGGGAACTCTCGAAAACGTTTCCCAAAGCGCAAATAGAACTGAAGACTTGGGCATCAGATACAGAGCAAAAGTTAGAAGAGGGTGACATCACTCTAGGTGTGCACTTTTTAAATGAAGACCGCAGTACGAATATCTTCCAGAAACGCATCATGGCCGATCAACTGGTGATTGCTGTTTCAAAGTCATTGGGGCAATTAACATGGGAAGAGGCGTTGCAATTGCCTTTTATCAAGATCCGAAGCCAAGGCTGGAATGAAGATCGTTACCGATATTTAGAAATGTTGAAAAGTAGTGGTATTGAGCCTCACATCAGTATCACGGTGGACAATTTTTCAGTTGCGAGGCAAATTCTAGAGCAGGGTGAACACGCCTGCGTATTAAGCGATAGTTGGAAGGATGCTTCGCTTAATACCATAGAGCCACCCAAAGAGTTTAGAATCGATCTAAACCTTGTGTCCTGCATGCGTCTTGTCGATCGCCAAAGCCCCCTAAATCTTGCCGTTCATGACGTAATAAAAAGGGTCATGCTTCAATCTAGATAGGCTTTAATCTAGATAGTTAGTGCCCCGAAACGAGTTAAAAAGGCTCGTTATCGTTTCACACAAACAAAAATAGCCGCTAATCAGCGGCTATTTTAATTATCTAAGCAAAGCTTTTACGGCTTCTTCGCTGCGACTGTTTCTTCTACTTCTTCGTTTCTTCAACCACGGCTTTCATCAATACTGATGTATCCATGCGGCCTTGTCCTTCGGCAGACAGTGCCTTGTATGCGTTGTTGGTTTTTTCAGTCAATGGAAGTTGGATACCTTGACGCTCTGCTTCATCTAAGCAGAATCCTAAGTCTTTGATCATCCAATCAATTGCGAAACCGAAATCGAATTTATCTTGCGCCATTGTGGTGGCGCGGTTTTCCATCTGCCATGAGCCAGCTGCGCCGTTTTTAAGGCAATCAACCAGAGTTGGGATGTCCAAACCTGATTTCTCAGCAAGTACCAAGCCTTCAGAAAGGCCATTCAATACACCTGCAATGCAGATCTGATTGACCATTTTCGCGCGTTGGCCTTGACCTACTTTACCCATCAGAACCGACGACTTACCGTAAGCTTTGAACACAGGTTGAAGGTCATCAAACAAATCTTGTTCGCCACCACACATGATGGTTAGCACGCCGTTTTCTGCGCCCGCTTGGCCACCAGACACTGGTGCATCCATAAAGCGAACATTTGCTTCCTTCGATGCAACTTCAAGCTCTTCAGATAGAACTGCAGACGTTGTGGTGTGATCGACAAGAATCGCGTTAGGCTTCATTGCTGCCAGTGCGCCCGTTTCGCTGGTCGTCATGCTGCGTACGTCGTCATCGTTGCCAACACAGACAAGTACAACATCCGCATCTGCTACACATTCAGCTACGCTTTCTGCGGCTTTACCTTGGTGTTTATCAGCCCAGTCTAGCGCTTTACTGTGAGTGCGGTTAAATACCGTTACTTCAAAACCGGCTTTGACTAGGTGGCCTGCCATTGGAAAACCCATAACGCCTAGCCCGATAAAACTTACTTTCATTCCTTTCTCCTTTTATTTGACCAAGTCATTACTATGGAAAGATCGAACACTCTCAATCAATGCATCGATAAGCAGGGTCAAAGCCTTTGGCTGATATTTTCTTTCTTTGTACACTAAATACGCTTGGCGATCACCCCGATGATACTCAGGGAGCACTTGAATCAGATTCATCTCTGGAGATACATGGCGAAAAGGCAGTGAAGCAAGCCCCAACCCCTTCAGCGCTGCGGCGGCCACAGCATTGATGTCATTAACAATAAACTTCGGTTTAATCGTCACCATCTGCTCTAAGCGGTCGGATTTGTAGAGCGGCATATCAAAAACATCATCGACATTAATCCAGTCGTGGTGCTCTAGATCACCTGGATTTTTAATCGCACTGTGGGAATCCAAATAATCTGGGCTCGCAAAGAAACCGTGCTTGGCTTTAAACAGTGGTCGAGCAATCATGCCTTCCATGTCGGAAATCTTAAACGTAATCAACAAATCACGATCAGTTTGAGGAACCACTTGCTGCTGACTCAGAGTTAAATCAAGCTGCACATTGGGATACTCAACAAGATATTGCTCAATGGTCGAACGTAGAAAGCCACTGTAGAAGTTATGAGGCACTGCGAGCTTTATCTTACCTTGAATCGCATCGCGCTCCTCAAGCAAGCTACTGAAGCCTTGATGCAGCGATTCCATACCGCTGCTCAACGCAGCAAAGGCCGCCTCGCCATCTTTAGTGGCCACCAACTCACGACCTTTCTTTTCTAAAAGTCGGATACTCAGGCGATCTTCCAATGCGGTTAATCGACGCGACATGGTCGACACAGGTAATTGCAGGCGTTTCGATGCCGAAAGCAAAGAACCCTCTTCAACCACTGCACAGAATAAAAACAGATCATCAATGTTTCCAAATATGGAATTCATACTTCTATATGTGCCTATTTTTCTCATTAATGGATAGATTTAACCTTATCTCATCAACAACAGAAAATCACGGGAGAAACATACAATGAACAATAAACAATTTTGGGTAACTTCTATTTTATCTTCCCTGACCATGGCAATGATTATGTCTGGGGTTATCTCAGGCTACAAAATAGGGTTCAGCCACGAATGGCCGCCTATTTGGCTACAAAGCTTCTTTATTGCTTGGCCTTGCGCATTAACACTCAACCTAACCGTACTGCCATTGATTCGAAAATTAGCAGCATGGATATGTAAGCCAAGAACCAAAGCGATACCTAACCCATTACCTGAAACTTCAACTTCACCTGAAACGACTAACTAAGTCGATCACGAGGCTAGGCGGATCATGTCGCTATCATGGAACGATGATCAAGGGGAATTCGATCAGCGGTTCCGAACAGATACTGCGAACGGGTACAGTGAGTAAAAATAGTAAGCAATCACAGAAGCTGACCAAAGAAAACAGCCAACACTCAGAGGCACACTTTTAAATTCTTCTATCTCTGAATCAACGGCATAAAAAAACCGAGCACTAGGCTCGGTTTTTTGTATTCTACATTCTACTCACAAGAGCAAAGCTATCAATTATAGATTGATATTATAGCTCAGCGTTGTGGTAAACCTGCTGAACGTCATCACAGTCATCAAGCATGTCTAAGAACTTCTGGAACTTCTCAGAATCTTCTTCAGCGACTGGCGTAGTCGTTTGAGGAACGAAAGTGATTTCCTCAACGTCCAGAGTTAGCTCTGGGAACGCAGTGTGTAGTGCAGTCTTCGTTTTGAAGAACTCAGTCGTTGGAGCGAATACAGTGATAACACCGTCTTCTAGCTCAACGTCAGTCACGTCTACGTCTTCCATCATTAGCGTTTCTAGGATGATCTCGTCATCTTCGCCAGCAAACTGGAATACAGCTTGGTGAGCGAACATGTGAGAAACAGTACCTTCAACACCGATTTTCGCGCCAGTCTTAACGAAACATTGGCGAACGTCTTGGAAAGTACGGTTGCCGTTGTCAGTTAGACAGTCAACGATTACGCTTGTGCCACCAGGGCCGAAACCTTCGTAACGAGCTGGTTGGAAGTCTTCACCGCCGCCGCCGTTCGCTTTATCGATCGCTTTGTCGATAACGTGAGCGGGTACTTGGTCTTTCTTAGCTTTAGCAATCAGGTGCTTAAGAGGTAAGTTCATATCTGGGTCAGAGCTACCGTTCTTAGCCAGTACGTAAATCTCTTTACCGTATTTAGAATAAACTTTAATTTTTGCGCCTGCAGTTTTCGCCATTGAGGCCTTGCGCACTTCAAAACTTCTTCCCATCGGGATCTTCTCTCTGATTCAATTAACGGAGCAAATTCTAGCAAATTACTGTGTCATTTCAATTCTACAGCTTTGCTGGGTAAGGTTTATGTGCGTTTATGCGACACCCATTACCCGTTTGTATTTTTCTACAGACTGATCAAACCAAGCCTTTTCTTCTGGATCACCTAGCTTCATTGCTTCTTCAATAATGGCTTCAGGGCCACATTTCGCATGCTTCAATTTCCATACAAGAAACGATGCCTGCTTATCCAGTTCGATTTTATTTTTCTCACTGGGTGGAAGGAGTGAAAGGTTGATAGACATTATTAGCCTTCGTCTGTAATACACTTGGCCGAGAAATATATCATAGAGCAGCCTCATAAAACCAATACTATGAGCAATAGAGGGGGTTGTGGGGCAAGAAACCAGCAAGTCGCTGATGCAGGTCAAGCTACTTTGGGAGAAGTTACGCTCTATGATACAAAAGTATTGCTTATTCAACTCATACCATGAGCCGTTTAAGCAGTTATTCGACTCACCTTATGAGCCGAATAATAAGATAATCACATCACAGATGTCGGAAAAAAGCCTCATCTAGACCAAAAAGGCTATTCACTCACGGCGAACACATCGCAGCGTGAGGCGCAGATGAAATCATTCTTGTGTAGGCCTTTGATTGAGTGGCTCCACCACGTTACGGTCACTTTGCCCCACTCCAATAAGATCGAAGGGTGATGGAATTCTTCTTCTGCTAACTCTGACACTTTATTGCTGAATGCCCATGCTTGTTTGTAGTTCTTAAACTTGAACACCTTCTCAAGCTGTGGGATGCCATCTCTTTCCATGATCTGCCAGTCGGACAACTCCAACAGTAAAGGCTGTTGCTCGTCTTTACTTAAGGCAATCGCGTCGATACTGCAGGCTTCGCATTTTTGTTCATTCAACATGTGTTGGTTCCTTAGGTTCAAAAAGTGGTGGTAGTAATCCCTCGTCTATCGCGAGATCAGCTTGCTGCAATAGGTTTTCCTGGCTGATTTTGAAGAGGTCAGACAACTCATCAATCACATAATATTTCGGTTGTATGATGTCGATGCGATAAGGGGTTCTCAAAACCGTTTGCAGATCAAACCGCTCACGAACGGCCAAATCTCCTCCCAACGCATACATGGTTTCCGCCGGAGACGAAAGAATGCCGCCGCCATAGATTTTCAGCCTATCGCCTTCTTTTACTAAACCGAACTCGACCGTAAACCAATACAAACGGGCCAGATACGCGCGTTGTTTAGGTGTGGCGGCTTGGCCTAGTTTTCCGTAATGCTCAGTGAATGTCGCAAAATCGGCATTGGTGAGCATGGCACAGTGGCCAAAAATTTCATGGAAGAAATCAGGTTCTTGTAAGTAATCGAACTCATCTCGCGTTCTTAGAAATGTCGCCACTGGGAATTTCTTATTGGCGAGCAAATCAAAGAATCGATCGAAATCGATCAATGCAGGCACAGGCTGAACCTGCCAACCCGTTGTTTCCATTAGCACTTTGTTTATCTCTGGAAGCTGGGGAACTCTGTCTAATGGCAGATCCAGCAGGGTCAAACCGTGCAAATAGGCACCGCATGCACGGTCATTAATGACGTCCAATTGCCTTTTCACTAAATCGTGCCAAATGGCGTCTTCTTCGAGGCTCCACTCAACCCATCCCTCTTGGCTCACGGGCTTAGAATGATATTGAGTCATTACACACCTCCTTTCGAATGTCTCACTTTAAGCCTATCTCCACTCGTTATATCCGCCAATTTGCGCGACTTTTCGAAATAGGCGGTCGTGTAACATTTTATTTACACAATTCCGACATCCCCTTATTTTGCTGATCTTTTGACTTTGTAAAACCTAAATACCAGACTGGAATCGTTAACTTTTTGTTAAAGGTAAAGGAATGCACGAAAGCGATAAGTCAATTTGGCAGCCTAGCGACCAGCGCATCGCACACGCCAACGTAACCCGATTTATGGATAACCTCGTTCAGCAGGGCGTACTCGAGCGGGAATTGAAAAACTACACGGATCTCCATCAATGGTCTGTGGAACATCCCGAGTCGTTTTGGCAGAACGTATGGCAGTTTTGTGGAATGGTGGGGTCGCAAGGAGATGACACCAAAACTCAAGGTGAGAGCCGCTGGCAGCAGCCAAAATCAAATCGCGATGCGGTGTGGTTCCCGAACGCTCAAATTAACTACGCCGAAAACTTGCTGCATTGTGCTCAGGCGTTGCCGAACGAACTTGCAATTTGGTTTGAGAATGAGCGTGGTGAGCAACAGAGTTATACATGGCAAACCCTATCTGAAGAAGTCTCTCTTATTCAACAATGGCTTGTTGATAGCGGAGTTCAACAAGGCGATGTAGTTGCTGCATATACGCCCTACCTGCCACAAACCGTAATAGCGATGCTAGCGACCACCAGCTTAGGCGCGATTTGGACATCGACTTCGCCTGATTTTGGCGTCGAGAGTGTGATTGAGCGCTTTGGCCAAGTGAAACCTAAGGTGCTATTCACCTGTGATGGCTACACCTTCAATGGCAAGGCGTTCGATATGACGGACAAAAACCGTGAAATCATCGAACACTTAAATGAATTAAAACAGGTGTGTGAGATCGGTTATTTGAAACCGAGTAATGACTTAGAGAAGAGCGATTTAGAGAAGAACGACTTTGAACATGATGTGTCGCCTCAAAGCTGGCACAGCATCATCAATCACTATCAGCCACAACCTCTTCGATTTACTCGTGTCGGCTTCAATGAACCACTGTTTGTACTCTATTCCTCCGGTACCACCGGAAAGCCTAAATGCATAGTGCATTCTGTCGGCGGCACCATCATCAATCACCTAAAAGAACATCAGCTTCATTGCGATATTAAACCAAGAGATCGCGTGTTCTATTACACCACCTGTGGTTGGATGATGTGGAACTGGCACGTCTCTGCGCTCGCGAGCGGTGCTTGTTTGGTGATCTTTGATGGTAGCCCAGTTTACCCACAACCTAACGTTCTGTGGGATTTAGCGCAGCGTGCGAATGTATCGCTGTTTGGCACCTCAGCCAAGTATATAGAGGCGATTGAGAAAGCCGAACTCTCGCCAATCGACAGTCACTCACTTCCTCACTTAAGAACACTGTGCTCAACCGGTTCGGTGCTCTACCCAGAGCAATTCGATTACGTTTACAAACACATCAAACAAGACCTGCATTTAGCCTCAATTTCTGGCGGTACGGATATTTGTGGCTGCTTTGTTTTGGGTAACCCGATCTCGCCTGTGTATCGCGGTGAGTGCCAACAGGCAGGGCTCGGGGTCGACATCAAGGTGTTCAACTCTTCTGGCCACAAAGTCAATCACGAACGTGGCGAATTAGTGTGTGCAAATTCCCTCCCCAACTTTCCTGTTGGCTTATGGAATGACACCGGAGAGCGCTACCACAGCACTTACTGGGACAAGTTCGATAATGTGTGGCATCACGGTGATGAAGTCGCACAGAGCGTGCATGGTGGCTACCTGTTCTACGGGCGAGGCGACACCACACTCAACCCCGGTGGTGTGCGAATTGGTACTGCCGAGATCTACCAGCAAGTGAACACCATTGAGGGCATTGTTGACTCGATAGCAGTCGGTAAAGACATCGACCGCAATGAACAGATATGGCTGTTCGTTCAGTTGCAGCAAGGTGTGAGTCTAGATGAAACATTACTAACGGCCATCAAGAGGAAGCTCAAATCATCATGCTCACCAAGACATGTGCCGAGCCAAATTTTTGCCATCAGCGACGTACCAAAAACACGTTCGGGCAAACTGGTGGAATTAGCGGTGAAACAGGTAGTGAACGGTAAAATAGTAGAAAACCTCGGAGCTATTGCTAACGCCGAGGTTTTAGAAGAGATAAAGCACGTTGTTTCGCTTTAGCGACTAGGCCTAGAACGTAGCAAGCTATCTCCAATTTTCACTTGGCTGTCAGATAATATCTAGAGTAAAGGCAGCCGATTGAAAACCGATGACTGAGTGAAGCAAGCAACGGGAGAAGCATTAAACACTGAACACTTTAAGCTGCCCTTGATTGGCCAATAAAAACCGAATCGAAGCCACTCTTTGAGCTCGTAAACCCTCGCCTCAGTTTGACCCCGTACCTTTTCTAAAGTTCTTAATGAGATCTGAACGTCATATTTAAAACAAAAATGTTAAATTATTCATTTTTTGGGCTGAGATAATATTCACTAAAGACGAATCATTTATACAAAAAAAGAGTCCACCACTAGATTGTATCCCAGCTTATGGATATTTAATCGAATTATAATAATTTCCGCTCCCACAGCTCTATTTCTAGTGAAATGATAATTTGATAGCTATCACATTTAGAACAGTTATTTTCCCATACTATCTCGGCATGTTAATTACTTAAGAGTAATTAAAAAACCTAGTCATTGTTATTAATAAGCTTGAGTTTAATTATAAACAAGCGGTTAATCCCTACGTAAAATAAATAAAATCATTATTAAATGATCGGAGACATTATCATGCGGATAGTATTAGCTTTAGGCGGTAACGCTCTTTTAGCAAGAGGCCAAGCATTAACGGCTGAGAACCAACGTGAAAATATAATCAAATCAGCGGCGAGTATTGCTGCAATCGCACGCGAGCATGAGATTGTTATCGTTCATGGTAATGGCCCACAAGTAGGTTTGTTGATGGAACAAAACGCGGCTTATAGCGAATATTCGCCAGAGACTACCCCATATCCAATGGATGTGCTCGGCTCTCAAACCTGTGGCATGGTGGGCTACATGTTACAACAAGAGCTAAGAAACATTGACCCTGAATTAGACGTAGCCACGCTAGTCACGCAAACTGAAGTATGCAAAAAAGACCCTGCGTTTGCTAACCCGACTAAATTTGTTGGCCCTGTATATACAGAGCAACGAGCTAAAGAATTAATGGCTCAAAGCACAATGCAATTTAAAGCTGATGGCGAGTACTACCGACGCGTTGTGCCTTCTCCTATGCCAAAAAGCATTGTTGAAATTCAGCAAATTGAAACACTTCTAGATACAGAAAACCTTGTTATCGCTTGTGGCGGCGGCGGTGTTCCCGTGAGTATTGAGCAAGGTAAGAGTAGTGGTGTAGAGTGCGTAATTGACAAAGATCTTACGGCTGAACTACTGGCTGAAAAAATCCATGCCGACTTATTTATTATCTTAACCGATGGGTCGATTTTCCGTAACTATGGTAAAGAAGACCAAGCAGAAATGAAGCAAGCAACGCCTGCTGGTTTAGCAGAATTTTCATTCCCTGCTGGTTCTATGGGGCCAAAAATTGATGCCGTTTGTAAATTCGTTGAAGCTGGCTTAGGTAATGCAGCGATTGGTTCATTATTTGATTTAGATAAAATAATCACCAATGAAGCTGGCACTCTGATAACGAAAGGCGAAGGTATTGTTTATTACTAATATTATCGAGTGATAAATACTACTAATATAAAATCTATTACAAGCCTCTTATTTGATTATAACGAGGCTTATTTTATTAGGACCGTTAAATGCTAGATGAGATAAATATTCATAAAATTAGAAATTAAACCTGAAAATAATGAATACATAATATCTTTAAATATACCAAATCGTAATTATAACGTGATTTAATCCAAATAACGTTTCCAGTTCATTAAAAAACAATTCAATACGTTCACATCGGTGCATTCGCATCCGCTTGGTTCTCTGGCATCGCCCCAATAAAGGCGGGTAACTGGTTACACTCCTCAACAATCGAGTTAATCAGCGGATAAGGCGACATATCAACATCAAACCGCAGCGCGTTATAGGCTTGCGGCACTAAGCAAATATCAACAATACAAGGGGAGTCAGTGAGGCTATACACTGAATCGCCATGTGCTTTTCTGTGCTTCGCCAGCTTCTCTTCTAACGCTGAAAACCCTTGGCTCATCCAATAGTGAATCCAATCCATTTTCACCTCTTGTTCGCAAGATAATTCTCTCTCCAAATATTGCAACACGCGCAGGTTATTCAGAGGGTGGATTTCCATCGCAATGTCCTGAGCCATCGCCAGTGCTTGATAGCGCAGTGGTGTTTGCTCTGGAATCAACAAGGTGTCGGGGCTGCTCTCACACAAATAGTGTTCATCGAGATATTGAAGAATAGCAAGCGACTGATTGAGCTGAACGTCACCATCCACCAGCACTGGCACTAATTGGCTGGCATTGAGATCGCGATATTGTGGATCATGCTGCTCGCCGCCATTACGCACCAAATGCACCGATTTCGACTCATAGTTGAGTTGCTTTAGGTTCAATCCAATACGCACTCGATAGGCTGCGGACGAGCGCCAGTAACCGTAAAGTATAATGTTCTTGTTCACGATGCTCTCGCTCATACTGAAACCCTATTACGTGGATTATAGTGCTCGATACTGGCTCACTTTTTGGTCTATCGCACCAAAAATAGAGTTACCCGCCGCATCAAACATCTCAAGCTTGATCGAGTCACCAAACGACATGAATTGAGTCGACGGCTTGCCATCTCGAATCGTCTCTATCATGCGCACTTCAGCAATGCAGGAATAGCCTACGCCGCCCTCGACAATTGAGGTGCCGTGGTCAGTCCCTTGCTTATTGGAAACCGTGCCTGAGCCAATGATTGCACCGGCCGATAGTGGACGAGTTTTCGCAGCATGGACTACTAATTCAGCAAAATTGAAAGTCATATCGACGCCCGCATTCGGACAACCAAAAGGCTGGTCGTTGTAGGTCGATATCAACGGTAGATGTACCTTGCTGCCTTTCCATTGCTCGCCAAGCTCATCAGGTGTAACGGCAACCGGAGAGAACGCTGAAGAAGGCTTAGACTGGAAGAAACCAAAACCCTTAGCGAGTTCAGCCGGAATCAAACCACGCAACGACACATCATTCACCAACATCAGTAATCGAATCGACTCGTGCGCCTGTTTAGCGCTAGCGCCCATGGGCACATCACTGGTGACAATCGCAACCTCACCTTCGAAATCGATGCCCCACTCGTCGCTGGCAAATTCGATATTGTCACGAGGGCCGATAAACGCGTCTGAGCCACCTTGATACATGAGTGGATCGACCCAGAAGCTTTCTGGCATTTCAGCACCACGAGCCTTACGCACCAGTTCAACGTGGTTTACATAAGCACTGCCATCAGCCCATTGATATGCGCGTGGTAGAGGTGATTCACAATACTGAGGTGCAAACACTTCACTGCCAGTCACATGCCCGTTGTTTAACGAGGTGTATAACTCTTCTAACTGAGAAGCCACGCTGTCCCAGTTATCCAATGCTACCTGCATGGTTGGCGCCAGATGCATCGCATGGAAGATTTCGGTGGCAGGTACACATTGTTTAAGATCTTTACTTACGACCATCAACAGGCCATCGCGAGTGCCATTTTTCTTGGTTGCTAATTTCATCCTTGTTGCCCCTTACTTCTCTTGCCAACTGTAGACATATTCTTTGTTCTCAACGCTATCGAGTTCATCAGAGAACTGCAGCGCATGGCGAGTATCGATCATCACCGCCACTTCATCGGTAAACTTCTTCTTATGCGCCTGACCTGCCTTAAAGGCTTTAGGGTGAGGCCCATGAGTGAAGCCCGCAGGGTGGAAAGTCACCATGCCCGCTTCAATGTTGTCGCGACTGAAAAAGTCACCAGCGTGATAGAACAGCACTTCGTCGTAGTCATCATTGTTGTGGTAGAACGGTACTTTCAATGCACCAGGGTCGCTCTCAATCGGGCGTGGCACAAAGGTGCACACCACAAATCCAGCGCCAACAAACGTCGTATGCGCAGAAGGTGGCAAGTGGTAGCGATGTGACATCAACGGTCTGATATCACGCCAATTCACTTTCACCACCGCTAAGTCGCCATGCCAGCCAATTGCGTCCAATGGGTTGAACGGATAGGTGATGACACTGACTTTGTCGTGGCGTTTCACCTGAACCTGAGTCTGGTTTTCTGAATACTGAGCGCGGAATTGATCATTGATTGAAGGTATGTCGAGCACAGCCGGATCAAACACCGCGTGATTACCGACCATGCCTTTCTCTGGCAGGGAGTAAGCCGCATCTGTGTTCTCAATCATCAAGATGAACATCGGCTCACTGGGTTCCAAGCGCCAGTTGGTCGAACGCGGGATCATCACGTAATCCCCTTCACTCACCGCTAGATGACCATAGTCACAATAGAGATCAGCGCTGCCTTGGTGAATGAATAGAAGCTCATCACCGTCGGAATTACGCACCAAGAAATCCATCTTCTCATCCATTCGCCACACGCGGATTTTGCAGTCCGCATTGTGCAAAAGATGAGGCACAGCCCAAGGGGTTATCTGGCTGGCTTTTTCCACCAACGTAAAATCGAAAGCGCGAGGGCGTAAATCGCCCTCCCACTCAGACCAACCTGTTGGGGCATGCTGGTGATGAAAGTGAGCCGCAGGGCCGAAGAATCCACTTCGGCCCGCCTCTCGCTCATAAATTGCCTCTTCGGGGAAGTCAGCGTGCGCTTGTTTAGAGCACACACCCTCCCGATGAGGAAACGAGATCCATTTATGCATCGTCTAATACTCCTCGACGAATCTGGTCCTCTTCAATCGATTCAAACAGCGCTTTGAAGTTACCTTCGCCAAAGCCTTCATTACCTTTACGCTGAATGATTTCAAAGAACACAGGCCCGATTACCGTCTGTGTGAAAATTTGCAGCAAGATGCCGTCTTTGGTCGGTGCGCCATCAATCAGAACACGCAGGTCACGCAACAGATCGGTGTCTTCCCCGTGGCCTTTCACACGATCGTCAACTTTCTCATAGTAGGTATCTGGGGTTGGCATAAAGTCCATGCCGCGATCACGCAGGGTTTTCACTGTTTTGTAGATGTCATCGGTGGCGAGTGCGATGTGTTGAATACCTTCGCCGTTGTATTCACGAATGAACTCTTCGATTTGTGATTTGTCGTCGGAAGACTCATTGATAGGGATGCGGATTTTGCCACACGGTGAGGTCATGGCTCTGCTCACAAGGCCTGTCAGCTTGCCTTCGATGTCGAAGTAGCGAATCTCGCGGAAGTTGCCAAGACGCTCATAGAACCCAGACCACACATCCATATTGCCTTGCTTCACGTTATGCGTGAGGTGGTCGATTTCGAACAAACCAACATTGGCTTCGGCCATACGCTCTTCCGCATCGTCATAGAATCGGAAATCGACGTCATAGATGCTCTGCTTGCCATAACGATCCACAAAATAGAGCAGGCTCTCACCGATGCCGTAAATAGCCGGAATGCTCAGCTCCATCGGCCCTATTTCTGTTTTGTACTCTTCACCACCGCCCTTGAAAGCTTGTTCCATTGCAGCCGTTGCTTCGTTGACACGAAAAGCCATGCCACATACCGATGGACCATGTACCTTGGCGAACGCTTCTGCTTGGCTGTGTGGCTGTTCATTGACGATAAAGTTGATGTCACCTTGTCGATACAGCCAAGCCTCTTTTGAGCGGTGCTTGGCGACCTCAGCAAAACCAAGTGACACAAACAACGCTTTAAGTTGCTCAATTCCCTTGTGGTCAACGGCCGTGTATTCAACAAACTCGAATCCATCCGTGCCAAGCGGGTTGTATGTATCCACCATGAACTTTCTCCTTGTACCTATTGGTTTGTATTACGTGTTTTTTTATTACGTACTTTCTATTACGTGAATAGATGTTGTGTGTTTTTTGTCCTTAATTAAATTTGGCCCACAAGCCGACAGATTGGAATGGATGGAGGAAAATGGGCAATAACGCTAAAACCCCGTCAACTTGTAAAATATTTGTTACACGCAGACAGCTAAGGCAGGAAAGTGAGTGCTATCAAGGGATTGAAAGGTGGTGGCTTGATTTACAACTGAGGAATAGATGTTATCGAATTGTTACAGACGTACTTTTGCCAGCTAAGGTAATAAATCGAACATTAGACTGATGACGTAAAAAAGCCGCTGTGTCAGCGGCTTGATGAGTTCTAGAACGAAGCTAATTCGAATATAAGATTCGCGTTAATCCCAGTCGAGAATCGACCAATTCGGTTGATCGGCTATTGCTTTTAAACGCGGACACGGATTCACCAGATAGGCAAAATCAGCGTGTTCACACAAAGGTAAGTCATTGATTGAATCCGTATAAAAGTGAATGTCCGAGTAGTTGGTTTCTTGATTGTCTAACCACTCTTTCAAACGCGTTACTTTACCTTCTCGGTAGCTTGGTACGCCTGAGATCTGAGACGTGAAACGGCCTTGGTTTTCGACCAAATCGATACCGAGTGCGTTCTCGATACCAATCTTGCGACCGACCGCTTCTACTAGGAAAGTCACGCTAGCCGAGATGATCAACATGTCGATGTCATCATTCTCTAGCTGCTCAATCAAAGGTTTCGACTGCTTGAACTGTTTAGGCAAAATATAGTGCTCAACACACTCTTCGACCAATGCTGTAACTTGCTCTGTTGGCATATCGGCTAAAGGCTGCATGGAGAATGTTAGGTAATCTTCCATGTTCAGTTTGCCTTCCGAATACAGGCCCATTAAGCGCTTATCTTCTTCAATAAAGTTGGGCGCGGTGGCAATGCCCTTTTCAACCAAGAACGCATTCCAGAGCATCGCTGCATCTGCATTGATCAGCGTTTCGTCCATATCAAATACATACAAAGGTTTGAACATCTTAGGCTCTCACAGGTTGAATTTCGTTAAGGTTAAACAGAAGTTCAAGTTGGCTGCCGTTTGCCAACAGTCGTTCAGAAGAACGGTTAAGCAAGTCGACGGTTAATTCACACTCATCAACGTCCACTTGGTAGCGAATCACGTTACCCAAGAGCTGGTGGTTGCGAATGGTGCCCGTTTTCGGTGCAGAGATATGCTCACCATATTGTCGACCTTGCTCTTTCACGTAGATAGATTCCGGTCGAATCGCCACTTTCCATTCCGTTTCAATGTTGAAAAGTTGCTTGGCTTTGTTCGCTTGCACCAAATTATAGTGCCCCATGAACCCAGCAACGAACTCATTGGCAGGTTGAGTGTAGATCTCTTCGGGTGTGCCGGCTTGCACGATCTCGCCTTTATTCATCAAGAAGATACGGTCAGACATGATCATCGCCTCTTCTTGATCGTGGGTCACGAAGATCGTGGTTAGATTCATCTCTTTTTGGATATCTCGGATCTGTTGGCGCAGATGTTTGCGGATCTTTGCATCCAACGCTGAAAGTGGCTCATCCAACAACAAAATACGCGGCTTGACCACCAAGGCTCTTGCCAAAGCCACACGCTGACGCTGACCGCCCGATAACTGATGCGGGTAGAATTTCTCTTTGCCCGTTAAGTCCACCAGCCCAATCACTTTCGCGACTTCGCGCTTAATCTCGTCAGCAGCAAGCTTTTTCATCTTAAGACCAAACGCAATGTTGCCTTCAACCGTCATGTTCGGGAACAGCGCATAAGATTGAAACACCATGCCGATGCCACGCTCTTGCGGCACTTGATGAGTAATCTCTTCGCCGTTCACCCAAATCTCGCCACCATCGACCGGATTCAGGCCTGCCAAGCTACGTAATAGAGTTGATTTACCGCAGCCACTCGGGCCAAGAAGCGTGATGAATTCACCCTTTTCGATGGAAAATTCAATGTCTTCAAACACCGTATTATCACCAAAGCGCTTGGTGAGGTTTTTCGCATTTACATAACTCATTATTTGGTTCCCTGGCTGAAACGACTTGCCAACCAAGTCAGTAAGAAAATAAACAGGAAGTACGTCATCACAAGGGCTGACGTGAAGTGACCACTGGTTTGACGCATGTTGTATAGGTAAATTTGCAGTGTCTCATAGCGTGTTCCTACCAAAATGTTGGCGAACACGAACTCGCCCAATAGGAACGAGAACGACAAGAACAGTGACGCCATTAAGCCTTTCTTAAGGTTTGGCAGAATAATCAACAAGAATGCCTTGGTGGTGCTTGCACCTAATAGGTGTGCTGCGTCCATCAAGTCATGCAAGTTAATCGCTTCAAAGCTGTTGGCAATCGCGCGATACATGAATGGCAGCGCGATGGTGAAGTAGGTGCCAATCAAAATCCACGGCGTGCCTATCAGTGAGATTTCGCTGTCTGCATACAATTGAAGTAAACCAACCGATGACACCACAGGCGGCACCGCGAACGGCAATAAGATCAGGATATTCATCACCTTATCGAGTTTCGGGAAATAGTAAAACACCACGAAAATCGCAGGCAGAACCAACACCACACTCAATGACAGTGCCGCCACGCAGATAAACAGTGAACGACCAAAGGCTTGCAAGAAGCGAGGATCCGTCAGCAGGTTGATGTACCAATCTAACGTGAAGCCATCCGGCAGGATCGTTGCGCCCCATCGAGAAGAGATCGAGTAGATAAAGGTCGCTAAAATCGGGATCATCATGATGCCGACAATCGAATAGACAACCGTTTTATGAAAGCGAGTATTTACGGTGTTCATTACTTTCTCTTCCCCGCGTAGCTTTTGCTGATCAGCCATTGGTTAATCACGGTGATGAAGGCCAGCATCGCCATCAGAATCACAGAAATTGCCGCGGCTAGGTTTGGTTCTAGGAACAAGTCGCCCGATACCAAGCTCGCGATACGAATCGTAATCACATTGTAGTTGCCCGAGGTTAACGCATACACGCTCGCATACGCGCCAATCGCGTTAGCAATCAAGATGATGAAGGTGCCAAGCAAGGCAGGCGACAACACAGGCAGCGCTATTTTGGTCCAGTACTGCCAAGTTTTCGCGCCAAGCAGTGCCGAGGCTGCTTGCCAGTCGTCACTCAAGGCATCGAACGCAGGATACAGCAACAACACCGCCAATGGGATCTGGAAATAGATGTAAATCGCCAGCAAACCCCACTTGCCGTACAAGTCAAAATCGCCCAGTAAACCGTACTGCTTGAGCAATAGGGTGATCGCACCGTTGGTACCCAAGATGATGATGAATGCGAACGACAGAGGTACGCCGGAGAAGTTGCTGCTCATGTTGGTAAAGGCAATCACCGCATCGCGGATTTTAGAATCAACGCGGCGCAGTGAAGAAACGAGCAGAGTCGCAATCGCCAAGCCAACAATGCTCGACCAAATCGACAACCATAAACTGTTGCCAAAAGCCTGCATCATAAAGGCAGAGTCGAATATTTCAGAATAGTTTTCGAGAGAGAGCTCATCGTCATAGAAGAAGCTGTTGATCAGCACCCAAACCATAGGTGCCAGTTGGAACAGGTAGAAGAACAGCGCGAAAGGCGCAAGCCACAAAGCGGGCTTGAAGCGTTGAAACAAAGATTTGGTTTTGGGTTTAAGCGCAGAGCCATCGCTCTGCGTGATTACAGAACTGCTCATAGGGCCAACAATTCCTGAGTGTAAGATTTATCGTGTTCAAGGTTGAGTAACTGACACACGCTGCCGCAGATATCGGTCTGTTTCACTGAACATTCTTGGTGTGTAAACTTATCGCCAATCACAAAGAAAGGCACTTCACGCTCTTCAGGCAGAATGCCACCATGAGACAAGTCATTGTTCATACCGTGGTCACTGGTGATGATCACCTGATAACCATCGTCTACCCATTTCTCAAGATAGTTTGATAGGTAGATATCCGCGCCACGTGCACTATTGCGGTACTGGCGAGAATCCAACCCATGCTTATGTCCCATATCGTCAATGTTCATTGGGTGAATCAGTAAAAAATCAGGCTGATGAGTCACGCGCAGGTGCTCGGCATCCAAGAACAAGGCTTCATCTGGGTAGTGATCCCAGTGGTAGAAACAGCCATGTTGAATGTTCATGGTCTCATCGTTGGTAAAGCGGTCACGCACAGCATCAAATGGCGCTCGGTTATATAACTCGCTCACCCAATGGTAAGCCGCAGCTGCCGTCACTTTGTTCTGCGACTTCGCCAAGCTAAATACCGACTCGTGATTCGACAAACGCACGATTTGGTTGTTGACGATGCCACTCTCGACAGGGCGAACACCGGTCAGGATGCACTCATACAATGGACGGGACATTGACGGCAGCTCACACTGCACAGGGTAAAGCGTGGCACGCAGCTTGTTTTTTTGCGTGCTCTGCGAAGTGCTCTGTTTATTGTACGAATCGCCCTGTTTTGTCTGCATATCACTTAGTTCTAGAAGACCGTTCAGGTAGCCCATGCAATCACGGGCTACCTGATAGTTCAGTCCATCTAGAACAACAAGGATAACCTTATTGTTCATGGTCTATTCTCTATTGCTTGTTTCTATAAGCCACCTATTGAAGGTGGTGTGTTAAGCGGGGTTATTGCTGGTGAATCAATACGCTTTCTTGCCATTGACGTGGCAGGCGACGTGCTGATTTTTCCCATGCTGAGAAGTCAGTCACTGGGTGAACATTGCTGTATTCATCGTTTGAGATCAGCTTGTCTTGTACTGCTTGAGGTAGCGTAATGTTGCTGCGGATTGGGCGTGCGTAACCTTCCGCTAGGTTGATTTGGCCTTGGTCGCTAAAGATGTATTCACGAGCCAACTTCGCCGCGTTCGGGTTTTGTGCGTATTTGTTAATGATGGTGGTGTAACCAGAAATCACTGATCCATCTTGTGGAATGCTGACGGTAAAGCGCTCACGGTCGATCTTGTCGCGGTAGTTCAGTGCGTTGAAGTCCCACATGATTGCCACTTCCACTTCGCCTTTTTCAAGGTTCGCGATGCTTGGGTCGGTGTAAGACAGGCGACCTTGCTTCGCTAGCTCACCAAAGAATTTAATCGCTGGTTTTAGGTTCGACTCGTCACCACCGTTAGCAAATGCAGCCGCTAGAATTGCGTTGTTTGCTTGCGCGGCTACGCCTACATCACCGACTGTGACTTTGTAGTCGCCTTCTAGTAGGTCGCTCCAAGATGTTGGGGCATCTTCAACAAGGTTATTGTTTGAAATGAACGAGATTGTACCTGTGTAAGCCAGAGCCCAATGACCATCTTTGTCTTTTGCCCAGTCTGGAATGTCATTCCAAGTAGTTGGTTTGTATGGCTGAGTGACGTTTTTCTTTACAGCCACACGTGCGAATGCGAAACCCACATCACCAATATCAGCGGTTGCGTTTTTCTTCTCTGCTTCAAATTTCGAGATCTCTTGCGCCGAGCTCATATCGGTATCCTGATGCTTCAAACCGTAGTTTGCTTTCAGGTCAGTCCATGTGCCTTTCCAGTTTGCCCAACTGTCTGGCATACCCACACTGTAAACTGCACCCTCTTTTTGAGCGGCTTCAATCAGTGACTCAAGATCAGCATCCTTCGCCATCGCTGGCATTGAAAGTGTTGCCGTTATTAGCGTTGCACCTATTAGCTTTGTAGATGAACCCATAAGTTTGGCTGGCGATACAGTTGAACGGCTAAGCAAAGTTTTCATTGTCTCTATCCTTCTGGACTAGGTCAGTAAGTTCGTTTTGTATGCTATAGCCGGAATGTGACGGTTTGCCGCAAGTTATTTGACAGTTCGAGTGCATTTACGTGGCAGTTATATTTCACTCATATGACAATAAGCCATTGTTTACTGTCACATTCCTGTTAACTCCATGGTTTACCTTATTAAGCACACGAACTTATGGACTAGATCAGTAATGAGAACATTGGGCACCGGGCAATCAGGGACACAGTTAGGAAGAATTAAGGCGAGTATTCGAGAGCAGCTTCAATCAGGTATCTTCATTGAAGGGCAAAAACTGCCATCAGAAAGAAACCTTAGCGAACTGTTTTCCACCACACGAATCACGCTCAAAGATGCGTTGGTGTCTCTGGAAACAGAAGGTTTGATATACCGAGAAGAGCGCCGTGGCTGGTATGTGTCACCCGAACGTATCCGCTACAACCCGCTGTCTCGCTCTCACTTTCATCAAATGATTCGCGAACAACATCGTATTGCAGAAACCAAGTTGCTCAGCACCCGCACAGAAATGGCCGCAGGCGATTACGCCAAAGCATTAGAAATAGAACAGATAACCCCGATACACGTGATTGAGCGATTACGCTTTATTGATGGCAGAGCGGTGCTGTTTGTTGAAAACGTCTTAAAAGCGCCGTTGTTTGAGAAGGTGTTGTCAGAAAATCTCACCATGTCGCTGACAGGCATCTACCGAGAAAAATACGGCTACGAGACCAAACGATCGCGCTTTGATGTGATACCCACCTCTGCCCCTGCGCATGTCGCCAAGGCATTGAATTTGGCAGAAGGGCAGCCCGTTCTAAAGATCTGCCGGGTGAACTACAAACAGGACGGTGAACTAATGGATTGCGAGTTGGAATACTGGCGACCCGATTCTGTAGTGATTCATATTGATAGTATTGGTTAGCGTCACGTAACCATTTGCCTAGGCTTAGGAAGAAAAATCGAGCACATACAAAAACTCCGACTGATTCAGTCGGAGTTTTTATTTTCAACGGTTACGTTTAATGAGGCACTAACTAAACAATCTTTTGCTCATCTTCTTCTTTGGTCGAATCGGTTTCTTTAGATAAAAAACTGGCTACGATCTCTCTCAGTTTCCCTTGGTTAACAGGCTTAGGTAAAAACTCATCCATGCCTACATCGAAGCACAAATGCTTGTCTCGCTGTACGACGTTGGCCGTCAGCGCAACGATTGGGATGTGCTTTGAAGACCCTTCTTCGAGCGCTCGGATCTGTTTGGTCGCTTCGAAACCGTCGAGAACCGGCATCTGGCAATCCATAAAAATCATCTCGTATTCGTTGGCCTGGAATTTCTCGACACCAATTTCCCCGTTATCGGCAATATCAACCTCAAACCCAAGCTTCTTGAGCATCATCTTGGCGACTTGTTGGTTCACTCGCGAGTCTTCAACGACCAATACTTTGCCACTAAACGAAGCGGCCACTGGTTTTGGCTCTTCTTTGATTGGAGCTTGTTTGTCTGTTTGTGTGGTTGTGACAGAAGCCGTTGGTGTAGCTTCAACAGAACCCGTTGGTTCGGTTAATGGTACTGGTTCATTGTCTTTGAACGCGACCTCACCTCTATTTGGATAAGTAAAGTTTGAGGTATCCGCTGCTCTCGCGAGAACTTCACTCAACGTCCATTTAAGCTGGTTGTCTTGATAAGGGCGAGCAATGTAGGCAACAAAACCCACTTGTTTAGCGCGCGCTTCATCTTGTTTTCGAGGGTCTGCAGAGATCATCACCAGCTTAGGACACGCTTTGTCAAAACGCTCAATCAAGCTTCTTGCTAACTGGAATCCATCAATAGACGGCATCACTTTATCAATCAGCACCAGATCATAAGGCAATGACTTCGCCACAGACTCCGAAACAAGCTCTAACGCTTGGGTGGCGGTTTCACAACACTCAGACTTAACACCGAAAGATTGAAGCTGTGTTGAGGTAATACGCATATTCAGCTGACTATCATCAACCAGAAGCACCGAGACTTTATTAAAATCGATATTGCTTTCGTCAACGTCCAGGCTCGGGTCAAAGTCAGCGGTAAAGTAAAATGTACTCCCCTTGCCTACGACACTGGTTAGCTCAAGCTTGCTGCCCATTAAGGTCACGATCTTATCGCATATCGTCAGACCAAGCCCGGTGCCTCCGTAAATACGGGTGGTGCTGCCGTCGGCTTGTTGAAACTTATCGAACACCGATTGTTGCTTGTCTTCTGCAATACCGATACCACTGTCAGTCACCTCAAATTTCACTCTGAGCTTTTGTTCTGGCTCTATGACTTCTTCCAAGCGAAGTGAGAGTGTGACATGACCATGCTCGGTAAATTTGATGGCGTTGCCGACTAGGTTATTAAGCACTTGTCTTAGCTGGGTGCCATCGCCAATCACCATAGTTGGGATCTTAGGATCAATCGCCAGTTGGAACCTGAGCCCTTTCTGCTCGGCTTTAACTCTAAACGTCGATTCAACATCGGCAGCAATACCCATCATCTTCATTGGTTCTTGTTGCAGTTCTAAACGACCCGCTTCTATCTTCGAGTAGTCGAGAATGTCGTTAATTAGATCAAGGAGAGTAAGCGAAGAGGTATTGAGCATATCGACATACTCTTTTTGCTCTTTCGGCATATCCATTTCAGAGAGTAGAGACGACAGTCCGATAATCCCATTCATCGGGGTGCGGATCTCGTGGCTCATGTTGGCAAGAAATTCACTTTTGTTGCGGCTGGCAACCTCAGCGACATCTTTGGCTTTTTCCAGTTCTTGGTATTGTTGACGAATACGTTCAACAGACTGGTTATAGCTACTCTCTAGTGTCGAGATCTCGTCTCTATAAGTAGAATCGGTTGGCGTTATGAAGCGTGGTTTGTTGTCTTCGACCTGTTGCTGGTTGATCTGGGAAGACATAGTCATTAAGCGTTTGACCACGAGGCGATAGACGATCGTTAAGCAAACCAGAGACAATAAGAAGATTTTAACGGCTTCGAAGGCGAGCAATAGTAAAACTCGTTCTTCAAAGTCGTTGAGGATCATGCTCAAATCAGATTGCACCGTGAGCGTCGCTAATGGGAAATCTGTCCCCCCCATCTGGTGCACCATTTCCCAAGACTGGGAATAAGACTGACCTGAGGTCTTTTGACCTAATTCTAGAATTTTTTCATCGGGACTTTCGATAAGAAGGTAACTAACCGAGGGTAAGCGGGAGATACCTTCGGCTTGCACAAACAGTTGCTCTCGATCTTCAACCCACAAACTGGACGTTAAACCCGAAAGATAGCCAGCCTTAACCTGTTCGATCTGAGAACTGATAAAAGAAACTCGACTTTGGTACTCCACATACAACCCTAGACCTGTCACTATAACTGTGAATAAGGTGCTGATTGCTATTATAGTCCCGATCAACTGTCGAGAGAGTCCAATATAGCGTTTTCCTTTTGTCACCATACACAAATTACCATTATTGTTATCCTAGCAAACTACAATTACTCAACTAGTATAATAGTAGTCATTCATCAAATAACTAGGGAAGGTTATGAAAAAACATCTTATATTTGCATCCATAGTCAGTTTGTTTTCAAGCAGTTATGCTTTTGCAAGCGAACCTGTTCACTACTACATTATTGCGAGCCAAGCGCAACCTTTTCAGATCGAAACTGACGGGTCATCTCACAGAGGAATGGTTTCGGATATTGTTGAGGCCGTATTTGATGACAGCCAATACGAGATCGATTACCACACCTACCCTTTCAACCGCATGATTGACAAGCTCGACGCGAGAGAGAATCCAAACTGGGTAACCTACGGCAGCCCTAGTTGGGGAAACATCCAATCTGTAAACCTGTCTAAAGATCCAATTTACAATGTAAAACACGTGTTGCTCAGCAGTGGCAAGGAACCATTTGAGTTCAATACTATCGACGATTTAAACGGAAAAGCGGTGGTCTTGTTGGTGGGGTTTGAATATCCAAATCTAGAGCCTTACATCGAACAAGGTAAGCTCAACGAGATTCGAGTTAAAGATTACAGCGCGGCTTTTCGTGTATTAAACCGAACTCCGGGCGATACCGTTTTTGTTGAGATGGAATCGAGAATCAAATACAACCTTAACGAGCAGAAGTTAAGTATTGATGATTACCAGATGCAAGAATTTGGTTCAGTGATCAATAACTACCCTATCCATTTGGCATTTGACCCTGAGATGGATCCTAAGCTGCAAAGCTTCATCAACCAACGTCTCGACCAAATGAAAGACGATGGTCAGCTCGATGACATCGTGCAAGGGTACTTATAGATCCTTTATTTATCTGTAATAGCGCCTAGTTGACGTTGTAGAGCACTTTTCTACTCTCAGTCACCTTAGCTCGACTTGCAACGAAAAGGCCGCTCTGCTTAGTCTAGCTTAATACTAAATTGCAGAGCGGCCTTTAAAGTTTAACGTTTAGGGAAACTATCTTTGAACTTGTACTCGATAGGTTAGTGCGAAGCAATCAAATGCAGTTGTTGATTACGAAGCTGTTGTCGCACCGCCATCAAAATTTCACCTAAGCGGTTCTCACCAGTTCCATCACCACCATCGCCCCAAAAATGGTCTTTATGAGAATGCTCTTTGATCACCGAATCTCCGGTGTTAGTCAGAAACAGCGCAAGCTGGGGGTTCTGTCTGAACTTCTCAGTCACAATGAACTGCATCACTTCAACACGAATGTCATACCAGTCTTCTCGAACTTGGTCTTCATAATCACGACTTAAAGAGAACGCTTCAGCAGGGGTACTGGCTTCCAAAATAGTATTGCGTAACGCTTCAGAAGCAAATTTCATCGCTTGATAATAATGTTCGCTGGTTGCCCAAACTTGATCGTTAACCTTGATGGGACAAGCTGCAAAATTTGACAGGTATCCGTTTGGATCTTCAGGTTCATAAAACAGCACTTCTTTGGCTTTAGCCACAGAATTAGACATAGCCTTCTCCTTACCAACGACATCGCATATTTTTGCTTTAACTTTAAAATTAGTGGCGTTGCATATTGCTGTCAAACAACTTAGTTCAAGAGTATGCCATGAGCATGTTTTTAGTCGGGAACAAGCAATGTAAAGGCAGGACAATGGAGTTAAATGGTGGGAGACAAGGAGCATGGTTTACTTATAAAAAACTCACAGCCCTTTTAAAAAGTCATATAAATCAAAGGGTGGCGGTGCGCCACCCTCTTAAATGCAATAGGGGTCCTTAGTGAATAAGACCGAGTTCCCTCGCTTCTTCCAGACTAAAACCGCTTTCTCTAATTTCTCTTAGAGCTTCAATACGACGACGAGCTTCAGCGGACTTCATTTTCTTTTCTGGTTTGAAAGATACTTCTTCTTCAGCATCCCACTTGTTTGCAATATTTGTCATTTCATCATGGTTGATAGAATTAATGGACATGTTTTCCTCCGAAAAGCACCATGTAATGGACAGGTAATCTGTAGCAAATGCTATTTCACTTGTTAAGACATTCTGTACTGAAATGTGATGATTCCGACGCTTCACAAAGCTAATTAATAAATGCCTCATTTAAACTTTGCCAAAGCCATTTTCTGCAATTACATTTACAAGATTCCCCATAAGAAATGTGGTTTGATCCACCTCTCATTTTCCCCGTTCTCATTTCTTGTTTCTCACTGAAACTTCGTGAAATAACCCAAGATAAATTTCGAGGCACTTCATTCTTTTTGTGCTCATCGCTTTCACTAAATTCACTTCATGTTAATGATAATAGTTATCAATATCATAGCTGAGTATTTATCATGTCTAGGGAAAATTCAGAGACACCTCTTCTCGAAGTGAAGAATCTATGTGTCGATTACATCACCGATGACGGTGATTTTAATGCCGTAAAATCCGTAAGCTTTAGCATTGGCCAAGGCGAAATTTTTGGTTTGGCTGGCGAATCAAGGTGCGGAAAAAGTACCATCGCGTTTGCCATTAACCGTTTACACAAGCCGCCTGCTTTCATCTCTGGAGGGAAGATACTGTTCGACGGGCAAGATCTGCTCGGTTTATCTGACGACCACTTGAACACCTTGCGTTGGAGCGAAATCGCCATGGTGTTCCAAAGTGCGATGAACTCACTCAATCCTGTACTGACCATTGAAGAGCAGTTCGCTGATGTGCTGCGTCACCATAAAGGCATGAGTAATGAACAGGCCAAAGATCGCGCCGAGAAACTGCTCGACCTTGTAAATATTCCACGCCATCGCCTAACAGAGTACCCGCATCAGTTCAGTGGCGGCATGCGTCAGCGTTTGGTGATTGCCATTGCTCTCGCCCTTAACCCGAAGCTGATCATCATGGACGAGCCGACAACGGCGCTTGATGTGGTTGTACAACGCGAAATTCTGCAGCAAATACACCAACTCAGAGAAGAGTTTGGGGTTTCGATACTGTTCATCACCCACGACCTCGCACTAATGAGCCAGCTATGTGACCGCATTGCCATCATGCGCCACGGCCAGATCGTTGAAATCAACCAAGCCTATGAGATTCGTAACAACCCTCAGCACTCCTATACCCAAAAGCTATGGAGTTCTTTCCCAAACATTCACGAACATGCGCACGCGACTACGTGCTAGGAGAGCTCAATGTCACAACCTATTTTTCAAGTGAAAAACCTCGTTAAAGAGTTCACCGTTGGCGGCGGATTTGGCAAAGAAGCGATCTTTAGAGCACTACATGGGGTGAGTTTTGATTTGCATGCCGGTAAAACATTGGCGCTGGTTGGAGAGTCAGGCTGCGGGAAAAGCACCTGCGCCCGATTGATGACCAAGGTTTACCCACCGACAGAGGGAGAGATACTGTTCAATGGCAGAGACATCTCTACCCTAAAAAGCCGCAAAGATATCTTGGATTACCGCAGCCGTGTACAAATGATATTTCAAGACCCATTTGGCTCACTTAATCCAACTCACACCATTGAGCACCACTTAACGCGCCCGCTTAAAATCCATAAGCAAGTTGCCACGAAACAGGCTCTCACAGAGCGTCTCAAAGAGTTATTAACGCTGGTGGAGTTACCCATTGAAACTCTCGCCAAATACCCTCATGAGCTCAGTGGTGGCCAAAGACAACGGGTTAATTTAGCAAGAGCACTTGCCGTCGGTGCTGAGGTTATCCTTGCTGATGAACCCACCTCGATGTTGGACGTTTCGATCCGACTTGGCGTGTTGAACTTGATGCAAAAAATGAAGAAAGAGTTGGGGATTGGCTTTTTGTACATAACTCACGATCTTGCTACGGCACATTACATCGCAGAAGAGACGGCGGTAATGTACAAAGGGCAGATCGTCGAATGGGGATCAACACAGTCGATCTTAACCAATCCACAACATCCGTACACTAAACTGTTGATCTCTGCCGTTCCCGATCCCGATCTGCCATTTGGCGAACTCGTCAAAAATGAGCCAAACTATTCAATAAACGCAGATCGAATTCGAGAGCAGAGCTGTGAAATACAGCATGAAATCAAGCAAGTTGCTGATAATCACTTTGTAAAACAGTGGGATAACGTTGCATGAATGAACTAGACACTTGGTTAGAGCGGATCGGAGATTGGTACAAAGACCGAAAGCATGATCAAGTGGACCGGTTAGAGCCTTTGATCTTAACGCCTCCAGACGCACTCTGGGGGCCAATGATCACGGATGTACAGAGCAAAGGCATCGCATGTTGGCTAGATGGATGCCTGAGAATCTTTACGTTTTATCGACATAAAAACGGAACGCTGACGACATCGACAAAGTTTGCAACACCAAGCGTATCATCGCTCTCAAACGAGGCTCGTAGTTCGCACAATCAAGAAAAGGCCTATCAATACCTGATGTTTGCCTATAGCAAGCTGCAGGCCGTGTCATGCGACCCAAAATCAGAGCCTGACTTGCAAGAGTGGTGTACGCAGCGGCTCCAGCATTTATGTGTACTGGCTTTAGAATTTACTAACCAACAACAAGAACCGCGCTGGAAGGAAGAATCAGAAAAACTGATCGAATCGCATGTGCGTTTTATGGCAAGCCAACACCAGAACGATGATCAAGGTGTAGCTCTACGTCAACGCCACTGATCCACTCCACGGTTTAACCCTGATCGATCAAACACCAAAGCAGAATTCCTTCACAAATAGGATCCGTAAAAAGCACGATCTAACCTTGATCATGCTTCAGGACCAACAGTCACGAATAATACGTAAGCTATTGAATTTTAATAATTATGCGAATTTCAGGCAAAAAAAAGCGAGTCCCTTAGGAACTCGCAAAAATCTATTCAGTATGATGTAACAAAATATGAGCCAATCTATTAATCATAAGAAAGGACAAAGGTTGTCTATTCGGGATAAATAATAATCAACTGGATGCGTTACATTGTCAGAACTTTGTCAGCGTTAGGTGCGGTTTTAATCAGCACCTAATGTGTTCAAACTATCCATTCATCGACCGTAAATAGTGGCTTCTTGCTACTGGGTATTTCTACTGCAAAAATCAGGTCGAAAGATCAACACGCCCTCGTGATTAATGGCCAATCGCCATTTCATCGAGCGCTAGAAACACATTCTCGTCCAAATGGCCTTCGTGAACTTGTTTACACACTTTACGACGTACAGCCAAACCAGAAATCAAACGTTCAATGGACAGGTGTCGATTGCTGGTGCTGTCACGGTCGTTGTACAGCTCAATTAAGCGACTCAGTGTTTCGTATGGGATAACATCCTCCCCTACTCTCAACCAATCAAGCTTCTCAATGAGCTCTGAGCACTCTTCTTTGATTGAGGCATGTGAATGCCCGGTCATAGCAGATAAAGCCGTTATACTGCGTTCTAGAGCCTCTGTGGAGGTATATTTAGAGAGAGTAATCATGATCTCATCAGCGTTGATCTCAACAGAATGTTTACGCTGCTTAACTCGACGTCCCAATTTGCCTCTTGGCGACGGAGCTTTACGTTGAATTGGCTCAAACTCACCATCGATAATCTCAGACAGCTCTTCCAGCTTCTGCTTAGACACCATCTCATTACGCAGCGGGTTCGGTAGCGTTGGGGCCATATTACGCTTACCAGCGTTGGTGGTACGCGCTCTTGAATAACGCAACACCTCTTCAACATTACATTTGATATCAACCTGATAATCGGTGGTTTTGCCTTTTTCGATCAACGCCGTGATCGTCAAGTGATAACCCCAAAGATTCACTAGGAAAGTATCTTCTTGATCCCCTACTTCACCCAATTTTCTTAGTTCGCGGATCAAATCCATCGAGAAGCGACGCCAATCGATATTACGAGCCAACTTCTGGTTCAGCTCGCTCAGCAACATACAATCTGAGTGGCGACGTGCCATACGGCTTCTAAAGTACGAATACATTTGGAAGACCAAGGTATGTTGTTTCAGGATTTCTGGCGGAAATAGGAAGAAATAATCACGCGTCAGGAGCTCTTCGTAGAACGAAGGTTCCCAGACAAGGATATACAGGTTCGGTTTAATGCGAATTTCGCCATCAGAGCCCTCTGTAGGCGCTTCTTCCGATGCCGTAATGGTTCTAGCTAAGAATCGGAAACGATCACTCTTGAAGCCTTCTGGCATGTTCTCGCTAAGCCAACGGCCCGTGAGCTCGTGCAGTTGGAAATCGGTAAATTCGATACGGTCAATACTGTCACGGATCGAATCGCGTGCAGGACCGCTGTCTTTCTTGCCACGCAAAGACAAAATATCCGTGATGTAGAGTGGTGTTTTGTTCGGTGTGTGTTTCGCGTCGAGATGATAATCATCTTGGTGGTGATCATGATATTGGACAGTAAGCGTGAATAACGCGAACAGCGTCATCAGATCGTCAACCGTCATGATGTTTTTAGAAGATCGTGTCTCGATCACCGCTCGAGTGCCAGAGATCGAAACCATAGATTTCTGGTAGCTCTTACGGGTTCTAGGTGGCGCCAACGCTTGATCAATAATCCCCGCCCAATTGGTTGGAGAAACAATGAATTGATCCGCTTCGTCTTTCATCGTCGGTGGCGTATTCAGTCCGTGTTCATTCAGTAAGCGCTTGTTTACTTTGGTTTGAGCTAGCGCTTTAGAACGCTTCTGCTTTTCATTTTGCTTGACGCTTTCTGTCACTAAACTGGTAGCACCCAGAACCGATATCAATTGGTTTGGGTTCACAAAGCGATGCAACATGGTTTTACCCGCAAGGCCTTCTTCAAAACGAACTGGGATTTGTTTGAACAGACCAATACTTACAGCGGCTCTCAGCCTTTGTTGCAAGGCGGCGCGAGTCACTTGACCATCAGTTGATTCAATGATCTCGGTGGTGGAGACGTATCCATCTTTACTGCTAAACCCACGTAGTGAAATTAGGTTAAGAAGCTCAACGATGCTTTTGGTGACCCCTTTGAAGTGTTGATATTGTTCTATCCATTCAACGGCTGTTTCAGATACCTCAAATAAATGACCATCTTTGTGGCTTCGTGCCTTAATTAACAATTTCTCTTCTGGTTTCATTTTTGATCCGTATCACACTAACCGTAATTTCACTATAGTTCCTGAATGATAAAGAAAGAATGATCATAAATAAAGAGAATTTATTGGCTTTTAAATAACTGATCTTTTTGATTAATATGATCTTAAATGATTAAGTGATCTAATGATCTGGCTTTGAATTTGCTTTTAAGTATATGAATTATAAGTGTTAAAAAAAATCCAATTGGAAAGCATGATCATAAAGAGCCCGAAACGATGATCATTAAATTAAAGAAAGCATGATCACAGAACTTCAGAACGATGATCATTAAGTCATTGTAAGCATGATCATTATCGGTTCGAAAGCATGATCATTATGCTTATACAGCTTATCCACAGTCCGTAATTGATCAAGTTGTATTAAGCGGCTTCTAAGTCACCTATGTGGATATTTTTGACAGCCAATTCATCGGAACAATGATCAAGTAATGGGGCTTTTATATCGTTCCTCCCCTTTTATGTTTAAAAATTCGTCGAGATTGGTCACACCGTCAGTGGTTGGGCACTTTTAGCTCGCAACACAATAAATCAGGAAGCATGATCATGAAATTGTCATGTTTCTGCATTTCCATTCTGTGTCGATTGAATTTCTAACCAATCAGGCCTTATAGAGCTTGAATCCCCATTGCAAAAGCATTTGTCCGTAAGTTAGCTCTAAATCTATATGCTTCCGGAACGATATTTACTTGATCATTTTTCCGGAGGTTGATCATTCCGAACGGGCATTCATACGGATCAATATTGATGAGTTTACACCTTGATCATGCTTCATAATATGGACTTATCAATTTTCTTACGAGTTATGTATCCCATGATCATTCTTCCGGTTGAGGCTCAATTCTCTTCTGTTTAGTGACATCTCGCCATCGCTTTGTTTCCTATTAACCAAGCGATTTTTTAGGTTTTACTCTTTGTTGGTTGAAAATCTATCAATTTCGAATGCAAATCACACCAACCGTAATCTATGCTTGTGTTTCAATCGTTCCGAAGATTTTTCTCTGAAATTCTATTTACATTGTAAATAAGTGATGCTGTAACATTTTAAATGTAAGGAAGAAATAGAACGGTTATACATGACAAAAAAGGTCATTTTTGTGTTCGTATTAGCCGTTGTTTCATTAAACTGTAAAAATACAGTCTATTTTGTGTGATTTTCCTCATAAATGTACGTTCATGTTTTTGTTGTGTTTGTTGTTAATCGCTGTACAATTTGTTCTAGGTTAATCATTACGGAAACTGGCAATGAAAAGAGAACAAACGATTGATAAGCTCTATCAGCTAGCCGAACAAACTCAACAAGTTCAGGCTGACCGAATTGAGATTATTCTGGAAGAGCGAAGTGATGAACATTTCCCTCCAATGTCTAAAGCTATGATGGAGACGCGTTCAGGCTTAACTCGTCGAAAATTGGATGAGGCTATCAACAAGCTTGAAGCGGATGGTCATCAGTTTACAAAGAACAACGCCAATCATTACTCGATTTCATTGACTGAAGCTCACATGCTGATGGACGCAGCTGAAGTGCCGAAGTTCCACCAACGTAAGCAGCATGTAGACAATAAGCCATGGGTTATTAACGTACAGAACCAAAAGGGCGGTACGGGTAAATCAATGACAGCGGTTCACCTAGCGGCTTGTCTGTCTTTGAACTTAGATAAGCGCTACCGTATCTGCTTGATTGACTTGGATCCACAAGGTTCTTTGCGTCTGTTCTTAAACCCACAAATTAGTGGTGCAGAGCACGACAGTATCTATTCTGCTGTTGATATCATGTTGGACAACGTGCCAGAAGGCCAAGATGTTGATCTTGAATTCTTGCGTAAGAACGTACTTTTACCAACACAGTATCCGAATCTAAAGACGATCTCGGCGTTCCCAGAAGACGCGATGTTTAACGCTGAAGCGTGGCAAAGCCTATCTCAAGATCAGTCACTTGATATTGTTCGTCTTTTAAAAGAGAAGCTTATCGACAAAATTGCTGATGATTTTGATGTGATTATGATTGATACCGGCCCGCACGTAGACCCTCTAGTGTGGAACGCAATGTACGCATCGAACGCTCTTCTGATTCCATGTGCTGCCAAGCGTTTGGATTGGGCTTCGACGGTTAACTTCTTCCAGCACTTACCGACCGTGTACGAGATGTTCCCGGACGACTGGAAAGGGCTCGAATTTGTTCGTCTAATGCCAACCATGTTTGAAGACGACAACAAGAAGCAGGTATCAGTATTAACTGAGATGAACTACCTATTGAATGACCAAGTAATGATGGCCACTATTCCAAGAAGCCGCGCTTTTGAAACCTGTGCAGATACTTACAGCACGGTTTTCGATCTAACGGTGAGCGACTTTGAGGGTGGTAAGAAAACTCTGGCTGTCGCTCAAGACGCAGTACAAAAAAGTGCTCTAGAATTAGAGCGTGTATTACATAGCAACTGGCCTTCACTTAATCAGGGATAACAAGAATGGCGATTAAAACATCTGACTTAAATGCAAAGCTATTTGGTAAAGCAAACAAACGTCGCGTAGCTACGCCACAAGAAGCTCAAACAGCGGCTAAAGAGCAGGCTCAAGTGATAGAGCTTTCTGTTGCAGGCGAAGAATTGGTTTCATTTGAACTAGTTCGAATCCCGGCGGCTGACGTAGCAACTCAAACGGTTGTTTTCGAAGAAAATGCTCGTGAGCAATCTTTCTTAAACGAGCACGCGCTTTCTGATGTTCTTACAACATTGAAAGAACGTGGCCAGCAATACCCAGCGGTTGGTCGTAAAAACAAAGACGGTAAGATTGAAGTTCTTGATGGTAGCCGTCGTCGTATGTCGTGTATTTTGGCTGACAAAGAGTTCCTTATCTATGTTGCTGAAAACATCAACGGCGAACACGCTAAGTTCCTATCTGATGTTGCTAACGCTCATAAACCGCTTTCTCTGTATGAGAAGGGTAAAGAGATGCAAGCGAAGCTAGATAAAGGCGAAGCTGAAGACCAGAAAGCACTAGCGAAAATGTTCCAGTGCAGTGAAGCTTTGGTGAGTGGCGCGTTGAAAGCGGCGGCTTTGCCTCTTGAACTGCTACAAGCTTACCCAAATGTGAGCGATCTTGGTCGACCAACCATTGTTAAACTACACAAACAATTCGGTGGCCTGACTGGCGAACAGCAGCAAGTATTACTGACTAAGTGCGATGCTTCTGAAGGTTTTGTATGGCAGCGTAGCGAAGCACAAGGTGTTACGCGTTTAACTAAAGACGTTACTGAAACTTTGGAAGGTTGGATTCTTGAATTGGCGCCAGCGCCAGCGAAGAAAGCTTCGCCAAAAGTTGAGCTTATTAAAGGCCGCGCTTCATACAGCCGTAAGGGTTCGAACTTAGCGTTGAACCTTAAGAAAGTGGATGATGCGACAATGGAAGAGATTTTAGCCTTCGTTCAATCGAAGCTCGACTAAGTCGACGACTTTCCATTACGACTCTAAAGCCGCATTATGCGGCTTTTTATTTGGCTGTGATAAACTGTGTCTAGATGAATCTGGACGCTAATTATGAAGAACCCAACAAACACTTTCCTACATACTCTTTCCCAAACAGCCGAGCATAATCAGCATCGTTATGGTGTTGTCTTTTCTGGTGATAGTGGTTGGCAAGACGCTACGATTCAAAGCTTTCTTGATGCCTCTTCAGCACAAACAGTTTTCCAGATGGGGGGGGCGCCTTTTCTATCGGTAACACATGTTCCGGTTAAAAAGGGGCAACAACTCTTAGGCCGTGAATGCCAACTTCTTGTTTGTGATTTTAGAGAGCAGTTTGATGCCAACAGTTTTAGTGCGGCACTAGGTGCGTTAGTCGGTGGCGGTTTGTTGTTGGTTATCCCGCCCAAATCCGATGAATATGAAGAGGGTTTGAATTCTACTTTTGGAAAACGTTGGTTAGCGTCTAACTTCGCCAAACTGTTTTCTGTTTCACAAGACGATGAACAGCTAACGCAACTCTATACTCGTAATCCTTTGCCTGAAGAATTAACCCAACCGATTTTGTTCGATAGATTTGAGCAACAAAAGACGGCAGTAGAGTTAGTCAAGAAAGTCGTCTCTGGACATCGAAAGCGTCCCTTGATTCTCACTGCAGACAGAGGTCGCGGCAAGAGTTCGACATTAGGTATCGCGGCAGCGGAGCTTTTGGTTGAGCGTCACGGGCTTAACATCATTGTTACCGCTCCTTCTGTTAAAGCGGTTGAGCCGGTATTTGCTCACGCAAGCCAACGGCTAGGCCCTTGTGAAGTTATAAGTACTACTAACATCGGCCATCAAGGTGGCAGCCTAAGATTCGTCGCACCGGATGAGCTACTTCAATCTAAGCCTGATTGCGACCTGCTATTGGTTGATGAAGCGGCTGCTATTCCAATCCCTATGCTCAAGTCCATGGTCGGCATTTATCATCGTATGGTTTTTTCAACCACGGTACACGGTTACGAGGGCAGTGGTCGAGGGTTTGGGATTAAGTTTGAATTTTGGCTTTCTGTACACCGCCCTGGTTGGAAAGGCTTTAAGCTCGAACAACCTATTCGTTGGAATAACAACGACCCACTAGAAGCTTGGTTGTTTGACTGCTTCCTGCTTGGTAACGACGCGTCGCTAAGTGACTCGGCGATTCATGAGTTAGATAACTTTTCTGATAAGACAATCAACCAATTAAATTTAGTTGAACTATCAAAAGCAGATTGTTTAGCTAATCCACACAAGTTACAACGATGTTTTTCTCTTCTTGTGGATGCTCATTATCAGACGTCGCCCAATGACTTAATGCAGTTCCTTAACAATCCAGCAATCCACTTGTACGCTGCCTGGCAGCAAGATGAATGTTTAGGTTGCATGTTGGTCACTGAAGAGGGTGGTTTAGATAAAGATTTGATTGCTCAGATTCAAATTGGAAAACGCAGGCCTCAAGGACACCTTGCTCCTGTGTTGCTGGCAAACCAACTAGGCTGTACAGAAGCGGCCACCAGTCGCTGCTTTCGAGTGATGCGCATTGCAGTTTCAACGCCTCATCAAGGTTTGGGCATTGGTGGTTGGATGTTGGCTAAGTTATCAGAGCAAACTAGCCAAGCGGATTATCTGGCGACAAGCTTCGGTGCGACTAGTGAGTTGATTTCATTCTGGCGCGATAACGATTTTGTACCTGTCCATATTGGCCACCAGCGGGATCAGGCAAGTGGCTGCCACTCGGTATTGATGGTTAAGGCGCTTACCTCAAACTCCCAAGGCTGGATTAACCAAGCTCTAAGTCACTTCGAGCGTAGCTACTGCTTTCTTGTTGCAGGTTCTTTAGTTTCACTTGAAACCGAAATGGTGCGCGTACTGCTGCCAAAGAGTGTCGATACCGTTAGCGAGTTTGAAACTCAGTTAGTTAGAAATTACGTGAACGGTGGCAACAGTTACGATGCGATTAGCTTCAGCGTACTGAACTTGATTCTACTTGGTAACGATCGAAACATAGGTATTTCTGACTTACTCATCGCAAAGGTCGTTCAGCAGAAAGAGTGGGGGACTTGTGTTGAACAGTCTAATCTTGTTGGTCGCAAACAAGCAGAGATTCAGTTTCGTAAGGACGTCGATGTTTTGCTAGCAAATTTACAGTGTAAATAGACAAGCCATCATTTAAATAGACTGACCGTTACAAATTAGATTTACAGTGTAAATTAGAATCTTGGATTTACACTGTAAACTGAAGCTCCATATTGAAATCCGTTTTTACCCTGATTATCAGCTTCATCACTTCTGTTCCACTTCTCCATAACAGCCTTTAATCTTCTAAAGCTATTCGCCTTTACTATCTTGCTCTAATATCGAATCGACATTCAATCACATGAAATATTCTGAAAAATTTCCCTATGTATTTGTAAAGGCGAAGTAGATCATAAAATGTGTAAGTCTTATTTATGAGTCATGTTTGCAGAATCGAAAGTAAGTGATGTGACGCTGATTATTCTAATAATGTGATACTCAGCGCAGAACGAATTATATAGACTGAATAACAACTGAGTCATTAGGGATACTCAATTCGAATGTGGGATAACATTGTTACATTGTCAGAAGACAAGAAACAAGTGGTGGCATGTCTGCCGTCGGGGTTTGTGGTTGAAGCAAGCTTTGATAACACGACGTTGCCACCAACCTTGGAAGCTTTGGACGCATCAAACTATTTTCTTTTTGAAGAAGAGGTGTTGCGCTTCGTCACTCTTGCCAAAGAAGGTAAAGGGGAAGCTTACGAAGGAGTCTTGATTGCCGAAGCTCGTAACGCAAGCGTTGCCGTCGAACTGTCTGATGACGAGATGCTGGCGAGTCTGGTGGTGACGGGACCACATCATGGACACGCACTGCGCGGGAGCGACATCATTCATTGTTTAGCCCAAGCCCACATAACAAAGGGAATTAATAAGTTAGCGCTCAGAAAAGTGCTGATGATGAGTAACAAGCTTAAACCCGGTGAAAAGTTTACTCAACCCGTCGCGAAAGGGACGCAGCCAGTAAAGGGCAAAGATGCTAAGTTTGCCGCCTTGGTTGAAGACATTACTCGCCAAGTCTTGAAGCCTCGCAGTAAAGACGAAGGCAAGATTGATATGCGAGACTTGGGGCAAACCATTACTGTTGGTCAAAATGATCACTTGATGAAGCGTACTCCCGCGACCAAAGGCATCGCTGGCTTTACCGTTCAAGGTCGAATTATCCCACCGCTTCCTGGACAAGACAGTTTAATTAAGCCTGGAAAGGGCACCTACATCTCCCCTGACGACCCCAATTTATTACTCGCTTCATTTCCTGGATTACCCATAATCAAAGATAGAACTATTGAAGTAGATGACGCCTTGTGTGTTAGCAACGTAGATGTCTCAACCGGACACGTTAAATTCAAAGGCAATGTCTTTGTCTCTGGGAACATTGAACCGGGAATGATCGTTAAAGCGACAGGAAGTGTCACGGTTGGTGGCTTTATTGAATCGGCAGAAGTCCAAGCACAGGGTGACATAAAGGTCGCGAAGGGGATTATCGGTCATACGACTAAAGAGGGTGAGCCGAAAAGCTGCAAGGTGTTTAGCAAAGGTTCTATCACAGCAAGCTACGCGCAGAACGCCGAACTCCAAACCGCCACCGACCTTCGACTGGGTGTGCACAGCATGAGTAATGATATTCGTTGTGGTAACAACCTTATCGTGATGGACAGTTTGAAGAAGCACGGTACGCTCAGTGGCGGCGAAGCTAGAGTCGGTGGGAAAGTGGAGTGTGTCTTTTTAGGCGTAGAAGGCGATACCGCAACCAAGGTACACGGATTTGCACGTTACGATGGTTACCGACAAAAGATAGCCGAGCTGAAAGAAACTTATAAACACGCTCAAGAGCAGACCATGGATGTGATTCGCCAAGAGCTCGAATTTAAGAAGCGACCAAAAGCGGAACGAAGCGAAGAGCAAGCACTAGAAATTGAGCAGCAAAGAGAAAAAAATAATCTTGCGATCGAAAATACTAAATCACAGTTGGATACGCTTGAAGCTGAGTTTGAAACCAACCTTGCTGAGTGCACAGTTGAGGCGCATGAAAAGGTGTATACGCGAGTGACGATTCAATTTTGTGATGAGACAGTCACCACCAAGCGAACCCATGGCGGCAGCGTTTTCTCGTTCAACCAATACGAGATTCAATGTTCATTCAAAATGGAGCAAGAAGATATCTCGTTGTAATGAATTACTTTGAAATTGACCGACCCTGAATAGAGCGGCTCGAGCTATTTTCTACTAATTAGAACAAACAAAAAAGGGGGAGCTGATGCTCCCCCTTTGCTTTTGCTGATATTGATTTAGTTAGATTCTTTAAGTCACATGCGCGCTTTAACTTGCTGCTCTTACCTTGCCTTGCTTCAAGTCTGACAGAACTTGTGCTTTCGGGCCGTCGGCAATAATACTGCCTCTCTCCATCACAATCACTCGATCTACAATATCCAACATCGATGTTTTGTGGGTGATAAGAATCAATGTCTCGCTTGGCAATAACTGGTTGAGTTGATGTTTGATGTGCATCTCCGAGCGATTATCCATCGCACTGGTCGGTTCATCCATCAAAAGCACGGGTGGACGTCCTAAGAAGGCTCTCGCTATGGCAATCGACTGACGTTGACCACCAGATAGCAATGCACCACCTTCGCCCACTTGGCGTTCTAAGCCTGCTGGATCTTGCTGAGTAAACGCGGTCACGCCTGCACGGTTGGCTGCGTCCATCACATCACGGTCATCGACCAACGGTCGACCTAAGGTAATGTTGTCTCTTACTGAACCGTAGAACAGGTTACTGTCTTGCGGTACACAGCCTATATTGCGTCGTACATCGACATGATGCAGTTGTTCCATGTCAGTGTCATCAATGCGCACATGGCCTTCTGTAGGCTTGTATAGGCCCATAATCAAACGTTCTAGCGTGGTCTTGCCTGAACCAATTCGACCAATGATCGCGACTTTTTCACCGGGTTTGATATTAAGGGTTAGGTCTCTGATAGAAGCGACAGGCGAGTCTGGGTAGTGGAACGTCACTTTATCTAGCGCAATATGACCCTGAATAATCGGACGGTGGATGTAGCGCTTACCTTCTTCCTGTTCATCAGGCATCGACATTACTTGTTCAATCAAAGTCATTGATGACTTCGCTTGGTTGTAACGTGTAGAAAGCAAAGACAGTTGAACAAGAGGGCCAATTGCACGGCCGCTCAACATGGTCGCGGCAATCAAGCCACCCATAGTGAGTTCACCTTCTGCGATGAGGTACACACCAAAAATGATCATACCTACATTGGTACTTTGTTGAACAAAGCCAGCCGTGTTTTGGATGCTGTCGGTGATGCGGCGACTTTTGATATTCCAGTTTGCCATGTGCGCCACCGCTTCTTCCCAACGGAATTGGAACTGACTTTGCGCGCTGAATAGCTTAACGGTTTCTAACCCAGCCAAGCTCTCAATTAAGTTCGCGTACTTCTGAGAAGCAAGTCGAGAGCCTTCTTCAATCGTACGACGCAGTGGCCCTTGGATTAACAGTGCATAGATAATCAAAATGACCACACCGACGACAGGAACAAACACAAGGTTTCCGGCCATCAGCCAAATTAACGCCAAGAACATCAGCGCGAATGGTAAGTCGATTAACGAGCCAATAGTTGCTGAGGTAAAGAACTCGCGGATTGATTCAAATTCTTGCAGGTTTTTCGCGAAAGCGCCAACAGAGGCGGGCTTTGCTTCCATGCGAATCCCCAGAACTTTACTGAACAGTTTAGAGGAAATTAAGATATCGGATTTTTTCCCCGCGACATCAATGAAGTAACTGCGCATTAACTTGAGAAGCAGATCGAAAAGGAAGACGACGAAAATACCACTCGCCAACACCCACAGGGTTTCAAAGGCAAGGTTAGGGACTACTTTGTCGTACACCAAACGAGTAAACATTGGCGCGGCAATGGCGAAGATATTGATCAGAATGGATGCTATCAACACGTCACGATAGATGTTTTTAGATTCCCAAATAGTGCTCCAAAACCAGTGACCTTTGCGTGTTTTTAGAACCTCTGGTGAACGTTCATCATAACGGAATTGTTTTTTTACCAAGAAGTAGCGGCCGATGAATTGTTCTTTGAGTTCATCGACTGGAATGACGATAGGCACCATCCCGCTTTCTGCGGTGATGATCTCTGCTTCTTGTTTTTCTAAATCGATACTATTTAGAACACATGCTTCGCCCTGTTTGAGAAGTAGAATAGCAGGCAGAATCAGGTGAGGAATACTTTCTAACTCGGAACGGTTTTCTTTCGCCACTAATCCCGCTCGTTCAGCTGAACGAGGGAATAGGAAAGGGGTTAGCTTTCCATCGGATAGTGGTAGCCCATTGATCAACGCTTCGGGCGAGTTAGCTAACCCGTAATACCGACTAACGTAGATCAGTGAGTTTAATAGTGGATCTTGCATGCGATATAACCCTTACAACTATTTATCAACAATGAAGCCTTGGAACACTTCTACGTAGTTATCAGACAGGATATCTAGCTGAGTCTGAGTTTCTATTCGAGACGCAATGGTGGTTATGCCTAGGTTGTGAGCGGTTCTAGAGATCGACGTTAAGGTGAATTTCTGTTTTTCATCATCAAGGTTGTGCGTAAACAAGTAATCCAACTTCACATAGCTTGGGCGGTACTCGTTGATGTAATCCAATGATTGGAAATTACGTCCGTAGTTATCAACACCGAATACGGACTCAGCGTTACGAATGGTGTTACACAGCAGCGCCGTGTAGTGCGGAACATTGATGAAACAATTTTCTGGAATCTCAAAATGTAACAGATGAGCAATTGAGGCATTGTGTTCAAGAGTTTTACCAATCCAGCGGATAAAGCTTGGCTGAGAAATACTGCTTGGCGAAATATTGATAGCAACGGGGCTCGTTATTTCTTTCGCATTCAGTTTCTCTATCATCTTCTCGATAACGTATTGGTCGAGAATGTGGCTCATTTCTAACTGTTCTAGTGCGTATAGATATTGGTTTGCACTGTAACGAACTCCGTCTTTTTCAATCGCAGAGAACACTTCTTGGTGATACGTTTTGCCAAAGCTATTGTTTGCAGCTTGCAGACGGAAGGTGACAAGGTCGTTGATGATTGCTTCTTCAACCAACATACGCCATTGTTGTTTGCCCATCACAGCACCATGATCGTCTGCCGTTACGTAGCCGTAAGTCAGTTCACGGTTCGCCTTCGCACTTGAGAGCGCGTTATCGACCAACGACATGATTTCGGTACTGGTTTTTCGCGTATTGCTGTATGTCACACCTAGCGCGATGTGTGGATTCGCCGTACCTGTTGGGTCTGAACCTAGGTTTTGAATGCAGTTTACGATGCTGCCAGCAACAAGTTTAAGTTCGCTTTCATCAATGTTTGGCATGATGAAACCGAATTCGTCACTAGAAATACGGGCGATGGTGATATCTGGTGATGAGATTGAAGCTTGCAGCTGTTCAGCCAGTTGATGAACCAAGGCATCACCTTCTTGATAGCCTTTTTCGTCGTACTCTTCACTAATAAATTCGGCTTTTAGTACGGCTAAACCACCTAAACTGGACTCTTCTAACCACTGAGCTAACTGAGACATGTAGTAAGCGCGGTTGCCTAGCTGAGATACAGGGTCGATATACGCTCTTTCACGCAGCTTTTGAGCTTCTTTCGCTTGGTTTTTAAAGGCCAGTTCAACTTGGGTCGACATGTGGTTGATACCATCGACAACCAAGGTGAGATCTTTTGTCTTTGGACGAGCCAGTGGTTCACCAAACTGATTCTTCGCGATCTGATCCATCTTGGTAATGATCAACGAGAGCGGGCGTAATGCGCGTTTAAGGATCCAAGAGATAGACACCAAACCAAGTAGAAAGATCGAGCTAAAGATGGTTAATAAGCGGATGAACGCTTGCCAAAGTTGATCGTAGGCAGGACCAGGGTGACTTACGATCTCTACTTCTGCCAGTTGCATCCAGCCACTGGTAATCACGCGGCGGTCATGAACAGGCTCAAATAGATTTAGGTTGGTAAACCACTCTGGTACGCCGGTTGGCTTTACAGGGTATGAACGGAGAATGTCATCTCCGGTGTCTAGGAAAATCAATCGCACGACGGAATAAGAACTGCCATCAAATAGGGCGTTGATAACAGACTCCACTGCCACCTTGTCCTTTTCTTCTAGGTAAGGGGCGAGAGCCAGTCCGACAGTATTAATGGTATTACTTACCTCAGAGCGTTGCTGCTCCTCTAAGTATCCACGGGTGGTATTGAATTCGATCATAAAAACTGACGTCATCAGCAGTATGAATACCGCAACCATCCCGACCACAAGCTGTTTATATAAAGTCATTGTACCTACTCATCGTAATTGATAATGGGTTTGTTTAAATTTAGAGAGCGCTCACGAGAACGTAGGTCGTTCCATAAGCTCAATCTTGAAGATTTCCCTGCCAGCTTACCGCTGCCTGCTGCCGACTTAATTAACCAAAGGTTTTTACCATTGAAACTGTATATCGGTCGCAGGTCTCCGCGTTTAGAACCGCGTTTTATTTCAGGGTTTAAGTTATCCAAAATTAGTGGTTCTGCACTGGGTGTCGAGTAGTACGCCAACACCATATGGAATTGGTTTAACTCAAGTGCTTTTACGTACACCAATCGCAATTTTTTATCTGGGACACCGAGTTCAAGTAAAGAGAAGTATTTTGCAATAGTGAAGTCTTCGCAATCACCGGCGTTGCTGCCTAAAAACTCCAGTGGTGTCGCCCAGTAGTCATTCTTTCCCCATAGTATGTTGTCATCGACAAAGTACATTTGGTTGAAGAACCGGTTTACCGAATCGAGCTTTTCCGTTTCACTTAGCCCTTCGTACGACGTCATATTAGAGCGCCATGTTGCCACTCGTTTTCCGGCTCTTTCCCCGTAGGTTGCAGTAACCGCGTCTATCCACCTTTGGTCGCTCTTGTTGAGCGCCACTGAGGTAAAAGAGGTGAGGACCAGCAACAATAACGAAATCCGAGATTTCATAGCCTCTGCTCTTGTCTGTTCACTGTGTATTGAAAGGCGCTATCAAGCATCAAACGTCCTTACTCTTTTAATGCGTTGTTTTGAGCGCTTAATAGTGGCTTCAACATGTACTCAAGTACGGTTCTCTTGCCCGTGATGATATCGACAGAGGCTGTCATACCAGGAATGATCGGTAACTCTTCGTTGTGTCCAAAGCTGTATTTATCGGTACGTACACGCACGATGTAGAAGCTGTTGCCTTCTTCATCTTGAGTGGTATCGGCACTGATGTGTTCTAGTACACCTTCTAAACCGCCATATTTTGTGAAGTCATAGGCACTAAATTTAACAATGGCGGTCAGTTCTGGGCGTAGGAATGCGATATCTTGTGGAGCGATTTTAGCTTCAACCAATAGCGAGTCTTCAGTCGGTACAATCTCAACAATGTCCATACCCGGCTGAATAACACCACCCACGGTATTAATCCCGAGCGTTTTGACTGTGCCCGTTACGGGAGAGACCACGATGGTACGGTTTACTCTGTCTTCAAGGCCAACCGAAGATTCGGTCATTGCAGAGAGCTTGTCTTGTGCTTGGTTCAGTTTTTCTTGTTGTTCTGAGCGGAAGCTCAATGCAGCATCGATACGGCTGAGCATCGCTTCTTTGATGGCGGAACGTAGAAGAGGGATTTTGAGTTCGCTCGAAGTCATTTCTCGGCGAGTGTCATTCACTTGTCTTTGAAGCTTGAGGAGTTCAATTCTTGGCACAACGCCTTCATCGGCAAGCGGTTTTGTTATATCTAATTCTTGGCGGGCAAATTTGTAACTTTGTCTTAAGTTATTGACGCGCGATTTTATTTCAACAAGGTCTTGTTGCTTCTGTTCAACTTGTTGATCAAAAACGGAAAGTTGGTTTCTTAAATTGTTTAGGTCTTGACGATATTCGGCTTTTTGGCGATTAACCAGTTTAGGTTGAAGTTCGTATAGCTTTGGTGGGAAGGCGAGTTTGCCGTAGTCGAGTAACACACTTTGTTTCCAGTCTTCGACGGAGAACTCTTCGTTGATGACCACGCTGTTAAATGAAGCTGAAAGCATCAACACGCTGGCAGTTAAGTTTGCCACTTGTTGTTCGCGCTCTCGGAAGTCAGAACGGAATCGAGTGTCATCGATCAACAGCAGCTGTTGACCTTTTTGAACGCGTTGACCCTCCCTTACTAATATCTCTTTTACGAGGCCGCCCTCAAGGTTTTGCACCACTTGGATTTGGGAAGAGGGGATGACCTTGCCTTGGCCAACGGTGACTTTATCGATCTCAGCCCAAGCGGACCACCCAATAGCAGCAATAAAAAACAGAACGATCACCCATAACATAATACGCGCACTGGTGGGCGTATTGAGTAGTAGTGCCGCTGTTTTATCATCGACGTACTCAAGTTCGGTTTCGTTCAATTTGCTGTAATTCTTCTGGCTCATGACAGTCCTTGTTTGCTAAATAAAAGTGCAAGCCTATTGAGTGTATTCTTACTTTTGATAAATGTTAAGATTTTGCTCCTTTAAATCTTTGAATTTATATATTTTTTAAGACTTATCGGTTCTTGAAATCTGTTTTATCCAATTGGTGCTTTCTCAGCTTGTCATACAGTGTCTTTCGCGACACTTGCAGCTCTTGTTGCACTTCTTTTAAACGCCCTTGATGGCGATGTAGTGCCTCAATTAAGATAATTTGTTCAAAGCTATCAGTGCGTTGGTTCAACGACTGTTGCTGCTCCTCAATGCTCACGTCACGTTCATCCGCGTCACTTTGCTCACCAGTATCACCGTCGAGCGACGGCTGCTTAATTTGAGTCAGCACTCTGAGTTCGGCATGTTGGCGAAGCTGACGAATGTTTTCCGTCCAATGAGTCGCAATGAGTCGTTGAATCTCTTTTTCTGTAATGACAGGTGGCGGCAGCTGATATCGACTTGCCGCACCACGAGCAAAATGCTTAAACAAGGAGCCAATATCTTCGGTTCGTTGCGCCAAGGTTAGCAAATCAAATCGGCGGAACTCACCTACAATTGTAGTTGGAACTATTGTGGTTGCGATAATGATACAAGTTGCATTGGTCTTGCATGAGTTTTCACGAAGTAGAGTGGGTTTTAGAGCCGCCAACCAGTGCCATTGTTGTGAAGTTAATGCTTCTGTTTCATGGATATAAAGTGTTCCGCCCTGATGTTTGCTGAATAATTGCACGACAAACTGATCGAACGTAGCTTGGTCATTGCGTGGTAAATTGAACGCAGCGACAGGGCAAAGTTCTGCGGATTGATGGCTGTGTAGATCGTGCGTGTACTGCGCCGTGACCCTTTTACCTGTTCCTAGATCGCCGACAAACAGTAGAAGAGGGTGAGTTTTGGTATCTAAGGTGATCAGTTCTCGGCGTAATGCCTGCATGGATGGCGATTGACCAATCAGTTTTGGTCCCACCTGATTCTGCATCGCCAACTCTTTACGTAATAAGTTGTTCTCTTCAACCAGTGCGAGTTTATCTGCGGCTTTTTTTACCGCGGTGAGCAGGGCATCGACCACAAATGGCTTTTCCAGAAAATCGTAAGCGCCGGCTTTCATTGCGGACACCGCTGTTTGCACGTCACCATGCCCAGTAAGGACGATGAGCTGAAAATTAGGATTTTGGCTCAGCAACTTTTGTGTCAATTGAATGCCATCCATCACAGGCATGTGAATATCGGTGATGACAATTCCAGCTTGCGCGGTATCTATTTTCTTTAGTGCCTCAATAGCATTAGGAAAGCAGACGATATCGATGCCTTCAATGAGCATGGCTTGTTCTACGGAGTCTCGGATTGCGGGTTCATCGTCGACAAAATAGAGTTTAGGCATAGAGTGCAAAAGTCGAGTCCTTAACAGTATGTGATTTGCTGTATGTCAGATCAGCAGTATGTAACGTTCGTTTTCTAATCAACAATAACAACGGCCCGTCAGCCCTTATCGTTATATAACGGGATGTTTAGCGAGAATACCATGCCTGAAGGCTCTAATCGGTTCGCGCTGATCGTGCCGTGATACGCCTCAATAATCCGTTTCGATATTGAAAGGCCTAGTCCTAAGCCTTCCGGTTTAGTGGTAAAAAACGGGTCGAACAACTTTTCTAATTTGTCGTCCTGCATGCCAATTCCGTTATCCCAAATGATCACCTGACAAGAGTCATGATGCAGTTGCCATTCGATGCCTATCTGTGGGCTAGCCTGTTGGTCTACGTTTTCCAGGTTTTGTTGCTGCTGCAAGACTTTCTGTTCAAGAACTTGTTGTTGAAGCGCTTGAGTCGCGTTGTGAATCAGGTTAACCAGTACTTGTTCGAGCTCGGTTGGGTGAATCGCAATGTTAATGTCGTTTGGCACTGTGCTTAACCTTAACGTGATGCCTTGTTTGATCATTAGCGCACTAAGAATACTGGTCGCGTTGTTGATCGATTGATGCAGGTTTGCGACGTGGTGTTCTTGCTTGGTGACCTTGCGAGTGAAGACTTTAAGACGCGCGATGATCTCGGTAATTGAGGTATTCAAAGCAATCATCTTATCGAGATTGCTTTTGACCAAGTCAGTCCGTTCCATTTCAAGCAGCTTTAAGCTGTTCTCACTGTATGTTCGCAGCGCTGCAAGTGGTTGGTTGATTTCGTGGTTAATGCTGGCTGACAGCTCACCGAGTACCGCTAATTTTGCGGTTTGTGTTAGCTCTTGTTCTGTCTGTTTCAACTTCGACTGCGACTCTTGGTATTGAAAAAGGGTTTGTTGCAGCTGTTGATTGGATTGCTTCAAGTAGTGAGTGCGTTTATCAACGGTTTGCTCGAGGTTTTGGTTGAGTCGGGTCAACGCCACTTTCGCGAGATAAGTCTGGCGCCACGACCAAGCGATTAGCATCACCAAGCTGTAAATCACCACGAAGATGACATCGATTTGCAAAACTTTAATAAGCTCAGCTCTGGTCTCTTTTAGTGCGACGACTTGGTATTGGTTGTTGCTGACCGTTGCAGGGTAAAGATTAAAAACACCAAGCTTGAATAGCTGGTTAGCCGTGAGTTCTTTTTGCACTTGATTTGGTTGAGGATCATTAGGCTGATTGGTGCTGCTAACTTCTTGTTTAGATTTGAAAGAACGAAAGGCTTCGATGATCGAAATTTCGCTTTGACCGTATTGGCGTTGAAGTGCGATATCCGTTTGTTGTTGCTGAGTTAATGGCAACAATGAATGGTAAAGCCATGGAGCTTGGCTTGATAAAAAGACTACTTGGTTAGAGTCGAGTACCACGATCTCAAAGTCGTCGCTGGTTAGGATGTTTTCGAGGTTCTCTAAACTCACCTTTACGGTGATAACACCAACAATGTCATTCTCAACATACAGTGGTGAAGATAAAAAATAACCGCGTACATTCGAGCGAGCGCCTAGTGCGACATATTGTGTATTGTTGCCTTGAATGGCTGAAGCAAAGTAGGGGCGAAATGAGAAGTTCTCGCCTACAAAAGTGCGAGGCTTTTGGTAATTACTGGAAGCGACTACAGTACCGCTCGGGTCATGAATATAGATGGTGTCAGCTTGGCTTTGATTAGACCATTCAAACAGTAATTGATTGAGTTGAGTGGCGGAAATCTTGTCTGTTTGTGGTGATGAGTCAAAATAAGAGAGCAGACGCGGGTCATGGCTGAGTAAATCCGGGATCTGTTTGAACTTATCCAGTTCAGAATCGATTTGTAGATTGGCTTTATTGGCCGCTTCATTGAGTTGCTGAGTGACGATTTTTTCTTGGAATTGTACTGCCATAAAGTGGGTTGCAGTCAGTCCTGCCGTTCCCAATAATAATGAGAATAAAACAAAAGGAGTCATTAGGTTAGGCAGTATCTTGGTCACTTGGATCTCAGCGTGTAATCGGTTTGTATAAAGATTATCAATATGATTGATTGAGTACCGAGATCTTGTTAACACCGAACACCTTCTGTGAGACAAAACCATGGCTTAGACTTGTGTTTCAAAGGATTACAGCGCAAAATCACAAAAAATTGAAAGGAGCAACGAAATGGAACTGACAGATATTCGTCGTGAATATGCTAAGGGTGGACTGAGACGTAAAGACTTAGCCGCAGACCCTATTGAGCAATTCAATCTATGGTTAGAGCAAGCCATCGAAGCTAAGATGACTGACCCTACTGCCATGACAGTTGCCACGGTTGATGAAAATGGTCAGCCATTCCAACGAATTGTTTTGCTAAAGAATGTTGATAAAGACGGTTTCGTTTTTTACACCAACTTAGGTAGCCGTAAAGCGCATCAGCTTGAGCACAACAGCAAAATCAGTTTGCACTTCCCTTGGCATCCACTTGAGCGACAAGTTCACATTACTGGCACCGCTGAAAAGCTGACAGCAATGGAAAACATGAAGTACTTCTCGTCACGTCCAAAAGAGAGCCAATTGGCCGCGATTGCAAGTAAGCAGAGTAGCCGTATCTCAGCTCGTGGCATTTTAGAAGGTAAGTATCTAGAGCTTAAACAGAAGTTTGCTAAAGGAGAGATTCCGGTGCCTTCTTTCTGGGGTGGCTTCCGAGTTCGCGTGGATAGCATTGAGTTTTGGCAGGGTGGTGAACACCGCTTGCATGACCGTTTCTTGTTCTCACGCCAAGACAACAGCTGGGATATTGATCGCCTAGCGCCTTAGGCTTATGGATCTTAAGTGGTCTACACCGAATAGAACATACAAAAATACCGCTAACTTGGTGATTAGAAACATCAAGCAGCGGTATTTTTTTATCTGTACATTCCCAGATTCATCGACGAGTTGGTCATTCAACTCATTTATCACTGTGCAGCACAACGGAGATCTGTTTATTGAGCAGAGTTTCTGGGATCACGGACCCTAAGCCCGAGTCCAGTGCATACTCAATTAATTGGCTTTTGCTGCGCGCATCGAACTTCTGTTTCAATCTCGCGACATGACCTTCGACCGTTTTGATTGAAATGTCTAACGTAGACGCAATGTATTGAGGCTTCTTGCCGAAAAGCAGTAAGAACAACACCTCTGATTCTCGCGAAGTCAGCCGCTTTTGCAGCTTAGACACACGCGGCTCTGATCCCGCAAGTGATGCTTGATTACCTTTCGCTCCTGTTGCCTGACAAACCCAATGACCGACCTCTAAGATTGCAGTATCAGTGAGCTCTTGCCCATAGAAGATAGTGCCTTGGACATTGTCATTATCATCAAGCCAAGGGGTTTTGGTAAAGATATGGGCGTGCCAGCGTCCGTCTGGATAAGGGTGAATATCGAGGATTTTAAGGGTACTGCGTGTATCCATCACATGTTTGTCTTGAGCTCTGAAATCTTGCGCGCACTCAATGGTTTGACTGGGCATGTCGAAGTCGGTCAAACCAGTACAAGTCTCATCGGGTTTTAAGCCAATCAGTTTGTTGTAGGCAAGGTTTGCGTACACGAAGATCGAATCAGTATCTTTGCAGCCCCAGCAACCTGGTAGTTGTTCAAATAAAGAACGATGTATGGCGTTGAATGGATCTGGCAAGGTTTTATCTCGTAAGCAGAGGTATAGCAATAATATCAGTTTCTTATAGCGCTGCAATGGCAATTAGAGTTTGTACTCTGTTCGAAAAATAGGGTGGTGAATGACAGTTAAACAGATTGCTGACTAACTGCTTCAATCACGGGGAATAGGTGGTCAGAAAGAATGATAAACAGGCAAAAAAAAGCCAGCCTGAAGAGGGGCTGGCTAAAGACAAGATATGCCTTGTCGACATGTAGAAGATTTTCAGCTTAATTTACGAGGGTCAGGTAAATTAAACTGAGGCATCAATTTGATACCCAGAGTGACTTACTACTCTATCGACGAATCTACTCCTAGGAATGCTTATGCATAAGGGGGGAATTCCCCTATAAATGCTGCTCAATGTGATAATTGAGAACTTAGAGTAAATATTTGAGATTCTGAGCCTGTGATTGGGAGCCTACAGCTCTCGCACGACTCGGAATCCTAGATAGTTCGCTGCCGTTGAAGGCGGTACATACAGTTCGTTAAACACTTTTGCTTCTTCTGGAGAGAAGCTCCACGCGCCACCTTTCGCTAAACCTTTCTGAATGGTTGTCCATTCCCATACGTTACCTACCATGTCGTAGAAGCCTGTTGGTGTTGGCAGGAATGATTTAACTGGAGATGTGCTAACGTTTGACCAAGGCGTACCCGCCCAGCCAGTGTTGGCCTTACCTGAGCGGAACTCGTTACCCCACCAGAAGTTGGTGTCTTGGCCTGCTCTTGCTGCAGCTTCCCACTCTTGTGGTGTAGGTAAACGGTAAGTGAAGCCGGTGTTTTGAGATAACCAACGAGTATACGCTTTTGCATCATTTTGGCTGACACATACAACGGGTGAGTTATCTGCTTGTTTAAAGCCAGGGCTTAGCCAGTCATTGTCTGAAACGGTTGTGATCTCTGCATTCACGAACGTATCGCAGGTGTTCATCAGTTCTGCGTCTGTTTGGTAGCCAGTGCTGTCAACAAATGTTCTAAAGTCTTGAACACGGGTTGGTGTTGCGGCTAATGCGAACGGCTGTTTGATCGTCACTTGCTGTGCGTTGTTTTCACCGAGTAGGTAGCGACCCGAGCCGACAACAATCATTTCAGGGCTCTGAATGTTGTTTCCCATCGGGTCTGCAAACTTGGTACCGACATTCAATGAGTTCTGCTTGGCCTGTAATACGGCTCGTAGGTTGTGATCGCGGGCTATCTTCAGCTCTTGGTGGAAAGAAAGGTAACCCTCTTTCTCAATCGTGACCATGTGCTGGCCTGTTGGTAACATCACTTCAACGGGTGTGCTGCCATAGTTCACGCCGTTGATAGAAACCTTGTCGTTGTATTGATTTGAACGAACCACCAAGTTAACCCAAGCGACTTCTTTTTGCTGGTCGTTGGCTTGTTGTTCGCTTTGAGTGAAACAGTTTGATGACTGAATACCAAGCAGACGACAAGGTGTGTTCTTATCTGGACGAGTTTCTAGGTTCGCCGCAATCACCGCTCGGTAACGGTTATCTTCAGAGAAGCCCGAGGATTTCACTTTGTGTTGCAGAACGTGAATATTCAATGAAGCAGACGCAAGGTGCTCTTTCACTGTTTTCGATTCGGTCGCGTTGTCTACAAGGCTGTGCTGGAATTGTTTTACCGCTTTTTGAAGTGCTAAGGTCACCGTTTGGTCTGAACATTGCGCCAGTGTCATATCGCTGCTGCAACGGTTCGTAAAGCTAACGGTTTGCTCTTCCGTCTGAGTGATCTCGTTTCTGAGTCGCTCAGCTCTTGCTCTTAGCTTATTTTGGTTCAGATTAGCGATTGAAGCTTCTGCTGCTGCTTTCTCGGCTTGGATAGCCTCAAGCTCCATCATCAAGCCTTGCTGCTTCTGCTCTGAATCTGAAATCGCAAGCTTGCCTTCTTTTACTGTTTTCCAAGCGTCTTGGAAGCGGTTTTGAGCCGGTGAGATATCGAAATCGGGCTCATCAATCATGCGCGTGTAATCTTGCTCTAGGCTGGCTTTCGCCTTTGCGAGTGTTAGCTCTGCTTGAGACGATAACTTGGCTAGACGTGCCGTTTGCTGCGCTTGATTGTCGACTTCATTTTGTTTGTCAGCTAGTTTCTTCTCAACTGCCGTTAACTCGGCATGCTTTTCGAAAAGTGAGCTTTCAATGTCGCTGACAGAAGACGCGATTGCTGGTGGTGTCGCCTCAGCGAAAACAGCAGGAGTCATTAGGCAGGGAGCAAGTGCAAATAGTAGAGTAGGAAGACCTTGGCGCATGATGGGCTACTTCAATCGTAATTTAGGTTAATCGAATATTCTAAACGAAAACGCCATTTCGTCTGCAGCTACTGTTTATAACGATCATACTGTCTATAACGTTCATACAGTTTATAACTACCAACAAAATGGCGAGTATTCATTCAGCTTTGTGAAATAGGCACGGCTATCTTAATTAGAGCGCTGAGCTATTCATACTGGACTTAGCTTTCCTTGCTAGGAAGAAGCTTAACCCAAATAGTGTCGCTACCGTTGATGGTAACTGTGCGGTTGTAAGACTCGTAACCTTGTTTTGAAATGGTTACTTGGTGACGACCACTTGGTAGCGCAACCTCAAGAGGGGTGCTGCCATACTTAATGCCGTTGATGGTCACTGAATCATTATATTGATCAGAACGTACCATCACGTTAGCCCATTGCTTATCGCGCTTTTTAACCACAGCAGCTTCACTGCCGGTTAAACAGTAGCGTGTTGAAACGTTCAATAAGTTACAAGCTGCAACCGCTTCAGGTTTTGCTTGAAGCTGAGCTTGCATTTGCATGAAGTAAGCGTTGTTACCTGAGAAACCGCTCTTAATTGCTTGGCTGTCTTGAACATGGATATTCAGTTGAACACCTTGTAAGTTTTGCTTAGCCAGAGTGCTTTCTGTGAGCTGCTCAAGTAATTGAGCCTTGAACGTTTGTACCGCTTTTTGATTGGTAAGTTGTTTACCTTGAGCAGTACACTCACCCAGTGTCATTGTTGATGCACATGTCGTGGTGTAGCTGGTTTTAAGAACAGCACTTTCTCGAAGTTCTGTTGCAATACGTTTAACACGAGCTTCAACTTTTGACTCTCTCAAGTTAGCCAACTCATTATTCAGGCGAGCTTGCTTTTGCTTGATTTGAGAAAGGTGAATTTCGCTTTCGTTCATCGCTTGTTGGTTATCTAGCTGAGACGATTGGTTCTCTTTAACGGCAGCCCAAGTGTCTTGGTAGCTTTTCTGGAAAGAAACCAAATCAGTTTCTGGGTCTTCCAGTAAGCGGCTGTACTGTTTGTCGAGTACAGACTTGGCTCTGTTACGTTTTGCCTTAAGTTCTTCACCTTCGCGTAACAACTTACTGTTTTGGTTTTGTAGTTGTTTTAGGTTTTCAGACGCCGATACTTGAGTTGCTGAAATACGCTCAATATCTGAGTTTTTCTCTGTTAGCTTTGCATCGATAGCTGAAACGGGATCGACTTGATTCAGTTCTTCAGCTGATACCGATGCAGATACCCAAAATGGGGATAGCGCGAGTAAAAGCGCTGAAATTCGAAAGTTAGTCATAGGTCCCTGCAACTTATAGATTGAAATTGGCTCGTTAATAAAGTGTCTACTTCCTAGTTGTGAGTCACTAGTTATTAGCAATTAACACAGTACCCGTCTTTATACCGTTTTATTGCCATCCAATCTACTCAAAAGCCCAGTTTCGGTACTTCGGATACACTTTTTACAAGTTGAGGCTTGATTATTTGAGCTATATAAGAAAATTTTTTTCGTATATAGCGGTAACGAAGCATCTATTTATTATATGGATTTCAATTCGTTGCATATCGTTATTTTTAGCCGCTTGAATTTGCCGGAAAGATTGGTTTTACAACTGCCGTAGTTTGTACACACTTGATCATCTTTCCGGAGGCATGATCAAGACGATCTCGATAATGATCTTTTGTTTAAGGCGAGGAAATGACTCTCATGATCATTTACAAATTCATCTTATGCAGATTTCAGAGTATTATTCTTACTATGTCGACCTGAGTATTTTGATGTTATGCCTAAACCGTTGCCCTTTCCGAACTTTGACTTGTCCCCGCTAAGCCTTACTGGCCCTCGCCCTGCGGAGATCATTACTTTGCCTTCGCATATGGATTGTCACGATCACCATTATTCGCAGGTAGTCATTGGTTTAAAAGGTCAGGCGGAATTTGAAGTGAGCGGTAAAGGTAATCTTGTCGGTCCAGGGCAAGGCTGTGTAGTCACGGCTCGCTCTGATCATGCTTTCGGTGGCGTGGTTGGTCAGTCGGATATTCTCGTACTCAACATGCCTATGCCAACCGATGATGACCCTCTGATGCTAGAGAAGATTAACCAGTTAGAATCATCGAACGTCTATTTCCAATTAGATGCGCAAATTCAAAAGCTTATCCATATGTTGGTGCAAGAGATGCAGGCCAGTCCTGATGATCTGTTGTTGAGTCGAGCTTGTAATGACACGGTGATTGCGTTGATGCAAAGACACATCTCGGCATTTGAAACCTCGATTAAAGATTCGCGTTTCGATCTTGAGTCGTTGGATCGCTACATCGAACAACACTTGGCTAATAAGATCTCAGTCGCGCAGCTTGCAGGCAGTGTGTTCTTGGGCGAAAGCCAATTCCACATGCTATTTAAAGATCAAATGGGCATTACCCCTCACCAATATGTTTTAGGAAAGCGTATCGACCGCTCTCGACGCCTTATTGAACAAGGTAATCTTAGCCTTGGACAGGTTGCAGAACTTGCTGGTTTTTCCGGTCAATCCTCCTTTACTCACACCTTTTCTCGCCTTCAAGGCATGTCACCATCTCAATACAAAAAGCAAATTTCTGTTAAATAAAAAAACAAAACGGCATATTATTTTAAAGTTTCATATGTGACCTTGTGTTTGTTTTGTTAATAAAGCGAGTTTTTAGCAAAAAACTCGGAGTTTTTGACAAGTAATCCTTATATACTCTAAATACACTGCAGCCATTGTAGAGATCCCGAACTCTTTTCGGGTGTGAGATTAAGGAAAACGCATGTTTACAGCTACTGATGTGTTAAAGCCAGAATTCAACGAGCAGTCGCTTGCTGATCTTTGGACGCTTATCTCACCATTATATATGGTGGATGAAACCCAATGGCTAGAGCAACTTCTGCCGCTAGCTACCCCTTCTGAGTCTGAAAAGCAGCAAATCACAGACAAAACGACATCATTGATCGAAGCTATCCGCGCGGATAAGACATCTATCCAGATGATCGATGCACTGTTGCTTGAATACAGTCTAGATACTCAAGAGGGCATCTTGCTGATGTGTCTGGCGGAAGCCTTGATGCGTATTCCTGATTCAGCAACCGCTGATGCACTGATTCGTGACAAACTCAGCGTTGCGGATTGGAAATCTCACCTAAAGAATTCTGACTCAGTGTTTGTTAACGCATCCACTTGGGGCTTAATGCTAACAGGCAAGGTTGTTGGACTTTCATCAAATGAACAGAGCGCTGGCCAAGCGGTTAACCGTTTAGTCAACAAGCTTTCTGAGCCGGTGATTCGTAAAGCGATGCACCAAGCGATGAAGGTGATGGGTCACCAATTTGTTCTTGGCCGCAGTATTGCTGAAGCGCAAAAGAACGGTAAGTCTATGCGTGACAAAGGTTTTACCTATTCATACGACATGTTAGGTGAAGCGGCACTGACTACTGCAGACGCCAATAAATACTTCAAAGATTACCTAGTGGCGATTGAAGCCGTAGGTCGAGATACGTATGTCTCTTCAAAATCGAGCCCTGCGCCATCGGTTTCTATCAAGCTTTCTGCGCTTCACCCACGTTATGAAGTGGCGAACGAAGACCGCGTATTGACGGAACTTTGCGACACGCTAGAGCAGCTATTGCGCCGTGCAGTAGAGCTCGATGTTGCAATTACGATTGATGCGGAAGAAGCGGATCGCCTAGAGCTTTCTCTTAAATTATTCGAAAAACTGTACCGCACTGACCTTGTAAAAGGTTGGGGTAAATTTGGTCTGGTTATTCAAGCATACTCAAAGCGTGCACTACCGGTTCTGGTATGGCTAAACCGCCTAGCGAAAGAGCAGGGTGATTTAATCCCGCTTCGCCTAGTGAAGGGCGCGTACTGGGACAGCGAAATCAAATGGTCACAGCAGGCTGGTTTCACTGATTACCCAGTTTACACTCGTAAAGAAGCGACAGACGTAGCTTACCTTGCTTGTGCGCGTTACCTATTGAGCCCAAGTGTTCGCGGCAATATCTTCCCGCAGTTTGCGAGCCACAATGCTCACACGGTTTCAGCTATTGCCGTAATGACAGAGCATAAAGACTTTGAATTCCAACGCTTACACGGCATGGGTGATTCTCTGTACAACCATGCGATGGAAGCTTACCAACAGTCGGTACGTATCTACGCACCGGTTGGCAGCCATAAAGACTTACTGCCATACCTAGTACGTCGCTTACTAGAAAACGGCGCAAACAGCTCGTTTGTACACCGTCTAGTTGATGCGCGTTGCCCTGTGGCAGAGCTGACCCAACATCCTGTCGATATGCTTCTGGCGTTCGATACACTGCATAACACTAAGATTCCATTGCCACCGGCGGTATTCCCAGAGCGTAAAAACTCTTACGGTGTGAACATCGATATCGAAAGTGAAGCGCATCAGTTTGAAGAGCAAGTAAAAGCGTTCCTTAATAATCAATGGACTGCTGGCCCTGTGATCAACGGTGAATCTCTTGCCGAAAGCATGATCAAGGCTGATCAGAACGTTGAGCAAGTGACTGCACCTTATGATCGTCGTATTAATGTCGGTCGGGTGGCTTTCGCTAACCTTGATCATGTTTCCGCAGCGATCACTGGCGCAGATGCAGCATTTGCTGATTGGAACGCAACTTCAGTTGAAACCAAAGCGGCAGCGCTTGATAAGCTGGCTGACCTGATGGAAGACAACCTTGCTGAGCTGGTGGCAATTTGTCATCAAGAAGCAGGTAAGACGATTCACGACAGCGTTGATGAAGTGCGTGAAGCGGTCGACTTCTGTCGTTACTACGCAAAACAAGCGGATAACCTACAAGGTTTTGAACTAAAAGGTTTTGATGGCCAAACACGAATCGCTTCTCGACAAGGTCGTGGTGTGTTCGTTTGTATCAGCCCTTGGAACTTCCCTCTAGCGATCTTCCTTGGCCAAATTACAGCAGCTTTGGTTGCGGGTAACACGGTTGTGGCGAAGCCTGCCGAGCAAACAAGCTTGATTGCAGCTCGCGCAGTGGAACTGATGAATGAAGCGGGTTTCCCTGCTGGCACCATTCAGTTACTGCCGGGTCGTGGCGCTGAGATCGGCAGTGCACTAACAAGCCATGATGCGATTGCGGGCGTTGCCTTTACGGGTTCAACACCAACCGCACAACGTATCAACGTGTCATTGGCAAGTCGTAACGCTAAGCCTGTTCCGTTTATTGCGGAAACCGGTGGTCAGAATGCGATGATCGTCGACAGTACCGCACTGCCTGAACAGGTAGTTCGTGATGTTATTCGTTCTGCATTTGCTTCAGCAGGTCAACGTTGTTCTGCGCTGCGTGTGCTTTACATTCAAGAGGACATTGCAGACCGCGTGGTTGGATTGATTCACGGTGCAATGGACGAATTGAGTGTGGGTATCCCACATCTTCATAAAACGGATGTTGGCCCTGTTATCGACCAAAATGCGAAACAGAAGTTGCTGGCGCACTTAGAAAATATGACCAATACCCAGAAGAAGGTGGCTCAACTTTCTTTAGGTGCTGATTGTGAACATGGTGATTTTGTTCCACCAAGTGCTTTTGAAATTGATGACATCAGCTGCTTGAAAGAAGAACAGTTTGGCCCTGTGCTGCACATCGTTCGCTTCAAGGCGAGTGAGTTAGCGCAAGTGGTAGACCAAATTAACCAAACCGGTTTTGGCTTGACCATGGGTATTCACAGCCGTAACGAGACAACTTACCGTTGGATCGAAAAACACGTGCGCGTGGGTAACTGCTACATCAATCGTGACCAAGTGGGTGCCGTTGTTGGGGTTCAACCATTCGGCGGTCAAGGTTTGTCAGGTACTGGCCCTAAAGCGGGTGGTCCTCACTATCTATACCGTTTTACAGATGTTCATTTCTCTCAATCACAAGACAAGGCATAAGGAGCAGTATCATGGTTCATCAAGTGACAGGTTTTTCTGATGCTTTGTTAGCGTGGGAACAATGGAATCTTACCGACTTTGATTACAAGAGTGCTCAGGTACTTGCGCTGAAATCAGAGATCGAAAGTCAATCTGTGCCTTTGGCTGCAGTGGCAACTTATCATCTAGAGCAAGCATCTGCGCTGCTTTCTGAACATCACCTAATGGCAGGTCCTACGGGCGAAACCAATGAGTTGTATGCCGCAGGCCGCGGTGTGGCTTTGGTGATTGTTGATGATTGCGAAGAGAAAGTGCCCGCACTGCAAACTGCAACAGCGATGATTACTGCAGCACTATTAGCAGGTAACAGCGTTCAATTGTGCAGTGATGACGTGCAGTTCAATACCTTAATTGCAGATGCCGCGAAACAAGCGAATCTACCAACCAACTTGGTGCAGGTTGCCTCGTACGACGCTGCTCAACAGCTGCTGTTTTGCGATGTACGAAGCGCGGGTTACGTGGGTAACTCGCAAACGGCACAAGCTATCAATTTACAGCTTGCTAAGCGTGACGGTGCAATCGTCGGTTTAGTAGCTGAAACGGATCTGGCGACAATGAATGTTGCCAATGATCCACACCTATCGCTGCGCTTCATTACCGAGCGTACGCGAACTATAAATATAACAGCCGTGGGCGGTAACGCGACCTTGCTCGAACTTGGAAGCGAAGCTCACTAACCTTCAGTAAAATTGGCTCTAAAGACTTTTGGTTTTCTCCATTGTTGGGTTTTCCCATTTTTGGTTTTCTCCCTGAGTGCTTTAGAGCCTCAATACCTAACTCAATGCACTTGCTTGCCTTTACGGTGAGTACCTTGCATTGAATTAGGCATGGAAGGCTTTCTACAAAATGAGGACTATCAAATGATAGAAAACAGTTTTGCAATAACGACGACGTTCATTGCGTATCTAATTATGATGCTAGCGATCGGTGTTATTGCTTACAAACGTACATCTAACTCAACTGACTACTTCCTAGGTGGTCGTTCGTTAGGCCCATGGCCTGCTGCACTTTCTGCTGGTGCATCAGACATGAGTGGTTGGTTGCTACTTGGCCTGCCTGGTTACGCTTACGCTGCTGGCTTTGAAGCATTTTGGCTTGCTGGTGGCCTACTTGTAGGTACTTGGGCAAACTGGTTAATCAGTGCAAAACGTCTACGTACTTACAGCATTACGACTGAATCACTGACGCTGCCTGAGTTCCTATCTCGTCGTTTCAATGATAATTCTAAGCTGATCCAAACAATTTCTGCTTTCTTTATCCTTTTATTCTTCCTTTTCTACACAAGTTCAGGCTTGGTAGCAGGCGGTAAATTGTTTGAAACGGTATTCGGCCTAGATTACACAACTGCGGTAATTATCGGTACGGTATGTGTGGTTTCGTACACCCTGTTTGGTGGCTTCCTTGCGGTATCTTGGACTGACTTAGTTCAAGGCTTGCTAATGTCTGCTGCGCTATTGATTGTACCAATCGCAGCAATGAACGGTGGCCTAGGTCAGCTGTCTAGCGACCTACACAACATCAACCCAGAGCTTCTAACGTTATGGAATGATGCGAAAGGTGAGCCGCTTTCTGCTATTGCGATTATCTCGCTAGCGGCATGGGGTTTAGGTTACTTCGGTCAACCACACATCTTGGCTCGTTTTAAAGCAACTCGTTCAAACAAAGATCTTGTGACAGCACGCCGCATTGCGGTTATCTGGACTGCACTGTCTATGGTTGGTGCAATGCTAGTGGGTCTTGTTGGTCTAATTTACGTGACTAACTCTGGCGCGCCTAAACTAGACGATGGCGAGAAGATCTTCATGCTTCTTGTTAACGCAATGTTCCACCCAGTAATCGCCGGTATCCTACTTGCTGCAATCCTAGCGGCAATCATGAGTACTGCTGATTCACAACTTCTTGTTTCTTCATCTGCAATGGCAGAAGACTTGTACAAGCAAATTCTGAAGAAAGACGCAACGTCGGAAGAGATTGTTCGTGTAGGCCGTTTCGCGGTTATCCTAATCTCTCTGATTGCACTTGTTCTAGCGATGACACCAGACAGTTCAGTTCTTGGCCTTGTATCTTACGCATGGGCAGGTTTTGGTGCTGCGTTTGGTCCAGCTATCGTGTTGAGCCTGTACTGGTCTCGTATGAACCGTAACGGCGCTCTAGCGGGTATCGTGGTTGGTGGTGTTACGATTGTTCTTTGGAAACAGTTCACGGGCGGTTGGTTCGATGTTTACGAAATCGTACCGGGAATCATCCTATCGACTCTTTCTATCGTTATTGTGAGCCTAATTACTGGCGAACCAGAAGACGAAGTTAAGAAGCAACACGCTGAATTTAAGAAGAACCTAGTTGAGCTAGACTAATTTACATTGTAAAACAGATGTGAATTAGCAACGGACATTAGCTAAAAATAATAGAGTCACTTCGGTGGCTCTATTTTTTTGACTATACCCCAATGCTTTGACCTTTCGAGCTTTGTGCGTCTGGCAAGTTGAGTGTATTGAGCATGATTACCTTGTTGGTGACGCTGGCTAAGTCATACTTCTAGGCTCGGAGCATTTCAGTTCCCACAGGGATACATTACTCTTGCTAAGAGCTGTTGAGTAAATGAATAGGAAGGTAGTAGTGCCTCAAGTAATCCCGAATATTGGCTTTAACCATGAAAAAACGGCGCAGGCTGAGCTGGAGTTGGTGCCCTTGTCTCGGCTCTATTCAGAAAGCAATATTTATCATGACCCTCAACTGCCCCATCGTGTCAGCTTCTTCCTGATTTTGTTTATCGAGCAAGGCTCTGGCACGCACATGGTCGACTTTGAGGACTACCCTTTTAGCCAAGGGAGCGTGTTGTTCATTCAAAGAGAGCAGGTGCACGCCTTTGATTTTAGTAATAAGCCACAAGGCACTGCGGTTTTGTTTACTCAAGCGTTCTTAGACAGCGTTCACGCTAACATGAAGTTGCCGAACTACACGCCTACTCATTTGAACAAGGCGCACTCGGTATTATTGTCACTAGACGAGTCCCACCAAGATCGGACGCGAAGTCTCATACAGCAAATTAAGACGGAACTGAAACAGTCAGAATCCGATCCCTTGATTGTGATGTACCTGTTCTCAGCACTAGCACTGATTCTTCATCGCCTGCGACCAGAAGTGAAGCAAGACGCCTTGAGCTTGCAGCAGAACATTAAGTTTGCCCGCTATTTTGAGCTTCTTCAAAACAACTACCTGCGCGTGCGTGATGCAAACTGGTACGCCAATCAAATTAACACCACCTACAAGACGTTGAACCAAGTGTGCAAAGTCGCAACGGGGTTAACTGCCAAGCAGATCATCGATTCTTTTACCGTTTTAGAAATGAAGCGTCAGCTGGTGGTAACCAATATTACGTCTCAAAAAATGGCGTCGGATTTTGGTTTTGAAGACGCCAGTAATTTTGTTAAGTACTTTAAAAATCATACTCAAATGACGCCGAGCGAGTTTCAAAAGAAATATTCCAAGCCTTCCCTCTCTGAATAGTGAATGGATCGACACGAATCATCTAAGGTTCGATATCTACCATTTTTCTGCCTAAATCCACTCTGCCGTGAGTCTCTCTCGTTGATTAATATAGTTTCCAAGCCAACGAGAGGACTTTAAAAATGAAAACAATAACTAAATCTACATTACTAGCGGCAAGCGTATTTAGCGCTTCTACTTTCGTAACCATTGCGACTGCCCAAGAGCTGTCTATTCAAGAAAAAGCGGTAGCGGTTATTTCGAGCATTGAAACGGGCGACGCAAAAGCGGTGAGCTACATTAACCCTGAAAAGTACATTCAACATAACCTAGCTGTTGGCGATGGCTTAGCGGGCTTTGGTGAAGTGCTACAAATGCTGCCTGAAGGCTCTGCGAAAGCACAAGTGACGCGCTCATTTCAAGATGGCGACTATGTTGTCATTCATACCGAATATAACTTCTTTGGTCCGAAAGTCGGCTTTGATGTGTTCCGCTTTGAAGAGGGGCAGATAGTTGAGCATTGGGACAACTTGCAAGAAATTGCCAAGCCAAACGCCAGTGGACGAACTCAATTAGATGGCACGACTAAAGTCGTAGATCTCGATCAAACGGACAAAAATCAGCAGTTGGTCAGTGGTTTCGTTAAAGACATCCTGATCGGCGGTGATATGGCGAAGATTAATAACTATATCGATAATGAAGACAGTGCTTACTTACAGCACAACCCAGGAGTAGCCGATGGTCTAAGCGGTTTGGGTGAAGCTTTGGGTGCGCTAGCAGAAGCGGGTATGCCAATGGTTTATACCGCCAACCATAAGATTTTAGGCCAAGGTAACTTTGTGTTGTCGATCAGTGAAGGCCAGTTCATGAATAATCACGTTGCTTTTTATGATCTATTCCGTGTTGATAACGGAAAAATCGTAGAGCACTGGGATACCATCGAAACCATTCCTGCTCGTTCAGAGTGGAAAAATGACAATGGTAAATTTGGCTTTTAAAATGTGAGCTAAATTCAACCAAACATGGTTTGCTTAAGCGGTACTTTCGCAGAGGAAGTGCCGTTTTTTTATCGATCAATTTGATGACTAAGACGGGGGAAGTACTGTCGTTATGGGGTTTTACAATGTAAATCGAAACCGCATGAACGAGGGAGGATAAATGGAAGAAGAAGGATCTTGATGGCGTTTGATGTCAAAAAACGAAAGAGAAAAATGGCTATTTTTTGAACTTGGCGCTCACTTTTGTAATTAGCTCGGTGAATAGTGAAACCAAATTCGACATGATGTGTCAATTGTCAGTAACCACTAAAGACCTATAGGACAAAGGTATGCCTGATCTCTATTGCAAAGGATGTAAAAAAACAACACTACATAAGTCTATAATGAAACGTTGTGAATCTGAGCCCGAGACAACCTCTGGCCGTATGATGCAATGGACGTCAAAGCTATTTAGTGGAAATCTGTACTACGATATGGAAACTCAGCACTTCTGTCGAACGTGTAACTGCCGTTGCGAAACAGGAAGTACTGTACCCCAAGTTGGTTTAGCTTAACTTAAAGTAAGCGCTCACTAACTTAGATCAAAAAACCTCCGTTTTAGGAGGTTTTTGCGTTTCTATGCGGCTTTGAGTGCTAGTTCGGCGTCAATGGCGTTGCCATCAATCTTCACTTCCCATCCATAGTTCGAGTATTCACTTGCGAGTGCTTCAGCAACATCTTTTGATACTGTTACGTGTGTCCATGAGCCAATACCGTATGGTTTGTACGCGAGTTCTTGTGTCTTCATAATAGAGTTATCCTTTCTCTTTGATAATCCCATTATTCACTTTGGCCTATATCCTTTCTTTCGTTTCTGGCTCAACTTATTTGTTATTCGGGTCATTTCTATAATAATTTGTTAATAGTCAAAGATTGATTTATAAGGGGTCTTATCGTTTCATATTGATTTATATTTGATGTGAATGCTAATGGCGTATTTAGTTTTTTAAATGTGTGAGCGAGGTTTTCTTCGATTGTTCGTGGTATGGAATATACTGAGCGGAATTTAGAATGTTTAAGGAATGTTATGTCTCAGCATCAACTCGATCGTATCGATAAAGAGATACTAAGAATTCTGCATATGAAAGGGCGTTTGCCTGTTGTTGAGTTGGCAAAGCAGGTCAACCTAACGACGTCCCCTTGTTCTGATAGATTGAAGCGATTGGAGAAAGAAGGCTACATAACGGGCTATCATGCCGAGCTCTGTTCAGAAAAGCTGGGACTCGATGTCCAAGTCTTTATCCATATTCGTCTCGACCAGACCAGCTTTTCGATTTTCGATAAATTCGCCCAAGCGGTTGAAATGATGCCTGAGGTGGAAGAGTGTTATTCGCTGTCGGGTGATTTTGACACCATGATCAAGGTTCGAGTGAAAGACATGAAGGCATACCAAGCGTTTATGGCAACCAAGCTGGGTACACTGCCGGGCGTGATTCAGACTCGAAGCGAAGTAGTGATTGAAGAGCATAAGAAAGGCTTTGGTGTTAACCCTGAGTTGTTGGCTACCCTAAAATAGTGGCCTGCTTTCGCCTTACCAAGGTTATTTAGATATAAAAAATGGAAGCCGATAAGCTTCCATTTTTTGTTGAGCGTCAGATGAGGGCATCAGATTAAGTTAGAGCAAATAAAGTGAGAACAGATAAACTGCTTATAGCGTAATTGCCGCAGAAATTAAGCCAATCACACCACCGAATACTCCGCCCCAAACGACCAACCAGCCAAGGTGTTTCTTGATCATGGCTTGAACCATCTCTTTAACCAGCTTTGGTGTCAGTTCATTCAAGCGCTGATCGATGATCGCTTCAATATTCTCTTTGATTTCATCCATCATTGCAGGCGATTCAAGTTCATCCTTGATGGCATTTTTTACAGAATCACTCTTGCTGATTTCAATCACAGACTCTTGCATCTTTTCCACGAATGGCGCTTTCATTGGCTGTAGTGCTTCAGTTCCGCCAACCATCGCTAGCATGCCACCAAATTGTGAGTTCTCGATAACATGCACCAGTGAATCGAATGCAGGGTTAAAGTCGATCTTCTTAATCACGGGTTCTAGGTTGAGTGACTTACCGCTCATCTCGCTGCTTAGGAAGCGGTCGATATTACCTTCGGTAAAGAACTGTTCCATCATCAGTTGTTTAATAGCCGCCTTGAACTCTTCAAAACGAGCTGGAATAACGCCAGAACCGTATAGGCCGGGTACTTTTTCGAACAACATGTGAATCGCAAGCCAGTTGGTGATGGCACCAGAAAAGGCGAATAGGCCTGCATAAAGCAAGTATTGGTTTGCTGTCGCATAGCCGCCAGCAAGCAGTGCTAACGCGATTACGTTAGTTAAGACACTTTTGTTCATGGTTGATCTCTAGAAAGAATACTGCGCGCATTTTAAGAAAAAAACGCCAAGAAAAAAACAAAAGGATCGATGAAGTTTATGGGGAAGACGAAAATAGATGAGAAAGAGGCGAAGAATAACAGACATAAAAAAGGCTAGCCTCCCCCCGAAGTCTAGCCTTATTCCAGAACGCGCAAGCGAGGCGTCTTTGGTGTTAATGTCATTATATAATTACGACATAACATTCTGCCACGTGTAATTTACCATTAGTTAACAAATTGGTGTGAATTACACCGCACTTTTAAAGTAGCACATAAATCAAGCACTCGACGCTTGGTCAAGATTATCGGCAATGAAGCCTCCGGTCTGGTGATTCCACAATTGAGCGTAGATACCATTTTGTGTAATCAGCTCTTGGTGAGTGCCTTCTTCAACGATATTGCCTTGATCGAGTACGATTAAGCGATCCATTGCTGCAATCGTCGATAAACGGTGTGCAATTGCAATCACGGTCTTGCCTTCCATAAGCTCAATCAAGCTCTCTTGAATTGCGGCTTCTACTTCTGAATCAAGTGCTGATGTTGCTTCATCCAGAACCAACAGCGGTGCATTCTTCAGAAGTACGCGTGAGATAGCAACACGTTGACGCTGACCACCCGAAAGCTTAACGCCTCTCTCACCAACTTGAGCATCGTAACCAATGTTACCAAACGGGTCGGTGAGCGTTTCAATGAACTCGTGCGCGTGCGCTTGTTTGGTTGCGGCATACACCTCTTCATCTGTCGCGTCAGGTCGACCGTAAAGGATGTTCTCTTTGATTGAACGATGAAGCAATGAGGTGTCTTGAGTCACCATGCCAATGTTGCTGCGCAGTGAGTCTTGCGTGACATCTGAGATCACTTGGTCATCAATCAGGATGCGGCCATTTTCTACATCGTGGAAACGCAGTAGCAAGTTAACTAAGGTTGATTTACCTGCACCTGAACGGCCAACCAAGCCGACTTTTTCACCCGGTTTGATGTTGAGGTTTAGGTTGTTAATCACACCCTTATTCTCGCCGTAGTTAAAGCTCACGTTATCGAAGTTGATGCCACCTTGTGGCACATCCAAAGGCTTAGCGTCTTTTTTGTCTTCAATAGCGATGGGCTTAGACAGCGTTTTAATACCATCAATCACGGTGCCTAGGTTTTCAAACAAGCCACCAATTTCCCACATGATCCATTTCGACATACCGTTAATACGCAAAGCCAAGCTGACTGCGATGGCAATTGCACCCACGGTGATCGCGTTGTCTAGCCATAAGTAGATAGAGATGCCGGCAATACTGAACACCAACAAGTAGTTAGCGAACTCAACGCAGATGTTGAAGCCGGTCACTAAGCGCATTTGGCGATGGACGGTATCTAAGAAGCCTTCCATGCCTTCTTCGGCGTATTCTGTTTCTCTTTTGCTGTGTGAGAACAGTTTGACCGTTGCGATGTTGGTGTAGCTATCCACAATACGACCCGTCATCAACGAGCGAGCATCGGCTTGCTCAGAAGACACATCTTTGAGTTTCGGTACGAAGTGCAGCTGAATGCTGACGTAAATGAACAACCAAACCAGCATCGGAGCCATCAAGCGCCAATCTGATTCTGCGAGTATGAATAACATTGCCGTAAAGTAGACCGTTACATAGACGAATACATCGACCATTTTGGTCACGGTTTCACGTACTGCGAGCGAGGTTTGCATCACCTTGGTGGCGACACGTCCGGCAAAGTCATCTTGATAGAACGACAAGCTTTGCTTCAAAAGGTAGCGGTGCGCTAACCAACGAATCGACATTGGGTAGTTGCCTAGCAAAGTTTGGTGAAGCAATAGCGAGTAGACGCTGATCAAGATTGGCATCACGACCAACAGTAGAACGCCGAGCCCCATCAGTGTTGATTTATTATCAGCAAGGAAGGTTTCGGGATTGCTTGTTGATAGCCAGTCAACCAGTTGTCCCATGTAACCGAATAGCGCGACTTCGATGATCGCGATGGTCATGCTCATCAACCCGAGCAAGATCAACGGCTTTTCGAAACCTCGAGTGTAATGGCGGCAGAATGCCAGTATTCCAGTAGGAGGTTGTATCGGCTCTCCCTTTGGAAAGGCTTCAGTAAAGCCTTCAAATTTCTTGTACATAGATTTCCCTTTATAAACTAGTGCATCTATAAGCGACTGCATCGTTGGTGCAGCTTTGTTTTTATAGTCTTGATTTGAAATTTTACCGTCTTAGTTTGAAATTATATAAGCGCCCATGGGTTCTTATAGGCATTGAGTCATTCGATGGGTGTTGTTCTAGCTCTTATCTAAGTACTTGGTTTAAGCGCTTAGCTTTAATTACTTAGCTTTAATCACTTGGTTTTAACGTTAAATGCTTAGTTTCAACGTTAATGCTTAGCTTTAACGTTAATTACTTTGTTTAAGTGACGAAGGAAAGATCCAAAGAGTGTCTTTCATGACGCTTATTTTAGATTGAATTAGACAGGAAAAGTTAAGCTTATTTCAAACGTAATTGATGGTTATGCAACGGTGATAATCCTAACGTTAAATGGATTGAATTGTAACCAAAACTCGTGGTGAGCGAGAAAATGAAATCGGAATATTTATCCATAAAGCGACTTAACGAATATGCATACAGTTGGTTCTTTCTGATGTGCTGTTATCTTGCAGTAAAAATTACCGATTAATCTAAGATCTGCAGTGATTGTTTGGGATAAATATTCAAATCATTATTATTTTCAGTGAATCTTGTCGTAACAAGTTGTTTACAATTCTGAGGTAAATAAAAGATAGGGACGGTTGAGATGTTAAACCTACACAAAAAATCACTTCATATTACTAATGTTCAAAACGCCAATTGCGTTGTTATGGTTCCGCCAAAAGAGTTTCGATTTAACGAAGAAACAGCACGTGATAATGAGTTTCAGCACAGAGTCAATCTGACCGAAGCTGAGGTGAAGCTAGAAACGATGGCCGAATTTAAGGCTATGGTGGCTTCGTTGCGTAAAGAAGGTGTGCAAGTTGTAGAGTTTGATTACCCAGAATTGGGTGTCGAAACCCCTGACGCAGTGTTCCCAAACAACTGGTTCAGTACTTGTAGTGATGGAAGTTTATTCACTTTCCCTATGGCCTGTGAAAACCGTCAGCATGAAGTTAAGCCTACTGCTCTTATTGAAGTGTTGGAAGCGTCTGGTCGCATTGTTAACCACAGTGAGTCTATGGAGTCGTACGTTGCTCAAGGTTCTTATCTAGAGAGCACCGGTGTGATGGTTATCGATCACATCAATAAGACGATCTATGCGGCGCTTTCTCAGCGTTGCGACCGTGAAGTATTAGAAGATTATGCGAAGCGTATTGGTTATTCTCGCGTGGTTTCGTTCCAAACGGCATTACCGTCTGGTCAGCCGATTTATCACACCAATGTGATGATGGCGATTGGTGATAACTTCTGCGTGATCTGTGATGAAGTGATTCCTGAGTTTGAACGCCGCTTTGTGGTGAAATCTCTTGCCAAAGACAAGCAAGTTATCTCGATCTCGATCGATCAGATGAACCGATTCTGCGGCAACATTCTGCAATTGGAAACCGTGAATGGCGATAAGGTAATCGCGATGTCTCAGTCGGCTTACGATGCATTTTCTCCAGCTCAGTTAGCTCAGCTTTCGACACACGGAAAACTGCTGCCATTTAACGTGAAAACGATTGAAGACATTGGTGGTGGTTCGGTGCGATGCATGTTGGGTGAGGTGTTCCTACCAACGCGAGTGAATCGTCTGTAATAAGTATAGAAAGTATAACAAGCACTCACTTCCAGCATTGAATTTTTGAATACCACTCTCATCGCAGAGTGGTATTTTTGTTTTTATCTATCTTTGTATCGGTCTACCAGAAGTAAGAAAACAGCAATAAGAGAACCAGAGCTAGATACACGAGCTAACGCGCACAAAAGTTAACGGAAAACAGCTAACGCAAAAGCTATGAAGCGTCCTTAAAAGCTCTGTGTTCGATAAACTGAGCCGACAGTGCCACGACTTCCTTAGAGTAGACAAGCGCCGTGTGGTTGAGTTTGAGAGCGTAAGTATCCGTTGCCCCTCGCAGGTTTGCGTCTTCGAGTGTTACCGTGCCATCCCCCGGATTTTTTCCCAGTACAATACGTCCAACTCCGGCGTCGTAAGTGCCTGTAATCACGCCAATCGGCACATCAATATCGTAATCACCCAAGCCATCACTTAAGATCATTTTGCTCGAACCAAATATAAATCCAAGACCATGATTCGAAAGCGTTTTGGCGATGGTTGCCCCATTGTGCGGAGTGCCTGCGGTAATAATGCAGGTGTCTGCAAAGTCGGGTTGGTAGAACTTAAAGTAGTGGCGAATCAGCAAGCCACCCAGTGAGTGACCAAAGAAGTAGACTTCATCGTATTCATTAAAGCGAGCATTCACGAAGCGATTGAGGCGTTTGGCGGCCGAAGGGAAGCGCAGCGAGTTGTAGGCAAATTTGTGCGTTGTAAAGCCGCGTTTTTTAAAGTTTCTATCCAGATATTGCATGATCAACGCAGGCATATATAGACCATGAATTAAAACTATATGTTTGTTTTTATTATTCATTTCTGTCCTCCGTCTGATGATGTCCCCAGTATATTTAGTCGCAAATCTAAACTCAATAAAACTTGCTACTAATGGGACACAAAAGGCAGAGAGTGCTTGATGGGTAAAGGTAAAGGGTAGGTTAGTCCGATCTCACTCCACCATAAACATCAATAGTTAAACCGCCTTGTTTAGCGTAAGTATTGGGTGTTAGACCGATGGTTTTCTTTAGGTAACGAATCAGGTGCGGTTGGTCGCTAAACCCAAATTGAAAGGCAACGTCCATCCAGTCGATGTCATCCAAATTTCGCTTATACAAATATTCCAACATCGCTTCGAGTTTGTTCATCGATTGGCACTGTTTTAATGTCAGCCCAGTTACCTTGTTGAAGCTTCTTTCCAGTGTTCTTTGCGAGCAAAACAGCTTGTCGCCAAGCTCTGCAATCGGTGTCGAACCAAGCACACCCAACACCTTACGTGTCAGTTCGCTGTGCCTATCCGTCTTACCTGTCAATATCCAAGGAAGTAGAAAATCATCTAACTGCTGACAGCAGGCCTCAACATCAGTTTGAGCGAGTTTGATCAGTAGCGTTGCATCGGCGTTTGGGTTGTTTAGTAAACCTGCGAGATTGACTGGACTAACCCTGTCCAAGCTAGGGTGAGGACTCTCTGGGAGAGCCAATGAATACAAGGCTCCGACATGGAATTTAATGCCCAAGTGAACAAAGGGCTTCGAGTGATCCAATTCGATGGCTTTATGGTGTGGTAACAGCAGATGGCTGCCAACGCCTTGATCGACCTGTTGCTCAATCGTGTAGTGATATACCTGCTCGCTTGGCGATAAGATCAGGTGTGCCGATGGATCGGGATTGAGTATCGGAAATTGATGAGTTTGAGCGTCGGGCGTTTTTTCAATCAGCCAGTAGCAATCAATGAACTGAGCAACTACAGGGGATTTTGGAGACTGTAACCAATTGATCATTAGACCTTCTATTTCAGATGATTGTCACCTCCAACTATATGTGGATATCGTTGGAGGTGACAGTTTTTATCAGTATCAATTGTTAGAACTTAGTCTTGATGTTTGTTAATCCGAATCAAGGCTAATCAGTTTCCTTTAATTCGCTAAAATCAAACTGCAAGATACGATGCTTTGATGATAACCCAGCGCGTTTGATGGCCTTTTGTGCGCCAATATTACTGCTTTCCGTAGAGCACATAGCTTCTACCCCTTGGCTATTAGCCTGTTGCTTTAGAAAGTGAATAACACGCGTTGCTAAGCCTTTACCGCGTTCTTCTTGTGCGACAATCATACCTAGGTCGGCAAACTGTGTTTGATGCTCATCGAACTTACGGCACTCTCCAGTAGCGAGAATGTCGTCACTCTCCCAGTAGCCCCATAGCTCTTGGCGGGCAATCAAATTACCGTAGTAATCGGTGAGCCACTCTTTTGGCGCGCCGATTGTTGTTGAAGTAAATTCAACTAACTGATCGAGTTGTTCTTCCGTCGCGAGGTTCATCTCTATCTCTTCAATTCGGCCTGAATCACAATCAGAGTTGGCTTGAGAGTTTTGGCGGTACATCATCGCATTCACTTTAAATGACTCTGTGTTGTCGACACACAGTGATAAATATTGTGGTTCAGCGGTGCTCACGAATGCGCCTTTCACCTTACCAATCACAGAGCTGTTGTTCTCTACGATTAGGGCGAATAGATCTTCAATACTGTGGTTTGCTGTTGGTGCTAGGAAAAACTGAAGCAAGTAGCCTTCACCATTGACCGCACAGTAGCCCACAAGTGAGTTGTTTTCGTAAAAGCCATAATGATCAGACATAGGAACAAAACCAAAGTGCCACATACCATCGAGTGGCGCTGTTGCTTCAGTAAAGTAAGCGGTTTTAAGTTCGTTTAAGTCACTCAGTGCGGAGATTTTTTGGATGTCTAACATCGCTTGAATTCCTGTTGTTTCGATTCGGTAGAGTGCGTGGCTGCGGTCTGGTTCTCAGGTACGTCAATTGACGATGAGATAAACTGATTAGCTGAACCACGTTTCAATGACAGCAATTGTAGGCGACTGCTTGAGGCAGGTATTGAATAAAAACGACAGTTTTGAAAGGTGTGTGGGTGTTAACAGAAGAGCTGATGTTAATTGAAAGAGGGCAAGATATTTTGCCCTCTGCTGAACTTATTGATTGGGACGCTGAATAGGGCGCATTACTTTCCTGAGTCTTCAGCTTTGATGAGTTTTGTATCGACAGTTTCACTGTTTAACTCAGGTTCAACTAATACCTTTATCACGCCTTTTTGTAGGATCAGGTTATTAGGGTAGGTGATGATGTTGCCCGAACTGTGTCGAAGAATAACGTGGAACATGGTGATATCGATGATCACACCGCTGATGTCTTCGTCTTTCTCCGCGACTCTTACTCTGTCACCAATGCGATAAGGGAATACGAAAAATATTAGTACGCTGGCTGTGAGGTTACTTAGAATCGACCATTGCGCGAATAAAGCGACACCCAACACCGCGAATATGGATGACAAGAACAGCGAAATATCACCAAAGCCCAAGTTAAGAACAATCGTAAACACAGCGATGAAGAGTAGAAATAGAACGATATTGAAACACTTAATCACGAACTGCTTTCGCTTCAATTCGACGCGCTTATTTTCAGCTAATGTTTCTATCCAGTTTTTCCCCAAGCGTTTTATCACCCAATACACAGTGATAAGAAGTAAACCTAAACCCACTTGTTTAAGCCACATATTGGATTGCAAAAACTCAACCATTAAATAAACCTCAATTTTTTCAAAATAATGACCTCTGCCGCTATGACCACGAGCAGCCCAATGCAAAATAGTGGGAATGCTATTGGGTTATCTGTTCCGGGTATTCCTGCAATATTGACACCCAGCAAACCGGTGAAAAACCCAGCAGGGAGGAAAATACCCGCAATGATAGAAAATAGGTACGTATTTCTATTCATTTTTTCAGCTTGTTGCTGACTTAGGCTCGCTAAAAATACATTAATTTGTTCGATGTAAAACTCAACAGACTCATTAATTCTCAGGATGGTATCAAGGCTGTTTTTTATATGACTGTTGTGCTTACTCAATGGTGCAGGCAGGTCACTCATTAAGTCCTCAAAAACGTATTTCTGTGGCTTCAAATAGCGCCTTAGTCTAAGTAGCCTTGAATGCAGAGCGTTAATCGATCTTATGTCGATATTGGATGTAGATTCTAACTCGTCAATCAAGAGTTCGACGGGTACTAGGAAGGTTGAAATGCTGTGGTTGATTCCACGTATCATGCCCAGTAATACATCAGGTAATGATGTCGGGCCTTGGTTTTGTTTGAGATCGGATATCAGATTACTGACCGCTTTTGAAGGAACTTTGCGTGTCGATATTAAAGTGCCTTTGTACCATAAGATGCGTAGGCTAAGCATGTCGTCAGGGTTAGCACCTTCGTTTAGATTAATGCCTCGCAGAATCATCAAAAAACAGTCGTGGCCAAATTGTTCAAATCGAGGGCGGGTGTCATCGGTGAGTAATGAATCGATTATGGCATTTGGAACCGTATTACTGTGGAGCCATTCTCTCAAACCGTCAGCATCTCTTTGGCAGTGATACCAAGTTGATTGCTCGAATGAGGCTGGGCTGGTGGTGTGTTCATGTGCCACACCCTCAGAAAATTGCCAGCTTGAAATTATGAAAGCGTCCATTCATTTGTCCTTAATGATATGACGTAAACATTGATATTGCGGCGCCATTCAGGTGCCGTATTGAACTGAGCTTAATCGTGGTAAGTTCAATGAGCGATGTGAGTGAGATAAAGTCTAATAAGACAGGTTGGTCTTTGGAGCACGACGGACTGTTCCATTATTGTCTCTATTAAATGTAGCTCATTGTTTCGTCGTTATAAATTAACACTCTGGATCCATGTTAGCGACGAAAAAAAAAGAAAAGACCGAGGTCTTTTCTTTTTCGGGGAAGTTGAGGAGAGCTTGCTCAGGCAACTCGAGTTTTCCGATGATTTACATAAGCAAAAACACTACCGACACGAAGCAAAAATATCTTGGTTCTCTCGGTATTCTTTGGTTTGTACATCCATTAGGCCGAGTAAAGAGTCGAACAGGTTGTCTTGGGAGAAGCTCTGTTCTTTGCCTGCCTTTCTTAAGCAGGTTTGGTTTATCCCTTTCTGCTCGGCGAAACCATCAGACATCCACATGATCATAGGCACATGGGTTTGCTCTTTCGGTGCCAATGAATAAGGCATGCCGTGTAAGTAGATGCCATTTTCTCCCAATGATTCTCCGTGATCGGAAATGTACATCAGCGCGACATTGTACTTATCGGTGAGTTTCTCTAGCTTCTGAATAGCCTGTGATAGAAAGAAATCTGTGTACAAGATGGTGTTGTCGTAGGTGTTGACCACTTGCTCTTTGGTGCAGTTTTCGATATCAGAACGTGGGCAGTCTGGCACAAACTTCTTATGATCTTCTGGGTATCGCTCAAAGTAAGTTGGGCCGTGAGATCCGGAGATATGATAGAAAATGATGCTATCTTGTTTAAGATCTTGAGTATCTTGTTCGAAGTTCTCTAGCATGGCTGTGTCATAGCACACTTCTTTATTACACAAAGGGTCGCTGTCTTTGGCAACCAGTGTCATCTCTTTGATTCGGTGTGCGACCGCCTTGTCTCCACCATCGTGCTCTCGCCAGATAGAGTGAATGCCCGCGCGATTCATAATGTCGACCACGTTATCTTGGTTGTAGGCTTTGTCGCGATCGTAGTTGCTTCGGTTCATGTTAGAAAACATACATGGCACAGAAACCGCAGTGGCTGTTCCGCATGACTGGACATCAGAGAAAAAGATCGGGTTATAGGGTTTGGTATGAGCATTGGTTTCTTTCTCATAGCCATAATATTGGTAGTTATATACACGTGCTGTTTCACCAAGAACAAACACCAATAAGGTTGGTTTTTCAGCTTGTTTAGCTTCTGGTTTTAGCTGCGCATCTAAGCCGATTTCTTGGTAAGGAATCGGTTCTTTGATGTAAGTATTGTTGATGTATTTTGCGGTTGAAGCGACGTATTCGGTCGGAATGATCATCTTTTTAAGATGAGAGTTATTACGACCAATCGATGCGTAATCTTTGTAAAACAACCCTGCAATGATGGCAATGAGGATCAAAGAAGACAGCAGCCCTATCGACTTCCAAATCGCAAAATCTTTCCAAGATTCTCTTTCAAGGTTTGTAAACAAAAGAAGCAGTGACGGGACTCCACCCATCAAGACAAACCATAAAATAGAATAGCTGCTTAGGTAGCTAGCGGCTTCTCCGCTGTTGGTTTCGAAGACGTTTTCTATCATTCCATAGTCTACAAAAATGCCGTAGTTGAACATGCTGTAGCTGACTAAAGAAGAAGTAAGTAGTAACAAGATAAAAAAAGCTTTGGCGAATATAGGCCAGTTGAATACTTGAAAGATAAAGTTGAATGCGGCGAGAAAGAAAAATGGGATCGAGATGATAAACCCAATGCTTTCGGCTTGTGAGGCACAAAGAATATTGAACAGTTCGCGTGAGATAGGTAAGTTAATGACAAGCAGGTAATACACAGCCAGCACGAAAGGGAGTTTGTTTATCGACATATTTAAGCGTGGTAGATTCATTGTTTTTTTGATTCCTACGTCTCTTAGTTTTGTTTATTTCTCTTAGCCAAGTTAAATTCTGACTCTTCATCACTGAGTCTAGTCTCGCTATTGTGAAAGCTCTAATACGAGTTCATAAAGTAATTAAGTATTAGATTAAGAGTTTTTTGATTGTCATGAGAAAGGTTTAATGCTGAATTGAATGTTTGGAGATCGATATGAGAAAGAAGCTACTGCAAATTCACTTTACTGAGTGACCTTCATGACAAGGTAGAACAGCAAAGTGAATTTGAGTTATTTACTACAATGTGGTCTTTAGGAGCACATTAGAAGTTGTATGAACCACCGAAGCTAATGCTGCTGAATGCTAGTGTCTTATCGTTTTTGTACGTACCGTAGTCGTTTTCCACGCTTACTGCGTCTGCTTGCGAGATCAAGCGCAGCGTTAGGTGTTCGATTGGCGTGTATTCAACACCAACACCAAAGTGGAAACCCGTACCGCTATCATCATCGTAACTAGCGCTCTTGTTTGCGTTCAAGTCAACAGAACTTAAACCAGCCAAGACGAATGGGCGGATTGTGTTGTCGAATGTGTAACCAAGATTTGCCGATAAAGAAATAGATGTCGGAGACAGTTTTGTAGTCCCTTTTTTGTAGTCTGCGTAATCGTTGTAGCCCAGTTCAACACCTACGATGCGGTTGAATTGGTAGCCGCCATATAGGTTGTAGCCCATACCGTCTGAATCTAAACTGCCTTGACCATCGGTATCAGAATCTTGGTATATGCCAAGACCGCCACCAATGTAAGCACCGCCGTCAGTACCTGCTGCTAAAGCTGGAAGAGAAACTGCGCTGATTAAACCCAGTGCTAATGCTGATTTCGTTATCTTGTTCATCTTTGTTACTCACTCTGTCATGTCTTCAAATGTGATTGTCGGTCACTGTCGATTTTTAATCGTTGTTGGTTTTTGGCCTCTCGACCGTTGTTGACAATTATCCCTGAGTCTTTTGCTCATTACTGTATGGCTTTGTAAGTTGAATCGTTACATAGATAAAAAAATTCACTTTACTGAGTTACCTTTGAGGCAAGGTGGTACAGCAAAGTGAATGAGTATGTTTAGCTTATTCCATGTGGTTCAATCACATTAGAAGTCGTATGAACCACCGAAGCTAACACTATTGAACGCTAGTGTGTCGTTACTGTAAGTCTTGCCACCAATCGTATTATCTACACTTACCGCATCTGCTTGGGAAATAGCACGAAGTGTTAAGTGTTCGATCGGAGAGTATTCAACACCGACACCAAAGTGGAAGCCAGTACCACTGTCATCATCAAACCCTGAACCACTACTTGCATTTAAGTCTACGGAACTCAAACCTGCTAATACGAATGGGCGAATGGTGTTGTCGAATGTATAACCGAGATTTGCCGATACAGAGATAGACGTTGGCGAAAGATCTTCGTAGTTATTTTTGTAGTTTGCATAATCGTTGTAACCTAACTCTACGCCGACAATTCTATTGAATTGGTAGCCGCCGTATAAGTTGTAGCCCATGCCGCTAGAATCTAGGCTTGGAGCACTATCAGTGTCTGAGCCTTGATAAACACTAAGTCCGCCACCTACATATGCGCCACCATCGATACCTGCTGCAAAGGTTGGTAGTGAAACTAAACCGATTAATCCGAGTGCTAATGCTGATTTTTTCATGATGATACCTTGTTAATTCATCCTGTGATGCAAATCACGGTATCGCTGATTTTTGATTTATAAAACCCTCACAAATGAAACCTATCTTTTCATTGATAGTGCGATTGTATGTACTCCTAGAGTTTTCAAGCATTAACGGAGTTTTTGTTGGTTATATCGTTTATAAATAAAATTCATATATTGACAAATAGTTAAATTTGCTAAATAAAACGATGTTTTTTATGGTCTGGGTAGAATTGCATTTATCTAACCTATTGAAAAATAAGGCACAACCAATGAGATTAACATCGTATTGTAGTATTTATTGGTTAGGGTCAGAGAGTTGATTATAGTGATAACAAGGAGAGTTGGATGTTAAACAGAGCAAACACAGGTTTGGTGGTTGTGGACGTACAAGGCAAGCTCGCACGCCTTGTTGATGAGAGCGATACGCTGATTGCTAATTGCGGAAAGTTAGCTCAAGGAGCGCAGGTTTTGGGTCTGCCAATTATTCGTTTGGAACAGAATCCAGAGAAGCTAGGTGCTACAGTCGACGAACTTAATGACTTGTTGAATGATGCAAAGCCGATACCTAAATTCACTTTCAACGCGTGTGATGAGCCCAAGTTTGTTGAGGCGGTTCAAGCCAAGGATGTGAAAACTTGGCTGGTGTGTGGCATTGAGGCTCATATTTGTGTCTATCAAACCGCAATGGGGTTGTTGGAACTTGGGTACAAGGTTCAGGTAGTTGGCGACTGTGTTAGCTCGCGAACGGCACTCAACAAGAATCTGGCAATCCGCCGATTAACGGATGCTGGTATCCAAATCACAGGATTGGAAATGAGCTTATACGAGCTAGTGAAAGATTGTCGAGCACCAGAATTTAAGCCCATCTTGTCCTTGATTCGCTAATCACCGAGAGGTTGTCTGTCGCCACCGCCGCGGTAGGAATCTAGCGCGACCTTCAAGCGACGCAGTTTGTCGCGCGATCGGTTCTTATGATTGACCGCGATTCCCATCGAAAGCACATCCACTAACGCCAACATTGCGTAGCGAGAAGCCGATGGTTTGTAGATGAAGTCGGTTTCCATATGTTTGATAGGTAACAAGATATCCGCAATCTTTGCCAACGGTGTGTCTTGTGGGGTAATCGCTATGATCTTAAGTCCATACTGCTTAGCTAGCTCTGCGGTTTCAGTGATCACTGGTGTAAAACCGGTCGCGGAAATCATCACCATCACGTCATTGGCATCGGCTGTGGCGGCAACCATGCGTGACATTAAGCCGTCGTTGTACGATACCACTGGGTAGCCCAATCGGAACAGTCGGTGTTGCAGTTCTTGTGAGGCGATAGTCGAGCCGCCACCCATGCCGATAGCAATGATCTGCCTGGCGTTATGCAGCCAGCTGACTGCGGTTTCAACGTCTTGCTCTTTGAACAAAGTGCGGTTGATGTCTAGGCTTTGCTTGATCGATTCGTAGATACCTTGATAACCCGTTTGGTCAACAGGTTCGAGGATAAAGCGCTGGCCAACGGTTAGTGTCTGAGCCAACTTAATCTTCATATCACGTACGTTATTGCAGCCGATCGCCTTAGCAAAGCGTGTGATGGTGGCTTCACTGACTTGAGCACCTTCAGCAAGTTCTGTGATACTGGCATTGGCAGCAAAATTAATGTCATCCATGATCAGCTTGGCGACTTTCTTTTCTGCATCACGAAGAACAGGAAAACGCTCTGTTATCTGTGAAATGATATCTACTTCTAAACTCAAGAATCCTGATCCTTTGTTGATGGGGCTAATCGTATTGCTTAGTTTTTAAGAACCTAGCTCTTAAGAACCAAGCCATTTAGCACTAATCTATTTAAAACTAAGCCTTAGCCCCGTTAGTATATCTTATTGCTTCGTTGATTCTAGCTTATTGAAAAATCGACCTAGAAACAGGTTTCCACCCATTTGGTCACCTGATGTTCGTCATCGCTGATAGCAATGTAGCGCCATTTGTCGAAGGTTAAACACGGGTGTGAGGTGGAGAAAGCAATCATGTCGCCCACTTCAATTTCAGAAGAACCATCGGTTTCAACAAAGGTATGTTGATCCATCACGGCAGTAGAGGTTAAGCCTTTCACTGAGATAGCTTCGCCATTGCGATAGCCACGCTCAGCAATTGGTAAGCCTGCATCAAAGGCCACATCACGCTTGCCTAGCCCAACCACTAATTTGGTCGGCTCTGGACGAGAGATTACATACGCCCATACCTCAAGTGCCGATTCTAAATCACCACCCAATTCGCACGCGTAGCCTTGGTTTACTTGGGCGCGTTGCAACACCTTGCTTTGTGCGTCTAGGTAAATACCTGTGTCGTGAATGGCATAACAGCCCGGGCGGATGATCGCCAAGTAATCAGTTAGGTTCGCCAAGCATTCTGCCACCACATCATACCAAGCAGAGCCAGCGCCAGTGATAATAGGTTGCCCTGCAATTAGGCCATCTGATGCAAGGCTTTCGACCGAAGTGAGTGCCTGATTTAAGAAGGTACGAATGTCTTGTTCTGCATTGTCACCGTGAATTACACCTTCGTACACCTCAATACCTGCTAGCGAAAGGGCTGGTGTGTCTTGGATGGTTTGAGCCAGTTCTAGAACTTCTTGTGGTGAACGACAACCACAACGGCCACCCGGTACACCAAATTCGATCAGTACTTTTAGTGTCTGTTTCGTGTTGGCGAAATACTGGTTAAGTTGCTGCACGTTTACCGATGAGTCCACACAACAATAGAAATCGACATCAAACTCGCGAATAAGTTGTTCGATGATCGCCATGTTGGTTCTACCCACCAACTGGTTGGCCATGATGATTCGTTTCGCACCCGCCATTGCGGCAACTTCTGCCTGTGCAGGTGTTGCTACTGTTATGCCCCAAGCGCCATTTTCTAGTTGTTGGCGGAAAAAAGCAGGAGTCATGGAGGTTTTGCCATGTGGCGATAATTTAACCTGATGATGATCAGCGAATGATTGCATCCAATTCAGGTTATTGGTCAATGCCGATTGTTTGATAACTGCAACCGGAAGTGAAACATCTTCATCAACCAGTCGATAAATACCGTTCTCAGATTGTGATATTGCTCTCCCTTTTTGGCCTTTTTCAGTCAAGACAAAACTATTGTTTTGATACTTTATAACATCTTTTTGTGCCGAGTTATGTTTCATTGCTGATTCCTAACATGATTTAAGTTGTTGTTATTTAATGTTTAAATATATCGACAATCTGTTTTGTGGTAGAAACTATCACACAAATTAAAATATTATGTGTGTTTTGTCACTGAAAATAATCGGCTGAATTTCTAATATAGCTCCATCAACACAGTGGATTGAGAGAGTGAGAAATGTTGTTCGATACGATAATTAAAAATGTAGAGGTGTTTGATGGCACCGGCGAACAATCGTTTTGTGCCGATGTAGCAATCCGAGATGGAAAAATCGCCGAAATTGGTCAAATCGATCATGAAGATTGTGGCCAGTTGGTTGAGGGAGCGGGCTTAGCATTGGCTCCTGGTTTTATTGATGTACACACACATGACGATACCAATGTAATTCGTTACCCAGATTGCCTACCTAAGATCAGCCAAGGTGTCACAACCGTGATTGTTGGTAACTGTGGTATCAGCGCATCACCAACCGTTTTGGCTGGCGATCCACCTGACCCAATGAATCTATTAGGCGCACAAGCTGACTTTAAATACCCAACTTTCGCCGCGTATGCACAAGCGGTAGAGCAAGCTCAACCCGCAGTAAACGTTGCAGCGTTAGTCGGCCATACCACATTGCGTAACCAAGTGATGGACGACCTGCAACGCACTGCAAGCGAAGACGAAATCGCAGCGATGCAGACCAACCTTGATTTGGCGATGGCGCAAGGCGCATTAGGTTTGAGCTCGGGTTTGGCTTACGCCAGCGCGAAACAAGCGAATGCCAACGAAGTGATGCAGTTAGCGAAAGTGCTTTCTAGTCACGGCGGCATCTATACCACGCATATGCGTACCGAGTTTGAAGAGATCTTAAGCGCGATGGAAGAGGCGTTTGAGACAGGACAATACGCGAAAGTACCGGTTGTTATCTCACACCTTAAATGTGCAGGTGCAGGTAACTGGGGCAGAACTGTTGAAGTACTCGACTTAATGGACAAGGTTTCTGAGCACCAAGATGTGTCTTGCGACTGCTACCCATACTCAGCGAGCTCTTCGACATTAGATTTGAAACAAGTGACCGACGATTTCGACATCTTCATCACTTGGTCTGAAGCAAAACCAGAACACGCAGGCAAAACGCTGAAGCAGATTGCTGATGAAATGAACCTACCTCTGATGGACGCAGCAAAAGCGCTTCAACCAGCGGGTGCGGTTTATCACTGCATGGATGAGAACGACGTAAAGCGCGTATTGAAATACAAACTGACCATGGTCGGCTCAGACGGTTTACCTAATGACCCGCATCCACACCCAAGATTGTGGGGCACCTTCCCGAAAGTGCTAGGCCACTATTGCCGAGATGAAAAACTGTTCTCGTTGCCAGAGGCGATTCACAAGATGACCGGAATGTCGGCTCAGCGTTACAACTTAGCCGGCCGAGGCGAAGTTCGCTGTGGTGCCTTTGCCGATTTAGTTTTATTTGATCCAAAGAATATTAAAGACACAGCAACATTTGAAAATCCTATTTCAGTTGCTGAAGGAATAGAAAGTGTATTTGTAAATGGTGAGTTAACTTACCAGCAAGGAAAAGTAAGAAATAATCATTCAGGCGTTTTTATTTACCGAAATTAGAATTTAAATTATTTATTAAATTCAGATGGATATAAAAACGGCGAATTAATTTAAATATATTGGAATAGAAACTGTTTTATCTATAAAGCCAATGTTATCTATAAACCCAATATTATCTATAAATAAGTGGAGTTAAAAAATGACTATTAAACGTTACGGTGTTGAAGGCGGTACAGGTACAGGCGGACAACATTTACCATTTGCACGTGCAACTGAAGCAGGTGGTTTCCTATACGTTTCTGGCCAGACACCGATGACAGATGGTGAAGTGGTTGAGGGTGGCATTGTTGACCAGTCTCGCCTAGCGATCCAAAACTGTGTCGATATCATGACTGAAGCGGGCTACGGCCTAGAAGACGTAATGCACGTAAAGGTTGTGCTAACGGATTCTCGTTACTTCCAATCTTTTAATAAGGTATTCAAAGAGTTCTTCGGTGCTAACCCACCGGCTCGTATCTGCATGGTTTGCGACTTAGTTGTAGACGTGAAGGTTGAAGTAGATGTGACTTGCTACCGCGCCGATCGCGGATAGTAATAACCTAATCACAATTACCTACTTAGAGAGTATTAGGGGTTAGTCATCCCTGTTATTATCCTTTAATACTCTCACCCTACATTTATAAAAATTACTTTAATTAAAAAAGATAAAACCAATAAAGTAATTATATGAAATATAAAATGAATGAATCATAAATAAAGTTCAAGAATGAACTCAATATTTCACTGAGAGGTGTCAAATGAACAGCACACTTTTTCTTACAGGCTTCGGCGTGTACGTATTATTTTTAATTTGGTTAGGCTGGTTTGTCTCGCGTAATCAAAAATCTGGCGAAGATTTCTTATTAGGTGGCCGTGGCCTACCTATGTTCTTAGTACTTGGTACAACAGTAGCGACGATGGTTGGTACGGGTTCAAGTATGGGTGCGGTTGGTTTCGGCTACGCAAATGGCTGGGCAGGTGCACTGTACGGCATTGGTGGTGCGATAGGCATCCTATTACTTGCACTTTGGTTTGCTCCGGTTCGTAAATTGAACTTCATGACCATGAGTGAAGAGCTGGCTTACTATGTTGGCGCTAACCGCATCGTGAAAAACGTTGTAGGCGTACTGATCTTTGTCGCTTCAATTGGTTGGCTGGGCGCTCACATTCTAGGTGGCGGCATGTACCTAGCGTGGATTGCTGACATCGATCTCAACCTAGCTAAAATCATTATTGCTGCGGCATTCACTATTTACGTGGTGATCGGTGGTTACACCGCGGTTGTGTGGACCGATACCATTCAAGCTATCATTCTTTTTGCTGGCTTCATCTTGATGGCGGTAATGTCAGTCGATTACATCGGCGGCATGGATAACCTTTACGCTGCGATGGACCCTGCTGCTACGAGCTTTTTAGCAATCGATAAACTGGGTCTTCTTCCAGCTGTGTCTCTGGCTGTGGTTATTGGTGTTGGTGTACTAGCTACGCCTTCATTCCGTCAACGTATCTACTCGGGTAAAGATGTATCAACCGTTCGTCGCTCATTTGTTGCATCGGGTGTGTTGTATCTTTTCTTCTCAATCATCCCTGCAATCATTGGTATGGCAGCACATGCCATTGATCCATCATTGGATAATCCGAACTACTCGTTCCCTTATGTTGCAGCAACGGTTCTTCCGGTTGGTGTTGGCATGATTGTTCTTATCGCGGGTCTTTCTGCAACCATGTCGAGCGCAAGTTCAGATGCGATAGCTGGTGTGTCTATCTTACTGCGTGATGTTTACGTGATGTTCACTGGCCGCGTACCAAACAAAGAGTCAATGGTGAACTATTCTCGCTTGGCATTGATTGTGGTGATTGGTTTTGCACTGTTGTTCGCACTGACATCAAACGACATCATTGGCTACATCACGAAAATGATTTCAACCGTAATGTCGGGCATGTTTGTGTGCGGTATGTTGGGCCGATTCTGGAAACGTTACAACTGGCAGGGTGCGCTTGCTACGCTAGCGGGTGCATCTGTGGCTTCATTTGTCGTAATGCTAAACGCAGACTACACGGCTTTCTGGGGTAACCCTGTGATTCCTTCTTGTCTAGTGGCTCTAACGGCTGGTGTGCTGGTAAGCCTATGTACTCCGGCTAATCAAGTAACACCAGAAATGGCGAAAGCAATTCTTGATGACGAGCGTGCTCTGATGGAGATGGAATTGTCAGACTCAGGTGTGCTTGAAGAAGACGCGTCTTCTCAACGTCCTGCAAATCAAACAAGCTAATCTAAAACGCTCCACAGCTAGTTAGTACAACAAATTCAGTACAACAAGCTGTGGAGTGGTTTAGCTAGCTCAGGCTCTGCTTCTCGGTAGGGCCTTCTTCCCCATTTATATCTCTATTTTAGGATCTGCTATGCCTGCATCTTCTAACTTCAATATTGCTTTCTTTGGCGAGTGCATGGTCGAAATCAGCGGCTCTCCATTAACCAAAAAATTCGGCGGTGACACGCTCAATACCGCACTTTACCTTTCTCGCTTAACTCAACATCAAAACCTCTCTGTGCACTACGCGACAGGTCTTGGCAGTGATGAACTGTCTCAAAATATGATTGATAGCTGGCAGTTAGAAGGTATTCAAACCAATTTCGTCGAACGCATCCCAAACAAGCTACCCGGCTTGTACATGGTCGAAACCGACGAGACAGGCGAGCGACACTTTCACTACTGGCGCAACGACGCGGCAGTCAAATATTACTTTCAAATCGATAACTTAAACAAGCAAGCCGACGACCTGAATAAGCTTGAAATCGCCCTGACAGAGAAGCAAGTCGATGCGGTTTACATCAGCGGTATCAGTATCGCGATTTTGGATGATGCCTCTCGCGAGCATCTATTCAAAGCCATTAGCGTGTTCTCAAACCAAGGCGGCAAGGTGATTTTTGATAACAACTATCGCCCGCAACTTTGGAGCACCGAGCAAGCTCAACATTGGTACGCCAAGTTACTGCCGCTGGTGGACATCGCCTTGATTACTGAAGACGACGATCTGCTGGTTTGGGGTAACTCAGAGAGCGTTCAACAACGCTGCCTGCGTTTGGGTTGCCAAGAGATCGTCATCAAACGTGGCTGTGAACCATGCAAGATTGTTCAAGTTGAACAGGGCAACATTGTTGAGAGTTATGTCTCAGCGACTCGTGTTTCTAACGTGGTCGACACCTGCGCGGCGGGCGATTCATTCGCCGCGGGTTATTTAGCTGCGCGTCTTACTGGCGAGAGCGCCACCGACGCAGCCGAACTTGGCCACCAACTGGCTTCCATCGTTATTCAATACTCTGGCGCAATCATCCCCGTGAGCGCTATGAGCCAACTGATTAAAAAATAAAATAAAAAGCGGAATTATTATGTCTCAAGAAATGATCAACAAACTTAAGCAATTCAAAGTTATTCCTGTTATCCAAATCAACAAGGTTGAACACGCGATTCCACTGGCAAAAGTGTTGGTAGAAAACGGCCTGCCAGTTGCTGAAGTGACATTCCGCACTGAAGCGGCAGCAGACGCGATTCGTGCGATGCGCGATGCGTACCCAGAGATGTGTATCGGTGCTGGCACAGTGTTAACGCCAGCGCAGATCGATCTTGCGAAAGAGTCGGGTAGCGAATTCATCGTAGCTCCGGGCCTGAACCCAAACACCGTAAAACGTTGCCAAGAAATCGGTATGCCAATCGTTCCGGGCGTAAACAACCCAAGCCAAGTAGAGCAAGCGTTAGAGCTTGGCCTTAACTTCTTGAAGTTATTCCCGGCAGAAGCGTCTGGCGGCATCAACATGGTGAAGTCTCTGTTAGCGCCATATGTTGATGTGTCTTTAATGCCAACGGGCGGTATCGGTAAACACAACGTGAATGACTACTTAGCAGTGGATCGCGTGATGTGCTGTGGTGGTACTTGGATGGTGTCGCCAAAGATGATCGAGAACGAGCAATGGGATGAGATTGCAGTATTGGTTCGTGAAGCGGTCGCTCTTGTTAACGAGCAATAAGCTTTTGAACTAGCGATAACAACCTTTCGAATGAGAGATAACGAGCAATAGCAGTGGCTGATGGTTCTGTTTTGTGAATCGCCTCCGAGAAACAAAACAGAACCATATTTATATAGGAAAACTAATAATGAAAAAAACTATATTATCCCTATTGATTTCAGGTTCAGTAGTGTCCCCAATGGCGTTAGCAATGGCTCCAAATACCGATCTAAATTTAATGCCGTACCCGCAAACGGTCGAGCTGCAAGCTGGACAAGTTAAGGTCGACGGTAACTTCAAGGTTTACATCAAAGGCTTTAATTCTGATCGTGTTGAATACACGGCGAAACGCTTTATTGATCGCCTTGAGCGTCAGACAGGTGTTCCGATTCTAAATTGGCAGGTGGATAGTGCAGGCGAAGCGAACCTGATCATAGATATCGACGCAGCACCAAAATCTGAAGTACAAAACATCGACTCTGTAGAGTCGTACAAAATTACCACTCAGGGTGAACAAATCACGCTGAGCTCTCCAAGCCCATACGGCACTATTCACGGCATCGAAACCCTTTTACAACTCGTCGAAACCACAGCAACTGGTTACCATATTCCTGCTGTTACGATTGTCGATGAGCCTCGTTTCCGCTGGCGTGGTGTTTCTTACGACACGTCACGTCATTTTATTGAATTCGATGTGTTGATTCGTCAGTTAGATGCGATGGCGTCGGCGAAAATGAACGTGTTCCATTGGCACTTCTGGGACGATCAAGGCATTCGCATTCAAACCGAATCATGGCCGCGTCTGTGGTCTGAAACCGCTGATGGTAATTACTACACCAAAGACCAAGTTCGCTACCTAGTTGAATACGCGCGTAACCTTGGTATTCGTGTGATTCCAGAGGTGTCTCTTCCGGGTCACTCTTCTGCGGTTGCTCACGCTTACCCACGCTTGATGTCTGGTGGTGAAGGTCAAAGCTACGAACAAGAACGTGGCTGGGGTGTGTTTGAACCGCTCATGGATCCACTGAACCCAGAAGTCTATGAGATGCTTGGTGATGTGTTTGATGAAGTGACCGAGCTGTTCCCTGATGAGTACTTCCACATTGGTGGCGATGAGCCAAATTATGCGCAGTGGAAAAACAGCGAAAAGCACCAACAGTTCATTGAAGAGAACAATATCGATGGCGAACGTGGTCTGCAGTCTTACCTCAACGTAAAAGTCGAGAAGATGCTCGAAGAGCGCGGTAAGAAGATGACGGGTTGGGATGAGATTTGGCATAAAGATCTGCCGACTTCGATCGTGATTCAAAGCTGGCAAGGGCACGACAGCATTGGCCGTGCGGCGAAAGAGGGCTACCCAGGTATTCTTTCTACGGGTTACTACCTAGATCAACCTCAGCCGACTAGCTACCATTATCGCAATGACCCAATGCCAAGCGGTATCACTGTTGACGATAAGCTGCACAGTGGCGAAAAATTCGTGACGTATCAATGGGAAAAGCCACGTTCAAAAGGCGGCCCACGTAAGGGAACACTGACCATCATTGAAGCGAAAGACGGTACTTTCCGTGCCTTCAGTGATTACAACGGTAAGTCTCGCGAAGAGATCTTTATCCTTGATTATGTGCCGGGCAAAACCTTTGTTGGCCACTTCGATAACTTCATGTCGTACACCGAGTTCAACTTAAACCTAAATCTAAAGGGTTTTGCAGAAAGCAGTTATCAACTGGTGGGTAACGTGCGCTGGCCAACCACTGGTGAAGTGATTGCGAGCAGTGATGTTGAAGGCAGCGTGATTCCTGAACCGAATGGTGGTTACCCAGCAGAATTAACGGATAAAGAAAAAGAGCTTATCTTGGGCGGCGAGATCACCATGTGGCTAGAGAACAAAGACAGCCTCACGGTCGAAAACTACCTATGGCCACGCAGCTATGCAATTGCAGAACGTTTCTGGTCTGATGCGGAATTGACGGACGAGCGCAGCATGTACAAGCGCATGAAAGCGATGGATACATGGTCTGAAGTGTCGGTTGGCCTACGTCATCATGCGGACGCTGACATGCTGTTAAAACGTATTACCAAAGGGCAGGATATTCACGACCTGCGCGTGCTTGCCAAGTACACCGAGCCAGCACAGTACTACGCGCGCAACTGGGAGAAGTGGAATTCGACTGAACCTAAGGGCACTTTATACAGCCAATACGAGCGCCTAAACCGCTTTGTTGATGCGCTACCAGTGGAAAGCTACGCCGTGTATGAGATGCAAGATTTGGTCAACGACGTTGCGACGGGTAATCAACAAGCGCTTGAGCAACTTGCTGAGCATTATCAGAAAGCAAAATCGGCTGCACTAGCGGCTAAAACTGTCTTCGCTGGCAACGTATCTTCGGTAGAGACTGTGGTTGTCGCAGAGAAAACGGCGGAAGTCGCAGACTTGGCGTTAACCTTGATTGCTAAAGCACAAGCGGGTGAAAAAGTTAGAGCATCAGATGCGAATGCCTACCAAGCGATACTGTCTGATTCAGCGAAGATCTACGACGAATCGATCATCGCGATTGTTCGTCCGACAGAGCTACTGTTGAAGCAGTTAGCTGAGTAAGCCGTTAACGGATTAGCGAATAAGTCACACGCCAACAAGTGAATCAAAACCGCCCTCTGTGGGCGGTTTTTTAGTTCTAGCTTCTCAACCAGGTGGGAATTCTAAACTCTATGTAAGCGGCTACTTATAATCACTATCACTATCAATATTCTGTAGCGTTAACGTGAATGTCATGCCTTGGTCTGGGTTGTTCTTCGCTATCAAGGTACCTTGCATATCCCGAACATTGTTTGCTGTTATAGCCAGCCCGAGTCCTAAGCCTTCGCCCATCTTTTTGTTGGTATGGAAGGGTTCGAAAATGGTTTCGAGTTGGTCTTCTGACACGCCACAGCCATTATCTTGCACCTTGATGATCACACGTTGTTGATCGGTATGTGCGCTGATAACAATGGTCGCGGGTGTTTGATTCTGCGTAGCGTCCACAGCATTTCTGATTAGGTTGCCAAGCACTTGACGAAGTCGCGCCTCTTCTCCCATCACCATCGAAATATTAGAAGCAACACGCACGCGAATATCGATTTTGTCTAATTCGGCTTGGTGAATTCGTAGGGTTTCTTGCAGTGCGTCAGTCAGTGAAACTGGATAGGGCTTCTCAAGTCTTTTAAATGCGAACGACTTCAATTGACTGGTCATGTTGGCCATTCTGTCGATGAGGCTCATCACTAAGTCCATGTTCGCTTTCAACATCTTGGTCTCGCCTCTTTCCATCAGTAGTTGATTACTTGAAAGCAGGGTTTTTAGACCAGTAAGCGGTTGATTGAGCTCATGAGTGATCGCACTCGACATCCGCCCTAGTGCGGCAAGTTTGCTTGATTCAACCAGTTCTTGTTGTGCGTCTTTCAGGTCTTGTGTTCGCTCTTCTACACGTAGTTGAAGCGTTTTATTAGCATTTTGCACTGCAATTTCTGCTTTTTTGCGCTTACTAATATCGATCACGGTACACAGATAATAAGTGGTCGCATGCCAAGGAAAGGCACTTATAGAGAACAGTACCGGAAAGTAGCTACCATCGCTGCGCCTTGCCATGGTTTCGACGCTGGTTATTTCGGCCAGTTCTTGGTGTTGATCTAGGTTCTGAAGCAATTGCAAGGTGGTTGAATTTGGATTGCCTGCCTCAAATAACTGCCAAGCTTTGATGTTACTGATCATTGAATCGGATAGTGAGAAGTAGTTCTTGGCCATGAGGTTAATATCATGGATATGACCATGTTTGTCGATCAGCACTAGCCCAACGTGCGTTTTATTGATCATCCCAGACAGACGCTTTTCCGACTCTTCGATGAGTTTTTGTATTCGTAAATTGCTGAGCTTTTTCTGACGTCTTTGATAAAGAATAACCAGCAATAACAGAATGAACAGACAACCTACCGCGACGCTCCAACTTATCCAACTTGTGGTTTGGTTGAGGCTGGTTAACGGCGTTAGGTAGGTTAAGCGCCAATTGAGGTCGTCTAACTTTATGGATTGAATAAGGTAATCTTTATCTTTCAGTCGCCATACTCGAATGTGGGTTTGGTCATATAGCTCACGCTTTGTAGCGAGCGGTTGTGAAGTGAAATTTTCATTGAACCAATCTGCATTCAATCGGTGATCACTCGATAGAAAAAACTGATCGCGAGGGTTTTGAAACAAGATGGCTTCACCATCGGCAAACCATTGGTCGATCAGTAATGATAAATCAATTTGTACTGCAACAATGCCTACCACATCGGATGCTCGATAAACGGGTGCAGCAATAAAATAATCGGGTGTGACGCCTTTATTTTTGGTTACTAGGGAGATCGCACCGCCTTGCTGGTGGATCTTGGACACAATAGTGCTGGCGCTTTTTTTACTGAGTTTGTTCCTTTCTACGCTAGAAACAAGCAAATCACCGTTTGCGGAAAGTAGATACCATCCTTTGGTGTTAGCCGCTTTGTCTAACTGAATCAGCTGTTTTTTAATGTGTTTTTGGAGGCGAATGTCACCATCAATAAAACGCACGCTGGTTTCATCGTTCGTCACGAGATAAGGCAAATAGTAAAAACGTTTGAGCGTGCGTCTTGCTTCGGCAATGTATCCAAGGAAGCGCTGTTCTGCGTAACGCTGAGCTTGTTCTAGCTTCCATTGGCTTATGCCACTTTTGGTGGTTACCTGAACTAAACCAATCAATAAACAGGCAAACAGGAACAACCAATATCGATTTTTGTTAACCATTCTTGATTAAATCCTTTTTAAATTATTGAGTTGAAAAGCTGCGTTTTATTACCACATGGAAGGTTGAATCTGGAACAAATTGAAGCTAGCAAACATTATAAAACTGTTAAAGGAGTGTTATTCAAAGTGGGAGCTAGCTCCTTTTAGTCTGCGGCTTTTTTACATACCGTGGTCGATATTATTTAGGTGTAAGCGATGGGAAGAGATCATGCAACGTATTGCTTTGATTGAAGATGACGCAATTGTGCGTCAAGCAACCAGCCAATGGTTGCAGTTGGCAGGCTTCGATGTCACCGCATTTGAGGTTGGACAAGACGCGTTAGATGCGGTCGTGGAAGGTGATTTTCAGACCATCATTAGCGATGTGCGCTTACCTGATATTGATGGTGTTGAACTGTTAAGTCGCTTTAAAGATTTGGTGCCAGAAGTACCTGTTATCTTGATCACCGGACATGGTGATGTCGATATGGCCGTTAAGGCATTACAGCAAGGCGCGTATGATTTTATAGAAAAGCCGTTCGATCCAGAGCGTTTGTCTCAAACGGTATCGGAAGCGGTAGATAAACATCAAAGTGGTCAAGATAGGATAAATCGTCAAAGCTATTTGGATAACCTGAAGGGCATTGAACAAGTTCTGATTGGCCGCAGCAGAGTGATGTGTGCATTACGAGAACAAATACAAAAAGTCGCTTCAATTGATACCAACGTGATCATTTATGGTGAAACTGGCTGTGGGAAAGAGCTCGTTGCCTCTTGTTTACATAAATTTAGTCAGCGTAAACCTCATCCTTTTGTGCCACTAAACTGTGGTGCGATTCCAGAGAATCTATTTGAAAGCGAGCTGTTTGGTCATGAAGCCGGGGCATTTACTGGTGCTGCTAAACGACGCATTGGTAAGCTTGAATTTGCCGACAAAGGTACGGTCTTTCTTGACGAAATAGAAAGTATGCCGTTGTCGATGCAAGTCAAAGTGCTACGTACTTTACAAGACAATGTTGTTGAGCGTGTCGGTGGTAATCAACAGCAACATGTTGATTTAAGAATAGTTTCAGCTTCGAAATGCGACCTTTTAAATCATCCGGACTTTCGCCAAGATCTTTTCTATCGTTTGAACGTTGCTCAACTGCATTTACCTCCCCTTAGTGAACGAGAAGACGATGCTCTTATCCTTTTTGAACACTTCACTCAAGAAGCGAACAGCGAAACCCGAGCGGCCAGTGAAGCCGATCGCTATGCCTTGTTGTCGTATGCATGGCCGGGCAATGTGCGTGAACTGCGTAATGTTGCGATTCGTTTTGCGCTGGATGAAAGCCTGACCGTTGGTGATATTTTGGCGTGTCGTCCTAATTCTGTCACAGAGTCCACAACGGCAGGCATCCCGTTGGCGGTTCAAGTGCAGAGCTTTGAACGGAAAGTGATTCATGATGCCTTAGTTCGTTATCAAGGTCGCATCAATGATGTTATGCAAGACTTGGATTTACCTCGTCGAACATTGAACCAAAAGATGGTGCGTTATGCGTTGAATCGAAGTGACTACGTCGATTCTCAATGATCGGTTTGACAGTCGTGTTTATTGGATATTGATGAGCAATAAATGGCTCATCGTATATTTATCACTTTATAAACATTGATCACATAAATATAACATGATGTGACCTGACCACCTTTAAGGGGATGTTAACTGCGGCTTTGGATAAGCAAAAAATAGCTTACTCATTAGTAGTGAAATAAGCAAAAAATGGCTTACTTTAGGTGGGTTTTAAAATAAATTTCAATAAAAACAGTATTTTAAAAATTGGCATTGTGCTTGCTATCTAGTGATTGTTGTTAACAAAAATATAACGTGAATAACCCTACATGGAGAGTAACAATGAAATACAACAAGCTAGTTAAAACTTTAGCGATAGCAATGGCTTCTCTTGGCCTTATCAGTAATGCGTCAGCTGAAGAGGATCGCAGCTATATTTTAGCGACGGCCTCAACGGGTGGTACTTACTATCCGGTAGGTGTGGCCTTAGCGACATTGAGTAAAGTTAAGCTTGCGCCTAAGCAGCACTTTTCTTTAGCGGCTATTAGCTCTGCGGGCTCGGGTGAGAACGTAAAGTTGTTGAACGAGAACGAAGCTCAGTTCGCCATTCTACAAGGTTTGTATGGTGCTTGGGCTTGGCAGGGTTTGGGGCCATATGAGAAATCTGGCAGACAAACTCAACTGCGTTCAGTTTCCATGTTATGGCAAAACGTAGAACACTTTATTGTGCGTTCAGATCTAGCAAAAACAGGTACGGTAAGCGATCTAGAGAACCTAAACGGTAAGAAATTCTCTATCGGTAAGAAGAACTCTGGGACTGAAAACTCAGGTCGTCAAATCATGCAAGGCTTATCCGTGGACCCAGAACAATTTAAACTCGCCTTTATGGGTTACGGTGGCAGTGCGAGCGCATTACAAAATGGCACAATTGATGGTATGAACACGCCTGCTGGTGTTCCTGTTGGTGCGGTGACGCAAGCCTTTGCAGCACTGGGTGAAGATATTCAAATCTTGTCGTTTACCGATGCACAAATCAAACAAGCGAATGGTGATTACAATATTTGGACCAAGTATGAGATCCCAGCAAACACTTATCCAGGTGTCGATAAACCAATTACTACGATTGCCCAACCTAACTTCCTAGCGGTTCGTGAAGACATTTCTGAAGAAGATGTGTATCAATTGACCAAAGCTATCTATGAAAACCTACCTTTCCTACAAGGTATCCACAAAGCAACCAAAGCAATGGCACTTGAGAAAGGGATCGCAGGCCTTCCTGTTCCGCTTCACCCAGGTGCTGCTCGTTACTATAAAGAAGTGGGCATAGAAATCCCTTCTGAGTTGATCGTCGACTAACCCTTTGTCTTCGATTAGCCATTTATCTTTAACTCGCTATTTGGCGTGAACTGAATATTCGCGTTAATTAATTGCTTGGTGCGTTTTCATCTGTTTCGGCTACTTTGTCTGATTTGACCGTCTCCGACTCGTTCGATTATTTGAAGTGAAAACGCACCACCTTACTTTATGGATTTTCTCTGCGCGTTTGGCTGTGGAGAGCAGGAGTTTTCTATGAGCGATTCGCTGCAGCAGGAACTGAAAAAATTCGAATTGCCTACCCGAACAGATTTCCCTTGGGTAGGCAAAGCAATAACGACAATGGGAGTGATACTCTCCCTCCTACATATTTGGTTTAATACCTTATCTACCTTGCCAGAGCTTTGGGTTTCGGCGACGCATTTTGCTGGTTTCGCAATCATTTGCGCACTTTGGTATCCCGCCCATGTCTCGCTTAAAAAAAGCAAAATAGCATTAGCTATCGATATTGGGATTGCCTTGGCTGCTTTAGCTTGCCTTATCTATATTCCCTTTGCCGAAGATGCGTTGTATGACCGAGGCGTAAAATTTATCGCTAGTGATTGGTTTTTCTCGATCTTGGCGATTGCCATCGTCATTGAGCTGATTAGACGCACTATGGGCTGGTTCATTCCAGTGCTTATCTTAGTGTGTTTAAGTTATGTAGTGCTTTGGGGACAATGGACCAGCGGTATTTTTCATTTTCCGGGTTTAAGCCTTGAGACGTTACTTTATCGAAGCTTTTATTCATCAGAAGGGATGTTTGGTTCGATCTCAAGAATCAGTTGGACCTTCGTGTTCATGTTCATCCTATTTGGCGCATTTTTAGTTCGATCTGGTGTCGGCGACTACATTATTGATGTATCCCGTGCCGCGGCGGGCAAAGTGATTGGTGGCCCTGGTTTCATTGCCGTTATTGGCTCCGGCTTGATGGGCTCTGTCTCCGGATCGAGCGTAGCAAACACAGTATCGACGGGCGTGATCAGTATTCCCTTGATGCAAAAGGCAGGTTTCCCTTCGCGTTTCGCGGCAGGTGTTGAAGCGGCTGCATCTACTGGCGGGCAGCTGATGCCACCTGTGATGGGTGCGGGCGCGTTCATCATGGCCTCTTACACGCAGATCCCTTATGTCGATATTATTGCGGTTTCCTTTGTTCCTGCGCTTATCTACTTTTTGTCTGTGGCCTTTTTCGTACGTATTGAAGCGAAGCGTAGTGGTGTACAAAAGGTGACCTCTGGCTGTGAACCTTTGTTAAAGGTATTGCTGTCGGGTTGGCACAACCTGATCCCATTGGCCGTGTTAGTGACTTTGCTCGTTCAAGGCTTTACGCCGACTTACGCTGCGGGTATTTCGATTCTTTCTGTGGTGGTGGCATCATGGTTCTCTAAAAATCACAAAATGGGACCGAAAGCGATCATTGAAGCTTTGTCTCAAGGCGCAAAAAACATGGCGACAACGGCTGTGTTATTAGTTGGTATTGGTCTAGTTGTTAATGTCATTAGCACTACGGGAATTGGTAACACCTTCTCTTTGATGATCAACAGTTGGGCGAATGGCGAGTTACTGGTGATGATTGCGTTGATCGCACTGGCATCTTTGATTCTGGGTATGGGGTTACCAGTAACGGCGGCTTATATTGTGTTGGGAACATTGTCTGCTCCTGCCTTGTATAAATTGATTGCTGAAAGTCAGCTGCTCGACTTGTTAGTGTCAGGGCAGCTTCCTGAGCAAGCTAAAGCCATCTTTATGTTGGCTGCGCCAGATAAGCTTGATCTATTGAACGCACCGATGGCGTTGGAAACGGCGAAAGAGATGATTGCGTTGGTTCCTGCTGATTTTGTGGAAACTCTGCTTGAACAGAGCCTTGGCTTAGAAGCAATCAGCCTCGCACTGCTTTCGGCTCACTTAATTATTTTCTGGTTATCGCAAGACAGCAACGTGACTCCGCCTGTTTGTTTAACTGCATTTGCGGCTGCAACCATTGCTAAAACACCCCCGATGAGAACGGGCTTAATGGCATGGAAGATCGCCAAAGGCTTGTATTTAGTACCATTGTTGATTGCCTACACTAACTTGGTAAGTTGGGATGTGACCTCCGTTTTAGTCACGGGTGGCTTTGCTGTTATTGGTACTTACGCGTTTATCGCGGCGATTGAAGGTTATCTAGAGAGCGAAGTTAATATTATTACTCGAGTAGTGTTGGTTGCGATAGGTATAGCTCTAGTATGGCCTGATGTTTCAGTCGTGATCCGTTTGGTATGTGTTGCCATTTTTGTTGGCATCTTTATCTACAGCGGTCGTAAATACGATGCTAATCAAGTGAAAAAGGAATCAGAAAGTGAGGAAAAAAAGTCACCTCAAACCGGGTCTAACACTGTCGCGTCTTCCCTATAATTAAAGGATTGAATGTAGGAATATTATGAACTCAACATACGACTATATTATCGTTGGTGGTGGCATTGTTGGTGTGTCGACGGCATGGCAATTACAGCAAGCTCACCCTGATAAAAGTATCCTTTTAGTCGAAAAGGAGCGTGGCTTCGCGCAGCACCAAACTGGCCACAACAGCGGTGTGATTCACGCGGGTGTTTACTACGCTCCAGGCAGTTTAAAGGCCGATTTTTGTAAGCGTGGCGTAGAGCGAACTATCGCCTTTTGCAGCCAACACGATATCCCAGTCGAAAACTGCGGTAAGCTGTTGGTCGCGACCAATGAGCAGGAAGTCGAGCGCATGAATGCGCTCTATCAACGTTGTCATGATAACGACATTGATGTCGATTTGTTGGACCAAGCGCAACTGAAACTTGCCGAGCCTAACATCACGGGCTTGGGCGCGATTTATGTCAAAACCACCAGCATCGTCGACTACAAAAAAGTCACCGAAGTAATGGCTCAAGAGTTTGTTGAGGCGGGCGGCAAGCTCAGTCTAGGCACAGAAGTGATCATGGCGGATGAGCAAGAAGATGAAGTGCAGTTAACGTGCAAAGTAGATGGTCAAACTCTACAACTGAACAGCCGATTCTTGATCACTTGCTCTGGTTTGATGGCCGACAGAATGACCAGTATGCTTGGCATTGAAACCGACTTCCAAATCGTCCCTTATCGCGGTGAATATTATCAGTTGGACGCCAAACACAACCAAGTGGTGAATCACCTTATCTATCCGATCCCTGACCCAGAACTGCCTTTCTTGGGCGTGCATTTAACACGCATGATTGATGGCTCCGTAACAGTAGGGCCAAATGCAGTGCAAGGCTGGAAGCGAGAAGGTTATGGCAAGCTTAACTTTAGTTTCAAGGACACTTGGCAGATGCTGAGCTTTGCGGGCTTTTGGAAAGTGACTGCGAATAATCTGAAAACCGGTTTGGTCGAGCTTAAGAACTCGTGGTGGAAACCGGGCTATTTAAAGTTAGTGAACAAATATTGCCCGAGCATTACGGTATCAGATTTCAAACCTTACCCAGCAGGCATTCGTGCCCAAGCGGTACTCAAAGATGGCACTTTGGTTCATGACTTCCTGTTTGCAGAAAGCCCAAGAAGCTTGCATGTGTGTAATGCGCCATCGCCTGCAGCGACTTCTGCGATGCCGATTGGCGAATACATTTGTGGCAAGGTGATGAAAAAGACGGCTTGTGATAACTGAAGATCATTGATCGAACTTTTCTCCGAAGATAATAAAAAATCCGTCAGCTCCATTCTATTTAGGATCGAACTCGCGGATTTTTAGTTTTAGCCGTGTTTGCTCGAGTTAGTTGCTAGCAACTAAACTTAAAGCTAATCAGGAACGAAGGTTGCGACGATGGTGACATCGTTAAAGTTACGATAACCATGCACCATGATGTTGAATTCACCGGCTGGTTTGTTCAATACACACTGTTCGTTGCTGCTATTTTGGTATGGACGACAATCGTAGCTCGCTTTCGATACAGTGCCATCGTGTTTCACGTAAAGGTCGGCATCGCCACTTCGAGGGCCGGTTAATGTTACCGTTAGCTGACCTGCACTTTGAGTCGTAAATGTGAAGAACTGCTCTTCACCATATCCTGCAGTAAGTCCTTCAACAGGCACGCCATTTTGCAGCTCTTTAGGGTCTGCAACGGGTGAATCAAGGCTGGTTTCGACAAGGTAAGCAATGGCCAGTTTGGCGAACTTGGTCGCGTGTGTCGCCGTAGGATCTGAGTTCTCAAGCGTGTCGTGCTGGGTATGAATACTTGGGTTGTAATCATTGAACATGCTCTCGAATGGCATGGCAGCTGGGTAGCCAACATTGTGCCAAGAGGCGTGGTCAGAACAGGCATAGCCGCAATCATCGAAACCGTAACTGATGTCGCTAGCGTAAGTGTCGATCAGCTCGCTCAAGTAGGCGGTTAAGTTACTGTCGGTATAGTCCGTGATGAAGGTGATATCGTGCGCTGAACCGTTGTAGTTGGTCATGTCTAATTGCAACACCGACACAACGTTTGCTTGCTCGTCTCTTAAAGCGTTAGCGACATCTTGTGAACCACGCAGTCCTACTTCTTCTGCAGCATAGCCATAGAACTTGATGGTTTTGTCTGGCTGAATGCCACTGGCGATCATCAGGCGAAGCGACTCTGTTACCGTTGCAATGCCAGACGCATCATCATCGGCTCCCGGTGAGATGGTGCCTTCGCTTGTCCAAGATCCAACGGTCGAATCAAGGTGTCCGCCAACAACGACGATCTCTTCAGGATATTTAGCGCCAAGCAGTGTCACTTCAACGGATTTTTGTGGATATTCGGCATGCGTGATCTGGCGTGCAGATGCGTACGGTACATCTTTAATCTCGGTTTCCCAACGCTCTAAAAGCCAATTTGAAGCAGCGACACCTGTAGAAGTAGTATAAAAACGGTTGGTGAAGTTGGTTAGATTTTCAATGGTCGTGACCATGTTGTTCGGCTCGACCTGAGCGAGTAGATCGTTCACTGTGTCTTGATGGCTGATCACCGGCTTTTCGAAGGTGTTCATTGTCAGTGGCATCGCTGCGGCTTTGAGTGCACTTGCTTTGTCTTCGTGCACCATGTAGCCACCACAACGGTGAGTTTCTTCATGCATGTGGCTGGATAGTTTCGCCAGCTCTTTCTGGTTGATTTTCGCGACGATGGAATGCTTGTTTCCAGTCACGCTTGGATAAACCGTTGCGCCATGCTGAGTCATTATATGCTGTGCGTCAGCATCGGTGGTGATCCAAACCTCTTCGTTCGCTGGTGGTGTGATGCCTAGGGATGCGTAAGCCGAAGTACTGTTGATTAAGGCTAAAGAGCCTCCGAGTACAGCCAAAGCTAGCATGCTTTTTTGAATAGCCATTTGTCGTCCTTTTTATGGTGAGTATTGTTATGTTGATGGGTGTGAATTTTGTTTAGTGCGTGGATGTTTTTGTGTAGATGTTTCATTTTCTAAACAGATAACCGCGAAAAGGGCCCCTTTCGGAGCCCTGAATTTACTATCGATTACTGTGTTTTAATGAAACGGTAGTGCTTGGTTTCTGAACAGATATCGCTTGAGGTACACACTTGGTACTCCACATCCACTGTGCCGTTGTGACGGAACTTGTCGACATATGAGTTGAAGTCTGTAGCACCAACATTCTTGCCATTACGTTTAATCACGAAGTAGTCATTGGTGTCGTAATCCCATGCCAGCTTAACGCGAGCTTTGCCATTCGGGTTTTTGTTACCAAACTTCAGTTTTAGTGGGAAGCCTTCCGCTGAGTCACCTTCAATCGTGATCGACTTGCTTGTTGATGTTGCAACACCTGCATCGTCAGTCACGGTTAGAGTCACCACGTAGTCGCCAGCTTCAGCGTAGGTATAACGAGTCACTTCACCGGTTTGTGTGTTGCCATCGCCAAGGTTCCATTGGTAAGAGACGATCTGACCATCGCTATCCGAACTTGTGCTGCGCAGTTCGACTTCTTTGCCGACAATGGTGTGTTCGAAAGAAGAAACTGGCGGTACGTTAGCATTGCCTGATTCGTACGATGCTTTCAGATTTGCACCTGCGTAATCTGAGTAACCCAGAATGTTCACCGTGTAGCGACCAGCTGTTGGGTTTTCAATCACACATACTTCATCGGTTACGCTTTCACTCTTACAAATATTCTCTTGAGAGCTTGGCGCATAATCTAGACCGACATACATATCCGGATCACCAGTAGAGACAGCAAGATCAATCGTTAGCTTGTCTTGGCCTTCTGGTACTTCGATATCGAAGTAAGTTTTTGAGCCGGTTTCACCAGCAACCGCAGCTTCAACACCGTTTTCAAGGCGTTGATATTCCGGTTCTGGCGGCAGTGGTGGCTCTGCACATGGGGTAACACCTACGAGAGCGAACGCAGACACAACGTCATCGGCATTGTAACCAAGGTCGGTTGCTGAGTTTTTCACACCACAAGCTCCTTGCCAAAAATTACTGTTTTCAGACCAGTAGATTTGATTGGATAGTACGAAAAGCTCGAATGCTTTTTTTGTATCCCAACCTTGCGTGGTTGCAAGATGATAGAAGGCCTTGTTGAACACCCCAGAGCTGTAGTGCACATTCAAGCCATCGTAGTATTCAGATGCGTTGTTGATTGAAGAACCATCTCGTGATGGATCGTCCATGTAACGCAGAGCGCCGTCGCCTTTAAAGATATTACGGCCGACCATCCAGTCGTTGGTGCCTTTCATGTAGTATTCTGCCGCTTCACCTGCCATATCAGAGAAAGCTTCGTTCATACCACCGGATTGGTTAGCGTAAATCAAACCTGAGTTTTGTTCTGTGAAACCGTGGCTCACTTCATGCGCTGACACGTCTAGGCTAACAAGTGGATAGAAGAAGCTTTCACCATCGCCAAAGGTCATTGCCTTGCCATCCCAGAATGCGTTCTCGTAGTTGTTACCGTAGTGAACACGCATCATGAGTTTGAAAGAGAGTGGTGCAGTGTCGAACCAGTTCTTATACATGTCGAACACAATGTTACCGAAGTAGTGCGCATCGTTGAGTGGAGAGAAGGCTCCGTTCACTTCTTTATGTTCGTTACGAGGACATTCGTAGCTATAAGTGGTCTCGCCGTCTGTCGCGCCATTTAGGTCAACGGTGACAACATTTTCCGACTCCATGACACACTCTGTGCCATTTTCTACCACATCAAGGTAGTGGTAGTCGGTACCGTACTCGTACATGCCTGTTTTTTCGTTACCACCAGGGCCTGTACCGATCTGTGCGTGAGCAATACCTTCCCAGCGGTCGATAACTTCGCCAGTGTGCGCGTCTAGCATGGTGAATGGTCGAGTCGGCTGTTCGCTGCCTTCAACGAGATAAGAGATAACGTAGACTAGGCGTGTTTTATCTGCCCCTTGTGTACCAATGCCTTGTTTATCAGCTCCTTGCTTAGATGCGCCCTGATAAATAAACAGCTCATGTTGTACGTTGTCTAGAGATTTGCTGGTTAAGCCCTGAACCTTAAGATCTTTACTCGCAAGCTCAACTGCTTGAGAGCTGTTGATCGATGGTTTAACAAAAGATCGCTCTAGGGTCGTCGTTTTAAGGTAGTTGCCTTGAACAGACTTAAGTGCGCCACCTTGTACACTTTGGGTGGCATTTAGGTAATGCCCCCAAACGGGTGTTCCCCAGATGTTTTGTTGGATCTTAACTTTGTAGATACCACGCTTTTTGAGGTTAACTTCCTTTACCATCTTAAAGCTAGAGGCGTTACTGACGCCTAACTGAGTGTTCAACCCAGAAAAGCTAGTAAAGTTGATCGGTTGATCGATGCTAACTGATTCACTTGCATGTACTGATAAAGACATAGCACTGGCTATAGCAACGGCAACTAAACGCTTTTTCATTTTCATTGTTATTTTCTCTTTCCATGTAAAATCCATGAAAACGTAACAAAATTATCACAACGAATTTACATCATTCGATCTAATTAATTAGTAGCATGGCAATGATCTCTTTTATTCATGAAACTTATATTTCTCGTATTTACAGATAGTTATCGTTTCTGTTTATTTTTGAACGCACTCATAGGTTTTATTTATAAAATCATGACAATTTTATTAGGTGTTATTTTTTGTTGGAAATTAAGATTTCTAGGTAAATTGATCTGTGCCTCAATTAGCGGGCTCTGGGTTGATAGAAGGATCAACGATTTGGAAGCGTCATTTTGAGCGAAAGACTATTAAGCGAGTTTAAAGGCAATTTTGATAAGAAATTGACGATTTTTGGGCTTATTTTCTGAGTTGTTAGTTACAAGAGAGTTAGCCAAATGGGGCTTTATTTGGCACAGAGCACAAAAACGGCTGGATGAAAAAAGCCAGCGACGGGTCACTGGCTTAGATTAACTTAGTTTGTGCAGGTTACTGATTAAAGGTACGTAACTAATACACTTAGCTATGGTTTGCGACTAAAGCGAATTACTGCTTTTTACCGCCAACTTGAACATATTCAATACCAATAATACGGTTGATAACACCCAAAACAGAGGTAGTATCAGAATTTGTTGATGTAACGGTATCGACGGTTGCGCCTTCAGGAACCAATTCCATTGCACGATCTTGAGTGTTGCCTGGAACTTGGAAGCCTACAATGTTGAAGCTCTCAGCGTGCGCTGTGTAAACTTCTTCATTGTGGTTAATACCTGAGCAACCTGCTAAAGAGACAATGCCTAAAACAACTAATAACTTTTTCATAAAAATACCTTAAGAATGATTGGAATCGAGATGGCAAGCCACAAAAGCAGTGTCGTGATTATCAAGATTCAATAAGTTCATGGGAGACAGCATCTCCCGACCGATGTTGAACATTATTCCAGAGGTGTTTTGTAGTTACTGTATGGGTTTGTCAGTTGAATCATTACACAGCTGAATGGTAATGGTGAATACCGCACCCTTTAAGGCTTGGCTCTGACCTACCTCCACGCTAGCGCCGTGTTGAGCACAGATCTTCTCGACGATAGACAGCCCTAAACCATGACCGCTCTTGGCTTTGTTACGCGCTTTGTCGCCAACGTAAAACGGTTCAAACAGGCGAGCTTGATGCTCCTTTGCCACACCATCACCGTCATCGTGTACCGCGATCTGTAGCTGATCTTGATGCACGGTCGCTGCAATCGACACTTGTGAGCGTGCGAATTTCATTGCGTTACGCACTAGGTTATCTAGTGCTCGGTTAAGTAGTGTTTCATCCGCCATTATTGAGCTAGGTTGCTCTGGTAGCGATAGGTCGATGTTGAGCTGAGTGTCTTTGTTCCAACGCGCCATTGCGTGGTCGAGAAAATCTCGAATCTCTAATGGTTTTTGTAAGTTTTCTAGGTCAGTGCTATCGAGTTTGGCGTAATACAATAGCTCATCAACCATTTTTTCCATTTCTTCCGTGTCTTCGACAATACTCTCAATCGTTCTCTCTTGATCGTCGTTAAGTTGGGTGTCTTTGAGCATTTCAGCTTGCCATTGGATACGGAATATCGGCGTGCGCAGTTCATGAGCGACGGCATTAGTGAGTGAGCGATTACTCTCAATCAAGCGGTGAATTCGGTCGGCCATTAGGTTGAAGGATTTGTTCAGTGAACCAATAGCAATGCCGCTTGAAGTCTCGGCTCGCGAGGAGAGATCCCCTTCAGCAAAACGCAGAGTGGCAGATTCAAGCTTTTTAACTCGGCGGAAGATGATTAACAGGTGGCATAAGCCGTACAAGATAAAGCTTGCTAAAAAGAACAACCAAATGAGGTCATCCTCTAGCTCTATCTTTTGCCTAACGAACGCTTCACTGTTGGGTAGGTAGTGATAGGTATCGTCACTGCTGGCTAATCGAAACCATAGGTCACGTTCATCATCGTGAAAGATAAAGGTATTTGGGTTGGTACTGAAAAATTCTGAAACTGGGCCTGGTATTTCATCGTCTGGGCTGAATGTGACCAGTTTATTTCGTGTGGTTTCTACAAACTGGTTTATCGCTTGATGAGCGGCTTCAAGACCTTGATTCTTAGCGATGTTTTCTATCAGTTGCTGGTGGGCCGTCGCTTCGTAATCTTGCAGTACATATTCGTAGTCGGTGTTGAGCTGATAGACACAGATCTCGTAGGCGACAAGGCCGGTCATAAAGCAAACTAATAGCCCTAACAAGGACTCCAAATAGATACGTCGCATAATTGATCTCTTTCATTACGCTCGTATTGAGCGAGGTTAGTGCCAGGCGGTTGAAACAAACAAATAGCCTTTACCGCGAATGGTCTGAATTTTCTCTGCTGGTGCGTGATCGTCGCCAAGAATCTTTCTTAGGCGCACCACTTTGTTATCAATGGTTCGATCAATCCCGTCGTACTCAATCCCGCGCAGTGTTTGCGTCAAATAGTCACGTGATAATGGCGTATCAGGGTTACTCGCTAATAACCAAAGTAGGTCAAATTCACTGTCAGTGAGTGATAAAACGGCACCTGAAAGTTCACACTTCTTATAGGTGTTTTTCAGAACGAGTTGATCGAACTGAAGGTTTTCTGAGTCATCGACTGAAGCTGTGTTGGCGTCTTGGCGGCGTAATAGCGAACGAACTCTGGCCAGCAGAACTCTTGGTTTGATTGGCTTGGTGACATAGTCATCAGCCCCTGTCTCTAAACCCGCGACGTGATCAAAGTCGTCATCGCTAGCGGTGAGCATCAAGATTTTACCTTTATAGTGCGTACGCGTCTGTCGGCAGATTGTAAGCCCATCAGTTACAGGAAGCATTAAATCCAACAACACGATGTCAGGTTGTTCGGCAAGGATAGTTTTCGCAGCATCACTACCGTCATCTAGTGTGGTGACATCAAAATCCTGCGTGACAAAGTAGTCCTGCAGCATTTTCTGAAGTTTTAAATCGTCTTCCACGATGATCATTTTAGGTTTTGTCATTCCATTATCAGCCTTGTCGTGCGTTTCAATCATTGAGATTACGTGAGGGAGCCTTATCTAGTGATTAGCTATTGTGGCATCTCCAATTTGCATGTTTTACGTAAAATACCTGACATGAATGATTAAACACTTTCCACGCCAGTTCAATGATGATTTTACATTAATGGGAGAATAAAAAACAATGTTCAAAAAACCAATACATACTCTTACATTCGCACGACAGATAGATTAACCATTTATCAATAGAATTACCCCATCAAACATTTGGGGAATAATTGTATGAACGACTATCGAAATGCATTACTGGCGTTGCCTTTGGTTCTTTTAGCTGGGTGTAACTCAAGCTCCAACTCAGGTAAAGCGGCGACTAAAGCACAAGTCAAACCTAAGGCCGATTACGTGTTTTCATCAGCTAAGCTTGGCGAGTTGTATCAAGAGCGACAAGAGGTCCAAGAGTCAATGGAGCTGACTTACGATGGTGTGCAGTATGAAACTATTCTGTTTGCGGAAGACATTAGTGATAAGCAAAAAGTGGTGAGGCTTGCGGATAGTTTAGGTCAAAGCGTTGACCTGTATTTTCCTGATGCAGGGTTTGATAGCTGTGGTATCTACACAGAGAGCAAGGGTTTGGACGTGTTTGATTGCAGCTCCGCGTTACGCTCTGTTTCTAATGAGACCACGTTAATCCAAACAACAGCGAACAGTGCAAAAGCCGTTAAGCTTGAATACCACAATGAGTTGTCGCAATACATGACTAGTCTTGGTTCGACGATTTTGAGCAACACTAAAAGTGGGAACAAGGTAACGATAACCACCTCGTTTGCCTTCAACGCTTTTTACCGAGATGTGCTTAAAGAGACTGGCGCTGTTGAGCGCATTAATTCGACTCTGGGTGCATCAACCTATTCTCAGCTTTTTGATATCGTAAAGTTATACCGAGGCAGTGAGATGACATTGAAGTTCACTAACCACATCGGTGGCAGTGCCGACGACGATATCAATATGTACACTGGGCGCATGATTAAGAACAACAAGATGACGACAATCGTGACCCCAACGGGTTCGGTTTTCTCGGGTGGTACGGATCTATTTGCTGCTGGTAATCCACGTATCTTACAGCGCTCTAACACCAAGCAGGCCATTGAATTAAACAAACAAATCGGCGTGCACAGTTGGGGGACGGGCGATAAGACAGCAAAAGATTTCCCGTATACTGAGGAGAGCCACCGTAAGCAAGCGACGTATTTTAAGAAGGTGATGGGAGATACAGGGATTGATTTTTACATCTTCACTTTAGACTCTGCGCCATCTGATGGTGAACACTGGGTGACTAAGACCGATTCAGATAAATACGGCTTCATCACTCGCATTGAGTAGCTTAAGCTCGGATTAAAATTAGAAACGACTTGAAAGGGTTGGTGATGACGTTGTTGTCACCAACCCTTTGAGCATCTGTTGTTTAGTGTACTGGCATATTGAGTCGTCGAGTACCGATGTTCGTTGGTGAATAAATTCTTCATTTAACACTCATGTAACAATTAATTCCCGCAGATCGTGTGATAAGAATGTGTAATCACGGCACTTTTTTATCGATAGAATTTATTATCCGCAGCCTTACTGGTCGGTAGGTTTCGATAATCTAACGATGTAAGGAGCATGTGAATGACTAATAAGGACGATCATTTATGCAGTTACTGGCAGGCACTCTGACCCACTACGCTAACCCTCAAGCACGCCCTGAATTGGAATACTCGAGCGAGCAGCGTGACATTTTAAGTGTCGCGAACTCACAACAGGCGATTAAAGATATTTCTCAATGGCCAGGCTACTCTGTTACTCCTTTGCATGAGCTGAATGCTATCTCTGCTGAGATCGGCGTAAACAAGTTTTGGTACAAAGATGAATCGCAGCGTTTTGGCCTGAAGAGTTTTAAAGCACTAGGCGGCGCTTATGCCGTTGCTCGTCAGCTTCAGATTGAAATCGCCAATCGCTATGGGAAGAATCCGACCATTAGTGAGTTGCTCAACGGGGAATGGAAATCAGAAGTTGCTGAAATCGTTGTCAGCTGTGCAACTGACGGAAACCATGGTCGCTCCGTCGCATGGGGCGCACAAATGTTTGGTTGTGGTTGTGTTATCTACATTCACCGTGACGTATCGGAAGGCCGCAAGCAAGCGATGGAAGCGTTCGGTGCAGAAGTGGTACGCATTACTGGTAACTACGATGAATCCGTTCGTTTGGCCGACTCAGAAGCTAAAGCGCAAAATCGCGTGATTGTTTCGGACACCTCTTACGAAGGCTACATGGAAATCCCTAAAGACGTTGCTTTAGGTTACACCGTGATGTTGGCAGAAATTGTTGAGCAATTGGATGGCGAGATTCCAACCCATGTCTTTGTGCAAGGGGGAGTGGGTGGTTTGGCATCTGCTGTCTGTGGTTACTTCTGGGATCTATGGGGCGTCGATCGTCCACGTTTTGTAATCGTAGAACCTGAGCAGGCTAACTGCTTACAGAAGAGTGCTCAAGCGGGTAAACCGATTGTGGTTACGGGCGACTTAGAAACGTTGATGGCAGGACTTGCCTGTGGTGAAGTTTCAAGCTTGGCGTGGACGATTCTACAAAACGGCGCGGATGATTTTATGACGTTGAGCGAAGAAGCTATTCCGCAAGCGATGCGCATGTTGGCAAGTGGCGAAAAAACGGAAGTAGCGATAGAGGGCGGGGAATCTGCAGTTCCTGGATTTGCCGCAGCGATCATCGCCAAGCAAGATCCGAACTTCGCTGAAAAATTGAATTTGACTCAAGGCAGTCGAGTGTTGGTTATTGGTACTGAAGGGGCAACCGACCCCGATCTCTACCAACAGATCATCGACAATAAAATCTAATAGCGAAAAGTACATAGCTAGCAGCTAACAGTTAATAGTTAATAGTTAATAGCTAATAGCTAATCGCGAACAACGAATAATAAAGTAAGCCCCAAGGTTGGCGGTATGTAAGGTTTCTTCATACCGTCTTTTTTTCCTCTCTTTTTTGACTTCATTTCACGACACGCCTTGCTTTCTAATCGCGCTGCTCATCAATTGGAATCGTCAGCCCCACCTTGACGTTATCCATCACCACATTGGTTTGAAAGCTCTTGATATTGGCATTGTCGAAGAAGGCTTCACGAGTAAAGTTGTCGTAACCCTCCATATCCGCTGCCGTAACAATCATGATGAAATCTGAACTACCGGTCACGTAATAGCATTGCTGTACTGAGCGGTTCGAACTCATCTCTTTTTTGAAATTGTGCATTAAATCCACACGCTCACGCTCTAGCGTTACCTGAACGATAAACGTCATTCCATGGCCGACTGCTTTTGGGTTGATAACAGAGACATCAGCTTGAATGACACCTTGCGCTCTCATGCGTTTTAAACGGCGCTGAACAGCAGCAGGAGAGAGCCCGACCTTTTCTGCAATCTTGTCTGAGGTAGCTCTGTTTGAGTCTTGTACGATGTTGAGGATCTTCTTGTCGAAACTGTCGACCACCAATGCAGGTTGCTGTGTCATACCCATACTTCCCAATATCTGTTTGTAAATTAATTGTTTCTTTTGAACCAGTGTGTGATCGAGTTAAAGGTATTTAGCCTTAACATTTAGACCTCAATGAGCGAGAACAAAAAACCACTATAACGCAGAAAAAATGCGGAATTTCTGCACAACAAGGTAATCATTTAATGATAATCCTTAAAGTTATCGGTGCATTATTAATCTTGTGAACGAAATGTAAAGATCAAATCGACAGAGTTTGAAAATTATATGAAACATGTTGTTAACATCCTTTGGGCGATGTTAACTCTCGCTCAAGGAGTTGGAAAGTATGAAATCTGCAACCGCTACTTTACAGTTTGAATTAGAAAAATTGGCACCAGCAGGACGCGTCGGTGTGATTGCGTTAGCGACAGATTTCAATATTGAGCGTGATTTAAACGCGTTGTATCCAAACGATGTGCAATCGTTCACCAGTCGCCTGAGAAACTACAATCCATTGACGATAGAAAACCTGCGTAAGATGGAACCGGGAATCGCCGCTTGTGCCGATACCATCCTACCGGGCACCGAATTGGATGTGGTGATTTACGCTTGCACCTCCGGCACCATAGCGATTGGCAGCGAGCGAATTACCCAGCTCATTCATCAGTCTCGCCCAAACGCTGCGGTAACGAATCCGGTGACCGCTGCCTTATCGGCTTTCGACAGTTTTAAAGCCAAGCGCATCTCGGTATTAACGCCTTATACCGAAGCCGTGAATCAAGACGTGGCTGCATTTTTTGAGTCGCAAGGCATTGAAGTGTTGAGCATCGCAGGGTTTGGTTTTGAAGATGACACCGCAATGACGTTCATTTCTCCAATGGACATCAAACAAGCCGCGATACAAGTCTGTGACCCTGAAGCGGATCTTCTGTTTATCTCTTGCACGGCATTGCGAGCAGCATCGGTGATTGAATCCATTGAAGCGGAATTAGATAAGCCCGTTGTCAGCAGCAATCAGGTGTTGGCTTGGCACTCGCTTCAGTTGATGAACTACCCCATACCCATTAAAGGGTTTGGTGCACTGCTAGAGCACCATCTCCAACCATCCTCTGATAATTGCCGAAGGTCGCAGTCGTTGTAACGACCTTTGATTAAAGCTGCTCACTTTGCGTTTACATTCAGCAGTCAGCTAACTCCATATCTAACGTTAATACAAAGAATTACACTTTGGGATCACTACTATGCCGTCTACTTTCTCGATCAAACCAGACCAACTGTCTTCGCAGCTTATTCAAAGCATGACGGAGTGGCGTCAACACTTACACCGTTTCCCTGAGTGTGGCTTTGACGTCAACCTCACCTCTGATTTCATCGCCAGTAAGCTTGAGAGCTTTGGCATCGAAGTGGTGCGTAACATCGGTAAAACAGGATTAGTAGGGATACTTCGTTCCGGATCAAGTGAGGCGAGTATTGGCCTAAGAGCTGACATGGATGCTTTGCACATTCATGAAAAAAACAGCTTTGCGCATTGTTCACAACACGACGGAAAGATGCACGCCTGTGGACACGATGGGCACTCTGCAATGTTGCTTGGTGCTGCAAGCTATCTAGCTCAAAACCTATTATCAGGGTACCCAACTTTTGATGGCACGGTGTATTTCATTTTTCAACCCGATGAAGAGCACGGTTGTGGCGCGCAAGCGATGATTGATGATGGCTTGTTTGAACGATTCTCGATTGATGAAGTGTATGGGGTTCACAACTTCCCCGGTCTAGCGGAAGGTGAATTGATGGTTCGCCCCGGATCATTAATGGCCAGTGAGAGTAGCTTTGAGATCACCATCAATGGTGTGGGTGGACATGCTGCTCTGCCGCATCAAGGGGTCGATCCTCTCGTCGTTGGCTCGCAAGTCATTCTTGGTCTGCAAACCATCGTGTCTCGTAATCTCAGTGCGATTCACGACACGGCTGTAGTCTCAGCCACCGAATTTATTACCGATGGTACGGTTAACGTCATTCCTACTCAAGTGGTAATCAAGGGTGACTGCCGCTGCTTCACTGAATCTTCTCTCGATCGAATCAAGCAGAGCATGGAGCGAATCGTGGCGGGCATTTGTCAGGCAGCAGGCGCGACTTACGACTTCGAGTTTATCAATACCTTCTACCCAACCATCAACAGCGAGCAACAAACCCAATATTCGGTTGCCGCCGCGCAGAAGGTGCTTGGTGTAGAGAGCGTTAATGAGGCCTGTGACCCACTGACAATTTCGGAAGATTTCTCAAGCATGTTGCGCGTTAAACCGGGCTGTTATGTGTTGTTGGGTAATGGCACGGAATCGGTCGGTGGCTGCGCATTGCATAACCCCGAATACGACTTTAACGACGGCATCTTAAAGCTCGGTGCGAGTTACTGGATTCAGTTGGTGAACGATCGTTTAGCAAGATCAATTTAGAAGCACTTATTTAGAAGCACTTATTTAGAAACAATGAATTAGAAGCAACTCAATTTGAAGTAACAAGTAGAGAAATAGATTCAGCAGTGACGCATTTGGCACTGCAAGATGGCTGACTTTAAACGGAGTTTATTGTCGACACAGCCAAAACTGAAGCGCGTGAAGTGACCAAGGTCATCAGCGTGTAATTAGGATAATAAAAGGAAAGACAGGATGAAACGATTAGGCGTAGCACTGCTAAGTTTGAGCATGGTTTTTGGCGTTCATGCCGAAACATGGAAGTTTGCTTCAGAAGAGGACAAAACAGACGTTCAAGACATCTATGCGCAAAAATTTGCGGAAGTGATTAAGAAGGAATCTGATGGCGACATCCGTGTTCGCATCTATTACTACGGTCAACTAGGTACAGAAAACGACATCGTAGAGCTGGCTGCTAAAGGCACGATTCAATTTGTGTCTGTAGGCGCGGGTCACTTAGGTTCTTATGTTCCTGAAGTACAAGCGGTGAGCTTACCGTATGTTCTGGGTACTAACGAAGCGATCACGCATAAGGTCTTAACGGAAAGTCCAACCATCTACAACAAGCTGGCACCCAAGTTTGAGAGCGTAAACCTCAAACTGTTATCGATGATGTCTGAAGGTGAAATGGTTTGGGGCGGCAATAAACCTATCCGTACACCTGAAGATTTTGCTAACCAGAAAATCCGTACTTTCACTTCAACCATTCCTGTTGAAACCTACAAAGCGTTTGGTGCAACACCTACTCCTCTTTCTTGGGGTGAAGTGTACGGTTCACTGCAACTTAAGACCATCGATAGCATGGTTAACCCGATCTACTTCATCTACAACGCGAAGTGGCATGAGGTTCAAGACTACCTAATGTTCCCAGGTCAGCAACCCTATGTCAGCACGGTATCGACCAACAGCAAGTGGTACAACGACCTGTCGGAAGAGAAGCAAGCGATGGTCGATAAAGCGATCACAGCGGCTGATGAAGCAGCGTATGACTATCAGGTACGCATCAACAAAGAGAACATGGACAAGATCTTAAAAGAGCGTCCAGACATGCAAGTGGTTGTGTTAACTGAGGAAGAGCGTGAACGCTTCAAGGTCCTCAGTCAAAAGCTGCACACGACTTACTATGACGTGGTAGCAAATGCCTACCCTGCCGGTGAGCAAATTGAAGCGCGTGAGGGTGCGAAAACCATTCTCGAAGAAATCCTAGATGAAGTGAAGGCTGCTTCAGCGATGCAATAGAAAGCGTTGTTAGGATGAATGCTATCCGCTGTTTATTGGCGGCGGGTAGCTTATCCCCACCTTCTCCAAATTGTGGCAATGGACCCCTGTCACTGAACGAAGTATGGAGCACTGCCTGTTATGAAAGAACTGCTACATAAAATAAGCGTCGCGACAGAAAAGCTAGAACGCTTTTTAATCACAACCGCTATTCTCGCGATGATGATCAACTCCACCGCCAATGCGATTGGGCGATATGCCTTCAATAAAAGCCTGTTCTTCTCAGAAGAGCTTAATCAATTCCTTATTGTCTCAGTGACCTTTATTGGCTTTGCCTATGCCGTCCGCCAAGGTCGAAATATCCGCATGACTGCGGTGTACGATTCACTGAGTTTCAAAGCCCAGAAGGTGCTCACCACCGTGATTGCATTGTTGACTGGGATGTTGATGTTTTACCTCGCTTATCACGCCTTCCTGTATGTCCAAGAGTTGAAGTCAATCAACCGACTTAGCCCAGCACTGCAGTTTCCGGTGTATTGGGTCTACTCCATTATTCCAATCGGCTTTGCTATCGCAGGGCTGCAATACAGCATGAGTTTTTTGATGAACTTGCTGCATAAAGAAATCTACGTGTCATTCGATGTCATAGAGAATAAACATAACAACGTGGGTGAATTCGAATGAGTGATATTGCACAATTTTTCTCGGACATTATTGCCGGCGAACTCGATATTTATGTCATCACATTTACTCTTGTTTCTGTGATGGTGATTTTGCTGTTTTTGAGCTTCCCAATGATCGTGCCGTTAGCGGTTGGCGCGTTAATCGGCTTGATTCATTTCTCTCAGGTTGAGCCGGGAGTGCTTATTCAACAGATGGTCACGGGCATCTCACCGAACGCCTTGATTGCGGTGCCGATGTTTATCTTGGCTGCCGATATTATGACACGCGGCCACACTGCCTATAACTTACTTGGCCTGATTCAAGCGTTTGTTGGACATCTGCGTGGCGGGCTGCCGATTACCACCTGCATTAGTTGTACTCTATTTGGTTCTGTTTCCGGTTCGACTCAGGCAACCGTGGTGTCGGTTGGCCAAATCATGCGTCCGAAGTTGCTGCAAGCAGGCTACAAAGACAGCTTTGTGATGGCGCTGATCATCAATGCCAGTGACATCGCGTTTCTTATTCCGCCAAGTATTGGTTTGATTCTTTACGGCACCTTAGCCAACGCCAGCGTGGGCGAATTGTTCATTGCTGGTATTGGCCCAGGTTTAGTGCTCGCGAGCCTGTTCTCGTTATACAGCTATGCCTACAGCGTCAAACACAGCGATACCATCACTTTGGTTGAAAAAGCCAACACCGCAGAACGCATTGAAGCGATCAAGAAAGCGATTCTTCCTCTCGGTTTCCCTGCTTTGATTATCGGCGGTATCTACTCTGGGGTCGTGACGCCAACAGAAGCCGCTTCGTTTGCGGTGCTGTATGCGATCATCGTTGAGTGCATTTTCTATCGCAAACTTGGCGTGAAAGACATCTGCGATGCGGCGTTGAATACCGGCTTGATCACCGCGGTTGTATTTGTGCTGGTGGGTGTTGGTCAGGCTTTTTCTTGGTACATCTCTTTCGAACAAATCCCTCAAGAACTGTTAGCACCTTTGGACTTAGAGAGTGCCTCTCCAGAGTACATCTTGTTTGTCATCGCACTGACTTTCTTTGTCGGCTGTATGTTTGTGGATTCGTTAGTGGTTTTGCTGATCTTGACGCCGATTTTCATGCCGATTGTTGATGCAGCAGGCATCGACCCGATATTGGTGGGTGTGATGGTGACATTGCAAATGGCTATTGGCTCAGCGACGCCACCTTTTGGGTGCGACATCTTTACTGCTATCGCCATCTTTGAAAAGCCTTATATGGAAGTGATTCGCGGGACGCTGCCGTTCTTCCTGATCTTGGTGTTGATGTCTGCGTTGCTGATTTTCTTCCCAAGCATCGCTCTGTTGCCAAGAGACATCTTATTCAATTAACCCGTCGAGTTACCCTTATTCAATCAAGGATAGAGATATGAGTATATTGCCATTAACACCTCCGCAGAGAGGGTTTGAAGCAGCAGAACTAGAGCAACGTACTGTCGAGTTGCAACAACGTCTTCGCGCGCAAAACATCGATGCTGCGTTTTTCACGACCGAGCCTGAATTTCGCTATTTCAGTGGCTTTAAATCGCAGTTTTGGGAGAGCCCAACGCGTCCGTGGTTTTTGGTGGTGCCAGCGGTTGGTAAGCCCATAGCGGTAGTACCAGAGATCGGTGTGGCTGGTTTCGACGATACATGGATTGAAGATGTGCGCAGTTGGCCGTCGCCAAGGCCAGAAGATGACGGTATCTCTTTGTTAGCTTCTACGCTATCTGAAGTCTCCAAAGGTTCTCGCAGAATCGGTTCGATGATTGGCCCGGAAACACACCTACGTATGCCTGCCACTAACTATGCGTTGTTACAGCAGAAGTTGAGCCAACATAGTGTGGTTGATGTGTCATTCATGGTTCGCGATCTGCGCAGTGTTAAGTCTCAAGCGGAGATCGATAAAGTACGCTTCGCTTGCCAAGTGACAGCGGCGGGCTTTGAGTATCTTCGTCATCATCTCGCTATAGGGATGACAGAGCGACAGGCGTGTAAAGCCATGCATTTGGAAATGCTGCGTTTAGGTGCCGATGCTTGCCCTTATCTGATTTCGGCATCCGGCCAAGGTGGCTATGACAACATCATCATGGGGCCAACCGATCGTGTGCTCTCTGAAGGGGATGTTTTGATCATCGATACTGGGGCTAACTTTGATGGCTACTTCAGCGACTTTGACCGTAACTATGCGTTTGGGCATGCGCAGCCAGATACAATATCGGCTTATGACGCCGTTTATCAATCGACAGAAGCGGGGCTCGCGATGGCAGAGCCGGGACGAACAACCGGAGACGTGTGGCAAGCCATGTGGTCGGTGCTCGAAAAGAACGGCGCGCTTGGCAACGATGTGGGTCGTATGGGGCATGGATTAGGCATGCAGCTAACAGAGTGGCCATCACATGTACCAAATGGTGACGTGATATTAAAACCCGGCATGGTGTTAACGTTAGAGCCCGGTATGGCGTTTGCGAAAAACCGCATGATGGTACACGAGGAAAACATCGTCATCACCGAATCTGGCTGCGAAATGCTGCATCAAAGATCTTGGCAGTCGATACCGATTATTGGCTAATTGCGCTTAGAATCTAGTCATAATTTTGAATCCTGGTAGAGGAGGGCGTTCAAGCACTTTGTTGGACGCTCGGTTTTCTTTTTCACTTCGCTATACCTCTTCATCTTTTACACTTAAATACCTCTAATTTCCGAATTCCTCTTTGTTTCAAGAATCTCTATTTCTGTTCAAATATTGTCCTTGTTGAGCAAAAACATTTGACCAATAACTATCACACCTCAAATCTTTAATTGTTTTCGTTAGTGCTCTAAATGATATTTAATTTATTGTTTTATAATGATTTTTATTGCTTTGAATGCTGTATTGTTACGAGTTTGTTTTAAATAATCATTTGAACCCTAACTAAATTTCTGTCATTTTATATTTAACTGAACGTTCAATATAAAATAAAAGGACTAAGAAATGCCGAAGGTTGGGATGCCTGATATACGTAAACCACAGCTTGTTCAAGCCACCATGACGGTGATTGATCGAGTGGGTTTGCATGCCGCGAGTATTGCGTTGATCAGCAAAGAAGCGGGAGTCTCCACTGGCATTATTAATCACTATTTTGGTGGAAAGCATGGGCTGCTCGAAGAGACCATGCGTGAAATCCTTCGCCAACTTTCCAATACCATCACCACGTCACTAAAAGCACTTCCTGTTGATGCTCACCAACAGAGAATTAACGCGATCATCGATGGTAACTTCGAAGGTTACCAAGCAGAAAATAAGGTCGCGAAGGCGTGGTTGGCATTTTGGTCATATTCAATGCATGACGAGCAGCTTAAAAGACTGCAACGTGTGAATGAAAAACGTTTGATTTCACACTTACGTCTTGAGTTGAAAGGTATTTTGAATCATGAACAAGCGGATCTCGTTGCTCACGGGATTGCGTCTCTGATTGATGGTTTGTGGCTGAGAGGCACACTAAACCCAGATGGTATCGATGCTCAAAAGGCGCGTGCCATCATTAATGATTATCTAGATAAACAACTTACGTTCTACTCGTGTCACAGCCAATAGATCGCAGTGGCAGCGCTAGACCTAGACCTAGATCAAGAGCTAGAACGACCACTATTCGCACCTAATACTCACATATAGACCAGTAGAGTCTAATAACAATAATTAAGTCAGAATCTCAAATGGAAATGAACTCGTTATACATTGATGGCGCAGCGGTTAAAGCAACCTCTGGTGAAACCTTTGATAGCATTAACCCTGCAAACGGTGAACCTATCGCGACATTAGGCCAAGCATCTTCTGCGGATGTCGACAGTGCTATTGAATCTGCGAAACGCGGATTTGCGGTATGGTCTGCAATGACCGCTGTGGAACGCAGCCGTATTCTTTTGAAGGCAGTGGAAATACTTAGAGCTCGAAATGATGACCTTGCAAACCTTGAGGTTGTTGACACGGGCAAGCCGCTGCAAGAAGCAATTGAAGTGGATGTGGCGTCTGGCGCTGATGTTATTGAATACTTTGCTGGTTTGGCTCCAACGCTACAAGGCGACCAACAGTCGCTGAGCGAATCTCAATTTTTCTACACTCGCCGCGAGCCGCTAGGCATTTGTGCGGGCATTGGCGCGTGGAACTACCCAATTCAAATCGCGATGTGGAAATCGGCTCCGGCATTGGCCGCGGGTAACGCGATGATTTTCAAACCTTCAGAAGAAACGCCGCTAACGGCGCTCAAGCTTGCAGAGATCTTTACCGAAGCTGGTCTTCCTGATGGCGTGTTTAACGTGGTTCAGGGCGATTACCGTGTTGGTCAGATGCTAACGGCGCACCCAGACATCGCGAAAGTGTCGTTCACGGGCGAAACCGGTACCGGTAAAGCGGTAATGGCAGACAGCGCTAAGACGCTGAAATCAGTCACCATGGAACTTGGCGGCAAGTCACCAATGATCATCTTTGATGATGCGAAATTGGATGATGCAGTTTCCGCTTCGATGGTTGCTAACTTCTACACCCAAGGCGAAGTGTGTACTAACGGTACCCGTGTTTATGTACACGAAAACATCTACAACGCATTCATCGACCAACTTAAAACACGCACTGAGAAACTGATCATTGGTAACCCAATGGACATGGAGACTCAGATCGGTGCGTTGATTTCTAAAGAACACCTTTCAAAAGTTCTCGAAGCGATTGAGCTGGCAAAACAGTCAGGGGCAACTCTGCTGACTGGCGGCTATCGAGTGACAGACAACGGCTTAGCGAACGGCAACTTTGTTATCCCAACCGTGTTTGTGGATTGCGAAGACAACATGCCTCACGTTCAACAAGAGATCTTCGGCCCTGTAATGTCAGTGTTGAAGTTTACGGACGAAGACGACGTGATTCGCCGCGCTAACGACACCAAATATGGCCTTGCGGCTGGCGTGTTCACGCAAAACCTTTCTCGTGCTCACCGCGTGATCCACCAAATGCAGGCAGGTATTTGTTGGGTGAACACGTGGGGCGACTCACCAGCAGAAATGCCTGTTGGTGGTTACAAGCTTTCGGGTATTGGCCGGGAAAATGGACCAGAAACCCTACTTCATTATACGCAGACTAAGAGCATTCTTATTGAACTTGGCGACTACGCCAGCCCTTATGCCTAACGCGTAACACTCAATTTTATGGGTTAGCTTAAAAGAGCTAGCCCTACTGACTCATCTCAGGGAAATCAAAACATGGAACAACGCTACGATTATATTATCGTCGGCGCGGGTTCGGCCGGCTGTGTGTTAGCGGATAGGCTAACGGAAAGCGGTGAACATAGCGTTTTATTACTGGAAGCTGGTGGTACGGACAAGAGTATTTTTATCCAAATGCCAACCGCGCTTTCTTACCCAATGAATACTGAAAAGTACGCTTGGCAATTTGAAACAGAGCAAGAACCGGGCCTTGATGGACGTGAACTGCACTGCCCACGTGGCAAAGTGTTAGGCGGCAGCTCATCAATTAACGGCATGGTGTATGTTCGTGGCCACGCGTGTGATTTTGACCAATGGGAAGAAGAAGGCGCAGCGGGTTGGAACTACCAAGCATGTCTGCCTTACTTCCGCCGCGCTGAATCATGGAACAAAGGCGGTGATGAATACCGTGGTGACAATGGCCCTGTCGGCACTTGTAACGGTAACGATATGGAGCTCAACCCGCTTTACCAAGCGTTCATAGATGCAGGTAAAGACGCCGGTTATCCAGAAACCAACGATTATAACGGCTACCAGCAAGAAGGCTTCGGCACCATGCATATGACGGTAGACAAGGGTGTTAGAGCCTCAACCTCTAACGCTTATCTACGTCGAGCATTGAAGCGTTCAAACCTGACCTTGAAGAAAGGTATCGTGGCGCGTCGTTTCCTACTTGAAGGACAAGACTCAAATGGTCAATCGGGCTTGAAAGCCGTCGGTGTCGAGTTTGAAAAGTCAGGCAATACCCAAGTGGCTGTGGCGAACAAAGAAGTGATCTCTTCTGCGGGCTCTATCGGTTCTGTTCAACTGCTGCAGCTTTCTGGTATTGGCCCGAAAGCGGTGCTTGAAAAGGCAGGCGTTGAGCTTAAACACGAACTGAGCGGTGTCGGTGAAAACCTTCAAGATCACCTAGAAGTGTACTTCCAATATCACTGCAACGAACCCATAACACTCAACAGCAAGCTTGGCTTGGTCAGCAAGGGCATGATTGGCGCAGAATGGATTCTGACTCGCAAAGGCCTTGGTGCCACTAACCACTTTGAATCGTGCGCGTTCATTCGCTCTCGCAAAGGGTTGAAGTGGCCAAACATTCAATATCACTTCCTGCCAGCCGCGATGCGTTACGACGGGCAAGCGGCCTTTGATGGTCACGGTTTCCAAGTACACGTTGGGCCTAACAAGCCAGAGAGTCGCGGTACGGTTGCGATCACTTCTGCAGATCCGCATGCCAAGCCAGAGATCATTTTCAACTACATCTCGACTGAACAAGATCGCCAAGATTGGCGCGATTGTATTCGTCTGACGCGTGAGATTTTGTCTCAACCTGCGATGGATGTGTACCGAGGCAAAGAGATTCAGCCGGGTCTAAACATTACTTCTGATGAAGCGATTGACGAATGGGTTAAGCAGAACGTTGAAAGTGCTTATCACCCTTCATGTGGCTGCAAAATGGGTTCAGATGATGATCCAATGGCAGTGCTTGATGAAGAGTGTCGCGTTCGCGGTGTCGATAATTTACGTGTTGTCGACTCATCGGTTTTCCCAACCATTCCAAACGGTAATTTGAACGCCCCGACCATTATGGTTGCTGAGCGTGCTTCCGATTTGATTTTAGGTAAGCCGATGCTCAAAGAACAGGGCGTTTCAGTGTGGATTGCACCTGAATGGCAAGACAAGCAAAGAATAAATAAACCAGTAAGAGAAGCGTAAGCCTCTGTTATTAGTTAAAAAATAGAAAACATTTCAAAAATAGAAAAAGCAAAAAGTAACAACAAAAATTAGTCAAAAGTCAGAAGAACTGCTCTCTATCGATGTTGATATCGAGCAGAAAAAGGAAAGATAAAAAGGAACCATTATGACGACTCTAAATATTCAGAACATGACCACGAAAACGTTAACAGCACTAGCCATTAGTTCATTTGCATTTGGTGCTAACGCTTCTATTGAACCACAGCAATGTGAAAACGTTCGCTTCGCTGATGTCGGCTGGACTGACATTACCGCAACAACCGCCGTTACTTCTGAACTATTAAAAGGCCTTGGTTACCAAACCAAAACCGACCTACTTTCAGTACCGGTGACTTACTCTTCAATGGCGAACGGCGATATTGATGTCTTCCTAGGTAACTGGATGCCAACCATGGAAGGCGATATTGCTAAGTACCGTGAAGCGGGCACGGTTGAAACCGTTCGTGCCAACCTTGAAGGCGCAAAATACACGCTAGCTGTACCAAAATATGTGTACGACTCTGGCGTAAAAAGCTTCGCAGACCTAGCAAAACATGCCGACAAATTTAAAGACCGCATCTACGGCATCGAGCCGGGTAACGACGGTAACCGCTTAATCCAATCAATGATTGATTCTGACGCGTTTGGCTTGAAAGATTTCAGCCTAGTGGAATCAAGTGAAGCGGGCATGGTGTCTCAAGTATCACGTGCAGCACGTCGTAGCCAATGGATTGTTTACCTTGGTTGGGCTCCGCACCCAATGAACAGCAATGTTGAAATGGAATACCTATCAGGTGGTGACGACTTCTTTGGCCCTAACTACGGTGGCGCGAATGTTTACACTAACGTTCGTTCAAACTACCTGTCTGAGTGTGCAAATGTCGGTCAACTTCTACAAAACCTAGAATTCACTCTAGAGATGGAAAACCAGTTGATGGAAGAGATTCTTAACCAAAAAGTGAAGCCAGAAAAAGCGGCTCAACAATGGTTGAACAAGAACCCTCAACAAGTTGAAGCTTGGTTAGACAACGTAAAAACGCATAAAGGTGAATCAGCGACTCAAGCCGTTACTGAATACTTAAAGCAAGTTAAAGCTTAGTTCTACCTATCTCAACAGCTACATAAATAATAAAGGTGGGCTTGCCAATTTATCGATTGGTTTGAAGTAGCCCACCCATAATAAAAGGCAATATTGTGAATTTTATTACGGAAAACAAAATCCCTGTCGGACAATGGATGGAAGCGGGTGTTGATTGGCTAACAATCAATGCAGCAGGATTCTTTGACGCTATTTCGATTTTTCTAGAAACCGTCATTATGTTTTTAGTCGATGTATTTAAGTGGATGCCGCCTGCACTGCCAATCGTGATGACTGCTGCGATTGCATGGTACTTACACCGTAAACCTTCGCTAGTGATCTTTGTGGTCGCAGCGCTGCTGACTATTCTTAACCTCGGCTATTGGCAAGAAATGCTGGAAACCTTTGTTCTCGTCTTTGCGGCGACAACGATTTCCGTATTAATTGGCGTACCGGTTGGCATCATGGCTGCTCACCGTCCTTGGCTCTATACAGTTTTGCGTCCAATCCTTGATTTGATGCAGACAGTCCCAACTTTCGTTTATCTGATTCCAACTCTGGTTCTATTCGGCTTGGGTATTGTTCCTGGCTTAATCTCGACCATTATTTTCGCGATAGCTGCACCGATTCGTTTAACCTACTTAGGCGTCACTAAAGTGCCTGAAGAGTTGATTGAAGCGGGTAAAGCGTTTGGTGCCAGCCGCATGAAATTGCTGATGAAGGTCGAATTACCGGCGGCTCTACCAAGCATCATGGCGGGTGTAACCCAATGTATTATGTTGTCGCTTTCGATGGTGGTTATCGCCGCTCTTGTCGGTGCTGACGGACTTGGTAAACCTGTTGTTCGTGCATTGAACACAGTGAACATCTCACAAGGTTTTGAAGCTGGATTAGCGATTGTATTAGTCGCAATCATCCTTGACCGCTTGTGCAAAACACCAAACCAGAAGGAAGCTTAATCATGTCTAACTCTCAGGAAAAAAAGACAATGGACGCGATTACCATTAAGAATCTCGATGTTGTGTTTGGTAATAAATCGAAACAAGCGCTTGAGCTACTCGACCAAGGTAAAACTCGCCAAGAGATCATTGATGAGACTGGCCAAGTGGTTGGCGTAGATAATGTGTCGCTGACCGTTGAAGAAGGCGAGATTTGTGTGCTGATGGGGTTGTCTGGTTCTGGTAAATCATCTTTGCTTCGCGCAGTTAACGGCCTGAATGAGATCAGCCGTGGCTCATTGGCGATCAAAGATGGAGACAAGCAGGTTGATTTAGGTGAACAGTGCGACGAAGCGACCTTGCGTCATCTTCGTACTCACCGCGTTTCTATGGTGTTCCAAAAATTTGCCCTAATGCCTTGGTTAAACGTGTTAGATAACGTGGCGTTTGGTCTAGAAATGCAAGGCGTAGCCAAAGATGTTCGTCGTGCTAAAGCGCGTGAACAACTTGAAATGGTGGGTTTGGCAGAGTGGGAAACCAAGTATCCGCATGAGCTTTCTGGCGGTATGCAGCAACGTGTTGGTCTAGCGCGTGCCTTTGCGATGGATACCGACATTCTTCTTATGGATGAACCGTTTTCAGCGCTTGATCCGCTGATTCGTGCGCAGTTGCAAGATGAGCTAATTTTATTGCAAAACAAGCTTAACAAAACGATTTTGTTCGTGAGTCATGATTTAGACGAAGCGCTGAAGATTGGTAATAACATTGCGATCATGGAGTCAGGCAAACTGATTCAACACGGTAAGCCTGAAGAGATCGTACTGACGCCAAAAACCGAATACGTAAAAGACTTCGTTGCTCACACCAATCCATTGAATGTGCTTAAAGGTCGTTCTTTAATGCAGCCTCTTGATTCACTGACGCAAGAGAATGAAAGCTGGAAGATCTGCGATTCTAAAGATCTCTGGATTGAACAGAATGAAGGTGCTTTATCGGTGAAAGGTGAATCTACCTTGGCGCTTGTTGAGTGGAGCGAGTCTGACGACCTAACCGCGATTAACGCGTCTAGTGTGGTAGTGACAAGCCCGGAGATTGGTATGCGTGATGCGATTAAGCTTAAGCAGATCAGTAACCACCCAATTCTGTTGGTTGAAAATAATCAATTGGTAGGGATTTTGGATAACAGCGAGTTTTACAACGCGCTAACGGGTAACTTTCAGATGAATACCGCTGCGTAAAATTTCGTTTTTCAGCTTAGCTATTGAGGCTGGTTTTTTATTGGGTGGAGAGGATTAAATCTCTCTACCTCTATGATTATTAAAATATATTATTCTTTGAGTTTGTATTCTCTGGTTCATTATTTTTGTCTTCATTGAAGCTTTCATTCCCCCTTCATTAAGCAAAAGTGCCGTACCACGCAAGTTTAGTGGTATAGAAAAGATTGAGAATAGTATGAACATCAGTACAATGCGGAAAAATCAATGAAGTAATTTATCAATTTACAGTGTAATTCGAGCGCGCGTGACGTAATCACTCGAGACATTTCATCGCTTCGACGCTGTAAAACCATTCACAGTATATTAGTACAAAGGTCTGCATCTTGGACAAACATGACGAAATCCTGGTCGCTATTCGCCAAATTATTCGCGCTATCGATTTACACTCGAAGAAGCTGAGTAAAGAGTATGGTTTGACTGGCCCTCAATTAATCTTAATGAGAGCAATCCAAGAAATGGGTAATGTGACGATCAAAGAATTGTCTAATCAGACCAATGTAAGCCAAGCAACGACGACGACGATCATCGACCGTCTTGAGTTAAATGGCTATGTACAACGAGTACGCAGTTCATCGGACCGCCGCAAAGTACACGCGAACCTGACTGAAAAAGGTCAAGAGTTGCTAAACAATGCGCCACCGCCGCTGCAAGATAACTTCGTGAAAAAATTCCAAAACCTAGAGACGTGGGAGCAAAGCTTACTGCTTTCTTCGATGCAGCGTGTATCAGCAATGATGAACGCAGAAGACATCGACGCTGCTCCAGTGCTTCAGCTTGAAGGCATTGCAAACGTAGCCAAAAGCTAACGTTAGTTTTAAATTATCTATTTAAAACAAAAACTTAAAGAGTTATTAAATGGTCGCATTAAGCGGCCATTTTTGATCTCACCATGTGAGATTTCTCGTTATACCGCCTGTTCGTTACGCCCTTCTATTTTTAATCGCCCTGAATTTTAACCCTACGTTGTAACCACCCTATTTATTTGTATTCAAAAATGCATTGACGATTCTCTGACAATAAAAATATAGACCGACCGGTCTGATTTGTATTATTGTGTGCTCATCTTAACCACGAGGTGATGTATGAAATACGAATTGACGCCAACACAAATGACCATGACGTTGAACAACATGCAGGGAGCTTTTGCACAGAACCCGATGCCAGCGGTATCGGTGAGAATTGAGCAGTTGCTTGCACTTAAATCTGCGCTTATCGATTACACGGATCGTTTGTGTTCAGCCGTGAGTGAGGACTATGGTCACCGCAGTCGACAAGACACTTTGATGGCCGACATATTGCCTTGCATCGGAAATATTGATCACAGCATTGAGTGTTTACCTCATTGGTCGACATCTTCGATTCGTCATTCCGGCCCTTTGCTTTCAACCTCTCGTGTTGAAGTGGTTTATCAACCCAAAGGCGTTGTCGGGATCATTGCTCCGTGGAACTTCCCGATCATGTTATCCGTCGGCCCGCTTATTTCGGCGTTGGCAGCGGGCAATCGCGCCATGATCAAGATGAGTGAATTTACCCCAGCGACGAACCAAGTATTAAGAGCGCTATTGGCGGAAGTCTTCCAATCCGATGAGGTGTGCTTGGTTGAAGGTGAGGTAGAAATCGCAGCCGCATTTTCGGCGTTGCCGTTTGATCATCTTCTGTTTACGGGGTCAACCCAAGTGGGTCGCCAAGTGATGAGGTCAGCGGCTGACACGCTAACTCCAGTCACGCTAGAGCTAGGTGGTAAGTCACCAGTTATCGTTGCAGAAGACATGCCAATTGATATCGCGGTTGAGCGAATCATTTATGGTAAGAGCCTCAATAACGGGCAGGTGTGTGTAGCTCCTGACTATGTATTGCTACCTGAAGGGAAAGTTGAATCTTTCATTCAAGAGTATAAAAAACAGTACCAATTGCTGTTCGATGAAGGGGTCTATTCCGAGAGTTTGACGTCCCTAATCAATCCTCGTCAATGCGACCGCATAGTTGGTTTGTTGAATGAAGAACGACAAACTGGAACGCGAACCGTCGCTTGCCATGACGAAGCGATGGACTTAGATAACCACCGTTTGGTGACGCACCTGATTGTTGAACCAAGCCTGTCATCCAAGGTGATGAACGAAGAGATTTTCGGCCCACTATTACCCTTGATTACTTATCGCAATATCGAAGAGGCGTTCCAAGTCATCAATAGCAAACCAAGGCCGTTGGCGCTCTATCTAATGAGCTTTGATTTGAGCTTACAAGCTCAGGTTAAACACCAAGTTCATTCCGGAGGAATGTGTATCAATGACTGTGTTTTCCATTTAGCAGTTGATGACGCGCCGTTTGGTGGCATTGGTGAATCTGGTCAGGGCAACTATCACGGCAAAGAAGGTTTCCTTACTTTCTCCCATGCCAAAACCGTATTGGAAACAGGCTTAGATCATCGAGTTAAGCATCTGTTTTCAAAAGAAGACAACGAATTAAAGACCGCAGTGATGAGCATGCTTGGCAAGTAAATCATTTCTGTCATCACCCAATTTATCTACAAGAAGTTATTTATAAGAAATTATTTTTACGACGTTATTTTAAGAGGTTATTTTTATGTTGGAACGATTTTTTGAACGAACGATGAAAGCGTATTTGATGGTTACAGGATTCTTAACCGCAACCGCTTTCTCTACTTTCCTTGCGCCTGATTGGAGTATGCAAACGCTGTTCTCGTACAACGATACGATGATGGTGAACAAAGAGTATCTTATGGGTACCTATCAACACTGGGGAGTCATGGTTGGCTGTATTGGTGTGTTGTTGATGTTCTCGGCGAAGTACAAATCGCTGCGTACTTCGACCATGATTTACAGTGCATTTGAGAAGTCGATGTTTGTGGGCATATTCTTATACAACGTGTGTATCAACGATTATGAGTGGTTTTATGGTTGGAGCGGTGTGTTTGCGCTCGATGGATTTGTGACTGTCTACTCTTTAGTTTACCTGTATTACTACCTCACTAGAGACAAAAGCAAGGTGCCAGCTCATCTTCGTTAATAGTTAATAGTTAATAGTTAATAAGTTGCTCATGGTGAGTCAATGACACTTATTCAATGATCACTCACTAGCTTACTTATCACTACAGCCCGCATTTGCGGGCTTTTTTCGTTTTGGGGCAATGATCCATAAAGATCTTAATTGACATATCTTTGACATCAACACTCTAGACCGACCGGTTTGTATTGGTTATTGTTTAGTCATCAACTAGAAATGAGGTAAATACCATGACAACCAATAATTTTAACTTTCAACTTAAAACCATTGTTCATGCTCAAGAGAATGGCATTGAAAATATCCCTTCTCTTTTTGGTCGCTTAGGTGCGCAAAGAGTCGTGCTCTTTTCTGATAAAGGCTTGGAGTCTCTTGGTTTTGTTGAGCAGTTCTCGGCGTTGTTTGTAAACGAAAAGGTGAACCAGCCAGGCAATGAACAAGCGGTTCAGCTTGTTGGCGTGTACACCGATATCGCGCCAGACGCGACTTGCGACAACATCAACGCAGCCATTGAGTTTGCAAACAGCGTCAATGCTGATGCGATCTTGTCTGTTGGCGGCGGCAGCGTAATTGATGCTTCTAAAGGTGTGAAATACGCATTTCATAAGAAGATAGATGACATTCGCACCGTAATTGCAGGTGGTGGTCATATGGATGTATGGCCAAACAATGAAGATATTCGAGTGCCCCACATTGCGGTTCCGACAACGGCTGGTACGGGCGCAGAAGCTTCTCCTATTGCTGTTTTTTACAACGAACATGAAAACATTAAGGCAAGCCTAGTCGCATCGGGATTGGAAGCCGATATCGCGATTCTTGATCCAACGGTGACCACTAAGCTACCAGCTCACCTGACTCGTTCTACCGCCATGGATGCACTAACACACGCTGTTGAAGCAATTGTCTCACCAATGAGTAATGCATTCACCGACGCTTACGGAATTCAGGCGGCAAAATTGATTGTTGAAAACTTACCCTTGGCACTTAAAGAACCAGAAAACCTAACGGCACGTGGCAACCTTCTTCAAGCAAGTACCATGGCGATCTCTGCATTTTATTCGTCTTTGGGCGGGATTCCGATTCATAACTGCGCTCACGCTTTTGGTGCGATTAGCCACATTCCACATGGTGATGCCAACACGGTATTAATGCCGGTTGTGATTGAAGCACTGCCAGAGTTCTACATGCCGAATGCGGCGAAGTTAGCTCAAGCATTCTCTGTCGACAGCACGGGAACTGATGAAATGATTTACCTACGCGTGTTGGATTTCTTAAATAACTTCCAAACCAGTGTGGGTGCGATGAAGCGTTTCAGCAGCTGGAAGTTTGATGAGCAAGAGAAGAGCAACATTGCAGAAGCGATTGAAAAAGACATCTGTTTTCAGTTCTACCCAATCTCGAAACAGACGATTGAAACCATCATAGAGAAAGCGATTTAAGTCTCTGTCTTAATCGACTGAATGTTATGACCATTTAATTCAGTCGATGATTCAGTCCCTGATTCACTCAACAATCATTACTCGAGAGCCAATTATGAAAATCGAAAACGTATTGCTATCAAGCTTGTGCATCATCGCGCCATTCCTACTTTTCACCTAACTCATTCAACAGGGACGTTGTGACCTTTATTCCCGAGGAGGAAATAAATGATCAATAAACGTTTAACTACCGTGATTCTGACTGGTGTTTTAGCTGCACTGTTTTTTGCTAAAGCAAGCGTTGGAAGCGAAAGCTCTAAGAACCACACCACCATGGACCAATCGCAGCAGCATCAAGATGTCGTGCAATTGTTGGATGAGGCTTACCAAGGGCAATTGGATGCCCAACTCTCTGTCGCTTACTTATATCTGAGCGGAGATGGCGTAGATCAGAATGATGAAAAAGCCGCGGAGTGGTTCGTCACCGCAGCCAATAACGGTAGCCCTGAAGCTCAAACACAGCTTGGGTTGATGTATATCTCTGGAAGTGGCGTTCAAGCCAGCCAAGCGGAGGCTGTCACCTGGATTGGCATGGCAGCAGCTCAAGAGTATGACCCCGCGCTCGACTTATTACATTGGATGTCGCAAGCCGCGCATTAATTCAAATCCTAACTCAGGTTAATCACAAAAAGGTTAACCACAGAAAAAGTTAATCACAGAAAAAGTTACTCGCAGAAAAGTTAATTATTGAAAAAGTTAATCACAGAAATTGGAGAACGTCTTATGCAGACATTCAAGAAATCTTTAGTCTTCACTGCAATGGCCGCGGCAAGTAGTGCTGCTCTGGCCGCAGAATCAGAAAAACCGAACATTGTTGTCATTGTTGGCGATGATGTGGGCTTTGCCGATACTCAGCCTTATGGCTCAGAAGCCAATACACCAAACCTAATGGCGCTGGCTGAAGAGGGGGTTAAGTTTACTAATTTTCACGCGTCACCAACGTCATCGGTAACGCGCTCTATGATGTTAACCGGAGCAAACAGCCACGAGGTTGGGCTAGGCACCTTCGACTATGCCGTCTATCCGGGCGCGATTGGTAAGCCGGGTTATGAAGGTTACCTCATAAAGAAAGGTGTTACGGTCGCCACGCTGCTTGAAGAGAGCGGCTATAACACTTACCTCTCTGGTAAATGGCACTTGGGGCACGACGATGGCTTCTTACCTGACGATCGAGGTTTTGGTGAGAGTTACGGTATCTTAGCGGGCGGCTCGAATCACTTTAATCGAGATATGATGTTCCCGGCCAAAAACGCTGCGACAGCGGATGCGTTGCAAAAAGGCGATATTCCCGGTGTTGAAGTTGAGCCAACTTACCGCAACGGTGAAGTGGTTGAGGATAAATACAAAGGCGAGTACTCAGACCAAGTTTACACCAACGAGATCATCAAGATGATCGACAGCAAAAAAGACGACGGCAAGCCTTTCTTCGCCTACGTCCCATTCACCGGTATTCACCTGCCACTGCAAGCGCCTGAGTCTGCCTATCAAGATAAAGTCGACTACTACGTTGAGCATGGTTGGGACTCGGTTCGAGAAGACCGTTTTCAACGCATGAAAGAGATGGGTGTGATTCCAAAAGACGCCGATATTTCAGATCGTAACGCATTAAGCCGACCTTGGGATTCGCTCTCTGAGAAAGAACAAAAGTGGTATGGCAAGAAAATGGCTGTCGCGATGGGCATGATGGAAATGCAGGACCACCAAGTCGGCCAGATAGTCGATTACCTGAAAGAAATCGGCGAATACGACAATACCTACATTATGTATCTAGCGGATAACGGCCCAGAAGCGGCGGATATTACCGGTGAAAATATCAGTGATTTGATCCGAACGTGGACTGCTCATCATTTCGATAATTCGACTGAAAACTTAGGTAAGGCGAACTCCAGTGTGTCACTTGGTCCTGAGTGGGCAAGCGCTTCAACCGGTGGCCTATCTTGGTACAAAGCTTATACAGCAGAGGGCGGTATCCGTGTGCCATTTATCGTTAAGCCAGCCAAAGCGCTTTTAGACGGTGAAGATGCGTTGCAACCGGGAACTCAGACAGACGACTTATCTCAAGTGAAGGACATTGCAGCAACGATTCTTGAGATTGCAGAGGTCGAGCATCCAGGAACGGAATATCAAGGTCGAGAAGTGGCGCCGATGAGTGGTGTGAGCTTGTTGCCTTACTTCAAAGGGGAAACGGCAGACGTGCACAGTGCCAACAATGCGATTCCATTTGAATTGTTTGGTAGCGGGATTTTGCTTAAAGGTGATTACAAGATCATCCGAATCTCTACGGGAATGGGCGGTGACAGTGAGTGGCACCTATACAACACCAAGAAAGATCCTGCTGAGCAACATGACTTGAGAAATGAAATGCCAGATCTGTTCCTTGAAATGGTCGCTGAATATCAAGAATACGAAAAAGCGCAAAATATCGTCCCAGTTGATGAAGCGTGGAACCCGTTTGAAAACGTGAAATAGAGGAAAAAAACCACTCGGCCAACCTAATGCCATCAAGCTTGGTTGGTCGATGAACACCGTGTAAAGGAATTACGAATTGTTTTAGCTAATACAATAACTTTTACATCGAGGCACTCTTCATGACGACATTATCGCTATCAAACTTGAGTTCAGTTCCGCAGTTCAATGGCAAAGCACACAGTAAACTTCAGGCCTTAGCAAAACCGATAGGTGCGGTGTGTAATATCAGTTGCACCTACTGTTATTATTTAGAAAAACAACAGCTGCTTGAATACCCAAAAGGCTCTCAATATACGATGGATGAAGTTCTGTTAGAGCGTTATATCAAGCAGTACATAGAAGGGCAGAATACGCATGAAATCATCTTTTCTTGGCACGGTGGAGAGCCTACCTTGTTGGGGGTTGAGTACTTTCAAAAAGTCGTCGATCTGCAGAAAAAATATTGTCCTAGCTACAGCAAGATTAGCAATGACCTTCAAACCAACGGTACGTTACTGAATGATGCGTGGTGTGAGTTCTTCAAAAAGAATGACTTTATCATTGGTGTGAGCATTGACGGCCCAGAGCACTTACACAATCACTACCGAACCAACCGTGCAGGCAAAGGTACTTTTTCTCAAACAATGCGTGGCATTCGCTACTTGAAGCAGCATGATGTCGAGTTCGCGACCCTAAGCTGCGTGAATGATGTGACAGGAAAATATCCATTAGAGGTCTATCGCTTTCTGCGTGATGAAGTGGGTTCGAAGCAATTGCAGTTTATTCCTGTGGTCGATAAGCGTGCTGCTCATACTAACAACAAATGGCTCACCAACCAGAAGGCGATCATTCCTGTTTCAGGCGATCTAGAGCCGTGGAGTGTTGAATCAGCACAATGGGGAGAGTTTCTCTCTACGATTTTTGATGAATGGTACCAACATGATTTTGGTCAGGTGCTCGTGCCTTATTTTGAAAACTTCTTTGGTGTGTGGATGGGGAAAGAAAGCACGATGTGCACATTGAGTGAGATTTGCGGGAAAGGGCTCGCGGTTGAACCGAATGGTGATGTCTATTCATGTGACCATTATGTTTTTCCTGAATTTCAGTTGGGTAACATTCAGGAGCAAGAACTTTCCACCTTAGCTTTCTCATCAGCGCAGCAGCGTTTTGGGTTCGCCAAACAGAAGTCTCTGCCGAAACAATGCCAAGCCTGTGAGTTTAAATTTGCATGCCATGGCGAGTGCCCTAAAAACCGCATCATCAAAAGTCGAGATGGTGAGGCTGGGTTAAATTATCTCTGTGAAGGATGGCTGAGCTTCTTCAAGCATATCGACCCTGTTATTAAGGGCTTACTCAAAGCTAATAATATTCCGTCTCGTCTGGGGTGGCGGAGTAAGCGTGAATCGATTTAATCAATGTTTACAGTAAGATAGAAGGCTCGCATAAATTATGCGAGCCTTTTGGTATTTGGTATTTGGTATTTGGTATTTGGTAACGGGTATCTAGTCAGCCGATTCCTGGGCTGGGCTCATGGCGAGAAGAGTCTCTTCCATGGCATTGTTTAGAATCGAACGGTTACGCTGCATGGCGGCCATGAGCGTTGAGCCTAGCCATAGGCCATAAAGCATTCGAGACAGCGATTCGGGCTCTGCGATCGTGAAATCACCGGTCTCATTGCCTTCTTCAAATAGCTTCGCCATACGCAGGATGATCTTTTCTGCACCTATTGCCATTGTGGACTGTAACGGGTTAGCAGACCCAGATACTTCTCCCGCCAGTTTTACGACAAGACATTGGATATTGAAGTCTTCAGTCAGTTTCGATGCACACCAAAACTCGAAATAGGCTTTTACGCGGTCACGACGAGAAAGCGACTCATCACTTAAAAAGTCGTCTAGCTTAGCGAGATGCTCATCAAAGTAGTTAGTAAGAAGGATCTCACCAAAGTGTTCTTTGGATTTGAAGTAATGGTAAAAAGAACCCTTCGTGCCTTGCGCTTGGTTGATGATTTTCATCAGGCCAACACCAGCAAACCCGTGTTCATTAATAAGGCTAAACCCTGCATCGAGCATAGCTTGTCGCATGTCTTTCATTGTTCTTACTCTTTATGCTGAGAATGAGGAATAGTGTAACGAGCAACATACCAACCGTCCAGTCTAGCGCGTTAGGACGCGGTCAATAATTGACTCGTTTCGTCAAAGTAACTTTTTCTCTTATTGGCACTTCTAAGCGACAAAACTTTTTTCAAGATAAGCACATCCTATAAATCGAAAATAACAACCTTAAAGGGCTTGTTTGGTGCCTTAAAATGGCTAAATCAGGGTGTTTTAAGTTGCTGTTTTTGTTGATTTTTAATTTGGTGTTTTCTTAAGATCGCAATGGTAGTCTTAGCTTAATTTCTTTAGGGGGCTAAATGGACACCAATAACAGCACTTATCATCACCACAGTTTTGCTCAGCAAGATTTATCAGAGCTTACATTTACAGCCTGCACGTTTATCCGTTGTGATTTCAGACGTTCGAACTTACGTGATGCAACGTTTATTAACTGTAAGTTTATTGAGCAAGGCGATATTGAGGGATGCCACTTTGATATTGCCGACTTACGAGATGCAAGTTTTCAGAATTGTCAGTTGGCGATGGCGAATTTTAGTAACGCGAATTGCTATGGTATTGAGCTACGTGAATGCGACTTGAAAGGGGCGAACTTTACTCGTGCGAATTTTGCCAATCAGGTGAGCAATCGCATGTATTTTTGCTCGGCATACATCACGGGTTGCAACCTGTCTTACGCTAATTTTGAACAGGCTTGTTTAGAGAAGTGCGAACTGTTTGAGAACCGTTGGATAGGCACTTACCTTGGCGGCGCGTCATTGAAAGAGTCTGATCTCAGCCGAGGTGTGTTCTCGGAAGATGTATGGGGGCAATTCAGTATGCAGGGGGCTAACTTGTGTCATGCTGAATTAGAAGGGTTAGATCCTCGCAAGGTAGACACATCGGGGATTAAAATTGTCGCTTGGCAGCAAGAGCAACTGCTTGAAAGCATGGGTATTGTGGTCATGCCCGATTGATAGCTGTAATTTCCAACTGCAGGCTATAGAAGAAAAGCCCAAAGCTAATAACTTTGGGCTTTTCCGTACTTGGTCGCATGCATTTTATAATGAAGTTTAGAAAAGAGAATGCTTGGCGAATATTGAGCTGATTAGTGCATACCTGAGCGCATTTTATCGGCAAGCGCAAAGAAGGCAAACAGCACAAAACATACTAAAGCAACACTCAGTGAAACTAAGATTGTTGTTGCATCTTTTGAGATCAATGGGATAACGATAGAGGCTAACGCTACTAACATAACAAGGATATGAACGATTCGTCCGACGATTGGATTCTTATGACAAAATGAAGCCCATAGGTAACGCATTTTTAACACCAGTATAAAATTAGTGGATTTATTCTATTTTCTTAATGAGTATTTTGTAAATAAGTTTTGGTTATAGGTGCCCGTAAATATGATCTGAGTCGTTCTAGTATAAAACTGGTTAAATAACATGAAGTTATTGGTTGTTGATAGAATTCTTATCATCTATATGAGAATCATAGTATTCCGTATTCTTTGGAATGATAAGTCAAAAATTGTTCGACTTTTGGTTTCTTGACTGAAGATCTCATTTACTGAGTGTTCTATTAAGAGACCGTTTGCTTATCATTATTTGTCTCGTCAATGTCTATATAATTAGAATCAGCTTTTAGTCTGTGATGCGTTTTATGTTATTTATCAAAGAGATTTTTTGATTTGAGATCGCGGTGATCTTGTCTTCTATTCTGTTTGATATACTCAATGCTCATTCGGTAAAGATGATGGAGATAAAATGTCGAAAACCGCTAAGATCATTAATGAAGATAAGCTGGTAAAAAAAGCAGTAGAGGTCGGTTTTAAAATGGCAAAATTGCAAGGTTTTGATTTGCCGCATTCATCTCAACCGATAAAGGTTAAATCGGTGTATTTGTTCCTTGTTGAAGTAAATCAGATTACCCCTCTTCCAGAAAGTAAGCTTGATGGAGCGAATATCAAGAAACGTTTGGCGCTATGGATTCACAAGGCACTGCCTGATAATGACCCCCTGAAGTAAGCTGTAGTTGAACAAGTATGACTGAGCTTATTTTTAGTTTGTTACTAATCAGGCATTTGAACTTAGAAGCCTAGCGGTTATTCGCTAGGCTTTGTTTTAAGCGCTACTTTTCAATAACTCGAGTAGAGTTTTTAGCTATGGGGACAATCACATAGCTGACTTGTTGCCCGTTCACCTGTTTCTTTTGACTACGGATTGCTTGGCCATCTACGATTAACGTTGGGTAATCGCCATAGAACCATGCCTCCCATTCTAGGGCATGCTCCGAACGGTTGGTAAGCGTTGACTTCGTGAGCCCATCATGACGCAGGGTTAGCTCATGTTCACCCATTGGTAACTGATCCACACTTAACCATTCTATGTCACTGGTGAGGTGAGAAGCTGTCGTCACTTGGTGCTCTGCGGCGTTTGGTTTTATGCCCATTAAGCCTTCAATCATATTCGAAATGAATGTAAAGGATATTTCTGGGTAGTCACCATTGGTTCCTTGAGTTGGACGTTCGTGTGGCTCATCTTTAGTGTCCATTATGTACTGCATCCACTTCCATGCTTCGGCATTGCGATTATATGGAAAATAGGTTTCAGGAATGTAGGTGTAGGCTTCAATATTATTGGGTGCCTCTGGCGTGCTACCAATGCCATTACCTAAATTGCTAGCAATGAAATCAAGATACCTGTTGTTTCTTTCTCCAGGTTCAGTGATGAGTTTCATCGGCATGAACCAACTATTCTCTTTACCAAAATCGTTTAGGCGCAGCCCATCTTTTTGAACAATGTTAACGTAGTTCTCTAGTGGTTTATTTGGATCTACGATGCTCCAGTCTTCATTAAAATAACGCTTAAGCTCTTGGGCTTTTTCTCGCCATAGTGTTGCCTCACTGTATTCTTCTCGTGCTTCTAGCATTGCTGAGTAAGCGAGTGTAGCTTGGTATTGAGAACCAATTCCGTCGCCAGCTTCAATTGGAAACTCGCCTCGTTCGTTGTACGTGGCAGACCCTTCAAAAATACCGCCATAACCTTCAGCGATTCCGTTAGGATCTTGGTCATCATGTAGCTCGATGTAATCGGTGAGAACTTTGGTATAAAACTGCCAGAGATCATCATCTTCTATATAGCGTTTGTCCCCTGTCCATTGGTATTGTTTCCATGCCTTTTCAACAAATTCGAACTGTGCGGGCACTTCACGAACAAACCAATTGTCGTCGTCATAATCAATAGTATGTGGCGTACCATCGAAATTAATGGCCCATAGTGTGTACCACTTTCTTGATTCTGTTGAATGCTTGGCGAATGTTTTGAACATTGAGAAGTTTTCTGGTTCAAGCCCTGCGATTTTTGCGCCACTTGCTTGGTGTAAGAAGTCTCTCGAGTAAAAAGCGGTTCGGTCAAAATAGCCAGCCCAATAAGATGGAATGTAATTTGCGCTGCCATCACCGTCATTATTGTATTCATCCCGATTTACGAGGTCATGTTGACCTGTCATTACGAAAAGTTGAGTTTTCTCTATCGCCCATTCGAAAGAGTCTTGGAGCTTCGAATTTGAAGAGGTGACCACCACTTGCTTTTCTTTTTCGATAGCGGTGAGCGTCCACAGCTGTTCTTTATTGTTGTCATCTATCACTGCTACTTGTACAGGGTGACGGAAATCGATCACATCGCCCGTGTTGACAGACGAGTAGCTGTTTTCAGATATTAGGATGTTCTCAATGGTCAATGTGGTTAGGTCTGTGCCGAATGGGACCTGGAACTTTATATCCCTAGAAATTTTATTGACGCTAGTGACTCCGACTTGTTCTTGAGCTGAGAACTGAATGATTTGGTTGAAATTTAGGGGTTTGTTTTTATTACTTTTTATTAAGGCGACGCTATCAACACTGACGCCACCTTGAGCAGAACCTGAGAACCAGACTTTTAGCTGTTCCCCTTTTTCTAATGGAATGTGTTTCAAATTTTTTCGCTTGTACTTGGTACTCGGCTTAATTTGTTCACTCACCAATACTTGATCGGTGAGGTTAGTCATTGCGAGGGTGGCATCGTTAGAAGGGCTAATAAAATAAGCGGATAAATCGTAGTAGCCCGTTTCAGGAATCGTCACTATTTGACTAATGTGGTGATTCTTGCCTTGAGCGATACGACCTCGGTATTCTCCTTCATGAGTAAAGTCGTTTTTGATGTTAGAAAACCAATAGTTCCACCCTAATCCCTTGTTTTCAAAGCTAGGGTTAGTAAGAATGTTGTCGTTTTTTTGTGCATGTGCCCCAGCTGATAGCATGAGGGAGAAAGTGATGGCAGAAGCAAGTAATTTGAGTTTCATACGGTTCTCTTTTATTGGAAGTAGAAAGGCTAGTGAGGGTTGAGAGTTGTTGGTATGGACGTCAATGTGGGTTCCGAAAACCTACATTGACGTCACTCTATGGTTTATGTTGCTTGTGCCGGTTCTGTTGGTTTGTGATTTTCTGAGCCATCGTTGGTGATGTGGTCATACTTTTCAGTGAGGTGATCTTGAATTTTTTGGTGATACGCGCCGTTCAGCTTGTAGAAGCGGAAGTATATGATTAATGCAATGGCAAAGAAGAAAGCAGGTAGGCCGACCATGATGCATTGCATGCCAAATACGGTTTCAGGGCTTTGCACTACATTAGGTACATAGTCGACGGCAGTGAGCGAGATGCCGATGAAGAAAGCGGCAAATGCAGAGCCTGCTTTTACGACCAAAGTTTGCACCGAGTAAGCGATACTTTCACAACGAGCACCTAGTTTAAACTCACCGTAATCGACCGTGTCGGCAACCATGATCACGTTGAGTACCCAGAACAGGGCTGTACCGATTTGTAGGAACACACCCGCCGTTGAAATCAACAGAATGCTTTGTTTGTCGTACATGCCAACATAGATCAGAACAGCACTGCCTAAAATAGGGAAAGTGGAAGCACAAGCCCATAGGGTGCGGCGTGAGAACATTTTTGCGAGTTTAGGAAACAGCACCAGTGTGATGAGGTTTGCGATGCCTGCATAAGCCATGTAGTAAGGGAACAACTCTTCGTTACCTACAACATAGGTGAAGTAGTAAACCGCGAAGGCTGTGATGATGTTGGTCGCTAAGTTGTAAGACAGTGCCATGCATAGAACGCTGGTCAATTGATCGTTTTTGTAGATAAGTGACAGTAGCTTTTTCAGTGATACTTTTGCTTCAGGCTGTGTGGCGTCCAGGTTTGCGGTTGAATAGCGTTCTTTGACATTACGCAGTGTGATAAACGTAGAGACTAAGAAACAGGCAATCAACAGTAGCGTAAATATTTGAAACCCAAACCCCTTGTCGTCACCACCTACATAGTTGACGAAAGGCATTGCAATGGCAGCGGTTACTATCCACGCGAGGCTCGCAAAGAAGCGAGGATATGGGACTAACTCTTCGCGTTCGCGTTTATCTAAGGTGAGTGTTGGGACTAACGACCAAAAAGGAATATCCATTAGTGTATAAGTCATGCCCCACAAAATATAAGTGACAGCGGCGTAGGCGATGAGCCAAGGACCTTCGATGTAGTGTGCACTAAACACCATGAGTAGAACGATAGAGTTGGCGAGCGTGCCAATTAAAATCCAAGGTTTGAATTTGCCCCAACGGGTGCGCGTATTGTTGACCAACCAGCCCATAATTGGGTCGTTGACCGCGTCCCAAATACGGGCGACGAGGAAGATGGTGCCGACGGTAGCGGCAGAAATACCGACTACATCCGTGTAGTAAAACATTAGGTACATATAGACGATGGTGATTGCGAAGTCTTTACCAAACGCCCCAAAGCCATAACTTAGCTTGGTATTCATAGAGATACTCATTGCCACTCCTTACGCCTCCTCGGTGAGAAGGCGCTAATATTCACGTTATTGTATTTTTTATTAGTATGAAATTACGTGTTAACCCACTCTGGTAGCCAACCTTCATGTGCTTCAATTAAGTCGTCAACCAGCGCGTATATTTCTTCTATTCCAAGTACAGCGGCTGTATGTGGGTCCAGCATCGCAGCATGATAAATACGGTCGCGGTTTTCAGTGAGGATGGCTTCCGTTAATAGAGTTTGAACATTGATGTTGGTCTGCATTAATGCGGCCAAGTGGTTAGGTAGGCGACCAGCTTTGATCGGTTGCACACCATTCGCATCAACTAAACAAGCGACCTCAACGCAGCAGCCTTGCGGTAAGTTGTCGATCAAGGCTTCATTTTTCACATTGCCGTAAATGACGCTCGGAGTACCTGTCCAGATAGAATTCATGATGGTGCTGGCGTATTCATGAGACTCATCAACGGTGATCTTGTCAGCTGTTTTGAATTCTTGAAGGTCACGTTTCCAATCGGCAATTTGCTCGACACAGCGCTTCGGGTACTCATCAAGTGGCACTTTATAACGTTCGATTAAATCTGGGCGATTTGGCTTGATAAAGTAGGGGGTGTATTCCGAAAAATGTTCAGAAGACTCAGTCACAAAGTAGCCCAATTTTTTGAACATCTCGTAGCGAACCAAATTTGTGCAGCGACCATTGTGATAAATACCTGGTTTAGGCGCTTGACCACTCTCAAAAGCTTCAAGTAGATCTGGATAAATATCGATGTATTGACCACTTGCTGTTTTCTTCTCAAGAGTGAGGTAGTAAGCCATGTGGTTGATGCCAGCGCAGGTATAGCGAAGGTCTGAATAGTCTAAGTCCAAGTCACGCGCTAATTCTTCTGCTGTGCCTTGTACTGAGTGGCATAAACCGACTTGTTTGATGTGCGGGTATTTCTCGTACATCGCCCACGTGTTCATCGCCATAGGGTTGACGTAGTTGAGCATAGTGGCGTTCGGACAAACTTCGGTCATATCTTCACACACGCTCCAAAGGTGCGGGACTGTGCGTAGCGAACGCATAATACCGCCTGGGCCAAGTGTGTCTGCGATGGTTTGTTCCAGGCCATGGCGTTTACACACCTCGAAATCAGTGACCGTACAAGGTTCATAACCGCCTATTTGAAAAGCGATGACAACGAAGTCTGCATCTTGTAGTGCCTCTTTTTGATTTAAGTGACACGAAATAGAACCAGTAGCACCAGATGATTCCATGAGTTTACTGACGACTAGGTGTGATTCTTCTAATCGGGTCCCATCAATATCCATCAGGGCGACATGAGCGTTTTGTAGTGCAGAACGATGGAAAACGTCACCAAGAATGTTCTTAACAAAAATGGTTGATCCTGCACCGATGAATGTGATCTTAGGGCTTTGCATAGTGGAATCCTTTATCTCTCTGAGTTCTTTGTTGATACAGACAAATTACACCTAGAACCCACATCGATTCGTCTCAGATAATCAAATAGCTCTCCCGTTTTCTAATATTTTTAAATCATTGAATGGAAATCTTAGGAAATGGGATAACTTGCTGGCTTTTAAGGTGAAGGGTTGTGCAATGAAACGAGTTTTGCACTTAAGATGCTGACTCTAATCACATTGTGCTGATCTTATGAAATGGGGTATTTCGGCACCATGATCGCCTTCAGAGTTTTATTATCGAGGAACTGCTAAAAGTCATTTATACGATTTCCTAAGGAACGAGATATGCCGCAATCAACCCCTGATACGCTGAGAATTATCACTTTAGATAAGTACTCATCCGAGACCGTGTCGGTAAGCCCGCTTTCTCTCTATTCTTCCTATGAGAAAATCGATATCGAACTCAGAGCTCCTCACTCCATGCCCGGCTATCATTGGCATGGTCAAATTGAGGTGAATATTCCTTTTGGGGATGATGTGGAATACATCATTAACGGCAGCCCAATCGTGGTTAAGAGCGGATCGATTGGCTTGTTTTGGGCATCGGTACCTCATCGACTCACCAATCCCGGCCAAAGCCATAATATGGGGATCATCAACATACCGATTCATCATTTTATGTCGTGGACTCTCAGTCGAGATTTAGTCAATCAGATAACTCACGGTAGTGTGTTGCAATCGAATTCTTGTTCGTTAGTGAGTGAATTTGAAATTGCCCGTTGGGTACAAGAGATAAAGCATTCGTCAGAAAGCCGCCAGCAGTTGGCCATCGATGAAATTGGCTTGATGCTTAAGAGAATCTGCCTTGATGGTTGGCAACAACTGCTCGTAAATCGACAGGATAAATCGACCTCAAAAGGGGTGTCGAAACACTCTCAATTCTATGTAAGCCAAATGTTGGAATACATCGCCACGCATCACAACCAGCCATTAACCGTGAAAGATATCGCAGAACATATTGGATTACATGCCAACTATGCAATGAACGTATTTCAACGAACGATGCAGATGACCATCAAGCAGTACATTACTGCGATGCGCATCAATCATGCTCGCGCTTTACTGAGTGATACTGACAGAACCATTCTCGATATCTCACTCACGGTGGGCTTCAATTCGAGTAGCCGATTCTATGAAACCTTCCAAACGTACATTGGCGTCACGCCGACGCAATATCGAAAAATAGCGAGGGAAGATCATCGGTGGAGCAGTCATGGAGCCAGCCCCGTCTACGACCTTGAGAAAGGCGCGTGTGATGGAAAAAGGCCGCTAACGGTCACCGATAATTTATAGGAAAAGTGGTAAGTGTTTATTCCGTTGTGTAAAGATGGCTAATACCCTGAACTTGGGGCTAAGGGGCTAATAAAGCAGAAATAGCCCTTGATATCCCCCAAGCTTAACTTCTTTCACATACTCACCAACCTTGCCATTCATATCTATGGGCCTCATTGGCTTGTTTAATGGAATATTGAGTTTAGGCGCTGAATAAAAGTCTGGGTTTTTACCGTAGAAATCGGTGCGGAAGAGTACGCGACCATGCTCAAACTCTCTTGCGAGCACCATCTCTTGTGGGCCTCCCTCTACGATGTTTGTTTCCGAACGATAAAGAAAATAGGTATAGGTTGGTAACAGCTGAACCTTACCGTTTGGCAGATCAGCATGCACAACTTGATGCTTGGTTGAATCGCCGACAATGGTGTAGTCACTGGGTGTTGAGTGTGTGGTCGAAAGCATTAACGGAATGGGTTCTAATTTATTCGGAATCCGGTTGGCTGGAAAGCCTAGGTCTACCTTGAGCAGTTGTGTCGGTCGGTAAGCCATGTTTTTCGGCACACCACTCTTCCAAAAATTCTCTTCGGTAGTATTGCCGCTGCCATACACATAACTGCTATTCCACTGGTTAAAATAACTATGTTGTGGCTGGTAACTGAGGTAATAAATAGCGAGGGTTGAATACTTATCTTGTTGCCAGTTATCTTGGCTATTACCTAGGTATTGAACGCGCCCATAGCGAGTAGTGGCTTGGAATATAACGTTTGAATCAGTGTTAGCTAACGCTGAGTTATCCCAAAACTTAGACAATCCGGCATAACCACTAAAGCCTGTAGAGGGGAATAAGTAGTGCTCCCTAAAGTACAGGTTTCCTGAGTCAATTAAGTGTGATTGCCCGTTTCGGCCATAAAGGTTGGCCGTTCCAATATTAAGGCCAATTGAAAGAGTGTCGTCGCTAGCTGATAACTGTTTGAGAAAGTCTGCGAATTGTTCTTTGTATCGCTTATCCGCTTCATCAGACCCTACGACAAGACCAAGCTCTTGAATTGTTCCTCCTGAATGAACCTCAAATTGATTGCTGCCAAGGAGTTTGTTGGTATCGTCGTTGTAGGCGCCATTGAGCCCTTGTTGCCCCCAATGTTTGGAATAGTAGTTTCGCATCAACATCAGTAGATCTGGGTTAGCAAGGTTGGTCAATGACCATGATGAGTTTTGGTTCCACATTCGGCCGAAAGGAATGACGCGAGATTCCCAACGAAATTGAGCCGTAGCCAATTTGTTGTTCCTATTCTCATATTCAGAAGATGATAAATAGTTGTCTTGGTCGAGATCGGCTGATTGGTCAAAACCACGGATCTTGCGCCAATACTTGGTTTCGTTTGGTGGTTGTGAATCTGTCTTTGAAGTCTGCAGATCTTTGAGTATGATTTTCGGGAAATGGTCCTTCAATTGAACTTGATTTAAGCGAGGGCGGATATCATTTTGGTTCCCTTGCCAGCGTACCCTAACAACGTATAAACGCCCGCCATCTCGAATAAACGTAGAACCAAAATATTGACCCCCACCATAACTCTGACCACTTCCATCATGAGTATTTGCTCTTACCCAGTTAGATGGGACTCGCCAGTTTACGGCTTGGTTTCGGGTCATGTTGCTTGTGTTATCTTCCATTATAACGACGCTAGACCATGCCGTGACTTTGCCCTCAACGTTCATCGATGATGGATACTCAATCTGAAACTCTCCGCCCTGTGCAAAGTGTGAAAATTCAAATGCTAAGTGATTGAATTTCTCAGAGTGATAAACGTAGAGAGCACCACCTTCGTCGAAATGTTCAAACACATCAGCATCCCAAGGTGGTGGTTGATAAAGAGCAAAGCCCGCGTGCTTTTCATCAGCGGTATAGCCGATAATCATAGGTTTGCGATTTAAAGTGGTATTGGCACCGTGACTCGTATCAGGCTCTGCCAGAATCGTGTCTTCTGAAAAGTGTAGGAAAAAATCTTCGTAATCAATGCCATTTCGCTCTGCGGCATTTCTAATTTCGTTTTCTAATTCTCCTGAATTCAGATCCAATTTTTGGTTGTACATATAACCAATCGCGCTGACGCTTTTGTTATCATTTTTATCGGCGTAAGCCCCAAACACCAAGTCACTATTGTTGACCTCCCAATCGATCACCTCTCTGGCTGATAAGGAGGAGCCATGTAAGTTGAACCCATTCTCATGTTGGCTTGGTAGCACAATGGTATAGCTTGCCAAGCTGGTGTTTGAAGACACAAGGCATGTAAAGGGAAGGGCCAATAGTAGTCGAGTACGGTGTTTTTTCATCAAGCTTCCTAGCCATAATGGGAGCGATTTAATATCAGCTAAATTAAGCATGTCACGCTATGTCAGTGTAGCAAAGTACGGTATTGGGGTTCGGTGTACATCGGGAGGTTAGCTCGAATAGATATCAGCATATAGCTTCTAACTTGACAGTTTGGAGGTTACTAACAACTATTAAGTTGATGATTTTAAATCCGTAATCCATTGGTTCACCTAAGGTGAATGACTAAGGAAGTAGGTGCGGGTGTTTTATGATGTTCAATATGACTGAACTCGATAAATAAGGAGGGGGTGCCCCTTATGATGTCTTTACTGTTTTTGTTATTACTTGTAGCGATGATATGTGCTTTTTTTGGTACAAAGACCGCTGCGTATGGCTTTTTCGCTAGCTCAGTGATCCTTGGTTTGTATTGGTTCAATCATCATGCGACTGATCCACTCTCGATCTTATTGTAAGGAGCTAGCATGAATCGAAATCAGTTAACTCTCTTGAATACGCTTGGCCTGCTAGGCATGACAGCCGTTTTATTGATCGGCTTTGTTCTTCAGTTTGTCCTCAATGAACTTCCTTGCCCACTGTGTTTACTGCAACGGATTGGCTTTGTGATGGTCGCGTTTGGCTTCATGCTGAATGTGGTTTATGGGCCTCAATCGCGTCACTATGGGGTTGTGCTAATTGGCGCTTTGTATGGTGTCGCCACATCGTTAAGACAAGTTTCCCTACACGTGATTCCGGGCACTCCTGGTTATGGCAGTCCTATTTTTGGGATGCATTATTACACTTGGGCTTTTGTGTTGTTCGCTGCAACTATATTGGGTGTTGCCGTGATCCTGATACTAACCAATAAGGCCGAGTCTCACGAACCTTACAAAATGAGTAACTTTGGACGGATTGTGTGTTTACTAGCAATCGTGGTGGTGGCATTGAATGCTATTGCTACATTTGTCGAATGTGGTCCTTATCAGTGCCCTGATAACCCGGTGAGCTATTGGTTACTTAATTAAGGGACTGGTGGCTAATTTCTGGATTTGAACAAAAAGAGCGAGAGGCCAACCTCTCGCTCTTTTTGTATGTAACGCATTTCCAAATCTGCTAACAGTTTGGCTGGCTTGGCTTAGTTTACTTAGCGATTCACCTGCTCAACAATCTCTCGCGTTAGGCGGGCAATCTCATCCCACTTGCCGTTTGCAACGAGCTTCTTATCCACCATCCAAGTGCCACCGCAGGCTAATACCTGAGGCACTGCTAAGTAATTGTCGATGTTTGATGACGTAATGCCGCCTGTAGGCATCAGTCGAATATCGCCATAAGGTCCGACTAGCGATTTCACCATGTTGATACCGCCAGACGCCTCAGCAGGGAAGAACTTCAAGGTTGTTAAGCCCATCTCTAATGCCGCTTCAACAGTGCTTGGGTTGTTCACGCCTGGGATAATATCAATGCCGATCTCTTGGCATGCTTTAACCGTGTTTGGATTGAATCCCGGTGATACCACAAAGGTTGCGCCTGCTTCTTTCGCGGCCAGTGCTTGCTCACGGTTCAAGATGGTGCCCGCACCGATCAGCATTTGTGGCTGTGCTTGGCGAAGCAGTCGGATAGCTTCAACAGCTGCGTCTGAACGGAACGTAATTTCAGCGGCGGGAAGTCCATTCTCAGCTAATACTTTGCCTAGAGGGATAATATCCTCTGCGTTATCAATCGCGATAACAGGGATAACTTTAAGTGCTTTTAGCTGTTCGTTAATTGTAGGCATGGTTTACTTCTTAATAGGGTTTGAAAGAGTATCGGTGATGGCTTTTGGAATAATTGCACCGTGGTGCTGAATCACTAGTCTTGCGAGTGCATTACCTTGTTGGCAGGCTTCTGAAACAGAACCTCCAGCGAGATAGCAAGATAAGAAACCGCCGTTAAAAGAGTCGCCAGCAGAGGTGCTATCAACCACAGTCTCGACAGGTGTCGTTGTGATTTTTACTGGCTCATTTTCGGGGTTTTCGCTGATCAAGCAGCCTTCAGCACCAAGCTTCACAACAACGGTTTTGACGCCGAGTGCATGCAATCTTTTTATGGTGTCTTGTGGGTGTGCGTCTTGCCACAAAAGTTGCTCATCGTCGAAGGTGACTAAGGCGATATCTGTCGCTTGATAGGCAAGCTGATAAGCTTCTTTGATTGCGTCTTCTGAGTCCCATAACTTTGGTCGATAGTTACTATCAAAGGCGATGGTAACGCCACGTTCACGTAAGCCTTGGATGATAGTGAGTAACTTTAGTTGATCGCTATGTGGCAAGATGGCAAGAGAGATCCCGCTCAAAAATACCATATCAACATCTTCAAGCTGGGCGGTTATTTTGTTGAAATCTGGGTGCTGCACCATGTAGCGAGCAGCAGAGTCATTACGCCAATACAAGAATGTGCGTTCGCCAACGTCGTCTAATTGAATCAGATACAGGCCTGGCGAGCGCTGTTCGTCGATAAGCACTAAATCGGTTGATAATCCTTCATTTTGCCAACGCTTAAGCATCTCTTGGCTAATGGAATCTGCTCCAAGAGCCGTGACGTAACTGGTACGAATCCTAGGAGTATTTGTCGAACTGGAATGGCTGGTGGCACTTCGGTTCAAATACACAGCGGCGTTGAGCGTATCTCCACCATAGGTTTGTTGCATGGTGCCGAATGGAGCGCCGTTCAGTTCAATCATGCACTCGCCGATAATCGCAATGTGGCTCATAAGTGTGCCCTTACAGAAGAATGGGTATTGCTAGCTATAAATGATGGAACGTGGCTACAAGGAAGGTAGCCACGTTGATTCTGTTCCCAATAGGTTGAGAGGAAGTGTTATTTGTTGTCTAGTTTCACGAACAATAGCGTTAGAACATAAGACAGTGCGAACACACCCACCACGCCCATTAGTGCTTGAATGAAGTTTTGCGTACCGCCAGCAAGGTAAGCCGGCAAGCTGAAGACAGAAGAAAGAATGTAGCTCGTTAAGTGCGTATCGATTGTTACCGAGATTGCACCGAATACACCAGCAGCCAAACTCGCGGTCATCATCGCTTTGGTGTATTTCGTGAGGACACCAAATAGAGCCGGCTCCGTGATGCCTAAGATAGCGGTAACACTTGAGCCCATCGTGATTGAAGATTGCTCTTTAGAAACTGTTTTACGTTGCTTGTGCCAGATAGCCATTGTCGCGCCAGCAATTGCCATGTTACCTAAACACATGATCGGCATTAGTAAATCCTTACCATACAGAGCAAAGTTGTTCAGGCTAATCGGCGTCATGCTGTGGTGAATACCAAACACAATCGTAATCGGGCGAGTCAGACCAAAAACAAAGCCCGTTAACGTCGGAGAGATCTCCAGTAGCGAGCTCATTACCCAGCCCGCGCCGTTACTTAGCCAGATACCAGCAGGGCCAACAAATGATAGCGTGATGGTCGAAGTTACCGTAAAGGCAAGCAGTGGTGTAAATACAGGCTTCGCAGAAGAAGGAACTAGACGGTCAACTAACGGAGTCACTTTAGACAATAACCAGATTGCTAGAATCGCAGGAACAATTGCGCCGCCGTAGTTGAGCAGTTCAATCGGAACCACTCCAAGAACCGTCAGCTCCGGAGCAGCGCCAGCATCTTTTAGCATCGCCGCTTTATCTACTAGCTTGGGTGCTAACATTGCGGAGGAAACAGCAAGCGCAATGTATTCGTTTACTTTGAATACTTTAGCTGCAGAGAAAGAAACCAGCATAGGTAAGAAGAAGAACACAGCAACAGAGATTGAGCGGAAGAAATAAACTGTGTCTGAGCTTTCAGAGATAACGTTGGTTGCGATAAGCCCTGAGAGTAGACCCATCAACATACCAGCGCCCGCAATGGCAGGCACGACAGGGCCAAAGATACCTGCGACAATACGCATCACGCCCTGGAACAGCTTGCCTTTCTCTAGCTCATCAGCCGGATTAGCGTCAGCTTGTTGAGTGTTTGATAGCGCGTTGAACCACTTCTCGACCTCAACACCGATGATGACTTGGGTTTGGCCTTGTTGAAGTACCACACCTTTCACATCAGCGATCTGCTTGATAGCCTCTTCGTCTACCAGAGACTCGTCTGCCAATTTGAATCTTAGTCTTGTCATACAGTGCGTGAGACTCACGATATTATCTTCACCACCAAGTGCAGTGACTAATAACTGTATATTTTCTCTGAAATTTTTCTTTTTAGACGATGACTTAGAGTTATTCATAACAGCATCATTATTTTCAACAATTTGCATACTACACCTGTTACTGGGATATATTTAACTCCAGTAATCATATCGATAACTTATTTAAATCCAATGGGATAAAAAGAGACTTCAATCACACTTAAAATTCGAATAAATTATTTTTGACCGTTTTGGGCCAATTGGTATGTTTTGTTTATCAAAAAAAAACACTAAACGTACCAATTATTTTCGCATGAAATTTAACGCTTGAAATGTGCTTTTTAACACGGTTAGATAATAAGAGTTGAAGTTAGTTTAGGTTATTTAATTGTGAAAGAAACTATTATATCCGATATCCATTGTATTATTACCAAGCCAGATAGGCATAACCTCATCACGGTTGTTGTTGAAACCAATGAAGGTGTGACAGGCTTTGGTTGCGCGACCTTCCAACAACGACCGCTTGCTGTAAAAACAATGGTCGATGAGTATCTAAAACCTCTTCTAGTTGGTAAAAATGCCAATAATATTGAAGACTTATGGCAAATGATGATGGTCAATGCTTATTGGCGAAATGGCCCTGTTATCAATAATGCAATTTCCGGTGTTGATATGGCACTGTGGGATATTAAAGCCAAATTGGCGGGTATGCCGTTACATCAATTATTTGGTGGTAAGTCTCGTGATGCTATTCCTGTATACACACACGCGACTAGCGACACAATGGAGGGTATTTATGAGTTGGTGGAATCTTTCCTAGACAAAGGTTACAAGCATATTCGTTGTCAGCTTGGTTTCTATGGCGGTGTTCCAACCGATTTGCATACCACTCAAAATCCAACTGAAGGTTCGTACTACGACCAAGATCAGTACATGGACAATACACTGACAATGTTTAAGTCGCTTAGAGAGAAATATGGTAATAAATTCCATATTCTTCATGATGTTCATGAGCGCCTTTTCCCAAATCAAGCAATACAATTTGCCAAAGAAGTCGAGCAATATAAGCCTTACTTCATTGAAGATATTCTTCCGCCAAACCAAACTGAATGGTTGGATAACATTCGTAGCCAAAGCTCGGTTTCATTGGGTTTAGGGGAGTTATTTAACAACCCTGAAGAGTGGAAGTCTTTGATTGCCAACCGCCGTATTGATTTTATTCGTTGTCATGTTTCACAAATTGGCGGCATTACTCCAGCTCTGAAACTAGGTCATCTATGTCAGAACTTCGGTGTTCGTATTGCATGGCATTGTCCGCCGGATATGACGCCAATTGGCGCTGCGGTAAACACGCATTTGAATGTACATTTGCACAATGCGGCAATTCAAGAGCATGTTGAATACAACGAGAATACACATAAGGTATTCCCGAACGCTGCTGAGCCAATTAATGGCTACTTATACGCTTCTGAAATCGCAGGTATTGGTGTAGAGATGGATCGAGAGGTTGCAGCCGAGTTTCCTGTGATGTACCGCCCTCATGAGTGGACTCAAAGTCGACTACCAGATGGCTCAATTCATACGCCATAGTTTGTTGTTTCAATTAAAATTTAGCCGCACTAGCGGCTATTTTTATCTCTGAAATTCATGCTCTCGTTGTTAAAAGGCGTGTGATAAGTGCATTGATAGTTGATGTCGATAATGTCACTGACGATGAACAATTCGCCAGAGGTAAGGAAGCCACGGTTGGTGATGTTCATTGCCGCGACATTCTTCTTACAGCCCAGTAAATCGGCATCATCTTTGGATACGTTGATGGCTTGATAAGTCGTTAAGTAACTGTCGATCTCTAAGCCTTGAGCGAGTGCGTGTTTTTGAAGCGAACTCTCGATGATGTCTGTGTTCATTTCATGAAAGATACTGACAGGTATTTTTGTTTCTTCAATTTGAACGACTTTATTATTAATTAACCTAAGACGTTTGATCTTCCAAATATATTCATCATCACGTAGAGAAAATATTTGTTGTTCGTGGTTGTTTGGTAACGCCTTATTTAATTGAATCTTTTTATAAGATATTTCTTCAAAGCTGTTTTCAGTAATCGAGTTATAAACTAGAGGGGTTCCAACCAAAGATGTATTAACAAAGTACCCTGAGCCCACCTTAGATGTCACCATGCCAATCGCTTCTAGTTTGGCTAGCGCTTTTCGAATAGTAAATCGAGATAAGCCATATATTTCAGAGAGTTCCCTTTCTGCAGGAAGCTTATGATTGATACTGTTTTGGCAGATCTTGCTAACAATATCTTGGACAACTAATTCATATTTTTTCATTCTAAAAACTTAAAAAAGCACTCATGGTGATTAAATTATAGTTAACTAAATCAGATACTCAGCGCATTCCGAACTAGCCGTTAATTCTAACATAGAAGGCCGATTAGATGATGGGATATAGGGTGTTTTGGAGGGCGAATTCGAGGGTTACTTCTGGGTGTGTGACTTCATTCTCTTTCTTCGATATATAGCGGCTGAATGAGGATGTTGTCTACAAGATGTTAAATAAAAAAGCACGCCCAATAGGACGTGCTTCGAATGCTTGAGCTTTGTTAGTTGCGAGCTACATGGCTAAGTTTTCATTTCTTAACTTGGTTAGTTCTTTTAGGCGTTTTGCATACTCTTTTTGGAACTTGTCGGGGTCTGCACCTTCAGAAACTTGAGCGTAAACTCTCATCTTGTTACCGCCGTAGATCTTCGCAAGATCATCATTGCTGTAGCCACGTTTCCACAGTTCATCGGTGATGGCTGCAAGGATCTTCGCTAATTCACCATTGCCCGTCGCGCCTTTGTTGAACGCCTCGATCATGTAACCACCATCGTCGTACATTTTTGCGTTCTTGGTTGCGAAATCAACCACCATGTCAGTTGAGAACATGTCATCGGTGGCGATACCTACGTGGTCAACGCCGACCAATTTTACGTAGTAGTCGATCATATCGGCAGCTTGAACTGGAGAGATATCTTCAGGCCAAACGCCGTCCATCATCCATTCCGTGAAGGTTGGAGCAACGTAGCCTCCTGATTTAGCTGCGCGTATTGCTTCATCATCAGGAATGGCACGGTAACAGCCTTTTGGTGTCGCATTCGCTTCGTTTTTGTATAAACCGGCAGGCACAGAGTGGGTGTATACAAATGGCACATCAGGGTAGTTTTCTTCCATATAACTCATGGCATCGTTAGCCGTTTTTGAGCCTGTATGGCTGAGATCTAGAATCACCTGATACTTGACCATCGAATCGATAACAGACTCTCCCCAAGATGTTAAGCCGATGTCTCTGCCATTATATGCAGCCAGTTGTCCCGAACCTGTTCTGAAAATGTCGTTATAAGACAAGATCATGCTTTTGAGACCCATGTCTTTAAGAATCGCCATCTTGGTGACATCTTCTTCCAAAATTGTCGCAGTTTGGCTATTCCATAGAACGGCAGTCTTTCTTTCTGTATGGGCTTTTTCAATATCGTGATTAGAGTGGGCAACGATGAACTTATCAGGTTGTTTTGCCATCACAGAACGATGCTTGTGATGGTGGAACAAGAAGTCATCAAAGTTGTGGTCGGCAGCAGTAATGGTGTATTCATGCCCTGTAATACCCGCGTCACGTGCACCTTGGAAGTAATCCAATAATTGTTGGTCGTCACTCCAGCCCGCTCCATATGGGCTCGCGAGCATACCAATGACGATCGTGTCTTGAACGAATGTTTTGGCTTTGTCTGATGCTGGCCAAGTTTTGCTTTCAACACTGGCGTTAGCAACACCAAAACTCATTGCTATACTCGCTGCTACTAACGTGATCTTTTTAAACATGAAAACCTCTCAATTATTGGTTTAAGTCCATTTATTCAATATCTATATTTAATAGTAGACCCTGACGGTATCTCGGGATTATTTAAAATTGATAACCCTGTCATACTTTGCAATCAAAGCTGCTCTTGTTGGCTATGTGGTTCACTTTATTAGTGAAAACTGTAAGTGAACCTTGTTAACTTGAGATAATTGTAGCTAAGCTCTGAAATGAAAATGTGCATTTTGCGTCACTAGTTAATATGGAAAAGGATAGAGTGATGGGGCTTGATATTCCTCTGATTGATAAGCGTGTGGTGAACCACTTTCAACAGTGTTTGCAAGAAGATAACTCGCTTGCTCTCGGCCGCTCATTGGTTGCAGATCTGGCGTTAGAAGTGAAACTTCCATTCAGTATGGATACGTCATCGGCTAGCTATGTTCCGTATAACGTTTTTTCCCTCTTCTTACACCATATCAGGGCTAACCTAAGCCCGAATGACTTCATTGCTGTGCTGTTAGAGAGTGCAACTCGAGCAGCTAAAGAACTTCGATTTCCTGCTCTTTCGATGCAAGATTTCCTTGATTATTTCCCCATTGAAAAGCTATCTGTGGAACAACGTGGGGCAAAGTTTTCTGTCTCGTTTAAGACGTCAATGCAGTCAGTTAGTCACGTTGAATCTGAGTTGTTTCTTATCGCTTATACTCACGCTTATTTGAAGGCGCAATATGCTGAGCTCGGTAACCCAATTCGATATGATTTAGTGACAACGAAGTCGCAGGCATTAAGCGAGTTAAAAATCCAAACTGAGACACCTCAATACCTTGGGCAAGAGAATATGCGTATTCAATACGATCGGTTAGAAGTGGAACATTTGCTGGAAACCAAAGTGAAGCCCATGGCCGATGCTCGCAAAGTCACTGAGGCTTTGTCGCCATATATTGGTCGAGTCGATATCGACTTAGATACATTTTGCGATTTGATCGGGATTGGAAAGCGTACTATTCAAAGAGCGTTGAATAAAGAAAATACAACCTTCAAAGCGATAAAAGAGACGCTCGCGTTTGATTTCGCTAAGCGGGTTATTTCACAGCAAACCTATACTATTTCTGATGTCGCACTTCACTTAGGTTATGCCGATTCATCGCAGTTTATAAGAGCATTTAAGCGAGTAAATGGGATTACACCTTATCAATGGAAGAAAGGCCATGTTGAGTGATAAACATGGCCTTTCTTAGATTTAGATTGTTGCTGAATTAGTCGCTCTGTTGCTCAGTATTCAAGTGTCGAATCAACTTGGCTGGCGTACCGCCGTATAAGCAGTCTGGTGGTATATCGCTGTTGACCACAGAGTTAGCTGCGATGACTGAACGAGCCCCAATCGTCACGCCTTGGTTGATCACTGAGTTACCGCCAACCCACACATCATCTTCGATTGTTATTGGTAAACAGAAGGTTTCCCATTTACGGCGGCTACGATAATCAAGGGAGTGTGATGGCGTATAGAATTGGGCACTTGGTCCAATTAAAACATTGTTACCGATCTTGATATTCGCACCATCCAACATCACCACGTTCATGTTGATGAAGGTGTCGTCACCAATCTCAATGGTTTTACCAAACTCACAATGAAAAGGGGGCTGGATTAAGCTACTACTACCAACCTTACCGAATAGCTGCTTTTGCAATGTGTGTTGTTGATCTGGGGTTTGGTGGTTGTTGAAAGCCATTAGCGCCTTTTTTGCATTGGAACGCATGGTATCAATTTCTTGGTCTGCACCATCATACACTTGCCCAGATAGCATCTTTTCCAGTTCAGTTTTATCGCTTGTATTACTCATGCTTGCCCACTTTCCGAGAGTCTCGGTCTAAATGACGAATACTGCAAGATTAGCGATTTTTGGACATAAAAAAAGAGAAAAGCCTCAGCCTTTCTCTTCCTATTTTGTGCTTTAAGCACTAATGCTAAGTGAGCCCAGCTATTCAGCAAAAGGCGCGCTTTGCCAAATTAGATTTGCTCAACGAAACCCATTAGGTGTTGTTTCACTTCGTCTGAAGCAAAAGCGCTGTCGACTGAGTACTTGTAGATTTCTACGTAGTCTTCTTTTGTTAGGCCGAATGTTTCACACACACGCTTCACTTCGTTGGTCATGGTTGTGTTCGACACAGTACGGTTGTCTGTGTTAATCGTAACAACGATGCCGTCTTTCTTGAATTCAGCAATTGGGTGGTCGCTGAATTTGTGAATACATTTAGTTTGAACGTTACTTGTTGGGCAAGTTTCAAGCGCAACTTGCTTCTCTTTAACGATGTTGTATGCGTCCTCGTTGCCTTGGATGTGAACACCGTGGCCGATACGCTCAGCGTCTAGCAAAGTAACTGCATCGTAAACGTTTTGACCATGCCATTGCTCACCAGCGTGCACGGTAATGCGGTAGCCTTTTTCAAGAGCGTATTGTGTGTACTCAGGGAATTCAGCGCAGAAGCCTGGCTTTTCACCGCCAGCGATATCAAATGCTACAACACCTTTACCTAGGTAAGGTTGACCTGCATCGATCACGTCTTTGATAGAGTCTTTAGGGAACATACGAAGCACAGACATGATGTAGTTGCCTTTGATGTCGTATTTCTCTTCAGCACGCTTCATGCCTTTAACTGCACTAGCGATTATTGCATCAAGAGACAGACCTTTGTTTACGTGCAGGATTGGTGCAAAGCGAACTTCTAGGTACTTAACGTTTTCTAGTGCAGCGTCTTCGTAAAGCTCGAAAGAGATACGTTCAATCGCTTCTTCAGTCTGCATTACTTGTAATGGCAGGCTGAAGCAAGCCAGGTACTCATCTAAGTTTTTACAATCTTCTGGCACCGTTAGAGATTGAACAACCGCATCGCGATCTTCAGGTAGTTCGATATTGTACTGTTTTGCTAGGTCAATAATCGTATCTGGACGAACACTTCCGTCTAGGTGGCAGTGTAAATCAATCTTTGGTAGTGCTAGAAAATCCATGAGTATTCCTTAATTCTATTATTCTTTGAGTGTATTAACTCACATGCGCTAAATTTACCAAGACAATGATATGATTTAAAGTGACAATTAATCATCATTAACCTGAATTTAGGGAATATCATGGTAGATGTGAAAAGCTTACTTAAATGCGATATGAATTTGCTGCTTTGCTTACACGTTCTGATTGAAGAGCGAAGTGTGAGCAAAACGGCAGATCGACTCTTTTTGAGCCAGTCAGCGGTAAGTAAACAGCTCACTAAACTCAGAGCTTTGTTTGATGATCCGCTGTTTGAGCGAGAATCAAAGGGGTTGTTCCCAACGCCCAAAGCACTCGCTTTGGCACCTAAGGTCCACCAAATCCTACTGCAAATTGAAAAGCTGACCGTTCCCGAAGTTTTCGATCCTAAAGCCAGTGAGCGTACCTTCACTATAGACCTTGTCGAAACCGCCTACACCGCGATTTATCCGCACTTCATGCCGACTGCTCTCGCGGAAGCGCCTCACATTACCATCAACAGCTCAACGTGGAGCAGCGACAGCTTCAAGCGTTTGCTAAAACGTGAAGTGGATTTTGGCATCGGTATTTTTGAGCTGGATGAGCGAGCATCTACCCATGTGCAATGTATTCCCGATGATCTGGATTACGTAGAACTGTGCTTGGACTATTCTGTGTGTTTGATGCGAAATGACCATCCGGCGTTAAAGGAAGAGTGGAACCTCGACACCTTCTTGAAGTATCGACACATACAGTTGGTGACGGGCGGAGCGGGGGATTGGCTATTGATGGAAGTGCTGAACTCTAAGCAGTTGGAAATCAATAAAGCCGCTAACGTGTCAGACATCACCAGCGCCATTAAATTGTGTAAGCAGAGTGATTTGCTGATGTGTTATCCATACAACTCGGTACGTGATTACATTGATAGCGGTGAACTGGTGATGAAGCCTGTTCCAGTCGATTTGGTGCCGGGAGGTCTATTCTTGCTGTGGCACAAATACTTCGATTCAGAGCCGAGCCATAAGTGGCTTCGCGATTTGATCATCGAACAGATTCAATAATAAACGATAAAGTAATTAAGAGTTAGTATTAGTTACTTATTGAAAATTAAAAGAAAAATATCGAATTAGAAACTAGTTGGATATTTTTTTGTTTTTATTTCGTCTTTTTATCATGAGCCTCGTCTTAATTACGTTGCTATAGCTTTTTTAAGACGAAACAATGAAAGATAATCAAGTATTAAAAATTGAAGCCAATCTCGCTTCCTTCCTACAAAATGAACAAGTTCATGCTTCTTTGGCGGGTATCCGTCGCGGTATTGAACGGGAGTTAATTCGCACACAAGCGACCTGTGGTATCTCAGATAAAACTCATCCAGTCGAGCTTGGTTCTGCGCTCACACATCCTTATATCACCACTGATTTTGCCGAGGCTCAGTTAGAGTTAGTGACTCCAGCGATGGATGACCGAACTGCGACATTCGATTCGCTCGCTTCACTGCATCATTTTGTTGCGACTCGCTTACCTGAGGGTGAAACCTTATGGGGCGCGAGCATGCCACCACAATTGCCGAATGATGAGGCAGAAAGTGAGGGCGCGATTAGAATCGCTAGCTATGGCACTTCGAATGCTGGCCTACTGAAAAAACGTTATCGAGAAGGGTTAGCCAATCGTTATGGCAAACGCATGCAGCTTATCTCTGGAATTCATTACAACTTTTCTCTGCCGGAAGCATTTTGGATTGCGCTGTACGATCACCAGAAGAGCATCGATAGCAGTGTCGCTCAAATGCCTCTGGAAGCATTCGTTTCTGAACGCTACTTTCATATGATTCGTAACGTGCTGCGTCATGGTTGGTTAGTACCCTATTTATTTGGTGCTTCCCCTGCGGTAGATAACAGTTATTTGCAAGGCAAAGCACATGCGCTTGAAGTGTTTGATGACGAGACTTGTTACTTACCGTGGGCGACATCATTGCGTCTGAGTAATCTCGGTTACAGCAGTGATGAGCAGTCATCGTACCCAATCAGTTTTAATAACAGGCAGCAGTATTTATCTGATTTGCATAACGCTTTGACTCGTCCAAGTGAGCGCTATTTGCATCTAGACATCGATCAGCAAATGAATGGTTCTGTGTTACAGCTGGAAAACGAATTGTATGGCTCGGTGCGGCCAAAAATCGTTAACGATACACTGCGTCCGTTGTATGCGATGTGTCATTACGGTGTGCAGTATGTTGAGCTGCGCAGCATGGATAACAATCCATATTTACCACTTGGTATTGCGCAAGAGCAGAGCCACTTTTTGGATCTTTTTTTGGTTTACAGTGCATTAGCGCCAAGCCCCGAGTTGACCGAAGAGGAACGCGCCATTGTCGTTCAACGTCAAGAACTCGTGGCAACACAAGGCCGAAAACCGGACTTAACACTTCCTACATTAGAAGGCGAAGTGTCATTAGAAACTTTGGGGCTTGATCTGTTGGACGCTATCCAAGAAATAGCAGCGCTGTTTGATGATGCTTTTTCTACGGATTCATACCAAACCAGTATCTTCAGTGAACGTATGAAACTGCAAAACAGTGACTTAACCCCTTCGGCAAAACTGTTGGCACAAATGAAAGACCAAGGATTGAGTCATCAAGGCTTAATGCAACGTCTTTCTGATGAGCACTTGTTTGTGCATTTGCAACACCAAGTTGAGACGGAAAAAATGGACAACTTAACAGCGTTGGTTGATGAATCGCTTTCCAAGCAGCAACAAATGGAAAGGCAGCCAGACATCAGCTTTGATGATTTTTTGAAAAAGCAAAATCAACTACAGCGCGACTGCAAACAACAAAAAATGATGGTTTAACAAGTTATGGATATTCTTTGGAAATTACGTGGCTACATTAAAATGTTCAGCCGCCAATATTTGATCGCCTTTGTTGTTTTACAAGTGGTCGCATTGTTCAACCTAGTACCCTCATGGCTGATTGGTCGCATCGTTGATAGCATCAGTGATGGTGAACTGACTCTATCATTGCTCATGTTTTATGTGGGTGGTATAGCGGGTTCGGCATTTGCCATGTACGGGCTGCGTTATGTATGGCAGAGCAAACTCTATGGCGCGGCGATTGGTATTACACGAGTCATGCGTAGCGAGCTTTTCCATAAGTTCACACGCTTATCGCCATCATTTTATTCTCGTCGCAGTACGGGAGATTTGATGGCGCATGCGACTAATGATCTTAATGCAGTGGAAGAGGCGACAGGCATGGGCATCATGACGCTGGTTGACTCTCTTATCGCTGGTTTTACCGTGATCTTCGGGATGATTTTTGTCGTCAGTGGTCACTTAACCGCTGTGGCGTTATTACCATTCCCGCTGTTGGTTTACTTTACTCGTCGTTATGGTGCTCGTTTACATACCGCCTTTGGACATGCGCAAGCGAGCTTCTCTGAACTAAGCGAAGAGACTCGTGAAACCGTTGCTGGTATTCGTGCCGTCCGTTCACATGGTATTGGTCAACGACAAGAGCAACGTTTTGGTAAGACGTTAGATGAGACGTTGGAAGCGAACCTTAAAGTGGCAAAGGTGGATTCGGCATTTGCTCCAACGATCCAATTGGTTTACGGCTTGTCGTTTGTGATTTCATTGGGTTATGGCGCTTGGTTAATTGAGCAAGGCAGCATTACGGTGGGCTTGTTCACAACGTTCACTTTGTATCTTGGTCAGTTGCTAGGACCATTCTTACAGTTTGGTTGGCAGTTCAATGTATTCCAACGTGGCAGTAAATCATGGGAACGCCTCGACAGCCTATTGTCAGAGCCTGAAGACGTAACTGAAGGGACGAAAACCCTATCAGACGACGTGAGATCAAGCCTTGACGTCAACATTCATTCATTTACTCACCAAGGTGCAAATAGACGAACGTTAGAAGCAATCAAATTCAGCGTGAGTGAAGGCGGTTTAGTCGGCATTACGGGCCCGACTGGTGGTGGGAAGAGTACGCTATTGCAGTTGTTGATGAGGCAGTTTCCGTTGGACGGAAATTCGAAGATGGCATTGGACGGTAATTCGATCGATGACCTGACGTTTGATTCGTTGCGAAGCAAAGTGACGTGGGTTCCTCAAAAACCATTTTTATTCTCAGGGACGATTGCTGAAAACATTGCGTTAGCAAAGCCGGACGCTACCGATGAAGAGATTAAGCATGTGGCGAAAATGGCTGGTATTCAAGCTGAGATTGAAGCTATGGCTGATGGGTTTGATACTGAACTACGCGAAGGTGGTAATAATTTGTCTGGAGGTCAAAAGCAAAGATTAACCCTTGCGAGAGCATTGCTTTCAGGTGCCGATATTTTATTGCTTGATGACCCGTTCAGTGCGTTGGACATGAAAACAGAAGTGGTGGTTCGCCGAAACTTAAAGGCGCATTACGGCCACAAAACGATGTTGTTGGTCACTCAACGCTTAACCAACTTGATAGAGGCTGACCATATTCTGGTATTGAACCAAGGTCAAATTGAAGAGCAAGGTTCTCACCACGAACTTGTTGCTAAGCAAGGTTGGTACTCAATGGTTTATCAACGTCAAAGCCAGCTCGGTAAAGACGATATTCAGACCACTATCGATGTTACAGAAACGGCTCACACGTTTAATTCTAAGGTTGTTGAAACGGGAGCAAGTTATGTTTAAGCCAACACAAAAAACTCAACGGTCTCAAAGCCAAACAGATATGAAGGCCAATTCAATGTACCGTCGGTTGTTGGCTTATTCATTGCCACATAAAGCACGTTTTATCTTAGCCTTTGCGATGTTGACCGTTGCCGTGAGTGCTGAGATGGCGATCCCATGGCTCGCTAAAATTATCTTGGACGATGTGATTGTTCCTCAGACATTTGAGTTGCAACACCTTGTTATATTAACTGGGGGAGTGATGATGTTTTACATCATTGCCGCCCTGTTTACTTACCTGCAGGCTGTCACATTCCGTCATAGTGCACTGCTGGTGGTTAATGATATTCGCCGAGAATTGTTTAGCCATGTGCTCAACTTTCCAATCAATACTTTTGATAAGTTAGCGGCGGGTAAACTGGTGTCGTACATCACCAATGATACCGAAGCGATGCGCAACATGTTTGTTTCTACGTTTCCGACTATTATCCAAGGTGCACTACGTATTACGGTGATCTTCATTGCTATTGCACTACTTGATTGGCGTTTGATGCTATTGAGTTTAGTGCTTATCCCAATTCTGCTGATGACCATGCATTTGTATCGAAAAATTTCGATGCCAGTATTTGATGGCATTCGCATTCAAGTGAGTAACATCAACGGTCGATTGAATGAATCTTTGCAGGGAATGGCGCTCATTCAAGCTTTCTGCCAGCAAAAGTCGTTTAAAGAAAAGTTTGAAAAAGAAAATCAAAGCTGGTTTGAATTTAGAGCTAAATCGATCGCAATAGACAGCTTCATGCTGATCCCGCTCACTCGTTTAGTCTCTACATTAACGGCTGCGGGCATTGTGGCTTGGTTTGCTGGTGCTTCGTTTAGCACGGTCGTTGAAGTCGGTACTTTGTATGCTTTTCTTAACTATATAGAACGATTTTTCGACCCATTCCGCCAGTTATCCATGGAACTAAGAAAGCTACAGGTGGCGACGGTTTCTTCTAAGCGTGTATTCGAGCTGCTGGATGATGAATCGGAACATCATCGATATTCTCACCGGTTGGTCGAGGTTTCAGAGCCGTATGACATTGAGTTTAAAGATGTTCAATTAAGCTATGAAGAAGGTTCGCTAGTACTCAACGACGTCAGTTTTACGGCTAAAGGTGGCCAATTCACAGCGATTGTTGGTCATAGCGGAAGTGGTAAAAGTTCGGTGATAAACCTGTTGATGCGTTTTTACGATCATCAAAAGGGTGCAATTTTGGTGGGTGGACAACCTTTATCGGCATTCCCAGAGGAGCAACTGCGGCAACTGTTTGGTTTAGTGTCTCAAGACCCGACCATATTCAGTGGTTCAGTGCTTGAGAACATAGACCTGTCTGGAAGCTACCTAGCTGAGCGAGCAACAAGAGCCAAGGTTATCGATGCAGCGAAACAAGTCAAAGCGCACTCATTTATTGAACGTTTAACCAATGGTTATGACCATCAACCTAGTCACGGTGGAGCTTCGTTTTCCGTTGGTGAGAAGCAGCTGTTGGCGTTAGCAAGAGCGCTTTCGCATGATCCTAAAATCTTCCTGTTAGATGAGGCCACCGCTAACATTGATAGTGATACGGAAGAGGCAGTGAAGATAGCATTAGAGAAAATCCAAGAAGGCAGAACAGTTATAACGGTGGCGCACCGACTTTCAACGATCAAACACGCTGACCAAATTTTGGTGATGAACAAAGGGCGAATTGTTCAAAGCGGCACGCATCACGAATTGGTTGCTCAAGATGGCGACTACCGTGATTTATATCTAGCCCAAAAGGCGCAAGAAGAACAAGAACATCTAAGCAGCAAGCTAGGATTGTCGGCTGCCACAGCATAGTTGATGGGCGTGTTATTAGAAGAATGACACGGCTAATCATTAATACTTGAGAGTAAAAATAATGAATATCGAAAAAGCATCATTGATTTCACAACAAACGATTGAAGACGCTTGCGAATGGGCAATTATGCATGGTGTCGCTTTCCGTCAGGCCGATAATACGGCGAGGCATTGTCCTTTCAGTATCGCGCCAATGACAATGGAACGTAAGGTATATGAGCACTTACGTAAGGTTACGCCTCTGATGACTAAGTTGGTGAGTAACGTCTCTGAGGATCATGACTTCTTGCAGTCATCATTGAGCGACATGGCTAAGGCTGACCCGTTTTTTGGTCGTTTGATGGAGCTGCACTTACAAGCGCATGGCAGTGCTGATGAACGCTTGAATCCTGCTCGTCAGCCACTGTTGTTAATGCGCACTGATTTCATGGATGACCGTCAACACGGTGCAAAAGTGATTGAGTTTAATGGTATTGCGGCAGGCATGGCTCCGTTTGGCCAGAAAGCGACAGAGTTTCATGCCTATATGCAAAATCAATGGCCTGAAACTTACCAAAAATGGTTGGAAGATAAATCGGCGACTCCGGCAGGAAATCAAGGTCTTGAACAACTTGCTTTCGGTATTGCGACTTCTGCGAGAAAGGTGAGAGCGGACTTCAATTGTTCAGACAAAAATGCTCCTGAAAAACCAACATTTTTGATGGTGGTGCAGAAGAATGAAGACAATGTGTATGACCAACACTTACTAGAAGTGGAACTGCAGAAGCAGGGTATTCGCACGGTTCGACGTACCTTTGAGCAGCTCAGCTCTCAGCTTTCTTCAGGTGATAACAAACGTTTATTACTCGAAGGCATTGGCGCTATTGATGTGGTGTATCTGCGCGCCGGCTATCAGTATTCTGACTATTGGGCTCCAGAGCTAAACGAATCTATTTGTTGTCATACGCTTAGCCAAACTCGCTTGTTCATAGAGCAGCACCATGTGGCAATGAATGCGACGATAAGCCAACAACTCGCCACCAGTAAAACCATGCAAATGTTGCTGACCATGATGTCTGCATCAGAATACGCACGTTGGGGTTTAACCCTAGAAGAGGCTGAATTGGTGAAGAGTGTATTGGCGGACATGAAACCAATCACCAGTGAATCGATTGAATGGTTTAACACGCAAGCCGACAAGCAAGAGTGGGTGCTGAAAAACCAAGGCGAGGGCGGTGGCCATTGTGTATTTGGTGACGATATCAGTGAAAAACTGAGCCAACTTAAGCCAGAAGAATACGATGCATGGGCATTGATGCAACGCTTGTACCCACATGAACGAGACGTACCTACCATTGCAGTTCGTGATACTCAGCAAACGCTAGTGACAGACTTAGTCAGCGAAGTCGGCCTATTCACCGCTTACTATCAAGGCAAACCCGTTACCGAATTAGACGGCTACGCGGGCTACTTAATCCGCAGCAAACCAGCCAGCGAAAACGAAGGCGGGATCCACAGCGGAAAAGGCATTCTCGATTCATTGGTGTTGATTGATTAACTCAATATATCGAACAAAAACCAGAACCCATGTTCTGGTTTTTTTGTATTTGTCATCTGCAAAGTCAATGCGTGGGTACAAAAAGAATCACGTTCTTGACTTAGTAAAAGCCAGCGGTGTTTGTCCTGTTTGTTGTTTGAATAATCGAGTAAGTGTTTTGGTATTTTCTCCAACTGAGTGAACTAACTATCTGGTTCTTGTTTCCGATGATGTTGATGTTGATACGCAGCCGACTCTAGATTTAACGGTAAGTCTCTCATTCATATTGATAAATCCCGCGTCCTATTTGATGCGGGATTTATCATCTTATCCTTTCGCAAATTTGCATATTGACATGGGTAGAATGATCGCTCTACTATATGTGTAGAACAATCATTCTACCTTTGGTTAGGTATAAGAGGTCAGCTTGTTAAGAGAACAGATTGCAGCAAGTCTTGAAGTGGCGTTTAGCCAGCAAGGTTTTGCGGAACCGAGCGTTGCTCAACTGAAGACGGCGTGTAACGTGAGCCTACGTACGCTCTATAAACATTTTCCATCGAAAGAAGCGATGATAGTGGGCGCCTTAGAGCACCGTCATCACCGTTACCTAAATTTCCTATTAGAAAATGTACCTGCTGGTGGCCTTGAGTCGATGCTTGATATCTTCAACAAGTTACAACAGTGGATGGAAGAGTATGCGCCGCACGGTTGTATGTCGATGAATGCGATGGCGGCTTTTCCTGACAACGAGATAATTAACCAAGCTGTTACTGAACATAAACGAGAAGTAAAAGCACTTCTGGGTAAGCAGAGTCAACGAGATGATCTGGCTTCAGAGCTTTTTCTACTTCATGAAGGTGTATCAAGCGCGTGGCCAGTATTAGGCGAAGAAGCGGTGACATCAGCACAGAATATGGTGACAAAATTACTCAAGGAAACACGATGAAATTCGAATTACCAAAAACAATGAAAGGCGTAGAGATGTTAGGACACGGCGGAGCAGAAATGCTTGGCTACCGCGAAGATATCGCAGTTCCTCAAATCGAACCTAATGAAGTGCTGATCAAAGTGATGGCTGCGGGCGTAAACAATACGGATATCAACACACGAATCGGCTGGTACTCAAAAAGCGACGATTCAGACGACGCAAGTTGGTCGGGTGAAGCGTTGAAGTTCCCTCGTATTCAAGGTGCTGACGTGTGTGGTTTCATCGTGGCGGTCGGCAATGAAGTCTCTGCTGATCGTATTGGTGAACGTGTTCTGATCGAACCTTGTTTGACGGAAGTGTACGGACGAGATTTACCACAACCATGGTATTTCGGTTCGGAATGCGATGGTGGTTTTGCTGAATACACCAAAGTGGCGGCGAAACACGCTTATGCGGTGAACAGCACCATGTCGGATGTTGAGCTAGCGTCTTTCCCATGTTCTTACTCGACCGCAGAAAACATGCTGACGCGTGCCAATGTAGCTGAAGCTGATCGCGTGCTTATCTCTGGCGCATCGGGCGGTGTAGGCTCTGCGGCTATTCAGCTAGCAAAAGCTCGCGGCGCGTATGTGATTGCGATTACCAGCCCAAGCAAGAACCAACATTTACTTGAACTTGGCGCTGATGAAGTGATTGCTCGTGATGCGGGTTTGGTTAAAGCGCTAGGCGAAAGTAGCGTGAATGTGGTTATCGATTTAGTGGCAGGTGACAAGTGGCCTCAGTTCCTTGAAGTGCTGAAACCACATGGCCGTTATGCCGTATCTGGCGCAATTGGTGGCGCTATGGTTGATCTTGATGTCCGAACTCTGTATCTCAAAGACCTTAGCTTTTTTGGTTGCACGGTTTTAGAGCCACAGGTATTCCAAAATCTAGTCGACCGTATTGAGAAGCAGCAGGTTGGCGCCATCGTCGCAGAGTCTTACCCGCTGGCCGATATTCATAAAGCACAAGATGAGTTCTTAAAGAAAAAACACGTTGGTAAGATCGTGTTGGAAGTAGCAGAGCGCTAGTTTTAGTCAGCTTCACGGTTGAGATTTATGTAAGAGCGAGCCAGTATCATGTGCTCGCTTTTTTGTTTCTGACGAATACAGGAGGCCTAGTCTCGCAGGCTGTTGAGTAACAGATCTTATACAGTTGAAAAGTTAATGATTCATTTGTCACTGTGTGGTTTATTAATTAACTGTGCGATAATCACCGCCGTTATATATCCCTATCTATGTTGTATTCATCTAGGAGCCGTATTGATGTTTAAAAGGGTATTGCAGGCACTATTCTCGCCTTTTGTTGATTCAAAAAACAAACCCTCTGCAGAGCCTGTCCAAAAAGAGCAACAACAAACCGTTGCTATTGATTCCGTTCAGTCTTCAACCTTTGTTCCGCCTTCGTCAACTCAACCATCATCATTAATCGTCGATAATACGCTTAGCCTTCACGATGGTGAGTTCCTTGATTATTTGTTTGGAGAGTCTCGTCTTCGAACGGAGTCAGACCCATTTAGCGATTTTGTCGCTTGTCAGATTGAACGCTTGATTCGCTCTCCAAAAGCTTTGCTTAATGAACTGCCAGTGATGCCAGCCTCTGTGACCACGTTAATGGCAGAATTACAGAGCGATGAGTTTGATGTCGATGCTTTGTTAAGAGTGATTGAGCGCGAGCCGAGTATGGCAGCCGATGTGATTAAACTGGCTAACAGTGCTTTCTATAAGCGTGGTGAAAAACAGGTTACTGACCTAAAAACAGCATTCCTAAATATGGGTTCTCAAGGGCTTGTTGAAGGGGTGGTGAATAGCTACATGAAGAACTTCACGCCGGGGAACAATATTTACTGGCGTCACTTCGGTGAGAAAATTTGGAATCACAGTGCTCAGACTGCGTCGTTTTCTAAGGAGTTGATGAAAGACTCTTCATCCCAAGAAGATCAAGCGGCAGCGTACTTTGTTGGGTTGATTCGCAACTTAGGCAAGATGATCATTTTCCAGATGATGGTAGAAGCTTTCAAGCATGTAGATCCTTCTGTTCCGCCTAACTCGTTAGCATTGAAGCGCCTAATGAACAGCTACTCTATTCGCCTGACTTACACCATTGCTAAGTTCTGGGAGCTGCCAGAGTCTGTGTTGACCGCAATTGGTTATCAAGAGTCGAGCCGATACGAATGTACACCACTTGGTCAAGCTGTGTTTGAAGCTAACTACTTGAGTGAGTTGTACTATTTACTGGAAGAACAAACGATTGAAGTCGAGCAGTTTAAGCGCAGATGCAAAGAGACACTGATGTCTCCGGCGGCATACAAAGTGGCTAACCGGATTTATAAAGAGTCTGAATTGGCGCTAGTAGGATAATAACGCCTGGCGTTGGCTAGGTTGATTCTGAAGTCGTCATAAAGCGGTATTTTCTAAATGGTCTTACTAAGCAGTAAGACCATTTTTGTTTCAATTATCGATTAAGGGATCTTAGCCAGTTCTTGCTTTAATTTATCGATTTTACGCAGTTCTTTTTCGATCTTACCCTCATACTTTCGGATTTTATCCGCTCTATCGTCTCTTTTTGCTTCTTCTAGGTCAGCTTGGTATTCAGCTAAATCTTGTTCATTGGATTCAATCTTCTCACGGAGATCATCCTTCAAGCCTTCATTAGTGCAGTTCTCTTTCGCGGCTTTTAACGCCGTGGCTAATCGCTCCACTTTGTACTGATTATCGTACTGCTCCGCTTTCTTTATTTGATATTCGATCTCACAGAACTTCTTTTCACAACCAGTTAGTGCGTCGCATTGGGTGCTCGCCATGCTGTTAAAAGAGAATGCGCAAAGAAACAGTAATGAGCCTTTTAGGTGTCGAGTCATGGTTTACCTTCTTATTGGGTCTATTTAGTTTGTGCTTATATTTGTCGAGTTTCACTTCGAGAGTACATTAGCACTCCATTTCTTTGCTATTGGCAGGGGAGTGTTAAAGATAAGTCGCTGTGCCTAATGACTTATTTTTGAACATGGCTAGACTTACAAATGGCTAATCCACAGATTGTCGAGTTCGCACCAACCGAAACCATTCACTTGCGCGCCGTGTATCTTTTCAGAAACCTCTAAGTTGAACGCCTCTTGCTTGAGCTTAATCACAACCTCAGAGTCATTCAACCAATGCTTCAGTGCCAACAGTGCATTCATCGCTAACTCAAAGTTTGGCTGGTTTCTTATTGAGACTAAGCCTTGTTCGATTGTCTCTAGCATTTCAGCAGGCAGAGCTAATTCCTCAAACGGAAAGCGAGTGAAAAAGCTTAACCATGAAGTAAAGGTGTCGTTTTCATCAATAATGCTGCATAGCACGACGTCTTTGGTCGTTAGGTAGTTAGTTAAGTAGTGTCCATATTCCACGCTGGTTTTGCTGTCGCCGGATACTGACAACTGCTCGAAAAGCGCTTGGCATTCAGAAGTGTCTTCAACAGTGAATTCACGAACGGTTTTCGACAATGTTGGGTTCTGAACTTTGAAAAACGTTGAGCCATAATCCGGTTGAGAAAAATGATTATCTCCTCTCACTGTGATCGTCTTTTCGGGCAGTTTTACGCACACCTGATTTTGAGCGCAAGCTTTGCTCTGTGCCCATTCCGGATAGACCCACAACTCGACTCGATTGAGAATCGGAGTGCTGTGTGAATACGTGCTATTACGGCTTAATCTCAACATCTTGCTTGAGAAGATGTCTAGTGAGAACGCGCCAGATCCAATCAGCCTATCAGTCGGTGATGAGTGATCAAATACGGAGGCTTCAACTCTGGCAAGTAGGCGTGGTAAGTGCCAATCAGGTTGATTCAATTTCACGACAACCACATTACCAGCCGAGACAGAGACCTCATCAATATGCTGATAACAACGACGCCATATTTTGCTTTGAATTAGCGAGTTAAGGTTGCGTGCTATGTCTTGAGGTTCGAGTGTTCGACCGTTATGGAACTGAACGCCATTGCGAATTTGAAAGTGCCACTGTGTCGCATCTTCATTAGGTTGCCAATGATAAGCCAGATCGCCGCTGAGTTTGCCGTGCTTAACGGAGGTTAGGCGTTGGCAAGTTTGCATCACTAAGAAACGTTCGGTGCGTCTAAGTACTCGTTGAGGGTGAAGCGCTTCGAGTTCTCGGTGAAATGGGATATACGCGATATTCTGCGCCGATGGATTGGTATTGCTTAGAAAGGCTTGTAACTCAGCGCCAGCATTGCGGCCATTGAAGCTCAAGGTGCTAAACACCTGTTCGATGTTGCCTGCGTCAGCTTGGGTTTGTGCGTATTGGTAACACGCCTCAATGGGCTCAACCAGACACGTGAGTTGTGCCTTCTTGCTGCGGCCTGAGCTGGCGTGCCACTCAATCCAGCCTTGTGCTGTCATCGCTTTGAGTAAGGTTTGAACGTGACGTTCACTCACGTGCAGCAGTGTGGCCAGTTGGTTGACCTGACAATGTGATACTCCAGGCCCAAAAGCCTGAAATATCTTTTCATACAGTTCAAGCTTGCGCTTAAGGTTGCCCAATTTGCTTTTCCTAACGACGAGGTTGAGTTAAATGTTTATAGCCAGAGTCAATGAGTGCTTTCTCCATCGTATCGAGCACTTGAGAGGTTACCTCTGAGCTTAGGATATCCGATTCAGTTTTGCCTTGAAGCACCAAATCTGAAAAATGGTCGATTTCAAATTCGAACCCATTGCCCGTCACTCGTTTGTTGATGGTCGACTTCTGCCCTTGATGTTCAATCTCAATAAAGGCCGGATTCCACCATTTTTCGTGAATGGTGATCTTAGTGTCGGGCCCAGTCAAGTGTGCTGATCGGGGAAGGTTTTGCACTGTTGATGCCGATATCTTACCGTTCATATCGCCAGAGAAGGTAAAGCATGCATCGGTATCAACATTCGCCCCCTCATACAGACATGACATCTCTACCTGAGGTTTTGAAGGATTCACACCCAGTGTGCGGCACAGATCGTAGAAGAACCAAAGCCCATAGACCCCAACATCGAGCGTTGCTCCGCCTGACAAATCGGGATTGAAGATAAACAAATCGGGTTCATAATCGTGATGGTTACCAAAGCTGGCTTCGATTGAATCTATTTGAATGTGGTTATCGACCAATAATGATTGAAGCTCACGATATGCGGGAAACACCACAGTTTTCATCGCTTCTAACAGCATCACGCCATTTTGTTTCGCGAGGGCTTTCATCTCAAGCCAGTCAGCAAGATTGGTGAAAGCCGGCTTCTCGACCAATACGTGCTTATTGTTCTTTAGAAACAGTTCAGCGAGTGGCTGGTGGTATGGGTGAACGGTGGCGATGTAAACCGCTTCAACATTTGGGTCATGCGCCATTTCTTCATAAGAGCCATAAGCCTTGTCGCAACCAAACTTATTCGCGAACGTGGCTGCGCGTGAGTGATCTCTTGCGGCAACCGCATAAAGTTCACCATGTAGACATTGCTCTGTGACTGCGGTTGCGAATCGATTGGCGATATTGCCTAGCCCTGCGATGCCCCATTTGATTTTTCGTTGCGTGTCGCTCATCAGTTGCTCCAAATCGTTGTTTTGTATCAGTGTACTCAGAGACGCCACATACAAATAGAGAACAGATTTCTCAACCTGTTCTCTATTTATTTTATTCTAGTTGAAGCTCTGGATCAGCTCTGTATGGAGCGTTTCCAATCGGCTAGGGCTTGAATGTGTTTTGGCCCGATGCCACAACAACCACCGACAATATTCGCACCCAATGCGTGCCAGCGTTTTACATAAGTTAAATAACCCTGGCCATCCAGCTCACGCATTTCTTGAAGCATGTCGTTTGCTTCATGTTCGCTGCTGATAGGCACAAAGTTATTGGCGTAGACACCTATTTCTAAATCACTGCCTAGCTCATCGATCACTTTCTTAGCATCGATAATGGCTTGATCCATCACTTCAGGCACTGAGCAGTTAAACATAATGCCTTTCGCGTTTGATTGGCAGGCAAGTTTGATCGCATCTGTTACGCTTTCGCCAGAGCGAATGCTGGCAGAATCGCCCTTGGTGTCTTCCAAACTGAATGCGTAGTAACACGGCTTATCTGACTGCTTAAGTACCGCATGAATGGAGTCGAATTCTTGTAGGCTGCAGATGGTTTCTGCTATCCAAAGGTCGATGTTTGGGTCTTGGGCATCGTAAAGCGTTTGGATGATTGGCGCTGCTTCTTCTACCTTGAATAAATCTGGTCGGTAGCTACCAAATGGCGGTGGAATCGCGCCCGCGACTTTTACTGTGTGAGGGGCATTGTCAGCAACCGCTTTAGCCAGTTCGCCAGACAGTGCTGCTAGTTCAAAACCTCGTTGCTCAAACAGCTCTTCACCCAAGTGAAAAGGCACACAGGCGTAACTGTTGGTGATTAGGATTTCAGCACCGGCATCGACAAAGTTTAGATGCGCTTGGCTGACAAAATTGGGTGCTTCAATCAGCGCTTGAGCACTCCAAAGCGGTTGAGAAAATGGCGCACCAATTTCTTTGAGTTCTCGGCCCATGCCGCCATCAAGTATGGTTAGTGTTTTCATATTCAATACTATCTAAACAATTGCTGAAGTTCTGCCGCCACCATATCAGACAACCTTGTCAGACAGAAGCCATCAAGCCAAGGTTCAACTATCGATGAGGGAGTTTCGTTATAGGCCGTCTAGCGGGCTAGTCGTGCCACTAAAGTGTTGCCCAATAACGTGAGTGTAAATTTGAGTTGTCTTAACATCACTGTGCCCCAGTAGCTCTTGAACCGTTCTGATATCGGAGCCTGACTTTAGAAGTTGCTTAATAAATTGATTGTACAGATAGGCTAGAGCATTGAGGGCAACCTTTTGAGTATTGATGGCGACTTTTTGTTGATTAGCTAAATGAGAAAGAAAGGAGACAACTTCAATGGCATGCATCTGTTCAGGGTCTTTAAGCTTATGAAAATGAATGAAGTATTTTATCCAGTAACAGTAGGCTTTGATTGTCTTGCGACTATAGCCTCGCATCGTCATATGTTCGCAAATTGCCTGCATGAATTGACTCGCCATATATACCCCTTCTAAAAAGCTGTGCATACACAGTTTATTGGAAGGGGTATATATGGCTTAAAAAAGAGTGGTTTTTAACTCTGATGGAGCACGAATTTAACGAGAGGTTGATTTTAAGTCATTGATTAATATTCGAATTTGCGAGTGGTTAAGAATGAGGCCGAGCGTTACATAGGCGGCAATATGTGCTTGCAGGTTTTCACACTTAATGTTTAGACCCACTTTTACATTAAATGCATAGCATTCAGTTGGTTATGAGCGACCTTTTTGATATGTTAAGCGGATGGATTCGTGCTTGCACGATATTAAAATGTTAGGCCCCACTCATGAATCGAGGTAAACATGAAATATCCAGGTCAACCCCAAACTCCGCCTAGTTGGTACAAAGACAGAGGACAATCATATATTGAGAAGGAATTTAGTAAGGAACTAGGTGACTTAGCAAATGCTATAGAAGCTGAGCATTGGTTTGGTGATAAAGAAAAACATGGTCGTTTCCGCGTTGATTTTATTTTAAAAGATGCTCGGCTAATAATCGAATTAGATGGGCATGAATACCACTCAACAAAAGAACAATTAGAAAAAGATGCAATAAGACAACGCTACCTTTCTAGAGCGGGCTACACGGTAATTAGGTTTACTGGGCGTGAAATAAATCGCAACCCTCAATCATGCGTTGCAGAAGTTAGAGAAATATACATAGAGCGAATGCAAAGAGCTCCTGCTAAATACCGTGTAATGTATATTGATTATCCATTTCTCTATCGAGAAACAGCTAAGGCACTTTATTTTTTTAAAAAGATAAATCCTGATAAAACATTAAAGCCTGTAAGCATTGATGAGCTCATTCCTCATGCGATTGAATGGTTGCATGAAAAATCGTTCATCACAGCGTTTGTCTTCCACCCACCAGAAGATGAGCATGAAATAAAGTATTTAGATGGTTCAATTAAAGAGTATAAAAAGGGTGAAGTGAGAATTAATACTGTTTTAAAAGAATGGTATACATTAGAATTAGGTGAGCATATGGAAAGTTTCTCACACTTGTTTGATGAGTTTATTTTAATCGCTGATGACCCTGTATATATAAAACCTCTTCGTGCTGTTCTTCCTGATGAATTAAGTGACAGAGAGCATGGCTCTTATAGTTTCAAATACTTGGCTAACGGTAAATTACTACGTCATGGTAATGAAGAAACTTCATATGTTGGCAGTGAACTAGTTCATGTTTTCTGGCAGAGAATTTGGTACATTATTGGTGCATCTATGGGATTAAGCTTATACGAAATGTAGAGCCTAACAATTGCATCAACACGATTTACTACACTCGGAATTTTTGGTTGTCGGGTGTTTCTCGTTTTAAGGCGTCAATTTTGAGTATAATTACATAGTAGTAAACGTGTTATGCAGGCGTTATGTGTTTCTCGGTGAGTTTTCGTAATTAAGAGGTATAAATGGTTAAATTGATCGTGACAGTTATATTGGTTATCTTACTCTGGTTATTAAGCCCAGCTTTAATCAGTAATGTTGTATTTCCTCTACTAGATATTAAATCTGATGAATCAAGTGGTTTGTATACCGCAATCGCAGCTTTATTTTCTGCTTTAGCTTTTTCCGCTTTGCTAGTGACTCTTTGGTTGCAAAGAGAACAGTTAAATATTCAAAAGAAAGAACTCGAATCTGCTAAATCTGAAAGTGATCGTAATATTGAAATAGCTGCTTATACTGCTTTACTTGCCTATTACGGCAATGGAAATAAATATAACCCTATAGCATGTGATTTAACTCCTATGGATATTGCTAAGCGCTTAGATAAGTTACTTGGTAGCCCTAATCGTTTAGACAATGAAAAAAACACATAACAAATGCATCAACACGATTTGCTACACTCGGCGTTGTCGGTTTGCCTTTAGTTTCAGTGATTAAGGCGTTAAAATTCAGCTAGGCCTGCATAGTAGAGTAGCAAACGTGTTATGCAGGCGTTAGGTATATGGAGCGTAGATGTCTTTAGATGGTTTGATCAGAGAAATACAAAGAAAAATTGGTAGAAACATTCTACTTTTTCAACAGCTCGAATACGCATTAAAATATGTTGTCGCTAATGGACAGTTCTCCGGATATTCAAGTGATTTAAAAAATATTATTGAATCGAAAAGAGAATCTGTAAATAAACAAACAATGGGGCAATTAATAGGACAGTTTGTTGAAAGTCATAATCCGGCAAGAGATGAGTCTTTAAATGAACCTGAAGAATTAAAAGAAGCACACTTTTCATTTGATTTTCGAGTTGAAACTGACGAAAAAAGTTATGAAGATCAAAAAGAAACCCTTTCTAGGTTAGTATTAGAGAGAAATAAATTAGTGCACCACCTTCTACTTGAGTTTGATCCTAATTCTTTTGAAAGTTGTGAGAAAGTTGAAAGAAAACTCGATGAGCAAGCTGATAGAGTAAGAGTCGAAGTCAAAAATATTCAGAGTTTGGCACAGAGCCTTTCTGATATGAGAAAAAAAGTATCTGACTTTTTATCTTCTCAAGAAGGTCAAAAAGCGTACTTACTTTCTTTTTTACGACAAGATAGGTTAGTTATTTTACTTTCTGAGATTTCGACTCAAGTAGCTAGAGAGGATGGTTGGACTTTAATGAACACAGCTGGGCAGTTAGTTAAACAGCATGCTCCTGATGAATTAGATTTACTACATAAAGGCACTGAGCATAAATCATTAAAGTCTTTAATGCTTAAAACTGAAATGTTTGAATTTAGTGAAGAACATACTGATAAAGGTGGCATTAGAGTATTGTATAAATTGAAAGACGAGTACCAGTTATCATATGCCTAACAAGAGCTTTAAACGGAACAAAAAAACAGTTGGTTAGGTTCCACTTCGCTCCACATTATAACCAACAATTTTTGTCCGCTTAAGCGGGCGTTAGGCGCTAGTCAAATAGGAGTATAAATTGAGTACTGAAAAAAGTTGTTATTATTGTGGCGTAATAGCTACGAGTAAAGAACATGTTCCTCCGAAATGTCTTTTTCCTGAAAGTAAAGATGTAACAGATGGAACGAATTATCGTAATAAACTAATAACGGTACCTTCATGTGATCTTCATAACAGTGCAAAATCTAATGATGATGAACACTTGCTTGTCATGCTGTCGATCAATATTCTTAATAATGCACAAGGTAATGAGCATGCGAAGGGGAAGGTTTTAAGGGCACTTAAAAGGTCAAAAGGATTATCAACGTCTTGTTTTAAAGATATTCAATCTGTAATAGTTGAAGATAATGAAAAAAAGACTGTTGAAAATACAATTGTAGTTAAACTTGATGACGAAAGAATTAATAGCGCTATAGAGCATATAACCAAAGCTATTTATTTTCATCATTTTGGAAATCAGTGCAATGAAAGGATTCAGACAATATATCATGGTGCGATTTCTATAGGGGAAGCTGATGATATATCTCTAAATGAGATTAATGAATCACTCCGAAAGAATGCTGATTTAATTTTGGAATCTGTTGAAGTTCTTGGTGATAATCCTGAGATATTTAATTATAAGATTTTGGAAGTACCTGAGAATATAATTAAATTTATTATGCGTTTTACGTTTTATGGTGGAAACCAAGTCACAGTGATCGGAAGAAGCGCCTAACAATTGCATCAACACGATTTACTACACTCGGCAATCTCAGTTTGCCGGGTGTTTCTCTTTTTAAGGCGTCAATTTTAAGTATTATTACATGGTAGTAAACGTGTTATGCAGGCGTTAGCTGTTGTCTATTATATACAGTATGGTGTAATATGCTTTCTTTTCAATTGGCTATTTTTAATGCAAACACAATTAAAAAATTTATACCGTCGTTCAGGTATTACAAAAGAAAGTTGCTTCCACTCGGCTAGGCGTTTAGATTCACATAATAATTTATCGCTTTGGGCTCTTACAACACTGGCGTTTAGCCTGATCGTTATTTCACTTATCACACAACTTTATTCTGAAAATAAATTTGTCTCTGAATATAGTAAGTTCCTTGATTTCTCAATGACAGCGTTATCGATTTTAGCTTTAATTATCTCAATAGTTGTTGCTAAAAGTAATTTTGCTTTAAGAGCTGAGCAGTATCGCATGCAGGCTAAAGAGATTAGTGAATTACGAATTTCATTTCGTCACTTAGTAGATAAAGATGATGATGACAGAACTAAAGAAAAGTTATATGACGAAAAAAGTGTAGCTTATTCAAGTATATTAGACAGAAATTTAGTTCATGACCAAATTGATTTTAATATTTCAAATACAACAGGCATTGAGCATAAATATTACTTTATCAAATTAATTGTCACTGAATATTTAGGTTATGTTGTAGTTATTTTATTATCACTATCGTTGTTATGTTGGTCTTCATATAAAACGTATAGTGCTGTTGAATCTTTTATGATAATGGAAAATCCTCAATCAGTATCTATCAATTCTGATGCTGTCGAGCATAAAAAACAGTCTAATTAGCGCTGAAAGTAACAGCTAACAATCGCATCAACACGATTTGCTACATTCGGCATTCTAGATTTCTTTGGGTTTACTGCGTTAAGTGGTAAATTTAAGCTTAATCTGTATGGTAGCAAACGTGTTATGCAGGCGTTAGCGCGCTGGGCCAATCAAATCCTGGATGACATTGGAAAGGGTATCGGTCTATTCTTATTCTGATGTTTTTGTGAGGGTTAAAAGTATGGCACCAAGAAACTATTACACGTTACCTGAGATCGTCTTTTGCACTTATATTGCAAGATTTGGTCGCAGCCAGTTTGATGAAAATGATATCAGTGAGTTTAGTGGTCGTTCATTATCATCAATTAAGATGAAGGTTCAGAATATTGCGTCAATGATAGATGAAGCCGGTTATCAAGCATCGAACCAAGTTAGTTTGCTTACTGGAAGAACAACTGGTGAAAAAGGGCGTAAAACCAACTGGGATGATGTGCGTCCCCTGTTAAATCTAGGCCAAAGTGAGTTGCTCAATAAATGCAGTGAACTTGGCATAAAAGCGCGCTAACAAACGACTATGGCACCAATAACTAAATTTTGGTGCTGTTGCTATCCCACATAGTCCCATTTCTCATCAACCATTTTAGAACGTTAAATGTTAGGTCACCACAATCTGTAGAGGAAAAGTGCATTGAAGTTAACGAATAAACTCGTACGTTACCCGCACATTGATGTTGATCGTGCGTTTGAAAAAGAAGCTGAGTTATTGCAGCAAATACAGGCCGGTGAGATTGCGCAAGCCTTAATGCTTTGGCAAGCAAAAACGCCAACACTCGTTTTGCCCGCAGGTAAAAAGTGGCCAGTGACCGTAGAGTCTAGAAAACAACTTGCGGCACAAGGTTGGCAACTCACCTCACGAAAAACAGGTGGCGCTCCCGTTCCCCAACTGCCGGGGATAATTAACCTATCGCATATCTACCATTGGCCTCGTGATGAAGCCTACAACATCCCAAAAGCGTATCGACATTTATGCGATGTCTTAACCCAGTTTTTTAAAGAACTGGACATCGATGTAGATGTACACGCAACCCCCGGTTCTTATTGTGATGGTGAGTACAACCTCAATATCAATAAACAAAAAATAGTGGGTACTGCTCAGCGTGTTTTGCTTAAACGAGGAGGCGGTCAAATCGTACTTTCACAAGCCTGTATCTTGTTGGATGTCGACTTAGAGAACAGTGTTGCACCCGTGAATTTTTATAATCAAGTTTGTGGAAATCCAACCGTGGTGGATGCGCAGGTTCATACTCCGTTGTCCGCGCATGTGACACCCTTGCCCAACGTAGACTCACTCTTTCAACGGTTGAGCCAAGCTTTCATCAAGCATGCGTAATGCCTTCCTTTCGCTAACGACTGCCAATTTGTTGGGAGAGGAACCATTTCAATGCTATCGAAATAATAGTTGAAGCTCTCTCGTCACGACATCAGACAGTTTTGAGTTTTTGGTGCCCCTAAATATGGAGCACTCCTTGTATTGTATCTGGCTAGCGAGAGTGGGATTTCAGCTCGAGCTGTTCTGCAAGTAACTGGTCGAGAGTTGTCACCAGCTTTTGATTTTTCTCCGTATCTAATGCATCAGCATGAGGGTCTTTGAATAATCCCGAATCATTATCAAAGTACCGTCCTGAGGCATCAGAAAATTCTTTCGACAGTGCAGCTCTGCACAAGATATCAGCACCAATCCCTAAGTCATTGCCTTCCAAACCATACGCATCTTTAACCAATTTACTGCCAAGAAATGAGGCCGGATTAACGGGAATGATTAGGGGCCCTTGATCTCCTAATTGGTGCGCAAGATGGATTGACCACATCGTTAACGCCAACTTACTTTGTGCGTAGATGGGGCCATCTAAAGCGTCAGGATTTGGGCTGACAAGTGCCTCGAGATCGACCGATGACTGAGCGGCTGAAGATAGATTGACGATGCGACCGTTGGCATCAAAAAGTGGTAGCAGCTTTTGAGTCAGTAAATAAGGGGCAATGGTGTTGACGGTAAAGCGGACATCGAGATTGTCTTTGGTGGTGATCTCGGAAACCTTGTAGATGCCAGCGTTGTTAATGAGTACATCGAGCTCTTCATGCTTCGACTTTATTTGGTTGGCGAGGGCTGCAACTTCAGAAAGAGAAGAGAGATCAGCAACATAACTTTCGATAATCGCATCCTTGGATAATCGAGAAAGGCCGGTTTCTACTTTGCTGAGTTTTGTTGGGTTACGTCCATGGATAAGGATGTGATGCCCTTGTTGGGCTAACATTTTCGCGGTCTCTAAACCGATACCATCTGTCGCACCTGTAATCATGATCTTTTTTCGCATCTTCCTTCCTTGAATAAAGAGTCCGGACAACTTTTATAACAAAGTTTGATTGCACAAAGTTTCTACTACTTCACATGCTGAGATATAGAAAGTACGGATGTGTATTGCGATTGATAAACCGTGAAACAAGGGTGTGGTTTAACAAACACAGTACTGTTTTTCTGGGCTTGATAAGAAGATTTACTCAATGCTATTTGAGTGCTGTGAGTGGGGGTTCTTATTTTATTTTCTTGATATCGAATAAAGCTCAAATCAAAAAAGCCTCAACCAGTTTAATGGTTGAGGCTTGGTCGTATTAGCCTTGTTTCAGCCTATTTAGGCCAGTTTGACGTTGTAATTATTTTACCTTAGAGCGGCTTAGTGAGCGTGTTCGTGTGAATCTTGGTACAACTCAGCGTCTACTTCTTCGCCTTTGTTTGGACGAGGAACAATCTCAAAAGAGGTATCAGCTTCAGTCAATGAAGACAGCAGTTTGTTAAGTGATGATTTGTCACCTTTCACGCCTGCTTGTCCGTCTTCTAGCAGTTTTCCAAGGCTTGTTTTCTTAAGCACGATATCAGACACGTCAGACTTATTGATGATCAGTGTGGTATCCGCATCTTGCAGTTCTGATACTTGGATGTTGTTCAGGTTGCCGTTAGACATTTCAACGTAGTAGAACTCTTTTACATCAGGCAACTGAATATTCAACGTAAATGGTGTTTCTTGCGCCTTTAGCGAATCCACTTTAACCGCTAAGTAATCCAACAAGTTCTCAATGGTCATGTTAGCCAATACATCCGGAGATGCAGTTTTTGGTGCGCCCGGTTGTGTGCCAATACGCAGTTCTTGGGCGCCCGTAAGGTAGATGTTTCTCCAACCTGCGCCTTCTGATTGATAACCCAATTGCTCGTAAGTATCTGCCAATAAGCCACGTGCAACTTTGTTCTCTGGCTCAGCTTGAATCACTTTATTCAGTGCTGTTGCAACGAAGCGATATTCGCCTTCTTGGAAATCTTGCTGTGCTTTTTCTATCACAGCATCGCTGCCGCCCATGTACTCCACAAACTTCACCGATTCTGGCTCGATTGGTAATGGGTTTAGGTTCGCTGGGTTCATGTCGAAGTAACCAAGATACATGTTGTACACAGCGCGAGCGTTGTGAGAGTAAGTACCGTGGTAACCATTGGTGTGCCAAGACTGTTGAATGCTGTCTGGCATTACCTTGTAAATCTCGTCACCGATATCTTGTAGAACCACACCGTTATTGGCTAAACGAAGCGTTTGGTTATGAGTAAAACCGTAAGCATCGCGCTGCATTTTTAGGTAATCAGAAATCTCTTGTTCACCCCAGATTGGGGCTGAGTGAGACGCAAATAGCACCTCTGTTTCTTCGCCCCAAGTGACTAACATCTCGTTGATTTTTTTCGACCACTTCAAACCATCACGTACTTTTGCACCGCGAAGCGTGTACAGGTTATGCATACCTTGGTAGGTCAGTTCGCCAGTCCAAAGTGCTTTCATGCTTGGAATGTAGGTCACCATTTCAGATGCCGCTTCGGTACCTGAAGCATCCATGAATTGCATTTCTAGGCCGTCGATAACCAGAGTTTCAATTTCTTCGTTATGGTTCAGTTCGTAGTCTGGCAGGACGTAAGTAATGCTACCGGTTGATAGGCCTTTAGACAGTGCCGCATCAACAATACCGTGTTCGTGTCGGTTCAGGGTTGCGCCATATTGATAAGCAGTACGACGAGACATCGCATTACCTGCTAATACGTTTTCGTCGACGATTTCTTTAGTGATGTTTTTCGAACCGTACACTTTTACATCTGGGTACGCGTCTTTGATTGCTCTTGCGCCACCAAAGTGATCAGCATGTGAGTGTGAGTAAATCATTGCAACGACTGGCAGTTCACCGCCATCAGGCACATTGTTCTTGAAGAATTCGAGTGATTTGGCGGCTGATTCTTTGGTAAGAAGAACGTCGTAGGCGATCCAACCGTTGTCACTACGAATGAAAGAGATAGACGCTAAATCCGCGCCTCGAACTTGGTAAACTTTACCCGGAACAACTTCATATAAACCTTCCGCCGCTTGGTTCAATACCGCTTGGCGCCACAGTGAAGGGTTTACCGAATCTGGTGCTTGGTCTGCATTCGTTACACTTGGATCGATGAAGTTAAAGCTATTACGAATGATGTCGCCCGTCTCTTGATCAAAGCTAGCAACAAGACCTTTATTGTTATTGTCGAAAGCGCGAGTGTCGGCAAAGTTAAGTGTTTTTGCGAACTCTTGGTTTGCTTTAGTGGTCATCTCGGTTGCGCTTTTGCCACCTTGATCGCCAATTTCGCTGAAGTGTGCGTGGTCATGGTTAGCTGCAATCGCAGGGAATGCGAGCGAGATAGCTAGGAACAGTGATGCATTTTTGAACTTGTGAGAAGTTGTCATAAGAGCCTCTTCAATTCGGGAAATTGTTTCGTTGAGAGGATTATAGGACTGTAAAACATAGTGAGAAATAAAGTAAACTTTAGTTAATACATCACGAACTGTTATGTATAAGCTAAACTTTAATCAAGGACAGGCTTTAGCGCGTTGTTTTATTGAGACGCAGCCTGAAGTAACGGTTTTAAATAGGGAGTGCGTCTGTGAGTGACGTTGAAAAATTAGATTTAAACTTGTTGAATGTGTTTTTAGAAGTGTATCGATTGAAGTCGATAACTTTGGCATCTGAGTCCCTGGGTATGACGCAACCGGGTGTGAGTGGTGCGCTGAAGCGATTGCAGTCTCAGTTAGGCACTGATCTGTTTATCCGAGAGGGGCGAGGGATCAGTCCGACGAATGCTGCAACGCAATTAGCTCTTAGAATCGAACCTGCGTTAGACGGTATTTCTAGTGCTGTAAGTTCATTGCAACAGTTCGATAATCAACAACATCATGTGTTTCGAATTCTGGTTAATGAGATCGGTTTGACCAAGCTTCAACCTCTTGTGGAAAAAGACAATACTCTTGGAAATATCTCTATTGAGTTCAATATGGTACCGAGTAATGAGGAGGATCTTCTTCAAAGCTTAAGTATGCAGCAAGCCGATTTAGCTATCGATATCCACTACCCACAAGTTAATGGGTACATGAATCAGAAAGTGATTGAGGATAGGTTGGTGTTGATCGCTCGCAAGGGGCACCCAAGAATTGATGGTTCAGTAACAGAAGCACAATATTACGATGAAAAGCACGTTACTTTTAGAATGCGTCGTTCTCGCCTTTATACCGCAGATTACTTTACGAAAAGCCCGATACAACAGCGAAAAGTCAGCTCCGAATGTGATTCATTGATGACGATGTGTGTGTTGGTCTCTGGCTCTGATTGTGTTGGTAGTACGTCTCGTGATTTTGCTAATCAGTTTGCGGAGCAATTCCAATTGCAAGTTCTCGACCAGCCGTTTGAGGTCTTGCCCATGAAGCAGTATATGATTTGGCATAAGAGAACCGATTTGAATCCTGCTTATCAGTGGTTAAGAAACAGGATTCAACAATACATGGCCGACTAACGAGCCGCTTTTGCCGCTCGTTTTTGTTTTGCACTTTCTATCATTTTAGAAGGCGTCATACCCGTTACTAGCATGGTGCCAGTAATAACAAGAATAGAGCCGAAAATGGTGTTAAGACCAATCGCTTCGTCTAAGAACAGGTTGCCCCATAAGATACCAAATACCGGAATCAAGAAGGTGACAGACAGAGCCGAAGGCGCACCTAATTCTGAAACAAGGTTGAAGTAAAGCAAATAAGCGAGACCCGTACAAACAGCCCCTAATAGGATGACGGATGTTGTAATCGTCAAGTCTGGCGCTTCTCTCATCGGGAAGAAAAAGACGAACGGCAACACGATTAGTACGGCAGCCCACATGCTGCCATGAGCATTATTGAACGCCTCAACTTTTGGCGCCTGTTTTGTGTAATTAGACGCTATCCCATAACTAAACGCGGCCATCATAGCAGCCAAAATAGGAACAATTGCCTCTTGGCCAATGTTCATCGCATCCCAACCCACCAACACACCAACGCCAGCCACACCAATACCTAACCCGAGTAATACTCTGCTTTCAAGTGCGGTTTTCGTCCATATCGCACCTATGATCGCCGCCCATATTGGCGCCGTTGAATTGAGAATGGCAAGGGTAGAAGCGTTAAGTGTTTGCGCAGCGTAAGCGAACAATAAAAAGGGTACAGCGGTATTAAACAGCCCAAGAATAAAGAAATGTTTAGCGTGATCGTTGAACGCCAATTTCTTTCTTAAATACAAAGACACCAACAGTAGCGTGATTGCTGCAAACATCACTCGTGCTTCAATTAATACTGCTGGCCCCAATGGATTCGCAGCTATTCTCATAAAAAGAAACGAGCCACCCCATATCGCAGCGAGAGTTATTAGTTTTAAAAAGTTCACAGCTTCAATCTCAGAATGTGTAAAACATCGACTATGGATCAAAGCTATGTATTACACAAACTTAGATGTTAATACTGTGCAGCTACTTGTTATTATTTTGATAACTCAACTGACCGTTAAACAGGAACACATTCGATGAATTTCGTTCTGTTTATTGTTCCTTTTTTGATGAGTAATCTAACGTTAGACATCAAACTTAGGTGAACAGAATGAAGATTGAACACATCGCAATATGGACCAAACAGCTCGAAGTACTTAAGCGGTTTTATGAAAATTACTTTGGTGCGGCGTCTAACCAGAAATATCGCAACCCAACTAAAGGCTTCTCTTCCTACTTCCTCTCTTTCGAGAGTGGTAGCCGATTAGAAATCATGGAAATGGATTCGGTGCCTGAATCAAAGGATGATATTTATGACCAATTCACAGGCTTCATTCATATGGCGATTTCACTAGGATCTGAACAAGCGGTCGATGAGTTAACAAGCCGCTTGATTCAAGATGGTTATGAGCGCTTAGATGGCCCAAGAAGAACAGGTGATGGCTATTATGAGAGTTGTGTACTCGATCCTGATGGAAATCGTTTAGAACTTACCGTTTAATAGAAGGAGCTTGAATAGCGTTTAATTCACTAACGGAACTGAGGTATTACAATGATGAAGCGTACTTTGACTTTCTTTTTTAGTCTTGGGCTTATGGGATGTGCTACCTCAGATCTGGTGTATGAGAAGAAGCCAGATGCAAAGCCTGAACCGTCTCAACCAATCGGCTACCTTGGATTCAAAGCGAATCAAGAATGGGCTGTTAAATTCAACGACTGTACGGTCTATGATTTAACAGGCGCACAACCCTACCAATGGTTTGATCGCACTTCAGCCGCAGTGAGCTGTTACACGTTTAAGCCAACCGATGCTATTAAGCCTTTGCTGGTTTATTCCTATGCCACTTTCAACAGTAATAAACTCACCCCGATTAACCGCTTTCAAGAGCTGCAGGTATCAGAGTCAGGCTGGGGCAGTTTTCCTATCGTCTACGAGACAAACGGAACCAATTGGCTGAAAGTCAAAGAGGGTTGGATTCACCTCACACTAGCCGATCAGACTTTGGTTCAGTTCTATCCCGGAACTCAAGACCAATCTGGTAAATCACAGCATGACCAGTATTTTGAGCAGCATTGATGTTGGGGGGCCATTTGTCCCTATCGAATTGGTAGGGGCCAAACATGGCTTTCGGAATATTTTGATAAGAGGTTTGTGCAGCACTATTTTGAGGTTGAGTCGTTAAGCGTTGATACTATTTCTAGAATTGATTCGAATTCACATTCGGTGAAACATTGACGTCTATCTAGGCTGTAGGTGAAGTTGTATAAATAGTTGAATATGGCACGCCAATGCTGCGACATCTGGTATGAGATGGTCTTTTGATATTGGGTTGGTAACCATTGAGTTAGCTGGTTTAAGTAGTCTTGGTGCCATTCAGTGCCGTTGAGTTCAAGGTTAGGCTCTTTGTTTTCAGTTAGAGCGCATAGAGTGATATCCCAATAACCACTTGGGTATTGCTTGGTTTGAGTCGACCAGTTTTCTCCCCACCAACCAATACTCTTTTGCTCAATATCAGTCGTGGAATTCTTTACCGAGGGTTTTGTGTATAGGTAATAGAGATTGAAGCGACCAGCTACTATCTCTTGGGTAAGGTTGGTGATGGCGCCACCGCGAATGAAACTCTCGTGTTCTAGAAAGAAGTCGAATTGGTGATGTTCAGGCAATATTTTAGACAAACTTATCCAATGGGCGTGAGCTGCATAGACGGGACGCAGCACGCTTCCTTCATTGGACTGACACTCTATTTGATAGGCGTAACCTAATTCGTCAAATTTGCTCCGAGCGAAGATTTTGTCGTAAGTCGCCTGAACGGTTGTTAAAGGTGAACTTGACGAATCATCAGTTACTTCGACGAAGTCCAAGTAATAGAGCCCTGCGGGACTTTTCTGTGTGCCATATTGGTAAAAGTTGTCAGTGTCTAAAACATGGAAACCATACTGACTGTCAGTGGTCGATAGGTTCCAGCATTTTAGGGTATTGCCTTTTCCTGAGCGCGATAAAAACGTGAAGCTTGAGGTGTACAAAGACATGCTGCTTTCGGTTTCGCTGAGGTATTTTTGAATCAGCAGTTGATTGAACTGTTGCAGCAACAGAGCCAACTGTTTTAAGCGAGTATAGAAAAGTTTGCTATTGAGTTGAGATAATCGTTGAAGATCTTTAGGTAAAACGCCAGAAGTCAGCAGGGTTAACAAAGGTTGTAGTGTGCTACTGGTCTTGTGTGGATTGAGTAGGCTGAACACCGTTGAGCATTGGTTGCATTTAACACGCGGTGTGCCGATCCTTGTGCTCCCATAGGCGCTGGTTTCGGTGTGTTTTAAGCAAGTAGGACATTCAATATCAGCTAAGTGGAGTTGATTAGTTTCGATTTGCTTCGCTAAAGCGAGGATCGGCTCGTTTTCCAGTATCGGAGTAAATGCCCCACACAAGGGGCATTTATAAGACGCGAAGCCTAATTGAGAGCTGCGCTGATAAAGGCTTAGATCAGGATTAGCTAGGTTAAAACAGTTATATGTTTTACAGCAATTGAACTGGGTTCTCATGAGCGTTGTACCTGCTAATCCCTGATACATATTTTATGACGTTGGTTGTTGGATATCTCTGTTACTGACGACTTACATCGACTTGACGACCAAGTTCAGGAACTGTGATGTTTTTGCGTTCTTGGAAACCTTCAACAAGTACTTGCATGACCGGCTCTCCGTTCGATAGTGTTTCGCCTTTATTAAATACAGTGTAACCATCGCCACCACTTGCCGCGTATGAATATGTCGCAACTTTGTACTTCTGATTCTCGGATACGGGCTCGCCGTTGATACTCAAGCTAATCAAGCGCTCACCTTCCAGTTGTGTACTGTCGTAAGTGGCTTTAATCCCTGAGAATTGCGCCAGACCGTAAGGTAATGTGTAGCTGTATTCAAGCAGCTCTTGAACGTTGTCACCCGTTAGTTCAACTACAGTTAGTGTGTCAGTAAACGGGAAAAGGTTCATTACATTTTCACGAGTGACTGCACCTGGATTTAGGTCAACACGAAGGCTACCTGAGCTGATCATCGCGATGTCTGCTTGGCCTGCATCTTTCATCAAATCAGCCACAAGGTTACCAATATTTGACTCTCGATAGTAACGGCGTGATGCGGCTTTATCTAGGGTCGAAAGCTGATCTGCTAATGTTGGGTGAGCATCGCGAATTTTCTGAATTAATGCGTAAGTCGCTTCGTCACGCTCTAATTTGGCCGATTCAACGGGAATCAATTTTCCGCCTAAGAATTTCACATCATGCTTTTCGGTATCGACAGTAAATTTGGTGTAGCCAAGGTGCATGCCTTGACCAAAGGTTAAGCCGATAACGGTGCCTGTTTTTGGATGAACGACTGGTTCAATTAAACCATTGTCAGAGTGACCCCCGAAGATCACATCAACGCCTTTGAGTTTTCCGGCCATTTCGTAGTCTTCATCGAATCCGCGCTGAACTTCTGCGTCGGCTTCTTTGTCTGTTTGCATTGGTGCCGTCTTGTTTTGGTGCGTTAGTACCACGATCATGTCGACATCATCGCGGATCTTATCAGCCCATTTTTGAGCGATTTCCGTAGGATCTTTGACGGTTAGCCCTTTACGGTTTCCTTTCCACATTGTGTTGTAGAACGCATCAATTCCCATGACACCAATCACGCCGATTTTAACGCCATCACGCTCAAGGATTGTGTAAGGTTGAGCAAACATCGAATCAGAAGCTTCATGGAATATGTTCGCATTGAGCACAGGGAAACGAGCACGAGGCATGGTTTCTACAAGTGATTCCCAACCGTATTCGAATTCATGATTACCCAGTGTGATTACGTCATAACCCATTGAGTTATATAGGTCGAAAGGCAGCTTACCTTTCGACTTTTTAGAGAGTGCGCCCGTATAAATATCACCAGCGTCTAATAGGAAACTGGTTCCTTCCTCAGCTTGAACGTTTTTGATCAACGTCGCCAAGTAAGGAATACCGCCAATCAGCTCAATGTCATCATTCCAGAACGCATCTACTGGTTCGTAAACACTTTCAATATCGTTGGTATGAAGCAGAGTGATCTCTTTTATTTCGGCTAAAGTTGGCATTGAAGCTACTGTCGTTAATACGGATACAGCAAAGCATAAAGGTTTCATTTTGAGGTTTTTCATAGCGTGCTCATGTCAGTGAAGGAAACGTTTGCCATTTTAGTGAGCGCGAGTGGGGTGAGTGTGCGCCAAAGCACAGTCCTTAGCCTAGATTGATCCTGGAAACTAAGGAATTACCTTTTGAGTTGGTTTTAATGAATGGAGTCGCTTGGGTAGGTATGAACTCAAATTAATCCTAAGTTTGATCAAAAAAAGATCAAAAAGGCATTGTTGAAACCGGTTTCAGTATGTATCTTTACTTTATTGAAATCGGTTTCAGAGTGGCGGTTGCTTTTCTAATACCAATATTTTTCACGAACAATCTGTAGCGAGTAACAGTATGAACAACGAATTTCCGAACGATTTTTTATGGGGTGGTGCGGTTGCTGCGCATCAGCTAGAAGGCGGCTGGGATGCGAATGGTAAAGGTGTGAGTGTGGTCGATGTATTAACGGCAGGCGCTCATGGTGTACAACGTCGAATTACAGATGGTGTAATCGATGGTGAAAACTACCCAAACCAAGTGGCTGTTGATTTCTACCACCGTTACAAAGAAGACATTAAGTTATTCGCAGAGATGGGCTTTAAATGCTTTCGAACCAGTATTGCTTGGACGCGTATTTTCCCAAATGGTGATGAAACCGAGCCGTGTGAAGCGGGTTTAGCGTTTTACGATAACCTGTTTGATGAGCTGTTGAAATACGACATTCAACCAGTGGTAACACTGAGCCACTTTGAAATGCCTTACCACCTAGCCAAAGAATACGGCGGCTGGATGAACCGCAAAGTGATCGATTTCTTTGTTAAGTATTCAACCACGGTGATGGAACGCTACCAGCACAAGGTGAAGTACTGGATGACGTTCAATGAGATCAACAACCAGATGAATACCTCGGCGGATATCTTCGGTTGGTTGTGCTCTGGCGTGAAGTTTCCACAATGCGAAAAGCCGCAACAAGCCATGTATCAAGCGGTTCACCACCAGTTTGTGGCGAGTGCTTTGGTGGTTAAGAAAGGTCATGAGATCAACCCAGATCTGCAAATCGGTGCGATGTGTGCGATGGTGCCTTTTTACCCTCGCTCTTCAAAGCCGGAAGACATTATGATGGCTCAGCAAGCGATGCGTGATCGTTACTTCTTCTCGGATGTGATGGTTCGCGGCCACTACCCAAGCTACGCCAAGCGCGATTGGGCAATTAAAGGCTTCAACATTGAAATGCAGCTAGAAGATGAACAGATCTTAAAAGAGGGTAAAGCGGACTACTTAGGCTTTAGCTACTACATGTCGAATACTTTAGATTCATCTTCGCATCAGTCGACTGAAGAAGCGATGGACGGTGGCCATGAAAACTCGGTTGATAACCCGTTCATCCAATCAAGCGATTGGGGTTGGCCAATTGATCCAACGGGTTTGCGTTTCTGTTTAGCTTCCCTGTATGAGCGCTATGAAGTGCCATTGTTCGTCGTTGAGAATGGTTTTGGCGCGGTCGACATCATTGAGGAAGATGGCAGCATCAATGATGACTACCGTATTACCTATCTTGGCGATCACATCAAAGAGATGAAAGAAGCGGTTGCGATTGATGGCGTTGATCTCATGGGTTACACCCCTTGGGGCTGTATCGATTTGGTGTCGTTCACTACCGGTGAGATGAAAAAGCGCTACGGATTCATTTATGTAGATAAGCACAACGATCAATCTGGTTCTTTAGAGCGCAAACGTAAGAAGTCGTTCGAGTGGTACAAAGGCGTGATTGCATCTAACGGTGCCACTATTTAGAATGCATTCCCCAGCGCAGTTATGCGAACTGTGAGCTGTGATTTTGCAATGAATTAGTCGGCCTATGTCGACTAATTTTTTATAAAGGAAAAGAAGCAATGGTAACCATGCTTGATGTCGCGAACCGCGCAGGCGTATCTAAATCGACCGTTTCTCGTGTCTTAAATGGCAAGAACATCGTGCGCCCAGATGTGGCGAAAAAGGTATTTGATGCGATTCAAGAGACGGGTTATCGACCAAACCTGTTAGCTCAGCAATTGGCGACCAAGAAGACCAACTTCATCGGCTTTGTTATCACTAATGAGCTATTCAACGGCCCTTACTTCTCTTCTTTGATGTATCACGCCGCTTCTTATAGTGAAAAGTCGAATCACCAATTGGTGATCACCGATGGTAAACACAGCGCTGAAGACGAAAGAAAGGCGATCAATTTCCTGCTCGACATGAAGTGCGCTGGCATCATCATCTATCCGCAATGTTTAACCGAAAGCGAGATCGCTCAGATCATCGAAAGCACCGACACACCGATTCTGGTGCTCAACCGCGAAATGCCGTCGAAGCCTAATCATGCCATTACCACAGACCATTATCAGAGCGCTTGTTTGATGGTGGAGCACATCATCGATCAAGGTCATACAGACATTGCGGTGATTCGTGGTAAAGCCGGGTCTTCGACCGATGAACAGCGTTATAAAGCCTATCAAGATGTGCTAACCAAGCACGATATTGCATTGGATGAATCTAAAGTCGTTCAAGGCGATTGGACGATGGAGAGCGGTTATCACGCTGTTCAAGCCTTGGTAAAAAGCAAAGCAATGTTCACTGCTATCTTGTCTGAAAACGATGACATGGCGATTGGTGCGATTAAGGCGTTAACCGAACTTGGGTACTCATTACCTCAAGATGTTTCGATCGTCGGCTTTGATAACAGCAAAGTGGGGGCGTTTTTAACGCCAAGCTTAACGTCTGTGAGTGTGCCATTACAGCAAATGACGCAAAAGGCGATCCTGCAAATTGTCGGTGAAACAGAGCAAGCGACCACCATCAATACCACCGGCAGTTTGGTGTTACGTGATTCGATAGCGAAGCTAAATTAGCACTGTTCGAATTTCATATTTCACCTACAAAAAGTGACGAGCTGCGCATCTCTTAAACCAAGCTTAAACACTCATTATTCACTGTTATTTAGATGTGCGATATTGCGTTTTGGGTCGATGAATTGAACAGCATTAGTTAAGTTGTGTGAGATCAGTTTAGTAATGTAAAAATAGCTCAGTAATGTGAGAACAGGTAAGTAATGTGAAAACAGAAAAACAAAAAATGCTAGCAGGTGAACCATATCAGGCTTGGGATGAAGAGCTTTATTCAGCTCGAATTGAGTGTCGTAAGGTACTTCAAAAACTCAACAACAGTATTCCTGATACGTCTGAATGGAAAGCGGCAACTCAAGAGCTTATTCCTGGTTGTGAAAATGCGCATTTAGAACCCCCATTTCGTTGTGATTACGGCTCGAACATCAAGCTGGGTAAGAACTTCTACGCTAACTTTAACTGTGTGATTTTGGATGTGGCCGAAGTGACCATTGGTGACAATGTGCTGCTTGGCCCTAATGTACAAATCCTTACAGCAGGCCATCCACTCGATGTGAAAGGCCGAGTTGAAGAGGGCGTAGAGTTTGGCACACCGATTAACGTTGGCGACAATGTTTGGCTTGGTGGTGGTGTAATCATCTGTCCGGGTGTCACTATTGGCGAAAACAGCGTGATTGGCGCTGGCAGTGTGGTAACTAAAGACATCCCAGCCAATGTGGTTGCAGTCGGTAATCCATGTAAAGTGCTGAAAGCGATTGATAATGATTAATTGACGCCACTGCATTTTTGAGCGGCTTTCGATCTCTGAGTTGTAGTAAACTAATGTTCTTTTTGTAAGCCCAGCTTTCTTCGTTGGTTGATTGGCTATTCTTTTCCTGTTCACAATTGCGGTTGCAGCGAACAGGAAAATTCGTTTTCTTTCAGATAAGGGAGCTTTGAACCAAATTGCGCCCTTGGTTTTTCGCTTGATACAACATCTCGTCAGCGGAAATAATGGCCTCTTCAATCGATTGCCCAGTCGATAAATCCACAAGTCCAAGCGAAGCTGATACTCCTCCTTTAATCATACTTCTGAGCTGTGGGTCGTAGGCGATTTTATCTCGAATTCTATCTGCTAACTTGATGATATCGGACTGACTTTCTGTTTTGAGAATGACGATGAATTCGTCTCCACCGATACGATAGCACTCATCGTTGTTTCTTACATTTTCTAATAATATCTCGCTTACCCGAACTAACACGTTGTCGCCGATATGGTGTCCGTAGTTGTCGTTGATCAGTTTAAAATGGTCGAGATCAATGGCAATAACTCCGATACATCGGTTGTTTTTGCTCGTTCCAGCATCGCGAATGCGTGAGTTTGCACTTTCTAAGTAAGAGCGGTTCTTCAACCCTGTTAATGCATCTGATTCCAAAGCAATTGAGGTTCGATATTGATAATGAGAAAAAGCGATCAGTAACACATAGCCTATCCCTAACAATGCGATGACCTCAACAAAACTTTGAATCACTCCCTTTATTTCAGCCACAGAACTGGTCATATTATCAAAGATAAAAAGGGTCGCACGAAGTTGTGGTAACGGAACTTCAACAAGATGAAAGTATCGAGAATTGTCATTGTTTAATTGGAAAAATATGACGTCCAGTAGTTCCACTTTGCTTACATAGACAGCGGTGTCTTCTAGAGGTTGTAAGGCGTGCGTGTTCGATAAGTCTAGATTTATCTTTTCTCCAGAAGGCATAAAGTATTGATGTTGATTGTCTCTTATAAAAAGAAGCGTGTTGGCCGTGCCGTTGATTTCTGGGAAGTAATGCTGCAGATCGACATTCGCCTCGTGGTATAGGGATGTCCGCTGCGACACGAGCCCTGCTATTAAGTTGATATGAGGTTTTGGATGATTGAAATTAAATCCCCAAAGTGTCGTTTTTCCGTTTTTCATGGCAAGAAATTGAGGTGACGATGTACTGATATTGAATCGTTCTGCGATGCCTTTAATGTCAGAATTTGAGAAAGGTCGCGTAGGCTGATAATAAACGCCACCCACATTGGGTCTGTTGGTATTTGTTGCTTCTGAGTGTAAAGAAGTACCTAAAATATTCAGTGTTCGCACGACATTACTTTGAACCAGCGTTTGAATGAGATCGCTTCGGTGAGTTTGATCTTTCTCAACAAAATGGATGGTTCTACGGATTTCACCAATATGAATACAAAGGATGACCAAAGCGAAGCAGGCCATGACCCAATGTCTTTGTTTCATTGCTAAATTGATAGCATTCATATTGGTGTACCTTTGTTAAAATGTCACAGCGCTACTTCAGAAAATAGGATCTATTGCTTTTACTTGGATATATAATTCATCGCGGTAACTTCCCGCTCGTGACAGGTTGGTGTTGTCAGTGATCGAGAGTAAAAAAGGAATGGTGTGCTGGCCGCGATTATAGTTTTTTATGGGAGTCATGCGGTGCAATCTGGACACTTCTATCCCATTCACGGTCAGTTGATAGGTAATCGTCCAATCCGGGTTCTGGGTATTGATCAGTTTGCCGTGTCGAGATTTAACCCAAAGCTCTGTTAGAGAATTAGAACGGATCATAAAATCTGCTTGATAACGCTTACCACTATGAAGTTCACCGAGTTGCCAACTGTATCCTGTTGCTGAGCGGTGAATGTTGCTTCCATGGCCAGACCAATCAAAAGTAACGAAAGACTTTATCTTGTAAGTTGCGGTACTTGTTAGTGTTGATACAGGGTTGTCTTCATACTTGAGCTTGGCAATAAAAGGCACAGTGTATTTTGCAGCGTAGTTAATTTTTGCTCTCGGATCGACCAAGTAAAAACGGACCGGAGAATTGTATTTTGCGTATAGCAAGTACTCTCGCTCTTTGGGATCATAAGTAAGCATTGTTTGGCTTTGGTTGACGAAATAAGGTCCATTTTTGTCCAACGTATTGAGAATTTTTAGTCGAACCGACCTTAATGAACATTCGCCGCTTTGAGAGCGTAGCTTTTTGAGCTCGTATTGAATTTTCGCAAATCCCGATTTATCAAACTCAATCGGACCATTGTTAAGTTGGGTTAAGCTCCATACTCCGTTGCAACTCTGTGCTAGTAATGGTGAAGGCAGCCAGAGAATGCATAATGTGAGCAGCCAATTAGTTTTTTTCATTGGAGTTACTTTGAACATTGTTTGCTCCTTGTTCTAGTTGAATATCAGAAAGTCTCAACAGGTTATCGTCTGATTCAGGGATGCTGATGATCCCCGTTGCGTTGGAGTTGATCGTTTCGATTCGATAATCACCGCTGCCTATTCCTTCAATAACGAATCTTCCGCCTTTGTTGGTGAAGAATGGATAAGATGTGTCATCGATATCGGTTAAATAGCCTTGAGTTAACGCAAGCGGTTGACCGTTAGCTAGTAGTAATTTGCCTATTATGGTTTTAGATTTATTAGACCCAACGGTGATGAGATGACTGGTATAAGCGCCTGGGGTGATGTTGTACAGATAATTGCCGATGTCATAACCAACAGGTGCGTTTGGCGCATCTACAGTAAAGCTCTGAGTGATGTGGGCTGTAGAGAGGCTGATAGCATTGGGGTAACCTTGCTGAGAAATCGCTTCTGCGTACGCGTCTTCATCGCTGTTTATTAGGGCGTCCGACTCTAAACTTTCATGAACTTGCACCACAGCCGCCGCACCATATATTGGGCGTGACCAAGAGAGATTGCTGTCACTAATTGTGAATGCTGTACTGGGTCTAAACGAGGTGACCACGGTGTCTTCGGTACTGTTCGAGTTGTAATAATTGATGTCTCCATCATATCGAACCCGGTTGCCTATGTAGTCACCACGTAATTGATACTGCCCTTGGTTCGATTCGACATCAGCAGATAGAGAATAGCCATATTGGCCAACTTGATTTTTACTTGGCTTACTAAAGCTTGCTCGTAAGATCTCAGTATCGCTGGCGTATCCGGCATCTGCGGTGTATTGCCCGTCATCAGAACCCCATGTCCAATCAACAGATACAATACCCTCTGTGTTCGAAATGCCCTCATTTGGGTCTTCTTCATGAGTAACACCTAAACCGACCACTACATTGGAGTAAGACCAAGACGTTGAGGCTTCTGCACTCCATTCCGTATCGTAACCACTCTGCTTATCAAGGTTATATGAGAGCGATAAGTAAACATCATCGGTAATGCCTAAGGTATAGCTGACTGCTGCCGAATGGCCTGTCGTTCCTTCTTCCGTCCAAGGTTGATAGGAATAGGTATCGTAAGATTCAAGCGCGATACGTAAGTTGGGGGCGCTGTAATTGTTTTGATCCCAGAGCGAGGCGGCATAATCGATGCTTGCGATATAACCGGTTTCATCATATTCACTCGACTGGCTGCCTGATAGTCGAAAGCCAATATTACCGATGGGGGTGCCAAAAGTGGAGATCCCCCCCAGTATGAATCCATCTTTATGATAAAAGCCATTCAACCCAAGCGTTAAGTATTCGGTTAAGCCATAGTCATAATAGGCACTGGTGATTAAGCTTTCGGTATCGTACTTATAGTGACTGTTTTTTATTTCTGAAGGAGCACCCAAATACACGCCAAAGTCGGATATTCCCTCTTTGAGTAGTTTAGAGTTGTAGAATACGCTGTAGAGAATGGAGTCTCGTCTTCCCGATTGATATTCAATATCTAAACGAACGTCATTACTACCTGAAGACAGTGGCAAGTTATCGAGCATATAACGTCCAGGTGGAAGTCGAAACTCTGTCACGTAGGAGCCATTAATGTACAGTTCGATGTCGGCAGACTCTTCAAGCACTAAGGCTTGAGTGCCTCCTACCTGAATACTGCGATTCGGCTGTAATGCTGAGTAATTACGTTCAAACCCGATCCCGCCAAATTGCTGGCTAGGTAGGTGGCCTGAAGTACTGTTAACTTGGTCGCCAAAAGTGACTCGATAAGGGGTTTCTGCACGGTCGATAAAGGCCGATATATCGCCACGATAAAAAGTTTGTTCCTCACTGGTGCTATCATCAAAATAGCCTGACAGTTTATAGTTAACTCCCCGCGCACCAGCAAAGTTTCCTGTGGAGATCCACTCTATATTCCACTTTTGTTCTTCATTTTGAGTCTCAACTCCTCGTGTATCAGATAGGCCAAAGTTAAAGTTATTGATGTTGGTGAAAAAGGCTGATGTGGAATAAATAGGAGGAGAGTAAGGTGCGCTGAAACTTAGCGCTTGCTCTTTTCGTGCATCTTGAACGAAAGATAATGAGATAGACATGTCAGAGGATGAAAAGGAGAGCAACACACCCCACTCTTTCAATGTTTCAACTGAAATAAAGGTATCTTTGTACGAAGATAATTTACCTGATACTTCACTTGTAAGCGCTGAACCAATCAGTGTATTCAGTTGAATGGTATGAACCTTGGAGATCGTTTTACCATCAGAGAACGCATCAATATCGCCCACTGTTGAGCCTAAATAGTTGATTGGGAATGGAAATAACCAATCCGCGGAATAGGCGTGAGGGTGGGCTAGCAAGCATAGAGAGACGCACAGAAGAACTGTGTAATATCGGCTCATGTTACCTCCCAATAAAGCTCGTGTAGAAGCAGGTGGTTCAGTGTTAATTATTTTGCTTTATGGCAATACCAGTGACTTTTTTGAATTCGTTTGGAATAGGATAATAAGCGGTGGCACCAGGCATTAAGTAACCACTTGTCTTAGTGTCAATCTGGCTCCACGGGAGGTCTTTTTTCTCGCCGTTAGTTTGAAGTTCGAATACGGAATGAAGCAAGTTCACTAGAACTTGGCTTGTGTTTTCTACCACTATGTTTCTATCTTTAATCGAGGACTTCATAGTGGGCTTTATTGAGTTCGGAGATACAAAAGCTAAGGTCGAAAAACTAAGCAGTGTTCTTATTTTACTGTCACTATCTTCAGGCCCTTCGACTTCTAGTTCGTTGAATTCAATGCGGTACAGTTTGGTCATTGTGAGAGTATCGCTAGGGATATAGCGCACCCGAATCTTTTGAGAACTTTGTGGGTCTACCATTATTTGAGGAGGCAAAATGAGAAAACTGTCTTCATTAAGTGTTAGTACCTCTCCGGTTTCATCGTAACTTACGTCATACACTACAACTTCAATTGGGAGTGAACGGTCTTGAGGGTTATTGATCGTATAGCTTGAGAGAGCCTTTCCTCCAAATTCGTTCATTTCTTGATACATAGGGGTAATTTCGTAGCTGAAAGCGACGGCGTGGAAGAGTAGCAGACTGATAAATAAAGTAATGTTTTTCATAAAACCCTTCCTTGGTAAAATGAGCCCACGTTTGTGGGCTCTAATTTATGAGCTAAAATCCACACATGTGGTGACAAGTTTTCGCTTGGAGTTTCACATACACTGTAGAGCGATAATTACCGGCTCTTGCTAAAGCTGCACCCTCTGTTGTGATACTAAGAGGAACTTCTGCAATTCTTGCTTTTTGGTGTTCACCACTCCATTTAACTTGGAAGTTACCTGTCGTATGACCAAACAAACCATCACTTGCATTGCTTGTATCGAAAATGTCGGTTTGATTTGCTTGTAATGTGTAATCGATACGTTCTTTACCAATGGCCATGCCGAAACGAGTCATTTTGAAAGGTGTGGCAGTCATATCGACTTCCATTGATTTCCCGTAGTTACACCAGGCACGAAGACTTGCAATTGGTTTACTGGCTGTTAGCCCTGAGACCAAATTTTTGCTATCTGCCAGCATGTTCGTTAGGTGGATATCACCATTAACAAACTCTCCGGCTTGTGCTGATTTCAAGTTGAGCACACAACGTTGTGGAATCGTGCCTTCCATGCGAATGTGTGCGCCATCAGTGTTCGTTGCATTGGTCAGAAGAGCATTGGTTGCTCCTCCAAATTGAACCACATTAGCTTCTAACTTGGTTCCACCTGGACCACCACCAACAGCGAAACTATTTACACTGAACATCACACCAGCTACTGCTACCGCTAATATTAATTTTTTCATAATTATTCCCTCATTACTCTTGTTATTCCCGACAACAAATACATAGTAATTAGGATTTAAAAAATATACCTCGCAACGAGGGGTGATATATTGAATAAATAAGTATGAAAAGAGTGCTAATTTTAAACGGTTAATTCATGAGCTTTAGCAAATAGTTCATGTCGAGAATGTACATTCAACTTGGACATCACATTGTAAGCGTGTGTTTTTACTGTGTTTATACTGACATTTGTGTCGTTTGCTATTTGTATGTTTGAAAAACCTTGAATCATTAATTCAAAGACTCTTTGCTCTTTCTTTGTTAAAAAAAACTTTGATGTTACTTTTTCTGTGATGGAATAGGATTTCTTAGAAATGCTACTGATACAAAGGTCAATAATAAAGCTTTCCATAATATGTCTAGGGAACCAAAGCTCTCCCTCTTGAACAGATTTAATGGCTTTTGGAATAAATTCAAAATGATTCACTTCTATTTGGCCAAAAAAGCCAAATTTTAGGTAATCGTAACAAGCGCTGCATTTAATATTGATGGCGATCCACTTATCTTTTCTATTGATAATTGAAACACCACACTTGTCTGGCATCGGTATCGTACTTCTGTCTAAAAGCACAACGCCTTTATACTCAGGGTCAAGTTCAGAATAAGATTCGATAACTTGAAATTGATTGAGTGGGAAAGAAAGTTTCAATAAATCTCTGATCACTCGCGACAAGGTGTTGCTGCGAGTGATCAAGCATGTGTAAGGTGCTGGTCGATTATTTTGCATACTTTGAGCCTTCCTTGGCGGCAGAAGCGAATTAGGTGTAAGCAGAGCGTATTGGTGGGCTGATGAGCCACTGCCCTTGTCCAAATCGAGAGATCAGTTGGTTTTGGTTTTTACATTGTGTTTTGTGCAGGATACTCTTGATCTGACTGCGAACCGTTTCTTTTGATACATCACGGGTTTGTGCGATCTCAGTACCGTTCAATCCTTTAGTCAGTAGATCAAGCACATCAAGTTCTGACTTAGTCAAAGACGGGCTCGTGTTGGCCGTTTTTGGCTCAGAATATTTACGCCAATGTGAGACCATAGTACGGTGGGCGACCCATGAATTTGCCCAAGCGATGGCAATGTCACATATTGATTTTAACTGGCGTAATTCATCAATCCGGAGTTCATCGACACTATGAAACATTATTGATATTCCATGTTCGTAAAGTAGATTTTCAGAAATACTATAGAAATTCAGATAATCTTGTGCGACAGGGAGCTTGTCATGACCCAATATTCTATTGTCCATTATGTCATCTAGCTTGTGATGAATTTTTCCTTTACGGCTCTTTGAAATCAACATGAGATAATCATCTAGATTGTCTGTGATTACCTCTGTCAGTGAGACTCCATCTGACAAACCATCAATATATTTGAAGGCTGGGAAGTCTGGTTTTGATGAGATAACTAATGTGACATGCTCAATTCCAAGTGTAATTAATCCATTTCTTATCGCTTCTTCGAATTCAGACGGGGATTTATTAAGTCCATTTTCTAGTGGAATCTTCAATTCTGATATCTGCATAACTCAATCCATTTAGCCTATTGCAAGCGATAACTCGAATATATTTTGGTGCTTCATTTGAGTTTATCTAAGGTTGATATTAGTCATTAAATGATAGGTTTATCATCACCCAATTGGGTGAAGTAATCCACAAACAATCCACTTTTTATAATAATGGATGCCTATTGAGCAATTAATTGATTTGAATCAATATTAGAAGGGCGATATCGAAGGGTATTTAAATTCAAAAAAAGATTCATAATAAATTATTACTCAAATTATAATTAATAATCTCTTAATTTAATTCAATCGAGGATGTGTTATTTATGTTGTTTGATTCTTATTTGCGAGAAGACAAGGTAGAAAATAGCAACGATGTAAGATTTCATCGTTGCTATTTGGTTAGAGTTATTGGTTCGTCGCTTGGAATGCTGGTTTTTTATTGTCTAGAGCACCACTAATTCGGGTCAACACTAGCGCGATTAAGACAATCATCGCCCCGATCCAAGGGGTGTTCATTAATCCAGATTTCGCGACAATCAAACCACCGCCCCATGAGCCCAATGCAATACCGACGTTGAAGGCTGCAATGTTCAACCCAGAAGCGACATCGACTGCGTCTGGTGTGTATTTCTCAGCCAGTTTCACAACATACACTTGTAGCCCCGGAACGTTACCGAATGCAAATGCCCCCCAAACCAAAATAGTCGCAACGGCTGCGTAAGGGTTTACTGCGGTAAAGTTGAATACCACCAGTACTGCGGCTAAACCAGAGAAGATAACGGTCAGCGCTTTAATCGGGCCCATCTTGTCGGCCATTTTACCGCCCCAGATGTTACCTACCGCCACTGACACACCGTAGACCAACATGATTAAGCTGATTGAGCTCGAATCAAACCCTGATACGTTTTCCAGTATTGGAGCAAGGAACGTAAACGCTGTGAATGTTCCGCCATAACCTAGTGCCGTGATAGCGTAAACCAACAGTAAGCGTGGTTGAGTTAGAACCTTTAGTTGTGCCGAAATCTTCGCCGCTGGTGGTTGCTTAAGGTTGCTTGGAACCAAGATAGCGCTACCGATAAGAGCAATAAGACCAAGCAGAGCAACGATCAAGAAGGTCGCTTGCCAGCCAAAGGTTTGGCCGATATAAGTGCCCAGTGGTACGCCAGTTACCAATGCAACCGTTAAACCCGTAAACATGATCGCAATGGCACTGGCTGCTTTATCTTTTGACACCAAACCTGTCGCGATGGTCGACCCAATCGAGAAGAACACACCATGGGCAAGGCCAGTCAAAATTCGTGCGGCGATCAGCGTGTTATAGCCTGGAGCTTGCCACGCCAATAAGTTACCAATGACAAACAGTGCCATCACGGTCAGCAACACCGCTTTACGATTCCATTTGCCGGTTAGTGCCGTTAATACTGGTGCGCCAATAGCAACACCAAGCGCGTATAAACTGACTAATAAACCTGCCGATGGCAGAGATACATTCAAGTCGCTCGCCATGGTAGGAATCAAGCCTACGATGACAAATTCTGTGGTTCCGATGGCAAAGGCGCTGAGCGTCAATGCAAGTAATGCTAATGGCATAATCATCTCTCTTACTGTTCTTTGTTAAATACCGAGCGCGATAAAATGGGGCAGCTTGTGACTGCAATAGGAGCGCTTCGTTTGATGGCGAGGATTATCTAGCAAAATATATTTGTGAAAAATGCCATCATTAACAAATAACCTTTGTGTTATTTGCAATAATTTGAGAGTTAGCCGATCATAGGATTAAGCTGATGAGATCGAAAAGACACACATGATTTGAGCTGTGATGATCACAAGCGAGATGACATTAACCAAAATGAAGATAGCGAAGGAGCCTCATGTTAACCCGTTCAGATGATTTAGAAATGGTACTCACCGTCGTCGATGCTGGTGGTTTTTCTGCGGCGGCAGAGGCGCTGGATGTGCAGGTCGCCAAGGTGTCTCGTTCGGTGAGTAAGGTTGAGTCGCAACTCGGCGTCTCGATATTCAACCGAACAACGAGACGCGTGGAATTGACGGAGGAAGGGCGGCAGTTTGTCGATTCAGTCAGGGTAGGGTTACAGGTTATTCAGAGCGCGGAAGAAGAAATCGTGTCGCGTGGTGAGTTACCAAAAGGTCGTTTAAGAGTCGATGCCGCCAGTCCATTCGTATTCCATCAGCTAGTGCCGTTGGTGCAGTCATTCAAAAAGGCTTACCCAGACATTGAGTTGGAACTCACTTCCAACGAAGGCTTCGTTGATCTTCTGGAAAAGAGAACTGATGTTGCGATTCGAATCGGTAAGCTGTCCGATTCAACACTGCACGCTCGCCCGTTAGGAAAAAGTTTACTCCATATTGTAGCGTCACCTGATTATCTCGCTAAGCGTGGGCTACCCATTAAACCTGAAGATTTGAGTTCACATCAAATTGTGGGTTTTGCAGGGAACAAAGTGCTTAACCATTGGCCTTTACCAAACCAAAGTTATGTCGCGCCTACCGTGACAGCCAGCAACGGTGAAACCGTGCGTCAACTAGCACTAGCTGGAAATGGGATAGCTTGTTTATCGGGGTTTATGGTGCAGGAAGATATAGCTGCGGGTCGTCTAATCCCTATTCTGGAACAAGATAAACTTGCCAACACAGACCGAGAGCGAGTGAGTGCGGTTTATTATAAGTCTTCCTCTGTCTCTAAACGTATCTCGGCGTTTATTGATTTTATTCAGCCCCGTTTGAAGCTCTAGCTAAGGCAGACTGACGATATCCGCTTAAATGAAAAAGCCCCGCTGACGTGCCACGGGGCTTTTAAATCGAATTCGATAGCTGGTCAGTGTGCTTTCTAGTAACAGACTACTGGAGCTGTACTTAAGCGATCTTAGTCATCTCGTTAAGTGTAAACGACGCAACACAACCTTCAGTTGCTGCCATGTACTCAGCAAGATGGGCATTACCCATGTGCTGTTGCCACAGTTCACGAGACGTCCAGTTTTCATAGAAAGTGAAATGTGCTGGGTTTTCATTGTCTTGGTGAAGGTCGTAGTTGATGCAGCCTTCTTCAGCGCGAGTAATATCAATCAGCTTTAGCAGCTCTGCTTTAACCAATTCGATTTTGTCTTCGTTAGCGACGATGTTTGCGACGATAGTTAGTTGAGTCATGTTCGTACCTATATTACTTTTCACCGAAATGGTGATTTGTCTGTGTTTACAGCGCCACTCTTTGTTCATTGAGCTACAGTCTGTATCGATGGATAAATAATAGTAGGAATATTCGAAACGATAAACAGCGCCACATTTGAATTATTTTCAAAAATAAATTGATAATAACCTGGGGGTTATGTGCTACTAGGCGTAGGTAAAGAGTGTTTAAAAACCGCCCGCCCACGCATCAAAATCGTCAATGTTGTCGAGCTCTTCCTTGGTTTTTGGGGCTGGGTAATAAGGCAGAGCCAATCTTTGAGCGGAAGGTTGCAGTTCCCAATCGGGCGTAATCTTGAGTCGTTTTAACTCATCGTTGAGGCGCACAAACATATAGTAACCATCGCTATGGGTATTGGCATAACTTGCGATGGTCGCAATGTCACCAGAAGGCAACTTTACGTCTCTGCCTAGTGGGTAAAGTTGGTGCAGAGCGAAGCTGACCTTAGGATCTTGTAGCTTGCCTTGTTTAAAGCGTTCTAGGCCAATCGCGGTTGAGGTCGTGCGAGGCTTCCAACCTGTGAGGAATAATCCACTCAAGCTATCTTGGAACGGTTTACCTTTTCGATTGCCTTCATTGCTAATGAATTGAACCGTCAGCGTGTCTCCCGATTCTTGCAGGATTTCTAAAAACTGTTCACCAGTTCGATCGACCAAAAGCTTCATAAGATCCAGATACCATCAAGAATAAGAGACGATAAAGGGTACTACTATAGGGGAGGCTTGTGTAGGGACGATAAACGTTATGTAGCGTGAACAATGTTTCCGGTGTTGATCCTTACATGCCCCTTTGATGAACAACAGCTCTAGCGCTTACGTAAGTAATGCGTTTGCACGATCTCATCAAGGTACGTCGTGACGTCTTTCAACGTAAAATCGACAGGGGACACTAAGTCACCAAATAGCGGGGACCCACCACCAAGCACGACAGGAATGGCCGAGATGATCAGCTCATCAATCAGGTCTTCTTTCATGAAGTTTTGAATGGTGATGCCGCCATCGATGTACAAGTTTTTTAGGCCTTTGTTATTCAAATCCGCGACAATCTGTTTAAGCTCGCCCTTCATCAAAAATACCTTACCTTCAAGTTCTTGAGGTACTTCATTCAAAGTATTGCTAAGTACATAGACTGGCTTGCTGTAAGGCCAATCGATACCAAAGCTCAACACCATATCCATTGTATTACGTCCCATGACCAGCGCATCGATACGATCGGTATGAGCGTTGTAACCCATGTCGTCACCGTCTGGATTTGGAATTGATTGCAGCCAATCTAAGCCGCCTTGCTTGTCTGCAATGTAACCGTCAAGGCTGGTTGCGATAAATACAATATTTGACATTTTAACTCCGATATTGATGAGAAACTTGGCATTTACACGGTAATAAATTAAAATATTCTACAGTGTAGAAATAAAGTTTAAGAGGTGACGGTATGACTGTCAAGGATCAGAGACGAGGTCGACCAAAGAGTGGATCAAGCCAACTCAGCGCCGAGAGAATTCTCACCATTGCCAAAAGCATGATGCGAGAGAGTGGCAAAGTGCCAAGCATTCGAGGGTTGGCGACAGAACTCGGGGTCGATGCGATGGCCATATACCATTACTTCAAAAACAAAAACGATCTGCTTGAGGCAATCACGGTTTCCTTGATTGAAGAAGTGGCACAGCCAGAGCTGAATCATGACTGGCGAGATAACCTTTATCGGCTCAGTGTGAGTTACTTGTCGATGCTCAACGAATATAGAGGCTTGTTAGAGACCTTATTGACCATGAAATCTCTCGGGCCGATGGAGGTATTTAGTGAACGTTTTGAAGCGGTGTTGAACCCGTTAGCGTTAACTGATGAGCAAACCAAAAATGCGTTGGACTTGCTGGTGGATTATTTACACGGATACGCTTTGGCGTTGAACTGTAACCCAGACCGAACAGAGCTCACCATTGAAATGGTCGAAAAGCCGCTGAGTTTATACTGTTTGGCACTCACTCAACTTAAGTGATCTGTAGGCAATTTACTGACCTTTAAATTTATACTGGATAATTACCTATAAATTTCAGGCTTTAGCAGTAATAATCAATGAATAGATCGGAATAGCTTGTTCATTGAAAAGCTGTACGGAAAGTTTCTAAAGACGCAATCGTGAAAAGGAAGTCAGATACATGCCTGTGCTCCAACGCATCAGTTTAACGTTAATCTTAATCGCCGTTTTAGGTGGGTGTTCTTCACTTCCAGAAGGCATCGATCACCCGACAGAGCCGGCAACCTCTCCTGCACCTAGCTCTTTATCGGTTCTAACCAATGCATTTCAGCCTGAAGCTTTAGAGCAAGGCACCACCGCGGTTCGTCTGCAAGAGTCCGGTTGGGATGCTTTGGCACAGCGATTAGCACTGGTCGAAAGTGCCGAGCACACCATCGACATTCAATACTACATCTGGAACTCTGACGAATCGGGCAGCTATCTCGCTAGCCGTTTATTAGCCGCGGCTGAGCGTGGTGTGAAGGTGCGCGTAATGTTGGATGATATCAACCTCAACGAACGTGAAGGGTTACTGTCGGCATTGGATGTGCACCCGAACGTCGAGATTCGTATCTTCAATCCAACACCCACACGCCGTGGCTTCAGTAAATGGTTGAGCTTTGTCGGTGACTTTTCTCGTTTAAATCGCCGTATGCACAATAAGTCGTTTACCGTAGATGGCACTTTGTCTGTAGTTGGCGGGCGTAATATTGGTGATGAATACTTCGACCTTTCTGATGAAATCAATTTCCGAGACCGCGATGTATTAGTCATGGGCTCGGTAGTTAACACCATCCAAACCAGTTTTGTTGAATACTGGAACAGTCGTTGGTCTTACCCAGTCGATATGTTGGGTGATGACGAACAACCTGATCTCTCAAAGATAGATAATATTGTCGTTCCGCATTATCAAAATTACCCTGAATTGCCATTAGATCGTAAGGCTGCTGATAGCTTACTGAAAGAGGTGATTGGTGAGATGACATGGGTGAATGCGCGTTTTGTTTACGATCAACCCGTCCCTGATGACTCCGATAATACTGATGAACCAAAAGCGACCGCGATTCTTCTAGGGAAGTTAGCGAGTGAATCGAAACAAGAGATCTTGTTGGAATCGGCTTACCTTGTATTCGATGACGGTCAGCTTGAAGAGTGGCAGGTATTGAACAATAAGGGCGTTGAAATACAAGCGCTAACTAACTCTATGGCGTCTAATGATCTGGTGACTAATCACTCAGCTTACGCGGGTCGACGCTACGACATGTTAGAACATGGCATCGACCTGTTCGAGCTAAAACCAGAATCAAAGCTATGTGAAGCTTCGACTCAAGACGTGTCGAAATGTGCGCCTGAGACTGCCTATGGCTTGCATGCAAAGTCAGTGGTGTTTGACCGTAGCATCGCGAGTATTGGCTCATTTAACTTCAACCTGCGCTCTACCTATCTCAATACTGAATCGGTTTTGATCATCGAGAATAAAGAGATTGCTGAAACGTTAGCAGAAACTATTAAACAAGCAATGAGTGACGACAATAGCTGGCGTTTGGAACTGGAAGACGGTGATGTGTATTGGTATTCAGGCGAGCAAAGTTGGGACAGCGAACCAGAAACCGGCAAGTGGGAACGAATGCAGTCAGGCTTCCTACAGTTGTTACCGATTGAGAAATATCTGTAATCTAGCCGCCTCTGGATAAATAAAAATGTCAGCGTATATTACGCTGACATTTTTGTTTGTGCTGCTGTTTGCTGTGGTTTGCTGCTATTTTTTAACGGCTTAACGGCTTAACGGCTTAACGGCTTAACGGCTTAACGTTTGGTCAGCTGCTTGCTGTTCAAGTAAGGCAGAATGTGTGGGCGAGATTCCCCAGACAGCTTCTGTGTGATCTGTTGTGACCAACTGCTCTGTTTTTGATTGCTTGAACGGTTTGCGTAGTAGCTTTGCATTGAATCGTCGTAGCTAGCAATTTCATCGAGGTTCAGCGGTTGGTATTGGTTTTCGTGCATTACCACATGCACAGGAAGGCGAGGTTTTATCTCAGGCTGCTGCGCAGGGTGACCTAAGCACATTCCGAACAACACGGCGGTGTGTTGTGGTAGTTCTAATAGTTCATCGACTTGCTGCGCACTATTACGTAATCCACCGATGTACACGCCACCTAAACCAAGAGACTCAGCAGCCAGCATACAGTTTTGTGCCATGATGCCAGAGTCTACCGCGCCAATCAGGGTAAGCTCGGTAAAGTCGGTTTTCACTTCAGGGTTAATCTGAGCGTGGCGTTGATAGTCGATACAGAACACCAAAAACTCAGCCGCGTTCTCAACGTAAGCTTGATTGCCTGCGTATTCAGCTAGCAATTTGCGCTTCTCTTTGTCTGTCACTCTCACGATAGAAACAGCCTGCAGTAAGCTCGATGATGAAGCTGCGAGACCAGCCTGAATAATCATATCTAGTTGCGCTTTTTCAATCGGTTGATTTGTATATTGACGAATGGAGCGGTGCCCCAGAATAGTTTCAATCGTGCTGTTCATAACTCTCAGACAGTCCTTGTGGTGATGACGTAGAGAATCACAATAACGACAATTACCATGAGCGTAAAGGGTGTTCGAGCCTTTCTGGTTGGCAGAATGATATTCATGAATTTAAAAGGATTGCTACCACAGCCAATCCTTTTTTGTACGGTTTCCTGCTAGAAGCTAGAAGCTAGAAGCTAGAAGCTAGAAGCTAGAAGCTAGAAGTGAATAACGCTTAAGAGTTAGCTTTAATGGCGAAGAGATAAAGTGATGAAGTGAACTCTGTTGGTCGAATAGCTGCCAGAAGGCTGAAATAGTCCTGAGTCAGCATTAATTTCACCATGGCCTAAATCTTGGTATTGGTAGCTCAACCCAAGATGTAAGTCATTGGATATCTTCTTCTCAGCGCCGAATCCGATACGCCACTGTTTATCGAGCGGGAGTAACACATCCCTGTTTTGACTGCTTACAGGGCTCGTGTCACCGCTCAATCCACTGTACAGCAACCAATCCTCATATGTATATTCCACACCAACCCCAAGAGAATAGGTGGTTGAGTATTTGTCATCATAATCTTGCCATGTTTCGATGTTGGAGCTGAGTAGAAGGTTTAAGTCTTCATTTAATGAATGCTTCAACCCTAAGTTTAAGCTTCGAATCCATGTCAGTTCGGAGCTAATTCCAAAAGCGTTGGCGTTATCAAGGGAAAGGTCGTGATCAAATTGGCCCTGATAACTGACACCCAATTGTGTGTTGTCACTGATGTGGTGATTGAGACTCAGGCCGAACCCTAGGTCGAGGCTATCTCCTTGAAGCTCTCGACCATTCAATGCTTGAGTTTCAAGTGCTGCGTGCTGCAATATCAAAGAACCACCAAGAGACAGTTGTTCGCTAACTTGATATGACAATGACGACGTTAAGTTGAGTGCTGAAATGCTATTTTCTTTGATCAATAAAGCAGGGTGCGCGCCAACGCCGTGTGAGTATTCAACGCCAGTGCCGCCAGCTGCGTGCAATGCTGCGCCAACGACCCATTGGTCATTGAGCCTTGATGCGTAAGACAGGTGAGGGAGAACATCCGCGCTGCTTCCTGTGGTCGAAGCCGAGTTATCGTCACGGACAAAAGTGGTTTCAACATCGAGGTATTGAACGCCGAGAATCCAAGCGCTTTCTTCAATGGCCGATAACCCCGCAGCGTTGGTGATCACTGCGGATGCATCGTTCGCGGTTACGTTTCCTGCGCCGGCTGTGCCAACGCTTTTGGTTGTCGCAATCTGAGATAGGTTTAATCCACCCGCGTGCGCGAGAGAGCTGACTATCGCTGTTACTAAAAGAGACAGTGTGATGAAAGGTGTTTTCAAGAATAGAACCTCATTTTCAGTGTATGAGTCATGTTTCCAGTAATTTGGGTGATGTTTCTAGCAGTTCGAGCCATGCTCTTAGAGAGAGAAGTCATTGCCACGAGCGAACACTAAGAGCAGCGTGGCAATTGACTTGATCGACTTAATTGCCTTAGTTGGATTAATCGACGTAATTAACCAAATTGAGGCTAGAGTTTTTCAACTTGTGGCAGTGGATATTCATTGTCGAGAACGGCTTGAGTTGGCTCGTACAGGCGCATGTGAAGATAGAAGTCATCTTGAGGGGCTGGTAGCCAGTTACATGTTGGATCGGACGGTTTTGCGTATTGAATGCATATTGGCAAGGTGCCGTCGTCTGCGTATTTCAGTTCATCTTTACGATTGCTTGAGATGGAGTAGCGTTGAATGAAGTTCTCAACCATGAATAGATTTTTAGCGTCGTACATGGTCAGCGACCAAAAGGCGTCAGCGGGTGCATCGGCAGGCATGGTCATTCGATATTGATTGTCTCCCGACAGCTGCTCGCCATTCGAGTCCGTGTATCTATTTGGGTAGAGTGCTCGCTCTGGTACATTCAAACCAGCCGCACGCATATTGATGCTCGCTCGGCTCAGGTAATCATTTCCGTAGCGGCCTCCCTCGTACATCATCGACCAGCCATTATTGACATCGCCAATGCTTCGACCTGCGTATTGAATGATCTGTTGTGAAGACTCAATCGCGCGCATTAGCCCTGCTTTCTGTGCTGAAGTTAGCGCTTCAGGGTTAAAGGGGGTCGATCCTCCAATACCAATTTGTTGGAATTGATCAACGATGGCGGCATCTCCTGGAATTGGATTTTTACGTAGCTCGCGGTCAATTAATGAATACCACTCTAACCCTTCAGGTCTCGCCATGGGTGGGATGCGACCTGTCGAAGCTTTGAGTTCTACGATGTCATGCGCTGTACCGAGTTGATCGAGTGGGTAGCTGAGGAATTTATCGTGAGTAACCAGTGCGTCATCGAGATCTTGCTCGCCAAACACGCCCGTTCGTTGAATCAACCAAACCATAGGAGTGCGAGACTCTACGACACGATCAATCCCCTCTGGCACTTCGCCAGCCCATCCTTTGTTGACCAAAAGTACTTTTGAACCTTGGTCGCCGACATTCTTCACGTGCAGATCTTCAATCGAATCTGAGTAAGCATCCAATAACTGAACAATGTAGTAACGGTTATCGGTGCGAGGAATATCAATCACCATTGGGCCCGATAAATCCAGATCGTAGTGAGCTTGTGAGTAGAGCGTATCGTTGTTGACGGTAGGTACAATTCTATCTTGTGGTCCGGATAGAACGCGTGTTTTACCCATCTCATTCAATGGTGCCATGGCGTTGTCCATCGGCGCATCGACAGATGTGGTCGTTTGCCTAACCGCCGCCACGGTTAATGGGCCAGTACCATAGATAAATGCTTGAACACCTAGATTGTAAGCGAGCTCTTCTTCAGGATTAATAGATTGTTGGGCAAGGGATGGCATCGCGATAATACTGGACAAAGAACACACTAAACTGGTCAGTACACTTTTCTTATAGAGCAGCTTTCTCATGGAACACCTTAGATCGTAGGAACAGAATTAGGCATTTATCATATGAGCAAGTGAGATTAAGGAGTGTAATAGCCGATATTAAGGATGTTAATAGTCTCTTTTTACCTTTCAAGTGATTGTTTTAATTAGCATTTTATTAGGACTGAGAAGCAACTCTACGACGTGTTCAGGTAGGGGGCCTGAGGCGCTATTGTTTGATTGATTTTCGGTTGATATGTTGGCAAAAAAGTACGGGAATCGATATGAACACATCCACTTATCCTTTTAGCTTATTCATTAAAGCAGAAGGGGCTCAGTGCAATCTGGATTGTAGCTACTGCTATTATCTCAATAGACAAGATGTCGATAAGAGGTCTTCAATGTCTTTGGACATGATGGAGCAAATTGTCGGTGCTCATATCGACGCGCAGCCAATGAAAGATCAGCAAGTGGACTTTATCTGGCATGGTGGTGAGCCTATGTTAAGAGGGCTCGATTTCTATGAAGCTGCGATGAAAACGCAGGCAAGCAAAGCGACTACCAAGCTCGTCGTGAATACGATGCAGACCAATGGAACCATGATTAACGATCGTTGGGCGAGTTTCTTTGCTAAACACAATTTCATGATGGGCATTAGTATCGACGGGCCCAATATCCTGAATGACATCGCTCGGATCGACAAAAATGGCGAGTCGTCTTTTGAACGCACAATGCGTGGGATGTCTTATCTAAAGAAGCACAATGTTGATTTTAATACGTTAACGGTCGTGAACAATAAAACCTACAAACACGGTAAAACGATCTATCAGTTTTTGGTTGAAAATGGCAGTGGTTACATGCAGTTTCAGCCTTGTATCGATCATGAGTTGGACAGGCGAACAGGGCACGACTGGTCGTTAACGGGGGAGCAATGGGGGCAATTTCTTTGCGACTTGTTTGATGCTTGGAGCGCCAATGATGTCGGTAAAGTGTATATCCAGTTTTTTGAGAACTGCTTAATGGTGTTGATGGGCTACCAAAGTCAAATGTGTCATCACAGTGCGACTTGTGGGCAGCAACTAATGGTTGAGCATGACGGCAATGTTTACAGTTGTGACCATTATGGGTATCAAGATCATCAACTGGGAACAGTGAAGAGTGATAAGCTTGTAAGCATGGCGACCTCACCAGAACAAATAGCGTTTGGCACCAACAAATATCATGAGTTAAACAGCACTTGTCGAGGTTGTGATTTTGTTGAGCTTTGCCAAGGTGGCTGTCCTAAGAACAGGATAGCAACAACGGAAGATGGCAGTGCGATGAATCATTTATGCCAAGGGTATGAGATGTTTTTTCGTCACGCGTTACCCAAATTATTGCCAATGGTAGAAGCGATGAAAAAAGGGTATTCGCCAGCGTACTTTCCACTTTTCTAAATCACTTGGAGTCGGGCATGACCAAAGATCTAAATTTATTGCGACTTATTTTGGTGCTCAATGAAACTCGCCAAACGGTTACTGCTGCAAAAGCCTTGAACGTGAGTCAGCCGACGATCAGTGTCATGCTTCGTAAACTAAGAGAGCAGTTTGATGATGAATTGTTTGTTAGAGATAAAGCAAAGCTTGAACCAACCCCAAAATGTTTAGAGCTCATCGAAACCTTGCCTTTGTTACTAGAGCAACTCGACAATCTTTATATACCTAGTGAAGAGTGGGGATTGGAAGATTTAAGAGGAGAGGTTCAAATCATGCTGCCTTCTCCTTTGTTGGTTCCAGTGGGTGTACCATTAATTAAAAAACTGACCAAAGAAGCGCCGCAAGTGACGTTTCAATGTTCGCCTTGGTTAGACAACGGTGTGCAGTCTCTAGAGACCAATCGAACGTGTTGGGGAGTAAGCTATCTTCCTATGGATGTGAATAAAACGCTGACTGAGCGTCCGGTTGGCTTTGATAAGTTTATGTTGGTGCTAAGAGCTGATCACCCAGTTCAAGGTAATGCCCTTGAGGACGTGCTGAAGTACCCACTCTGTATCAACATGATCCCTGGTTACATTCAACCATCTAAGACAGAAATGTTGATCAAAAAGTACGATTTAGATAAGCATATTGCCCTTCGAAGCAACAACATGAACTTGATGTTGGAGATCGTTAAGGACAGCGACTTTATCTATATTACATCGACGAAATGTCGTTATTTGCTTGATCACTCTTATCGCTGTATTGAGTTACCGCCTGAACTGTTGAAAGACACCTATCGTCGAGAATTGGCTCTATTTACTCACCAAGCAAACCGTAATAACCCGTTCACCGATTGGCTTCAAAAAGAAATTACGTCGATCATTCAATCCTAGCTTCACGAAACTCTTTCCTCTAAATAACGCCCCCTTCTAGCAGCCACTATTAAAAATCGTAATAGTGGTTATCAAGCCATTTTTGGCGTCTTTCTTATACCATTTACCTCAACAACGATTCGCTTGAGACATACATAAATTTCAGTGTGACTTCAGCGATTTACCCATAGTGAATGAGGGTTATAAATGTATAAGTCTTTTGTTAAATCCGCTTTGGCGCTCTCGGTGCTGGCGAGCGTCAATGTACATGCCGCGAGCCAACCCAATGTGGTCGCCATTATGCTTGATGATGTTAGCCCCACTGATCTGTCAGCCTACCACCGTGGCTTAGGTGCGGTGGACACACCGAATATTGACCGAATTGCAGATCGCGGCATGATGGTCAGCGATTACTACGCACAAGGCAGCTCTACCGCGGGGCGCTCTGCCTTTATCACGGGTCAATATCCTTTCCGAACAGGCTTAACGTCTGTCGGTCAGCCGGGCTCTTCGCTTGGCCTTCAAAAAGAAGATCCAACTCTAGCTGAAATGCTGAAAGACAAAGGCTATGCGACCGTGCATGTCGGTAAAAGTCACTTGGGCGATAACAATAGTCACCTGCCAACGGTGCACGGCTTTGATGAATTCTTCGGTTTCCTTTACCACCTCAATGTCATGGAGATGCCTGAACAGCCGGAATTCCCAACAGATCCTAACTTCAGAGGACGCCCTCGCAATGTTCTTCACACCGTCGCTACCGAGAGTGTGGACATGCAAGAAGACCCAAGGTTTGGTGTGGTTGGAAAGCAAACAATTGAAGATAAAGGTCTTTTAGGCGCTAAACGCATGCAAACCGTTGATGGCGAATTTTTGGAGTTTGCTACGAATTGGCTTGATAGACATGAAGCAGAGAAAGACGAACAACCTTACTTCATGTGGTACAACCCGACTCGTATGCACCAAAAAACGCACGTGCGTCCGGAATATCAAGGCGCGAGTCAAATCAACACTTACTACGATGGCTTGATCGAACTTGATGACCAGATCGGTGTGCTGCTCGACAAGCTTGAAGACTTGGGCGAAATCGACAACACCATCATTCTCTTCACATCTGACAATGGCGTAAACCTAGATCACTGGCCTGATTCTGGCTCTGCCTCATTTAGAGGACAAAAAGGCACAACATGGGATGGTGGTTTCCGTGTACCTATGTTGGTGAGTTGGCCAGATAAAATCCCTCAAGGTGAATACACCGATGGCTTCATGACTTCTGAAGACTGGGTGCCAACCATTATGGCTGCAGTGGGTGAAGGCGACATTAAGCAACAACTGCTTGATGGTAAAGAGTTAAACGGCGAGCGCTATCAAGTCCACTTGGATGGGTATAACCAGCTGGATATGTTGACCAAAGGCGAACCGAGTCAACGTCATGAGTTCTTCTTCTACAACGAGCAAGATTTGAATGCGTTCCGAGTGGATGATTGGAAAGTGCATCTAAAAACCAAAACGGAGTGGATTGCACCTCCTGAAGAGTGGCCACTAGGGATGCTCATCAACATCAAAGCTGATCCTTACGAGCGTAGCCCTGATACTCGCGGTTGGTTCTTATGGATGAAAGAGAAGTCTTGGGTATTACCAAAGCTGCAAAAATCAGCGGCGGAATATCAGAAGTCACTCAAAGCGTTTCCACCAAGACAGAAAGCCGGTGGTATTGGTATGGCAGACAAATCAGTGGTTGCTGACTAACGCCAAATACGACTAATGCAAGGTGTGCTGTAACAAGCGCACCTTCCGTAATCGCTTTTAGTTAGGACATTAAATGATGAAAAAAAATAGACTTGCGGCAGCACTGGCTTGTGCTTTCATGGTTGCACTTCCGTCGCCGGTACTAGCGAGCCAATCCGTGGACGCGACGAGCGCAACTATGGCAACAAAAACAGCAATGGCGATAAAAACGGAAACTCTACCCGTTGAGATGGCGAGTTTAGCGTCGCTCAAAAAGGATAATCAGCTATTGGCACAACTTGCCTACGAGTACGCGTACTCAATAGATGAAGCCTACAAATACTTTTACAAAACCGTCGTTGAGCAAGATTACCCTTTGAATCGATTCCAAAATATTCGAATACTTGCTGACGACACTTACACTGCACATCCTACGATTAACAATGACACATTACACTTGATGGGTTGGATGGACCTAGCGGCAGAGCCGGTCATCATTACGATTCCAGATCATGATGACAATCGATATTGGTTGTTCCATACCATGAATATGCAGCACTTTACTGACTCGGCTTTTGGCTCTCCACAGCGAGGCACAAAAGGCGGCAGTTTCATGTATGCAGTTGAAGGATGGAAAGGTGAAGTGCCTGCGAGTGTCGACCGAGTCATCTATGTCGAGCATCCGCTGGTTAAGATGATGGGTCGAATCATGGACCTTGGTGGTGACGATTCTGCAACTGCTCAAAAGTTAATGGATCAATGGAATATTAGGACGTTATCGGAATACTTAGGTCAGAAAGGGCCAGTTCCTGTTGAGCGCGAGTATCCCGATCCTGAATACTCTAATTGGGTCGAGCGAACCAATTTCATTTTGTCTGAAGGAACAATGAAGGCGCATGATCAAAAGCTGCTTGAACTGTTTAAGTATATTGGCTTGGGAGATTTTGAATTAGGCAAATCCAATCATCCATTTACGACAGAGCAGCTTCGTATGATCGAGTCTGGTCAAAAAGACGGACTGGAACGAATCATTAATGCGGGCTTTGATGATTCACGTGACGTATTAGGCACACGCGATGAAATGACTAAGGTTCCAAGCTTTCAACACGCCTACGGCACGTTAATGGGCCAGTGGGGGCTACCTGCAAAGCACACTATGTATAGCGGTGACTTCGTTGATAGTGAAGGTGCTGTGCTCGATGGCGGAAAATATGATTACACGGTGAGCTTCGATGCGCCACCGCTAGAAGAGGGTGGTTTTTGGTCATACACGGCTTACAGTGGTGAAACCCGATTGATGGAGAAAAACGAGTTAAATCGCCATTCTCGTGGAGACAGAACGTTAACGCCCAATGATGATGGCAGCTACACCATTTACATGAGTAGTGATGTAAAAGGGCACGAAGATGAGCCTAATTTCTTACCTATCCCCGATCATCAATGGTATTCAGTGTTACGTATGTACACGCCCGGTGAAGAGGTCATAACAGACAAATGGAAATCGACACCGTTTACCAAGGTCAAAAAATCCACGATAAAGTGATGACTTAAATCGCCTGTTTAAGGTTTCGTTTATCATCGATTAATGCCAGTTGTTATGCCGCTGGCATTTTTATTGAGCGAAACTTGCTTCGAAATAGTCACTAAATGCTCAGAACTGTAGGAAAAATAGGGCATACTGGACTCAATATATAAACCAAAGAAAGTAACCACGCGCATGAATCCAATCTGCCTCAACGACCCTTTTTCTCTTCCTAATGGCCAAGTGATCAAAAATCGCCTGTTCAAATCGGCAATGAGTGAACAGCTAGGTGATAAATACCATAATCCTAAGCAAGGTTTAGTCACGCTCTATCAGCGTTGGGCTCAAGGAGGAATTGGCCTATCCATAACGGGCAACGTGATGGTCGATAGAGGCGCGCTTGGTGAACCTAAAAACGTTGTGTTGGATGAGCACAGTGATTTAACCGTATTTCGTGAGTGGGCGAAGGCAGGAACACAGAGTGGTTCTCAGATATGGATGCAACTGAATCATCCTGGTAAGCAAATTCCTAAGTTCTTATGCGATAGCCCGGTTGCTCCTTCGGCTATCTCTTTAGAGCGTGGATTAGAAAAAGGCTTTAATACGCCACGAGCTCTGAATGAGACGGAAATAATCGCAATCATTGATAAATTCGCGCTGAGTGCAAAGCTTGCAAAACAATCGGGTTTTACTGGTGTGCAGATTCACGGTGCTCATGGTTATCTTGTTAGTCAGTTTTTGTCTTCGAGACACAATCAACGCCAAGACAAATGGGGTGGATCACTCGAAAACAGACTTCGTTTTGTGCTTGAGGTTTATCGTGCGATTCGAAGAGAGGTCGGTGACGATTTCCCTGTCGGGATTAAGCTCAACAGCGCTGACTTTATGAAAGGTGGCTTCACTGAAGAAGAGTCGATGCAGGTTGTGCAAACACTGAGTGATAACGGTATCGACCTGATTGAGATCTCCGGTGGCACCTATGAAAGCCCATCAATGATGGGGTCGAAAAACAAAGCCGAGCCATTGAAGACCAGCACAGTAAAGCGTGAAGCGTATTTTATGGATTACATGGTTAAGGTGAGAAAACTCGTGAGCACTCCGCTGGTGGTCACGGGTGGCTTTCGAACTGCGCGAGCAATGAATGAAGCATTAAACACCTCGGCGACCGATTTTATTGGTATTGCGCGCACAATGGCGGTTGATCCAGATTTCCCTAACAAGTTAATTGAAAACCCTAGCCACGGCATGCCGCTAACGGTGCCAACCACAGGAAAGCCCGCATTAGACAAGGTGGCGATGGTAGGACTGGTTTGGTATGAACATCAGATGTGGCGCATCGCTTCTGGCAAGAACGCCGACCCTAAACTAAGCGCACTCGGTGTGGTGTTAAAAACAATTTTCAGCGCTGGCTGGCACGCCTTCAAAAAGCGCAGAGCGTAAACAACAACGGAATTTCAACTCGAACTTTTTGGGAACGAACGTTTTTGTAAAGAACGTATTATCATGTTCCTAACGTAGGCTGTTGAATCGAGTTACGTGGAAAGCCGCTATGAATTAAAAAAGCCACTGCATTGAGTGGCTCTTGATACTTTTTCTTGTTAGGGGAGTCGCTGCTATTGAGCGTTGTATATCGTTTTGCCTTCGAATACTGTTGTTATGACTTCGGTTTCTCCAATCTCAGAAGGCTCTGTCTCAAACACATTTTGGCTTAACACCAGCATATCTGCTGACTTTCCGACTTCAATTGAGCCACTTTGTTTATCAATGCGCTGAGCCATTGCCCCATTTACGGTATACATTTCAATAGCCTGCTCGATAGTGACACGTTGTTCTGGCCAAAGTGTTTCATCAGGGCTTAAACCATTTGGATCCTGACGAGTCACCATCGATTCCATTGCTTTCCAAGGGTTTACGTCTGGTGAAACTGGCCAATCAGAACCTCCAGTTGGTAAAGAGCCGTTCTCTGAGAGTGTCTTCATTTCACAGTTTCGTGTTGCGCGTTCTTTGCCTAATATCTTCTCTAAGCCGGTTTGAATTGGGCTTGGATACCAGAAAATTGGCGAGAAGTTGGGCACCACATTGAGCTCTGAAAATCGAGCTATATCGCTTGGATCGACAATACACGCATGAGCAATTTCATGTCTTAGACCAGAACTCCCTTGTACCTCACGCACTTTTTCTACGGCATTGAGCATCGTTCTGCTTGCTCGGTCACCGACTGCGTGTACTTGGGTTGTGTAGCCGTTACTGTCTAGCCACATCAGGTTGGTGGCCAGTAATGTTTCTGAGTAGTTGAGTGTGCCGAGAATTTTTTGTTCTACAGGGTTGTAGGGTGCCAACATCGCTGCTGTTTTGGTCGGTGGGATGCCATCGAGCGTCATCTTGGCAAACATAGTATTGAGGTGGCCAGAGCTAGGTTTCGCCATCTTTTTAAACGCTTGCTGTTTTTGCTCTTGGGTGAGGTTGTTGTCACTCGGCCAACCCCAAGAGAGTGCGACGTTTGCTGTGAGCGAGCCTTCGTCATCTAGAGCTTTCCAGGCCTTGTATTCCTTGTCAAAAACATATGAATCTTTAACGCCAATAATACCAACTTTGTTTAACTCAGAGATTGCCTTTTGAGCGGCCATTTTATAGTCAGTGTCGGTGCGAGGTGGCACAACGGCTTGCAGTGGCTTACCTGCTTGCTCAAGAAAGAATCCAGTTAATGCTTTGTTGTTGTCTGTAATTACAAGGTTACCATAGGTATCCGCATAGCCTGCAGTGACACCGGCCTTGTCCATTGCTGCAGTGTTCGCCCACACATTGTGGTGACTGAAATCAGTGAGCAATACCGGTCGTCCTTGAGATGCCTTATCCAATTTTTTTAAAGTTTCGGCATTCGCGTGTTGTAGTGTCTCTGCACTCCAACTACCGCCGATTATCCAGTTCCCTTCTGGAATACTTTGAGCACATCCTTCAACGGTCTTAAAGATCTCATCAAGAGAGGCCGATTGTGGGAAGTTGCATTCAAACAGCAGTTTCTCACCCGCTCCAATAGGATGAATATGACTATCGTATAGGCCGGGAACAACGGTGCTGCCCTTTAGGTCGATGACTGTAGCTTGACTAGGATCTTTAAGGCTTTGTAGTGCATTGTCACCCACATAGGTGAAAATACCATCCTTAATGATCAGGGATTTTGCATAGTGATCTGGCGCTACTCCCGTATAGATATTGCCATTGACGTACGCAATGGTGGTTGTAGCGCTACTTGTAGCGTTAACCGAGTAGGAAAGTGTCGCGATAAGTGCCGAAAGCAGCAAAGGTGGGTAAGTCGTCTTCATGCGTATCCCCTGTTATGTGTGAACGTTATGGATGGCGAAAATAGTAATTGTCGGTAGCTTCTAATAAGTCACAAATAGCCCCAGCGCCTTGTTACTCAGTATTTAATTACTGGTATTTAGTGTTTTATTACTGTTAAGCGGACTGTATTTGTAAGATAATTAGTTGATATGTCAACATTCTCGCACTCAATTAGTTGATGTGTCAACTAATTATTATTGAGGACAATTAAGTGAGCCCAAGAAAAGATCCAATAAGCAGACAAGTTTCTATTCTTTATCGACAAGAGCTAAGTATCGTAAGCCACTTGTTAGAGCAGCATGATATTTCATTTTCTCAGTTGCCATTCGTTATGGAGTTATACACTGCTCAAGGGGTGTCTCAGGAAGTGCTGGTTTCGAAGGTGCAGGTGGATAAAGCCATGGCGACTCGAGTATTGAAACAGCTTGTCGACAAAGGGATGATTACTCGTAAGCGTAACCCAAACGACGCTCGTTCTAAGTTGGTTTATCCAACAGAAAAGGCATTAGAGCTTAAGCCAAAACTGATCAAAATCATTGGCGACTGGAATGATATTCTGAGTGCCGGAATTAGCGAGGAAGAGTTAGAGATAGTGAAGCGAGTTAATCGCCAAATGATTAATAATGTGAAAGAGACATTCGCTAAGTAAGTTTTTATACCCAGACTGCTATATAGCATGTCGGTCAAACTTAATTAAGTAGTTAGTAAACCAGCGGAGTCCACTTTAATCTGCGTTTGCCGATTTTGCTACTTGCTTGTTTTTTGCGAAGAACGATAGGGTTATGGTTGTTTATTGTTCGCTTTTGAAAGTTTTTATGGTTTTCAACGGTCGTTGATTAATGAAGCAATGCTTTGTTCATTAACCAAGGCTTTATCGGTAGGTAAGGCTTTAGTTAATGGCTGAGGTATCTGCGTTTTTAAGCACTATGCTTTAGTCATGACAAAAAGAGGATTAATTATGAAATGGCTTATCTTATCTGTAACGCTATTGTTTGTGGCAGGATGCCAATCGACAGGCTCTGACACATCTTCACATGATCAAATGAATCGAGTTCATTCTGGTGGGTGTAGCAGCTAATCCTTTTTTGAAAATACTTTTTAGCTACTGTTATTATCATTTTTGTCACTGTTCTTATAAAGAGCCCCCCTAAAAAGCCTTGTGATTACATGAGGCTTTCTTCTATGTAAAACAGCGTATCCCACCGACTGATGTTGTAAATTTGTGAATCTGAATTGTCTATATTCTAGGCTGTGTACTGGATCTCATTTGTTATTTGAAGCACTTGCTAAGGTTAATAATGAAATGTGCTTAATACCAATCACTTTACTCAACTTAAGAGGTTTCTATGCTAGGTGAAAATCACTCTCTTGTTCACGAATTTCCTGAAATGAAAGACAAAATTGCTGAGCTTGCTAAAACTGACGATGGCTTTGCAGAAGATATGAAGACATACGACAACCTTGATAAAGAGATTCGTAAACTAGAGCTGAAAGATTCACCCATTGATGACGGCTCGATGCACCAACTAAAACATGATCGTTCTGAGCTTAAAGATTCACTGCATGCTCGTTTAATTGCCTAGCTAGCGGGTTATTTTGCTGAATAGCTAAATTAAATAGTTAGTTAGCGGATTGCAGATTGAGACAATAAAAACTCCTTCGGGAGTTTTTTTCGTTTCTGCGTTCCAGTCTCTATCTGAACGCATGAGAATATTTAGATACAAGAAACCGTAGATATAGGCAAACTCAATTAGCACTAAGATTTTGTAAATAGGGCGGATGTAAAAAAGCTTAGCGCGGGGGACGCTAAGCTTCGTTGTTAAGTATGTTCTTGAACCATGTTTAGGCTGGTGGGGTTAACCTACTTGAGAAAAGCTCACTACTTTGCTTTGTAGTTTCTCTTTCAGGTAATCCGTTACTGCTTGCTGCTCTGATTCACTCATGTACAGGCCAAGCTTGGTTCTGCGCCACAAGATGTCTTCGTCAGTCATCGCCATCTCTTCATTGATCAAGTAATCGATTTCAACTTGATAAACGCCATGGGCTTCGCTTGAGAATTGGCTGCCAAGGTCAGCTTCGCTATTCGCACCTTCCAGTAGTTTCCACGTGTAAGTTCCGAATTGAGTCACGTAGCGAAGCAGCAACGCTTCAGATGCCCAAGGGTATTTAGTATGGATCATCTTCGCAAGTTGCTCTCTGCTACAGCTGAAGTTACCACCTGGAAGCGTGTTGTTGGCTGTCCAAGGCGCACCCATATTGGTTAGGTGTGGTTCTAACTTCTTAAGTGCTGCTTCGCCTAGCTTACGATAAGTGGTCAACTTGCCACCGAAGATCGAAAGCAGTGGTGCTTGATCGAGCTCTGCGTCCAATTCCAATGTGTAGTCACGAGTGATCGCTTGTGGTGAATCAGATTCGTCGTCACAAAGTGGTCTTACGCCACTGTATGTCCAAACCACGTCTTCACGGCCAAGCTGTTTAACAAAGTGCTGGTTAACGATATCAATCAAGTAATCCACTTCTACATCATCAATTGCGACGTTACGTGGGTCGCCTTTGTATTCAAGGTCGGTAGTGCCGATGATCGAGAACTTATCTAGGTAAGGGATCATGAACACAATACGATTGTCTTTGTTTTGCAGAATGTACGCTTGTGGTTCGTCATGAATGCGTGGCACAACAATGTGTGAGCCTTTGATAAGACGAATGTTACGAGGCGAAGCCTGCTCTAATCCATCATCAAAGAACTGTTTAACCCAAGGACCAGCAGCGTTAACAAGCGCTTTTGCTTTGCGTTCAAAGCGTTGGTTTGTCATGACATCAAGGATCGTCACATGCCAAATACCACCTTCACGGTGCGCTTTTTCAACACGGCAGTAGTTACGTACTTCAGCGTTGTTTTCTTTTGCTGCCAAAACGTTGAGCAATACCATTCGCGCATCATCAACCCAGCAATCTGAGTATTCGAAACCTGTCTTCATTTCTGGCTTCAGTAAACCTGATTTAGCCAAGTTCACCGTTTTACTTCCAGGAAGTGTGGTGCGTTTACCTAAGTTATCGTAAAGGAATAGGCCACAGCGAATCATCCAAGCTGGGCGTAAAAATGGTCGATGAGGTAAACGGAAACGCATTGGTTGAGCAACATGAGGCGCTTTTCTTAACAAGACTTCACGTTCAGCGAGTGCTTCTGAAACCAAACGAAATTCGTAATGTTCAAGGTAGCGTAGGCCACCGTGGATAAGCTTTGAGCTAGCGGAAGATGTCGCAGAGGCGAAATCATTTGCTTCGTATAAGCCAACGTTTAGACCACGACCTGATGCATCTGCCGCGATGCCTGCACCATTGATGCCGCCGCCAATCACGATCAAGTCTAAAGTGGAAGATGTACTGTTGTTTGAATTATTTTGTTGAGCACTCATGGTTTTGACCTCTTCTGAGCGAACGAGCATTTTAGAACATAATTGAATCCTATATGAACTTTCGTTTGCGGTCATTTATTATTTTCGTTTATGCGCGTTTTATGTGATTTGGGCATAAAAAAACCTCTGCTTATGAAAGCAGAGGTTCAAATAAGTCTAATTCGAGCATAGAAGCGACAGTGACAGCGAGCAAGTTTTACTTTTTTAACTTTTCTATAAAGAATCGTGATTCATTTAAGAAAATGGCGTCACTGAGCACATATGTTGAGTTATTCGCTCACAGGACGAGCAGTATCGATCACTTCTAATGGTATTGCTGAGTCTTTAAGGATGTTCAGAATCTCTTCTGGTGGCTGTTTGTTGGTAAACACCATATGCGCCTGGGAGATATTGCCGAGCTTAACCATCGCGTTACGACCAAACTTAGTGTGGTCTACGGCTAAGAAGATACTGCGGCTGTTTTCGATGATGGCTTGTTTCACACGAACTTCGTGGTAATCAAAATCGAGCAGTGAGCCATCAAAGTCGATGCCGCTAATACCTAAGATGCCGAAATCGAGGCGGAACTGCTTCACGAAATCGAGTGTCGCTTCACCAACAATGCCACCATCGCGGTTACGTACTTCACCGCCCGCCAAGATAACCTTGATCTCTGGGTTAGGTAGAAGGATGCTCGCAACATTGATGTTGTTGGTCACGACTCTTAATTGTTTGTGATTTTTGTTGAGTGCGCGAGCGACTGATTCTGGTGTAGTGCCTATATCAACAAACAGGGTTGCGCCATCTGGAATGTGCTTAACCAGTTCGTCGGCGATCACGTCTTTTTCGTTGAAGTTAAGCGCTTTACGCGTGTTATACGAGGTGTTTTCCGAGCTTAAAGGAATGGTTGCACCACCATGATAGCGACGAATTTTGTTGCTATCGGCAAGTTCATTGAGGTCTCGTCTGATGGTTTGTGGGCTGACATCGAACTTTTCAACGAGCTCTTCGGTACTCACATATCCTTGTGTTTTTACCAGATCTACAATCTGCTGGTGTCTTGGTATCTGCTTCACTTAACTTACCACTCCCTGCGCGCAAAGGGCTCTAGCGCGTCAAAATCGAAAATATAAACTCACGCTATTGTGCTCGAATTGATGAAAAGAGAGAAGTAATGATGGTAAGGAATCATGTCTAAACCGCAAAAACGCTGCGCAAAACGTGGAATTTGAGCCTGAAACGCAAAAAAGAGCACAAAATAGTGCTCTTTTTAGTTTCGTTTGCTGAGGTTCGAACAATCTAGTCGATTAGATTGCTCGAGTTTCTAGGTCAACGGCTAATGATTAACGATTAGCTGAGTACTTAGTATTACTCGTTGTCATCGTCATCGTGCAGCTCAGACCAAACCTGTGCACACTTGATAGCACGTTTCCAACCTTTGTAACGGCGGTTACGTTTTTCTTCGTCGTGGTGCGGCATGAAGGTGCGGTCAAGAACGGCTTTGTCTTGAAGTTCGTCGATGCTGTCCCAGAAACCAACAGCAAGGCCTGCAAGGTAAGCGGCACCCAGAGCAGTCACTTCCGTTACTTCAGGGCGGTGAACTTCAGTATCAAGTACGTCTGATTGGAACTGCATTAGGAAGTTGTTCGCTACTGCGCCGCCATCAACACGTAGTTTCGCTAGCTTGATGCCTGAGTCAGCTTGCATCGCGTCTAGTACGTCACGCGTTTGGTAAGCAATACCTTCCAGCGTTGCACGGATGATGTGGTTAGAGTTAACACCACGAGTTAGGCCGACAATCGTACCGCGAGCATAAGCATCCCAGTATGGCGCGCCTAGGCCAGTAAATGCAGGAACCACGTAAACGCCGTTTGAAGAGTCTACTTTGGTTGCGAAGTACTCAGAGTCTTCTGCACCAGCCAGTAGCTTCATTTCATCACGTAGCCATTGGATAGATGCGCCACCCATGAATACCGCACCTTCAAGCGCGTATGCAGGTTCACCTTTAGGGCCACATGCTAGCGTTGTTAGTAGACCATTCTTCGATGTTACTTTCTCTTGGCCTGTGTTCATTAGAAGGAAACAACCCGTGCCGTAAGTATTCTTAGCTTGGCCTGCTTCTACACACATTTGACCGTAAAGTGCAGCTTGTTGGTCACCGGCAATACCCGCGATTGGGATACGCGTACCGCCTTTACCACCAAGGTTCGTTTGACCGTAAACCTCTGAAGAGCGCTTCACTTCAGGCATCATGACTGCTGGAATGCCCATTTCATCAAGTAGCTTCTGATCCCAGCATAGATCATTGATGTTGAACAACATAGTACGTGACGCGTTGGTGTAATCCGTAACGTGAACACGTCCTTGAGTCATTTTCCAAACCAACCAAGTATCAACCGTACCGAACAGTAGTTTGCCAGCTTCAGCGTCTTCGCGAGCACCTTCAACGTTGTCTAGAATCCATTTTACTTTGGTACCTGAGAAATACGGGTCAAGGACTAAGCCTGTATTGTCACGTACGTAGTCTTCTAGGCCACGAGCTTTTAGGTCTTCACAGATGTCTGCTGTACGGCGACACTGCCATACGATTGCGTTATAAACAGGCTTGCCTGTCTCTTTGTTCCAAACAATGGTGGTTTCACGTTGGTTAGTGATACCGATACCCGCTAGCTCATCGCTGCGGATGCCTGCTTTAGCAAGAGCTTCAACCAATGTAGAGCTTTGAGTCGCCCAGATTTCCATTGGATCGTGCTCAACCCAACCGGCTTTTGGATAAATCTGAGTAAATTCTCGTTGAGAAGAACTAACGATGTTTGCATCGTGATCGAGGATTACAGCGCGAGAACTTGTGGTGCCTTGGTCTAGGGCAACAATGTATTTTTGCTCGGTCATGGTAAGAATCCTTTTTCTTTTGTTATTTATATTTTAGTAAATGTAGGGTCGCTTAGGAATTAAGCTTGAGCTTGTTCAGCTTCTTCTTCTGTTTCACATTGGTTTGGAATTGTGCAGCCTTGGCCTTCTACTGGTAGGTAAGCACCGATAACACGTGGGTACAACCAACCACCAAAACACGCACCAGCAATTGGAGCAAGAATTGGAACGATGAAGTAAGGAATATCACGAGCACCGCTTAGTGCGAAATCCCAACCTGCAAAGTAAGCAAACAGTTTTGGCCCGAAGTCACGAGCAGGGTTCATTGCAAAGCCAGTCAGTGGACCTAAAGAACCACCGATAACCGCGATAAGAATACCGATCAGTAGAGGGTTCATTGCACCGCGAGATGCGCCGTTGTTCTCATCACCTAACGCTAAAATGGCAAACATCAACACTGCAGTAATCACGAATTCCACAGCAAAAGCGCCGAAGAAAGAAAGTGAAGCATGTGGGTAAGTCGAGAAGATACCAGCAGTTGATAGTGCGTCTTGGCTGCTACGAACAAAGTTATGTGCGATTTCGTAGTCAGTAAATAGGTTGCTGTATAGGCTGTAAACCAATGCTGCAGAGCAGAAAGCGCCAAGCAGTTGCGAAATGATGTAAGGCACCACTTTCGCTTTATCAAAGCCATGGAACATGGCCAGTGCAATCGTTACGGCTGGGTTGATGTGTGCGCCTGAAACGCCGGCAGTACAGTAAATTGCAATCGCAACACCGAAGCCCCAGATGATGCTGATTTCCCATTGTCCGAATGTCGCACCAGTTAATACTAGAGCGGCCACACAGCCAACGCCAAAGAATATGAGTAATCCTGTACCGATAAATTCAGCCAAGCATTGCCCAAATAAAGAAGGGTGTTTGTTTGTTGTCATGTTCGAGTCCTTTTTAGTTTTGCTTATCTAGCACGTGTATTGTGCATATATTTGCGAACTCGAAAATAAACGAACATCAAAAGTGAGCGTTTGAGCATAAAATTGTTAATTAAAGTCACTTGAAATGTTAATCCGAACACTTTTGCTCGAAAAAGATGCTCGCATGAACGTCATTACTCGAATTGATAGGTTGCGAAGTCGCTCAAACTACCTATATGTAAATGAATGCGCAACTGGTACGAGGAGTTTATGTTTGGATTTGTGATGCTACTTCGTGAGTGGCGGATTATTAGACTTAAGTAGGGAGGGCTGTGTGATGTTTTTGCTATGTAACAAGCGAGTTAACAAATGAGCTTATATGCATAAATGAATAAACTGCCAACTAAGTTGTAGTTTGGCAGTTTCAATTTAGGTGTTTGTTCTAGTTACATGCTACGAACTGGGGCTCTAAACCAAAGCGGCAACTTTTCCTTTCGCAACCAATTGAGCTCGAATCGAGTCATACGCCCAGTTGAACGCAATCGCGTAAAGTACGAAGAAGATAACAATCCCGATATCCATCACTAATACCGTCCAAAAATCGAGTTGAAGTACCCACATTAGTAGTGGGAACGACACCAACATCAAACCCAGCTCGAAACCTAAGCCGTGCAGAATACGTGTTTTTTTGGTTCTTTTGCTACGGTCACTGCCGTAAATCTTGTCGTAACCGTAGTTGTAGACGTAGTTCCAACCCATTGCTATCAGCGACAAAGACAGAGCTAAGCCTGCCATTTTCACCGCTCCACCACCGACAATGTAGGTCGCAGCAAAGGCCATCAAGACCAAAGCAACTATTTCAAATAGCACCATGTGTAACATGCGTTCTTTATGTGACATCTTTTTACTCTCTTTATGTTTTTCTAGCCTCTATGGGCTAATGACTTGGCTAGATAATATCTATTTAAGTGATAATATAAAGATAGTTAACATCACATATAGTGATAGTAAGTATTGAGAGGCACCGAATGTACAACATAGAACAGCTGAAGATGTTTGTGTATGCCGTTGAATTAGGGTCATTTTCTGCCAGTGCTCGCGAGTTAGGTAAGGTACAGTCGGCGGTGAGCCAAGGTATCAGTAATCTTGAAATAGATTTTAATGTTCAACTTTTTGACCGTTCGACACGCAAGCCAACGCTGACGGCGCAAGGTCATCAGATTTTCAAGCAGGTCAAAGCGATTATTCTACAAGTGGAAGATCTCAACTCGTCGGTCAATGCCATCAATAATCAAGAGGAAGGGCTACTGCGTATCGCTTTAGACGATGCCTTGTTACTTCCTTCATTGCCTAAGGTGTTGGATAAGTTCAGCCGAACATTCCCAGCGACAGAAATTGAGTTAATGGCAGCGGCGAGTACCGATGTGAACCGCTTGGTGTCACAAGACCGCGCAGATATCGGCCTGATGTTTACTGACCTCGCTTTTCATGCCGATTCAGAGCCGTGCTTTATCGGTAATCTGCCTTTTGTTGCCGTGTGTCATCCAAGTCATGCTTTAGCTGAAGTGTCAGTTGCGAAGTTGCCCGACTTTATTTCTCATCGACAGCTTATTCTACGAGGCAACAAAGGTAAGGTGATTGACCATTTTCCTGTAGTCGCGGGCAAGGTGTGGTGGGCGAACAGCTTTGTTGCCATCAAGGAGATGATCGTACATAGCTCGGTGGGTTGGGCATACTTACCGAGTTATTTGGTGAAACATGAGATTCAACAGGGAAAGCTTAACCAGATAAACGTCTCGTTTGACCATAAAACATGGTCACCTCCTGTCGATTTGGTGATCTCCAAGAAAGCGATGAAAGGGCCGGGCTTGCTGTGGTTGGAAGACAATCTCAAAACCTTACTCGATTGATTTTTTCCAAACCGTAGACAAATGAAAGGGCTTACCCCGAAAGGTAAGCCCTTAGTTTTTCTAATCTTCTGCTAGATGCTAGATTTAACCGTCAGACCGTTGTAGTACTTGTCTTTCATCTTAAGCGCCACGTTCACTAGGTAAATCAACACAGGTACTTCAATCAGTGGACCGATAACACCGGCAAACGCTTGGTCTGAGTTGATACCGAATACTGAGATTGCCACTGCGATTGCTAGCTCGAAGTTGTTACCTGTCGCTGTGAATGCAATTGATGCGTTCTTGTCGTATTCAATACCCATCTTCTTACCAATGAAGAAGCTGATGAAGAACATCGCTGTGAAGTAGATGGTTAGAGGAACCGCAATCAACAATACGTCCATTGGCAGTTCAACAATCATCTCGCCTTTTAGGCTGAACATCAGCACGATAGTCGCCAGTAGAGCAATCAGTGTGATTGGCGAGATGCGAGGAATAAACACATCGTTGTACCACTGCTCACCCTTCATCGACACAAGGATCTTACGGCTTAGGAAGCCTGCTAGGAATGGGATACCTAGGTAGATAAGAACACTGTGTGCAATATCGATCATTGAGATATCAACCATCATGCCTTCGTAACCGAATACCGGTGGTAGAACGCTGATGAACAACCACGCCATAAAGCTGTAGCTCACCACTTGGAATGCACTGTTTAGAGCAACCAATGCCGCGCCGTACTCTTTGTTACCACCGCCGATGTCGTTCCAAACCAGAACCATTGCCACACAACGAGCTAGACCAATCAGAATCACACCGACCATGTAACCTGGGTGGTCGCCTAAGAATGTTAGCGCCAACACAAACATCAGAATTGGGCCGACAAACCAGTTCATGATCAAAGATAGTTTGATCGCTTTCTTATCTTTTACCACGGTGCCTAGCAGGCTGTAGTTAACCTTAGCCAGAGGTGGGTACATCATTAAGATAAGGCCAATTGCCAGTGGAATGTTGGTTGTGCCAACAGACATTGATTCGTTCCACTGTTCGATTTGTGGGAACAAGGTGCCAAGCAGTACACCAATGCCCATGGCGATGAAGATCCACAGCGTTAAGTAGCGATCGAGAAAACCTAATTTTGGTTTCATTATATTATCTCTTTGGTTGTTATCGTTAATCGTCGAAAAACGATATTTAAAGGCAAAAAATACGCTTAGTTTATTGTGTTCGACAATCTAAGCGTGGTTAATCTATTTTAAAATGGTGTCGATAAGCGATTCAAATTGCTGAATATTATCTCGGTTAATGCGATAGCACATCTTCGGTGGTATCGATTCAGCAGTGATGAAGCCTGAGGTTTTCAAGATTCTTAGGTGCTCTGATACGGTTGATTGAGCTAAACCCAACTCACTCACCAGATCACTGTTCAAGCAGCCGCCCGACTTTTCTAAAGCGGACAAGATACTAAGTATGCGAATTCTCGCTGGATGAGCGAGTGCTTTTGCTAACGCAGCCATCTCTTTTTCTGCTTCAGCATTACTTGGCGGAAGAGGTAGAGAACAGCTATCTGTTGCTTGGCATGTTGCAGTCATACTTAGTGGGCTCACTTACTACTAATCGTTAAAAGACGATTGATAGTAAGCCTATTTCTTTTATTGGTCAACGCTAATTTGTTTATTGCCTGACAGGAATGGGCAACCTTAAGGTCGATTTAAGATTTTCCTACCCAGTAAAGCGGCCACTTCTGGTGTGCTGATGTGTTATTGAGCATGGCCCCAACACAAACCAATGCAATGCTACCAATTAAAACTGGGGTAAATAGGAAAGTCCAATTCACAGCCGATGTGCCAGCTAACGCGATGACGATTGGGTTAGCTCCTGCTGGCGGATGAACTGCGCGGAAATATTGCATCAACATGATTGCCGAGCCTACTGCCATCGCCATTACTAAATAAGAATCACCAAACCCATACAGTGCGATCAACCCAACCGCAGCAGAGATAAAGTGACCAGCGATGATGTTCCTTGGTTGAGCGAGAGGCGATGTTGGAACGGCAAATAAGAGAACACAAGTCGCGCCAAAAGGTGCCATCAACCAAGGAACTTCAGATTGCTCTGCGAGTAAACATAAAAACAAGATGCCTACCGTGCCACCAACAAATCCCTTTATTAACTGGCTGAACGTTGCCCGTGGTGGAAGTTCACCTCCGCCGATTAGTTTTTTCATCATCGCGACTTACCTCTTTCAAGACTAAAAACACAAAGTGTACAGATCTGTACTTGTTGAGTTGAATGATACAGATCTGTACACTGTTGGCAACAGGTAATTTAGTCGCTGTAAATTTAGCAGCATCAAATTTTTCCCGATTTGAAAGAGTAATAGGCATGAGTAAGAAAGCACTGATCTTGGATGTAGCCGAATCTTTGTTTAACCAATTTGGGTATACCGCCGTTGGCGTAGATAGGATCCGAGATGAGGCTGCGGTTTCTAAGACATCGATGTACCGTCACTTTGGGTCAAAAACTAAGTTGATTGAAGCTGTGTTGGAAAGGCGTCACCAGCGTTTTGAATCGAGTTTAGAAGTGGCACTGGCATCGGTTTCTGGCTCACAGAGTCAGCTAAATGCATTACTGGATTGGCACTTTGCTTGGTTTGAGCAACCTGACTTCAAAGGCTGCATGTTCATGCACGCCTTGGCCGAATTTAAAGAATCCGACAGAGATATTTCTGCTCTAGCTAAAAAACATAAATATTGGCTGAAGCAGCTATTAATACGTACGATTGAATCAACAGGAGTCGAGGACTATCTAGTTCGCTCGGAAGTGATGATGGTATTTTTAGAAGGGCTGATTGTAAGGTCTGAGTTCCAAAGTTTAGAATCGGATAAGTCTTATTATCACCGAACTTGGTTTGAGTTATCGGGCTTTTGCAAGTGATTCCATTAAAATGACACCAGTAAGAAGCGTCCTTACTGGTGCCGACGTGAATTACAGCTCAACCAAATTGGTCAGTGAGCTGAACGAGTCCATTATACCGTTATTTGATTCACTAGATTTTGGAAGTGGAATACCCGCATTACTATGACATTGCGCAACGATATTACTTTCACTTAGCGTTTGGCATTGGGTAAGAAGCTCGGCTACTTGTGTGTTGTTGCCTAATGCTTTATGAGCTGCGATGTATTCAGGCAAGAATGGTACTTGGGTACCGATGACTTGCTCGCCTTTCGCAAGAAGCTTGAGTGAGCTCTGTGGTTTTTTCTGATCTCGATAAGATTGTGCCGCGAGGGTAAAGGTTTGGATAGAGGCGTAATCCCAGTTTTTAATAAGCGCCAAGTTTTGTAATGCTTTGGAATCTAAATTCTGCATTTTTCGGACACCATAGAATGCAAGTCTTGGGTAAGCATGGTGCTTGGTTGGGCCCGTTACGGATTTTCTCGCGAGTTTCTCAGCGGTTTTTATATCGCCAAACTCCAATGCTTTGAATGCTTCCGATGCATACCAATAGTTCTCTTGAATCTGTTTCCCCTTACCCGTTTTCACAACTTTTTCGAATTCGACAGTTGAAAGGTGTTTTTTCCGCTCTGTGCGATATTCACGTTTTACGTACGCTGACATGTCTTTCTTACGATCCATCGGAGAGGCATGTCGGGCTGAGAAACTTTGTAGCAGTTGTGTACCAGCTTCGTTTGCTGCTAAGTAACCCAGGTTGCTCCATTTATTGTCACTGGATAAGTGTTTTCCCGCATCACTGGCAAGGGTAACGAAGCTTTGGAATTCTTTCTTCTTCTCTTTCAGTTGCGCAGCAGTGTGGTTTTGGCTGCTATCCAGCCGCTCGAGTACAGGTGAAAATGCTCTTGGGCTGTATCCTGCCTTAACCAGTAGATCCATACCAAGTAGGTCGGCTTCATCTTCGTCGCTGCGGCTCATCGAAGAGCTTATTACATCACGGCTTAATCGATTGATGGTCAACCCCGCTCGATAAGAGTCTTGAATCAGGTTCTTGGTGGAACTCTTATTCTGGCTTGCAACCTTATAGCCGTTGACGGTTTTCTCTGCCTTCATATCCGTGATAAGCGCTGTGCTCATGGCTATATTGGCAGTTTTACTAACTAAGGCGCTTTGTTTAGCAAAATACTCATTGGTCTCATTGTGTTCTAACAAGATGTGGGAGAGTTCATGGGCAATAATAAACGCGAGCTCATCTTCAGAATCAGCGTCTGCTAATACGCCCTGGGTAATCACAATTGTATTAGGTGTTGCATATGCAGAGTAGTTGCGATCGGACGAGACTAATATCGTTATGTCTTTATCGATAGGCTTGCCCCACTCCTTGACGATCTTGGCTAAAATGCCTTCCAAATATTTATTGACGTATGGGTTAGCAATCAGGTCCTTATCAGCGGCAGCTCGAGTATTGACAATGTTTTGAAATTCTTTGCTAGCAGCCGTATTGCTTGCTGATGTGCTCTTTTCTGGTGCGTTAGTTTCAGCAAGATGTTGGTCAATAAATCTGCCATCGAAGGACTCATATTTACTGCTCATTAAATTGTTGATGCTGTCAACAGCACAACCTGAGATCAAAAAAGGTGCGGCGATCCAAAGTAGTTTTTTCATTAGTTACAGCCCTCACCAAGCCCCAGTGTTGCATATGTGCCACTGTCGCTTTTTGCACTGATCTTTTGGGTACTACATACTACACTTGCCACAGCTGTCTTATTCAATTGCACTTCAATCTGGTCAAACCATTTTTCTTGGCCATTGATTTTTACCATGATCATTTGCTCTTCTTGGTCATAGTTTTCAACCACTAAGCCGTTTTTCTTTGGGTCGGGCAGAGTGTTCTTTGGTACATCTGCACAGTCATTGTTTTTATCACAAACCCAAACGTTGTCGACTAAAAAATCGATAACCTTGATTTGTTCTTGAGCCATCACAACTGATGGTACGAGACCAATACCTAAGCCTAAAACTAACGTTGATAACGATTTCATAAATGTTCCTTATTTACTGAATGTTTGTTGTTTATTGTGTCTTTCTTAATTTATGTTTTGTGTTTTTTGCGAATAGACAGACCCTTTCCTTATAAGTTTGGAGTTTTGGTCTGAAAGCTTCAAAAATGAAGAAAAAAAAGATGGGTAGATCGATAAAAATAATTAGGATTAACCCGTACCAGTTTGGAGCTCCCACATTGAGCACGAAATGGGAGACCGCCACTGAAATGCCGATGACCGCGATGATAATAAGTATGGGCACGAAAGCGCCCCATAGTTTTTGTTGTTCATTGAAATGCTGGTTTTCTTGTTGCTCTAAAAAATTGAAACGAAACCAAATAACAAGAAACAGAACTATGGTTTGCACCGATATCTCGACCATGTCTGCAATGCTCAAATTGAATAGACCTGTATCGGCGGGTGATCGCCAGTACTCGCCATTGAGCGTTACTAAGTTATCGAGTGCCATAGCATGAAAATAGACGCCTGGAAGCGTGCCATGGACCGGCGAAACTACGAGGTCAACCCCACCAGTAACATGATAGCCAACCAATACCATTTTCCCTTGAATCGCTTGTTTTAGTTCACGAGAACCTGCAGATCCAGGAGCGCTGAGCTTCGATGCCGCTATGGTGAGAAAAGGCGGACAGCGTTTTCTGAGTGTAGCATCGACATCATTTTGATCTTGTATGCCTTGAGTAAGGCTTACGACAAGTAACTCTTTTAACTGTTGTAACTGGTTGGTATGTTCCCCACAGTCAAACCCAAGTGGAAAAAATGACTCCTGCTTACTAGCGTGTTTGTTACTCCATTGAACAATGACAGCGTCATCCATATTGCCGATAGTTGTGGTATCGCACTGTTTATCTCGTGTACACCAGTCTTGGTACATCGCAGCTGCAACGGTGTTCATTGTCTTATCATTCCATGGGACAGACAACGGGTAGTAGCGTCCTTCACCACTCCAAGATACTGCTGCCAGTTGTGCGACATTTGCTATTTTGTGTCTCAATGATTCCGGATCATTAAGTCTTTGTTCAGTGTCATAAGTGGTATTACTGGCCATAAAAATGGGAAATTTTTGGTTATCGAGTGTTTGTAACCAACGGTTTAGGTTATCTGAGTGCTCGTGGTGTTGAAGAATGTCGTAGAACATTGAATCGGGTTCGAAACGAGAAATGGTTTTGAGTAGTCGTGCAAGATTTCGATAGCTCACCGGGTAGGTCTTGGTTGCGTCTATGTATTGATCATCAATCAACACTACTACAATTTCATCAGAAACGGTTTGGCTAAAAAACGGTGACCAGAGTCTAAGTATATGATCTTCGTAATGGTCTTCTGCTGAATTTCGGATGCCCAACGGGTCAACGATAAAAACGAGAAGTATGAGAGCTGTGGTGACTAACGCTTTACAAAAAATTTCTAAACTAAAGGACATGAATGTTGGCCGTCGATAATCCATAGGTGATTTGTTGGTAAACAACTGGTTGCAAATTTTTTTAAAAAAATAGCACTGTAGAGTTGTGTTTTATGGGAGCAATATCACAAATGAAATTGGTATTTATAAATGAAACAGTAAGTTAGCGATAAGTCTCACTTTTCAAGATGGGTATTGATTTATTCATCAATTTAAATATGCGTTCGGGACAAGAAATCGAGTTAGGTATTAAGATATACTTTTGATCTTAATCTGCGGAGGCAGGTATAAAACAATAATTTAAGGTAAGCCCTGAAATGCCACAACAGAACATCAAATTTATCGCTGCTGATATGGACGGCACTCTGCTTAATGAACACGGAAAGTTAGACCCAGAATTCTTCAATCTTTATGAGCGACTAGAAGCTCAAGACATCATTTTTGCTGCGGCATCGGGCCGCCAGTACTACAGCTTGATGGAAACCTTTTCCCCGCTAAAAGATCGCATGATGTTCGTTGCTGAAAACGGCACATTAGTGATGCACAGAGGCCAAGAGCTCTACAGCTGCTTACTTGATACTGATGCCATCAAAGACATCATCAAAGAAGCGCGTTCTATTGAGGGTGCACATGTGGTGCTTTGTGGTAAGAAATCGGCATACATTGAAACTAAAGATGAGCGTGCTTTAGCGGAGATCTCTAAGTACTACCATCGCCGTGAGCAAGTAGAAGACTTACTGGCGGTAGAAGACGATTTCATCAAGGTGGCTATCTGTCACTTCGACGGTTCACAAGAGAAAGTGAGCCCAACTATTGATGCCAAATTCGGTGAGAACTACCAAGTGGTTGTGAGTGCAAAAATTTGGTTGGATGTGATGAACGCTGAAGCGTCAAAAGGTGCGGCGATTAAGCATCTACAAAGCACATTAGGTTTCACTTACGAACAGACCATGAGTTTTGGTGATTACCTCAATGACTTAGAAATGCTTAAAGAGAGCTACCACTCTTACGCGATGGAAAACGCACATCCAAAACTGAAAGAGATCGCTCGTTTTGGTGCTCCGAGTAACGTAGATGCTGGTGTGTACCAAGTGCTAGAGAAGCTGCTAGCGTAACGCGGTTAAGCTCAGTCCGATATTTATGAAAGCCAACTCGGTAATAGGAGTTGGCTTTTTTGTTGGTTACTGGGGTATCGAGTTTAATTTGAACGAGTGTTCAGCTTGTTGTAGTCTAATTAGAAAGTGGGTATTCACTTTGAATTGGATACGCCTTAGCAACGATATTTGGAATGATTATGAGCAACAAACTTCAACTTGATGTTATTTCTGACGTAATGTGCCCATGGTGCGTGGTCGGTTACAAAAACTTAGAACAAGCTATTACTGAGCTTGGCTTAGCAGAGCAAATTGAACTTGAATGGCAGCCGTTTGAGCTTAACCCTGATATGCCACAAGAAGGTGAAAACCTACGTGACCATATCATGAGAAAATACGGCTCTAGTGCGGAAGAGAGCCAAAGTTCGCGTGAGCAACTGGCTGCTCGTGGCCAAGTGGTAGGGTTCGATTTCAATTTCTACGACAACATGAGAATGGTCAATTCACGTCATCTACATGTACTTCTCGATTTTGCACTAGCGCACGGTAAACAGACTGAGTTAAAGCTACGCTTCTTTAATGCCCACTTTACAGAAGAGAAAGATCTTGCTGACTTAGGGGTCATCGCCCAAGAACTTGAAGCGGTTGGTTTGGATTCTAACAAAGCGTTGAAGCGCTTAAAGAACGCCGATAATGTAAAGAAAATCGAAGCCCAAGAGTTTGAATGGCAACGCATGGGGATCTCAGCGGTTCCTACCGTGGTATTCAATCGTAAAAGTGCGGTAACCGGCGCTCAGACGGTGGAAACGTACAAGCAAATCTTTCAAGAGCTTATTGCTGAATCATAAGCCGATCATTGGTATCAATTAGAGTCTGAACTTCATGGAATCATTGTCACTCGCTCAAGCGCAAAAGATTGTACTGCTTTCGCAAAAATTACCGCCTAAAAAGCAACGCAATGGGGGTGCCTTGGCGAACACGCTGTCTGCGATTGAAAACCTTGGGTATGTGCAAATTGATACCATTTCTGTGATTCAGCGAGCTCACCATCATACGCTGTGGAATCGCAATCAAGACTACCAACTTAACCATCTGGATAAGCTGTTAGAGCGTCGAGAAGTGTTTGAGTATTGGTCGCACGCTGCCGCGTATTTACCCATGCGCGACTACCGCTTCAGCCTGCATCGAAAGAATGGATTCGCAAGCGGTAAGCTTAAGCATTGGTATAAAAAAGACGACGCACTGATGGCACATGTTCTCAAACGTATTGAGAGCGAAGGGCCATTAATGGCGAAAGACTTTGAGGGGGATAGACCAAACCCCGGCGGATGGGGCGGTAAACCTGCCAAACAGGCACTAGAAACTTTGTTTATGCAAGGTGACTTAATGGTGCCGAGCCGAGTGAACTTCCATAAGGTGTATGACCTAACTGAACGAGTTTTGCTGAGTAGTATTGATACCTCAGAACCAACGGAACAAGAGTACATCGAGCATCTAATTACGCGTTATTTAGAAGCTAATGGTGTGGGAATAGCGTCGGAAATGAGCTATCTACTCAAGAACACAAAACCTCTGATTCAGACAACACTCCAGCAGATGCTTGAAGATAAGCAGTTGATGAAAGTAGATATTCAAGGCTCGGATTATTATGTGTTGCCGGATGCTTTCGAACTATTGAATCAACCTCTTTCTAGAACCAAGTTAAAGATACTGTCTCCGTTCGACAATCTGTTGATTCAACGTAAGCGAATGCAATCACTGTTCAACTTTGATTACCTTCTTGAGTGTTATGTACCTGAAGCTAAGCGTCAGTTTGGTTATTTTAGCTTACCGATTCTGTGGCAAGGTGAGCTGGTGGCTCGAATGGATTGTAAAGTTGATAGGAAGAGTGGTTTGCTCAATATCCGTAACTTGGTTGTGGAAGAGCGAATTAAAAACCATGAGTCGTTGGTTCATGCTTTATGCAATGAGCTAAAACACTTCATGGTGTTCAACCAATGTGATGAGATGATCGTCCATAACACCACGCCCTCTGATCTTGGCAAGCGCTTGATGAGCCATTGGCAAACAGTCTAGCAGTTTTGTTGAGTCGGAAACTATTAGTTACTTAAAAGTCTCCTTGTTAATTCGTCAGCGCTTAGTTACTCAGAAAGAGTGGCTAACAAGAATTCGACAAAGGTTCTGTTCTTCAATGACAGTTGCTTAGTTTTGTAGAGTAAGTGAATCGGTTTGGGTAACGGTGCCATGCCGGGCAATATTTCCAATAGCATTCCACGCTCTATCTCTTCTGCGACTAAGATAGTCGGCTGTAATAACACGCCCACGCCTTGCAGGGCGGCATATCGCAATACATCCCCATTGTTCGACATCAAACGTACTTGCCCTTTATTCACCGCGCTATGCGTTGCTTGGTGGTTCTGAGGGGCTAGGAGTTGCGATTCACTGCTTTGCGCACCCCGCGCTTGTGCATCTCGACCACTCACATCACGACGACTGCTATAGCTGAATCCAAGCGATGGGTGTTGTGCAAGGTCTTCCAACACACGAATCTCAGCATGTTGGTTAAGGTACTCAGGAGCCGCGCAGTAGCACATCTCATAACCCCCTAAGTATCTGGCGACTAAACTGGAATCAGACAGGTCACCGATTCGCACAATCAAATCAATATCGGATGAATAAGGATCGACAAGGTCGTTGTTCAGCACGAGTTCGACATTAATCGTTGGGTGATGCGCGAGGAACTTAGCCACAATCGGGGCAAGCACCTTGTTTCCATAGGTGACCGGGCAGTTTATTTTTACCGTGCCTTGAGGTTGGTTTTCTAAGGTTTGAATGAGGTTTTCAGCATTGCTGATGTCTTCAAGAATTCGTTTACATTCTCGATAATAAAGCTGACCTGAATCGGTTAAAGACTGCTTGCGCGTAGTGCGATGAATCAGTTGAGAGTTAAGGCTAGTTTCAAGGTGGTGGACATGTTTACTGATCATGGTTGCCGACAGGTTGAAGTGGTTGGCGGCGCTGCGAAAGCTGCCTTGCTCCACTACGTAAACGAAGACCTTCATGCTGGTTAACTTATCCATTAAACACTCTCAGTTGATAAATAATAAACAAAAGGTGAGTTTATCAATTATTAGGGGTTAATTATATTAATGGCAAACCGATAATTAACTAAAATAAGAGCGTGAAATGCCTCAAACAAACGAAACCATCTTTGTGACTGCCGAACTTAAGATCAAAACCAACATTGAACGTGAGGCTGCGGTTGAAGCTATCGAGCAGTTTTGCCTAGACATGCAGAGCGAGCCGGGCTGCCTACAGGCGATAGCAACTTATGATCAAAACCAAAGCGCCCGTGTGATTTTGCTTGAGCAATACGCAAACCGTGAAGCGATTAATCAGCACTTTGGTATGCCTCATACCCAAGCGTTTATTGAGCGTGACATTACCGAGTTGGTTCAAGCGTTCGAAACTCAGAAGCAGGAGAAATAAACCATGAAATGGGGAATCCTAGGAACCAGCTTTATCTCAGGCGTAATGGCCGATGCGATTAAAGGCGATGCTAAAAGTGAGCTGTATGCCGTCGCTGGACGCACAGAGAAAACACTCAATGAGTTTGCGGCGCAGTACCAGCCAACATTGACCTTCAACAGCTATGAAGCTTTGATTGAAGATGAGTCAGTCGACATCATCTACATTGCTCTACCAAACCATGTTCACCACGAATACGTTATTAAAGCCGCTCAAAAAGGCAAAGCGATTCTGTGTGAAAAGTCGTTGTCGGTTGATATGGAAAAAACCGAACAAGCTCTGCAAGCTGTCAAAGCGTCCGGTGTGTTCTTCGCTGAAGGTTTGATGTATCTAAACCACCTGCTTATCGCCAAGCTTCATCAAGAGTTGGCAACCGGTGAGATTGGTGAGGTGCGCTCTATTCAAGGGTCTTATGTTGCGGCGATTGACCAGTTCGTGAACCCTGCGAGCAAAGGCGCATTGTATAATCTGGGTTGTTATCCAATGTCTCTGATCCACTCTGTCGCGCAACAGCAATTTGGTGAGAGTGTGTTTGATGATGTGCAGATCTCAGCAATCGGTCGACGAGGTCAAGATGGCAATATTTGTGAATCGTCGGCGCTGATGCGCTTCAATGACCGTTTTACCGCACAAATCCATACCGCAGAAGACCACGGCTTAAAGCATGGCTTCACGATTCTAGGCAGCAAAGGCTGCATCACTCTCGAAACCAACCCATGGTTACCGGCTGACGAAAACGCATTCACGGTTGAGATCTATGAAACATCGACACGCGAAGTGAAAGTCGAAGCGCAAGGCGACGGCTTCCACTATCAAGTGCGTAATATTCGCCAAGCAGTTGAGCGAGGTGACACACAACTTGCTGCACCGATGGCGACTCATCAAGACTCGCGCGTAATAATGAAGCTATTGACCGATTGGGAACAAGCGGCGAGCTAACATCTTCGTAAATTCTATATTAGCCTCATGTTTGATTGTCTCGTCAGTGATCAAGCAGGAGGCGTTTCCTCTATATCTTCCAGTCGACTCTCCCAATAAATACTTTGCATTTGAAACCGCCACAGTGTCCAATGTCGGTTAAGACAATATTGACCGAAAAACCTTATTTTTTAAGGTGTTAAATAGGATGCTTACTTCATGCGTAAATCAGATAAGAAGACCGAAAACCAGATCAGAGACGTGCTAACTGACGTTTGTGAAGGCACGTTGAAAAGCTACGATGGTTTTCTATGGGTGACTCATACGGTCAATTTCTCTTCTTTTCCACAGAGCCTAAAAATCGTCTGCGTATTCGATACCAACCAAGATAGAACGAACTTCTTAAATGACGAAGGTCAACAGAGTGCCTCTGGCGCTATCCAACAAGCGTTCAATCAGGTTGGAATTCAACTGAAGAATATCGATAAGCACGTGAGCTTCGATACACAAGAGAATTGCGACCGTGACCATCAAGGGAAGTGGAATAAAAGGCTTTAGTACTCTTACTTCTTTAGAGCCCCCCTGTGTTGTGATAAAAAGGTCGTGAAATGAAAAAAGCTCAAATATCGCTTAACAAGAACACACTGCTAGGTGTGTTCGAGCAACTTTTAATATTAGCCTTATGGCTGCTCGCAGGAAGTGTCGTTTGGTTTGTTTGGTTTGTGTGGGGGATTAACGTTGTCCCCTTTGACGATCCTTACCTCTCTGATACTGAGTATCAACGTTTAATTAAGCAAGAAACTCAGCTGATCAATATCGGCCTATGGGTAGGTAAGCTCTATATCGCGTGTGTGGTGATGTTTTTTATTGTACGAGTTAGGAAAGTGCTTCGAGCCTCAAGCGATTGATGAAATCAGTAAGGGGTTCGCTTTGAACTGTCTTAACCGTTAGGTGGAAATGGTAAGGCAAAATTTAGCTTACCTCCAGTTTGTATCCCGCTCATTTTGATTATCATGGTCCAAATCCGTTTGGGCTATGACATTACTGGTGTCTACTAGTATTTATTCTCATTTATTGACTAAAAATCTTCGAAACAGGCCGGCTCTATCTCCAACCTAATTACGTAACAAAGCTGTTGGAAAGCGCTCTAAAGAGACGAAAGCCTACGCGAAGTAGGCTTTGTTATTGTATTTACTCTTGTTACTTAATTGCAGTACAGAAGCTGACGTCTGAATGGTGAGTTTGCGGATCGTAGCTGTGGTAGAGCTCAAAACAAGGTCGGTCTTCGGTTTCAATGCCGGATTCAATGACGTTACTCATTAAATCATCCCATGCTTTTGCATATTGACCGACTTCGGTGATCGTTTGTCTCATCACCGCATATTGCCCACCGGGAAAATCTTTTAATTCGATCCCACTTGGCACTTCAGTGTCGTCTGAAACCATCAAGCAGATGTCTGTTCGGCACTTATCTGTTGGAGTGATTTCTGGATTGTCATGATAGATAAAGATGCAACTATTACTCGCTAGTCCTTTCATTTCTGCCCATTGATAAAGACGACCGCTTGGCTCTTCATAACCTTGTCCATAGGGGCCAGTCACTCGTACATACGCCAGTTTCGATGCTTCAAATTGTTGTGTTTTCATTGTCATACTCCATGTTGAAAGTTCGGAGTTAGTATATGAATTGCCGTCAGTTGCATCGTTTCCATTCTTGCGCAATGAGTGTCCAATCTTGCTATTTCGAGTTAACTCGCTGAACGCTTGGTAATCTTCGCAATCACGAAAGGCACTAGGCGTAACACCGAAATGTTGTTTGAATGCCTTGGCAAAGCTCTGAGACGATGAAAAGCCATAATCCAATGCGACGTTAATAATAGGTTGTTTGGATTTGAAAAGATCATTGGCTGCCGCTTCGAGTCTCAATCGTCTGATGAAATCAGCAAGGGTCTCGCCTTGAACGGCCTTAAAAGTACGATGAAAATGGTAGGGTGAAAAGTTGGCTAACGCCGCTACCTCTGGCAGGTTTAATGGCTCATTAAAGCGTTTTTCTAGATAACGGATAACGGGAATCAGCCGTTTGTGATAGTCAACTTTCATTGCTTTGCTCGCCTGTCTGGCCTTGTTTTGGTATTAGACAGAGAGCCTAACCTATCCAAACAGAGTTGCAATATTCACAGTATAAAGGTGAGATGGACAAAGGGGATCATGTGATGAACTTGAGGTTCAGAAAGCTCTAGAGGTTTTGCATATCGACTGATTGATGATTGAAGCCAATTGATCTTGCAGCATTAAGCAGAGCTTGTTGGGTTTTGAACACTCTTGGTTTCAGCTTTCTGTCAGACTCTAAGAAACTATTTACTCCCCACTTACTGCTTCGAACCATTAGATAATAACCATCATTATTTGGAGAGTTAATGGCGACGGCTGACTCTAGATCACCACGTTTGAAGTGATGTTTAAATTCACGCAACAACATAAAAATTCCATTTTAGTTAGATAAAGAAAAGGGAGCTCATGCTCCCTCTTTTGTTGGTTGTTTAATTACAAGAATGCGCGGTATGGCAGTTCTGGGTCATTTTTGAAGATATCAGCAAAGCCACGGAAGTGCTGGTAGTGCATACGGCCTTTGTCTGTTGGGTAAGTGTATCGACCACCGACTTGCCAGAAGAAAGGTGCGAAGCCGTATTGGAGACGCTCTTTCTTCATGTTCCAAAGCATTTCAATTTCACGTGGGTCGTTTTGGAAGTTAGCCCAGATATCGTGGTGGAAAGGAACCACGACTTCACAATCCAAAGATTCAGCGGCACGTAAAATGTCTGAAGACGTCATTTTGTCAGTCACGCCACGTGGGTTCTCGCCGTAAGAAAGCAAAGCCACATCGATCTTGTGGTCGTTACCGTGTTTAGCGTAGTAGTTTGAGTAGTGTGAATCACCAGAGTGGTAAACAGAACCGCCTGTCGTTTCAACTAAGTAGTTCACTGCACGGTCGTCCATGCCGCCTAAGATCTCGGTATCTAAAGAAGAAGTGCCTTCAGGCAGTGTCACAAGTGCAGTACGGTCGAATGCGTCTAGAACTTTGATGTTCACGTCTTTGATCTTAATCTCGTCGCCAACTTTCGCGATAACACAACGATCTTCTGGCACACCCCATTTCATCCATAAATCTACACACGCTTTAGGACCAATGAATTTAACGTGATCGCCACAGTTTTGTAGAACGGCTGCCGCAACGTTGATATCAATATGATCGCCGTGATCGTGAGATGCCATAACTGCATCGATCTCTTTAATAGCGAAAGGGTCCAATGGGAAGATTGCAGTTCGTAGGTTAGGTTGAAGTGCCTCAACGCCACCCATTCGCATCATTTGGTGCTGGTTTTTCATTTTTTGAACTGCTTGAGTTTTTTTACCAGTACCACACCAGAAGTCCATTGATAGGTTTGCGCCACCTTCTGATTTTAGCCAAATACCTGTACAACCAAGCCACCACATAGAAAACGTATTAGGTTGCACGACTGTTTGTTCAATCTCTTCATTTAACCATGTACCCCACTCAGGGAATGTATTTAGGATCCAAGACTCGCGAGTGATTTCGTTTACATTGCTCATGATAATACCTTTTATTTCACTAATTTGATTAATTTTGGATGTAGGGAGCCGAGCGCCTTAATTTGGATTAAGGCACTGAGCTGAATTTATTATTATTTGTGGGCTAGTTTGCCCTGTGATTTAAACTAGGATGACTTGCGTCCCTTGAGCTTCAATCTGTTTTACGACTTCTGGATTAGCGTTTTTGCCTGTGATGACTATGTCTATTTGTTTGGTGTTGCAAAATAGCATTCCAGTACGTTGGCCAACTTTTGAACTGTCGACCACGACAACAAGTTTATCGACCTGTTCTAGCATTTGTTGTTCGGCCACAGCCGTTAACATGTCAGCTTTATACAGCCCTGCGTCAGTTAAGCCCTTGCCTGAGGTAAACATCCAGTTTCCAGCGTAGCCACCTAATGAATTAGGGGATGGGTTTAGAAAGATGTTCTGTGCTTTATTGTATTGACCGCCAATGATGATGACATCGTCATGATCTTCGTTGATCAAATAGCTTGCGAGTGGGAAGTAGTTCGTTACGATTTGAACGTCATCGCCACATAATTGCTGGCCCAGTAGAAAAGCAGTAGAGCCGCAGTTGATCACGATTGTATCGCCAGCGTCACACAGCCCAGCGGCTGCTTGTGCAATCTCCGCTTTCTCTTCATAGAACTCAGTGCTGTTGATATTGAGTGGTGACCATTTTCTCTTTTGAGTCTCTACTCGTTCTGCACCATTTCGAACTTTTCTCAGCCTGCCAACTTCATCCAGTTTAGCGATATCACGTCTGGCGGTAGCAGGTGAAACACTAAATCTATCAATGATATGTGAGACGTTAATCGTCTGCATATCTTCTAATAGCGACAAGATGCCGTTATGTCTTTGTACTTCATTCATTTTTATCACTCTTTATGTCGTTGTGACAATTTGATGATTACTTTTGATTTGTTTTGATTCTAATAATCACCGTCGTGATTGTCAAACTACATCGCTATAAAAATCAGACTTCAATCACAATGTTTTATAAGTTGCTGATTTTATTGATATTGATGTTTTTGTGTGTGATCCCAAGCTCAATTAGGCACATTCTGGGTGTGGTTAATTGATATAAATCAAAGTAATCACAAGTGAGCATTGAATGATTACTTTTGATTGGTAAAGTCTAGTTCGTGAGCAAAACTAGACATCATCACATCCTACATACCATTAAAATTAAAAATTAATCAGGGGTAAAGATATGGAATTCTTATATGATATTTTCTATATTTTTTACAGTCAGGTAATGACCAAAGCACCATTGCTACTCGGTCTTGTTACTTGTCTGGGTTACATTCTACTCAAGCGTGACGCAACAACTATTATCTCCGGCTCTATTAAAACCATCGTTGGTTTCATGATAGTGCAGGTAGGTGCAGGAACATTGGTAGCAGGTTTCAAACCGGTTATTGAGAAAATGAGTGAGATTCATGGATTAACGGGGTCTGTTATTGACCCGTACACCTCTATGATGTCGACTATGGAAACCATGGGTGACAATTACTCTTGGGTTGGATATGCCGTATTGCTGGCACTTGGGTTAAACATTCTTCTTGTTGCCTTCCGTCGTGTCACTGGTATCAGAACCATCATGCTTACGGGACATATCATGTTCCAACAAGCTGGCCTCATTGCCGTTTTCTACTTCGTGCTTGGTGCAGGTATGTGGGAAACCATCATTTATTCAGCAATATTGATGGCATTGTACTGGGGTATTTCGTCGAACATTATGTTCAAACCTACCCAAGAAGTTACGGGTGGGGCGGGTTTCTCTATTGGTCACCAACAACAGTTTGCGTCATGGGTAGCGACCAAAGTTGCACCAAAGCTTGGCGACAAAAATGACAGTGTTGATCACATCAAACTGCCTAAATGGTTACACATTTTCCACGATAGCATTGCAGCAACAACGTTAGTAATGACTGCTTTCTTCGGCATTATCCTTCTTTCATTTGGTCTTGATAACCTTCAAGACATGGCAGGCAAAACGCACTGGTTTATCTACATTTTCGAAACTGGTTTGAAATTCGCAGTGGCTATTCAAGTTATCGTGACGGGCGTTCGTATGTTCGTAGCGGAGTTATCTGAAGCCTTTAACGGTATTTCTCAACGTCTTATTCCTAATGCTGTTTTAGCAATCGATTGTGCAGCTATCTACGCATACTCTCCAAATGCAATGGTATTCGGTTTCATGTGGGGCGCTGTTGGTCAATTCACAGCGGTTCTTGCGATGTTAGCGTTTGATGCTCCTATCATGATCATTCCTGGCTTCATCCCAATGTTTTTCTCGAATGCCACTATCGGTGTATTTGCGAACCACTTCGGTGGCTGGAAAGCCGTCATGAAGATCTGTTTCGTGATGGGCATTATCGAAGTTGTCGGTTCAGCTTGGGCAATCAACATCTTTGCTCAATCAGGTACTGAGTTTAATGGCTGGATGGGCATGGCTGATTGGGCTCTGGTATTCCCGCCAATTATGCAAGGTATCTCTAGTTCTAATATGTTCTTCTTCGGGATTTTAGCTTTGGCTGGTGTCTACATGTTCTTCGCTTCTAAACAACTACGAGCAGAAGAAGACGCGGAAAAACAAGCTGAAACAATGACAGCAGTAACGCCAGAAGGCATTGAGATTGAAATTGCAGCACCACAACAATCGACAGCAACCGCTGAAGCGCCATCGGTTTCCACAACCACAGAATCTAGAGTATCGGCGGCTGACCAGAAACCGGTTCGTGTCTTAGTGTGCTGTGGTTCAGGACAAGGTTCTTCAATGATGTGCTCTAAGAAAATCAAAGAGTACTTGGATAAGAAAGGCATCCCAAGTTCGACGTTTAACAGCGCCATTACTGATTACAAATCTCACCTTGGTTCATTTGACATCATCGTTACTTCAGTTGCTCTTGCAGCGAAGATTACGGGTTTGCCTGAAGGCAAGCAGCAGTTAGCGGTGAAGAACATGATTATGGTGAAAACTTTCGGCGACGAACTGGTTTCTATCATCGAGACCAACTTCCACAAATAATTAGAAACGGCTCAGTGGTACATCACCACTGAGTCAATAAAAACAATTATATAAGTGAGCAATAACATGAACCTGAAAGAATCTCTTATCCAAAACAACTCTATCCTGCTGAACGCAAAAGCAGTTGATTGGAAAGCGGCAATTAAGCTCGGTACTGACGCATTGGTCAAAGCAGGAATTGCTGAAGAGCGTTACTACGAGGCGATTACCAAGGCAATCGGTGAAGAAGGCCCTTACATCTGTATTCATGACGCGTTCGCGTTGCCTCATTGCCGTCCTGAGGATGGCGTGATTCGCACTGGTTTTGCGTTAACCGTGCTTGAAACGCCGATTACTTTTGAAGGTGTTGATGAGCCTGTTGATGTTCTGATCACGCTGGCGGGTAAAGACTCTGAAGAACACATCGAAGGCACGATGCAAGTCGCTAATTTGATTGAATTTGATGAAGACTTCTCAAAACTTCGCGCATGTAAAAGCCCTGAAGAGGTGGCGCGTTTAATTGATGCTGCACTGCTGCAAGCGGAAGCCGCGTAAGGAGGCAATTATGTCTAAATATAGCCAATTGAAACAACGTGTCTTAGACGCCAATTTGCAGCTTCCTAAGTACGGTTTGGTGACTTTCACCTGGGGGAACGTATCGGAGATTGATCGTGAGTGCGGTGTGATTGCGATTAAACCATCAGGTGTTGAATACAGCAACATGACCGTTGAAGACATCGTGGTGGTGGATTTAGAAGGTAAGGTTGTCGAAGGAAAGCTAAACCCTTCAAGCGATACTGCGACCCACCTAGAGATCTACAAAGCATTTCCAGCAACGGGCGGAGTGGTTCATACCCATTCACGCAGCGCCACTATCTGGGCGCAAGCTGGCATTGATATTCCGGCTTTAGGAACAACGCACGCAGACTACTTCTACGGTGATATTCCTTGTACACGCCGGTTGTCACACCTTGAAATTGCCGATGAGTATGAGAAGAACACTGGTCTCGTAATTGTTGAAGAATTTATGCACAGAGACATTGATCCAATGGCTGTGCCAAGCGTCATTGTCGCAGGCCATGCGCCCTTCTCTTGGGGGAAAGATGGTAACGATGCGGTTCACAATGCCGTGGTGCTCGAAGAGGTTTCTGCGATGGCTTTGGCAACTCGTTCATTAAATAGTGGAATCAAGATTCAACCAGAATTATCGGATAAGCATTATTTACGAAAGCATGGTGAAAACGCTTATTACGGTCAGCAGTAAGCTTGACCTTCAATCGTAACCGCATTAGTTGAGAGGACACTCTATGTATAAAGTGTTGGCGTTAGATCTAGATGGAACCGTGTTGCAAGACGATCACACCATTCATCCTGAAGTGAAAAAAGCGATTCAAGAAGTGAAGCAATATTGCCATGTCGTGATTGTGACTGGCCGACATCACACGGCTGCACGACCTTACTATTACGAGTTAGGGCTAGATACACCGATCATTTGTTGCAACGGCACTTATGTTTATGATTATCAAACTGAAACGGTGCTGACTCAAAACGCGATAGATAAAGACAAAGCGCTGACCTTCATCGATATGGCAGATGAGTTTCAGCTCAAAATGGTCATGTATATCACGCATGCCATGACGTACTCCCATTACAACCCTTTTGCTTACATGTTGGCATTGGAAAGCTGGGCGGAAACAGCACCAGAACAACATCGCCCTCAAATTTACCAAGTGGAATCATTCATTGAGACGGCTCAACAAGCCGAGCACGTTTGGAAATTTGTAGTAGAAGGGAACCAAGACTCCGTAGACCGTTTGATGCAACACCCATGGATAGAAAAGAACTTCAATGGTGAGCGTTCTTGGTCAAACAGAATAGATTTTGCTGCGATGGGAAACAGTAAGGGCCTACGCCTTGCTGAATACATTTCAGAGCTCGGTTATCAAGCCAACGACGTCATAGCCGTCGGTGATAACCACAACGATATATCCATGCTTAAGTACGCCGGACTAGGCGTCGCGATGCTCAATGCTGATGACATCGTCAAGTCACACGTTCAATGCGTGTGCTCAACAGATAACAACCATGATGGCTTAGCCCGTCTAATACGTGAACAATTTAAAGGATAACCACATGACTAAACCAATGATTCAGATCGCTCTAGACCAAACAAACCTTCCTGCTGCCATTGAAGTGGCAAATAACGTTGAAAGTTTTGTTGATGTAATTGAAGTGGGCACTATTTTGGCTTTTGCAGAAGGTATGACGGCGGTTTCTACGCTTCGTAAGAACCACCCAGACCATATCCTTGTGTGCGACATGAAGACCACCGATGGCGGCGCTATTCTAGCGCGTATGGCGTTCGAAGCGGGTGCTGATTGGATTACGGTTTCTGCTGCTGCACACATCGCGACCATTGGCGCGTGTAAGAAAGTAGCCGATGAGTTTAACGGTGAAATCCAAATTGAGATCTACGGTAATTGGACAATGGACGATGCTCAATCTTGGGTAGACTTAGGTATCTCACAAGCGATTTACCACCGTTCTCGTGACGCTGAATTAGCGGGTGTGGGTTGGACAGAAGAAGACCTTGTTAAAATGCGTGCATTGTCTGAATTGGGTCTCGAACTGTCTATTACTGGCGGCATCGTTCCTGAAGATATTTACCTATTTGAAGGTATTAAAGCAAAAACCTTCATCGCAGGCCGTGCACTTGCTGGTGACAAAGGTAAAGAAACGGCTGAAGCATTAAAAGCTCAGATCAATCGTTACTGGAACTAAGGTAGGGGCGTTATGTATCAAAACTTGTTACGCCACCGTGTAGGGCTTTATGAAAAGGCCCTACCTAACGAACTCAGTTGGGAAGATAAACTTAAGCAAACCAAAGAACTCGGCTTTGATTTTCTAGAGATATCGGTGGATGAATCAGACGAGCGTCGCAGCCGTTTAGATTGGAATGACGATCAAGTGTATGCCTTGCGTCGCCTTTGCGAAAAGCACGGCATGCCGTTGCAATCGATGTGCTTGAGTGCGCATCGCAAGTTCCCCTTTGGTTCAGCAGATCCTGCGATTAGAGAACAAGCTGTCATCCATATGGAGAAAGCGATCTCGTTGGCTTACAAATTAGGTATTCGTACCATTCAACTCGCTGGGTATGACGTTTACTACGAGCCTGCGGATAGGGTCACGCATCAAAGGTTTATTGAAGGGATGAAGCTTTCAGCGCAATTGGCCGAAAGAGCGGGCGTTATGCTTGCTGTCGAGATCATGGATACGGATTACCTAAACTCTTTGAGTAAATTTGAAGTGCTGAGTCGAGAGATAAACTCACCTTATTTCACGGCATACCCTGACGTTGGCAACATCTCTGGCTGGAACTATGACATCGTGACTGAGCTGAAGCTGAGTAAACCTCGTATTACTCAAATTCATCTCAAAGACACTTATCGAGTAACGGATGAGTACAAAGGGCAGTTCCGAGATCTGGTTATTGGTGACGGTGAAGTGGACTTCAACGCAATTTTTGAAACGTTGAAAGAGACTGAGTGCGTTGTACCACTCGTGATTGAGATGTGGGCCCAGGATGAGCGTTGGAAAGAGAATATTCTCACGGCGCAAAAGCGTTTGAATGAGGTTTGTGTTCAAACGGGCGTACCGATATTGTTCGACCATTGACCAGTCGTTACTAACTAACCCGTCGCTATCAACGACTAGCCAGTTTCTCTTCGCGTTCTACATGCTCAGAATAGGAAGAGAAAATGCAGCATATTGCCCCCAATATGCTGCATTTTTATAGCTATGTGATGCTTTGCTTTTTCTTCTAATTAGTTTGTTAGTTCCCAACAAATCGTGTTTAGAAAAAGCGATGTTTAAACAGCAATCGTCACATGGTCACGGCCTACTTCAGCCATCTGAACTAGGTAGTCTGTGTGGTACTTTTTCTTGATGGTGATTTGGCTACCGATTTCAGCAACAATCTTTACTACTTCTAACGCGTCTGAAGGATGTAATGAAGACTCTTTTGTAATTTCGATGTTTACGCCCAAATTTGCCAATTTAATGATGTCGCTAGAGTGCATGATGATGTCCAAGATGTTTGATTTTCGTGGACTATATCATTTTCAATTTATGCAACTCTACTTGGTTTAAGTAAAAATGGGTGAGATGTGCTCAAAATATGATTTCAATAGTAAAACAACGGCTTTTATTGCATCACTTCGTTTAATTGTCGGATTGTTGAATAAGATCATATTAAGGCGATCATGAATAGGTTTTATGTATGGTGATTAGTAGTATGAGTCTCAAAACAAGACGAGAGATTGAGGATGCCAAAGTTAGATAAATATAAAGGAATTATTTTTGATCTCGACGGAACGTTGGTCAATTCTATGGTGGCGCACGCCCATGCATGGAAACAGACTTGCACGAAGTTTGATATTCCCTACGAAAAAGAGTGGTTGGATCAACTTGGTGGGATGCCATCACGAAAGGTCACTCAAGAGATCCTCAAGCGTTATGATCTAGCCCTTGATGCTCAACAAATTACTTCGGACAAAATCGCTAACTTTGAGGCTATTGAGCACAAAGGGGATGTTATTCCAGAAACCTATGCACTCTTACAGCAACAGTATCAGTTGAAAAAGATAGGTATCGGCACTGGCGCTCAGGCAAAACATGCAAGAGCAATCCTAAAGACGACCGACATCCCATCAATGATACGCACGATTGTCACTTCGGATGACGTAGAGAATCATAAACCAAACCCAGATACGTTTTTGAAAGTTGCTAGCCAGTTAGAGCTCGACCCGAGCGATTGTGTGGTGTTTGAAGATACGATCATTGGTCAGCACGCGGCGACATCGGCAGGCATGGATTGCTACATGGTTGAAAACGGACAGATAACTAAGTTTGTTCCTGCGAGCTAAACAGAATTTAACGATACAAAAATAACTAGGAAACAAATGGAACAATATCTTATCGCACCCTCGATAAGTTGCGTTCAATCAGAAAGCGCATTAATGAATCAGGTCGAAATATTCGTTTAGAAGTCGACGGTGGTGTGAAAGTTAACAACATAAAAGAGATAGCTGAAGCGGGGGCCGATATGTTCGTTGCTGGGTCTGCTATTTTTGATAGTGAAGACTATCAGCGGGCAATTGGTGCGATGAGACCTGAGTTAGCTCAATTGAAATAAGTTCTAATCATCAGCTATACATAGGCTCGAAGTGCTCCGTTATGGAGGCTTCGAGTTTTTTTGTGCTCAATAAAAGTTAATTTTCAGAAAGGGTATACAAAAGTAAACAAGACTTGAACGTTTTAAATTCATCAGTTTTCATCAACCGCACAGTAAGATTTTTGTGTAATAAAACTACACATAATATTGACTTTGGTCACATAACGGCGCAAAATCAACCTAAGATCACATAACGATGAGAATGAAGAATGAATGCTACAGTAATCACAAATGAAAGCAGCCAAGTATTGGTAAAACCTTCTGTAATGAACGAAGTTCTTTTCTTTGCAAAATCGACGGCTCTTATGGGTGCAATCATCCTACTTGTTGCTTCTGCTTGGGTTTAATCTCTTAGATAAACCGACGTTAATTGTGATCAGTGATGGTGAATCACCATTCACTGATACGACTTAACATTGAAACAGCAGTAAACTACTTTATACCTTCTAGGCCTTCCTGGCCGATTTCCTAGCTAAACCACTTATCTATTACTTGTTGAAGTGCTTTGCTTTAGTGCGCTCCTTCAATTAGTTCAAATACGATGCTTTAAGCTAGACCAGTACAAAACTGTCATCAATACATACGCTAATGCGGGCGCAATATAACTCGTGCTCAGTGATAGCTCATCGATCAAACTCGCCTGCACAAATGGCAAAACAACACCTCCAATTGAACACATAATGAGAATTGCTGCCCCTTGTGAGTTTTGCTTACCTGAGGCATGTAGCGCTTGTGCGTAAATGATAGGGTAGAGCGCAGAATTACATAGCCCTACGACAAGCATCAAATAGCCAATCCAAACATAATTTTGATAGACCGCAACGGCACTAATCAAAGCGGCAATAACGCAAGACAGTGAGAAGAGATAGTGCTTGTTTACAGTGTTTCCAAACTTGGCGAATAACACTCTTCCAACAAACATTAATACCCAATAAAGAGCGATGATCTGTGTTGCGAAGACCAAACCAAGGTCGCCATATTGCTGGTCGGCAAGATACGCAATAGTAAAAGTACCAAAACTGACCTCTACACCGATGTACAGCAACAGTACCAACGCTAACTTCATAAACTGCTGATTTTTAATTAGAAGCCTTAACCCTCGCCAAAAGCCAGTCATCTGTTTTGGTTTGATATCTGGAAGCGTCATTTTGCTAAAAAATACCAGTAAGCCGAAAAAGAACAGGGCGATGAATAAGAACAGATACGAAACTTGATGGGCGGTGTTGTCGACGTTAAAACTTGCTGCCACAAGAATGACAGCGGTAAGCACTAGCGGGCCAAGCACAGTGCCAACGGAGTTAGATGCTGTTGCTACACTTTGACGTATAACACTCTTATCGGGTGTCGAGAGTAGTGATACGTAAGGTGAACTCACTACTTGAATTGCTGACACACCTGAGGCCATCAATAAGATCCCGATGAGTGTTGGAACAAGCTCTTCTCCTCGTACTAAATATGCCATGGCTAGACAGCCCAGAAGGCACCATATCAAGCAGAGCTTCAGCGTAGTTCTATAGCCAATTTTTGCCATGACAAATGACGTTGGAAGCGACACCGTAATTCGGGTGATAAAAAAGGCCATGGGAAATAGCATCGCCATTTTATAATCGAGAGAGAAAGCTTCTTTGTAATGTGGAATTAGCGAGTTACTTGAAACGGTAATTAAACCCCAGATAAAAAAGATCAGAGACAGTAAGACCAGTGGGGCATCTTTTAACGGGAATACTCTCATAGTGATTCCTTATTGATAGCGATAAAAAAAGCAGAAGATGATCTTCTGCTTTTCGATTGAGACTTTACGGTGTATTGCCTATTAAGCTGTTAATCACGAACAAAATTGATGTGATGAACATGAATGTTGTATTTCTCAATAATCACTTTGGTCGCATGCATACTTTTGATTCGTTGCTCAGAATCTAAAGCAGCAGCCATTGCTGACTCGTTCTCGTAACTGTGTTGCATCATAAGCAGTAGGTTTTTATGGCTTTCAGCTTCAATCGCTTCAGGCTTATTCAGCGTTAACCCTTGGTTATTCGGGAATGTGCGAATAATAGGCGCGACTTCATTTTCCATGTATTGGTAGAAATCTTGTTTTTGTTCTTCAGTTAAATCAGCTTCAAAAAAAGCGGTGCGAAAAATAGTCATGGTCGTTTCCTTACAGTTCAAAGCCAGATTGGTTTGCGATAGATTTCAATGTTGCTTTCGCTTGTTTGATATCTTCGAACCAGTTGTCATTTTGAGCCCACATTTCAATCACTAATGGCGCGCTGTAATCAATTTCAGCGAGTGTTTTGAAAATAGCTGGGAAGTCGACTTGGCCTTCACCTATAACAAGATCTCGGAACTGACCTTTGCAGGTTTCTGAAACTCGTAGTGTGTCTTTTAGGTGCACTTGTACTAGGTGATCACGGCTTAGCTTTAGTTCGGTACACACGTCGTAGTTCCAACCAGAAATATTACCGACATCTGGGTAAGCCATGAAGTAAGGTGATGGGATCTCGCGCTTAAGCACTTCAAACTTACTTAATGAGTTGAGGTACGGAGTGTCCATGATCTCTACACCTAACATGATGCCTGCACGTTCTGCCATTTTGGTGGCTTGTTGCATGCCTTCAATGAAGCGAGCGTGAGTTTCAGCCGATTGCGGTTCGTAATACACATCGTAGCCCGCCATTTGAATACAGCGAATACCAAGCTTATAAGCCAATGAAATTGCTTTTTCCATGATGATCAGCGATTCAGTGCGAATAGCATCATCCATTGAGCCAAACGGAAACTTACGGTGTGCGCTTAGGCACATTGATTGGAAAGGCATCTGGTGCTTTTCACATAGACGGCGAAGCTCATAAATTTCTTCGTCTGACCAATCTAAACGAGCGCGGCGCTCATCGGTTTCATCCACTGAAATTTCTACAAAGTCGAAGCCAGCTTCTTTGGCGTGAATCAAACGTTCTTCCCATGAAAGGGTGGTTGGCATCGCTTTTTCGTAAATACCTAATCTGAATTTGTTTTTAGAATCAAACATTCTTTTTCCTTAAAAGAGTTGTTGTTCTATACGCGTTGTTATGTCTTGAATTCTGCTAGCAATTTCTTCGTAGCCGAGAGCTTTCATTTTTGGCGTAAGCGAAGAGACGCTAACCGCGTATACAGGAGAATTGTTCTTGTCAAAAATAGGGACAGCAACACAAGAAATACCCGCTTCGTTCTCTTCATCATCGAGCGCATAACCACGGCTCTTAATTTTATCGAGAACACCAAAAAACTGAGACTTGTCGAGAATCGTGTTTTCAGTTAACGGCTTCATTGTGCTGACATTGCGTTTCCAATAGGTTTCTCGAACGCTGTCAGAGCTAAATGCTAGGTAACATTTTCCTGCCGCTGAGCAGTACATTGGAGAATGCAGCCCTACGTAGGTTCGAGTTCTAAAGGAAGAATTAACGGGTTCAAACTTGTCTTTAAAAATGATGTTGTCAGCATCAAAAGAGAGGAAGTTAACCGTTTCATTCACATCGTCGAGTAGCTCAGATAGGTATGGCTTAACGGTGCCGGTGACATCAGAGTTGATAGCAGCGTGTCCAAGCTGAACCAACTTCATTGTTAAGCGATATTCTTTACCTGAACACATTTGAGCAACATAACCAGAGGCTTCAAACGTTGCTAAAATACGGTGGACAGATGACTTGTTGAAGCCAGTCCCTTCAGACACTTTTTGTAGCGAAACGCCATTAGGATAATTCCCAAGGAATTCCAATACGGTCAGTGCTTTAGACAACGATTTAATTTGCTCACTCATATATGTGCTACCAGTGTTTACCTATTTCAGTATGGAAGTTTTCTGCGATGTCACGTCCATTGCTACCAGCTAACGCTCGGCCAGCAATAAACGATTTTGCAGACAGATTCTTAAACAAATGCAGATCGTCAGGAACAATACCACCAGTAATGGATAGTTCAATTCCAATATCCGATAATTTCTGCATTTTTATCAAATCTTCTTCGGTCCAGCTCACACCAGCAAGTTCCGCATCACGAGAACGGTGATAAATTGCTTGTTTAATGCCCATGTCGACCCAAGCTTGCGCATCTTCCATTGTCCAGTGTCCATACAGCTCAATTTGCACTTCGCCGTCGAATTCATCCGTTACTTTCTTCGCTGAACGAATAGTTTCGATGTGTGCTGCTGCACTTACTGTTACCCAGTTTGCGCCGGCATCCATCGCCAGACGCGTTAAAATGGCACTGGCATCGGTGATTTTCATGTCACAGACAATGATGTGATTTGGGTATTTTTCTCGTAGGACTCTAACGCTGTCTACGCCATGAGCGAAGGCTAAAATAGTCCCAATTTCAATTACATCTAACTTATCTGCAACATGCTCAATTGATGCTAACGCGGTGTCGATATCAGTGGCATCAAGTGCCATTTGTAGCAACGGCTTCGGTGATTTGAACAGGGGCTTAGATGATTCTAATAAAGATTTAGATGGTTTTAATACGGTGCTAGGCATCCATTTCATCCTCAAATTGTTTAAACAACTGCACCAGTCTTTGATAGTGCTTATATTTCTTTTGGTAAGTGTCGTAGTGTTCAGGATTCGGTTCGACACGTGACGCAGAATTAGTGATGGTTTGAGTACATTCTTCTAATGAAGCGAACTCACCCGCGCCGACCATAGCCATCATTGCGGCACCTAATGAACCGGTTTCATTAACGTCTGATATTTCAACGGTCATTCCGGTAAGGTCCGCCAGCATTTGCATCCATACAGGGCTAGATGCTGGTCCGCCTGTCACTTTTAGTATGTTGGCTTTTGGAAAACGCTGACGCATACGTTCTAGGTGAATGTTGTGACAGAATAAAATGCCTTCCCAAATGGCTTGAATTAGGTGCCCTTTAGTATGGTGCGATTGGAGACCATAGAAGCCTGACTTTAGGCCAAGCCCTTGGTTTGAACCGTAAAGGAATGGCACAAAGTAGATACTGCTTGATGCCGGATCTAATGCTTCGACTAACGCTTGATTTTGCTGGTGGTTAATCTGGCCATTTTCACCAAGGTAGTCGGCGAACCATTCATAATTACCCGCAGAAGTTGGGCTCGCTTCGTGAATGATGTATTCGTTATCGACGGCGTAATGGCCGTAAACAAAGTTGTGGCTTTCTTGTGTAACTTCCTTTGATATGCCAGATGTTACCGCCCATGTTCCCATTACATAATTCAAGGTATCTTCTGAAGAGTTGATTCCAGAACATATCGCGGTAGACACCACATCAAACAAACCGCCGAAAACAGGAGTGCCTATTGCCAGTCCGGTTTCATTAGCAACGGCCGCAGTGATTTTTCCTGCTTGCTGCTGAGGTTTTACAACCGGTGGTAGTGCGTCCCAAACTTCTGCAATGTCAAACGTTTCCAGAAGAGCTTTGTCATACTCGCCAGTGAGAGAGTTGAAAAAATTACTTTCTGAAATGTTGGTCAGTTCTGCTGCGACTTCGCCCGTTAAGCGATAGCGAAGGTAGTCGTGAGACATCATCACTGCGCCAATGTTGTTGTATCGTTCGGCATCGTTTTCTTTGATCCAACGAATAATCGATACAGGGTGACCTGTCCAAAGTGTCTGTAGCGTCGTCGGGTAGATCTCTTGTGCTTTGCCTTGCTCTAGCCACTCTCTAACGATAGGCAATGAGCGAGAGTCAGAAGACATGATGCCGTGACCAAGGTTTTGTCCCTCTTTATCAAGAAGGTAAACGCCTTTGCCTTGGGCTGAAATGCTCAAGCCTTTGATAGAGGTTACTTCTACTTTAGTAGCCTCTAAAAGCTGTGTAATAACGTCAACCGCGTTTCCCCACAGAGCGTCGAGATCGCGTTCTACCCAGCCTTGCTTTTCATTAATGACACTTGCAGATACACGGGCAAGACCTTGTTGCTCGCCTTTTGCGTTAAACAACGCGGCTTTCATAAAAGTGCCGCCAGAATCAATTCCAATGTAGTAATTCATTATTTGGCTTCCAGTAAATCGTTGTGAATCTTCACCACCAGTTTTCTAACGGGCTGGCTGTCATCATTTTCAATATTGGTGATATGCACGATATTTGGCGTGAACAAATAAAATTGATCGCGTTTTGCATGAATGAAGCTGAGTTCAATTCCTGGATATTCGTAAAACTGAAGGTCACGTTCTTGGTTATAAGGGTGTGCGTTGCTGTGTTCACCAGTGTCTATAGCCCATGCCATTACTTCAGAGCCTTCCAGAATGATCTGTAGATCAGAATGGTATTTATGGACTTCAGGTTGGAAGTTTCCTAAAGGTTCTTTGTCGTATTCCAATACAACAAACCATGCCTGTTTTGAATCAAAGCCAGGAAGCTCGTGACGACCTAATGCGAGTTTTTCTTGGTCGAGGCTGTTTAAGTACTCAAGCACGTTTTGAATAACGACAGGGTACGACTTGCTGATCTGCGTAGGTTGAGTATTTCCGACTAACATAAAAATTCTCTTTAAGTATAAACAGCTTAATAAAGCTGATGCTTTAAATTAATGGGCACAAAATAGGTCTTGTAAAAGCGTCGCTAACCCTGTCTTATCGTCATTGTTTTTAGGCGTGATCAGGTTGGCTGAGCTTTTTACGGTGTCATCTGCGTTTTGCATTGCGATGCCAAGCCCTGCTGCTTTAAGCATCGAAATGTCATTGTGGTTGTCACCAATTGCGACACACTGCTCTAGGCTGATACCTAGCGGCTCAATGTAACGGGTTAATGCGTTGCCTTTGTTATTGCTTGTTGCTGCGAAATCGACACGGTCAATCCAAGAGCGCTCGCCGTTGAAGTTCTCTTTAACGAAAGGAAGTTCGGCAAATGTATCGACTTCACCTTCAACGACAAACTTCCACACGTACTCTGAGGTTTTCGCTTCATGTTGAAAATCGTCGACCTTTTGAATGTTTGGTCGCTGGCTTTCTGGAAAGGTTTGAGACCACGTCAGTAGCGCTTCCATGTATTCAATAGGGCGTGCTCTCGAGTAGAGCATTGCATCACGCACATACATCACCATCTTCAGATCATGAGCTTGAGATAGGGTGATAAACTCAGCCGCAATTTCTTTGTCGATGGCGTTTTCTTGAATGACCGTATCGTTCTGGTAATCAAAGATGTAAGTGCCATTGCAACAAATTATTGGAGTCGATAAACCAAGCTGATCGTAATAAGGTTTTGCCGCGACATGATGGCGACCCGTAACGATAACCACATGAGTGTATTGAGCGACTTGCTTGATGGCTTCGACTAACTCTTGGCTAATAGTGTGCTGCGAGTTGAGAACCGTGCCATCGAGATCTAACGCCAGTAACTTGTGCTTAGACGACTGATGCGCAAATAGCTGATGCATGTGTGAGCCCTTACTTCTGTCCGTAGTATGAATTCTTACCGTGTTTACGGTTGTAATGCTTATCGAGTAGCTCTGGTTGAATTGCGGCTTCTGGACTGATGGCACGAGTGGCTGTTGCCATGGCTGCAATCTCTTCCATTACGACAGCATTGTGCACAGCGTCTGAACCATCCTTGCCCCATGTAAATGGTGCGTGGCCTGCGATGATGACACCTGGCATTTCCTGTGGGTCGATATCGCGTTGCTTGAATTCTTCGACAATCACTAAGCCAGTGTTTTTCTCGTAGTCAGACTCGATCTCAGGTTTTGTTAGTAGGCGAGTGCAAGGTACATCACCGTAGAAGTAATCGGCGTGTGTAGTTCCAAGCGCTGGAATGTCTCGGCCGGCTTGTGCCCAAATGGTGGCGTTGCGAGAGTGTGTGTGAACAATGCCGCCAATGGTTGGGAAGGCTTTGTAAAGTTCAACGTGCGTAGCCGTGTCGCTTGAAGGGTTCAGCTTACCTTCAATGCGATTGCCTTCTAAATCCAGAACAACGATGTCATCTGCCGTCATTACATCGTATTCAACACCTGACGGTTTGATTGCAATCACGCCACGTTCGCGATCGATTTCAGAGACATTGCCCCAAGTGAAAGTCACTAAGCCATATTTAGGAAGTTGCAAGTTTGCTGCGAACACGCGTTCTTTTAATTCTTGGTATGTTTGTTGTTCTTGAGACATTGTGTTTGCCCATGTTGTATTGAGTTAATGACGAGCGGATTGCCTAGCTAAATTCCCTAGCTAAAAAAGAGGACTAGGCAATCGCCCTCAATCGCGTTACTTGGCTGCTAGCTTGATCTTGTTGATCATCACGTCGCCATTTTTCTCGATGTAAGCGCTCCAAACCGGTTGGATAGCTTGTTGGAAAGCAGCGCCATCAACGTCACGGTTAACTTGCATACCGTTCGCTTCTAGTTGAGCAATCATCTTGTCTTCTTTCTGGATGCTTAGCTCACGTTGCATTGCAACTGCTTCAGCAGAGACTTCTTCGATAATCTTTTGCTCTTCATCGGTTAGCTTGTCGAACTTACGTAGGTTCATAGTAAGAACCAGTGGCGAGTAAGCGTGTTGTGTAAGGCTTAGGTATTTTTGTACTTCATCAAACTTGAAAGACAGCGTTACAGAAATTGGGTGGTCTTGAGAGTCAACAACGCCTGTTTCAAGTGCAGTATAAAGTTCAGATACTGGAAGTTGCTGCGGGTTAGCACCGAGCTCATTGAACATGTCGTTTAGCGCTTTCGAGCCATTCACACGCATTTGTAGGCCTTCAACATCTGAAGGAACACGAATAGGTTTTTCGTTGTTGGTCATGTTGCGGTAACCATTTTCAGGGAAACCAAGACCTTTAAGACCGAATTTTTCAAAGTTCGCTAACACTTCTTTACCCGGCTCGCCATCCAGTACTTTGTATGCTGTTTGACGATCTGGGAACATGAACGGCAGAGTGAAGGCTGCTGATTCAGGCATTAGGCCGTTGTAGTTGTTCAAGCCAACCATCGCTAAATCAACGATGCCAGCGCGTGAACCATCGATCATTTGCTTATCACTGCCCAATTGACCTTGTGGGTAGATGTTTACTTTGATTTCGCCGTTTGAACGAGCTTCAACTTCCTTCTTAAAGAACAAAGATAGGTCTTGTTGCAAGTCTGACTCTGGTGCAGCGTGCGCCAGTTTTAGAGTCGTAGCGGCAAAAGCGTTAGCGCTCATAGCGATTGTGGATGCGATTAGAGTGAGTTTTAGTAGGGTTTTCATTATTATTTTCTCCGTCGAGGATTAACCAATGACAAACGACATTGGCACAGTGATGATGCCTGGGAAGATGACAAACAGTGTGAGCAGAGCCATGTAAGCTGCGATGAAGGGCAATACACCTTTCACTGCGGTCGACATTGGTACTCTCGCTACACCACACACTACGTTTAGTACGGTGCCTACAGGAGGCGTAATCAAGCCAATTGAACAGTTAATAACGAACAGTAGGCCGAAGTACGTTGGGTCAATTCCAGCCATCTTGATGACAGGCATTAAAAGAGGTACAAGGATTAGAATCGTTGGGCTCAAGTCCATAACCATGCCGACACAAAGTACGAGCAACATAATTACTGCCATTAATAGGCGTGGGCTATCCACCAGTGGACCTAACATTTCTGCGAGTTGTTGAGGAAGCTGAGCAACAGTAATTAGCCACGCTGCAACCATTGCACAACCCACCAAGAACATAACCATTGCGGTCGAGCGACCTGCGTTCAGTACGATGTGGTAGAACTTTTTAATCGAGAGCTCTTTGTACACAAACGTAGAGATGAAAATTGCGTAAGTGGCGGCGACTACTGCGGCTTCTGTTGGTGTAAAGATGCCGAAACGAATACCCACTATGATGATGACCGGCAGCATTAAGGCCCATACACCTTCTCTAAGTGCTGCGCGTTTTTCTGCTTTTGTCGCTTTTTCTGATGTCGCTAGGTTTTCTTTGCGAACAGTCCAGCGCCACACAAACATCAATGTCATACCCATTAACAGGCCAGGAACGATGCCGCCTAGAAATAGGTTTTTGATCGAGATACCGCCAGCAACACCTACAAGGATCAGAGGGATTGAAGGTGGAATAACGGGTGCGATGATACCGCCTGAAGCAAGTAAGCCCATTGAAGGTGCTTCTGGGTATTTCGCTGCTTTCATCATTGGGTAAAGAATACTGACCAAGGCTGCTGCATCTGCTACAGCTGAACCAGAAAGGCCAGCAAGCAGTACCGAAGTCATGATAGCAACGTAACCCAAGCCACCTTGACGGTGTCCCACGTAAGTGGTTGCTAGGCGAACAATACGCTGTGACAAGCCTCCCGATGCCATTACTTCGCCCGCAATGAGGAAGAATGGAATGGCAAGCAGAGTGAAGCTGTCGACACCATTAATTAAAGACTGCGCAAGAATGTCTGCACTAAAAAAGTCCATATGAAGCATCAATGCCATTGAAGACAACAACAGTGCAAATGCGACAGGAAGACCAAGTAAGATTGAGACAATCAATACCGATAAGAAAATGGCTAACGTCATTATTCTTTCTCCTCTTCTAAGTTATCTAGCTGCCAGTCTGGTTTGAAGATTCGCACAAAGGCAATCACACCCATTAACAAGCCTGACACCACACCAGCTAAGTAAAATAATGCTGAAGGAAGCCCTGTAAGTTGAGAAATATCTGACCAGTTAGACATCATTTGACGGTATGAACCGACGTAAAGCATGCCTACTGAGATCAAGACGATTACCCAACAAATACGTCTTAGTACGGGTACTGCTTTTGGAAATAATCGTTCAGAAAATTCCGCAACCGCGAGGTGTTCACCTCGGCGCAGCACAACGGCGGCACCGAGCATGACAATCCATACAAGACCAAGGCGAGATAGTTCTACAGAGGGACGAAGACCAGAAGAAAAGCCGTAGCGTAAAACTACGTTTGTAAACACGAGAGCAATCATGCAAGACAGAATAACTGCCATGATGACATCGATACTTTTCCAAATACTCTTAAATACACTTTGCATAACGCTTTCCCTACCTTTGGCTAATTACAGAGACGTAATTTGTTCCCAAATTCCATCGTTAATTTCAATGCCGCCAGCTGCTTCGTGTTTCTTAATGAAGTTTTCAATTTCAGAACCAGCAATCATCACTGAACCCGTTTCTGCAGGCTCTGACTCAAGTACGTAATCGCGGATGCGCTTCATCTCTTGTGCGTAAGTGCTATGATCCATTGTCTTGCTTAAGTCGATAGCGATAAGGAATTGAGATACACCAAACTCGCCACCCATATCTTCAGTTAGTGCTGGTACTGAGTGGCCGCCAGTGATTGCCGTTAGCATCATGTCTAGTACGATTGCCATTGATGAACCTTTCCAGAAACCCATTGGAAGTAGGCGTTTGTTTTCCCAAAGTACATGTGGGTCTTTAGTGAGTTCACCTTCGTTGTCAAAGCCACCAACAACGGGCAGTTCTTTGTCAGCAAGTACGAAGTTTTGTAACTGGCCGTAAGAAAATTGGCTCATTGAACAGTCAACAACGACTGGTGGATCGCCCGCAACCGCCATGATGAGAGGGTTTGAACCAATACGGTGATCTTTACCACCCCAAGCAGGCATTACTGCGATTGAGTTGGTTGACGCAATTCCTGCAAAACCTTCACGTGCCATTTTCAATACGTAAGCACCGCCACGCATCCAGTGGTTTGAGTTACGCATACCGACCATGCCAATGCCGTAATCACGAGCCAATTCCATTGCACGTTCTGCACAGATAAGGCCGTTAAGAACGCCAGGGCCGTAGTTACAATCCCATTGCTCTAGAGCACCCATGCTGTTAACGCATTCAGGTTCAGCATTTAATTTGATCTGACCTTTATCTACTTGGTCAATGAACACTGGAAAACGGTTGATGCCATGCGAGTAAGTACCTTCGTTTGCCATCTCAACAAAACCAGCCGCAAGCTTGGTTGCCATTTCTGGTTTCATGTCGCGAGCCAAAAGGATTCGTTCGTATTCTTGTTGTAGTTTTTCAGTTGATACTAAAGGCATCTGTGTTCTCCGATAAGTTGAATTCCATAATACGGAATGAATTATTGTTGTTATTCCGAAAATATTCTGTGAGCAAAGTTACGAAATATTTCCTTATTAAGTTTTTCTCCAATAACTGTCGGCAGGTTAAAAAATGGAACAAAAAGATCCTAAGATTCCGCAATGCGAAACAAAAAGCGTGTTCAGGATCTGGTTTCTACGACTAATTAAGTCGGAACTCGATAATTTGGCGGGATTAAACTTGTCAAAATATGGGTTATGAACAAACAGTAACTTTACTGAATATAAAATAGTGGCGTTGAAATCTGAGGGTTTGGTCAAATTCGGAAAGGGAAATACGCACAATTACCTCCTCTTCTATATAGTGGTTTTGTTGTTTTTAGACTATTTCTTGGTAGATATTTTTGAAGTATTGGAGCTCGCTTCTATGAAAATTGTTATTGCACCAGACTCGTTTAAAGAATCTTTATCGGCTGTATCGGTGGCGGCGTGCATTGAAAAGGGCTTTCGTGAAATCTTCCCTGACGCTGAATACGTGACTTTACCTTTGGCTGATGGTGGCGAAGGTACGGTAGATGTTTTGCTGCAAGGCCTAGCAGGGCAAAAGCGAACACATCAGGTTGAAGGGCCGTTGGGCAAATTGGTTAATGCTGAATGGGCGATGCTTGAGCCATCCGATAGCAACCCGAACAAAACGGCATTGATTGAAATAGCCGCAGCATCGGGCTTGGATTTATTGAAACCAGAGCAGCGCGATCCTTTGATTGCTTCTTCATTCGGCACAGGGCAGTTGATTTTGGAAGCGATAGAGCAGGGTGCTCAAACCATCATTCTTGGATTGGGTGGCAGTGCGACCAATGATGGTGGTGCGGGTATCGTTCAAGCTCTAGGTGGGTGCTTGTTAGATTGTAAAGGGCAAGATGGCAAAGGACATGAGCTTAATCGAGGTGGTGCTGCACTTGCAGAACTCGCATCAATAGATCTTACCGGCTTAGATTCGCGCTGTGCCGATATTGAGCTTATTGTGGCGTGCGATGTTGATAATCCACTGTGTGGTAATAACGGAGCCAGCCATATATTCGGCCCACAAAAAGGGGCGACGCCTGAACAAGTTTTAATGCTTGATAAGGCGCTTGCGAATTTTGCTCAAGTTGCTGAATCGCAAGGTTGTGTTGGTGGTGAACCCGTACAAGAGCGTGCTGGTTATGGCGCAGCTGGTGGCACGCCAATGGGACTTGGTTTGCTATTTAATATGCAGATCAAACCGGGTATTGAGATGGTGCTTGATGTTCTTCAAGCCGATGAAGTACTGAAAGGTGCTGACCTTGTGATCACCGGCGAAGGGCAAATGGACAACCAAACTCTGCAAGGCAAAACACCTTACGGAATTGCTAAACGTGCGAGTTTACAAGGTATTCCAACCATAGGTATTGCTGGCTCATTGGGAACTGAGGTAGAAGCACTTTATGGAGAAATGAGCAGCTTGTTTGGAACAGTACGTTCTCCTCAGTCACTTGACCAAGTTCTGCAGGAGGCGGAAAAAAATCTAACTAGAACGGCTAGGAATATTGCAGCGACGCTTAAACTAGGAAGGAAAATACTCGATTAGTCAGTGCCTTAGAATATGATTCCTAAATCAGTCGTTTAATAGGTTTTATAGATTATAACGATAAATAGAAACGATTATATTTTATGCCATTAGAGGTCTATTCTATATCCATAGTATTTTAGGGGCTTTTGAAAGGAAGCCAGTATAAATATCAAGGTGCACTCACTATTGCTGCACCTTTGGACCTTAAGGAATAGATCATGAGTAAAAAACTAACTACAGCTGCGGGTTGTCCTGTTGCTCATAACCAGAATGTTCAAACTGCGGGTAAGCGCGGTCCTCAACTTCTTCAAGATGTTTGGTTTTTAGAAAAGATGGCGCATTTTGACCGCGAAGTCATTCCAGAGCGTCGTATGCACGCGAAAGGTTCAGGCGCTTACGGTACATTTACTGTTACGCACGACATTACCAAATACACCAAGGCAAAACTGTTTTCTGAAATAGGCAAAAAGACCGACCTGTTTGCACGTTTTACTACGGTTGCCGGTGAGCGCGGCGCCGCTGATGCTGAACGTGATATCCGTGGCTTTGCATTGAAGTTTTATACTGAAGAAGGCAACTGGGATATGGTGGGTAACAACACCCCAGTATTCTTCCTTCGTGATCCTCTTAAGTTCCCAGATCTAAACCATGCGGTTAAGCGTGACCCTCGCACCAATATGCGCAGCGCGAAGAACAACTGGGATTTCTGGACATCTCTACCTGAAGCGCTTCACCAAGTCACCATCGTAATGAGTGACCGTGGTATTCCTGCTACTTACCGTCACATGCACGGTTTTGGTAGCCACACGTTCAGCTTTATTAACGCAGACAACGAGCGTTTCTGGGTGAAATTCCACTTCAAATCTCAGCAAGGTATTAAGAACTTATCTGATGCAGAAGCCGGACAATTGATCGGTAATGATCGCGAGAGCCACCAACGTGATCTGCTAGATAGCATTGATAACCAAGACTTCCCTAAATGGACACTGAAAGTACAAGTGATGCCAGAAGCGGACGCGGCGAAAGTGTCTTACAATCCGTTCGATCTTACTAAGATCTGGCCACATGCCGATTACCCATTGATTGAAGTGGGTGAGTTTGAATTGAACCGTAACCCGCAAAACTTCTTCGCAGAAGTTGAGCAGTCGGCATTCAACCCGGCGAACGTAGTTCCAGGTATCAGCTTCTCGCCAGACAAGATGCTGCAAGGTCGCTTGTTTGCTTACGGTGATGCACAGCGCTACCGTTTGGGTGTTAACCATCAGCATATCCCAGTAAACGCACCTCGTTGCCCTGTACACAGCTACCACCGTGATGGTGCGATGCGTGTTGATGGTAACTTTGGTAGCACACTTGGCTATGAGCCAAACAACGAAGGCCAATGGGCAGAGCAACCAGACTTTGCAGAACCAGCATTGAACCTAGATGGCGCTGCAGCGCATTGGGATCACCGTGAAGATGAAGATTACTTCTCGCAACCGGGTGACTTGTTCCGCCTGATGACGCCAGAGAAGCAAGCGATTCTGTTTGATAACACTGCTCGTAACCTAGGTGGCGTGCCTAAAGAGATTCAACTGCGCCACCTAAGACACTGTTATAAAGCCGACCCAGCATACGGTGAAGGCATTGGTAAACTGCTTGAAATCGACGTGAGTGAATTTAAGTCGTAATTAATAAACTTGTTTAATTAGTCGGAAGGCCGTTGAGTGAATCACTCAGCGGCCTTTTTTGATCATGCTGTGTATTGAGTCATGTAAGTAGTACCAATTACTTGAAAATTAGCACCATTTCTATTGATAGTTTTTACCTATCGAACTGATAAACACATCCCATTATCTTTATAACATGGACGGGATTATCCTACTGCTATCAGTTTATAAAGTAGTAGAGTTTGAGATGAGTAAAAGCGCATTAATCGTTGAAGGTGGAGCAATGAGAGGCATCTTCGCAGCCGGAGTTTTGGATGCCTTTATGGAAGACGATTTCCGTCCATATGATTTTGCTATTGGCGTGTCTGCGGGTGTGTCTAATCTGGTTGGCTACTTATCTCAAGCCCCTAAACGCAGCTATAACGTGATCACCACTATGGCGACCGATAAGACGTTCTTTAACCCTGCTCGCTTTGCTAAAGGTGGCAATTTGGTCGACGTTAAGTGGTTGTGGGATGAATCTAACCAACGTTATCCGCTTGATTGCGGTGAGCTGTTCTCAAGTATCCCACTCATCGCGGCTGTAACTAACGTCGATACTGGCAGTGCAGACTACTATCATATCAAGCCTGAAAACCTTTCTAACGTGGTTGAAGCAACAACGGCTCTACCTATCGCTTACCGTGAAACACCGTGCTTCTCTGGTGGCTGTTATACTGATGGTGGTGTCGCGGATTCGATTCCGGTTCGCGAAGCATACCGTCGCGGCGCACGAGATATTACCGTGATTCTTTCTCACCCATTAAGCTACCGAATGAAGCCTCAAAAGCATCAATGGATGCTAAAAAAACTATTAAAGAAATTCCCTAACATTGCAGAGTCGATGGCAGTGCGCGCTGAAAACTATAACCAGTCTTTGGAGTTCATTCGTAACCCACCCAAAGATGCGACCATTAAAGTGATAGCGCCGCCAGAAGCATTTGCGGTGAAGCGTTTAACTATGGATCAATCAACGCTTGATGCCGGTTATGAGATGGGGGTTAAAGCAGGGGAAGAGCACCTTGCTATTCGAAAAGGCATTTATGGTTTAGACACCGAAGATTGTCACTTCTGCGTCTAAGAACTGTTTTTGAATACTAGATAAACGAAAAAGCCACGCTGTTCACTTCAGAATAGCGTGGCTTTGTATTTGTAGAGCTCGTTTGTTATTAACTCAGTCTGCTATTAACTCAATCTTCTATTAAACGAGTTCGTTGCCGCTGGTGTTTCCAGTAAAGAAGGCATCAACACTGGTGAGCGTTGTATTGGCGATGTTGAACAAAGCATCTTTAGTCAAGAAGGCTTGGTGACCAGTGAACAATACGTTGTGACAAGCGGATAGGCGACGGAATACGTCATCCACAATCACGTCGTTAGATTTGTCTTGGAAGAACAGCTCTTTCTCGTTGTCGTAAACATCAAGGCCAAGCGCACCAATCTTGCTCTGTTTCAACGCTTCGATTGCTGCGGTTGAATCCAGTAGTTCACCACGGCTGGTGTTGACGATCATCACGCCATCTTTCATTTTCTCAAATGCCGTTGCATCCAACAGGTGGTAGTTCTCTTTACTCATTGGGCAATGCAGAGAAATCACGTCAGATTCTTGGTAAAGCTCGTCGAGTTCTACGTATTTAGCGCCCAGTTCTCTTGCCAATGGGTTCGGGTATGGGTCGTAGCACAAGATGTTCATGCCTAAACCTTTCAGAATACGCATCGTCGCTAAGCCAATTTTTCCAGAGCCGAGCACACCGACGGTTTTTCCGTGGAAGTTAAAGCCAACCAAACCCTCAAGGGAGAAGTTCGCATCGCGAGTACGTTGGTATGCCTTGTGCAGTTTGCGGTTCAAACACATCATCATACCGACGGTGTGTTCTGCTACAGACTCGGGAGAATAAGCAGGGACACGAACGACTTGCAGACCAAACTCTTTGGCTGCGTCTAAGTCGACTTTATCAAAGCCCGCGCAGCGCATCGCAATCAGCTTAGTGCCGCCTTTTGCTAGAATCTCTAGCACATCTCGCGATAGGTCATCGTTTACAAACGCACAAACGACTTCGTTGTCGTGCGCCATTTTTGCTGTTGTTGTAGTGAGTCGAAAATCGTGAAAATGGAACTCGGCGTTGAGTTCGCCTTTTGCAAGTTCAAATGATTTTTCGTCGTATGATTTTGAGCTAAAAAAAGCAATGTTGAGCATGGCTTCCTCTCTTACCTAAAATATAAATAATCCACTTATTCATTATCTGAAACGGGATTAAAACTAATAACTTTGTCCAGTGTGCTAGAGTTTTATAACCTTGTCTATCACCATTAGTCATTGTAATTACTATGGTTACTTGGTCTTGTATCTTCACTTCTTGAACATTAAAAATCACATTACGAGGTAGCTTGCTTATAAGTTCATCAATATTGGATGGATCTTACTTTCGGGTGTTGAACATCTTCTTGGCCTCTTTTTCTGACCAGAAATTAATGTTGAATTGTGCGTCGTCGCTAAGCTCTACTTGATGCCAATATTGAGGTGGGCTGGTGGCAAATTGCCCTGCTTGGATCGTGATAACACTTTCTGGTTCTGTCGCGTCTGCATCGGCAAAACCATAGAAGGTGACCGTCCCTTCCATTACGCAGATCTGGCCGAATACGCCTTCTGCGGTGTTATGGTGATTAAGCAATGCAGCCGGTATGTTGTCTTTGGTGAAAAATGGCGTTGAACGTTGAATTTTCCAGTGTGACGGAATACGTAAATGACTCATATAAAACCTCTTATCTGTCTGTATTTTGAATATAAGCTTTAGCTTTGATGGAATTGGTGACTGTGATTACCAGTAGTTTTCACTGCTGAATTGGCCGGGTTTTCGGCGTAAGTGCTTCTCGAAACCTAAGCTGGTTAGTGCTTCACTTGTGTCGCGAACCATTTGCGGATTGCCACAAAGGTAGAAAAAACTGCGGGTTTGATTGAAAGCGACAGACGTGGTTTGCTCAAGGTCGCCTCGAAGTAACAAGCTTGGGATTCGTCCGCGCAAAGTTCCGGTGACTGATTCTCTAGAAATAATTGGCACATATTGTAGTTTCCCTTGGAAGTGATTAACGAGTTGAGCGATACGGTCTCGATAAGTCAGGTCTTGTTCTGTTCTTACGGCATGAACCAGTACAAGGTTCTTGAATGACATTACTTTTTCGACATCTGAGCCATTTTGCTGCTGTATCTGCATACTTTCGAGCATTGAGATAAAAGGCCCAACGGCAGTCCCGGTTGAAAGCATCCATAGATCGTCGGCGATCTCTGGGATCTCATCTAAGGTCATAAAGCCGCTTGGGTCTTTGCCGACAAAGATGTCATCGCCTACCTTCAACTCATGAAGTTGAGGAGAGAGCTGGCCGTTTTGATCCTTAACAATCAAAAACTCTAAATGCTGATGACCTTTTGTGTGTTCTGGCGCATTCACCATTGAATAAGCGCGTCGAACAAACTCATCTTCACTGTTGAGTAAACCCAACTTTGTGAATTGACCCGCTTGGTAGGGTGAGACTGGTGCACTGACTTGAAGCGAGAACAATTGATCGGTCCACTCTGTCTTGTGTGTTACTTTTCCTGTTACCAAACCATGAGGAATATCTGTCATATCATCACCTTTATGTAGAGAAGTTATCTCATTAAGGATACTCAACTATCTTACTTTTTGGAGTTGCATGTACCATGCCAATAATGAGAATGCTTATCAATACTGAATTGCTGAGAGGGATTTCTTTTAATAGAGTCAAAAGTACATGCTTATGGTCGAGTCTTAATGACCATTTGTGGTCTTTTTTGTTCTTGTTCTTGTTCTTGGTCTTGTTGGAAGTTAGATCTTGGTGGCTTTGCTATGGCTAATTTTTGAATTGAGCTTGATCAATCTCAATGAGTGGTTTGACCCTTGAACGATTCCACCAATAACTGAAGAGAATAATTTACAGATGAGTATAATGTCGGCTTTCGATCTCAATATAGCCGTGTTTTATGCTTGATAATCTTCGTATGGTCTTGAACGTATTGTTCGTGACTATCAATACCGCAATGACTGCGTTTACCGTGAGCTTCTTTGGCCTCATCAAACTGATTCTTCCAATCTCTATTGTTCAAAAGTCATGTACTCGTTTAGCGAATTTCACGTTTTGGTGTTGGGCTTCGCTTAACCTTTGGATGTTGAATGTGAATAACGATATCGAGTGGCAAGTCGAAGGAGGGGAAGATATCTCGACTAAGCAGTGGTACCTGATGATGTCGAATCACCTGAGCTGGGCGGATATCGTGATTTTGTCTTCAATCTTGAAAGACAAGATGCCAATGACTAAGTTCTTCCTCAAGCACGAACTGTTGTATGTTCCCTTTGTTGGATTGGCCTGCTGGGGCTTGGATATGCCGTTCATGAGACGCCACTCGCGTGAGTTTTTGATTCGTAACCCTGAGCGCCGTAATGATGACTTCGACGCAATCAACAAGGCATGCACTAAGTTCAAATGGGCACCAACAACATTGGTCAACTTTGTCGAAGGGACACGTGCCAATCACGAGAAACTGGCGACAGCGAAAACACCGTATCGACATCTACTCAAGCCAAAAACCGGCGGTGTGGCGTTTGCTCTGTCTGCAATGGGCCCAATCCTAGATGGTATCGTCGATGTTACTTTGGCTTACCCAGAGAATCAGACTTCTCCGTTTGAAGACATGCTGAAAGGTAAGATGAAGAAGGTGGTCGTGCGTATTAAATTGCATCCGATGGATGAGAACGTGAACGGCAATTACTTTGAAGACAAAGCGTTTAAGCGTCGTTTCCACAGTTGGTTGAACAACACGTGGAAAGAGAAAGACGAGTATCTCGATACGGTTTATGCTCTTGATACGGTTGATGCGGTTGATGCGGTTGATACGCTCCGTGAGGCTGATACGGTTGATGCGGTTCATAAGAAGCAAGCGCAGTAAGATCAAACCAAACAAATAGCATCAAAAAAGCCGATAGTTCATTGAACTGTCGGCTTTTTTATTGAATCTGCTGTATGGGCTTTGAACAATGAAGTTAGTGCTTACTATGTTCTTAACTCTTTAAAGTGAATACGCTCAAAGTGAGTACAAAGCTAAATCGCTTGGTAAGCATCGATGATGTGTTTCACTTGGCTCGGTTTGCCTTGCTTCTCTTGCCCTTGATGGATGCGTAAGTAATGCTGCAATGTTTTGGCTTTGTATTGCTGTGATACTTTCATTTGTTCATCACAGCTTGGTGCCCAGATCTTGTCACCGACGTTTGATATCTCGTTAACGTTTTGGCTCTTTTCAGCATCACCTTGGTTATTACTAATCAATAAAATTTCGTAGTAACGACGGTTCTCTTCAATCAACACTTCGTCAATCAGGCCGAGCTTGAGCGCTTTTAAATGACTTCTTAGCTCGAACTGCTGATGGACTGGGCAAAGCAAAAAATCGATATCTTTGTCTGGATGTTGGCGATGAATGTCGTCGACGAGCTTCTGCGTGAGATCGCCACCGACGCCCGCGATAATAACCAGGTGTTTACCAGTATGTTTCTGGAGCGGAATAGCAGCGACATCCAAGCAGTAAACTTGCCATCGGCTGGTAACCGTTTGTTGGTCTGAATTATCTTGGGGAAAGTAACGAGTTAGCTTGTCTTCCAGTTCATTCATCAGAGACGGGACAATATCGACAAAGTGAATCTGAGGCGCTCTATTATCCGACAACAGTTGAACGCCCAAAAATCCATGATCGCAGCAGCAGTCCCAAATATGTTGGTAGTCATTGTTGACAAGGGAGTGGAGAGTTTGCAGTCGGTTACTTAGCTTCATAAGGTTCGTGTCGTTAGAAAGGGAATATTGTCGTGTCGAAGGCGCATTGTAATGACTTTCCATAAAAACAAAAGCACCTAGGGTGTGAATCCTAGGTGCTTTGTGTGCACATACGAATCTGCGGCGTGTTATGAAGCTTGCGCGACAGCTCTTATATGTCCTTCCACTCGGTTCTTTCCGAGCTGCTGAGCGATGAGTTTCGCCTGTTCTGCAAGCGCTAAAGCCGAATCTGTTTCACCTACTATTTGCGAGAATCCGACGCTGACACCTAATGATAACGTGATATCTGGTGTGGTAACGGCTTGATCACTAACTCCAATTCGACATTGGTCGAGCTGGAATTTGGCATCCTTCACATCATTTGCTTTGAACAATACAGCGAACTCCTTGCCTCCAATACGTGCAAGACAAAGCCCTTTAGGCTTAGGGAAGTATGAGCGTATCGCTTCTGCAGTCAGCTTGATCATCTTGTCACCGACCGCTTCACCATAGGCGCGATTAACGTGGTCAAAGTTATCGATGTCGAGCAGAGCAACATAGGTATCTGGCTCGTCGGCGTAGTTTTCCAGTGCGATATTGAAACTGCTTTTGTTGTCCAACTGAGTCATCAGATCTTTACTGCTCAATTGATGGTGGAGCAGTAAGTTAGACAGCGAGACCTCAGTGTAATCTCTGATCATACGCAGAATACTCTGGCTGATCGGTAAGTTCGCGTTCACATAAAGCACTGCGACCAACTGTTTGCGAGAGTGCAAAGGAATGCAGTAGTGACGTTGGTGTATTTTGAGTTTACATGCCAGCGGATCAGCGTACTTACCACTTCGATAAGCCATGGTGTCTGGTGTAAATCGTTCTGCAAGGGCCTTGTCACAATGTACCGTTGATTTGTTTCCGTGATAGTCGATGGTACTGAATGTGTGGTTTTCAGGCTGATAGAGACAGAATTGAATGCCTTTTTGGTAAGTAAAGCTAGCCAGTATGGATTTCAACTCTCGTTTAAAGCTTACGAGGTCATCGACCTTATTCAGTTGAGATAAAGATACGTTCAAGCGATAAGACAAATAGTTTGCCCCAACCCACAACAGAATCAGAGAACCAAGTACGACACCAGTTAATGTGAATTGATATGAGCTGGTTAGGATATCATGACGATCGGTACCTGCGATGAACACCCAGTTCAAGCTATTGTCAGCGTCAAATACCGATATTTTGAAGTTATCTTGATAGTAGTATTCGTGTTTACCGACGGTTTCGCCTTGCGAGAGTTGGTGGCTTATTCCAGCGTGGTAGCTGATAGATTTAGAGCCGATACGTTTCGGATTAGGGTGAAAGACAAGTCGTTCTGTTGCTCGATCAACCACAAACACATAGCCGTGATTAAGCGTTTTTAAGTCTCTCAATCCTTGGGTTGTGTGCAATAGATCAAACTCAATCCATATCTCTTCGTTCAATCTTTCCGCTGTATGTTTTACCGCGAATACCCAACGACCATCGGGCTTTTGATAAATAGAAGAGATATAAAAATCGTCAACAACACTGTCTATTGGGTTCCATTTGATGGAGCCAACTTGTTCGTTGGAAAGAGGTAAGCCACGACTTGATATATATTGTTGGGTTTGAGGTTGGTATCGAACGATATCGGAGAAGTTAGGTGTTCTTTTTAGAATGTTATCACTCAGTTCTCTGAATTTTCGGTCACCGATTGGAGCCGTTTTAGGTAAGCCTAGACTGGTTTCTAGAAAATAGAGCTTGCTAAATGTGGCTTCGATGTTGGAACGAATCGTGGAGCTTGCGATTCGAATATTTGATGATGATTGTTCGGTTGCTGCTGTTTCTACTTTTTCAAGCTGAGCCACAGCAAGATAGAGCATCCCTCCAGTTAATAAAATGATGTATGGTTTAAAAAGCCGAATTAATGTTTTAGGTAAAGCCATGATATCCAAAGACGTTATAGATTCATTTTTATAGTACGGCCATACTAAACAGTTTTAGTAATCACATCAATGCAAATGATTCCATATAAATGAATGACTTTTGTGATATTCGGCTAACAAAAAAGCCAGTCATAAACATAACTGGCTCCTATGGTTTCTGGTGGTTTATTAAGCTGGCTTAGCTTTTAACTTAAATCAAATCAGTCTTGTCTGGCGAATAGTGCAGAATCGCCATTGAAGCTGGAGATAACAGCATTTCACCTTCAGCATGACCTGGTTTTACATTTCTAAGGTTAGTATCGCAGATAGTCACCCAGTTTTGCTCACGGTCACTAGGTAAAGAAAAACGCGCAGGTGCGTTGGTTTGGTTGATCAGATAGATCAACTCGTCGCCATCTGTACCTATGCCCAAATGCAAGGCTACGGAGCTTAAGCGGTTCCAATCATCATGTTCCATTAATGTGCCATCAACACGTCTCCAGAATATGCGGTTAGAGTTACGTTTCTCGCCGCTGAATGCTTTGATAAACGGCACCATGTATTGTTGACGTGCGGAGATCATCTCAGATAACCAAGCCTTGAAGTAGGTTTTACGCTCTGAGCTTTCCCAGTTGAGCCAGCTGGTTATACCGTCTTGGCAGTATGCGTTGTTGTTGCCTTGTTGAGTATGAGATAACACGTCGCCCGTCAGAATATGCGGAATGCCAAATGCAAATAACAGGCTAGCCATGAAGTTACGCTTTTGCTTTTCACGTGTTGCGATAACCAAAAGGTTTTCAGTGTTGCCTTCAACACCATAGTTTTCAGAGCGGTTGTCACCGTGTCCATCGCGGTTGTTCTCACCATTTTCTTCATTGTGCTTATGTTTATAAGAAACAAGATCTTGCATGGTGAAGCCATCATGATAAGTGATGTAGTTTACGGTTAATTTGTACGGCCAGTGGGCGGCACTGTATATGTCACGCGAGCCCATTAAGCGAGTCGCAAACTCTTTCAAGTAGCCTTGATCGCCACGCCAGAAGCTACGAGTGATATCTCGCAGTTTGTCGTTACATTCATTCCACCCCAACGGAAAATTGCCAACTTGGTAGCCATTTGGCCCGATGTCCCATGGTTCTGCAATTAACTTGGTTTCTTTCAATGCCGGATCTTGGGCGACGGCTTTGAAGAAAGCAGCCTCAGGATTGTAGTTATCGCCTTCGCGGCCCAGTGTTGCTGCCAAATCAAAACGGAAGCCGTCGACTTGGAACTCACTAACCCAGTAGCGCAGTGTATCCATGACTAAGTTCAGTGCTGGTTGGTGGGTGAGGTCGACCGTATTACCACAACCGGTGAAGTTCGCGTAATGACAGCCATGCTTAATGTAGTAGCGGCTATCCAGTGCTTTTAGGTTGAAGGTTGTACCACCTTCACCGCCTTCTGCCGTGTGGTTGTAGACGACATCGAGAATGACTTCGATACCGTTGCGGTGCAGTTCTCGAATCGCGGTTTTGAGTTCACTAACGGCGTCTTTCTCTGCGTAGCGTGGGTCTGGCACCATAAACAAATATGGATTGTAACCCCAGTAATTCACTTTCCCCATATCCAATAGGTGGGGCTCATGCATACATGCAGCAATAGGTAAAAGTTGTAGAGAATTGATGTTTTGCTGTTTATAGAATGCAAGCATTTCGGGGCTAACTAACCCCAAGTAACGGCCTTTTGTATTGGTCGCGACTTCTGGGTGAAGTTGAGATAAGCCTTTTACATGAGTTTCGAAAAGAACGGTCTCTTCGCGGCTAATACGCGGCTTTTCGACATCTTGCCAATCGAACGTGTCATCAACTACGAGACACTTCGCCATCGAAAAGCTTTTTTCATTGGTATATGGCGTTGTGTAATCGAGCGGTTCGCTTATTGCTTTAGCGTAAGGGTCGGAAAGTAAGATCGGGCCATTATCAGTTTCAGCAATGAAACCGTATTTTTGTCCCGCTTTAATACCATCAACAAATACATATCTGATATCAGCGTATTCATTTTCCAATTTATAAGTGGTGAACTCATCGTTCTCGTCAAAAAGAGCGAGAGAAAGGGATTTACAGTCAGGGGAATAAATTGAGAAGTTACAGCCAGTGTTACCTAGCGTTGCGCCTAGTGGATAAGGGCGAGCGAGCGTTCTAGTCATTGCTTGATTTCTTGTTCGTTTATCAACATCAGTGAACTATTAGTAAAAGGCTTTGTCCCATTAAGGTCAAGCAACTTCATAGAATAAATTTTATTGAAAAATAATTCATCGATGAAGTTCAAATTATATATTTGAAGTAGATCTCACTTATGCTGAATAATTAGATCTGTGTGCTGTCTACTCCTCCTAGATTAAGTGATCCAACCCTTTAAAACACCATTCCGTATAAGTTCTACTCCCTTCTCATCCCCCTTAATTTAGTTCGGGGTGGAGGAAGTCAAACTTGTCACCCCCTCTTAATATTGGCTCCGTTGAAACGAATCAGGGGAAACCCTAAACCTCTCTATCTTACGTCTACCATTACTGCCTTTGGTTGTCGCAAGAGAGCAAAAATATAAAACCTAAAAATAAATCGTCCTTAATGGAGTTAAGAATGAAAAAAGTAAGTTTGATTGCTGCTGCAGTGGCTTCTGCACTCGTCGCTGGTTCAGCGTTCGCAGAAAGTGAAGTTGCACTTGATGTAACAAGTGGTGACTCTGCAATGGAAGTAGAGGTGAAAAACCCTACTGACGTTATCACTGACGGTTGGGAAGTGCATGGTTATATGTCTTCTAACGTTCGTGTTGTAGATGGTAAAACAGTAGACACTGAATTCGGTAAGCCAGATTACAAAACAGCGGGTACTCACGGTAAGAGTACTAACCAAGTTGAATTTGTAATTAAGAAGCACTCTGAGTACCAAAATGGTGTGTGGGCGGATTACGTTCTTCGCACTGAATATGGTAATGGCAACTCTTACGCTTATTCTTCATCTGGTAGCCAAAAAGCAGATACAACAGCACAGTTTGAAGTAAAAGAAGCCTTCGTTGAGCTTGGCGGTATTCTGGGTGAAGACACTTCTGTTTGGGGTGGTCAACGTTTCCTAAACCGTGCTGCAGGTATCTTGTCAGGTGAGTTCTGGAAGCAGTCATCAGGTATTGGTGCTGGTATTCAAACTAAGCTTGCAGGAAATACTGCTGGTATCGCTTACGTAATGGCTGATCCTGATGCGGGCAAGGCCGATTACATGAAGTGTCAAGATCCAACTAAACCTGAATACGACGCAACAAAACCTGCATGTGAAACTGTGACTAAAGGTGAACGTACGACAGCGTCTTCTATTGATTTGTATTACTACGGCGTAGATGCGGGTATTGGTTCTCTAGACTTTGATTTTAAATACGGTCAAAAAGTGGTAAATGACGGTGAAGATCAAGATGGTATCGGTGCATCTGTAACGCTAAATACGAGTTACTATGGCCTAGACGGTTGGACTCAAAATGCCATTGCATATGGTTCGGGCGTAATGCAAAACCGCGGCGTAAACTTCGGTGGCTGGTCTGAAGGTGATGATAATGCTGAATCTCTATTCTTGACTTCTTACGGTGTACTAAACATCTCAGAAAAATGGCAGCTTGGTACAGAAGCGACATACATCACAGCTCTTGACGAACTTTGGGGCGCTAAAGGCCTAACTCGTTATATTGTTGCTGCTCGTCCTTCTTACAAACTGAACGACAACATTCGTTTAGAAGCTACTGCTTCTTATGCGCATGAAGAAGGTGATGAAGGTTACTTTGGTGGTCGTACTGGTGATGATGTAGAGAGCGATATTCTTAACCTAGAAATTGCAACGGCATTTACTGCGAACTCTGACTACTTCGGTCGTCCACAAGTTAAGCCTTACATCAGTTACATTAAAGCTGATGATGAAGCAAGTGCTAAACAAATTGGTATCGATAACGGTAAAGACCAATTTGTATTCGGTGTGCACACTGAAATTTGGTTCTAAACCATTTACAGTATAAGGCAGCCCATTGGCTGCCTTTTTCCGTTTCTTCCCCCCAACAACCAATAGTGAGAGAGATTACAATGACAAATAAAAGCTCTATGTTAGCCGTGGTACTAGGTGCCTTGCTAAGCGGTTGTGCTTCCGATGCTCAGGTTCAAACTAAACTCGATGCACCTACCAATGCAGAAGTATGCTGCAGCGATTTTTCGCAGTTCCCATACGCACAATTGAATGATAATGAAGATTTAAAATTTGATATCGACTTGGGATCGCCTGTCGGTACATTTACAACAGGCAATAGCCACTTTGCAGCGTTCAAGTTCAGCGAACGCTCAGGGGAAATGGTCGTTAAGCTATCGAGCTTGATGATCGATGATTCAGTTTTTGCTCCAGAAGCCATGCTTCTAGATGAAAACTTTAAGATAGTACAAACATTGAAGTTTGAAGACTTTAAAGTTCAGGCTTCCGACGCTTTTACTCGTACGAGTTACATTGAACGCTTGCGTGTTGATGCGAGCAAAACACCTTATATTGTTATTTACACGCCAGCGGATGAGCTTGGTAATAAGGTGAAAGTTGATCACCCAGCAAAGGTGAGAGCGAAAGAATTTGGTGAGGTGATGCCTATGGTCACCGATCCGGTATACACGAATCAACTAGGTGGTCGTTTAGAGTTAGAAATCGAGACTTTAAAACTTCGCCCTTACCGTGCTAAACCTGCCGTAGCGCCAGTCGCTGTTGTTGCTGCCCCTGCGGCTCTTGCAGCGACTGCAACAGCTGTTGTACCGAAGAAAGCAGATACGCAGATACGTGTGCAGCAAGAGACAAAAGACTTCTATTTGTCCGCTATACAAAATGCGGTGAAGTCAGGTGACATACCGAAAGCTTTAGGTTTGTTAGATGAAGCGAAGGCGCTTAATGTTGAAGGTGCACAAGAAGCTTTTGTTCGAGCCGTCAATGCAAAATAGCTTGTTAGCTTGTTAGCTTGTTAGCTTGTTAGCTTGTTAGTTAGTTCGCTTATTGACCTACTAACTTAATAGATTAGTAGGCTGAATGGTTTAGCAACCAATAGCTTAGCTGCTTAGCTGCTTAGCTGCTTAGCTGCTTAGTTGCTTAGATCGAAATAGAAATAGAACGCTCCTTTAAAGGGGCGTTTTTTATATCTGAATTTATAGACGCTTCAAGTTTAGAGGTCGTAATGCAATCTGAATTGATTATTATCGATGAGTTCTTTATTCCACAGTTGAATCGAACTCGAACGCTCCGCATTTACCTTCCTGCGGGGTATCACCAAGCAGAGCATGCTTATCCTGTCTTATACATGCATGATGGGCAGAATGTCTTTGAGAAGTCTACAGCGACGTATGGGATGTGTTGGGATGCACAAACGACACTCGATGAGATGCAAAGGCTCGGTAAGTTATCAGGGTTAATTGTTGTCGCCATCGACAGCAGTCATGAGCTTGATGGAATGGAGCGTTATAATGAGTATTCGCCTTGGCGCGCCAATCAAGACATAAAAGAGTTGGGCGTTGGTGATGAGTTACTTAACTTTGGTGGTGAAGGGAACGAGTATATGGCGTTTATCTGCCACACATTGAAGCCTTACATAGATCAAACATACAGAACAAAGCCGAACCGAGAGTTTACGTACCTTGCTGGCAGTTCCATGGGCGGGCTAATTAGCTTATATGGCGGCTCACTATACCAGAATACCTTTGGCGTGCTTGGGGTCTTCTCTCCGGCTTTTTGGTTCAATAAATCCTCTTACTTCGACTATATGAAAGAGTTTGATTTTCTGTATCCAACGAAAATATATATGGATATGGGAACGAATGAAGCTCGTGAAGAGACAAGCGTGGATTTTGCTGACGTTTATCTGAGTGGTTCAAGGGAGATGAATACGTTGCTCGCTCAAAAGCCGAACGTGACGCTGCTTTATCAAGAAGGGCAAGGTCATCAACACAATGAACTGGCTTGGTCGTTGCGATTCCCGGATTTTATCGACTTTATTTTTAGACAATAAAAGAAGGCCTAACTCCGTTTTGTCTTCGTAACCGGTGTATTAGGCCTGCTTTTTTATCGCGTTATAGCCGTATCACTTTATACGTCAATAAAGCGATAGGCTTAGTATCAGCCAAGCTAGTCCTTGGCTGCTGACAATTTTTGCTTATTGCGCTTATTCAACAAGTAGTCCTTGCTCATCAAACAGTTGTGCTGCTTTGCAAAGTCGGGCTTGGCAAATTGTAAGTCGCGTAAGATGGCGTTATTTGGCTTTGGTTGAATCTCAAACTGCGCTTGTTTGTCGTTAACCGTGACCTGTTGTTGATGACTGTCGATCATTATCTCCAACGATTGTGCTAATGGTGTTGAGATAACAGCCACAGATTTTTGGTCGATATCCAGTTTAAGAACTAATGTGATTTCGGGACTTACCGTATCTTCTAGATTTGACTGAATCTTGTAATGAGAAATCCCATTTTTAGATTCAAATGACAGTCGTAGCTGGTTTCCTTGACCAAAAGGCAACGAAGCCACTAATTCGCTCCAACAACTTGGGAAATTTGGTGTTAGGTGTATCTGATTGTCCAATAAGCGTGGGCAATATCCCAAATAGTCCTGTTGCGCGTTACGAGCGTATTCTGAAACGGACCAGGCCTGAGCAAACGTCCCTGATTCTACAAGGTCGCGGTTACCTTCTTGAAAAGCATCCAAATTCTCACTCATCGTCCCTCTACAGCCTTGTGTAAGGATCTGTTTTGCCAAGTTTTTGGATAGCTGGTAACTGAGATCTTGCCGCTTAAATTTGTTGAGCGCAGTAATGGTAAAGCCCGCATTCCACCCCCAGATCGTCCCGTTGTGATAAGCCGCGTCTTTATGGTACATGGCTTGATTGTCATGATAAGGGTGAAAATCGACATGCTCTTGTTGTAGCGAGCAGATCCCCCATGGGAACAATAGCGTTTCTACCGCGTTCTTGACGATGTATTGCTCTCTTTCATTCTGATTAAGCTGACTTTTCTGAGGAATTGAAATCGTCATCAACTGATTCGGGCGCACGCTATAATCAGGCACATCACCTTGTGATAAATGATCGGCTAGGCGATGGTTTTTATCATCCCAAAACTTGGTGGCGAAATTCTCTTTCACTTTTTCTGCTTGGATTGTCCAGCTCTTTTCTGCTTCGGAGTCGCCCACTAAAGTTGCGAGTTGAATAGCGCAGTTTAAGCTTTCAAACCACAAAGCTTGGATGTCATTGGCTTTAGGACCGCGAGGAGACCAAGGTGTCATCCCATCAATTTTCGCATCCATCCACGTATCAGGGTGGCGATGTGCCATCAGGCTATCTTCATTCAAGTAGTGTTTTTCGACACCCGTGATGAAATGCTTGAGAGTGGGGTAAATGGCCTTAGCGAACGCCACATCGCCAGAGTAGTTGATGTACTCAAGGGCTTCACGAATCATCCAAGGTGTACCATCGGTGGTGTTATAAATGATGTTCGTTTTACTCGTCACTCGATTCGGGATTCGTCCGTAATTTGTGGAATTTTCGTCGAGCATCTGCATGGACGCAAAGTTTTCAATGATCTCTTTTGCTTCGTTGAATAAACCATTTACCAGGCTTGTACCAGACAGCGCGATAAAGGTGTCGCGGCCCCAACAGTCCTTGAACCAAGGTAATCCAGCCCAAATGCCCGTGCCGAACTCATGACTCACAAAGGTTCGGCTTGCAAGGCGCGACCACATGACGGCTTGGTTGTATTCAAGGTCGTTGGTCCACAAATAATTATTGGTTAAGAACTCATAAATCCGCTGTTGGTGAAGAACGTGTTCGTTATTTTTGATCGCTTGATTGACCAATGAGCTAGCGGTTTCAAGAGTTTCAGCAAAGCCGAGGTAGACGACAAGTTCAGTTTGTTTATCTGACGTCGTGAGCATGAGCTTTGTATTGCTCTCTGAGAGTTGAACTAGGTCGCGAAGTTCAGGGTGAGCGTCTAGCGAGATCTCTCGTGCATGTACTGCATGATTGCTCACGATGGCGACAAACCTTGGGCAGCCGTCTGGGCAAACTTGAGGGTTGAGTTCTATGACGATATTTGAGTCTGAAATGTGAACTTTAGAGTGAGTCGTCGGTACGTTGAGTTCTGGAATTAGGCTTAAAGCGCTCGGTTTGTTGGACGATACCTTAAGCGATACGAGTCTGGAACCTTGAATCAGGCTCAGCGATTCTCGACTATTCTCATAATGATGTTCAATACCATAAGGCGTCAGGCTAGCACGTTCAGCCTCTAACTTATTATTGAACTTGCCGTCGATATAGCTGGCGAAGGTTCCCAGTATCCAACCTTGGTGGTGACGATATTTACCACCGTTTACATAGCTATAGGTTGCTCCATGATAGTAACCATCGACATTATCCCCGAACACAAACGGGAATGACTGTGTCTCTGAGATGGTGAGCTCTTGGAATAGTTGGTTATGTGGCATTGCAAATTCAGGGTGTTGCCAGAGAGGCAGCGTCTCCTCTGTCTCACCCGCTATCAGACGTGTGTTCATAGGCTCGCGTTGAGGTGTTGATAGATCATTGTATTCCCCCTTGGTTACGGTGATCGTTGGCGTCGAAGCGCTGAATTGCACCTTCAAGGAGTATTGACCAGCGACAGCGGGAGAGAGCAGCAGATCATTACCAATACCTTGTGTATTGATAAGCGGCATTGCTTGTTCCAATTCACAGAGAGTGGCTTCACTTTCATGCCCTGAAAGTGTCCATTGCTTGGTGCCATCTGAATCCGAAATTTTGAAGCGATAAAGGTCGGTAGATAAGCATAAGTTTGCTCTGTAGGAGCCGTCTTGCTCTTTGAACAATGGGGTGTCTAACCCCCAGCCATTGAACGTACCTTTTAGGTAAAGAGTAGGGATTTGCATAGCGAGTTGATTTCCAAAACAAAAAAGGCACAGCATGCGCTGTGCCAAAGGACAATAGGATATTAATAATAAGAAAGGTTATTTGGTAATTTGTTTTGCTGCTGTGTCTAGTGCTTCTCTAACGGTTTGCTTACCCTGCATTGCGTTATCGATAGCCGCACCTTCAGCGAACCAGTAAGCCGTCATTTGCGGGATGTTTGGCATGATTTCGCCGTTTTCAGCATTCGTCATGGTTGATTTGATGCGATCATCGCTCTCAAGAATCTTTTGGAATGACTTTAGTGTCACCGCGCCAAGAGGCTTGTCATCATTCATGGTTTTCAGAGCGTCGTCTTGGAATAGGTAGTTTTCTAAGAACTCGACAGCAAGATCAGTATTTGGACTCGCAGCATTGATACCCGCACTTAGGATTCCAACAAATGGGTTACCTTTACCGCCATTTAATGTCGGCAGCTCCGCAACACCATAATTAACACCAAGCTTGTCTAAGTTACCCCAAGACCAAGGGCCATTAATGGTCATTGCCACATTGCCATTGGTGAACTCTGCTTCTGCTACTGAGTAATCCATATTCGGGTTAACTACCCCTTGGTTTACCATATCAACTAAGAATTGAAGGCCGCGCACACCCGCTGCATTGTTAACACCTGTGCTTTTAGCGTCATAGCCTGTTGCTGTTTTTTCAAACGCGAAGGCACCACCGGCAGAGATCATCGGCCATGTGAAGTACGCATTTTTTACATCCCACATGATGGCTTTTTTGTTTTGCTTAGCCATCTCTTTCTGAATGGCAGCAAGCTCTTCCCATGTTTTTGGTGGGTTTGGAAGTAGGTCTTTGTTGTAGATTAGAGAAGGTGCTTCGATTGCTAGAGGGTAGCCCACAACTTTACCGTTGACTGTCACCGCATCCCAACTGAAGTCGACAAGCTTTTCTTTGAATTCTTTACTTGGATTAAGTTCGTGAAGTAGGCCTGATTCTGCGTAGCCACCAAAACGGTCGTGTGCCCAGAAAATGATGTCAGGGCCGCCGCCAGTTGCTGCGTGTTGTTGGAATTTTGCTTCCAGTGAATCTGGGTACTGAACGTTAATTTTTACACCAGTATCTTCTTCGAATTGTTTACCAATTTCAGAAAGACCGGCATAACTTTTATCGCCATTGATCCAGATTGTGATTTCACCTTCTTCCATAGCAAAAGCCGGTGCATTGAAAAGAGCAGCAAGAGTACAAATAGACAGTGTTTTCAATAGAGGTTTCATAGTTTCATTCCATATTCAGAAGGTTATCCATAACGATAATCACTTCTATCAGTTCTTATTATCTGCTGAAAATAATATCGACTAATTTAGCCTTTGAGAAATAGGTAAACGCACCTTTGATATAGTAAAAAGCTATAGCAATGCCGATACAGTGCTGTTTTACAGGCTATCGCCATAGTTTTGTGAAGTGGCGCGTATAGAGAAATGTGAAGGCGGGCTCAAACTATTTTGGGGTGATGAAAGCCATCCAAAACTAAGCGCTAGGTTGCTTAGGTTAAGATGTGAAATGTTGGAGAGAATCGATGGCTTTGGGCAATAAAAAAGGCAAGGAGAACCTTGCCTTTGGTGTGTTGAATTTAACGTATGATTACAGTTTTACAGCAAATGATTCATACGGTGCCAGTTCAAGCTTGGCTGACAACTCAGTGACCGTTTGATAGTTATTGATCAGACAATCAAGCGTCTGAGTTTGGTATTGTTCAGGCATATCCAGTGTCAGCTTGTCGTTTGAGAAGTTACAAACTACAAACAGCTTTTCTCCATCCAGTTCTCTCACGTAAGCAAATACTTGATCATGTTCTTCAAAGACCGGAGTGAATGAACCGTAGACAATCGCTGGGTGAGCTTTTCGCAACGCTATCAACTTTTTGTAGTGATAAAATATGGAACTTGGATCAGCCAACGCACTTTCGACGTTGATCTCTGGGTAGTTTGGATTCAGCTCAATCCAAGGTGTTCCGTCAGAGAAGCCTGCATTAGTTTGGCTGTTCCAGTGCATGGGTGTTCTAGCGTTGTCACGGCTGTTTTCGTGAATGGCGTCCATCATGTGTTCATGAGTGATACCCGATTCCGTTTTTACTTTATAGAAATTGTGCGTTTCAATATCTTTATATTGGTCTAGATTGTCAAAAGCGACATTGGTCATGCCAATCTCTTCACCTTGATAAATGTAAGGTGTGCCTTTTAAGAAGTGCAAACACGTCGCCAGCATTTTTGCTGACTCAACTCGGAAGTGTTTGTCATCACCGTATTTTGAAACCAAACGTGGTAAATCGTGGTTATTCCAAAAAAGGGAATTCCAACCACCATCGGCCAGCTCAAGCTGCCACTTGGTCAGCACGTTTTTGAACTCTCGAAGATCAAGCGGAATAGGGTTCCATTTGTCACCGTTCTCCCATGTCAGGGTAATGTGCTCAAATTGGAATACCATAGAAAGTTCATTTCTATCTTGTCCGCTGTATAGCTTGGCTATTTCTGGTGTTGCGCCCCAAGTTTCTCCTACGGTTAACAAATCCTTGTTACCAAAGGTCGCCTGATTCATTTGTTGTAATAGCTTGTGCAGCCTTGGTCCGTTCCCAGTGATTTCTTTATCGATCTCTTTACCAATAAGATCAATCACATCTAATCGGAAGCCGCCGATGCCAAGATCAATCCACCAGTTCATCATAGTATGAACTTCTTCTTGAACCTTCGGGTTTTCCCAGTTCAAATCTGGTTGACGTTTCGAGAATAGATGGAAGTAATATTGTTGCGTGAGTTCATCCCACTGCCAAGCACTTCCGCCAAAGATAGAACCTTGGTCATCCGGTGCACTGCCATCCGGTTGCGCATCACGCCAGATGTAATAGTCTCGATACGGATTGTCTTTTGAAGAGCGTGCTTGCTCGAACCAACGGTGCTCATCTGAGGTATGGTTTACCACAAGGTCCATAACAATCTTAATGTCACGTTCCTTCGCTTCATCCATCAGGCGTTTCATCTCTTCCATCGTGCCAAACTCTTCAGCAATCGCTTGGTAGTCCGAGATGTCGTAGCCATTATCATCCATTGGAGATTGATAAACAGGAGATAGCCAAATGACATTAATGCCAAGTGCCTTTAGGTAATCCAGTTTGCTGATGATTCCATTTAGGTCACCGATACCGTCATTATTCGAGTCTAAAAAGCTACGCGGGTAAATTTGGTAGACCACTGCGTCATGCCACCATTTCTGTTCCATCTCAATGTCCACTTAATGATTTAATTGACTTTACTATAGTGATTTTAACTTTCTGTGGGAAATAGCATTACTAATGCTCTCTATAGAAAAATCCTATATCATGAGTTCTATCCACTGCGCGCTGTGTTAAGTGGTTTAATTTGTTGAATTTCTAACCTCGCATTTTGTGATCGAATGCAAACTAAGAGAATCCTATGAACAAGCTATACCGATATTTTCTGATGGTTGCGCATACAGGCAGCATTAAAGGTGCGGCGGAAAAGCTGAATATTAGTCAGCCCTCCTTGACCGCGGCGATCAAGAAATTAGAGAGTGATGTTGGTGTTGCTATTTTTACTCGCAAGTCAAAAGGCGTTGAGCTTACCGAGTATGGGTTGTTGTTTCGGGAGTTTGCACAAGAACAGCAAGAAAAGCATCTGTCGTTGATGCACCGCTTTACTGATATGCAGCAGCGACAATTAGGTAAATTGAAGCTCGGAACCGGGGAAGCTTGGTGGGAACAATTTGTTTGCCACTCTGTTAAAGAATACAAACTAATAGAGCCCGCTTGCTCATTGCATTTGGAATTTGGAAATAACTTGTCTTTGATGCACCACCTTGTTCAAGGTGATATCGATTTGTTTGTGGGGCATGAAGTCACAGGTTTACATGAACGCTGTAAAGTGACATTTCACCCTTTGTTTCAAGATAAAGAAGCCATTTTTGTTCGAAAAGATCACCCGCTGCTGACTAAGAAAAAATTGGATATTAGTGATCAATTGAAGAGTCAAGAACAGTACCCGTTATTACGAGTGACGCCTGAGCATTCAAGGCACAATTCGGTTCTCTCTGATCATGTTAATTCCCAAGAAGATGCAATGGAAAGCCAATTGGTTGGGCGTGATGTGTATGATGTAGATTCACTTTTCGCCAGCATTGATATGTTGAAAATGACCGATGCGGTGATGCCATATAGTCAGAAAATGTGCGCTTGGATGATAGAGCGAGAGATTGAAACCTTACTGGTGAATGAAGAAAGGTTAGGTAATGTCGGGATCTATACCAAGCAAGGTATTGATGACCAAAAGATACAACGATTTGTGCAGATTTTGCAGGAATCAATTTAAAGCAGTTATGTAAGGCGGCTTCTAAGCTATGCCAAATCAAGATACAAGCTATGTCAAACCTAGCTTCAAGCTGAACCAAAAACTGATTTGTATATAGCGACTTGCTTAAGGCTATTGAAGCTACGTTTCTAGAAACTCATGCACTAGAAATTAATGCACTAGAAAACAAAGATCTAGAAACGAAAAAGCGCCAACCTTATGTAGGTTGGCGCTTGCTTTTAGTTGGTGCTGTTTTAGAGCAGCCAAGCTTTACGCTTTCATATTACATTGACTAAAGTTACTTAGACGTAATAGTTACTTAGCAGTAATCGTTAGCTCTTTGTTTAGTATGTTGAATGCCACTTGGTAGCTACCCGCTGTTGCAGGAGTGAAAGCAATATTGCCGCTTGAGTCAGTAATCTCTAGAGATTCAGAACCCTGAACAACATCATTAAAGGCATGTTCACATTCGCCCCAGTTACCACAAGTCATTTTAAACTGAGTAGTTTCACCGGCAGTCAGCTCCGCTGTTGTAAATGAAATTATTTCAGGCTTATCAGCATCTGACGTCATTTTCTGTGCATCACCGTGTGCCCAATCTCCAGAGATAGTACCTGGAATGAACCAAGTTTTGCCTACATAGCTTTCACTTAATACTGCATCAACCACAACTGGTGTATCAGCATTGGTTGCATCAAGTGTAAACTCGTACATACCCATTTCAGAGAAGTTACTTGGGCAGTTATCACCACCACAGCTAATTTCTGTATCCCATGAGCCTTTAGTAAATTTGTAGCCAGTATCTTTAGCAAGACCTAGTTGAACTGTATACAAACCGCCATTAGCGTAAGGTACTTCGATAGTTGATGGATCCCAAGATGCAGCAGGGAAGTCACCAGCAATGTAGATCTTGGTGTTACCAAATGGAGGTAAATCATCAAGTTTTTCACTCACTGGTAAACCTAGCCCACGTTCGCCATTACGAGCTTGTACAAACACTGCGCTAGACCAAGCTGGAACCGAGAATTTACCTTCAGCAAATTGTGAAGCACCGGCTACGCCGCCATCCACATGTTCTTCGCTTAATGCAAATCCAGCCAGTTCGATAGCATTGCTCTCATGGTCAACGAAGTCACCCACTACTTGAGTTTCTGGTGATGCGTTAATAACCACTACGATTGAATCAAGACTAGAATCTAGGTCCGTCGTTTGTGTTGAACCGTTATCAATAGTCATCACAATCAAACCAGGTGTTTGACCTTTGCCTGAATTACGGAAGTCGACACGTTTCATGATTTCTTCAGCACTTGGCAGTGTCATCAAATCAGAAGCACTACGGATGCGTAGCATTTCTTTGTAATTTGAGTACATCAATTCCAAGTCTTTAGCTTGTGGGTGCGCGTTAACGTCGGCCGTTACTTGGCTGATCAAATCATAGTTAGCGAAGTCTTTATCTTTTGCAGGTAAACCTTTGTTCCAGTTGTTGTCTGCAAGAGTAAAGTCGACAAGGTTGTACCAATCACCGTAGTCGTAAGAGTCACGCTGCATTGATTTAGAACGTAGCAGTTCACCACCCATATGGTTGAACGGCATTGCTTGACCCAGTAGAACGGTCGCCATACCAACAGACTGCATTTGAACGCGTACTTCAACTGATGCCTCTGAAGGCACTTTGTACATGTTGATGTCCCAGAACGTTTGGTTATCGTGCTTAGAAACGTAGTTTTGAACTTCCCAAGGCTGTTCTGCGTAACCTGCTTGCTGACCGTTATAGTCAATGCTTGAACCTACTTGAGTGGTCCCTTCGTAATCGACCATCTTGAATTTCTTCAAGTTGCCAGCCATACCTAAGCGAGTTAAGTCAGTTTGGTGAAGTGCGCGAGCTAATTCTGCATCAGACACATTGCCTTCTGCATCTCGGCTTAACTCATTAGGTAATACTGCTGCACCAGTAGCAAAACCTTGAGTTTCACGGATGCCGTTAGCTTCATCAAATGGGCTACCGCCACGTACTGCATCTCTCAATCTGTCTGAGAATGAACCAATACCAGTGCCGCCAAGATTCGGTTGAGTTGCTTGTACAAAACGTTTGTTGTTCTCAACTTCACCAAAGTTCCAGCCTTCACCGTAGAAGTAAACTTCAGAGTTGACTTCACGAGCTGCCGCTAAAGTTTGCTCCATTTGTGAAAGTGGGTGGTGACCCATTAAGTCCCAACGGAAAGCATCAATTTTGTAAGCTTCAACCCAAGTTTGGATAGAGTCATCAATCAGCTTGGCAAACATGGCATTTTCAGGTGCTGTGTTTTCACAACAGGTTGATGTTTCTACTAGGCCTGTATCTGGTACTAAGCGTTGGTAATAAAGAGGAACCACTTTATCCAGTACCGACTTGTCGTTCATGCCTGAAGCGTTGGTATGGTTGTACACCACATCCACAACGACGTTCATGCCGATGTCTTCTTTAACTGACTTCACCATTTCACGGAATTCTAGGATACGCGCGGTACCTTCTGCATCGCTAGAGTATGAACCTTCAGGAACCGTGTAATGGAATGGGTCATAGCCCCAGTTGTATGAGTCGACTGAACGGACGTATTCGTTAAGCCCTTCAACCACTGGGTTCTCTTTTGAATCGCTTGCTTTTAGCTCTTCAAATGCGTCAGCAATAGTGCCACCACTTGTACAGTAGCCACTGAATCGGTCATCTTTTTCAACAGACGCATTCAGTGAGCATAGTTTGCTAAATGGTTCGTTGATATTAGCAACTTGATCAGGGTCTTCGTTGATCGTCGCGATATCAAACACAGGCATTAAGTGCAGGTGAGTCATACCCGCATCACTTAGCTCTTTTAGGTGGTTTACTGGAACCGAATTTTGCTCGGTGAAGGCGAGGTACTTACCTTTGTTGTCTGTACTTGCATCTTGAGCCGAGAAGTCACGGACATGAGATTCGTAAATCACCATGTTAGACAAATCACCATTTTCAGGATTTTGAGAGTGGGGTGCGTCTAGACCGTCCCAACCAGCAGGTTTCAAATCATCTGAATCTAAATCGATGGCTTGGCTGTATAGAGAGTTTGTTGAAAGGCTCACTGAGTACGGGTCAGTTACTTCGTAGCCGTAACCTTTTTGCTCTCTTGGTTGGAACACTTTCATTGCGTAACGGTAGAATTTGTTGTCTACCGCGTCAGTTTCTAGTTCAACGCTCCAGCTACCAGAAGCAGTATCTTCAGTCATTGCGTGACGTGAAGCTTCAGACTTGTCGCTGTTGTAAACCACCAATTCAACTTCAGAAGCTGTTGGAGCCCAAAGGCGGAAGGTCACCCCGTCATCACCATAAATTGGACCGTATTCTAGGTCTGCTGCATCTTCAGCAAAAATAGCATCAATTGCGCCAGCAAACTGAATCGCAGTAGAAGAACGCAGCTCTGATGGTTCATTCGCAGCACCGTTTGAAGAAGCAATCGCAATTAAGCTGCCTTTCATCAAAGAAGCCAATGACAGATCCGTTGGAAGATCTGGCACCTCAAATGCTGGGTAGTCAGCAAGGTGTGGGAATTGTGCTTTTTGCGCTTCTGTTAGTGTTGCACCAGTAAGCTTGATTGAGGCACCGGTGACGACACCGTTTTCTGATACATCGTACTTGCCGTTTGAGCTGAACATGATTTGCACAAGGTCAGCACCGCTGCCTGCACGCCACACCATGGTGTTGTCATCAAGTAAAATTGCCCCAACGGTATCAATAGTGAATTCTGAAGATGGACCGCCTACTGCAAATGCATCATCTCGGGTTGGGTAAGACGTTCCGCTGCCAGGAATATAAGTGACGCCTGGGTTATCTGCTTGACCTGAAATATCAATCACAAGGTCGTTACCAATAAGCTTATCTTTGTTGGCATTACGGAAAATTACGTTGAAACATTGAGTGGCATCATCAGTAACCGGTACATACCAAACGGGACCAAACTCATCAGAGGCATCTGGTGTTACGCTTACGTCGTCCCATCCACCATTTAGGTAGTCTTCACCTGCTGCGGCACAATTTGCGTTATTCCAGATATGCAGGTTTAAGTTTGCGTAGCCGTTTCTCTCTGCACCTTCTTCTTTGTAATCACCTAGTGCATCGTATAGGTGCAATGCAAAGTGACCAGACGGTGGAGCTGGCAATTCACCAGGAGCTGCTACTTCTGGTAATTTTACGTCAGTACCGGTTTGATCAAGCCCGTGAGCCATCATCATGGTGTCTTGACGAGAACCTTCAACTTTGTCGCCAGTATGAGTCACACCAAATGACTTACCAGCATCACTGCTGTCTAGCGTCACGGCTGCTTGTTGAGTTGTACCATCTGAAATACTGCACGCGCCTTGTGCTTCTGTTGCGGTAACTAACCAAGTCGGACCAAAATTATCAGACGATGTCGCGGTAAACGATTTATCACCACACTCCAATACCCATTGGCTAAAATCGGTGGTGGCATTTGCCATGCGAGAAACTATGGATGTCGTATCTGCAATGTAGCTAACCGAAATTTCGGTGGCTGCTGGTGTTGCAGCAGCAGAAGGGAGAGCTACATTCGGTGCAAGTTCCACTTCAGCGGGCACAGAGGTTGATGGTGTAGGAGCGGTATAATTTGATGAGTCATCATCATTACAGCCCGCAATCACTGTTGCCGTTAGAATTGGCAGCATAGCCTTGGATAAGGTCGATAGCTTAAAGGTTTTTGTATTCACGTTTGATATCCATATTGTTTTTATTTCAGTTGAATATCGTAGTGTTTAATAGGTCGAACGGTGTGTGAGCGATATATCCAAAGTTATTTTTGATAGGGAAATTTAGAAAATACAGTGAGGTCGTCACGCTTTGTATAACTAAAATGAATATTACGTTTGATCAATCGCTCACAAATTAACTATTCATGAGGTAAAGGCGTAGTGCATGGGAGTAGGAGGTGAGGATGAGCTCTACTCCTCAGAAGTGTGAGCTTAATGCCGATATAGAGCGATCTTATTTTTTATCGAAAATAAAGGGTGAATCATTCACCCTTTATTGGGGGTACTTAGTGCGAAAATCAGTATTAGATTTGCTCTTTAAGCTCGTTTTTCATGGACTAAATTTGCTTCATTAAAGTGGTAGAGTCAAAACTAATGCGGAGGTTGCTAGTGGCTCTAATTGTAAACTGATGAAACCTTCCCCGTGGTTGTTCACTTTTAATGTAGCCGTTGAATGGTTACCAATACATTCGTTTATACTATATATTCCTTCTTTTAAATCAATATCTTGAAGGACGTTTTGCGGAATGATGAGATCAATGAACTCGGAGTTCAGTTGATGGAAATTCGCCGCAGCAATCACCAGTTCATTCTGGTCATGGCGGATAAACGCGTAGCATGAATCGTTTAAATGATTGGATTGATGTAAGTCGACATAAGCACCTGTCATGGATGAATGTTCTAGGGTGAAATTCATCACTTTTTTGTAGAAGGCACGAAGTTGCTTTTCATCGTCATTGAGTTGCCCGCCGTCAAACTTCCCGTCATTCATCCACTTTTGGTGCTGAGGTACGCCAATGTAATCAAAGATAGAAGTGCGTGAAGGTTGCCCAAACCCTGCATTTTCAGCCCCTGATTCACCGACTTCTTGACCAAAATACAACATAGTTGGTGAGCTACTCAATAAAGCGCTGACTAGCATTGCAGGCTTAGCAATATTGGCATTACCGACAAACTCTGGTGAAGCAATTCTTTGCTCATCATGGTTATCAAGGAAGTGCATCATATGGTGTTCAATGTCTTGCAGCTGATGCTGAATCTCCGGAATGATTGCGGTTGATGCTTTGCCTTGCATAATCGCCTTCAAACCATCATACAGATCGACCTTATCGTATAAGTAATCCATTTTTCCGAGCTTGATGTAATCTCGGTAAAGGTGAGGCTGATATACTTCGGCCATTAAAAACGCTTCTGCATTATTCATTTTGATCGATGAGTTGAGGTAGCTCCAAAATTCAACGGGCACCATTTCTGCCATATCATAGCGGAAACCATCCACGCCTTTAGATAGCCAGTATAGGGCTATGTCTCGGAATTTAACCCAAGAGTCAGGGACTTCAAATTCAAGCCAAAAGTGATAATGATCCATGTAATCGCGGTGTTCAAAGTCACGAGGTAATTCCGGGAAATCTTTGGTGCCATCGGGCTTAATACCATAGTTCACTTTAACGGTTTCGTACCAATCGTCGAAATTTGGCTTGGAAAGGCGAGATCCATTACCTGTCCATTTGGCTGGGTTTTCAATAAATGGAGTCGCTAGGCTTGGATGATCTTCTCCACCAAGAGGCAGGAATTCGGAGATGATGTCTGGCAATTCAAACGCAGCATCAGGAATGTAATAGAAGTTATTATCGCGGTGGTACTCTACGCTGGTATTGTCTTGGCTACCGAAATCTTTGATACCAAGCAGGTTGTTTTCCCCTTTGTATTGGCGCGCAACATGATTGGGTACGATGTCTATAATGACTTTTAAGCCGTTTTCATGGCTTCTTTGTATTAGCGCTTCGAACTCTTCAAGGCGTGATGCAGGGTCATTAGCCAAATCAGGGTTTACTGAGTAGTAATCTTTGACTGCATAAGGAGAGCCAGCACGCCCTTTGACGACACTTGGGTGATCATTGGTAATACCGATATGGGTGTAATCCTTGATGACAGCATGATGCGGAACGCCGGTATACCAAATATGAGTAATGCCAAGGTCTTTTATTTCAGCCAGAGCGTGATGCGTGAAATCACTGAATTTTCCTACCCCATTTTCTTCCATCGTGCCCCATGGAGTATTAGTGGTATTTTTGTTGCCAAACAAACGTGTAAAAACTTGATAGATAGCATGTTTTTTATTATTCATTGTTATAATTCCTTTATATTCCATCATGTTATGTAGGGATGGATAAGGCATTTAGGCTAACGTATTTGTAAAAAAGCTTACTCCTCCTTTATTAAAGATTTAAGGGCGTAGTTGGGTTTTATTTGACGGTTTGAGTCGCTAAGCTAAGCATGTCAGATCCATACTTCGATAAGTTATATATAAATCAAATATATACCGAGTAAATTTAAGGGTTCATTTTTGTCTATCTCAATTATTCTCAGTTTTGTATACCTAGCTATTGTTGCAGTGAGCATGTTGTTTGTTGCGTCTTATGTACCGATTCTTATTGCCTACATTGTGATGAGCCTTTTGACCTTTGCGCTTTACGCGAAAGATAAGCGAGCGGCAATAAAAGGTCAGTGGCGAACCAAGGAAAGTACGTTACACCTGTTTTCTTTATTGGGAGGTTGGCCTGGGGCGTTACTGGCGCAAGCGAAGTTACGTCATAAAACTCAGAAACAGCCATTTAAAGCCATCCTATGGATGTCGATTCTTGGGAATATTTGTGGTTTTGCGTGGGCTTTGACGGCGCAAGGACAAGCCGTGTTACAGCCTATCCTTGCCAACTTATTGGCTAACTAAACCATTTGCTAACTAAATTATTGGTTAACTGAATTATTGAGCAGTTAAGCATTTAAGTGAACTGAATTTTAAGCTGTGTGAAAGCGTTAGATATCCAGATAACGTTTTGACTCAATGGCTAGAATCTAGAATCTAGAACCTAGATGAATCAATAACTAGAAATTAGAGCATTGGAATGGTCGACACGAGCAGTAATCCCGCCATTCCATAATTGAAGCTCTTAATACGCATTGGGGTTGTTAACCAGTGCTGTAGCTGTTTACCTGCCGCCGTCCAGAATGTCACAGATGGTAAGTTGGCTAGCGTGAATATCGCTGCGATGATCGCAAGTTCCCACCATGAACTGCCACTGCTATAAACTGAAATCGCAGTCAGAGCCATCGACCAACCTTTAGGGTTCACCCACTGAAAACTTGCCGCGCCAATGAAGGTCATGGGTTTATAAGCCTCGGTACTTTTGGCTTTGCCGCTCAATGCTATCTTAATTGCTAGGTACACAAGGTAAGTCAGGCTTAGATATTTCAAGATTTGGTGAGAGACCGGATAGGCGTTAAAAATTCCCATTAAGCCGAAGCCAACCAACAACAACATCGCGGCAAACCCTAGAGCTATCCCAAGCATGTGCGGAATAGTTCGGGCAAAGCCAACATTTGCTCCTGATGTCATGAGCATGATGTTATTTGGACCCGGCGTGAAGGTCGAGACAAACGCAAACAGGGCAAGTGCGCTAAGTTGTTCTAAAGGCATAATGGTTCTCCTACAATAAAATGAACGAAGTGACTGACCGGTCATGACTTTCACGTGTTGAGAAACATAGTAGGTGGAAAGTGAGGCAATTATGTGCTTTTATTTCACTTATTATCACTAATTGCACAATAATAAGTACCTATGGATAGATTTGACGAAAGGATATTGCAAGAGCTTAAGTTGGACGGCAGAATCTCCAACATTGAGCTTTCAGAACGAATTGGTTTGTCGGCTTCAGCGACCCTAAGGCGAGTACAAGATCTCGAACGTAAAGGGATCATTCAAGGTTACCGCGCAGTTCTGGATAATGGCTTGATGGGTGTCGGCTTTATTGCTTATGTTTCGATTGGTTTATCGAGCCACAGCAAATCGGCTCAGCTAGAATTTGAACAGCATGTCAGCATGGAAAAAGAAGTGGTGGAGTGCCACAACATTACCGGTGCTAACGAATATTTGCTGAGAGTAGAAACCAAAGATCTGCCGGGCTATAAGAAGTTTCATGCCGATGTGCTTGGGGAATGCGCTCAGGTTCAATCCATTACAACCATGGTTGTGATGGATACCCCCAAAGATGAACGCTAGTCGAGTTTTATTTCAGGAGAGGCGCAGTGCCTAATACTAATCAGTTGTTATTGTTCTTAGATGTGGTTCAACAAGGATCGTTTACCAAAGCGGCAACCTTGCATGATATGGACAACTCATCACTCTCTAAACAAATAAAAAAGCTTGAGCAAGACCTAGGTGTTCAGCTTCTCAACCGTTCTACGCGTTCGTTCTCGCTGACGTCAGCAGGGGAAGATATTCTCGCGCAAACCTACGTGTTGAAAGACACCATCAATCAGATCCAAGGCATTGCAGATTCGTACCAGTCTGAACCCAAAGGTGTATTGCGAATTACGTCGCCCATCTATTTTGGTCAGCAATACCTGCAACCTATCATCACGCAGTTCATGAGAAAGTATCCGGATGTACAGATTGTGCTGTCATTGGACGACAAGATTGCCAATATCATTGCAGGGCAGTTTGATATCGCATTTCGCTTCAGCAAGCTTGTTGAATCGAATTTGATTGCGAAGAAGATTGCCGACAGTAATTTCATGCTGGTCGCCTCGAACGACTTTGTGAAGCAGCATGGTGAACCGAAGACGCCACAAGATTTGCTCGCGTTACCTGCTGTAATTTATACCAATGGCGATATGACGGTTGATCATTTACGTATCAGCGAAGAGCCAGGAGGCAATACTTTCCAAAGTCTGACGATTCGTGGCAACTATAAGGTGAGTGATGTTCGCACCATGGTGTCTTGCGTTAAGGATGGCTTAGGGTATGGTTTCCTTGATCAATCAAACCTGTATGCCTCAATGAAAGAACTTGGCTTAGTCACTTTACTGCCGGATTATCCGATTTCTACAATCGATACCGCAATCTACGCTGTGTATCCGCACCGTAAGCAGACCAAACTGGTGAAAGAATTCATCACTACGGTTCAAGACTATATTGGCTCTCCGACGATTTGGGAGAAGATGCAGCAAGGTTAGTTATTTTTCTAATCGTTCAAACACAAAAAAGGAGCCAGATCGTTAAACAATTTGGCTCCTTTTTATTCGTCCAGTTGTAACCAATTTACAATGTAAAGCTTAGCTATAGCTGGTGTAAGCAACTATCCGTCTCACTGAAATGCATGACTACTCACGAAAACCGGTTACTGCTCTTTAAAACGAATTAGTGATCATTAATCACTTCTTTACCACTTGGGTAGGCTTTTGAACCCAGTACATGACCGTCGACTTCTTTGCCATAGTAACCTTGGTGGCTGTGGTAACGCTTAGCATTGCCGGCAACATCGCCTTTGTATCGAGGGTCTTGTGGGCGTTCATGACTGTTTACAAACGCGGCCACATCCCACGCATCCTGAATTGACAGCTGTTGGCTTTTTCCAAGCGGCATGTTTTCGTAGATGAAGTACGCGGCGGTGTTTACGCGGTGCATACCTGCGCCCCAGTTGAATGAGTTTTTGCCCCAAAGTGGTGGTAGGTATGAGCGGCCGTCGTCCCCTTTGATACCTTCACCATTCTGTCCATGACACGTTTGGCAGCTGGTTTGATAAACCTTTTCGCCACGCGCTATCGACGGTTCTTGTTCAGGGTTAGCAATCTTAGGGTAGCCGCGACCTGCAAGCTTGCTGCGGTCATCGATTGGGTATTTGCTTAACAGCTCTTCAGGAAGAGGGAAGCTCTCCGCTTTTCCTCCGACTTGTAAATCTGCATCGCTAATCTCAGGAACGGGTGTGTCTTGCATGCCGTTCTTATCCAAGATACCGCCCATTGCCAACCAGTATGAGTAAGCGGTTAGCGCGACCATCTCTTTTGAGCCCACTGCTGGTGGCAGGCCATTCATTGAATAAGTGAAACAGCCTTGGATACGTTCTGCGTAGCTGTTTACCTTGTCGTTTTTCTTACGGTAAGCAGGGTAGGCCATATAAGCACCCCATAGAGGCGCCGCATTCGCTTTCATGCCCGCTTGCATGTGGCAGTTGACACAGTTTTGTTCATTGCCGACGAACGTACCGCGCATCTGTTGTGAATCGACAAACAGTGAATAACCCAGTTTAACTTTGTCGCCAAACTCTCCTGCAGGAATATCGACCAAGTCTCGTGGCACCAGATACTTGTTATCTTGTGGTTTCTCAACAGCTGGCAGTTCGGTTTGGCGATCGGGCAACTCACCTTCGGCGTAAGCGATTCCAGAGGCAAGGGTTGCGGTAATTAAGAGTAATGTTTTCATGCGAGCCCTTTAGTATCGGAAAGATGCGAAGTAGTAAGACAGGTTTTTGATCTCATCGTCGGTCAACTTACCGGCGATATTGCCCATCATGTTCAAATCATCCCCCTTACGAGTGCCGTTTTTCCATGCGTTGAGCTGAGTTTGAATGTAGTCGGCGTGCTGGCTCGCTAGGCGTGGGAATTTGTCTACGCCCATACCGCTTGGCCCATGACAGGTTGCACAAGCGGGGATGTTGCGGTCCCAATCGCCTTGGAATACCAGTTTACGATAAGGGTTATCAATATCAGCTTGTGAGCCGCGCTGTTCTAAATCGCTGAATTCATAAGAAGGAAGCGAAGCGAAGTACTCGGCAACTTCACGACGAATCGCAGGATCAGACACACCATCCGCCATCCCTTTCATGATCGCGCTTTGACGCTCGCCACTTGAGAATAAGATCAGTTGATGTTCTAGGTAGTCAGCATTGAGCCCTGCAAGCATAGGGGCGATGTTGGTCATGCCTTTCCCGTCTGCTTGATGGCAACCGCTACAGGTTTCTGCGGCTTCTGGCATTGGATTAGGCGCTGCTTGTGCAAAACCGGATAAAGAAAGGCTTCCCAGAGCAGCGATGCAAAGCGTTAGAGTTTGAGTTTTTATGTTCAGCTTAATCATGAGGCGTCGCTATTGGTTGTAATGCACGCATTTTCGACATAATTGGATGTTCGCGCTATTGTGGATTTCCACATTAATTCAATTGGAACTTGAGGTAAGTCTCACATTAATAACCTCAATCACCATAATGGTATTGGTGTGAATTTCGATAGGCGAATCCAACTGCGGTTAACGAAGTGCAAGGGAACTGCCATGTTCGCCTCGGTGTAACTGCTTGTTAAGGCTCTTTTATGGCACCGATTGTATAAGCATAGCCGCTTTATAGAGGCTGGCTAAAAAAGTTACGGTGAAAAGAAAAGAAGAGAATAGAAGTGAAGAGAGTTTGCGGGTTGGATTGAATGTTGCGGATTGAATGCTGCCGATGTATTGACTGTTAAAAAGCAGAACAACTTCGAATGGCGAAGTTGCTCTGTTTTGTCCCTATTCAGAAATGAATAGGGATAGGTATTGGATCACTGATTAGACTTTGTAGATCTTAGCCGGAAGCGCTTGTCTTGCTGCTGCGCCCACAACCCAATCCAACATCACGCCTTTGCCTTCTCTCGTCGGGTCAATCAAGCCTATATCATTGATGTTAACGCCATCGTTTGACTTCATCTTTACTGGTTGTCGTGTGTCACCAATCCAGTGTGCACGTTCACCGAGCTCTTTGTGTCCAAAGCCGTGTTCAAAGCCTAATGTGCCCGGCTTGATGCCATCAATCACCATCGCCAACGCGTGTGTGGTTGAACTCGGTGTTTCAATGGCAAATACGTCACCGGTTTTGATGCCCGCTGAAGAGGCGTCTTGCGGGTGAATGTAAACCGGGTTCACGCCTTTAATCGATTCCAAGCGTGGTGACAGGTTAGACACCGCACTGTGAATATTGGATTTAAAGTTGGTCAGAGTAAATGGCCACTCTTTTGCTGGGAACTGCTCAGCCAATGGCGTACCGTCTGCCAGTTTTTGTGGATACCATGTCGGGCACCCCATGTACTGCTCGCCACTGATGGTGTTGCGAGAGGTACCAAGCTTTTCATTCCAAATAGCCAGTGGCTTGGTCCATTTGTACTTCATGGTTTCATTGGTGTAGGCATTGGTTGCGTCTTCGAAACGACCGCCACGCGCAAAGATATACGCCACTTTTAGCATCTCTTCTGGCTTAAGCGTTTTGTTCATCACAGGTACTAGGCGTTCTAGACCAGACCAAACGATATCTTCAGCGTCTACATTCGGTACGCCACCTTTTGCAAATGCTAAGTTAGCCGCTGAGCGCAAGTAGAAATCTTCAGCGCTATGAATACCGTGCCAATTACCTTGGCTGTCTTTGATTACGTTGTCGCCGAAGCCACCCAAGTCGAGAGTTTTCGCCAGATCAATAAAGAAGTTTTCTAGGTTGATGGCGCGCCCGTCTTGAGTGCGTGAGGTTTTAGGCTCAACTATCGGCCAACGAGCGGTGATCGCTTTGGTCGCGACGCCGTGCCACGGTGTCGCCATGCCCCAGCTCTCGTAGGTAACCGTGTCGGGTACTAGGTAATCTGATAATGCTGTTGTCTCATTGATGAAGGCATCGATAGACACGATCAAGCCAAGCTGTTTTGGATCTTTAAGCTTCTCGCCCAGTAGGTTGTCTAAACCCGGAACACCATAAAGTGGATTCGCCATGTGGTTGATCCACGCTTTTGCGCGGTAAGGGTAGCCATCAATCGCAGCTGATAAATGCTCGGTTAAAAGCGGCGCAGAGATTGGGTACCACGGAGCACGTGTTGGGTAAGGTGATTCACCGGCCGCAACGTGACGTTTGTATTCGCTGGTCTTGTGATACGGGAACTTGCTACGAGACAAGAACACGCCTTGTGGCTTAGTCTTACCTTTGAATTTGGTAAAGTCGTAACGTGGGCCTGCAACAGAGGTTGGGTAGCCACCCGCCTTGGCTATCGCTCCGCCTTTTGCATTGATGTTACCGATCAGCGCATTCAGCATTAGAATAGAGAACGAGTTGTAGAAGCCATTGGTGTGCATGTTGCCACCGTGAGTATCGACGACTGCTTTTGTACCGTAACTGGTGAAGCGTTTCGCTAGCGCAATAATCTGATCTTGTGGGATTTCACACTGCTCGCTGTAGTAAGCAAGGTCATATTTGAAGGCTTCTTCTTTCAATCTTTGTAGAGAAGACTTCACACGAACGGTTTGACCATCAATTTCTACGTCTTGATCGACAAACAGAGCCGCTTCATCTACCTGAATATTTGATGTTAATAGTGACGTTGTCACATTAAGTGCAATGAATCCATCATCGTCAGACATCGGTTCGCCCGTTTCTAGCAAACCAATATCCGATGTGCGAAGCATGCGCCCGTTTTGTGGGTGTGTTTCGTCGCTGATCACGAGGTGAGATGCATTACACCAATGGGTGGTGCCTGCTTTCTGCATTGCTTGTGCGCTTGGGCGAGACAAGAAATCATGGTTGTAGCGCTGGTTCTCGATGATCCATTGGATCATGCCCAGTACTAATGCTGAATCGGTGCCCGGTTTGATCGGTAGCCAGTTGTTGCGATCGCCCGCAGCAAGGCTTGAAGATCCTGCAGGAAGGCTCGGAGTCACTATGGTGTAGCTCAGTTTTCCGTTGGTACGAGCTTCCGCAAGTTGCCTTGCTTGGCGCTTAAACGGGTTACCCGCTTGAGCCGGAGACATACCGATGAAAAGAATGAATTCTGCGTTGTTGAAGTCGGGCTTTAAGTGCGAGAATTTGTCTAGATCATTCATGATCGCACCTGAACCTGCGCGGAACGCGTAGCCACAGTAAGAACCGTGGTGACCAAAGTTGCGAGTACCGTAGCTGTTAAATGCAAAGCGCTTCAAGATGTCGTCACGGCCTTCATTACCGGCATTGGTCACAAGCAGTTGGTTGGCTTTTGGTCCGTATTCAGGGTTGTTCGGATCAAGTGGCGTTTCGATGTCGCGAATCGATCGTAAGCCTTCAACTTTACCTTCACCGAATAAGTCACCACCCTCGGTGATCTCAGTGATAAGTTGTTCGTAGCTGATCGGCTCCCACTTGCCTTCACCTCGTTTACCAACACGTTTTAACGGTTGAGTGATTCGGTATGGGCTGTTTTGAATCTCTAACATGCCGTTACCGCGGGCGCAGGCCGTCGAACGGTTGTTGATGCCGGATTCACCAGACAAGCCAATGTAGGCGTCTTTTACGGGCGTTTTGAACGGGATCTGTTGGTCGCTTGATAGCGGGTGGTAAGGGTTGCCCGAGATGCGCAAAATCTCGTCATTGCGATTGTCTATACGTACACGCAAGCCACACAATGTCCAGCAGCCAAAACACATTGATGGTGCAACGCGTTGGTTTGGATTCGGCGAGATCTTACCTTGTTCATCGACACTGTATTCCGTCTCTAACGAATTACCGTGATGGATGTGATTGGTTTTCTTACCTGCGGTGCCATCAATAGCACCGTGAACCATGTGTTTTGTGGTTGTCGCATAACCTGCAGCAAAAGCTCCAACACCACCGGCAGCAAGGCCTGTTTTCAAAAATTGACGACGTTTGTTATCCATGATGATTCCTCAGACTACAAGCTATGTGAGCGGTTAAGTGGTGACGGTGTGTTTTGGTTTGGCTTAGATTCTGTCTTTGGTGCAGAGCCAGTTGCTCTTGTAGAACCAGTAGACACGATTTCAGAGGCAAACAACGCAAGTGCTAACCAAAGGCCACACATACCAACAATGCCAAGTAAACCAGCGCTACCCATTGGCAATTCATAAGGGAATGCGCCCACATCAAAGCGTGGAATGGTTTGAACTTCCATCATGGTCACCCAACGTACCGCCCATGCTGAAACGATGGTCACAAGCGCAACACAGATAATTCCTAGTTTGCTTTGCGATAGACGCTGCAGCGGAAGAACCAAGATCATGCAAAGTAAAATGCTGGTGGTCATGATGCCTAAATTGATACCCCAAGCGTCGTTCTCATACAGATTGAAGTGACCATGGTTAGATGCCCAAATCGACGTAAGAATGATGGCAAGGCCACCGGTTAAGGTAATGGTTCTTTGTACTAGAGCGAGGTCTGTTGGTTTTAAGCTTGGCTTGCTTGAAGGCAGCAGAGCCCAAATCAACAGCGTTAAACCCGTTGCAGCAAAGAATGCGGTCGTAAACCAAAGCAGCGGGGAAGCCGGTTGATGCCAAAGCGGTCGGCTCGCCAAAATTGCAATCTCGGCGCCAGTGTAAAGCGCAATACTTAAGCCCGAAACTGCTGTTGCAGCAGCGAGTGCAATCATCAATTTTGTTGAAACCTGCCATTGCCCCAGTGTTAGCCAAGACAAGCGTTTTAGAAGCGGGTTTTCACTTCTTTTAAGTTGTGCGATGTCATCGCGTAGGTAAACCCATGCGGTAGCGACAGACAGACCAGAAAATAGAGGAAGAAACAGAGAGCCTAATGACATCCATGACCAAGGTGTGATGTGAGCGTAGAAGTGCCACGCACGGCCAGGTTGGTGTAAGTCACCGGTTAGCGCCAGTGGGCCAACAATTGCGCCGATGGCCATCACAAGCACAAGAGCTGAACGGAATTGATGACTGGTCGAGTTTTTGAATATCAGTGCAATCAAAAACAGAATAGCCGCTGCGTAAGCCGAACCAATGTAGAAGAAATATTGAACTGCCCACGGTAGCCAAGCGATCTCTTGAGCGGGAACTAACACCTCAGTGATATTCATGCTGTCTCTCCTTGTTTGCTAGAGGATGAGTTATCGATGGCAGCAGGATCATAAATCGCAGGTTGACCTTCGATGTGGCTAACGAATCGCTCGTTCATGCCGATATAGAAAACATGTGGGTTGGTATTCTGCTCTGGCTTGAGCACTTTGATGTCGTCTTGGTTTTCATTGAGCAGACGATTGATTTCGCTGTTTGGATCTTTAAGGTCGCCAATGACACGCGCGCCACCGACACAGGTTTCTACACAAGCGGGCAGTAAGCCGTCTTCAAGGCGATGTGCGCAGAAGGTACATTTGTCGGCGGTAAGCGTGTCGTTGTTAATGAAACGAGCATCGTAAGGGCAGGCTTGAACGCAGTAAGCACAGGCTACGCAGCATTCGTTGTCGACCATCACAATGCCATCTTCACGTTGGAAGGTCGCTTGAACAGGGCAAACCTTTATGCAGGGTGCGTTGTCACAGTGATTACAAAGGCGAGGCAACATGAAAGATTTCACGTCTTGTTGAACTGTCGAACCATCATCAAGGGAGACTTCATACTGTTTTACAGTGGTTCTGAACTGGCCAATCGGCGCTTGGTTTTCAACGCTACAGCCAACAGTGCACGCCTGGCAGCCAACGCACTTACGTAAATCAATCGCCATGGCGTAGCGTTTACCTATTTCGCCTTTACGGTCAGGTTGGTTGTTATTGCGAATGACTGTGCTCGCGACTGCGGTGTTGATTCCGGCAATGGGAATGAGCGCAGCACCGGCGGAAACTTTACCGAATTGGCTGAGAAACCGTCTTTTCAATGAGTCCATAGTGGTACCTATAAATGGGTATTCGTTCTGTTGAGCTCATTGTCAGATTTTGGCCGTACTCGGGGTATTGTGGATTTCCACATACCCAGATCAAAGTTGATCTAGAACAAATGTGGTTTTACCAATGTAGCTGTTATGCTTTGTTTTAAAGACTTGTTTAAGGCGATCTAAAGCATGAGTTAGGCGTTAAACATGTCGTCAGCTTCAAGAAAAAGTGAAGTGACGAGAGAATAAATTGAATAAACAGTCCGTTTGGAGAAAGAGATTTTAGTGACAGTCCGAAACCTAATGACAATCATTGGCCTTTGTTGGTTGAGCCTAACCGCGGCTGCGTGTTTCGCGGCTCAATCTGAACAAGCGATAGTAGCTTCAAGCACAAGCACAAGCCCAAACCAAAACACAGATGAACCCGATCAGGTTATCGAGGTTGGCGTGTTGGCGACCCGAGGCAAACTTGCGGCGCAGCAGCGTTGGCAGCCTACGATGGATTGGCTGTCTGAGCGTATTGCGGGTAAGCACTTTGTCCTCAAGCCTTTCAACTTGGAAGAGATGGCCGAAGCGGTAAAAGACGTCACTGTCGATTTTGTTATCACCAACCCCGGTCAGGCGGTTCGCTTAGGACGCCAGTATGCGCTTTCTTGGATGGCCACCATGACCAGTCATAACTTTGAACAGTCGGGAGCCAGCAATACGCAAAGTATTGGTTCAGCCTTGGTGGTGAGAAGAATGTCGCCTTATATTTCGCTCGAACAATTGAGCGGTAAGTCGATTGCGGCGGTCTCGGAAAATGCATTTGGTGGTTACCTCACTATGCGTTACCAAGTGATGCAACAAGGGCTCAACCCTAATCACTTTTTCTCTAATACTCAGTTCTTAGGTTTCCCTATTGATGCCAGCTTGTATCAACTGCGTGAAGGGCACATTGAAGCTGCGGTGGTGCCTGTGTGTTTGGTCGAGAGCATGATCAGTGAAGGTTTGCTGGTGGCTAGTCAATATCGTGTTATCGACAATCAAGCACCAGAAGGGTTCCGATGTCAGGTGTCTACGCCTTTGTACCCTAACTGGTCGTTTGCCAAAACAGAGAGAGCGTCTTCTACACTGGCGAAACAAATGAGTCAGGTGTTATTTGCGATGCCAAAAAGCAGTGCGCCAGCCATTGCAGCTAATGCATCGGGCTGGACGTCACCGACAAGCCTGCTGTCGATCGACAAGCTATACCAACAACTCGACATGCATCCACTGCAACAACCTTGGTGGAAAGAAGCGTTGATCTGGCTCAAGTACAATCAACAGTGGGCATGGGCGTTCTTTATTCTTGTCGTGTCTCTGAATGCTTACCACTTCTGGCTAGAATACAAATTCAGTCGCAGCAAAAAGCAACTAGAAGCGACGCTGTATAAGCTGAAAAGTAAGAGTGAACAGCTAGAGCACTCACAACGTATCTCGGTAGTTGGTGAGCTGGGCAGCAGTTTGGCACACGAGATTAATCAGCCTCTGGCAGCTATTCGGAATTATAGCGAAGGTGGTTTACTACGGATTTCGAAGAACAAACCATTGACCGATATTGAACCTGTGTTTGAGAAGATCCAGTCTCAAGTGGACCGTGCTGATGCGATCATTCAACGCTTGAGAAGCATGATAAAGAAACGTTCATCGGAAAAGTCACGGACTGATATCGAGCAGTTACTCACAGACACTATCGAGCTACTGCAATTTCGATTACAGAAACACAAGATAACCATTGAGCGCGACGCTGTAGGTAAGCCTATCCAACTGCATGTTGACCCGGTGGGATTGCAGCAAGTGATTGTAAACCTGATAAACAATGCGACCGACGCATGTAATGCACAACAGCATCGCGAACAAAGCGCTACGTCTGATATTGGTAACAAAAACAACGAACCATCGACAATTAAAGTGATTACCGAGTATCAACCGGATAAAATGATACTGTCGATTATCGATAATGGCACCGGTTTAGATTTCACTGAACAACAAGTCACTCAAGCCTTTGTGAGCAGCAAAGAAAACGGCTTGGGTTTAGGGCTGGCGATTTGCCAAGACGTGATTGAAGACCACAGTGGCAAAATGAGCATCACCTCACTGACTCCTCATGGTTGTCATGTGGCGGTGACCCTGCCTTCCTCTATTTCAAATGACTCATAAGGAATCTTGTTATGTCTGAACTTCATCATACGTTGCCAGTCTATGTGGTTGATGATGATGAGTCGATGCGTGACTCATTGGTGTTCTTATTGGAAGAGCATGATTTCAAGGTGACAGCCTATGAAGATGGCCCGAGCTTTTTGGATGCAGTGGATTTGAATGCGACGGGATGCGTGGTGTTAGACAGTCGAATGCCTGAAATGAGAGGACAGCAAGTTCATGAGTTGATGATGAAAGCGCAGAGCCCATTGTCGGTGATTTACCTGACGGGCCATGGTGATGTACCAATGGCGGTGGAGGCATTGCAAGCCGGTGCGGTGAACTTCTTTCAAAAGCCAGTTAAAGGCAGTGAGTTAGCTGAGGCGATCAAGCAAGGGCTAGAGGCTTCTGAAAAGCATTTACACATGAATGTTTATCGCCAAGCGTATGCGTCGTTAACTGAGCGAGAAATCGATATTCTTAAGCAGATTATCGACGGCAAACGTAACCAGAAAATTGCCGATGAATTATTTATCGCGATGAGAACGGTGGAAGTGCATCGAGCGAGTTTAATGAAGAAATTCTCTGCTAAAACGGTTGCTGAACTGGCTTACATATACGGCCAACTGAACTAACTACAGCGACACGAAATTGTTTATAGGTATTCATCAATTTCGTTGTCTTTGTTTAAGACTATTTTGTTGAAAGATGGTCTTCATTATCGAACTCTATTGAAGCAAGATCACACCATTTATGGAGTGCATAACGATAGGTCTTAGTAGACTTTTTATCGCTATGTATTCCTGAGATACTGAACTAAGTTCATTTTAGGGCGGAACGTTTTAATAACGGCGCTTTTCCCTGTAATTAGAAACATACCATTCACTATGGGTTGATCACTTTCCCGATATCGGGGCTAGTATCAGCCGAGTTAGGTTAAAATATTTTATGAGTACAATGGGAATCGCAATTGGTGCGACGGCTCTTTCGTTAATACTTGTCGCCGTGTGGCTGATCTCTTTATCGCTAAGAAAGCAGCGCTTGGAACAAGAACGTAAGGCTCGTGCTGTCGCTTATCGAAAAGCGATTGAAAAAGCGCGCATACAAGAGCAAAAAGAGCGTCACTTCAAAGCCGAAACCGGGCATGTACCGTCGATTCTGTATTTGGCAAAAGAAGCTGAACGTAACAATATTAAGGAAGCTCTGTATTGGTACGACAAAGCGGCGCAACTCGATAATATCAATGGTATGTATGGCATTGTGCGCCTAAGCATGAAGCGTAAAGAAGACCTGATTTTAAGAGAAAAAGCCAACTTTTGGCAGCTTGCGATATCCGCATTGGACAATGACGTGTCTGCGAAATTTGAGATGGGCAAAGCACTTGTCTTTGGTCGTGGAACTGATAAAAACATCCCTAAAGGTTACACCTATATCGAAGAATCTGCGGCTGGTGGTAATACTGAAGCGATGCTGTTTATCGGTGACTGGTGTCTAGATAAAGAAAACCCAGATTACTCTGCCGAAAGTTCTGTCGAGTGGTACCAAAAGGCCGCGGAAAAGAATAGCTTAGACGGCAAGATCAAACTTGGTATGAGTTATTTGAACGGTATTGGTGTTGAGCCTAACCATGGCGAGGCTGTTTACTGGTTTGAGACGGCCGCAGAAAAGAACAGTGCAGAAGCGATGTTTAGAGCGGGTGAAGCTTGGATAGACCATGGCGAGCACGGCAATGCCATTGCTTATATCTGGCTATTTCTATCGGCTCATTTTGGTTACTCAGAAGCAAAGCATTTGAGGGATAAAGTCGGCGGTGAACTTGGTGTAGATGCTGTCGTGGGCTTACAGGCTCTGACTAAACCGATAATGACCAAGTTGACCCAAGAAGCGATCACTAAGCACTCAATCATTAAGGCGCTCAACAAGCTCTACAAACGCAATGTGCCTGTTCCTAAGAAGGTTAAAGAAGCCTCCGATGAAGAAGGTGAGGAGTTAAATGTCGATGGTAGTCATTTAGAGACCAAAGCGTCGAGTGAGCAAGCTTCTAACGTCGATTACAGCCAGCAGGCGACGCCAAACCATGATAGCGGAGCTGCGAATCAAGGGTCACCCAGCGATCAAGCAACGCATAACAAAGAAGCAAGCCCTAACTCTCTAGATTTCAGTCAGGCAGCAGTGGATCCAAGCTGGAAAAGCAACCACTAAAACGTGTTGGTTAGCTTTGATGAGTTGGACAAGAATGACTGAAGCTATATAGCTTCTAACCGTAATCTCGAAAACCAAGACAACAAAAAAGGGAAGCGAATGCTTCCCTTTTTATTTGTGTGCTATTTGCTTTTAGAGCTTAGAGCTTAGAGCTTAGAGCTAAAGCCTAATATCCAAGAGCTGTTAAGCTTTGTTTTGCTCAGCTTTACATACAGCCGCAGTGAACACTACGTCAGTTGAGCTGTTAAGCGCTGTTTCAGCCGAATCTTGAATCACACCAATGATGAAACCAACCGCTACAACCTGCATCGCTACATCGTTTGAGATACCGAATAGGCCACAAGCTAGAGGAATCAGTAGCAGTGAACCACCGGCAACGCCTGATGCGCCACATGCTGAAATTGCAGCAACAAGGCTTAGTAGAATCGCAGTGAAGATATCAATCTCAATACCCATTGTGTGTACAGCTGCAAGCGTTAACACAGTGATGGTGATTGCAGCACCTGCCATGTTGATGGTTGCGCCTAGAGGGATTGATACAGAGTAAGTATCTTCATCTAGCTCTAGCTTCTTACAAAGGTTCATGTTCACTGGGATGTTTGCAGCGCTTGAACGAGTGAAGAATGCCGTTACACCAGACTCGCGAATACATTGCAGTACAAGTGGGTATGGGTTCTGTTTTGTCTTTACAAAGACAAGCAGTGGGTTAACGACAAGAGCAATGATCAGCATTGAGCTTAGTAGAACCGCTAGCAGTTGACCGTAGCTTGCTAGTGCATCGAAGCCCGTTGTTGCGAATGTAGTCGAAACAAGGCCGAAGATACCGAATGGCGCAAGACGAATAATGAAGCGAACAATGTGTGAAACACTGTGGCTAAGGTCTTCGAAAACCGCTTTTGTTGTTGCTGATGCGTGGTGCAGAGCAAGACCAAGACCGATTGCCCAAGCAAGAATACCGATGTAGTTAGCGTTCATTAGTGCGCTAACTGGGTTATCTACAAGCTTGAATAGAAGCGTATGAAGAACTTCTGCAATACCTTGAGGAGGGTTAGCACCTTCAGCGCCAGCAACCAGTGTCAAAGTGGTTGGGAACATGAAGCTCAGTACTACAGCAGTCAGTGCAGCTGAGAACGTACCAATCAGGTAAAGCACAATGATTGGACGCATATGAGTATGCTGACCTTTCTTTTGGTTTGCGATAGAAGCTGCAACAAGAATGAATACTAAAATTGGGGCAACAGCTTTCAGAGCACCAACAAACAGACTACCTAATAGGCCTGCATCTTGAGCTGCTGAAGGAGAAACCATGGCGAGAACGACACCGAAAACAATACCAGCAAGGATCTGTAGAACGAGATTTCCACGAGCGATGCGGGCGAGCATGTTGTGATTTTGCATAAAATACCTGCAATTGTTAATTTATTATAGTGATGTATTTTTTTATAAAGTTGTACCAAATCCAACTATACACTAGTGGAATGGGCGGTCATATTAGCGGGATCTAAGAGGGTGTCTAGGAATAGTTTACTTTTAGGGTGATTGTTTGCGCTACGTGGTGTTTTTAGAGCTAAATGTTAAATTTTTGTACTCTTGTTGAGATATAAATCTGAATGATAATACTCATTCGGGTCAATGTTCTGGTTCTGGTGCCGTCAGAGTCGATTAGCAAGATCATTGTGTGCAGAAATGATCCCATTGGGTTCCTGTTGATATAAAGAAGACCTGTTAATACAAAGAAGCCCCAGCCCAATGCATTAAAGAGCTCATGAATTAATGAGCTAATACGCGATAGGGACATGGGGCTTATTTATGTGTTGTAAACCTAATCCAATAATCGGCTATTTAGACGATTTCTTGATATTACGGCTCTCTGATTGCACGGTTTTGTACATTTTAGAAAGCTGTTTACTGTTCGCTCTCTGTTCTGCCAATGAGGCTCCATTTCTTGCTTGCTCTCTGAGTAGCTTCTCATAGTTAGAGAATCGCCTTTCAGAAAGCTCACCGCTTTCAATGGCCTTGCGTATTGTGCATCCTGGTTCTGACTCATGACTGCAATCAGAAAAGTGACAATGCATCGCTAACTCTTCCACATCAGAAAAAGTTTCACTTACTCCTTCAGCACAATCGGCGAGTTGTAACTCTCGCATACCAGGAGTATCGAGCAATAAACCGCCCGACGTTAGCAAGTGGAGCGATCGTGACGTGGTTGTATGACGGCCTTTGCTGTCGTCTTCACGAATACCGCCCGTTTCTTGTTGAGTTTCCCCAAGCAGCGAGTTAACCAGCGTCGATTTTCCGACACCAGACGAACCCATCAAAGCCACCGTTTTGCCCGTTTTACACCAAGGCGACAATACTTGAGTAGAGTCTTGATCTAGGCTATTAACGGCTTCGATCATCAACATCGAATCTAAGCTTTGCACTTGTTGTACTTTGTCTTGGTAGTCGTCACACAAGTCTTTCTTGGTGAGGACGATAACCGCTTCGACCTGCGCTTCGTTGGCGAGTGCTAGATAGCGTTCGATGCGGCTTAGATTAAAGTCGTTATTTAACGAAACCACGATAAAAACGGTGTCGATATTGGATGAAATATATTGTTCAGCTACGCGACTGCCTGCCGCTTTACGGCGGAAGAGCGATTGACGGTCTAGTAAACGGTCGAATTGCAGATCAGAGTTCAACATCACCCAGTCGCCAACCGTCATTGCCGGTTGGTTTTGGTGGATGGGTAGAACAATTTCACCTTGCTCTGACGCTAATGTATAGCCACTACGGTGATGTGCGACGATACGAGCAATGACGGAATGGTCATAGTCTTCGAGTGTCAGTTGTTGTTGGAATACAGGTTGCCATCCAAGTTGTTGAAGTGACATTGGATGAGAAAATGCGTTTTGTGAATTCATGTCTATTTACCCAGACGTGCGAGCTTTCTTTTCTTGTGAGAGCATTAACATCTTGTGAGACCTCAGGTTGTTGATGAGATCGAAAAGCGTTGGTCAGATCAAAAAGCGTCGAGACGTCAAAAATGTTTTGAGCTTGGGTCGAATTCAAATAGATAGGACCCCGGATTTAGTCATGCGCTATTGGGCATGCAGGTATTGATCACTTACGACCAATAGTAAACCGGGTAAAAGTGTGCTGTCGTCACGGGTGACGATAAGTTGGTCGATCGGTATTTAAGTTGGATTAACCAAACAAATTAACGCGCTACTTTTACTGCCAGTTTTAGTGTTTTCATTACAATCATCTTCTATTCTCCTTGGTTATTTATGTGTTCAGGCTTTGAATAAAAAGCGAACTCAGTTTAACAAAAAGCCACGATGGCGAGAAGTCATCGTGGCTTAAATTATTTTATCAATTGTGAATACGATTAATGATGATCGTGATTCATCTTTTTCATGCCGCTCATTACTTTCTTAACCGGCGCATCGAAGGTCTGCGTTTCACCATTAGCGAAAGTCAGTGTCATCTCGATTTTCTCACCTTCTTTTAGGCTGCTTGCTAGGTCGAACAACATGATGTGTAGGCTACCTGGTTTAAGTACCGCTTCACCGTTCGCAGGGATGGTGATCTCTTGAACTTGGCGCATTTTCATTACATCGCCGTCCATGATTACATCATGAAGTTCTACTTTACCTGCTGCAGGTGTTGTTGCTGAAACAATAGCGCGATCTTTATCGCTGTGGTTCATCAGAGTCGTGAACACCGCGCTGTTCACTGCTGAAGGCGGGGTTGCACGAGCGTACGCGTCATGAACCATTATGTCACTACTCGCCTGAGCAAAAGGGGTGAGCAATAAGCCTGCTAGAGCAAGTGCTTTTAACTTCATGTTGTTGTCCTTAATTTTATGTTTTTGGTCTGGGACCTGACTTTTTGTTCGAACTTTATTAGTTAAGTTCTTTATTTTTTTATACGTTGTTCCTGGTCGTTGATGACTGGGTACGTTAACTTGTTGATGGCCTCAACAATTGGCGCTGGCGTCAACGTGTGCGGTACTTTGGTAATCAAAGTACCATCGGGCTTTAAAAAATAGAAATATGAGCTGTGATCTAGGGTGTATTCCAACTCTGAACCTTCAAGCTTGGTCTTTCTGAAAATAACACCGTAGTTATGCGCAAGCGTTGTTGTCACATCCAATGGACCACTTAATCCTTCCATCATCGGGTGGAAGTATTGCGCGTATTCATACGAGGCTTCAGCGGCATCACGTTCTGGATCGAGAGAAACAAACATTGGGCGAATCTTTGCTTTTGCTTCATCAGAGACTTGGTTAAGTGCTCCGGCTAACATAGCCAAAGAAGTCGGGCATACATCTGGGCAACGTGTGAAACCGAAGTAAACGATACGAATTCTGTCATCGGTTTGGTCAAAGATTTCCGTTGGCTGGTTGTCTTTGCCGAAAAGAGTCGTTGCGGAAAACTCTTGTTTTGCAGCGTGTTGTTCTTGAACTTCGTTTTGCCCATCAAGATAGCTTTTGACACCAAAGCCAAGTACAAAAGCGACAACCAATGCTAACGACCAATTTCTACTCATCTTGCCATCCTTATTGCAGGGTTTACGGTTTCAACACCATCGGTAAGCTCACCGAGCCAAGTCATTTTATCCATGGTACACACCGGTAAAATGACGTCACCTTCGTAGGTATTGTTGCCAATGCTCTTCAATTGAAAACGCGCTGATCCCATTTCCATTTCTAAACCGGTGAGTGACAACATCAGTGTCTCAGATGCGGCACCTTCCCAAACTACCTTTATCTTGGTGGGTAGAAGAGGTTGTGCGGTTTCGCGATCAAGCGACATTGAAATAGATTCTTGCTCACACGATGTTGTTGAAAGCATGCAATAGTCGTCTAAATTAACGTCCGCTGAGGAGTGTTCCATCGCTGATTTAAATTGCTGGATTGCTTGTGGTCCATAAAAGCCTGCCACAAGAGCGATTCCAAAAGCTGCCACCTTTAATACCGGGTGCATGTCGTGTTCTCAGTTAATTTTATAAGAGCGGCGATGTTATCACACCCCTCAATACGTGCTTGTATCAAAAAGCAATTTTGTGCGTATTGTAGAACTAAAAAAGCGAAGCCATAGGCTTCGCTTTTATCTATATAAGAAGGGTGTTGAGCTTAATGTTTATTAGACTCATCGATTCTTAAGTTTGCTCAAAGGGGCGCTGATTGGTTAATTCGCGTTGCGCTCTGCAAATTTCTCTAGTCCTAGAACCAAGGCAATAGCAGCCAACATCATCACAATCGCCATTACCAGCTGAGAAGGCTGAGAGGTTACGGCTTCAAAATCAAACGGTGACAGATTTTCTTGAAGTAGAGGAACTTGCTCACCCTTTGAATTTGTACGCCAGCTGATGGTTTCTTTCCACGGCCAAATCTTAGGCAGCGTACCGATCATCAAACCAGTTAAGAACACTAATGTGAAATCGCGGAATGAGCGCAGTAACCAAGAAAGTACGTGCGAGAAAGTCAGTAGGCCAATCACACAGCCACTAAGGAATAGCGCAAGCACATCGATTTGGAACTCTTTAACCGCACCAAGAACCGGACCATACATACCAATTAATAGCAGAATGAAGCTACCCGAGATACCCGGCAAAATCATCGCACAAATTGCAATTGCACCCGCGATTAGGATGTTGATGCTGGTTGGTTCCATTTGCAGCGGCTTAAGCACGGTAATGCTAAAGGCGAAAGCAACGCCAAGCAGCAAAAACACGAATCGAATCATATCGCGCTTCTCTACTTGCTTAAGAATATGGAAAACCGACACCAAGATCAGGCCAAAGAAGAAAGACCACAGTGGAACGGGGTGGGTGACTAATAACCAAGAAATTAGTTTTGCAAATGTCGCAATGCTTGTGAATACGCCTGCGAACAGTGAAATCAGGAAGAAACCATTGATGTGGTTAAACGCGGCTTTGAAGCCTTCGCGTTTCCATAAGCCAAGTACGCTAGGGTTAATTCTTCGAATGCTTTCTAGCAGCGTATCGTAGATACCAGTGATGAATGCGATGGTTCCGCCCGACACGCCAGGAACAACGTCTGCTGCGCCCATTGCCATGCCTTTGAAAAAAGTACTTAAGTAGTTCATTGCTTCATAGAGTTGAGGGTGATTTTGTGCAGTATACAAACTTTAGTGTAAAAAAAGTATGAATATGCCATTGGGGAAGGGCTTTTATTACTCTCTTAATTGTAAGGCAATAAGTTGAACTGAACATTTGCCTAACATTTAAAATACAACCACTTAGTAATTTGTCATTAAGAGCAGAGATGAAACTGATCTCTTATCGATATTGCATCTTGGTTGCATTATGCAAATGCACTTTGCAATTCGCATGACAAATTCATGGTTTTTATGCGATGCAGGGCTTATAAAACGTCGAATAAAAGTTGGCACGCTAACTGCATTATATTAATTGACCCTTCTTAAGCCGAGGGTCACCTAGCCAACTGACGTTGTTAGTGAACCTATTGATTTGTTCACAAATATATAGAGCCAATCGCGATTATTGCGGTTGGCTATTTTTTTGCCTGTCGTTTGGTGATTGTCTTTTTTCTTTTCCAGCTCCTACATTTTTAAGCTCTAAACTTCAGATGAAAAAAAAGCCAGCCACCATTGGTGACTAGCTTAAGCTTTTCTCGAATCAATCTCGATTCCGTTTTAGTACCCCATCAACTGCAGCAAGTTCTCCGCCGTGCTGATTGCTTCTTTACGGTTAGCAATGTTGAGCTTTTGATAAAGGTTACGGATGTGCGTTTTGATCGTGGTCCCCGCTACATCGAGCTCTTGAGCGATTTGCTCATTACTGAACCCAGAATAGATTAAGCCAAGTACTTGCCATTCACGCTGGGTGAGTGGGCTAGTGCGCACAAGCTCAGGAATATTCGGGTGATTAACCAAGTTCTCAACAAAGTCTTCATCGAAGTGAACCGAGCGGCTGCGTTGGGTGGTTGAGATATCTTTCATGATCTGTTGAGCGCGATGGCGTTCTAAGTCACCTAAGCCTGGCTTGTTGCTCAATTTATCCAAGATATGCCCGATAGTTCCACCGTCGACTAAGAAGTTACCAACCATACCGGTTTGGTTGGTCATATGAAGCGCTTCTTCAAGTAGCACGCGTGCGCTGTCTTCATCGTTAATTTGTGTACGCAACACCGCTTCAACGATCAAGTTTCGGTTGGTGTCGGTAATCAGATGTGAACGCTGCGCTTCACTCTTAAGGAAAGTCAGCGCTTCTTCCGCATCTTCATACTGCTCAAGGATGATGTGAGAACGTACGATGTTTCGCCATTGAAGTTGGCAGAAGTGGTTACTTGCCGATTCAGGTCGAACCGCCACGCTTAGCCAATCACGGATTGCCTCTTTATTGCCTTTTACTTGCCAGAAAAGAATCAAAGACAAAGAAGCATTTGCCGTCCAGTCCACGTGGTAAGTTGATTGACGTAGCAGGTGTTGAATTTGGTCGATAAACTTCGACGCTTTATCAATCTCGCCGCGGCTCAATGAAATTCGAGCCAGCATAGAATAGCTGTGCAGGTGTTTACTCGGAGAGTGGTGACCAAGGATATCTAAGCCTTTGTAGCAACATTCTTCCGCTTCATCTAGTCGGTTCCAACACCAGAAGATCTGAGCGCGAACACGCAGCAAAAATTCATGTAGAGGAACGTATTGAAGCTGATGCTCTTCGATCAATTTGAATGCGCTGTCTTGTAGCTCAAATGCAGCTTGAACATAACCTTGAGCAATCAAGATTTCGCTTTGCTGCAGAATTGCCCATAGAGCCTGATGGTAAACCTGATACTGACGTGCCAGTTTTTCTGTTTGTTGCATCATCGGTAGCGCACGGCTTAGGTTACCCATTACGTGATTCACTTCGCCCACAACCGAGGTTGCGACAATGCGGCTACGATAAACGGTGGTGTTCAACTGGCTCAACGAAAGCTCAGCCAACTCCAATGCTTTCTCAGGCTCATTGCTGTTGATGGCAACTTGGGCACGCAAGGCATTGTATTGGCCTTGTTGCTGAGTATCGAGTTCAATGTTTCGAGCTTGATATTGAGTCTCAGCCTCTTCCAACAAAGTACCCACTTGATCATAACGGTGCTGACTTTGTGCCAGCCAAGCGCGCAGCATTGATAGCTTCGGCTCACTGTATAGTTGATCCGTAGTCAGTTGCTTGATCGCCATCTCTAATGATGAAAGCTCACCTTGGTTGAACATCGGCCAACCGTGTTCAGTCAGGATTTGGATGATCAGATCTGGATCTTCAGCACGTTGCGCATGTCGCAGTGCTTGATGAGGCGTTTTCTGTTTGATCCACGCTTTCGCGGCACTTCGGTGCAACTCGGCTTCTTGTTGCGGAATTCGAGCTTGGCGCTCATGGGCAAGAAATTCACCGAATAGATTGTGGAATCGGTACCAGTTTTTCTCGCCTTCAAGCGGGTAGATGAATAAGCCAAATCGGTTGAGTGATTCGATCATACCCAGTGCGTCTTCACGCTGTGTAAGCGCGCAGACTAATTCGTCATTGAAATGATCAAGTACTGAACACTGCATCAAGAACTGTCGGGTTTCTTTATCCAGTAGATCGAATACTTCTTCAACCAAGTAATCCCAAAGGTGGGCATGGTTAAAGTGAGAGAACGATTCTGCCGATTGCGCCAGCGTGCGTTTTTGATGTTGAGCTTGAAGGGCAATAAGCTGTAACGCCGAAGGCCACCCCTCAACATAAGTACAGATACTACCAGCGGTGGTGTCATCTACGCCATCGGCGACACGTTGATTGAAGAAGCGCGTCGTCTCTTCAGTATCAAAAGCCAGCGAATCGTTGCCAATCTCAATCATCAGATCACGAACACGAAGGTTTGCAGTGCCAAGTGGTGGAGTGCCACGGCTAGTTACAACAAGCGTTAGGTTGTCGGGCATGTGCTTGAGGAAGAAGCGCATTGCTTCGTGGATGTCGTCATTGTTGACCAAGTGATAGTCATCCAACACAAGGAAACATTCGTGATGGAATTCAGACATCTCAGCAAACACTTCACTTAACAAAGAATGCAAAGATGAAAATTGTCGCTTTTCTGCCAGCTTTTGGGCGCTAGGGCAGGCATTTTGAGTCGCTTTATTGAGTGATTGCATTAGGTAGTTGATAAAGCGAAAGGCATCGTTGTCACTGTCATCAATGCTGTACCAACCCACATTGGGCTTATCTACCAGCCATTGAGCTGCCATTGTGGTTTTGCCGTACCCCGCTGGAGAGCGGAATAATACAAGCTTATAGCAATCTGCGTGTTGGAGCAGATCGAGAACCCTAGGTCGTAGGATTGCATTATGTAAGCGGCCGGGACGAGTCAGTTTCGAAGGGATCCACATGTCGAAGTTTTTCACCTATTCCGTGGCTTATGTTCTGGATTACCTCAATCTATCGTTGAGTGTAATCGAATGACATCAGCCTAATTACTTAAGTCTTCAATCATATTACGTGAAGCAAAACGGCACCGACTATGATCCTCCTCAGAAACCTTGCACTCCTGCATGTTTTTAGGCTTCTACGCCCTTTATTTGAGACTTTGCTCACATAGCGGGTTGGTTTGTGAATGTGACTTCCTTCATCCCAACACGTAAATCTATGCAAAAGATGAGAGGAAGAAATTATTTTCGTGATCTGAATATCAAATTTGATAATGACTTTAATCCGGTTAAATAGAAGTCACATCAATTGAAGGTAAGTTATCGAACGGGAGCTTGTGATCTTAGTCACTCCAAGTTTTTGTTCGAAGTCAGAACATGAGAGTCAGATCACTAACCCTATGTCGGTACGCCCCCTACGCCCTCCCATCTACTCCTAGTTTGTCGCGTTAGCGGGAGGATGTTTAGTTAATGGTGACCATGCACGATATGTGACAGATGAATTAGAACTATTAAAAGCGAGATTTCTGAAATGAAACCAACTCAGCAAAAAACTTTCGATAAAGTGTCGTTCCAAGAAAGCGTTAAGAAGCATTTATCTGCAACCTACGCAACAACGATTGAAAACGCAGATAGCCGCGCATGGTACCTAGCAATGGGGCGTGCGCTAGCAGAATTGACAACATTTGATCTGTTAGAAACTGAAAATGACGAAAAAATTAAGAACGCGAAGAGCGTTAACTACCTTTCACTAGAGTTTTTGATTGGTCGTTTAACAGGTAATAACCTGATCAGCATGGGTCTGTATGAGCAAATCACTCATGCAATGGAAGAGCTAGGTCAAAACTTAACTGACCTTCTAGAAGAAGAACGTGACCCATCACTAGGTAACGGTGGCCTTGGTCGTCTTGCTGCTTGTTTCATGGATTCTTGTGCCGCTCAAGAATACCCAACAGTAGGTTACGGTCTTCACTACGAATACGGTCTATTCAAACAGTCTTTCCAAGACGGTCGTCAACAAGAAGCACCAGACGCGTGGCGTGGTGTTGAAGGTTACCCATGGGAAGTAGCTCGTCCAGAACTAGCACAACACATTGGTTTTTACGGTCATGTAGAAGTTGAATATATCGACGGTAAAGAAGTTCGTACTTGGGTTCCGGGTATGGAAGTGAAAGCAATGCCTTGGGATCTACCTATCGTAGGTTACGAGTCAAACACAGTTTACCCATTGCGTCTTTGGGAATGTCAGGCAATCGCACCATTCTCATTAGCAAGCTTTAACAACGGTGACTACTTCGAAGCGCAACACTCGCTAATCGATGCAGGCAACATCACTAAAGTACTTTACCCGAACGACAACCACGAGAAAGGTAAGACACTGCGTCTAATGCAGCAGTACTTCCACTCAGCAGCGTCTGTTCGCGATATTCTACGTCGTCACGAAGCAGCAGGTTTCTCTCTAGAAGATCTGCCTAAGCAAGAAACGATTCAACTGAACGATACGCATCCAACGATCGCTATCCCTGAATTGATGCGCATCCTGATCGATGAGAAAGGTTTAACTTGGGACCAAGCTTGGGAAATCAGTGCTCATACGTTCGCATACACGAACCACACACTACTTCCAGAAGCATTAGAGACTTGGTCTGAATCTTTGATCAACCGTCTTCTTCCACGTCACATGGAAATCATTTTTGAAATCAACCACCGCTTCATGCAAGAAGTTCGCAAGATGTGGCCTGGTGACGGTGAGAAGCAAGCGAAGCTTTCTATCATCCAAGAAGGTTTCCACCGCATGGTTCGCATGGCAAACCTATGTGTGATTGGCTCTTACAAAGTAAACGGTGTAGCTGCGCTTCACTCTCAACTGGTTAAGAAAGACTTGTTCCCTGAGTTCAACGAAATTTTCCCTGGCAAACTGACTAACGTAACGAATGGCATCACGCCACGTCGTTGGTTGAAGTTCTGTAACCCAGGGCTATCTACGCTAATTACTGGCAAGATAGGCACTGAGTGGCCAGCAAAACTTGAGCAGCTAGAAGGCATCGCTAAGTTTGCAACAGACGCGAAATTCCAAAAAGAATTCATGGCTGTTAAGAAAGAAAACAAACAGCGCCTTGCTGATTGGGTTCAAGAGAACATGGGTATCGAGCTAGATACTAACGCTATCTTCGACGTGCAAATCAAGCGTCTTCACGAATACAAGCGTCAGCACCTAGATTTGCTACACATTCTATCTCTGTACCACCGTATTCTTAACGAACCTGGTTTCGAGTGTGAGCCACGCGTATGTTTCTTCGCAGCGAAAGCAGCACCGGGTTACCACCTAGCGAAAGAGATCATCTTCGCGGTTAACAAGATTGCAGAGAAGATCAACAACGACCCTCGCATTGGCAACAAGCTGAAAGTGGTATTCATCCCTGACTACCGTGTAAGCATGGCTGAAATCATTATTCCTGCGGCAGACGTTTCTCAGCAAATCTCACTGGCTGGTAAAGAAGCATCGGGTACGGGCAACATGAAGATGGCGCTAAACGGCGCGCTAACTATCGGTACGATGGATGGTGCAAACGTTGAGATTCGTGAAGAAGTTGGCGATGAAAACATCTACATCTTTGGCCTAGACGTTGATGGTGTAGTGGCATTGCAAGCTCAGGGTTACAACCCATACGATTACTACAACGCAGACCCACTGCTGAAAGCATCTCTAGACCTACTGACTGGCGATGAGTTCTCTCCAGGTCAACCAGGCCTTCTACGTGCAACGTTTGATAGCCTACTAGACGGTGGCGACCCGTACCTATGTCTTGCTGACTTCGCATCTTATGTGAAAGCACATGAAGACATGGGCAAGCAGTACAAAGACCAAGCAGGTTGGGCTAAGAAAGCGATTCTTAACACAGCATTGGTTGGTAAGTTCACATCAGACCGCTCTATTCGCGATTACGTGAACAACATTTGGAAACTTGAAGCGGTTAACCGTTAATACTTCCAAAGTAGCCAAGGCAGTTTCTGCCTTGGCTCAATTAGCTTGTGGGCAAATAGATGGCTTAAAAAGATAGCGATGCTTACAAACTGATTGTCACAAGCTAATTGATTAGTAACAAATTAAATAACAACCCTACAAAATTGAAAGCGTCAGAACGTTTTCGGAGAGAGCGATGAAAGAACAGACCGTATTAAAACAAGTCGCAGAAATGGCAAATATTGCCGACAGTTACGTTAGTGCGTGGGGCGATGAAGCACAAGTATCAGAAGAGACGATTACGTCTCTATTGGCTTCATTGGGCTACGATACAAGCAGCGATGATGCACTGCTTAAATCTGCAGAAAGAAAACACAAAAAAGATGTACTAGACCCAGTTCTTGTCTTGCGTGACGGTGAGCCAGTAGAAGTGGCGCTTAATCTAGGTGTTAGTGCTCGTGAAAGTGAGTTCAGCTGGCGTTTAGAAACCGAGCAAGGAGAGGTACTTGAAGGCTATCTTCAATCTCAAGTCGTTCGTGACGAGCGTGCCGAGGGTGGCCCTTTAGTGTTTGCATTGCCAAGTGATTTGGCATGGGGTTACCACAAGCTGATTGTGAGCCGTAAGCGCCGTAAGAAGCCTTACGAGATGACATTGATCATTACGCCAAAAGCGTGTTTCAAGCAGTCACCAATCGAGCAAGGCAAAAAGCTTTGGGGACCAAGTGTTCAACTGTACACACTAAGAACTCAGCACAACTGGGGTATTGGTGATTTTGGTGACCTTAAACAGCTTGTTGCTGATATCGCTTCTCGCGGTGGTGATTTTGTTGGTCTAAACCCAATTCACTCATTATTCCCAGCGAACCCAGAAGGCGCGAGCCCATACAGCCCGTCGTCACGTCGTTGGTTGAACATCTTATACATTGATGTGAGCTCAGTACCTGAATTCGCATTAAGTGCTGAAGCACAACAAACGGTAGGCAGCGCTGAATTCCAACAGCGCCTACAGAAAGCTCGTGAAGCACACTGGGTGAATTACACTGAAGTGTCCGAGCTTAAGATGAGCATCTTGCCTCTGTTATTCGCAGAATTTAAGACTCGTCATTTAGATAAAAACAGCGATCGTGCACAAGCGTTCTTAGCGTTTGTAGAAGAAGGTGGTGAAAGCCTGATGCATCAAGCGGCGTTTGATGCTCTGCACGGTGAGTTACATGCCGAAGATTCAGGTATGTGGGGCTGGCCAGTATTCCCAGAGAAGTATCGTACATTCGAAAGCCCAGCGACACAGAAATATATTAAAGAGAACCTAGAGAATGTTCATCTTTACATGTACCTGCAGTGGTTAGCGGATTGCCAAATCAACGATGCACAGTCTCTTGCTGAAGAGAAAGGCATGGCCGTTGGTTTGTACCGTGACCTAGCTGTTGGTGTTGCGGATTCAGGCAGCGAAACTTGGGCCGATGAAGGCAACCTAGTGATGGATGCGAGCATCGGTGCTCCACCGGATGTGCTTGGTCCTCTAGGTCAAAACTGGGGTTTACCACCACTTAATCCTGAAGTGCTTCAAGAAACGAGCTACGACGCTTACATCAAGCTACTTCGTGCCAACATGAAGCACTGTGGTGCACTTCGTATTGATCATGTTTTAGGCCTACTGCGTTTGTGGTGGATTCCAAAAGGCGAAAACGCAACCAAGGGTGCGTACATCTACTACCCAGTACAAGACATGCTGTCAATTCTGGCGCTTGAATCTCACCGTTACCAATGTAGCGTTATTGGTGAAGATTTAGGTACTGTGCCGGATGAAATCGTCGATATTCTAGCGGATGCGGGTGTGCATTCTTACAAAGTATTCTTCTTCGAAACATCAGAAGATGACGGTGGCTTTATCTCACCGAAACATTATGCGCCACAATCGATGGCGGCACTTTGTACTCATGATATGCCAACGCTTCGCGGCTTCTGGCATTGTGATGACTTGAAAATGGGTCAAGAGATTGGTTTATACCCAGATGCAGAACAGCTAGAAACCTTGTTCGATGACCGTCTGGAATGCAAACAAGGTATCTTAGATTCGGTGGCATGGCATGGCTTCTTACCTGAAGGTGTTGGTCGTGATGCAAGCCAAGTACCGATGGACTCTTATCTTGCTGAAGCACTTCAACTGCACGTTGCGGCTGGTGGTTCGACACTTCTTAGTGTTCAACTGGAAGATTGGTTAGAGATGGACAAGCCAGTAAACATCCCTGGCACTGTCGATGAGTATCCTAACTGGCGTCGTAAACTATCAATGAACTTGGACGAAATATTTGCTCACGAAGGCGTAAATCGTATCGCTTCTAAGCTGACTGACGTTCGAGAAAAAGCAGCTAAGTAATGACGTTGAGTGGCTTGAAAATAGGTGGTTTTTTGCTTACGCCGTACGAAACTACAACCTCGGTCACTCAATAATGAATGCTCATCTGGTAGAATAAACCGTCGTTATATTGCCCGCACTAATAGCGGGCATTTTTGTATTATATTTTTTGGATGTTTGGTTAGGGAGAAGCGTTTTGGAACTAAGTTCGATTTCAAAGCAAAAACAAATATATACCCAACTATCACAGGCTTGTTTCACTGACCCATTTGCGTTTTTAGGGCCATACCTACCTTCTGAGCAAGGTGCATTACGTGTGTGGATTCCTGGGGCAAATAAAGTCGAGTTGATTGTTGGAAAGGAACCTCGTATTGAGTTAGCGCGAGAGGGTGAAAGTGGTTTCATTCTTAAGCAAGAGAGAGATTTACGTTTTACTCACTACAAGCTCGCGGTTGATTGGGCTGGAGTCGAGCAGATCATCGACGATCCATACCAGTACCACGATCTGTACGCGAGTTATGAAGATCTCCATACACCTAAAGATATGTATCATCACATGGGGGCTCAGTTTATTACGCTAGAGCGTGATGGACAGACGATTTCAGGTACGCGTTTCTTGGTGTATGCACCGCATGCAACAGCGGCAAGCTTAGTGGGTAACTTCAACGCTTGGGATGGTCGTCGTCATCCAATGCAACGCTTAGATTATGGCATGTGGGGCCTATTCATTCCTGAACTGGAAGAAGGCGCTCAATACAAGTTTGAATTAAAAGGACCTGATGGCGAAGGCTTACCACACAAAGCTGACCCATGGGGTTTTTACTCTGAGCAATACCCTTCATTTTCTTCTGTGACTTACGATCACGCTCGTTACGAGTGGCAAGATACTCAGTGGCAGAATCGCCCAGTAACGCAAAAGCGTAAAGAAGCACTTTCGTTCTATGAACTGCACGCTGGTTCTTGGAAGCGTAACGCTGAAGGGGAATTCTTAAACTACCGTGAACTTGCTGCTGAATTGATCCCATATTTAACGGACTTGGGTTACACGCATGTAGAGTTGATGCCGGTTTCAGAGCATCCGTTTTACGGTTCTTGGGGCTATCAGCCAATAGGCTTGTTCGCTCCAACGAGTCGTTTTGGCTCTCCTGATGACTTCAAATTCTTCGTCGATCAATGTCACCAAGCTGGTCTGGGTGTTGTTCTGGATTGGGTTCCAGCACACTTCCCTAGTGATGATCACGGCTTAGCCAATTTTGATGGAACACCTTTGTTCCATGATCCAGATCCACGTCGTGGTTGGCACCAAGATTGGAATTCGTACATTTACGATTTAGGCAAAGAGCATGTGCGCCGTTTCTTGGTTGCAAACGCACTGTACTGGTTTGAACAATTCCATATCGACGGCATTCGTGTTGATGCGGTTGCTTCGATGTTGTACCTCGATTATTCGCGTAGCCATGATCAATGGATTCCGAATGCAGACGGCGGCAACGAAAACTACGATGCTATTGCAACCCTTAAGTGGATGAACGAAGAAGTGTACAAGCACTTCCCGAATGCGATGACGATTGCTGAAGAATCAACGGCTTTCCCTGGTGTTTCAGCCCCAACCTTTATGGGCGGCTTAGGCTTCGGCTTTAAGTGGAACATGGGTTGGATGCACGATAGTTTGTCTTACATCCAAGAAGATCCAATCAATCGTAAATATCACCACGATACAATTACCTTCCCATTGGTTTATGCACACAGTGAGAACTATGTATTGTCTCTATCTCACGATGAGGTGGTTTATGGTAAAGGATCTATCCACGAAAAAATGCCTGGTGATGAGTGGCAGCAAACGGCAAATCTACGTGCTTACATGGGTTACATGTACGCGCAGCCGGGTAAGAAGCTGAACTTCATGGGTGCTGAATTTGGTCAGACGGCGGAATGGAACCACGATGATCAACTGCAATGGTTTTTGCTAGATTATGAACGTCATCAAGGTGTTCAGCGCTTAACGAAAGATTTGAACAATCTGTACCGTTCTGAAGCTGCAATGCATGATCTTGATTTCGACCCGAAAGGTTTTGAATGGCGTCTACAGGATTCAGCTGAAGCGAGTATCTTAGCTCATGAGCGTATCAGTGAATCAGGCGAGCGTGTATTGGTGGTTTCTAACTTTACACCCGTTCCTCATGAGCACTTCCGCTTAGGTGTTCCAGCACAAGGTCAGTACTCTTTGTTATTGAATACAGACTCTGCGGATTATGCAGGCAGTGGCTTTGAAGTGAAGCCGGTTGCTGAGGTTGAATCAGTAGAAAGCGAAGGCTTAGACACATCGATTGAGCTGCGTTTACCACCGTTATCGACCGTTTTTTACAAGCTAAATTAGGTCTATAAGTTGAAGTAAGCGATAACTAAAAAGAAAATGGGAGCTGAAAGGCTCCCATTTTTGTATTTTTAATGCTTGGTTTAATGCTGTTTGAAGTTCGTGAGATAGAACATTGAACGTCCTACGACAGTTTCAAGGATTCGAACGGAATCAAGCCCAAAGCTATTAAACATTATCTCGCGGAATTGACCATCTGAACTGATATTAAACTGTTCAGGGCTCTTGACCTGGGAGGCATGGAAAAACATCAATTTGATCACGAATCGAAATTGATCATTATCTAGAGCGTTTTGCCAAGATTGAATGAATACTTCTTCCGACGAGAACTCTAGATTCTCTATAACAATTGATAGCATGTGTTGGTGTAGCGCTGATCGGATAGCGCGGGTCGATGGATAATAGCCCTGAAGCGTCGTCAAACTAATGCCAATTTCTTGAGCAATCCTTGCATAAGTTAGTGCTTCATGTCCTTCAGCCAGAAAAAGGTTTAGTACGATCTCATCGTAGTGCTTTTGATTTTCTAGTTTCTGTACTTGAGTAATTCGAGCCATTACAAATCTCTATTGAGTGTGGCATTCTGTAAGCGTGTATATTAAGAGTTTCTAAATTAGATTTCAAACCAAAGACGTAAGTAAACGGTCAGTTTATCGTCAAAAATAGTCAGTATTGAGTTATTGGTTCAATTGTTAATCAGATCTTGGCACACATAAAAACACCGCCCTACTGAGCGGTGTGTAATTTTAAGTCGTTGTTTGTATGTGGTAAATGAAAACTTAGAATGGATACCAAAACAATTCAGGTTCAAGAATGCGTTTCGCTATGGCCAACACCACAATAAAAGCAATGACACTCAAACAGACAAAGTCGATACGTTTCAAAGGCGAATAGCTATACCAAGTACGTGCCTTGTGTCGGCCAAAGCCTCGTAACGTCATTGCGTTAGAGATCTCGTCTGCGCGGTCTAAGCTAGAGAAAATGAGCGGCCCTAGAACCTTAGCCACGTTTTTGATCCGAGTTATTAGGGGCGCTTTCTTTGAGAGCTCTACACCACGAGCTTGCTGAGCATGCATGATATTGATGAAGTCCTTCTTAACCTCTGGCAAGTAACGCAGCGTTAAGCTTACCGCATAGGCGATCTTGTACGGAACACCGATACGGTTGAGGCTTGCGGCAAACTCAGTCGGATGCGTAGTGAAGACGAATATTAACGCTATCGGAAACATGCTCATGTACTTAAGCGTGACGGTGACTAAGTAAAACAGAGTCTCCTGGCTCAACGAGTAGTTACCCGGTAATGTCAGTAATACAGTTTCGCTACCGATGAGCTCAGTGCCTTGCTGCGGAGCAAGCAGGAACATGAATAAAGCATTTAGACTTAAGACACTCGCCGTACCTAATAACAAAGGCTTATACACGCGTATAGGCACATTGGTGAGCTTTAATAGGTATAAACCAGTCATAATAAGCAGCGTAATCAATCTCAGGTCGAACGTAGTCAATACCACTGTTACCCAAGCTAAGAAGAGTGCAAATTTCGTGATGCCATTTAATGCGTGCAGGGGGGATTTGGTATCAATGTAGTTGATGCCGAATTTTACTTTTGATGCGTTCATAGAGAACTTCTCTCGTAGTCGATGAAGTACTGCATAAACGCATTGGTATCGTCGATTTTCATCATAGTCGCGAGTTCATAAATACTAGTGGTACAGAGGTTTGCACGTTCTAGAAGCGATGGCTGACTAAACACTTCCGTCATGGCGGCATTGGCAATAAGCTTGCTGTCTGCGATTACGATCGAACGTGTGGTGTACTCTAGAACGAGATGCATGTCGTGTGAGATGATCACCACAGTAATACCCAAATCACGGTTAAGCTTTTGGATAAACGCCAACATTGACGTGTAGTTTCGGTAATCTTGGCCTGCAGTTGGCTCATCTAAGATGAGGAGTTCAGGTTCCAACACTAAGATAGAAGCAATGGTTACACGCTTTTTCTGACCGTAGCTCAAAGCTTCGATAGGCCAGTGACGGAACTTACTCAGCCCACACAGCTCAAGAACGTTCTCAACTTTTTCTTTGACCTCATCTTCTGCAACGCCACGGTTACGAAGACCAAAAGCAATCTCGTCAAAAATCATATGATGCGAGATCATATGATTTGGGTTCTGCATGACTACACCGACCTTTTGGCTTCTTTCGAAGATAGAAAGCTCAGATAAGTCTTCACCATTTAGATAGGAAGAGCCTGAATCGGCATCGATCACACCCATGATGAGTTTGGTGATGGTAGATTTACCCGAACCGTTCTTGCCCAGAATCGAAACAAACTCGCCTTTGCCAATCTTGAAGCTCACATCTTCGAGTGCGTTCTTCTCGCCATCGTAAGAATAAGTCAGACCATGAACTTCGAGTAAAGGTTGATACTGCTTTTCTGCAGCTGGGGCAGGGCGCTCAGCAAACCAAGCTTGAACTGCTGGGCGGAACCTTTTGTAATCCAAAGCTTTGAGGTTTGACAACTTATCTTCGCAGGTTAGTGGGGCTTTCGCCGCTTTAAGCGCAGATAAGTAAAGAGGCTCACGAATACCATGCGTATCAAGTAACTTAGACGCTAAAATTTCATCGGGAGTCATATCCGCGACAATTTCACCGCGTTCCATTAAAATCACACGATCAATATCGCGATGCAGGACATCCTCAAGGCGATGCTCGATAATCACGATAGTCTTGTTGGTTTCTTTATGCAGTTGGTCGATGATCTCGATAGTCGCCTTGCCGGTCTTAGGGTCAAGACTGGCTAAAGGCTCATCAAACAGCAAGATATCAACGTCATCAACTAAGATGCCGGCTAGCGATACTCGCTGCTTTTGACCACCTGAAAGATCGTGTGGCGAGCGCTCAAGCATGTCCGCTAGGTCAACCATTTTTGCAGTCGACTTAACTAACGGGTACATGTCAATGTTCGACATCAACTGGTTTTCTAATGCGAATGCGATATCTTCGCCGATACTTAAACCCACAAATTGGCTGTCAGTATCTTGCAATACTGTGCCTACCTGCTCGGTATAGTCGTGCATCGAAAATTCAGAGATATTCTTGCCGTTGATCTCTAAAGAGCCAGTTACCTCACCTTTAATTGCATGAGGTATTAGGCCATTGAGGCATTGACCTAGGGTAGATTTACCGCTTCCGCTTGGTCCAATAATGACGATTTTCTCTCCTTTCTCTATCCTTAGATTGATATTTTTTAGCGTCGGTTTATCCAGCGACTCATATCTAAAAGAGAAGTTCGAAAATTCTATAGTCATTGGCGCTTATGCCTCAGTAAGGTTGCGGCTTTGTTTGTTGCGTTTAGCGACTGATTTTAGGATCAGGAAGCCCACAACAGCGATCAGAACGGTGTTACCCGCTGCGATGATAGACAGTTGAGTGAAGACTTTAGTAAACGGTTCTGCGTATAGGATAGTGTCTAGGAACGCGGAACAGCCGTAGCCTACAACGTTACCTGCAAGGGCAAGTACCACGAACAATACAAAATCTTTCATTGGCAGTTCGCCTTGTTGAAGACGGTTCTTAGTCATCATAGGGAACAAGCCGATAACCATACCTACGATACCTGAGCCTAATACCCAAGTTAACCATACGCCCCAACCAGCAAATAAATCCGTTACCCAGTGACCAATAAAGCCAACCAAAAAGCCAACGATAGGGCCGAACAAAACAGAAAATAGTGCTAAGACTGCCATTGCTGGTTTCAATGTCGTGTTAGCAAACACTGGGACACCAAACATAGGTAAACCACCAATGCCGTACAGTGCCGCGCCAATGGCGATAACGACCACTGTTTTAGCTGAAAAGTTCATAGATAACCTCGAATACTGAAAGATAAAGCATGAATATTCGCCATTATTAATATGTGTCTCAATGAGAACGTTTTTTGGGCAAATATAAAAAATAAGGCGCGCATTATACAGTAGAACCCTTCCATAAGGGAAGATAAGTGTCTAGATGTCTAAAATTCCATCCGAACACTTAGATATCATGTAAAAAGCCCACTTTTACGGTTAATCAAGCAACAAAAAAGCCAGAACGGGTCTGGCTTTTTGATTCATCTTAACAATGTGTTAAGTGGGTTCATCGTATATCTACGACCATTTTGTGGTCTAGGTATAGTTAGTGGTCTAGATATAGATAGTTTTGCCAGCTCTTCATGCGAATAAGGACCTTACGCATGATAGACACGTGAGTGAAGCTGTCAGAATAAACGGCAACCTCAACTGCAGTACCCATAGGTAAATGGTAGTCAGACAGATCATCAGTGATGCTCAATTTAACAAACACACGACCACTGGTACGCAATGCGTCAGTACCTAGAAGCGCGCCTCGAGCTTGGAATTGGCTCTCACCAATAGCTGGAATCACTTCATCAATACGTCCTTTAAATACTTTTCCTGGCAATGCTCTAAATAGGAACTCAGCTTTGTAACCTGGTTGTAGGCGCTGTAGCGAGTTTTGTCTAAATGCAGCCGTATAGAACTGTTCTTCTGTGTGAACAAATGTCATCACGGGAGCTAAAGGAAGTGGTACTGCCATTACACCTGGGCGTAATGCTAGTTGCGTAACGTATCCGTCAGTGGGAGCTCGAACCACGGTTTGTTCTAAATCAAACTGAGCTTTACGTAATTCAGCTAATAAGCTTAAAACCGCTGTATTCTCGCCACCTATTTCAGAGTCCAAGGCGATCTTTGTTTGTTCTAGGTTTGCATCCGCAACTTTCACGGCCGCTTCCGATGCTTTGTAAGCTTGTCTGCGAGTATCCAATTGCTGCTCGGTAAAAGCGCCGCTGTCGTAACCGCGCTTGTAACGAGAAAACTCACGTTTGGCTTTATCTCTTTCTGCGATGGCTTTGATTTTTGCAGCCTCTGCTTCAGCCACTTCAGATTCCATTCCAAGCGCACCTTGGCTTGCTTCTTTTACCTTGGCTTCTAACCTTGCGACTTCAGCTTCGAATGGAACTGGGTCGATTTTGAAAAGAATATCCCCTTGCTTCAGAGGTTTGTTTGCTTCTACAGGAACTTCGATAACTTTACCCCTAACGCCTGAAACGACTGGCGTCGTTGAGTAAACTTGGTTACCGATTTGCGTAAATGGATGGTTGTAGTTCATTAGTAGAATTAGGGTACCTACTATGATCACACCTCCAAGTACGGCAGTGGGTACTGTCCACTTATTTAGCGGGATATTGAACACCTTGAAAATGGTGATACAAAGCGCCGCATAGGTCATTATCAGCAGTAAATCCATTATTTAGCCTCCTGATCTTGAGCGTTATTTTGATCTTTAGCTTGATTCTCTTTCACTGAATCGGCTTGTTTGAGTTGAGCAATTTCTTCCTGAAGCGTGCTAACCTGATCGATTAAAATATCAACACGATGATGAATGTCGTGTTGTTCTTCTTCTAATTTAGCAAAGCCCCAGCCACGATCTTTGCGCCATAGTGTCGCCCAAATCCATAGGAACGGCCAAATTGTGTGCAAAGTGAATAGGCTAACCCAGCCTGAAACATGAATAGCATCTTGATGAGGATGATTGCGTTCTTTCGCTATTTCGTAAGGAATATCGTGAATAACGATGATGCCGTAAAAGATGACTAATGCTACGAAAATAAGTAAGCCGAGCGCAAAGTAGTCTAAAAACATAACAGATCCTTGTAATGTTAGATATTAGTTATAAATATACTACGCTATCATCCAAGTAATTGTTATAAAAATGATTTACCGAGTTGAAAATAATGTGTTGTCGCTTCTAATGCGAATAAAAGCATTGATGAATCTTATAAAATCTCATCGCGTTTGAAGAGGCTATTTCGGCTTTCTGGTTGGTATTTCAGCTGAAATGATGACAGCTACGATTCTAAATGACGTGCATAACCACAAGGGGCAAATACGGATGTATATAGGTGAATTGGCGGCCATTGGCGCTGCAATTGTGTGGGCGTGTGCGACATGGATCTATGGGCAATTTGGACATCGCTTCTCTGCGATGCAATTGAACATTGTTAAGGGTGTTGTAGCCTCTGGCATGATGCTGTTAGTCATGCCGTTAATACCGATGCCTGAATTTGAATTGAGTACCAGCCATTTTCTGATATTGGCAATTTCAGGTGTGATTGGCATTGCGATTGGAGATAGCGCCTATTTTGCGGCGTTGAAAAGAATCGGTGCTAATAAGACGCTGTTACTGGAATCTTTAGCACCGCCTATTTCTGGCGTGCTGGCACTCATGTTTCTTGGTGCCGCATTAACGTTGCAAAGTTGGCTCGGAGTCGTGATTACAACATTAGCGGTGACCTTTGTTGTCTTTCAGCCATCAAAACCGGCGAGCGGTGAATCGAATGACAAAGCACAGTGGGGTGGCATTGGTTATGGGCTTGTGGCGAGTGTTTGTCAGGCATCCGGTGTGGTGATTTCTCATTACGCGTTAGTGGCGGGTGATATCCCACCATTATTAGGTGCACTGATTCGTCTCACGATAGGTGTGTTTGCCGTAATGCTGATTATCCCTTTTGTTGAAAAGAAGCCGTATTCATCGATAAAAAGAGATTTATGGGAAATGACCAAGCTCGATAAACTTTGGTTATTAGGGGCAATCTTTGTCGGGACGTTTCTCGCTCTATGGCTTCAACAAGTGGCGCTGAAAAATGCGAACCCTGCGATTGCACAAACATTGATAGCGACCAGTCCGGTCTTTATTTTGGTGATTTATGCGATTAAAGGGGAGAAGGTGTCAAAGCAAAGCGTCATAGGGACGCTTGCTGCCCTTGCTGGAATATCTCTGTTCTTTTATCAATAAGATGCAGGCTTACCTACAGACCTACAGACCTACAGACCTACAGACCTACAGACCTACGTGGCACTATTCTGTACACACTTGATTACGGCCGTTGGCTTTCGCTCGGTATAGCGCTTTATCGGCACGGTAGAAGGTACGCTGAGTATTTTCTCCGTCGCGATGTAAAGTGATACCGATACTCACGGTTAAACCGCGTTCTCCGAGTATTTCATGCCATCCGAATTGGAAGATACGCTCTCGATAATTTTCAGAGTGCATTTCTGCTTTCGCAAGGTCAGTGTTCTCAAGGATGACTAGGAACTCTTCTCCGCCAAACCTGACACATGACGCGCCTCTAAACTTAAAGTATGAGCGCAGCTCTTGAGAAACGCTGACAATCGCTTTATCACCCACTAAGTGGCTGAGTTCATCATTGATAGACTTAAAGTGGTCGATATCAACAACCATCAAGGCGAAAGGTGCTTCGTGAAGCAACAGGTCTTTTAGTTTCACATCTAACCATCGACGGTTGTGTAACCCGGTCAGTGGGTCGGTGAAAACATCTTGTTGTAGTTGAGCAACTGTATTCTTGTGTTGTTCAGTCGTCTCTTTGAGTTCTCTATTTTCTTGTTCAGAGAGAATGAGCTTTAGTTGTAACTCAAAACGCGACAGGCGGCGTAGTTGGCTTGCACCGAGTTCGCTGATCGGGATCTGCTTCATCAGATCCGTTTCAATTCGGTAACCTTTTTTCTCATAGCTCAGAGCTTCTTGAAAACGGCCCTGATTCATACATACGTCACTTAAAGAGTCATAGAAACGCTTTGCAAGCACTGGCGATGAGTAGGCTTTTACACGTTTGTCTGTGCTCGACAAAATCATGCTCGCATAGTCTTGCTTTCCGGTTGCACTTAGGCAATGTGCTAACTCGAGACGAGTCATGGTTGCGAGCCAACTTGCTTGAGTGCTGTTGGCTGGGTATTGAACTTTTGATAGGCAACGTAAGGCTTCATGGTATTTCTTCTTAGCACGAAGCACTTTCGCCTGGTAAAGCAATATCTGAGCAGTGAGCAGCTTGTCACTTACTAAAATACTGAGTTCTTCGCACTCATTTAGTAAATCGCTGGCCGCGGTAATGCGGTTGAGCAGAAGTAGGCTTGCTACCATATGCAGCTTGAATTTGAGGCGAAGTGAGCGACTGCTAATCGCGTGGTCTATACTGCTGATTTTTTGGTAATAGCGAAGAGCTCTGTTGTGATCGCCATAGGCATCACACAGGTTCCCCATGCCTAAAATTGCTAATACATATTCATCGATATGGCCATGTTCAACCGCGATTGTCGATGAACTGACGAATTCATTCAGTGCTGACGTGTAATCACCAATTTCAACTAAGCGGTCACTTAGGCTGGTCTTTACTGTGAGAATGTCTTCGATATCTACAGGAAGGTGGAGTAGGTCGAGTGCAAGCCTGAGTTCTTCAATACTGGTTTGATTTTGTTGCAACTCGGCACGGTACTCAGAGCTGATTATATAGCAGTGCGCTTGTTCTGTTTGCGTGGTCGAAACGTGCTGGCGAATGTGGTTCCAGAATATGATCGCTTCTTCACCCGATACCGATGAAGGATCTAAACCAGCATCTGTGATTTTGCGTAATAGGGTTTCCATTATTCTATTACCTCAGCATCGTCTTCTTCTAATTGTTCAAGAGTGAACGGGAACGTCAAAATATCATTGAGGCTGACGGTAGGTCTCGAACCTTTTAATCCTTTTCTATGCCATGGATATATTTCTAGCATGGTGCTGAGAGTTTGGAAGGTTTGTTCTGCGGCTTCGCCTTTCTCTGAAAGCATCATAGCAACACGCTCTGAACTCAGCCTAGCGATGAAGTCGTTTTGATTACACAAGGTATGAGCAATCTCGGTACAGACATCTAAGTAATCGGTATCGACATGATGGAACATAATGATGCTGTGGTTCGAACGCTTAAGTTCTGTCTTAAATAGGACCAGCTTCTCCCACCAAAAGGTTTCAGAGACGACATAAGAGAGGTGCTTTTCAGGATCGTATTCATGCTGGCCACGAATACGATTAATCAGCTTTCGTGCTCTCTGTTCAAGCTGGCGTTTTGAACTGCGCGCTTTGTCTAAACCGACACGATTAGTTTGCTCTTTAAGCATACCGATGGAATATTGACGGTATTTTTTAAAGGCAACCAACGCAGCTTTGAAATCTTGGTTTTCTTCTGCAACCAAGGATTGTTGGTAACAAATTTGGCTAAGCAACTCACCATTATCGAATTCATTTGCAGAGTGTTCAGCGAGTTTCAGCAATTCTGCCGCATGTTCTGGTCTTTTTCTCAGGAGCTCCAATCGAGCTCGACTGATGTAAGAGTGCGCTTTCATCCAAACGAGGTTGTGTTCTACGGCTAGATTGTGCGCTTTGGCTGTCGCGCGCTCTGCATCATCTAGACGTTCAAGCCCAAGCAGAGCAAGGCCTCGAAAGTCCCATACTTCGGCATGCCAAGTGTTATCTTTATGCTCTTTTAACGCTTCTTCTGCACCGTCGAGTACCGACAGCATTTCAACATAGTTGTTAAGCAGGTAGTAATCCCAAGCGAGCAGTATTCTTGCTTTGCCCTCTAGCCAACCAATGCGGCTGTTGTTAGCCACTTTAACGGCAAGCTGATGGGTAGAACGTGCAAGCTTATATTCATGAGTCATTCGCCAAATGTTGCCAAGCCCAATGAGACATTCAATTTGAATCTCGACTTCATCAACCAGTGCAGATTGCTCTAAGGCATTGATCCAGAACTGTTGGGCGGAGTAATACTTGGCTTGTCCCCAGTACTGGAGCGCGTGTAAATGGAGGATTTCAGGGAGGAAAAGGTCGGTATCTAATCGGTTCTGGCGCTTGTAGGCTTCCTTGATGTACTTCAAACCTTTTTGGTAATCCATCAGGTTCCAGCTACACCTTGCCATTAACATCAACGACTGGATAGCACCCTCTTCAAACAGAACTTGCTCCGATCGGACTAGGCACTGTTGAGCAATCTCAAGGATCACCGATGGCTCAGAGTCGACACGAGTTTTGAGTTGTTCTAGTTCTGTTTCAAGAAGGTACTGGTTTTTGTCCAAGACTTAGATCCATAATTATCGAACATATTGATAACACAATCATTATAAGTGTGTGATTTGAGATAAGCACCAATTATCTTTCTTAGAGCGTCAAAGGAACATGTATCTTTTCTAATTATGGGTGTTACCTCATGTTGTTGCTTTAAAATCAATGAGTTCCCGAATAATTATCTAGCTGATACGTGTCTATGAAAGTAGTTGCTTTAAGGTCAATGGCTGCTCTGCTACACCTAAGCGCTGCGCTGCCGTGAGCCCTTGCTTATCTTGGTAGCACAGATTGTGCCAAGCTCTGAATATGTCGAGTAATGGAAGAATGCCCCCAGGACGAAGCTTACGTCTGGGCTCATTAATGAAGCTATCAAATAACAGCTGGAAGCGTTGTTGATAGAACTTGGTTTGCTGAATTGAGGCAGTGTTAAACCACTGTTTTGGTTCTGGATTGTTACCCGTCAGGTAGCAAATACCTTTCTGATTATCACCTTGATTTGCGATAGCCCAACGATCGCGCCACCAGCTCATGTGAACGATGTCGATCTTTTCGAAACTTTGATCGTCTTGCCACCCAGGATCTTCCTCTACATACATAAGGTCAATATTTTGACTCTGAATGCGCGGCAAACATACACTTAAAGCGGCAGATCTTAGTAATGGATCTTGTGGCATATAGATAGCAACATGCTTGTCTTCATTACACATATCAAGCACATGTAAGAAGTGAGCATAGGAGGTATAAGGCGGTCGAATCAGCGCGCCTTTCGAAGGGTAGCTAAATGTGGTGAGGTTACCCATAGGATCCTCAACGTTACCTCTCGCTAGAATCACTTGGTACTGCTGTTCAATACGCTCTTTCAACTTGTCAGATGGCTGAGGTTGTTCGAGGTTCGCTTCTGATGAGTGATCTTTGGATACAAAACGCGCAACATCATCGTAAGGATTGTGGTCAACATTCCCTGAAGGCTCTTCATTTTGAGAATAGTTGACGTGTTGGCAAAGGATATAGCCAGAATGCGCCTCACCCGTTGCTATCCAAACCACACCATTGTTGCTTTGCGGTTGCAGACGTTGATAGTGAGAAGCGAATTGATAATCTTTGGCATGATTAACCCATCGTGCATCGATCATCGCTAATTTACGGCGGCAACGGCTCGCGATGTGGTCAACATGATCATAGAAAGTCTTTGGGTTGATCTCAAGTTTTCTGCAGATTTCACGTACGGAATAACCCATGAACAATAAGCCCATGAGGTTTTCTTGAAACTGAAGTTTTTTATTGGATCCAGACCACTTGTCAACGAAGGTTGACTGGCAGTCTTTACATCGATAACGCTGCCTGTCGCCACTGTAGCCGAAGGCATGGTAAAGATGTTTGTGGGTATGAACCGATAGGCCAAAGTTATCGCAATCATCATTGCGGCAAGCAGGAAGGCCATCGCTGTGAAGTTGTCGCAGGCGATGAAGTTCGCTTAACACTTCACGATTGTTAAGTAAGGGGGGGAAAGCTCCACATTCACGACAAACCATCGCTGGACGCTTAGGGTTCGCGTGTTGCAAAACATACCGTTTTGCATCGCTCAAGCCAAAGTTGTCACACGCCAATGTTTTACAAAAGTTGAGTTGCAAACCATCCGCATCTTTTGGCAGCTTGTCGTTAGACACGATCTCCCCCTCGGGATTATTTGAGCAGCCAAGTGAACTCGGCTGCGAGGTAACGCTTTTCAATGTATCTTTATCAAACAGTTAGATGTTGATTGCAGTCTCTAGAGCAACTTTCATCATGTCGTTGAAAGATTTTTGACGATCTTCAGAGCTTAATTTCTCGCCACGGATGATGTGGTCAGACACTGTTAGGATAGTTAGGGCTTTAGCACCAAGATCCGCAGCAACACCGTAGATACCAGCTGCTTCCATATCAACACCAAGGATGCCTAGCTTTTCCATTTTTTCGAAAAGGTCAGCTTCTGGAGTGTAGAAAAGGTCTGCAGAGAATACGTTACCAACTTTAACTGGAACTTCTTGTGCACGTGCTTGGTTTACAGCTTCTTCTAGAAGACCGAAATCAGCGATTGCAGCGAAGTCGTGATTGTTGAAACGAATGCGGTTTACTTTTGAGTCAGTAGAAGCACCCATACCGATAACAACGTCCATTAGTTTAACGTCGTCACGTACCGCACCACAGCTACCTACGCGAATAACGTTTTTCACGCCGTATTCAGCGATAAGCTCGTGTACGTAGATGCAGCATGATGGGATACCCATACCGTGGCCCATTACAGAAACTTTCTTACCTTTGTAAGTGCCTGTGTAACCAAACATGTTGCGAACGTCACAAACTTGCTTCACGTCATCAAGGAATGTTTCTGCAATGTATTTTGCGCGAAGCGGGTCGCCCGGCATAAGTACTGTTTCTGCGAAATCACCAGCTTGAGCATTAATATGAGGTGTAGCCATGGTCGTTCTCCAAAGTTTTAACGGCAATTATAGGAACAGGATTTATTAATTACCGTTTCTGTTGAATTGAATTCGTTTTGTTGAGGCAATATTAGCGAGTTAAAACGAGGCTCCGTGAGATGTTTGTCACAAATTTGCTCTGCCTTTAAAGTAATATTCATATAGATAACTAAATATGTTGAAAGTTTAGAGGCAATCGATTTTGTATGGTTAAATTTCGCTATGTCTAGAGGGAAAATGATGAATAAAGGCCTGTTGCATATCGGTTTGGAGCAACAATACGTTGTCGCGACGTTTGATCAGCGATAATCTAAACTTTGATAAAAGACAAACCAAGGAATTGTATGTCGTATTGCGCTAACTTGACGCCTTTGCTCGCTATGAAAACACAACTGCGCAAGATCGCTTTGCTTACTGTGAGAAAGACTTTGTTCCCTCTGGTAACAACTCTACTCGCAGGCGCGATGATTCCGTCGTGGGTGTCTGCTGCAACTTTTGAGTTGCCACCAAAAGAAAGTCGCATTGTCGGAAGAATACAACAACATGAAGTGGCTGCGGGCGAAACGTTGGCCATCATTGCTAAGCAATACGACATTGGTTTTCTCTCTTTAATGGCGGCAAACAAAGGCGTCGATCCTTTTCTTCCTGCTGAAGGTTACGTATTAAGTATTCCTAGCCGCTTGATTCTGCCGGATACACCGAGAAAAGGCATTGTGATTAACCTTGCCGAGTTGAGGTTATACTACTTTGAACCTGAGAAAAATCAGGTGCATGTATTTCCTGTTGGGATTGGTCGAGTGGGGCGAGATACGCCTGAGATGATCACTAAGATAAGCCAAAAAAGACCCAACCCGACCTGGACGCCTCCAAACTCAATTCGTAAAGAGTACTTAGAGAAAGGGATCGAGCTACCAAGAGTCGTTCCTGCTGGGCCGGAAAACCCTCTGGGCGAGTATGCGCTGCGGCTTGCTTATGGCGCTGGTGATTATCTGATACACGGCACCAATAAAGATTTTGGGATTGGCTTACGAGTCAGTTCCGGGTGTATTCGTATGGAACCTAAAGATATTGAGTGGCTTTTTGCACAGGTTAGTCGTGGTGAGAAAGTCACAATAATTGATGAGCCGATCAAAGTGTCTTTAGAGCCAGATAGAAGTGTGTTTGTTGAAGCTCACGAACCATTGACGCGAAGCGACGGCTCTAAGAAGTTATTGCAAATCCCCGTTGAATTAAAATGGTGGCTTGAAGATGCAGACCTACCAAATTCAAAAGCGAAAGCAGTCATCTTTGCTCAAAATGGTGTGCCTGTTGAAATTGCGCCACCTGTGATTGAGTTCTAATTTGCTCGGTTGTGAGTAAAGCCCCATAGCCTTCTTTTTCTTTTCCCTCAATAAAAAAACACCACCTCGAAAGAGGTGGTGTTTTCAATTTACTGCATGTATATACGTCTTTTGAAATCTACAGCTTCATTGAGTTTCTATCTCAATTACTTAGTGTAAGACTCAGCAATGTTATCGATACGGTCGTTAGCACGATCCGCTTCTTCTTTTGCTGCCATAGCCGCAGCCGATGCTTCTTGAGCTTTCATTTCAGCAGCCGCTTTGTCACTCTTAAGTGCTTCTACTTCGCTGCTTAGCTCAGCAACTTGGTTAGTTAGTTGGTCCATTTCTGATACTGCTGCTTCTTCAGGCTCTGAAGAACAACCAGCTAAAATAAATACTGAGGCTGCAGCTGCGATTAACGTCTTATTCATAAGAACTCCTTGCTTATTTATCATCAAAAGATGCGCTATACATTCTTTATCATATAGTCGCTTCATTAATGATTGTAGCGACTAATTTTTTAACTGCAAAAACAATAACTAAAGAAACTGCTTAATCTTTGAGGTAATTAGCTAAGCGTCACGTTCTGTCTCACTTCTGAGAGTAGGGGGTTCGAGGCCGTTTTGATACTACTTTGGAGAGTGCTCCCTTTGTTAGCAACGCATACAATGTTCTAGTTAACATCAGATAAAAGGATAAATTTACTGTGATCTCTATCCTTATAAAGTACTTTCGCGGTATCATGTCACGTTAAATTAATTTTATTCAATACCATCATGACTGGAGAGTCCTTTGCACTTTAAAGATTTAGGCTTAGATAACCGCTTACTGAAGAACTTAAAACATTACGACTTCAAGAAGGCGACAGAGATCCAATCAAAAGCGATCCCTGTTGCTATTGCTGGTAAGGATCTATTGGCTTCATCAAAAACGGGATCAGGTAAAACATTGGCGTTTGTGTTGCCGATGATACATAAAGCATTAAAAACAAAAGCGTTTTCTGCTAAAGATCCTCGTGGTGTAATTTTGGCTCCTACTCGTGAGCTAGCAAAACAAGTTTACGGCGAGCTGCGTAGCATGCTTGGCGGTCTGTCTTACGAAGCCACACTTATTTTGGGTGGTGAAAACTTTAACGACCAAGTTAAAGCCCTGCGTAAGTACCCTCGTTTTATTGTTGCGACTCCAGGTCGTCTGGCCGATCACCTTGAGCACCGCTCACTGTTTTTAGATGGTGTTGAAACGCTAATTCTTGATGAAGCTGACCGTATGCTGGATTTAGGCTTCGCGCCTGAATTGCGTCGCATTGCGAATGCAGCTAAGCACCGTCGTCGTCAAACGTTGATGTTTTCTGCGACGCTTGATCACGCTGAAGTGAATGGCATTGCAAATGAAATGCTAGACGCACCTAAGCGTATCTCTGTTGGTGTTTCTAACGAGCAGCACCTTGATATCACTCAGAAATTCTACCTTTGTGACCATCTCGATCATAAAGAAGCGATTTTGGATCGTGTGATTGAAGAAGCTGAATACCGTCAGGTGATGATCTTCACTGCAACTCGTGCCGATACTGATCGTTTAACGGATAAGTTAAACGAGAAGAAGCTTAAAGCCGTTGCATTGAGTGGCAACCTAAACCAAACGCAACGTAACGCGATCATGAGTCAATTTGAGCGTGCGGTTTACAAGATCTTGGTAACAACCGATGTTGCTTCGCGTGGTATCGATATTCCAAACGTAAGCCACGTTATCAACTTTGATATGCCTAAGCATACAGAAGAGTACGTGCACCGCGTTGGTCGTACTGGTCGTGCGGGTAACAAAGGTGATGCAATCTCTTTGGTTGGTCCAAAAGACTGGGACAGCTTTAAGCGTGTTGAGCTTTACCTTCAACAAGATCTTACTTTCTCTGTGCTTGACGGTCTAAAAGGTAAATTCAAAGGTATTAAGCCTCGTAAACCTGCTTTTGCTAAAGGCGGACCTGCGAAGAAGAAGACCAGCACTCAAGTTAAGAAAACGCCGAAGAAACCAGTTAAGCGTGATAAGAGCTTCCACCAAAATGTGGCAGTGGGTGATACCGTGTTTATCCCTAAGAAGAAAGTCGCACCAAAAGTGGATGACGAGTAATCAACTTGCGTGACCCAAAAGCTGATGTTTATAAAACTGATCTTTATAAAAGTTAACGTAAATAAAAACCGCCAATGATGGCGGTTTTTTTGTACCTGAACTTCGTGTAAGCCCTTAGCTTCTGGTACTTACAGACGGTATTTGATGATACTCGACGAGGTTTCCTCGTTAGAAATCAAAGGTAGAGAATGAGTACGCCAAGATATGGTCTGCGATGTATTTATGAGTAGCCGTCGTTGGATGCGTAACTCCCCAGAACACATAACTATCAGAGCCGTATGTGGCACAGTCATTGGTTAAACTATGACTGCGTAAATAGTCGGTTGATGAGCTTCTGTTGATATTTAGGCAAGCGTCACTCGCATTTCTAAAGCCATGCTGCTCAGGGTTATCGGTAATACTCGCGAAGAGTGCACTTGCATCGAATAACACCACGTTTTTCCCCATACCTTGATAATATTCGGCTTGGGCTTTGATGAATTGGTTGAATTCTAATATCTTGCCACGAACTTTAATGATCTCTTGCTCGGTCGAGTATTTAAATTGCGGCGCTTTGGTCGCATCGGGCAATGTGAACAACAAGATATTGTTCGCTCCAGACTCTGTTAATCGAATCAAAGCGCTGCTGAAATCAGCTTTTACATCAGCGACTTCTCGGTCGTAGTTCATGAAATCATTCAGACCAAACTCCAAAGTGAATAACGAGTTCTCAGGGCGATAATTTTTAGCCACTTTCATGTAGGTTAAGTAAGACGTGACTTGATCATAGACGCCAGTCAGTGCGACGTATTGATTGGTTCCTGCTGCGCCACCCACGGCCCAGTTATAAAGAGGAACGTCTTTCGCTTTGGCTAAATATTCGGTCCAGACTAAACCGTTTGAAAAGTGTCCTAGAAACCATGAGTTCGCATTTGGGAAAACCCATTGAGAGCCATTAAATAGGTTGCCAGTGTCAGAGAGGCTATCACCAAAAGTGACAATGCGATTGATGGTATTGGTTTGAACAGCGTTATCGTTGGTCCAGATGGAGTGATTGTAAGAGAAGCGATTGTCTGCGGCAAAGTAGGTAATGTCAGCGGCGTCATGTTGGATGCCGAGAGTCTGCTCACAACGCTGTTTGATTTCAGACTGTGGGGTATCACTGTAGAACATGTTCTTGAAAGAAACGGAAGACCACCAATATCCGTTGACCGTGTAATCGTCGCCGTTTTCTTTTTTCGCCCATTTCCAATCGGTGGCTGCAGAGTCGTGCGATGCATCGGTTCGATACCAACATCGAACATAAGAATAAGTTTCTGAACCTTGTGTGCTGAGCACTTGTGCTGATGTCATCGATTCTGGTGTCGGTATCGAGTCATCTGCAGCATAAGCCCCAAATGGTATGGTTAACGCGAGTATTAAAGCCGTATTTTTCATCACTGTATTCTCTTTGATATTTAGTGAGCCAAACAAAAACGTTGTTACTTGTTGTCTATTGCTTGTTACCTATTGTTTGTTGCCTCTTGCCTCTTGCCTCTTGCTTGTTGATAAGTGGATAAGTAAATAACTGGTACGACCTATATCGAAAATCAATAATTATCGTCAATACATTCAGGTTGTTGGCGTTCCATAATTGGTATAAGTATCAACTTTCCAACGACTTTCTAATTGAAAAATAATCAACTCGAAGCGAGAGATTTATCATTTAATATTCGATTTCTGAGAGCTACTACTCGCCAGTTTGTCGGCGTAGATCTAAAAGAGGTGAGCCGTTTTCGTGAATGTCGGGCTTATCTTTGGTCAAGATAATTGAAGTTTTAGCATCATTGGTTTTCGTTAAATGTTAATTTAATCAATAACTTATGGCGTGGACGTTTGGGCTGGTTCTAATTTGTCTAATGTTCATCACAACTGTTTAATTCAAGTTCAATATCACAAATATCAAGTTGTTATTTTCTGTTTTATAAAATCATCTACTACGGTTCTCCTTACTCATCAGAGGTCTAATCTGTTTAAGGAAAGAGCATTGAAAAAGATATTAATTTGGACGATAGCCTGCCTATCCAGTTTTGGTGTCTATGCCGGAACGAGCGCATCGGCGTTAGAAGCCAGCGGATACACGGAAACGAAATATCCCATTATGTTGGTACATGGTTTGTTTGGTTTCGATACATTAGCGGGTGTCGACTACTTCTATGGCGTACCTGAATCCCTAACCAAAGATGGTGCGAGCGTCTATGTCGCTCAGGTATCAGCGACCAACAGCTCTGAAGTGCGTGGCGAGCAATTGCTAGCTCAAGTTGAAACACTGTTAGCCGCGACCGGGGCAAGTAAGGTGAATCTGGTCGGTCACAGCCATGGCGGACCGACAGCACGTTATGTAGCATCAGTTCGTCCTGATCTGGTTGCCTCGGTGACAAGCATTGGTGGCGTCCATAAAGGATCTAAAGTTGCCGATTTCGTGCGTGGAAGCGTATCAGAAGGCTCAGCTGCGGAAGGTATTGCGGTTAAGTTGGCTGGTGGATTGACTACGCTCATCAACCTGTTATCTGGTGGAACGGATCTTGATCAAGATGGCCTTGCTTCCCTTAAAGCGTTGACCACTGAAGGTTCGCTTGCATTCAATCAGTTTTACCCTGAAGGCGTTCCGACGTCAGCGTGTGGTGATGGTGAATGGCAAGCAAACAACGGTGTTTATTACTATTCATGGACAGGATCTTCCACTTTTACCAACCTTCTTGATCCTACCGACGGAGCGATGACAATCCTTGGTCTAGCCTTTAATGAACCTAATGACGGGTTAGTGGGAGCGTGTAGCGCGCATTTGGGCAAAGTGATTGGTGATGATTACAAAATGAACCACCTAGACGAGATTAATGGGTTGTTGGGTATCCATCATCTCTTTGAGACTGATCCCGTGACGCTATATCGCCAACACGCAAATCGATTGAAGTTGGCTGGCCTGTAAGTCGCGCTGCCCATAAGTTAAGATCATAAGGAAAATATAATGAAAAAGACCGCCATTTTGTCGATAACCACGATAGCCCTGATGAGCACAGCGGCGGTCTTTTTATATCTAAAGAAGGAAGATACAAGTTCATATAATAACAACGAACAAAGCGCTTCTTCATTGAAGGTTAGCTCTCAACAAGATACCGAAATCGATAGTGCGTCAGCCAAAGACATGATGGAATATTTCGTGTCAGGCAATACCGAATTAACCCTTGAAGATATTCGTGACAATGTGGCAAAACACCACGAGCAATCCCAAGCTACGACTGTCGATGAAGCACTGTTTGCCAAGTATCTTGAGTACAAGTCGGCACTGACATCATTAGACGTGCAATTTGACACCACATCAATATCCGCTGAGGACCTACGCGCACTGAATCAAGCGTTGCTCGATCTCCAATCTCAATTTTTCAGTGAGAGCGAGATAAGTATTCTATTTACCCATGACAACAGAATGAGGGAAATCGCTTTAGAAAAGCTACTTCTAAAACAAGAAGGGCTAGACGAATCAGAATATCAGCAAAGGCTTGAGTCTTATCTATCTGAGCAGCCAGATTACGTTCAAACGAGCCATCAGAATCAGGTATTGCTCCCACAGCTATCCAGTTCAGAGGGTCTAGACGAACAAGGTAAATACTTGAAGAGAAATGAACTGGTCGGCGAAGAAGCGACGCAGCGGCTGGAAGCGCTTGATCAACAAAGAGAGAGCTTTGAAGGAGCTTTAGAAATTTACTTTGTTGAACGAAATGACATTTTGAATGACTCAGCACTCTCAGAAATTGAACAAAAAGAGACGATTGCCCAGCTTAGAGAAGCTCATTTTCAGCCACAACAGCTTAGAAGGGTAGAAGCGATTGAAAGAATCAGAGCTGCTGAGCTCGGTCAGTAAGGTTTGCTGAGTCAGTAGAGGGTCTATCAAAAATAAAAAACCAGTCACGAGGACTGGTTTTTGTTATGAGGTGAGTTGTAACGTAAATAAAGCTAAGTGTCTTTATTTCTCAAACCCTAAAATTTATGCGTTAAACCTTACTCCCTTAACTTAATACCTTAAACCCTATACCTTAAAATAATCCAACTGCTGCTTTTGCTGCTCGGCAAGGTTAGATAGCTCGTGGCTTGCTGCAGCGGCTTGGGTAATGCCGGTTACGTTTTGGCTTACTAGGCTGTAGATATTTGAGATATTACGGTTGATGTCTGCAGTGACTTGGCTTTGTTCTTCTGCGGCAGAGGCAACCTGAGTGTTGATTTCTGTCATGTCGGTTACTGAGTTAGCAATACCAGAAAGGGCTGCGCTCACCTCGCCTGAGAGCGTTTGGTTGTGTTCTAACATAGACAGTGAACTGCTCATGCTTTCATTGGCGTTGCCCGATTGAACTTGCAAACCTTCGATGATCGCTTGGATCTCTTTGGTTGAATCTTGTGTGCGGGCCGCCAGCATTCGAACTTCATCGGCTACAACTGCGAAACCACGGCCACTTTCACCAGCACGAGCTGCTTCGATTGCTGCATTAAGCGCAAGGAGGTTAGTTTGCTCTGAGATGCTTTGAATCACCTCTATCACTTTACCTATTTGCTCTGAGTGCTCTTTTAGCGTACCTACAACGTTTGCCGCTTCGCTAAGCTGAATCGCCATTTGCTCGTTTGCTTGGTTGCTCTCATTAAACAAGCTCATGCTTTGCGTCGCCATTTCATCCGCTTGCTTAGACGCTGAATCGGCTTGTACTGCGTTCTCGTTAACGTGTGCAGCTGTGCTCTCAAGTTGGTTCACGGCAGAAGCAACTTGCTCCACTTCTTGCTTCTCTTGGTCTGAGTTAGCGCTTGATTGCGTCATTACTGCTGCCAGTTCTGTAGAAGCAGATGCCACTTCGATACTGATTCGAGAAAGCGAACTTACCGTGTCGCGCAATTGCTCAATCGACTTGTTGACGTCTTGGGCAAGGCGAGAGATCTCGTTATCGCCATACTCTTCAGCTTTAACCAGCAGGTTGCCTTTGGCTACTTCACGCATGGTTTCTTGGATATTGCTAAGCGGCTTAACAATAATGCCAGCCAGCGTCCAACTGATGATTAATGCGATAGAAAGAATCACTAGAAGGGCAATGGTTGCCGTATTTAGTGTGCTGGTGTGTTGTTGGCCATTGATGTCGACTTCTTGAGTGGCAAGCAAGTTGAGCTTTTTAGAAAGCGTGTTGATTGCTTGCACCATGTCATTACCCGCGTGACGGTATTGGTCAATTGCGATCTGATAGCGGTTATCAAAATCTGAAGCGAGTGATGCATCGCCGTGTTTCGCTCTTAATAGAGGAAGCATGGTGGTGCGAGAAAAGTCAACGTAGTGATTCATCGCTTTGCTCATTGCGGCTACTTCATCTTGCATGCCTGGTACGGTATCAAGCGAGTTCAGTAGACGAGTATTTTGGTCACGTTTTTGATTTAGCGTTTCGACAAGCGTTTTGACGTCGTCAGGATTAAATAAGCTATAGATAGCCTTGATGCGCATGCCGTAGCTGTTGTCGACGATTTCGCTAAGTTCTTCTTTATGTAGAATCAGTTGATCTGTTGCTGTTGATACATCTTTAAAAGCATTTTCCAGTTTGTCACCACCGATAATGACACCCGTCAAAAGTAGTACGACGGAAAAGAGTACTGGAATCAGAATTTGTATTTTGATTGATAAGCCACTGAGAAGTTGGCGCATGTATTGTCCTTCTTTGAATAAGTAAATGAGCAGAAGCAATTGTTATTATTGTTATTAACCAGTGATTCTAACTATTGAGAATGACAATTCAATCAGTAATAGATGCTATTTTTATATATGCGATAGATATTTCATAAATTCTGATTATTTATCGTACAAACAAGGCTTTAGCCATTTTTAAGATAGGGTTATTTGACGAGGAACCTTGTGCGGTATTAGGTAATGACAGGGGGCGAGATATTGAGCGGTTTGGCTTAAATAAGTTGGAATGAATATTCAGTGCCTATGAGTGAGGCTAATTTATTGCTTCAAGGCTATTTGGTAGGGGGAAAACAAGAAAATAAATTGTAGTTGTCATATAGGCTTCAATTAAGTGAAACACAACTGTCACATTCGGATTCTAAAGTAGGCCTCGTTCAAGCAAAACATTACGGCAATAACGCCACTAAAGGAAATTTGTGATGAAAAAGACAGTTATCGGTGCAATCGCACTACTAGGCGCTCTAACAGTGAATACAGCTTCAGCTAAAGAAACTATCTCTGTAGTTGGCTCTAACAGTGCTTCTCCACTGGTTGAAGTTTTTGCAGAAACCTACATGAATAAAGGCGAACCAGTGTTCATCGAAATTCAAGCACCAGGTTCTTCTGCAGGCATCAAAGCAGCAAAAAATGGAAGTGCTGACCTTGGTATCTCTTCTCGTGACCTAAAAGAAGAAGAGAAAACAGCTGACCTGAAAGAGCTCGTCATCGCTCGTGACGGTATCGCAGTTGTTGTTAACCCAAATAACGAAGTATCTGCTCTTACAGCTGAGCAAATCACTTCAATCTACAAAGGCGACATCACTAACTGGAAAGATGTTGGTGGTGCTGACAAGCCAATCGTAGCAATCACTCGTGATACTGCATCTGGTACACGTGGTGCATTCGAAGACATCATGAAGCTTAAGAAGAAGATTGGCGACAAGAAAGTATCGGCTATCTCTCAACGTGCACAAGTTGCAAACGGTAACGGCGCACTTAAAGTTTCTGTAGCAAGCAACCCATACGCTATCGGCTTCATCTCTCTTGGTACTGTAGATAACACAGTTCAAGCTCTAACTATCGATGGCGCAGCAGCATCAGTTGAGAACGTAAAGAACGGTTCTTACAAAGTTGCTCGTCCTTTCCTAGTTCTTTACAAAGCCGGCGCTCCAACAGCTGAAACTCAACAATTCCTAGATTGGATGGTTGCAGATGAAGCTCAAGCTATCGCTGACAAGAAAGGCTACATCACAGTTAACTAATCTTAACTGACCAACACTTAATTATTGCTCAGCCTAACTTAGGCTGAGCCTTTTCTTTCAACTTTGTCTATTTCGAGCTCTTGTTGAGCCACAAAGTTTGAGATTTTATATATGACCATCGCAAATAGTGAAAAGCTTATGAATACTGAAGCGACTCAAATCAACAAGCCAAGTCTACGTGCTAAGAAGCGCATCGACTGGAGAGAAAGAATCTTCCACGGCTTGTTCTTATCGAGTGCTGTAATCGGCATCGTATCACTAGCCGTTATCGCTTACTTTATCGTTGCAGAGAGTATCCCTGCATTCCAAGAGGCTGGTGTTTCTGGCATCGTTCTGGGTGTGGATTGGTTACCTCCAGCTCTATTCGGTGTTGCAACAATGATTGTTGCATCGATTGTTTCGACACTTGGAGCTGTAGTTGTTGGTGTACCAGTTGGTGTATTAACCGCTATTTTTATTGCTGAGATTGCTCCAAAGCGTCTTGCCGATATTATTCGACCAGCAGTTGAGCTTCTAGCGGGTATCCCGTCGGTAGTTTACGGCTTCTTCGGTCTAGTAATCATCGTTCCTATGATTCAGAACATCTTCCAAGTACCAGCGGGTAACACTATCTTCGCGGGTATCATTGTTCTGGGTATCATGATTCTTCCTACCGTTATTACGGTTTCTGAAACTTCGATCCGCGCTGTACCTCGTACGTACAAAGAAGGTTCACTGGCACTGGGTGCTTCGAAAATCTACACGATTTTTAAGTTACTCGTTCCTGCTGCACGTTCAGGCATTATGACGGGTGTGATTCTGGGTATCGGTCGCGCACTTGGCGAAACGATGGCAATCATCATGGTGATGGGTAATGCGCCAGCAATGCCAGAAGGTATTTTGGATTCGGCTCGTACGCTAACCGCAAACATTGCTATTGAAATGTCTTACGCAAGTGGTATTCACGCGAGTGCACTTTACGCAACCGGCGTTGTGCTTCTGGTATTCATCATGATGTTAAATGGTGCTCTGCTTTATCTTAATCGTGAAAAAACGAAGTAGGCGAGGATAAGTAATATGGATCGCGTAAAACTAAAACAAGCACGTCAAATGAAAGATAATGTCTTGAAAGGCTTTATCTGGGCGGCAGCAGCAGTCACCGTTGGTTTCTTATTCTGGATCATTTGGTACATCTTATCGAATGGCCTGCAATACGTAGACTGGAACTTCATTACCGACGACTACACTCGTACCGGTGAAGAACGTGGTATTTTCCCAATGATCATCGCCACGATCTACATGGTTATCGCATCGATTGCAGTGGCGGCGCCACTCGGCATTATGACGGCGATATACCTAACCGAATACGCTAAAGTGGGCAGCAAACTGGTTAAAGTGATTCGTTTCTGTACCGAATCTTTAGCAGGTATTCCGTCGATTATCTTTGGTCTGTTTGGTATGACCTTCTTTGTTTCGATTCTCGGTCTTGGCTTCTCGATTTTGTCGGGTGCATTAACGCTGAGTATTCTAATTCTTCCTGTAATCATTCGTACTACAGAAGAAGCATTGATGTCAGTACCACAAACTTATCGTGAAGGCTCATACGGCCTTGGCGCTTCAAAAATCTACACTATCTGGCGTTTGATCTTACCAAGCGCAATGCCAGGTATCTTAACTTCGGTCATTCTTAGTATTGGTCGTGTAATTGGCGAATCAGCACCTGTGTTCTTAACAGCAGGTATGGTGGCACGTGTTCCTGAATCGGTATTTGATTCTGGCCGTACACTAACGGTTCACCTATATAAGCTGACAACAGAGCTATTTACTATCGATGAGTGGAACCAAGCCTACGGCACGGCAACAGTCCTAATCGTATTGGTTCTCTTGATCAACATGGTTACAAAACTGATTGCGAGACGCTTCAACACGGCAACTTACTAAGCTCATTAGCTGGCTCAACAATAAAAAGAGCCTCCGTGATAAAGAAAGCATCAAGTTAGACACGAATTTAAGAATTTAGAGAAGACGAAAATGAACAAATTTGATATTGAGAACCTAGATCTGTTTTACGGTGACAACCAAGCGCTTAAGTCTATTAATCTGCCAATTCCAACACGTCAGGTAACGGCTTTGATTGGCCCATCTGGTTGTGGTAAATCGACACTGCTACGTTGTTTAAACCGCATGAATGACCTAATTGAAGGCGTTACTATTAAAGGTAAGCTGGATATGGATGGCACGAACATCTACGGTAACATTGATGTGGCTGACCTGCGTATTCGCGTAGGTATGGTATTCCAAAAGCCAAACCCATTCCCAATGAGCATCTACGAGAATGTAGCTTACGGCTTACGTGCTCAAGGTATCAAAGACAAGAAACACATTGATGAAGTAGTAGAAAGCTCACTACGCAGTGCGGCACTTTGGGATGAAGTGAAAGACCGTCTTAAAGCACACGCGTTTGGTTTGTCTGGTGGTCAACAACAGCGTCTATGTATCGCTCGTACCATTGCAATGGAGCCGGATGTAATCCTGATGGATGAGCCTACATCGGCACTCGATCCAATCGCGACACACAAAATTGAAGAGTTGATGGAAGATCTGAAGAAAGACTTCACTATCGTTATCGTAACGCACTCAATGCAGCAAGCGCGTCGTATTTCAGACCGCACGGCTTTCTTCCTAATGGGAGAGCTTGTAGAGCACAACGAAACGAGTGTTATCTTCAGCGAACCAAAAGATGATCGTACTAAAGGTTACGTAAACGGTGACTTTGGTTAATTCGATTAACTCAGTGCTGTTTTAGGTTTTTAAAGGGCAGCACGCTAACTGAAACGCAGGTTAGATAATCGAATAGATCGACAGAATTATCACTATAACTATAAGCGATGGAAGTTTTGCCCCACTCTAATGTGGGGCTTTTTTATGTCGTTAAAAAAGTCTTAATGTCGATGAAATTTTGGGCAGGAAATCCCATTTTTGTCGTCCTTCTCATGCTTGTGATAATGTAAAAAGTGAAATTGCGACCCGCTTAACATCTCATTTTTAGTTACATTGATTGCATATCAAGGCTTCGGTATTTTTGCTTCAATCTCATTAGCCAATGGACGGAAGCTGTGCCTGTTAAAGCCTTTGCAAAACAAATATCTGCTACTCGCGACCATCGTCTGTTGGCTGAATCTCTTTTTGGTTACCTTGTTGAGGTACTTTCTCCAAAAGGGATAGGAGTATTTGCCGAGCCAACACCAGAAGGCGATTCGTTACCTTTGTTTTCTTGCGGTAAGCTAACCTCCCTCGACAAGTATCCCTCAACCTTTTGGCCTTGGGTTTCGCAGTTTGATACCGCGGATGGTGTGCTTCCAATGTCTATCAATACTTGTAAGTGGGAACACATGGAGGTGCTGGGTGGTGAGTCGTTCATCATGATGCTCGACAACGCGTCTGCCTGCAGAACTTATTTAATTGTTCAAAATTGCAATGCTCAGCAGATAAACCAAACCTTCGACCAAGATCTTGATGTCCTTCAGCTAGCCGCAGCTCGCTGGCAGTGTATTCGTGCGGAAAAGAACGCTGCGCTGGAGATAAAATACAGAGACACACGTGAAGCGCAGTATCTTGATGAGATAAAGCTACGTGAGCTATTTGTAGAGAACATGAAGTTGGTTCATCAGGTTGCGTTAGAGCTTTCTAATCCTGAGTCGTTGGATGCATTGTATAAAGCGTCAGTAGAAGCCGTGCGCGACCGTCTAGGCTTTGACCGTGCGATCTTCATGTTACTCGATATGAAAAAGCGTTGCTTTAGCGGCACTTATGGTACTGATGAGGCTGGTAAAACCAACAGCGAACATCATACTCAGTACGACTTACATCAACTTGAAGCCGAATACATTGAGGCGTTGTCTGACAATCACATCAACCTAGTTATTATTGAGAAAGCGCCGCTATACACCGAAGGCAAAGTCGTAGGGCAAGGTTGGAATGGCATGTTGATCTTACGTGAAGGAGATAAACCCGTCGGTTGGATTGCAATGGACAATTATATTCACCGTTCACCCATCACTAATTATCAAAAGCAGATGCTTGAATCATTCGGATCTCTGCTTTCTCAGATCTACATTCGCAAGCGTCAAGAACAAAACATACGCATGTTGCACTCAAGTATGGTGGAGCTGTCTCGTTGCGATAGCGTCAGTGAAGTGTGCAAATCGGCGGTAAGCTTTGCGATTCAGCATTTAGGCATTGATCGATTGGCGGTTTTCCTCACCGATAAAAATTGCAGTTACATGCAAGGCACGTGGGGCACTGACATAAAAGGCGACATTGTCGATGAATCTTATTATCGCTCTGAGCTGGTGGAGCGTGACATTGTTGCAGCAGCTCGCGCTTGTCCTAATCAAGTCGCCTTTGAAGAATCGGTGCCTATCTATCACGATTTCAATATTGTGGGAGTCGGTTGGACGGCAATGACGATGCTCACCACCAATACGGGTGAGCCGATTGCGTTTATAGCCGCGGACAATTTGTTAACTCGCAGCCCTTTAACCTCACAACTGCGTGAAGTGATACGTATCTTCGCTTCTAGTTTAGCTGAGGTGCTACAGAGAACCATGGCGCAAGAGGAGCTCAAAAAGCTTAATGAGACGCTCGAGCAAGAGGTCAGTAAGCGCACTCAAGAACTTGAACGAGCCAATGAGCAGTTGGATATCATCTCTAAGCTTGACCCTCTGACACGTCTTGGAAATCGGCGTATGTTGTCGCAGGTGTTAGATGATCTAAATTGCGACGATCAAGGGGCGTTTGCCATACAAAATGAAGTCACATTCGGATTGATTCTTGTCGACCTTGATCATTTTGGTTTGTACAACACGGTTTATGGGCATACGGAAGGTGACGCTGCTCTGCGCACTATCGGCAAGATACTTAATGCCCATGTTCATAGCGATAAGGAAACCTTTTGTCGTATTGGCGGTGAGGAGTTTATGTTGTTGATGATCGGCACTCATCACTCTGAAACTAAACAGCGTGCAGAGTCGATCAGAAAATGCATTGAAGAGGCGAAGATCCTTCATTGTGAAAGCAGCACTAGCCAATACTTAACCGCATCTGTCGGTTATGCTTCAATCACCTCTGATCAACGCCAATTCGACTTCGATCTACTGTATGGCAAGGCAGACAAAGCTTTGTATCAAGCCAAAGATTCAGGGCGAAATCGAATTGTCTCTGCTCTAAAGCGAAGAAAGGTCGCGACGCCACTGATTTAATCTGGCGTTTATTTTTCCCTATCTCAAAAACGACTGAAGCCGTGATGTTCACAATGTGGTCATCACGGCTTCGTTCTTTTTTGTTTACTTAGATTTTCTGCTTAATTAGCTTTCTGCTTACTTAGAACGCTGGTTAATTAAAGTCTTTCTAATGTGCTCTTGTGTGCTTTGTTCGTGATGCGTTTTGGTTTCTTAACCGCTTTGATTGCCTCAGAAGGATCCCATGACTGACTTGGTGAGCCAGCTTCAGCATAGAGGCTCTGATTTAGCTTGGTGAGCTCAGCTTCGATCACTTCTATTGTCTCGTCACTCAAGTCTGGATTTTCTGCTTTCCATTGCTCAAACAAGGTTCTCGTCTTCACACCGTCTTTCATTTTCAGAGCGGCAATAAGCGCTTCTGCCGTATCGGATTGACGTTCATCTTTTTGCTTTGGTTTTACTGCTGTACCGCGGCGTGACCAGAAGTAAAAAGCAACCGCAGAGCTAATTATCCATAAAGCAGCAAATAGCGCAGTTAGGTAAGGCCACATTCCAGGGGTTTCAACGGTAACAATCGTCGGGCTAGCTTGCTGAGTTGGTGTCTCCATAACCGGCGTTGGCGAGCTTGAGCTAGCGCGTTCACTTGCCTGAACCGACAACTCAAGACCAAGAGCTTTACTGGTTTCTTGTGATTGTGAGTATGTGTTAAACCAAGCTTGAGAAACATCAGGAAGCGAGATATTTCCAGCCTCTTTCGGAATCAAGACTTGCTTGTAAACAACGACAGCATCACCGGATTGGGTGGTGCCAAATTGCGGTTTTTCTTCATAAACACGCACCGTTTTAGGGTAGGTGATATTCAGTTTTGGCAGTTGGTGCTGCGTTAAGTTGCTAGCCGTCATAGTAATGGTTCGAGTTAACGAATCACCGGCTTCCATTTCAATCTTCTGTTTGTCGTCACCTAAAGCATTGTCATCCGTGAGTTCATTGCCTTGGCTGTCTGACCATTTTTGAATCAGCTTGAAGTTCGATGTTGGTAACCACTCACCTTGATAGCCTTTTGGTACCGGATTCACTGTGACATCTAAGGTTTCAACAGGCGTGTCGAGCTGGAAAAGGCGCGTCGTGCTTGAGTTGTTGGTTGAGTAAACAACAGCACCGGTTAACTTTGGCCCTTGAAGCTGAAATTGTCCTGCTTGCTGTGACGATATATGGAAAAATTGCTGAACAACCGTGACTTCTTGCCCGTTGATAACATCTTGAAATTGCTTAGACTCTCCAATCGGTTCCACGTCTAATTGCGCTGAACTTGGTGGCGCAATTTTAGGATCTTGCAGTCTTCTAGGATCAGCCTTAATGATGAGTTTTACATCAAGCTCCGCGACCTCTTGAGGGTATAGCGAGTCTTTACTCAGATTAAGTTGAAACTCGGCCATATCACTCTGCTTTGGAGCGGCTTTATTAACCGCAACGTGGATGGTGATCGGCTTAGTTTTAGCGCCTTCAATATCAAAGCTAGGAATATCTAATCGGCCTAATCGAAGTGGGGCAAGAGTAATATTCCATTCGCTAGACACAGTGCGGCTACCATTGACGATTCGCATCGATGACCCAAAGCTTGGGGTGCCGACGTAGAAATTCTTCTGAAGGGAGGTCAGGTCTAAAGCACCGGACGATACTTTTTCATCGGTAGCCACTCTAAGTAGGAAGACTTCATCTTTGGTAACACTGTTTTGCGAAACACTCGCCACAGCGGTCGCCGCGAATACAGAGTGTGACGAGAAAACACCGATTAGCAGTGTCAGTAGCATTGATAAAAATGGCTTGTTTAAAAATCGCATGGTTACCACTTTTTGTTTTGGTTGTTAGGGGCACTTTTTTGTCGTGCTTGTAGAATCATTTGCGCTTTAAGCAATTGGCTCGGATCACGAGCGCTTTCTACTTGCTCAAGTTTTCGCATATCAGGATCGCTCGACATAGGTTGACCTGATACTTGTGCTGCAGCTTGTTGAGCGTTGTTATCAGTGTCTTCCTTAGCAGCCTCTTGTTCTTGGGCTGCCTGAGATACTGAGTCACCCTTGTCCTGTGGCTGTTTATCTGCTTGATCCGCTTTGTTTTGTTGCACAGCTTGCTTGTCGTTTTCTTCATCCGCCTTGGAGTCAGGGCGGCTATCAGCTTGGCTTTCACTTTGATCTTGTTTGTTGCTTTGATCTTGGCTGCCGCTTTGATCTTGCAACTTCCCATTGTCAGCTGAGCTTTGTTGTTGATCCTGCGAGCTTTGCGAAGAATCATTTTGCTGACCTTGCTGACCTTGCTGACCTTGCTGACCTTGCTGACCTTGCTGACCTTGCTGGTCTTGTTCATTTTGGTCTTTGGACTCAGAATCGTCTTGCTGTTGCTGTTGCTGTTGCTGTTGCTGTTGCTGTTGCTGTTGCTGTTGCTGTTGCTGTTGCTGTTGCTGTTGCTGTTGCTGTTGCTGTTGCTGTTGCTGTTGCTGTTGCTGTTGCTGTTGCTGTTGCTTCTGAGCTTGTTCGACAATCTCTAGATTCTTCTTCGCATAAGCATGTTCAGGGTTGCTTTCGAGAATGCGTTGATACTCTTTTATCGCTTGGTCGTACTTACCTTGCTTTGCTTGTGCATTGGCGAGGTTGTAGCGAGCATCTTCGCCAGAAAGGCTTTGTAGCGTCTGTTCGGCCGCTTCGAAATCACCGGCTTTGTATTGCGCTATGCCTTTCCATTCTTGCTGTTCGAACTGTTCTGCGGCTTGTTGAAAGTCCTCATCTTGATACAACTGATAACCCACTTGGTCATCGGTTTTCCAAGGATTTGCAAACGCAGTATTCGGTTGGGTGAACGAGACAAGTACAGCTAGGCCACACCAAATAACCCCTTTTCGAAATAGCCCAAGTGCAGGAAGTAACAGAAACGGCAATAACCAGAAACCGTTGTTCACTCTGGTGTTGAGCGAGTTATTGGTTTTAGTCACTTCTGATGTCGTTGCAACTCGGTCGAGGTAACTTGCGATGTGTTCAACGTCTGAGTTATCAAATTGAACTTCAGTGAACGTACCACCAGAGCGACGAGTCAGGTCGCGCATATTGCCTACGTTGGTTTTCGCAACCACGGTTTGTCCTGAGTCGGTCTGTAACATCGAACCTGTAGGTAACGAGATCGGCGCGCCGCTTTCCGTACCTACAGCCAAGACTGATAATGTCCAATTACTACCAGAGAGTAGTGAGTCGATATCTTTCTTCTCTTGACCATCAATATCATCAGCAATCAGTACCAGATCGCCTTTATAGATATGAGCACGAGTCATCATCTCAATCGCAAGCTTAACTGCCGATACTGCATTGCCGCCTTGGAAGGGCATGATATCTGGTGACAGGTTGGGTACGAGGTTCTTGATGGTGTTGATGTCAGATGTTAGCGGACTGATGGTGTAAGCATCTCCGGCGTAGGCCACCATTCCCGTTAGGCCTTCTTTCCAGAGTGATAGTAGATCCAAAGCCTTGTATCGCGCCTGTGTTAAACGGTTTGGTTTAATGTCAGTGGCATACATAGACATCGACATATCCATGATCACAACTCGCGCCTGTGTTTTTTCAAAGCTCGGCTGTTCATTTTTTTCAAAGCTTGGACCGGCCAATGCGATGACACCGACCAACCACCAAACACCGAAATAAGTGCTGCGGTTTTTCGAGGGTTTGTTCGATTCTGGAGCCAAATAACGGGCGATGTGTGACGCCAATAACCCTTGCTTGGATTGTCTCTTGCTAAGCCACCAAATAGCGGGCAGCACGGCAAGAGCCAAGAACCAATATGGGTAGATAAAAGTAAAGTTAGACATTGTTTCTCCTAATGGCTAACAGCATAAATGCGAAGAACATTGCCGCAGACAGAGGCCAGACAAACCACTCTTGTTGTGGTCGCCATATCTTAGTGGCATTCGTCACGGGCTCTAACTGGTTGATGGTGTCGTAAATCGTTGCCAGCTCTTTGCTGTCTCGCGCTCGGAAGTACTGACCGCCAGTGCGTTTGGCTATTTCCATTAGAGTACGTTCATCCAAGTCTTGAGCGGTATTGACCTTACGAGTCATGAAGAACTCTTTGACCATCATTTCACCCGCACCGACACCTACGGTGTAAATCGTCGCGTCGTACTTCTTAGCAATATCCGCGGCTTCTAGTGGATCTAATACGCCCGCAGTATTACTGCCGTCACTGAGTAGAATCATTACACGCTGAGGAGCGTCGCTGTCGACAAAGGTTTTGGTGGCAAGGCCGATACCATCACCGATCGCAGTTTGAGTACCGATAAGCTTTAACACCGCTTGATTGAGCTGTTGTGAAAGCGTGTCTCTATCTAACGTCAGTGGCGTCTGCAAGTAGGCGTGATCAGCAAATAGCACCAATCCGACTCGGTCGCCTTTTCGTCGCTCAATAAAGTCACTCAATACATGTTTCACCGCAGATAAGCGATCGATGTATTCGCCATTGAACTGCATGTCTTCTTGGCTCATCGAGTAGGAGAGGTCGACAACCAGCATCAAGTCTCGGTGTTTTGGTTGAAACTCAACCGGTTCACCGTACCAAACTGGGCGTGCCATCGCCGTTACCAATAAAAGCCAGATGATGACCGACAAGGTTTTGGGTAAGCGGCTGCTCGGCGTTTTGGTATTGCTGTCCTCGGGCAAAAACGGAAGCCTTAGAGCGCTGCTTGATTCTGATTTTGGTGAGAATAGGTAAACGAGCAACGGTAGTGGCGCGAGGAAGAACATCCACCACCAAACGAACTCGATGTTTAGTAAGCTCTTGCTTAGAAACATAGTGCTTAGAAAACCAAAGCTTAAAAGATCAGTCATAACGACCTCGCTTTGGAGGAAGGGCTTTACGAAGCCAGATTTCGCAGTCATTAACCAATTGCTGTTGAGCCTTTTTCTGTTCGTCGCTCATTAAGGCTGTATCTTGGTAGAGCGCTTGTTGCCATTGCGATTGTTTTGCGGCGAATAACGGCTTCGCCAATTGCGCATCTAAGAACGCCAACCAATCATCGCCAGATAAGCCTGCCACTTTTTCGCGTGGGAAATAGCTTAGTGCTGCCTGACGAACGATGTCTTGAGCTGCACTCGGAGACAAGGTATTTGAAGGCTGACTATTACGAAAGCAAGCAAGTGCTTCGTTCTTCGCGTATTGGTTCTTTTGTCTCCGTTTTACAATGAAAAATACTATGGCGATCAGAACGATGGCCGTGATAATGATTAACCACCAACCCCATGCCAAAGGCCACCACGATGGTGCGCTTGGCGTAATAATAGGGCTCAAGTCGAGAGATTGATTCATGACTGAACTCCTGACACTTGGCTCATTAACGATTGCGCACAAGACAATGAACTGTATGGGATCGCCAAAGAAAGGCTCATTTCCATAAGCTGTTGTTGCTTCTGATCAAATGCGTGACTGAGCTTTTCCTTTTCCTTGCTTGATGAAAAGTTAAACCATTGGGTTTTATTGCCGTCGGTGATCTGTTTTGAACCTTTGAAAGCAGTGACACCTTGCTCTAATGGATCGTAAAAATGCACCAAGCGAACTCGATTATGTCGACGTATTTGATTGATAAGTGAGTAATTACTTTCGTTATAACGGACGAAATCACTGAGCATAATGATATCGCTTCCTTTCGGGCAAAGCTGGTGAAGAGATTTCAGCCCATGCTCTAAGGTTGTGTCGCTGTTATTGCCTGGGTTGGTCAGCGCTGCGTTATTGATTTCTATGACTTTTTGTAAAATACGTAGCGGAGCATGGTTGCTAGCACTGGGTTTAATCTCAATGATCTCTTGGCCAGTATCTATCACTGCGCCAATACGGTCTTTTTGAGCGACGGTTAACCAGCAAAGTTGGCTGGCAAAGTGCGCGAGTTGAACCGATTTAAGCAACAAGGTTGACCCGAAAATCATACTACTTGATAGGTCCAAGAACAAAATCACAGGTTGCTCTCTTTCTTCAGAGAACAACTTGGTATGCGCCTTGCCTGTTCTCGCCGTGACGCGCCAATCAATGCTGCGGATATCGTCGCCCACCTGATATTGACGAACCTCAGAGAAATTCATCCCGCGACCTTTACGATTGCTCTCGTGTTGCCCGTTTAGTTGCGACCAAAGACTCTTGGCTGGAGGCAACCAGCGAACAGACTGCGCTTTGTATTGCAGCAGTTCGTCCAGATTTAACGTGACACCGTCACTATGGTTAGGTAATTGATTATTCATGCGCGTATCCCTATGCGCTACCAACCAACGAGATAAGGTGTGCGATCACTTGGTTTGCAGTGACCCCTTCAGCTTGTGCGTGGTAACTGCGAAGTAGACGGTGGCGTAATACAGGGAATGCCATCGCTTGAACATCTTGCGGTGTTACGTAATCGCGGCCTGCTAGCCATGCGTGCGCTCGGGCACATCGGTCTAAAGCAATAGTTGCACGTGGGCTGACCCCCATATCTAACCATTGATCAAGTTGGTCGCTGTATTGCTTAGGTTGGCGAGTCGCCATAACCAGTCGAATAATGTACTGCTCGATGGTGTCTGCCATGTGAATGTTGAGCACTTCTTGGCGCGCTTCAAAGATCGTTTGCTGAGATATCTCTTGTGGCTGAACAGATTCGTTGCCTTGAGCTTCGCCTCTGTTTAGGCGCAAGATCTCCAGCTCACTTTCCATGTTTGGATAAGCCACTTCTAAATGCAGCAAGAAACGGTCTAATTGAGCTTCTGGTAGCGGGTAAGTGCCTTCTTGCTCAATCGGGTTTTGCGTTGCCATCACCAAAAACAGATCCGGTAGCGCATAGGTTTTTCGACCTGCAGTCACCTGTTTCTCGGCCATTGCTTCTAACATCGCGGCTTGTACTTTCGCCGGAGCACGGTTGATCTCATCCGCTAGAATAAGCGAGTTAAAAATAGGCCCAGATTGGAAGGTGAACTCTCCGGTTTCTGGACGGAAAATATCGGTGCCCGTCAAATCAGCTGGTAATAGATCGGGAGTGAATTGAATACGGTGAAAATCTCCCTCGACACAGTCAGCCAGTGACTTTACGGCACGGGTTTTTGCCAACCCTGGAGGTCCTTCAACAAGAATATGACCATCTGCCAATAAGGCGATCATCAGTTGTTTAACGAGCTCTTGCTGACCAATGATTTGAGACTCTAGGTAGTTTTGAAGGATTTCGAAGTTATTTTTATGCATTTTTGGACTCTCTGGGGGCCATTTGATTCTTATTTTGAGTATTGGTCACTGATTACCAGGAAAAAGTTCCAGTACATTTGCGGAATTTATTTTTTCAAAATTGGAAAGATTTACAAGTGTTTAGCTAGAAAAATCACTGAACAGTGAATTTTCATCATATCAATCGCTTTTTATACAATAAAGCTCAAAGGTGTGATGCTGCCTGACTCAGATAAAAACTAAAGGGTTTGATAATAAGGATGAATATCAATAAGGGGGCGTATTTAGCTAGTTAATCTCAACCCCACAAGAAATGATTGAGTCGTTACATCATGTTTGCAGTTTTTTGAGATAAAAGTCTCTAGTTTTATTGGTTTTGGCCGATACATCACTCAGATTGTGCATTGCTTGTTGGAGTGCACTAAAAAAGTCCTGTTCAGGGTATACCAATAACGAGCGATTCTTTTAAAGGTCCAAATATGTTTAAAACTAACTCTCTGAGTATCAAACAAAAAGTTGTACTTGGAATTACCTTTGCGGTTCTTGCATCGACAGTGATTGTCGGCGCGATGGCACAACAGCAAGCAAGAGATGTATTGAGCCACCGTTTGGTTGATATTGAGCTTCCCGGTATGTTGGAGCGAATCAATGGTGAAATTGATCGTGAAGTCTCTCAGCTATTGTTAGCGGCGGAGCAAATTGCTTCAAATGAATTCATTTCTGATGCAATCGAATCGACCGATCGTGATGCTGAGCTAGAAAATAAACTGGTTAAACAACTGAACAATGTTCGTAACCAATATCAGCTGAATGATGCCTCGGTAGCTAACCGTCAAACAGCTTACTACTGGAACCAAGATGGTTTTTTACGCCAGCTAAACCAACAACAAGACGGTTGGTTCTTTGGTTTTACTCAGTCAGGCCAGCCAACCATGGTGAGCATGTTCCAAGAAGCCAATGGTGAAGTGAAGATGTTTGCTAACTACCAACAGCCTTCTGGTTTGGCGATGTCAGGTTTATCAAAATCGATGGATGACATGGTTAACCTGCTGAACGGTTTCAAGATTGAAAATACAGGCTTTGTATTTTTGACCGATAGCCAAGGTGATGTACAGATTCACCGTGAGCGTTCTCGCAGTGATTCTTCACTTCAACAACTTTACGGCCCTCAATCAAGCCAACTATTGAACAAGTCGGGTTTCAATCTGATTACCACTGAAAGCCAAGGACAAGAACTGTTTGTGGCGAGTTTGTATGTGTCATCAATGGACTGGTTCGTTATTGGTGTGGTTCCAACCGATGAAGTGTTTGCTGAGCTTGATGCGACTGCGCAAAAGATGCTGATCATGACGGCTGTTGTGGCTTTGGTGTTTATCCTAATGGGCGTAGTGTTAGCAAACAGCATTACTCAGCCAATTAAACTTCTGGCTAAGCGATTCGGTGACCTTGGCGAAGGCGATGGTGATCTTGCACAGCGTATCGAAGTTAAAGGCAACGATGAAATTGCACAGCTTTCAAAGGGCTTTAATGGATTCATTGAAAAGATTCACGAGTCTATGAAAGAAGTATGCTCGACAAGCCAAGCGCTTCAAGTGGCGGCAGAGAGTGTTTCTAACAAAGCACACATCACCCACGATAATAGCCAAGAGCAACGTGATCAAACCCTTCAAGTGGTTGCTGCCATTAACCAAATGGGCATGACCATCAGCGAGATTGCATCAAACGCGGCAACGGCTGCGGAAACGGCCACTCAAGCTTCGGGCAATACGGAAGTGGGTCGCTCTGTTGTAAATAAAGCAAAAGATGCAATTAGCCGCTTAGCTCAAGATATTGAGAGCACGGGCCAAGTGGTTGAACAACTTGCTTCAACAACACAAGATATCGGCTCCATTCTGGGTGTTATCCGTGATATTTCAGAGCAAACCAATTTACTTGCATTGAACGCAGCGATTGAAGCAGCGCGTGCCGGTGAGCAAGGCCGTGGCTTTGCCGTGGTAGCAGATGAAGTACGAAATCTAGCAAGTCGCACGGCAGACTCAACGGAAGAGATTCAGAAGATGATCAACCAGCTGCAAAGCGATGCTAAAGATGCAGTAGCAGCAATGAGTACAGGTAAAGTCATTACCCTTGAAGGTGTAGCTGCATCGGATGAAGCCGTAGATGTACTGGGTGGCATTTCGGACCGCATCGTAGACATCACCGATCGTAACACGCAAGTCGCAACGGCAACGGAAGAGCAATCAACCGTAGTTCACACCATCAACCAGAACATTGAAGAGATTAACGCAATCAATGAAGTGACAACGGGTACCGCTGAGCAGCTTGCTGAAGCGAGCCAAGAGCTTCGTGACCTTTCTTCTCGCCTAGATAAGATGGTTGGCTCGTTTAAGCTTTAAATTCTTTAAGCTGTAGCTGGCTTAGAAAGAGACATAGACGAAGAGCTGGATTCATTTAATCGTGAATCCAGCTCTTTTTATTTACGGGCTTGTTTTCTTCTAACTGGCCTTAGCTTGATCTGGTTTCAGGCTTTGCACTTAATCGCTCTAGCATCACAGAGCGTAAATGAGTAAAATCTGATTAGGTTTAATATTTAGGTAAGTATCATGAGCGATTTTGAAAAAGAACTAGAGCAGATGACTCAAGAGATGGGCGATGAGCCAGAAGTACAACTGCCATCAATTGAAGAGCAAAAAGCGATCGTTGCTGAATTTAAGCGACTAGAAGCGGAAGGCAAACTAACACCAGAAGTGTTAGAAAAGCATTTTGGCCAGTTCAACAAAACAAGTGATACGCCAATCCACTAAGTTCTATGCTTAAGGCAATTTCATCTTGTCTAAGATAGAGTGGAATGAGTAGTTGGGCTTAGCCTGACTACACAAATCAAGGTCTAGCCATTGCTAGGCCTTTTTTATTGCTGCGCGATAAGTTAACTGAGCTGTGCGCAAAGTTAAACAATCAAAGCGAAAGTAGTTGGCGCCTTTAAACAAAAAAATCCCCCTTACTTGGTAAGAGGGATTCGATATGGGCAAGTTATATCTTAAAAAGGCGAACCGACTAGTCGGTGCCGTACTCTTTGTACAAGCGACGACATGCTCGACCATCGCTATGGAACAAGTGACAACGGTGCGCAGGAATACCAATCGCTAGTTTGTCACCAGACTCAATCGTCAACGTGTCTGGTTGACGGTAGATAACATCAGCATCAGCACTCTCGAGGTTTAGGTAAACCTGTGTTTCGTTACCTAGTTTCTCTACCATCATCACTTCAGCTTCAATCGTCGCGTCACCTGTTTCAGCAGACAACAAGTGTTCAGGACGAACACCCAGAGACATACGGTCACCAGCATTAACAGTGGTACCATCTACCGGGATCCAGAAAGTCATGCCATTTGAAAGTTGTACCAATACGCGTTCTGCTTCAGCTTGCTCGATGTGAACCGACATAAAGTTCATCTTCGGCGAGCCAATAAAGCCAGCAACGAAACGGTTCTGAGGGTAGTGGTAAAGATCAAGCGGCTTACCGACTTGAGATACGTAACCGCCATCAAGAACAACAATTTTATCGGCCATTGTCATCGCTTCCACTTGGTCGTGGGTAACGTAGATCATGGTGCAACCAAGTTGACGCTGTAGCTTAGTGATTTGCGAACGCATTTGAACACGCAAAGCAGCATCAAGGTTAGATAGAGGCTCATCAAGTAAGAATACGTTTGGTTGAGAAACCAGAGTACGACCGATAGCAACACGTTGACGTTGACCACCAGATAGGGCTTTAGGCTGACGCTCAAGAAGGTGACCAAGCTGAAGGATTTCTGCAGCATGTTCAACACGCTTATCAATTTCAGCTTTGTTTGCGTTTGCTAACTTAAGGCCGAAAGACATGTTGTCGTAAAGGTTAAGGTGAGGGTAAAGCGCGTAAGATTGGAATACCATACCTACGCCACGCTTTGAAGGCTCAACGTCATTCATGCGTTGATCACCAATGTACAAATCACCAGACGTAATGTCTTCTAGACCTGCGATACAGCGTAATAGCGTCGATTTACCACAACCTGATGGTCCAACGAATACTACGAACTCACCTTCGTTGATGTCTAAGGTTACGTCCTTAGAAATCTGTACATCACCATATGATTTATAAACGTTTTTTAACGTGACACTCGCCATCTAGCTAGTCCTCGATCGATCAAATTTTAAGTTTTACTGCTTATCATTATAAGAAATTTTTGGGTCAGCAGTAACTGTAGGAATTGGTAAGTATTGAATGAGTAAGAAAAAAAGTGGGTGAGACTTGGATTCTTTAACCAAGCCCACCCGTCATAGCCAAACTGGTGCCTATTTCCCCCACATCCAGCTAAATCTCCCCCGTGATTCAATCACAGATTTAGCTTGATGCTTAATAAAGACAACAGCGGGCAGTGAAGCCAACTAAATGAACAATGCTTCACGCATAACATTCGCTGGTAAAGGGTTCTTACTATCCACTCTTGGATGGATGCAGTTTCGGTGAATTGGCGCAATCGTACATCCTCCCAATGAAAATTTAACGAGGGGGAGTAGGAGGGGAGGAGTAGATAAATGGGGTTGCTCCCAATTAGCGATCCAGTTCAAATAAATTCACCACATAACGGTGATGTGGATCACGATGAGTATACACTTTGTGACTTCGCTCTCTAATCTGACCGGATGACGATCACGAAATTAAGCCATAATAGCTAGGGCGTAGTGGCTAGGATGATGAGTTAGGGACTGTTTTCTCAGATCATAACCTCGAAAACTGGCTCGTCTTAATTGAATGCGCCCTACGTATAAATATAAAAAGGATATTGACATGAAAAACGCTCTAAGCGCTGTAGCTCTAGGCACAATTGTGGCTCTGGGTTCATTTGGTGCAAACGCTGCTATCGAAGAAGGTCAACTAACTATTTGGGTTGGTGGCGATAAAGCTTATGAAGGAATGGCTGAAGTAGGCAAACGCTTTGAAGAAGACACTGGTGTTAAAGTAACAGTGGCTTTCCCAGATAAACTAGAAGAGAAGTTCTCTCAAGTTGCAGCGGCTGGCGATGGCCCAGACATGATCTTCTACGCTCACGACCGTTTTGGTGGTTTTGCAGAAGCGGGTCTTCTTGCTGATATCAAACCTTCTAAAGAGACTAAAGAAGGTATCGTAGACTTCGCATGGGACGCTGTTTCTTACGAAGGTAAAACAATCGCTTACCCAGTAGCGGTTGAGTCAGTTTCTCTTATCTACAACAAAGCACTTGTTCCTAACCCACCTAAGTCTTGGGAAGAAATCCCAGCACTTAACGCTGAGCTTCAAAAAGACGGTAAGAAAGCGATCATGTGGCCTCTACGTGGCGGCGCTTACTTCACATGGCCTCTACTAGCAGCTGACGGCGGTTATGCATTCAAACAAACAGCCGAAGGTTACGACATTAAAGATGCGGGCGTAGCGACTGATGGTGTTCAAAAGTCTCTAGGTTTCATCGAGAAGATGGTACAAGACAAAGTTATCTCTGCAGACATGGACTACTCAGTCGCTGAGTCTGAATTCGTTGCGGGTAACGTTGCAATGACAATCAATGGTCCTTGGGGCTGGGCAAACATCGAGAAAGCAGGCGTAGACTACGGCGTTGCAACACTGCCTAAGTTCAACGGTAAAGCGTCTAAGCCTTTCGTTGGTGTATGGGCGGGTGGTATCAGCACTGCTTCTCCAAACCGCGACCTAGCCGTTGAGTTCATGGAAAACTACCTACTAACTGATGAAGGTATGAAAAGCTTGAACGATGACAAACCACTAGGCGCAGTTGCTCTTAACTCTTTCCAACGTCAACTAGACAGTGACACGCGTATTGCCGCAACAATGGACAACGCGATGAACGGTGAAATCATGCCTAACATCCCTCAGTTCACAACGTTCTGGTACAGCATGGAAGAAGCGATCGGCAACGTTGTTGATGGCCGCCAAACTGTTGATCAAGCGCTGAAAGGTGCTGAAGCTCGAATGACTAAGTAATACTCAAGTTCTACCTTTAAGGAGGGGGCAACCTCTCCTTACTTTTCTATTTTTTATCTATATCGTTAGCAGGTTCCTCTATGCAGTCAGTTCAAGGTTCAGATGCGATCCCGGCACCATCAAGCCTTCCAAGCAGTAAAAGCGTCTTCATCAAATGGGGGTTGCTTGGTAGTGTTGGCTTAATTAATGGCTACGCTACAATTCTAATGTATTCTCGCGGTGAGCTCGCATTTGCGTTGCTTACTGTGATCTTAACGGCTTTGGCACTTTACATTTTTGGTAGTAAGAAAACTTACGCCCACCGTTATATTTACCCAGGTATTGCCGGAATGATTTTATTCATTCTTTTCCCACTGGCATACACCGTCGGGCTTGCGTTTACTAACTACAGCGCAAAAAACCAGCTCTCTCTAGAGCGTACTCAAACCGTTCTTTTAGACCGTTCATTCCAAAGCGGTGAAAGTTACCCATTTACTTTGTACAAAACAGATAACGGTCACCAGATCGTTGTGAAAGATGGCGACCAGCTGTTAGCAACTGATGTATTTTCTCTGGAAGGTATGACAGCAACAGAGATGGACCTATCTGCAATCGAATCTGTACAAGGTGAAAAAGAGAAGATCAAAGCGATCATCCAAAACCGTTCTGCGATCAGTGGTGTAGACTTCCACTTGCCAGATGGTGATGATATCCGTATGAGTGGCTTGCGTAAGTTTGCTGCTGTCGCACCGCTTTACACCCTTCAAGGTGATGGTGAAACGTTAATCAACAATGAATCTGGTGAAGTATTGAAACCAAACATGGAAGTGGGTTTCTACCAACCGGTTGACGAGAAAGGAGAGTTTATTGGTAACACAATATCTCCAGGCTTTGTTGTAGACATCGGTACGGCTAACTTTGAACGTGTTTGGAAAGATGACGGCATTAAAGAACCGTTCATCAGTATCTTCATCTGGACCGTTGTATTTTCTATTTGTACGGTTGTTTTCACGCTTGCCATTGGTCTGATTCTTGCGAATATTGTGCAGTGGGAAGAGCTAAAGGGTCGTTCAATCTACCGTGTTCTACTGATTCTGCCTTACGCAGTCCCAGCGTTTATCTCGATTCTTATCTTTAAGGGCCTATTTAACCAGAGCTTTGGTGAGATCAACATGGTGCTTGAGAGTATCTTTGGCTTAAGCCCGAACTGGTTCTCCGACCCGATTCTTGCGAAAACCATGGTGTTGATTGTTAACACTTGGCTAGGTTTTCCTTACATGATGATTTTATGTATGGGCCTATTAAAAGCGATTCCTGAAGATTTGTACGAAGCGTCAGCAATCGATGGTGCTAACTTTCTTGATAATTTCAAGAGAATCACATTCCCATTGATGATTAAGCCGCTTACACCGCTATTGATTGCAGCATTTGCCTTTAATTTCAATAACTTTGTAATGATTCAACTATTGACGAACGGCGGCCCGAACATGATTGGCACTTCAGAGCCCGCGGGTTACACAGACTTACTTGTAAGCTACACCTACCGAATCGCATTCGAAGGCGGCGGCGGTCAAGACTTTGGTCTAGCAAGTGCTATCGCAACGCTTATCTTCCTATTGGTTGGTGCACTCGCGTTACTAAACCTACGTTTCACTAAACTGACTCAAGATTAAGGAGCACGACAATGGCTATGGTACAAGGTAAAGGCCTTAAATACCGAGTGTGGGCAACGCATGCAGTGTTGTGGTGCTTCTTAGCGCTAATTATCTTCCCACTATTAATGATTATTGCTATCTCGTTCCGTGAAGGTAACTTCGCAACCGGTAGCTTGATTCCAGATAACCCATCTTTGGAACACTGGAAATTAGCTCTGGGCATGTCAGTGACCAACGCTGATGGTTCGGTCACGCCACCTCCATTCCCTGTACTTACTTGGTTGTGGAACTCGATAAAAGTAGCGGGTATTACGTCTATTTTGATTGTGGCGCTGTCTACTACATCGGCTTACGCATTTGCTCGTATGCGCTTCAAAGGTAAAGAAACTATTTTGAAAGCGATGATGGTTTTCCAAATGTTCCCAGCAGTATTGGCTTTGGTAGCGATTTACGCGCTGTTCGACAAACTTGGTCAATACATCCCGTTCTTAGGCTTGAACACGCACGGCGGTCTAATCTTCTCTTACCTAGGCGGTATCGCACTACACGTGTGGACGATTAAGGGTTATTTTGAGACGATTGATAATTCTTTGGAAGAGGCTGCAGCACTGGATGGTGCGACGCCGTGGCAAGCGTTCAGATTGGTTCTATTACCTCTGTCAGTGCCAATCCTAGCGGTTGTGTTTATTCTATCTTTCATTGGTGTTGTTGGTGAGGTACCTGTTGCTTCAATCCTATTATCGGATGTGAACTCTTACACGCTAGCAGTCGGCATGCAGCAGTACCTATATCCTCAGAACTATCTATGGGGCGACTTTGCGGCAGCGGCTGTACTATCAGCACTTCCGATTACGATCGTATTCTTACTTGCTCAACGTTGGCTAGTTGGCGGTTTGACGTCGGGTGGTGTAAAAGGATAAGCTGTACCCTATAAGAAAGACAAAGAGCGACCTTTTAGGTCGCTCTATATTGGCATTTTTATTACATCATTTGGTTTGGCCGCCGATCAGTAATAAAAATAACCCTCAGGTTACGCATAGCTGGCTACTAATCAGGTTCCTTACGCTATTAATGATTAGTGGTTTTTGTAACTCTAACCCAGGTATTTACTTGGGTTTTTTTATGCCTGCTACTTTTTGCTTTCTACTTTGTCTTGATGTTCGTTTACCTGTCAATTCTTGTGCTCATAACGGCTTCATGTTCAAAGCTTCGAGTCACTTCTCTCTCAAACCTTCCCTACCTCATTCCTCTTACTTGAAGACATGAACGAGTCTCACAAATCAGACACTCAGTATAAGGGGCAGTTGCTCTATTGATATATTGCTAATATTTCAATGCGTGATACTTCAATGATTTGTATGCAACGATTAGCCTGATTGCACAGAAAATGTCTAAAACGGCGGGCTACTGTTGATGTGTTGTGAGTAGCTATCACTCGTAGTTATTGGTTTGCTTGGAAGTATCTTTCAATTCAAAGGTAAGAGGGAATCGGATGTTGTGGTTAGAGTTCTCTACTAGAAGGAGCACAGCCAAGATGCTGCAACAGCACATAGATGCTTTCTTGATCGAGTGCCACACGGCGAAATAGATCCGCAAACGTCTGGTCACCACCAAAACAAGTTTGGATGTAGTGGTTAATTTCGTTGCTGTCGTAGCCTTCGACGTACAAAGTTCTAACCCATTGGTACTCAACCGCCTTTAAATTGTTCAGTGTAGATTCGCTAAGAGTGGGGCGTGTGACGCTCAAAAGTGGCTCCAGGAAATTCAAATACATCCATTATGATTGGCGGTATTTAAACAGAGCAAAATGACGACTTTATTACAGTCAAAATAAATCCGCGAACAAGTGTCGATTCATTTCAACCTTTGGCTGGGCATCACGCTATATAAGCTGTATTGAGACAATTCGTATTGAGATAAGAAGTATTGGGTAAGACGCGGCTTTATCTGTGAGAGTGTGAATAGGGGAGTTTAGTTAGATAAGCAAATGCCAAGCATGTGCTTGGCATCGTAGTAAGGTTTTGTAGGGCTTTCTGGGTCGTGACCTTATTTAAGGTACTTCACGTGCGCTTCCATCTCTTCACCGATCTGTTTTCGCATGTTCATTAGGCGAATAGCCGAATCTCTTAATTCGATGTCTTCTGGTGTTTCTGGCAGCCACTCCGGCACCTTAGTCGGGTTACCATTTTCATCAACAGCGACCATAATAACGATGCAGTGAGTCGTTAGGCGGTTGTTGAGTTCTTTAGGGTCGCTGGCTTGAACGTCGATAGCGATGTGCATAGAAGATGAACCGGTATAGATGACCTTCGCACTTACCTCAACAAGGTTACCAACATGGATCGGAGCTACGAATCGAATCCCCCCTGCGTAAGCGGTAATACAATATTTACCACTCCACCCAGCAGAACAAGCATAAGCCGCTAAATCGACCCATTTCATTACTGCGCCACCATGAACTTTACCACCAAAGTTCACATCCCCAGGTTCAGCTAAAAAACGCAGAGTAACGTCTCGTTTACCATCTGGTCGGTTATTGTTACTGCTCATCTATCTTCCTTCATTATTATTGTGCTGTATAACATGCTTGTTACTTGCTAATAACAATATACTTAAGATGACATAAATTAAAGCGGTGTTTCTCACGATTAAGACTATTTTTTCAAACGGGTGACGAACGAATGAATATTGATGTTTAAAGGCGGTAGAGGCGAGTGGCAAACACGGATGAAGCAATATTGAGCAGGTGCCTAGCCATATTGAGTAAGAACCAATAAATGTTGAGCTGACAGCTAGAAAGGTCGATTGCAAAAAAAACACCTAGCGCAGTGCTAGGTGTTTCTAAGCCGTTTGGTACTCATTGCGGTACCTTATTTTGTTTTAGCCAACTAACCGCTGTTTATCTGGTTTAGTTAAATTATTTTAGTCTTTTTACCACTAAAGTGGTAGTTAAAAATATTTGTTATTCAGCTCATTTTTACTCTTGAATAAAGTATAGATCCTTCGCGTAGATATTTCCTTTCGGATTATTGTTAGGGAAGCCTTTGAGAGTATTTCGCACTAATCGGGTGTGATTGTAATGATATAAAGGCATAACTGCTGCAGATTTGTTAAGTAGCGATTCAGCATGCTGGTATAAAGTAAAGCGTTTAGACTGATCTTCCGTTTTACTTGCTTGCTGTAAGAGCTCATCGTAATCGGGATTACAGTAGCCACTTTCATTTGCCGTGTGACCACAAGAGAACGCCTCTAACAGTGCAGAAGGCTCTGGGTAGTCACCAAATGCCCATGAGCGAGCTAGTTGATAGTCGCCACTTCCCTTCGCTGCAACATAGGCTTTCCACTCCATGTTTTCTAACTCAACTTTTACGCCAAGTGGCTTCCACATCGATGCAATCGCAATAGCTATCTTTTTATGATTCTCACTGGTGTTGTATGTCAGGGTAAATTTGAGCGGCTTGTTTTCGTTGTATCCCGCTTCTTCAAGTAGCGTTTTGGCTTTTGTTAAACGCTGCGTGCTGTCTAAAGAATTGAATTCGGATAAAGGAGCTGTGTAGCCAGGAATATTATTCGGCGTCACGCTGTATGCTTCTGGCTCACTTTGACCAGTGACTTTATCTACCAATATCTCACGATTGACGGCCATGCTGAGTGCTTGGCGTACTCTTACGTCATCAAACGGTGCTTGACGTGTATTGAATGAATAAACGTAAGAGCCCAATAGAGCTTGCGCTTTGATTTGTTCAGGACTTTCTTGGATTAATTTTTGGTAGTACTCAAGCTGAACGCGATTGGTCATATCGATCTCACCAGCTTGGTAACGAATCAGTTCGGCATTTTGAGAGGATAGGCCGAGATAGGTTACCTTATTGATGACTGTCGATGTGTCATCCCAATAATTTGGGTTTCTCTCGACTTCAACGTATTCGTTGGGCACCCATTTACTCAAAGTGTAAGCACCGTTGGTCGCGATATTTTCTGCGCGAGTCCATTGGTCACCTTTCTCTTGAACCAACTTAGCAGGCAAAGGGAAAAAGGTCTTGATGCCCATTAAACTCATAAAATAGGGCGTAGGTTTTGAAAGTGAAATCTCAACTGTGCGCTTATCTAATGCTTTGATGCCAAGCTCAGAGGGAGCTTTGTCTCCTGATAGAATCTCGCTAGCGTTCACGATATTAGCCGTCGAAAAAACAAAACCTGTGTTGTTACCTGTTTTAGGAGACACAGCGCGCTGCCAACCAAAGACAAAATCGGATGCTGTGACTGTCTCACCATTCGACCACTTGAGGTTGTCTTTCAATACAAACGTCACGGTTTTGCCGTCTTTGCTGATAGACCACTTTTTGGCTTGCCCTGGGATGATTTTCCCGTCACTGTCCTCAATCACAAAGCCTTCAAACATATCATTGACGATAATGTCACCGGGCATACCTGAGTTTACGAAGCTTGGGTCTAGTGTGTTGGGCTCTGCGCCATTACCACGCACAAAATGTTGTTCCTCAGCTAATGGTGTATCAGCAGGAACAGTGGCAGCAAAGCTTGAAGCAGATGACAAAGTAAGCAGAGACGAGATGATCACAGGGATCGTTGGTTGAGTCATTGTAATTCCTTTTACAACTTAAACGGTACTCAATGCATTAAACCTGAGTCGGTAACATGTTGCAACCACAATGAACGCGTATTAAAAGCATTTGAAAGGCTTGTGAATAAAACAACAGTGCCTACTTCGGAAGTAGGCACTGTGAGAAAAGTGAGTTTGAATATTTACCCTAATGTGAGCGTTGGGTAATGCGTTTAGCCTTGTTGAGGGAGAGGTGTCTCAAGCCTTGGTTTTCTTTTGATTTGAGCAAGGATGACACCGGAAATCACCATCACACCACCAATGATGTGGAACTGGTTAATCTCTTCGCCAAGCCAAGTGGAAGCTAATACAATTGCGATAACTGGCATCAAGTTCATGAACATCGCACTTGAGTCCGCACCAATGGTATCAATCGCTTTCACCCACATCCAAGGTGCCAAAATGGAAGCGGCAACTGCAGCGTAAGCTATCAATGGGATCGCTTGTTGCGGTGGTAAAAGCTGTTCGCTGGTAAGCCAAAGTGGCGCTAGCATTGCGACAGCAAAAAGCCCCTGCATGTAAATCACCACCCAGCTACTGATTGGCATTTTCCAGCGTTTCAATAGCACACAGTAAGAAGCATAAACAAAGGCTGCAATCAGCATATAGCCATCGCCTTGGGTCAATTCTTGATGGATGAAGAACAGAGGATCGCCTTTGCCTAACATCAGAGCTAAGCCTGACAGTGACAATACACCACCCACAATACTCAAACTAGAAATCGACTTGTGCAACAGAGGAACGCTAAGGAACACACTGATCAAGGGCACTAATGAGGTGATCAAAGCCATGTTAGAAGCGGTTGTGGTTAAACCTGCGTAATAGCCTAGAGATTGGTTTAACACCATGCCCAAAAAGCCAAGGAAAGCCAACTTAGACAAGTTAGGTTTAATGATCGGCCATTGCTTGATAACTGAGCGAATACAGAAGGGGGTGAGAATTAACATCGCAAAAAACCAGCGGTAAAAACTCATTGCGCTAGGTTCTATGGTGCTTGCAGCAAGCTTGTTGATGATTGCATTGGCGCCCCAGATACAGACTGTAAAAAATGGTAAGAGATAATGCATGTGAATTCCGTCGCAAATGAGTTGATGCGGCTAGTTTGACAGGTCGTTATACTTACAAGTATCTTTAGAAAGACATCAGGCGCGATAGGAAGACAAGTTTGAAAAAACACTCAAGAAACCTTCACCCATCCTTATCAATTGATAAGGCACCATCCAACGTATTTATGAATTTTGAAGCGTTTCTTTCGAACACGGAAACCCGAGTTCATAGCCACTCATGGGGACAGGTTCAATTGATTAGTGGCGGTATATTAGAGATGGAAGCGGAAGGCACCCGATTTCTAGCGCCACCACATTTGGCGATTTGGGTACCGGCCGGGGTGACGCATTGCAGTTATAACCGTAAGCCTTTGGACTACTGCTCGCTAAATATCGCCCCAGAGCTAACGCAACACCTTCCAGATAAAACCAGCCTTATAAAGATCACGCCGATTGTGTCTTCGATTATTGATGATTTTCGCGATCGTGGAATCAATGTTGCGGAAACAGAACAAGATCAAAGGCTTGTTCAGGTACTACTCGACCAACTTGCGCAGCGTGAAGTTGAACACCACTTCTTGCCTTCAACTGACAATAAGTACCTAGCGCCTATACTGGCTTCTGTGGAAGAAAACCCAACCGATGAAGTGACATTGAAAGATTGGGCTGAACGTGTCCACACCACGGAAAGAACCCTTTCTCGCCACTGCCAGACGGAGCTCGGAATGAGCTTTACAGAGTGGCGGTTACGAGTGCGCTACCTTTACTCGATGGATTTGTTAAGAAACGGCCAATCGGTCAAAGAGGTCGCTCTTACATTGGGTTATAACCAAGCAAGCCCATTTATCACCATGTTCAAACGTTACGCGAACCAAACGCCAGAACAGTATAAGAACCGTTTGTTGTAGCTCGATCTTATTCCCAAAAGAACGGATGTTTTCACTAGTTAGTGAGTAGATAGACCATAAGTGAATACGCGCGGTAGGAGCTTATGGAATCGCCCCTAATAGCCTGTATATTTCGTTATTTTGTTCGGTGACATCCTCATAGTGTTGGTTCAATAGAGCGCTGTTGATGCCGACCTTAAACAGTATGTACGTTTCTCCATCGACCTCAAACCAATTGAACGTTCCATGCTGGTTATACGTGGTCATTGTTTTGTTTATCTTCATGAGATATACATCAGCAGCGCAAGACATGCAGACGTACATAAGCCAAAGAAAGAAAAGAAAAACCACGAGCCTAATACTGTTTTTTCTTTTCCTACCTCTTCATTACTTTGCTGCCAACCAAGTTCACGAACCTGAGCCTTGGTAAGGTTTAAGTCTAGTTTCTCTATGTATCTGTTGAGTTCGTCATTGTGTACTGAGCTAATCATGTTCTATCTCCCCTAAGCTTTTGATTGGTATTTTAGGGGAGCTCAGTGTTTGGTTAAATTAGATATTTTGTAACAAGCGTTTAGATAAATAGAACATGATGAATGGCAAAAAGCCTCCGTGGTAGAGGCTTTGGTTAAAAGTGGTTTAGTTGATGGTTATCGCGATGTATTTGTTGTCAGATTCCACCTTTATTAATACACGACTTAATACCCAGTCAACTCCATATAGCCAGATCCAGAATGCGAACCTTTAATTATGATTGGCCCCTCCCAATAGGGAACCGACAGCGGCATTTTGGCATTTGGATTGAGTGCCGAGACGGTCAGTTCGATTTGTTGAGTTGGAATCGAAACTTGCCACTCTGTTGGGTAGTCACGCCCGTCGATTTTAGTTTGCCTGATGGCGGTTAAGCTGATGTCTTGCTGCTTAATCGTGATGCCGGAGCCATCTTGATTCATCAACCTCGCATGGGAATAACTGGCTTTGCCTGTTGTTGAGTTTCGAAGTTGAAATACCACCAAGCTGGTTTCATCACTCAGCCTTAGCGCAAACCAATCCCAACCTTGTTGCGAGTCGAGTAAAAACTGAGAGCTCCATTCTCTGTCTATCCAACCTTTACCAGACACCTGATGCGTGATGCCATCAATGGTTACTTCGCCCGATACATCGATGAATGGTTGGCTGTAGTAATAGGAAGCCACTTTACCATCGCTACTTTTAGTGCTGTAGCCTTGTTCGCCTTGCTTTTGATAAGGCGCGTTGTTGGTTAACTTAAGCGAGTATCCAAATTGACCCGAGTTAGCGACCAATGTAGCTGGGAACAGGTCATCGGTCGTCGACGTCCATTGCCAGTCATCGAGATAAACACGAAACGGCGAAGTGCTTACACCTGCTAGTTCAGCTTGATCGCGAGACCATTTCTCATCGGCGTAGTGCTTGTCTTTAGTGGTGACAGCGCTGTGTGCCATGTAGATTTGCTGACTTTGCCACGTGGTTTGCTTGGTGCTATTGCCACTTTCCTGTGGTGCAGCCGCAAAGCGAAACTGTGTCCATTGCACGCCTAACGTATTGCTTTCTTCATCAATCAAGTTTGCGGTTAAATACCACCATTCATGACGAAAATCAGGGTGTGCTTGATGGTCGGCAGGGAAGGTGATCTCCACGCCTTTTAATACCGGCGTGAATTGCTCAGTCTCTTTTTGTACTTCATTCTCGGTTTGTGCTCCAGTACCGAGTACCGAACCCATATTTTGAGCTGATGGTTGTGTGGACTCCTCGCATCCTAAAAAGAATAAGGGGGTAAGTGTGAGAACGAAAACTCTCATTGTTCGATTCATCACAACACCTCACTCTGTAAACTGGATACCACGGGTTTACTGACCAAACGCCACAGCGGAATCAAGGTCGCTATCACAGCGACTAAAATGGTGATGGCTGCGATGCTGAGTGCATCACTCCAATTCCATACATAATTTAAACTCCAACCAAAGGCGCGCAGGGTAACGATGTCCGTCAACACATAACCGACCATAGCGCCGAGTGGTAAGGCGATAACCAGAGTAAAAGTAACCAACACGACAATTTGCCCGATCACCATCGCCATCAGCTTCTTGCGGCTCACACCTAGTGCATACAACCTTGCAATAGCGGCTTTACGCGCATCAAGCAACATAAAGCACGCACAGAACAAGCCAATCACTGCGACCATTAAGGTGACTCCATTAAGCGCTCGGGTGATGGCAAAAGTTTGTGAGAAGATATCTAAAGCGATCGATTTGATCTGTGCCTGATCGTAAAGCTGGCTTGGGTGTAAATTGAGTTGTTGGCGTAGCTGTTCGTACACCACTTGTGGGTCGCCAGAGACTTTAACTCCCAAGCTGGTGGGTAAGTCAGTAAATCCGCTTTCGAGCCATAAATTAGGTGCAAGTAACACTTCGCCATTCGGTGAGCCGTAATCGTGGAAAATCGCCCCGACGATGAGTGTTTTGTCTTGGATAGCGTCGAGCTTGAGTTGGCTTCCAAGGGACAAGCCGAGCTTCACCGCAGTGGGTTCACTGATCGCCACGAATTCACCTTGGTAAAAGCGCGTCCAGAAATCATCAAGGTGGGATTGGAACACCATGGTTTGCTCAAGTGTGTCTTTGTCTTTAGTGCCGAGCAAAGTCGGTAAGCCCTGCAAGTTATCGTCGACGTAGTATTGCTTATAGACGGTTTCAATATTATCAAACTGTTCTAACGCACGCTCCACATTGGCGATTTCAGCTTGGGCAGGGCTAACGTAAATATCGGCATGTAAGCGCTGTTCAAGCCATTGCTTTAAAGTGGATTCAAAGCTGCCGACTAAGGTATTCATTCCCATGTTAGCGGTAACCGCTAGAAGCAGCGCCATCATGGCAAGGGATAGGGGAGATATTAGCTCTCTCAGTTCAGCAAAAAGATATTGTATTAACCCCGATTGGGTGCGCTGTTCGCTCCAATTTGCTAACACGCTGAGCGTTTTGGGTAGATGTAAAGGAATCGACACCACTAACATTCCAAGCCAGACCATGGTGAAGCGATGATGTTCGCTAAGCCATAATCCTGCTAACGCGATAACTGTCAGCACCAAACCGATAGTAAACAACTGGTTTTCGTTTGAAGCCTCTGGCGCTTGGTAAAAACCGCCATGGGAAGAGAGTGGTTGTCGAATACGCTGCTTAAAGTGTTGCCAACATGCAACTAACGTAGCCGCTAACGTAAGTAATAAAGCTTGTACCAACCATTGCCACTGCCATGTGCCGGGTAATAGCGTTGCACCATAAAGTTGCTCAAGCGTTATCGCGACGGTTGGATGCAGCCAATGGCTGAGTTGAATGCCGAGAATGAAACCAAGTGATGCGCCTAGTGTGACTAAAAGAATCAGTTCCACTAACAGAGCTGAAAACACGATGCTTGGAGCAATGCCTGCTTGTTGAATTTGTACTAACAGCCGATTTCGCTTGAGCAAACTGTACTTCACACCGTTGTAAGCGATGAATAGGCCAACCAAAAACGCCAACAAACTCATGGCGGTGAGATTGAGGTGAAAGCTGTCGGTAATTGAACCGAGATCCGTGCTTTGGTTGTTGGAAATCCACTGCCCTTGCTCACCTATGAGGCTCTGCCATTTATCCTGAGTATTACTCTTAGTGTCGCTCTTAGTGTCAAAAATAGCGATATAGCTCAGTTGCCCTTGCTTGTTAAGCAATTGCTGAGCGAATCCAATGTCCATCAACATTCGGCTACCCAGTTGCCATTCATCTGGCAGTACCGCAACCTTGGTGAGTACTTCATCCAAAGTGAGCGTGTCCACTTCGTCCAAACTCTGGTGCTGAGATTGACTCATCATCACAATGGGTTCACCCGCTAAGAGTTGCGGCAAAGGTAAGACATTGTCGAACAGGGAAATGTTTGGCTCTTTGGTTTGAGTATTGCTTTTATCGTCGACGCGAGAGTGACGAGTTCTTGAAGTGAGGGCGGCGATCAACTCACTGCCTTGAACTGACCAACGTCGACCTTGTTCGTCTCTTACTCGCCCTTCTATAACGGGTAGCGCTGCGCTTAATCCACTTTGTCTTAAGTTGAAGTAGAGCGATTCCGGCAAATAGTTTTGCCCTGCTGGTGGAATGATAAGGTTCTGCGCTTGAGCGCTAAGTTGCTCGGTCGATTCTGCATAACTGCGCTTGGCATTGAGGTTGATGGCTTGCACTGCGACAAACAAGGTGACCGCTAACACAATGCCGATCAGAATCGCTGCGGCTTGTAGTGGTGATTGACGATAGTGCGCTGCGAATAGATTCAGAGTCAGTTTGGTATGGGTGAGCTGGTTCTGAGCGAAGCCAGTTTGCTTCATTGGATTACTCACAACGCTGCTGCTCTTAGGGTTAGATCCGCGTTCTTTAAACAACCATCATCTAACACCAATTTTGTCTGCATAAAGCTGGCGCATTCTGGGCTGTGCGTAACCAAAAGCACCGCAGTGTTGCCTTGTGTGGTGATTTCACTCAGCAGCTTCATAACCTCTAACCCTGCTTTGTGGTCAAGGTTGCCAGTGGGCTCGTCGGCAAGCAATAGTTTGGGTTTATGGGCTAGCGCACGCGCTATTGCGACTCGTTGTTGTTGACCGCCAGAGAGTGCGGATACATGCCTTTCGAGTAGCTCGCTGATGCCCAATGCGTCAACTAAATAATCGCACCAGTCGCTCCACTTTTGTTGATTTAAATGGAGAGGAAACGCGATGTTTTGTTTTACGTTGAGTGGCGTTAGCAAGTTGAACTGTTGAAAGATAACACCCAATTTTTGATGGCGGAATCGGCTCCACTGTGGGTCTTTCCAATTTGATGTGTTCTCGCCATCGAGCCACAACTCGCCACCAGATAGAGGCTCAAACCCCGCAATGATGTTCAGCAGAGTACTCTTTCCACTGCCACTCGCCCCTGTCAAAGCCACGCTTGCCCCTGTCGCCAAAGCGAAGTCGACACCTTCCAATACGTGATGGGTATCTTTGCCATCAACAAAGCTTTTGCTGGCATGTGTGAGTGTGACAATTGGGCTTTCCATTTCCTTTCCTTATAACCAAAACTTACCATCAAAAGGTGTCGTTACTTGTGGCAATTACTGAAGCGACAAGCTCTATAAAACTGTAGACAACAATTTCAAACAATAGAGCGATTTATATCGAATTATTAATAACTTGTACTTTGGATAAGGGGAAATAGATCATTGGGAGGAGGGAGGCTACAGTTGGAGGGCTATCAGAATGGATCCTAATCTTAGATTTAAGTCTTTCCCTTGGTGAGTGATATTCAATAACTAGGTATGTAATTGGTGTGAACGCAAGACATGTTGACACCCGTGTATTTGTTTTCTTCAAGTGACACCGCAACCGAAAGAAAAGCTCAAACTTAAAAAAAGTTCAAATCTAAATAACGCCCAAGAAAGCGCTTTCTTTATTGATATGCATCAATTTGTAAATGACACCGCCTGTTATCGTTATATAAGAATATCCTTATATTTATCCGTTGAATGTATTTGGATGTAGATCTAGTTAAGTTTCGCACAGCAAAGAAGTGGTGGTTATGTTTAAGAATTTAAGATTAAAAACAAAGATTGGATTGATGTTTGGCTTTGTACTGGCGATGCTTTCTATTGTATTGGGTATCAGCATTAATGCTCTTCAACGAACTGATGAGGGTATATCAGAATATAGAGGACTTGCACGGGACACTAATCTGTCTGGAAGGATCCAAGCTAATATGCTTATGGTTCGTATGAACGTCAAAGATTACATTATCACTAATAGCGAGAAGGACTTACAACAATACAGTGAGTATCTTTCAAAAATGCAAGACCTTCTTAATGATGCAAAGCAGGAGATCCAGCAACCAGATCGGGCATCCTTAATTGCTGATGTCAGTAAAGCGATGGTGAGCTATCAAAATGCTTTTGACAAAACGGTAGACCTAATTGTTGAACGTAAGATTTTATATGACTCTCGCCTCGTGCCTAATGGTGAAAGGATGCGGGTAGCTATCGATGATATTATAAAATCTGCATATCAAGACGGTGACTCTGAAGCCGCTTATCATGCTGGCCATGTTCAGCAAAAGATGCTGATAGGTAGGTTGTTTGTTGTAAAATTTCTTCAATCGAATCTTAGCAGTGACTTTGAGATCGCCATTAAAAATATGCATGTGTTTGTTTCAGAGGAAATTGAAGACCTGAACGGTAAATTGCAAAACCCTAAGCTCAGGGTGCTGTTCAAAGAGTTTTCCGATGCGCATGAAGCTTATGTCCAGGACATGCGTGATATCAATTACCTAATTGTGAAAAGAAACGACATCATTCAAAACACGTTGGATGTACTTGGCCCCGAGGTGGCGAAATACATTGAAGATATGAAGATGTCGATCATGAAAGACCAAGATACGCTTGGGCCTGAACTGAAAGCAAATACCGACGCAAGTGTGATGCTGAGTTTAACCTTATCTGTGATTGCGATTATGGTTGGTATTCTTTCTGCTTACTTCTTAACTAATGCTATTACCCGACCGATTCAAAAAGCGGTCGATGCGGCCAATCAACTTGCTGAAGGCGATTTAACAGTTGACGTTGGAATAACCAGCAAAGATGAAACAGGTAAACTTTTAGATGCGGTGCAAAATACTGCAAATCGTTTAACACAGATGATCTCAACCATCTCAAATGCGAGTAGTGAATTAGCTTCCGCTTCGGAAGAATTGGCGGTGGTGACTGAGCAGACATCCAAGGGTATCAGTCAACAGGAAAAGGAAACCGAAATGGTGGCAACGGCTATGAATGAGATGGCTACAACGGTTCATGATGTTGCTGATAATGCAGTTAAGGCTTCTGACGCTGCCAATCAAGCGGATACGGAAGCAATATCTGGTTCTCAAGTTGTCCAGCAGACCATTGTTTCCATTAACTCTCTGTCTGAAAGAGTTAATGATTCATCTGAAAAGCTCGATGAAGTAGAGCAGGAAGTCGTTAATATCAGCAAAATTCTAGATGTAATCAGAGAGATAGCAGATCAGACAAATTTGCTCGCGCTGAATGCCGCTATTGAGGCTGCCCGTGCTGGCGAACAAGGACGAGGCTTTGCTGTGGTTGCTGATGAAGTTCGTTCTTTGGCTGCAAGAACACAAGGATCTACCTCAGAAATTCAATCTATTATCGAGCAACTTCAGATGGGAACTCAAAGTACGGTAGAAGCAATGAAGCAAGGTCAAATTGAGGCTGATAATTGCGTTAACCAAGCCAATAAAGCAAGCATGGCGTTAGAGGAAATTACCAATGCCATTAGCGTCATTAATGATATGAACATGCAAATTGCGAGCGCTTCCGAACAACAGAGTACCGTTGCTGAGGATATTAACAGGAATGTAGTAAACGTTAAGCGCATTGCAGAAGAAAACTCGATTGCAGCTCATCAAACAAATAGTTCAAGCACAGAGATTGCAAGGCTTGCAGAAGGCTTAGGTCAGCTTGTTTCTGAATTTAAAGTATAGATAAAGCTACTGCTTTAAATTGGTTCATATTACATATTGAATGGCATTAAATAGTGCGACATTCTGTATGTAGCATAGCAGAAGTATATATGAAAATAGATAAAACCATCGTTATGTCAGGTAGTTACCGTCTTATCGATGCACTTAATAAAGGTTACACTGAGTTCCCATTAAGTCCAAATAACAGCGTCTCGATGATGAGTCAACAAGAAAAACTTTCATTTTTTTTCTCTATCGTAAACCAGAGTGAAAACGCCGTTGTCATCACAAACGTTGATAAAAATATTATCTACGCCAATAAAAAATTTGAAGAGTTGAGTGGATATTCACTCTATGAAGTTCTTGGCAAGAACCCAAGAATATTAAAATCAAACAACACCCCAGTTGATAGCTACCGCGATATGTATTGCACATTACAGGCGGGAAGCTCCTGGAAGGGGATATTTTTCAATATACATAGGGATGGCACTGAATATATTGAAGAAGCTGTTATATCTCCGATAACGTGCGATACAGGAGAAGTTATTGGTTACTTGGCAGAAAAAAAAGACATTACTCTTCAAAAAATTGCAGAGGAAAGTGTACGAAAATTGACTCATTTTGATAGCCTAACGGAATTACCTAATCGGGCGTACTTTATCGAAGAAGCTAATAAGCTAATGGACGTCCATCCAACTGAAGAGAACAGCTTTTCAATACTGTTTGCGGACTTAGACCGATTTAAAGAACTTAACGATAGCAGTGGTCATCTTGCTGGTGATATGGCACTAAAAGAAGTGGCTAGACGTCTTGAACAAGCCCTTCCACCAGGTGATTTAGCTGCTAGAGTGGGCGGTGACGAGTTTGTTGTGATTCATCGACGAGCAACTAAAGAAAGTACAGCGAACTTAGGTGCTCAATTGGCAGCAACACTGAGTCGACCTATTTCAATTAATATAGAAGAAGAAGCCTTTCTTGGCGTCAGTATTGGTGCCGCTACATGGCCTTCGGACGGTATAACATTTAATGATGTTCTCTCGCATGCAGATTTAGCCATGTATAAAGCAAAGTCGGCTGAGCAGGACTTTGTCTCCTATACGGACCAGATAGGCACACACTTTTATCGCGAATTTGACTTATCGTGCAGATTAAAGCAGGCAATACACAACACAGACCAATTTCATCTGGTGTATCAGCCGAAATTTTATACAGCGACTGCTGAAGTTGCAGGCGTTGAAGCTCTACTTCGTTGGGAGGAACCTGAACTAGGTATGATTAGCCCAGCAGAGTTCATTCCTATTGCCGAGAAGCATAGAGTAATGTGTCCTATCGGTAAATGGGTCATCAAGGCTGCTTGTAAACAATTGCGTCAGTGGCGATCTGAAGGCAGAGTGCTACCAGGTAGAATGGCTATAAATATCTCCGTTCAACAACTAGAACACCCTGACTTCTTTGAGGGCATCACTAGTATTATTGCTGAGGAGGGGCTATCGCCTACCATTTTTGAACTAGAAGTGACAGAGTCGGTACTGATGAGTAACCCAGAAAAAACAATGCGTGTGCTGCAACAGTTAGAGCATGTTGGATTTTGTATCGCCATCGACGACTTTGGTACAGGGTTTTCGTCTCTATCGTACCTGAAAAGAATTAACGCACAGATACTGAAAATTGATAAATCATTTATTGATAGCTTGGCAACCAGTGTGCATGACAAGATGATAGTGAAATCAGTGGTAGACTTAGCACAGAACCTGGGATTGTCGGTTGTCGCGGAGGGTGTAGAAACTGAGCAGCAAAAGCGCTACCTTGAAGAGGTTGGTTGTGACATGGTACAGGGGTATTATCACTTAAGGGCTGTCACAGCAAATGAACTTGTCAGGAATATCTCATTTTAGGACTTCGCTAGAAGGATGAATCAATACTGATACTCAGTCCTCTTTAAAGGTTTTCCGTTTGCATGTATTGGCTGAGCAAAATTGACCATGACTTTGTGGGCGATTGGAAGTTTTGTGTAGCCGCTGAAGCTATCCGAGTTCACTTAATAATATAAAGTTCGCTACAAAGTATTGTCCAGAAACGTTTGGGATGTTCAATCTAAACCGTTTCACTTGGTGAGGATGAGATGCTTTTGGTCAGTATGTGTATTAAGAGAGCGTAGGAACGCTATAGGACAAGTATAAGATACTATTTTTAACGACTTAACCACGCTCTAAGCGTCGTTAAGTCGTTATTGGTTTGAGGTCAGGGATTAGTTGAGTGCTTTGATCAGAGTGATTTCGCGTTTGATCTGTTTGCTCTCTTGTTCACTAGCTTGCGCCAGTTTCTTTTCGCGTGTGGTTATGGCTGTTTGTTTGGCTTCGTCAGATTTGAACATCAGTTCTTTCACGTTGATAGAAGCGATGTTTGTGTAGCGGCCATCGTCACTGGTGGGGATTGATATGGTTTCATCATTAATCAATGACTTTACGATCTCTCGCTGTTCATTGTAGCGGTTCTCTAACCCCGAAAGTGCCCATCGCTGCTGAGTTTTACCTTCATACTTGCCGTTCTTTTCTTCTTTAAGATACTTGATGGTCATGTTACGGATCGTGCCGGCTTCTTCTCCATACTCTGCTTCTGTATCAAAGAGTACAGGGAACGATTCACCTTCTAGCACGCCGCCTTTCTTGGTTAGATGACCCATTCGATAGCTATTCATACCAATACGGATTTCTGTTTCATCTGTAACTGGAGTGCCATCTGCAAACGCGAGGTTGGTGATGCGTGTACCTGCAGGTTGAGTAAGGTCGATGGTATAAGTCACGCCTGCGAAGAAGTCGTTGGTTGAGTATTTTGAAGCTCTACGTTCAGGGTCAAAGCTGTAGGTGACATCACCGGGTTGTACGGAATTGAAGTAACCAGCAGACCATTCCATGTAGGTTCTCAGCTCTTTACCTGTCATCTGGTAGACAGTGATTTCGCCACCCGCGTATTGGTAGTTGTACGCGATGTCTTTGGCTTTGATTGGGCCCACATCAAGCTCTGCATTGTCGTTGTCTATTTGAAGTGCGATGACATTGGCTTTGGGTGCATAGAAGAAGCTCGCTTCTTGGTATAGCGCACTGATGCCTGTGTCTTGAACGTGGACTCGAGGGATACCGCGGATTTCATTTTCAGGGACTAAATCAACGCCGGTAAGCTGAGCGACAGGTCTGTTCGCCATTTCTCGGAGTTGTTTGTGATAAGGCTGGTATAGCTCGTCCATATTCTGATCAGAATCTATACCTTTAATTTTATAGGTGAAGCTGTCTTTGTTGACGAGAGTGAATGTGCCATCGCGCTCTTCAAATTGAAGATCAATACGAGATAGGGCGCGGCCATATTTGTCGGGTTCAGTAATAATAACGCCATTCACAACGGCTTTATCGATGCGAGTGTGCATGTGGCCAGCGACGATGGCATCGAGCTCTGGGTTTGCGTTGGCAATGTCGGTGACACCGGTGTCAGCAATGTCATTCTCGTTCTCAATCCCCATATGGGCAACCAATACAATGGCATCCACTTTATCATCAATTTCTTTGACGATTTTCTTCACTTCCAAGGTTGGGTTAGTGAAAGTGACGCCTTCTAAACGGTTGGTGCCTTGCGCAAAGACCTCCGTCATTGGGGTATCCATTCCTATCACACCGATCTTAATGCCACCGCGTTCAAGGATGGTGTAACCCGGCAAGAATGGGTTTCCGTTTTTGTTCTTGATGTTGCCGCCGAGAGACTGCCCTTTAAATTGGGTAACGGCTCTGTTGAGCGTTTTAAGGCCAAAGTCGAATTCGTGGTTACCTAAAACCCATACATCGTATTTCATGTGATTAAAGCCAAGCATCATTGGATCAACAGGCTCGTCTTTGAAGGTTTCTACGAAGTTGCCTTGGATGGTGTCGCCAGCATCGACAAGGATAATGTTAGATTGCTCTTTGCGGATCTCACCAACCTTGGTCGCGATTTGGCTCAAGCTACCACGAGTGTTGAGTTTATCTGCCGCGTAATCCCACGCCATAAAATGACCGTGGATATCTGAAGTACCCAGTATCGTGACATCGTGTATGTCGCCATCAGCAGCAAAGGTGGGAAAGGCTAGAGAGAGTAGGATGGCGCTTGATAGTAGGTGTCTTTTCATAAGTATGTTCACATCGTGGTTTTAAGTATGACGCTACCATATAGAATCGAGATTACCTTATGGGTGATCAGTGTCATATTTATAGTGATGTAACTTACTGATGTTTCAAATAAATGTGATTCATGACCATCTCGTAACCACTTAAATTATGGAGAAACGCATTACAACTCTTTGCTGCGTTCTCAATACTCAATTCCTTGAATCAAACTTTCTCAGTGAATCAATTTCCGTAAGCACTTCTGTCTTTGTTTAAGGTGATTGGGTTATCCCGCCATTCCCATTACTTCTTAGCGCGGTCTTAATATTTCTATTATTAACTATATCTTTAACTTATTGTTATGTTATAACGTAACAATAAGTGTTGTTTTTGGATGCTCGGTGGGAATTTGAATAAACCTGTATTGTCTGTGCGCGGGCTCTGCGCTGATGGTTTGGCTAACTGGAGAGCCGTCTCCGACGTGACATTTGATGTGAACGATGGTCAATGCGTTGCCATCATTGGCCCCAATGGAAGTGGAAAGTCCAGTTTGCTGAAAGGCATTACAGGCGAATACAAAACCGTCGCGGGTGAGTTGATGTTGTCTGGTATTGCGCTTGGAAGCCTTGAGCGGCAGCAGATAGCCAAGCAAGTCGCGGTGGTTACTCAACATGAGCATGTTGATCCTCGTTTGAGTGTTGCTGAGTATGTTGGCTTAGGCCGAACTCCTCATACGTTTTGTTGTAGCGCAAAAGAGCACCAACGAGCGGTTCAGCAGGCGATGCAAGATGTCGGGCTTGTTCACAAAAGCCAGCGGTGCTTTGGTGAACTATCCGGTGGTGAACAGCAACGTGCAAGTATTGCTCGCGCATTTGCACAAGAGCCGAGGCTTTTACTCTTAGATGAACCTACAAACCACCTTGATCCTCTCGCTCGCCTTGAACTTCTGAGCCTAATTAAACAGCGCGGCATTGCGTCTGTTGTGGTGCTGCACGATTTACCTTTGGTCGCGCCATTCGCCGACAAAGTCTTGTTGATGTCACACCAAAAGATGGTGGCGTTCTCAGACCCAGAGACCGTGATGCAAGACCGATACATGATCCCTGTTTTTGGATTGCGCGTTCTTACGTTCAATCATCCTGTTATATGCAGCACCATCCATCATTTTGAAGCTGCATCAACTTACTCAACTCACTTAACTCTCTCTAATCACTCTTTAATAGGAGCAGCCCAATGAAGTGGCCTGTAATTTCCAGTCTTTTGTTTCTTTTACCTTTCTCTTTTGCGCATGCGACAAGCACTCAATACCCAGTGACGGTTGATAACTGCGGGAGCCCACTGACCATTGAAAAGCGCCCCTCGCGTGCGGTTATACACGACATCAATATGACCGAGATGGCGTTTGCTCTTGGTCTTCAAAAGGAGATGGTGGGCGTTACGGGTATTACAGGGTGGTACAAGATGTCGAATTCGTTTGAAGAACGTTTAGGAGATATTCCTGAGCTAGCACCTAAGTATCCTTCATTAGAAACATTGATTGCTGCTGATGCTGACTTCTTTTTCGCTGGCTGGAATTACGGAATGAAAGTGGGTGGTGAAGTGACACCTCAAACAGTGAAGCCATACGGGATTGATACCTTGGTACTTTCTGAAAGCTGTATTCATACCCAGAGTCAAAAGGAAGGCGCGACAATGGATCTGCTTTATGGCGACATGCAAAAGCTAGGCGTTATTTTCGACAAGCAACCAGAGGCCGAGGCTTTGGTAAACAACTGGAAAGAGAGAGTTGAAAAAGTAGCAGAAAAGCAAAAAACATCAGGTAAGTCGAGCCCAAAAGTGTTCTTGTTTGATTCGGGTGAAGACAAGCCTTTCACCGCGGGTAAGTACGGAATGCCAAATGCAATGATTGAAGCTGCTGGTGGCCAAAATATTACAGGCAACATGGAAGCAAGCTGGGCAAGAACGTCTTGGGAGAATGTCGCTCGTGAAAACCCAGATGTGATTATCCTTCTTGATTACCAATCGGCGAGTGGTGCCGATTCGTTGCAACGTTTCCTCGAAGCCCATCCGTTAATGAAATACACCAATGCGGTCACTTCTGGTCGCTATGTCAAACTGCGTTATGAGCAACTCACTCCTGGGCCTGCCAATATCGATGCCATTGAGAAACTTGCAGAGGCGTTCGTTTCTGAGTGATCGGGAAGGTAGTCATAGAAAATCTTGTTATTGATAAAAGTAGTAGTTCCTTGATTTTATTTGATAAATATCGATCAGCATGGCTAATAGGTATCACTGCCATGCTGATCGCCTTCATGATGAGTTTACAATTTGGCTCGGTTCCTTTGTCTTTCAAGGATGTGCTCATAGGGTTGAGTTCTTTCAATGATTCAACGCCGGATATGACGAGTCGAATACTGATCGATTTGAGGTTACCGAGAGCATTGTTAGCCGTTATCGCGGGTGCAGGGTTGGCGATGGTTGGGGCGTTACTTCAAACCTCGACACGGAATGATCTGGCGGATCCGTTTCTGTTTGGCTTGTCATCTGGCGCGTCTGCTGGTGCTGTGTTGGTGATCACCAAAGTGGGAGATGCTCTGGGTGTTTGGTCACTGCCACTGGCTGCATTCTCGGGCGGTATTGTGTCGGCGACGGCCGTTCTGATTCTGTTTTCGATGCAGAAGAAAAAAGGCAATGACAACTTGATCTTGTGTGGTTTGGCGATCTCATTTTTATTCGGAGCCATCACGAGTTTTTTGATTTATTCAGGCGACCAGAGAGCGGCGAGTTCGATTTTATTCTGGACGATGGGAGGCTTAGGACTCGCGCGTTGGGATAATTTGATTTTTGCCTTGGCGGGTGTGTTGTGTCTTATAGCGTTGATTTTCAAACGTTATCGGGAGCTCGATACTTTGTTGGTGAGTGAACAGACGACAAGCTCATTGGGGATCAATGTACACCGCCTACAAAGAGAGATTTTTCTTTGTTGCGCGTTTTGCACTGCGTCGATTGTATCGATGACCGGAGTGGTCGGTTTTATTGGCTTGATGGTACCCCACTTAGTACGACCATTTTCAGGTGTCACTCACAAGCGAGCTCTGCCTTTGGTTGCCTTGTGGGGCGCGGTGCTTTTACTGTTTGGGGATGTTATTAGCCGAACCATATTAGCGCCACAAGAACTGCCTGTAGGTATTGTGACGGCGGCTCTTGGCGGGTTGTTCGTTTTGTATCTTGTTTGGCGTAAATAGTGTGCTCTCAATTCCACCAAACTAAACAGGCAGTAAGATGATCTTGCCGTTCAAGCGTGTGGTTTTCGATTCAATGAGATCAATCGCGGTTTGCACTTCATCGAATGGCAGATAGCGGTCGACGTCGAGCTGAATATCGTTTGTGATGAAGTGATCTAGCATGGTCGTGAACTTTTCACGGCGAACATCTTTACCTTCCGCTTCTTCCCAATAACGTAAGAAGAAGGTGCTGAAATCGATGCCTTGGCTTCTCGCGTGCTCAAAAAAGCGTGGTTCGTAAAAATCCAGAGACAGCGTCCCATAGTTGATAAAACGCCCTTTGTTGCCAAGGGTGTGAATAAGGTCGGTTCCGGGTGAACCGCCAATCGCATCAAAGGCAACGGTTGGCATAGGCAAGCCTAACGCCTTAATTTGAGAAACTAGATCAGCGTTCGAATCTAACGCCCAACTAGAAGTGGCTGGGTATTGTTCCGGCTGTGATGTAACGACAATGATTTTGAAGCCGAGTGATGCTGATAACTGGGAAAAGATCTTACCGATGGCTGAGCTACCAGCATTGATGATCAATACATCTTCTTGGTTCAGCTTAGCCACTTCTGTCGTCAACACCCATGCGGTTAGCGCATTAATGTACAACTGACAGGCGTAGCCATTTTCTAGATGCTGAGGAATTTGGAACAGGTCATCTGGTGATACATCGACATAGTTCTGCCACGTTCCACTGGTTGCTACGAGCACTCGCTGATTCACTGCAAACTCAGCATGGCTGGACTCTACAATCCTTCCTACCGCTTCAAATCCCGGCACTCTCGGCGGCTGGTGGCTATGTTTGTATTGGCCCACACCATAAATCGACAACAGATCACTAGGATTAATGTTAGTGGCTTCAATTTGTACGCGAACTTTATCTTTGTCTAGTGCCCCTAAAGTGACATGTTCTAACTTGAGAGATTCTTTTGGCTGACCGAAACGGAACTGGCTAATTCGGGTATTTTGCTTAGTGTCAGTCATAGTTCGGGTACCTTTATGGATTATGAGTACTGCATTGATTTTAAGTGTAGCGTGTTCATAAACAATCTTGGGTCGGTAATATTGCTCAGCATGGCTGGCGTTGGCAGACAATCGTCATCAACGTAGTCGACATAGTCTGCCGCCGAGTCAAAGATCAAAATATCCAAAGCCAAACGATCCAAGCCATAGCGGCCTCGGTGGATCATATCCGCTGAAAACACCAATAAGTCACCGGCGGCTAACGGTATCTGCTTACCGCCAGATATATCATCACTGCTCACTTTGCCGTTTTCTTCTTGGCGAACATTGTATTCTTCTTCGTTGTCCCAACGCTTGTGTGTGCCGGGGATAAGCTCCATACCGGGCTCGTCAAAAATAGGGACTCGCAGGTGCAATACTTGGGTTTCCATGATGACTTTCATCTGGTCATCAACGTCGTAGTCGTATTGACAGTCACGATGCCAGAAGTCTTTTTGTTGCGGGTTCACAGGGTTGAAGAACAGCTGCGTGTTCATGAATGCCGGTTTGTTCGGAATCACTGCATCAACAACGCCCATCACTTGTTTTGAGCTGATGAAGTCAAAAAGCACGCTTCTATCATCGGCAGGCAAATATTCGCTTCCGGTAATTAAAGACGAGTTAAATGCTTCTTCTTTATAGAATTTTTCGTTGTCTGCTTTCCATGATTCATGGAATTTCAGCACGACTTTTCTAAGCGATGCCATTTGAGCTTCATCGAAATAATTTCTGATAACAAAGTAACCATGTTCGTTGTAACGGTCACTTAATTGTTGGCTGTTTTCTACCACTGACTACCTTCATTCATTCTTTACTGTGTAATAACTAGGGGCTGTTGACCTTTCGTGGTTAAGTTTTGTTCGGATGGGGACGCCTAGTCAAATTCGTTTTAGGCGCGGCGAAGAGTATGTAGCCTAGTCATTCTAAGCAAATATTCTTAAACAAAGCATAAAACGATTTTTGCGGGGGCGCCTAGCTCGAACCCTTCGGGCAGCTCTTGTGGTTCATTTCTACTGCGTTATCGGCTTTTCATGTAGGCCAGCTACACGTCAAAGCCTCTTCCTTGAATAAATTTTCCACAAGATGCTGTAAAAGCTAGCTCGAAAGGTCAACAGCCCCTAGAGATTTCTTGGGCGCATAATGCCAGACAGTCGTCATTCGACCAAGTAACGAGTGCAGAAGCCTGTAGATTCCGTGATGCTATGAAGCCATGTGGGCGAGTTTTACATGCCTATCCAGATCATGGACTCATGCGAAAAAAATCTCTGCATATGTGATCTACCCCTTATTTTATAAAATACAAGGATTCATATAGTGAATGTTTCTTTGGTTTGTATGATTATTAACCATGTTGTGATTTGGTTTGCGTATGGAAGATAGAAAATCATGGATGGTTTTTCGCTGGATATGAGAACACTTAATTTCATTATTATTTTGTTCTCTTTCATTTACTGTATTGGCTTATTGTTATTTCAATTCACTCAACAGCCGATTAAAGGGCTTTCAATCTTTTCCATTTCAATATTTGTTATCGGAACAGGGCCGTTGATGTTGAGCCTAAGAGGGGAATTCCCTGATTGGGTCACCGTTATTGGTGCCAATATGGTCATTGCGCTTGGTTTTCATCTCGCCTTGTATAGCTTATGTCTGTTTCGAGAATATTCTCTCAAATGCACCTACCTCAGTAGTCTAATGATGTTGGCTCTTTTGCCATGTTTTATTTACTTCACGTACTATGAGCCTTCCATCAAGGCTCGAATTATCCTCATTAGTTTATATCTGGCTTTTGTGACTTTTTGCACTGCCTTTGCGGTATTAAAGGGCCGGCGTGATGACTTGACCCTAGGTATTCGGATGATGGCCATGTCATTTACGATATATGGCGGGTTTATGGTTTTCCGAGTAATGGTGACGTTGTTTTCAGCTGAGCTGCAGGATTTCATGGCGGCCACTCTCATTCATCAACTTGCCTTTTTAGTGAGCATCGTTCTTATCGTGTCGATGAGCTTTACAATGCTTTGGCTGATTAATGCAAGGTTGCTTAGTTCTATTCACGAGCTGTCCTACAGCGATCCCTTAACGGTACTGGGAAACCGCAGAGCATTAGATGAAATGGTACCAGTCATCATGAAGCAGGCGGGTACTACGCCTGTCAGTGCCATTATGATGGATATTGATAATTTTAAGTCGATCAATGATCAACACGGGCACATTGTGGGTGATCTCGTCATCAAGTCTTTTGCTGAAATGGTTCAAGGTGCGATAAAAACATCGCCCAAAGCCAGTGCGTTTCGTTTTGGCGGAGATGAGATAATGATTTTATTGCCCAATTTTAATTTTCTTCAAGCACAGGCTATTGCCTGCAAGCTGCGATTATCTATTTCAGAGGTATCAGCAGTACAAGAACATGAGATGTTTCTGACATCGAGTTTTGGTGTTGCTCAGCTTCACCCGCATGAGAGTTGGAATGGGTTTATTAGCCGAGCCGACAAAGCGTTATATCAAGCGAAGACAAACGGTCGCAATATGACTTCAATTTGTCCTAGTCATATTAACGAGCTCATCACTGCCACATAACCAATACCGCTGCGATAGAAAGCAAGATGAGCGCAAGAATGTCTTTGCGAGCAATACTTTGCCCCAGCCAGAAGTAGGATATTAAGACCATGAAGATCACTTCGACTTGCCCGAGTGTTTTTACATAAGGCACGGCTTGAAGCGACATCGCGCTAAACCAACCCAGAGAACCGATAACACTCGCTAGGCTTGTCATCACGACCAGTTTAGATTTCTTGAATATCTGGCGCAGCGTGTCTCGCTCTCTGAAAAAGAGATACGTACAGATAATGCATGTCTGAAGAGTTATCACCAGAAACAGTACCCAAGCAGCGCTATGAGGGAAGGGAAGCCCTATGCTCAAGCTTGCTTCACGTACCCAAAGAGACGTTAAAGCAAAAGCGGTACTACACGCCATACCTAACAAAAATACTTTCGGAGACAAGCTTCGCCAACCCGAAGAACTACTCATGATTAGTACGCCTAACGTACCAATAAGAACCCCTATCCAGCCGGTCATCGTTAAAGCGGTGCCAAAGAACAATACAGAAAGAACCGCCGAAACGGGGGCTTCACACTTAGCAAGTCCGGCACCAATCGCATAGTTTTCGAGTTTAAATAGTATCACCATTAACCCTGTCGCAAGGATCTGCATGATCGCTGCTGCAACGATGTAAAAACCAAACTCGCCGGAAAAGTTAGGAATAGCAACTGGCTGCCATTGATAGAGTGCACAGAGATAAATAAGTGCGATTGGGCCTGCCCAGATAAAGCGAGCCAGCGTCACACCTGCCACACTCATGGTGCCAGCTAGTTTACTTTGAAATGCATTGCGCCAAGATTGGCTGAAGGCTGCGAGAAGAGTAAAGGCTATCCAACTAAATGACATGACGCTTCCGTATGTTATATAAAATTATGATTATATTAACAAATTTAACCAATAGAAGAAGGGGCTTGTTTGTTTATTGAGCGTCTATTTTCAGGCGATAGTCTATTTGGGTAAATCAGAACTTTGTGCGAGCTAACCTTTGAAGAGTCAGCTCATTGAACTTCAACACAATATAGCTAACCGCTTCAAAAAATTGGCTCTTTTCGGTTCTTGAAATAGAACAGTGCGCTGATCGAAATGAACAACAGAGTGAAGTAATAGAAAAACGAAGACAGTGAAGCTAAGAAAGCGAAGTTCTGTTCTATTTCTTGAACGGTATAGCCTTGCGACACCAACTTATAATAGTAAGCATACAAAATACCGGTCAAACCGTATCCGAGATTAAACATCAGGCCTTTAAAGCTAAGAACAGTGGCTCGGTTGTGCGATTCGGTCTTTTTGTTTAGGTGGTAACTAATGAAAATGTTCATCGTCATGATGATAAAGATAAGTACCAGTGCAGGGAGCACACCATAGATCGACCAACCTAAGCTGATCCAATAGTAGGTCGCCATGCTCGCTAAACCCATGACCACAATGAAGGTTTTAGGCTCGATGCTTTCTGCCAACCTACGGCTTTGCCCTGCCAATATAATCTTAAGCAAGCTGATACCCGCACCAATAAAACCAAAGTAGATAATTGGAATATCAATGGCCAAGTAGTATTGGCTGTTCATGGTTAGGAACATTCGCGAGGTGTGTTCGAACAGGCTGTAGTAGAGCAATATGAAAAACACATAAGGCGTAGCGAGTACCCACTTACCAGTATCGGCAGTTAGTTTAAGGCTAGCTATAGATGTAGCCAACTTGGTTTGGCCGCTTGGTAGGATCTTTTTCTCTTCTCGCATGTTTATAGCCGCATAAATGGCGATCATCGCGACAAATAGGGTGGCGAACACCGGAATACGCATCAGGTCTTTGGTGCTTTCTGGCTCGGCTAATCCGATGAAATGAAAGATGTTCGTCATAAAGTTCACGTCGTAAATCGCTGCACCAATCAATGTGACAAAGATGCCGACGGTTGAGGTGACACGAAGTTGGATTTGTAACACTCGCGGCCATAACTCTTCATTACCTTGCTCTTTCAAGGTGTCGTAAGCCAATGCCTCGTCGGCCCCGCTAGCCAGTGCCATTGCTAAGCCACTTAATATTCGGTTAATCAAGAAGACGATGAAGACCAGATTAGGATCTCCTGTCGGCACAACGGCGATCATGGTGATTTCAACAAACATCACAATCGAAGATAACACCACAAGTTTCTTACGCCCTAAGGTATCGGCGAATGCCCCTGATGGCACTTCAGCAAGTACGATAGTGGCAGCCCAAACCACGTTAAGCATCGCGAATTGAGAAAGGGTTAAGCCGTAATCTAAATAGAGTAGGGTGAATACAGGGTAATAAAAACGCGCAAAGTAACTGCTTCTAAACATTAAGAAGTAGCGGACGTTGGGGATTTTCAGGATTTCTTTGAGCGTCATGATAATTCAATACTTTTAATAACACATTATTATGTATATACCGTTTAGCCTTTTAAATCATGGGATTGTTGCCAAATAGCTGAAATATCTGTTTTAGATAATTTACGGGCTCAATATTCCTAAACGGTTACCGGTTTACTCTTCTTCAAATCACGCACCCTGTCCATTTACTTTGTTGTATTCGTTTCAACTTGTTCAACGGGTTTTGATCCAAGTTCTTTAACGTCAGTCTCGTTTTAATATCGTATTGTATGATTTAATTGGGTGGTGGTAATGATATGTCACCATTCCAAACGTAATTGAGCGAGCGAACAGATGTTAGAGTCATTTAGTTTAGAAGGAAAAGTAGCGATAGTGACTGGTTGTAATACTGGCCTTGGACAAGGTATTGCAATGGGTTTAGCTGAAGCTGGTTGTAAGGTTGTTGGCGTTAATCGTACTGAGCCGAAAGAGACGATTGAGGTAATGAATGCCGCAGGTCACACGTTTTTAGATGTACGTGCCGACCTTCTAAAGCAAGAGTGCATTCCAGGCATTATAGAGAAAGCTTTGACTGAGTTTGGTCAGATCGACATCCTTGTGAACAATGCTGGAATCATTCGTCGTGAAGACGCCATTGAGTTCTCAGAGCGAAATTGGGATGACGTGATGAACGTTAATACGAAGACCGTTTTCTTTATGTCTCAAGCTGTTGCGAAGCAGTTCAAGGCTCAAGGTACTGGCGGTAAGATCATTAACATCGCATCAATGCTCTCGTTCCAAGGTGGTATTCGCGTGCCTTCTTATACTGCCTCAAAGAGCGCAGTGATGGGAATGACACGTGCGATGGCGAACGAATGGGCACGCGATAATATCAATGTCAATGCGATAGCCCCCGGTTATATGGAAACGAACAATACTCAAGCTCTGCGTGAAGATGCTGAGCGCAATCAAGCGATTCTTGAGCGTATTCCGGCTGAACGCTGGGGTACACCGAAAGATGTGGCTGGCCCATGTGTGTTCTTAGCATCGTCAGCATCGGATTACATTAACGGCTATACCATTGCTGTTGACGGTGGTTGGTTAGCTCGTTAACTGACCTTGTAACAAACTCGGTTAAGAATTTTAAATTTGCAGCAATCTTGCAGGAGAACATAAATGAAAATCGCTTTAATGATGGAAAACAGTCAGGCAGGTAAAAATGCCATGGTTGCAGCTGAGCTAGAGTCAGTGGCAGGTGGCATTGGTCACGATGTTTTCAACTTAGGTATGACCGACGAGAATGATCACCACTTAACGTATATCCACTTAGGTATCATGGCGAGTATTCTCATCAACTCAAAGGCTGTGGACTTTGTTGTGACGGGATGTGGAACAGGGCAAGGTGCTTTGATGTCACTGAACCTGCATCCGGGTGTGGTTTGTGGTTACTGTTTAGAACCATCAGATGCGTTCTTGTTTAACCAAATCAATAACGGCAATGCTCTCGCTCTCGCTTTTGCTAAAGGCTTTGGCTGGGCTGGTGAACTCAACATTCGTTATATCTTTGAAAAAGCGTTTACAGGCGAGCGTGGTAACGGGTATCCGCTAGAGCGAGCAGAACCACAACAGCGTAACGCAGCACTGTTAAATGAGGTGAAAGCGGCGGTAGTGAAAGATAACTTTATTGACTCGCTAAGAGCGATCGATCAAGAGTTAGTGAAGACAGCGGTTGGCAGCGAGCGTTTCCAGCAATGTTTCTTTGATAACTGCCAAAACCAAGACATTGCTGATTATGTTCGTTCGGTTTTAGATTAAATCTATCAAGGTCTTACCTAGTTATTAGATGAAGATAGAAAAGAAAAAGAGGAGTACTGAGGCTCCTCTTTTCTTTTGCTCTATGAACCTGTTAGTTTTTAGACGCATAGATAAATGATCTGTGATTCGTTCTAGATGATCAGTCCACACGCTTAAAGTTAGGCAGTAAGGTTTCAGACTGCTGCTCTACAAACGCTTTGCTTGGTGAATATGCGCGGAAGTAAACAAACCAGTTTTCATCTTCTCGGGTTTGAACCCAGTTCGCTTCATTTACACCATTTGGCTTTGTTGGTGAGAAGTGGAACGTGTAGTTACCTTGAGTATCTTTAACCGTTCCTTCTATGTTTGAACCGACATCGGCACGCTCAATCTGATTGTCGATGATGGCACGGTTTTCGACGTTGTAGACGGTAATTGTCCAGAACAAATCGGCAAAATTTACATCCCCATCCAGTGTCAAAGTGTAGTGATTGCTGCCATTAAGTCCGTTGCCATTATCGTCACGGTAATTGTCTAGATAGATCTGACCCCAACCGCCGTTTTCAAAACCGTGCATCGCAATATCGTTGGTCACCGCTTCATAAAACCAAGCCGCACGTCCATCGAGATCCATACCGTAGTCACGATCTTGGTTCGGAGTCGAAGCGGTTGCTATTTCCCACGAATTTCCTTCATTACCGTAAGCTGCGTGTGGCAAGCGTTCCGTTTTGTTGAAGTCGATGTTCTTAACCATAGCTTCACCCATGATGACAGCTTGCTCTAAAATCTCACGTTGTTGAGCTGATGGCGTAAACGCTTTATCTTTCTCAATGCCTAATGGGCGCAGCATGTCGTGCATCATACGATCGCGCTCTGCTACTGGCTCAGATTGGATTGCTTCATTTAGCGTTTCCCAAAATGCCATGCCACGCGGGTGTTTGGCATCTTCGCCACGCTCAGGGAAGTTCACCCCTTTATTGCTAAGTAGTTTGCCACTGAGGTCTGTGATTTTTAGCGCTTCTAAATCTTTCATACGTTGTTGTTCTGACTTAGCCATTAAGCGAACACCGAAGAAAACATTGTTTGTGTCAGACTCAAATACCTTTGCACCCTTTGGAAGGTTGCTCGGCGTTTCAGAACCTTTCGCTTTTACAACATAAACACCCGGTTCTGTCATCTGAGAAATGCCAATTTGCCACATGGTGTGTACTGCGCCACGCAACTCATCCGTCGGGATCTCAATCACTACTGGTTCTTTCTCTACGTTAAACCAGGTAATCGCATAAGGCGTAGAGGTATTGTAAGTTAAGCCGCCCAGCTTGGATTCATGAGACTCAACGTAGGTGATTTGGCCATCTTCTGCCCCCATATCTGCATACGCTTTTTTCCACGCGTAGTTCGAGACTAAAGGTACCGACCAAATGTACGCTTGTGACGCGCGTTGATAATCCATTAATTCAAATAGCTTCTCTGAGCTTGCTTGTGTTGGAATGCCGTGAAGAAAGTCGGTTTCGAAAGTAAAGTCACCTGCACGCGTCTGGATCGTTTCTGTTGCATCATCGTTTCCGGCTATCGCCGCTGCTGAAAATAAAGCCGTTACAGAAACGAGCATGGCAGCAGATCGTAATGGGCAAGTGAAACTTCCGACAAAGGCTTTAGATATCATATTCATAATGTGTCCTCAAAAACTCAAAATTGTTCGTTAAAACTGGAATTTCTCGTTAAAGCTGAAATTGTTCGTTAAAACTGAAATTGCTCGTTAAACTGAAATAGCTCGTCAAACAGAAATCATGGGTTAAGACTGCAAGAGCTTATCCGCACAGAAAATTACTGCTTAAAACTGATAGTTAAATTCGATACGGTGATCACCGTCTTCGATACTGGTGTTTTCTGTCCAGTTTGCGAAATAACGAACGTTGGCTCTTGGGTTAATTTGGTAACTTGCTGCAAACTCATGCGCGAGTACAGAATCACTGCCTTCAAAGCCATGATCTTTGAACGTTGAAGAACCAGACATTGTGCCTAAATACATAGGGTTATAGTTCAGCCAAATTTTGTCGGTAAGTTGCATCTTGGCGTACATACCCGCTACGTAGAAAGTACCGTGCATGTTGTAGCGATCGCTGAGCTGCGCGGCATCGAGGTCGCCTCCAGTCCCTTCAACTAACTCTTCACCTGCAGCGATACCGAGACCAGCAAGCGGATAGAAGTTAAACATGCCCATCTGTGGTAGCGCCTGAATAAAGCTGTAAGATGCACTACCTTGATTACTATCGAAATCCCAAGACATATCGACTTGTGTACCTCGGCCATTGGTTAAATCCACACCGAAGTTTCTAAAACGAATTGAATCAATACTGTCGTCTGCGCCTCGGTTGTTCCAACCAACGGCTTCACCGGCGATGCCTTTTATTTCGAACACATTCATGCCCATGGTTGTGTCGCTACCAGTATCGTAGGTTTGGCCTATTTTTAGGTTTAGGCCTTTATCTGTGTAACCAAAGCCACCTTGTGTATACACCGCCAGAGGGTCGGACATATCTTGAATTTCGGTTTCTTCCGCGATAGCTAAACCAGCGAAAAGGAAAGAAGTAAGAGAAAGGATTGAACGGTGTAATAACATAGTTGCCTCATAAATTTATCTCACTACGTCCGTGTAATTCGTGAATGTGGGATAACTATACAAAGTGGACATTGTTAAGTTAATTCATATAAACTTAACCATTCGTTAATCTGTGCTTTATGGTTGTGTTATGAAACTGAACAATGTCGATTTGAACTTACTGAAAGTTTTTGTGGTGGTGTATCAGGAAAAGAGCTTGCGCAAAGCCGGCGAAAAACTGTTTGTTTCGACACCCGCGGTAAGCCAAAGCATCAAAAAGCTCAAGGAATCGTTAGGTGAAGAGCTGTTTGTTTTGTCTTATAAGCAGTTTCTACCGACGCCTTATTCCGATGATTTGTATCGACGTGTTTTTCCATTATTGGACGGATTAGTCACGGCGATAGAGGAGGGCAAGCAGTTTGCTCCTGCCGATCTAAATGAAGATTTTAAGATAGAGGCGAACCCTCATATTTTGCCTTGGTTAACACCAGCTCTCTTCCATCAACTCTCAATGGAAAGCCCGCTTTCTAGGCTGATAAGCCATACTAGTTCCCAAAACTCGTTAGAAAGACTTCGAAGTGACGACGTTGATTTTGTTATTCATTTTGAAGCGGAGAGCCTGCCTGCCGAGATCATTGCCGTGCCTCTCGTGACCTTAAAGTTTGTATTGGCGGTAAGGGCTGATCACCCTTTCAAGGCGTCTATCGCTACAATTGATGATTTGTTGCCCTTTCCATTCGCTCATGTTGACCTCGCTTACTTCGACCAAAACAAGCACTCGCGATTGGAAGAAGAAGTTTTAAGCCAAGGCAAGTCGATCAATATGGCGCTTCGAACCACGTCAATTGTAGGACTCATCGAAACGATCAAGCACTCCAACATTATTGCCCCTTGTATGCCTCCAGTGATTGAACAACATAAGGGAGTATTGCGCTCAATCGTGATTGAAGGATTAGAGGAGGGGGCTGAGGAAATGGAGGTATTCGCCTATCTTCACAAGAAAAACCAACATTCCTCAAAATACAAATGGCTACTGGATTTGATTGAAACTGCGATGGTGGATGCTAATCACTCGTAATAGCTAGTCTGGTTTGTCTTTGTTGGTGATAACAAGCACACCGTTATCTTGTGAACACTTCTTCAATACACGATTCAAGCCAGCGTATTTTGGATTGGTTACGGTGCTTACGTCCAATGGTCATGCCAATATCACTGTTCGGCATATTGGGTATGTGAGGGAATTTCACAAATGAAAACTCATCAGATAGTGAGTTCGCTAGTAATTTAGAGCAAGGGAACAACACATCACTCTGTTTTACGATTGACAATAAACTGTGTAGATAGGTCGATCGTATTTTCACTTCAGTATTGATTCCGACGTCCGCTAGCACGTTAGGGGCAAGTGCTATATTCTCGTTCCAATCACTCACTACTAAGCTTGCTAATTGAAGCGGCTCTTCCTGATCTTGTGGTAATAATGAGTCAGCAAGGGGATGCCCAGAGCGGCAGATCAAGACAAAGTCATCATTCGCTATTCGTTTTTGGTATACCTGCTTAGATAATTCTAATGGGTAGTAATTGATTCCTAAGTCGATTTCACCAGAGGTCATCAAGTCCGATGTATTTACTCCCCAATCGACGATGTTCACTTTCACCTTCGGGGCTTGTGCTAACAGAATATTAATCAGCTTCGCCGAGATGCTATTGGCAATGAATCCATTGATAGCAATGTTCACGGTGCCATCAAATTGAGCGACATCAAACTCAGATTCTGGTTCAAGCACTTGTTCTAATTGTAGTAACACTGGCATCAAGGTTTGTTTAATTTCAAGTAATTTAGCGGTCGGCTCTAAACCATGTTGTGAGCGTATAAACAACTCATCGTCAAAGTAGTCGCGTAGCTTTTGTAATGAACGACTGATTGAGGGTTGGCTCGTAAACAGGAGTTCTGACGCCTTTCGAGTGTTTTTCACCTCGATCAACACCTTCAATACTTTAAGTAAGTTGAGGTCCAAGCGCTTAAAGCGGTTACTTATTATCATTGTGGGATCCAGAACAAAGATGATTAGATATACCTAAAGTGTATATCTTGTTTTCATATAATCAATTGGAGTATATCACGGCGCATCTACATACTGAGCTCATCGAAACAAACACGAGAAACCATCATGAATAAAACGACGTTAGCGACGCTACTAGCATTAACCGCATTTGGTGTAACGGCAGAGGACAACAATCGTTCATCTACCTATGACCATGCTGCCGTTGGTGGTGTTAACTGGGATAACTACCCTGAAGCCGAGTCTGATTGGAACTTCCTTGGATTACAAAACAAAGTGGGCGTAAACCATTGGCTGCACGCAGACCCAGTATCCAAAGACGCACAAACGGTGATTCGCTCAAATCGTGATGTCGTTTACTCGACGATGGTGGTTGACGTATCAGAAGGTGCAACGTTCCATGTACCAAAAGAAGATAACGATTATTTCCAGATCATTCATATCATGGACGAAAATCATCTTCTGCATAAAGTGGTTCGCCGTGGCGAAACGCTAACTCTAACCGCTGATGATCTGACGAACGGTACTCATGTCCATGTATTAGCGAGAACACGCATTGCAGAATCCATTGAAGATACTAAGCGCCGCCAGAGTCTACTCTCTATAAAAGCGAACTCAGCCACGCCTTATCAAGGCAAAGGTTACAACCCAAGCGACGTTGAAGATTACCGTTTAAAACTCATCAACAACGTGATGAAACATGGCGCACCGATTGAGGGCTTGAAAGGGTTTGGCGCCACGTTAGATGACGTGGAAGATCACCATTTTAAATATGTGACGGCGTTTGGCTATGCAGGGCTACCGGCAGATACAGCGCAATATTTGGAGCGTGTTCCCGGCCAAGGTAAAACTACCTGCCAAGAGTGGACGATTCCAACACCGAACCTAGACTTTGAAGGTCGTGGCGGTTATTACTCTTTGACCACTTATGGCGCAAACGGTTGGATTGATTCTGAGCAATTCTATGCGTCTGGCGAGTCCATGCGTGACAACGGTGATGGTACCGTTTCGGTCACGTTCAATTGTGATACTGGTGCTGAATATGACTTTGAAGTTTCTGAAGGTTGGGCGGGAGTACTGCGCTTATACGAACCAATCGATGTAAACGAGACTCTAGAGTACATGGAAGCATTGCGCCAAATCGAGATGAAAGAGCTTTAGTCAATTATTGATACCGAGCCCTTTGAATTTTAAAATCCCCTCAAGAAAGGCTCTTGCGGGGATTTTTGATTAATCACTGGGTTGTCCAATTGCTGGTTTACTTATCGAGTCGTTGTTCTCATAGGATCAGCGGCTTTATTGCATCTAGTCCTCACTTTGTGTTTCTTTAGAAACGTTCGATCTCATGTCTTTCTTCAACCAGTTATCGAGTACATGTTGCAGTGCATTCAAAGAGGTTGGCTTCTCTAGGCGACCATCCATTAACCTGCTGATCATGTCCAGTTCGTGTTGCCCGGATTCCCCAGACAGTGCAATGATTGGCGTTTGAGGTGAGCGCGCTTTGATGATCTGGCTTGCATCAAAGCCATTCATTACAGGCATTTGCACGTCCATTAAGATCAAATCGACTTGATTGCTTCTAAAAAGCTCAACGGCATTTTCACCATTTTTTGCTTGTAAACTATTTACACCAAGTCGGTTTAAGTACATTTGAACAAGTGTGCGCTGTACCTCTTTGTCATCGACGATAAGAACGGTCGGTGCGTCATGGTTTACGTGTTCTTGAACGCTACTTGGATCATGTTGATTCGTTTGTAAACCTGCCTGTATATCCGCTTTGGTTTTATCTTCACTCGTTGATTGGCTTTGCTTCCAATCATTGAAATCAGGCGTACGAAGCGCGTCTGCTTTGGGCGCATTAGGTACCACTGGGAAATATAGGTGGAATTCAGTAAATTCATCCAGTTTAGAGTGGCACTCAACTCGACCGCCAAATGAGCGCATTACGCGTTGGCAATAACCTAATCCTAAGCCGCTACCACCACTTTTTTGATACGAGAAAAAGTCATCGAAAATCTTATGAGCAATGGTTTCGTCAATGCCCGGACCTGTGTCTCGGAAGATGAGAATGTTCTCGTACGATCCGGTTTTAGTGCTGATCTCAATTTGGCTCTCTGGATAAGAATCAAAGTAATAGATCGCATTACGTATCAGGTTGAAAATGACAAAGTTGAATAAGGTCTCATTGAGTTTTGCGACAAAATCAGCATGTTGTGGTAAACGAATTCGCTCAATAATCTTCTCGTTTTCAAAACCGTATTGGCTTACTGCCTGATCCACAGCTTTGTGAATAGAGGTCATCGCAACCGGCCCATGCTCCGGTGAGCTGTCACTGACCTCACGCAAGATGATGTCAATCAATTGTCGCCCACGTTGAATGGCAGCTTGGCCGTTCTCAATATCAAGCAGTATCTGTTTTGCTGGTGCTTGGTTATCAATGTGCTGCTTTAGTACTTCAAAATGCAATTGTACTTGAGCGAGCGGGTTACGCATCTCATGAGCAATTGAGTTCGCTAGTGCACGGCTTTGACGAATGCGTCTATCAGCTTCGATGGTACTTTGCACACGAGTTAACAGGGTTTGCAGTGCCAAGATTTCTTCATTAGAAAACATCTGGTCGTTGCTCTTGTGTGATGATATCAATAAGTGCGAGACAGACTGCCCTTGACCAAACAAAGGCATAACTAAGGCAGTGTTATTCGAGCTCATCTTGTCATAAAGCGCCCTGATCGAGCTTTTCGTGGGCTCTGCGTAATCTAACTCTTCAGAAAGTTCATCGAATAACAAAACGGACTTATTTGTTGAAAGGTAGTCTTCGTAGAAGGTCTCGTTGTAGTTGCTGTTAACGAGGCGCAATTTGTCTTCTGGAATTTGCAGTAGGTTACCCAAGCGACGCATCGCGTCATCAATAGATAGTTTGAAGTCTTCTTCTAAAGCAAGGATTTGCTGTACAGGCGTTTTCTTGTTTCTGTAAACCAATAAAGAGGCGTAATGGCTCACGCGTTTATAGAGTACATGCCAAGTGATGCCGATAAGCGCACAGATAGGTATTGCGATTAGCCATTGGTTGTTGTCGGTCAATGGGATGAATATTGCGCCGAAAGGTATCACTAAAATTGCACACACCAATAGCGCGTTAAGGCTCATATAAGCTAGGTATTTAACACTGTAGAAGCGAGAGGTCAGCAGAGCATAACCAACGAACAGCATCTCACTAATAGACAACGCTGGTGGTAACCAGGTTAGTGAGAAATCATGCATGAAGTATGTCATGCCAAGGTGAATGGTTGCGGTAGAAAGCATGAAAACTAAGATGCCCGCAATCATGTAACTGGTTTTGGCGAGTATGAGTTTGCTGCTATTAGCTCGCATGGCCACAAGGTTGGTTAAGGTCAGGACAACAAAGCTCACCAGTCCGATAAAGAAATATGGTGTATGAGGACCAAACTCAATAACGAATTGGCTTGGGCCGACAATGTCGACGTGTTCAACGGTTAACCCCGGACTTAAATTAATAAAGAGGGCATAGACTGATGATCCGACAAAAATAGCCTGTTGCCATATGTGTACTTTACCATTGCGTTGCTCGGCTGCGAGCTGACACGAGAAGTAGTAGGCAAATGCAAACGCAAAGAAAGAGGCGAGATTGGCAAATTTTGCCGCCAACACCGCGGCCGAAGCGCCAAGCTCCGGTAATAAGTCAGTATGGAAATACGCGTTGCTGCTGATCCACGCAACAATGCAAACCGAGTAAGCAATGTAAGGCACATGGTGCGTGCCCGCGATGGCTTCATTTTTTTGCTTCAGACGATAGCAATAGTAGAGTAACCACATCACTACGATTGCTGCCGTCATAAGAAGCGTTATCGCTTTGGCATAGATGATCGCCTCTAGGCCGAAATCAAACATGTTCATCTCTTTTTACCGAACTTAGTTTTTCTATCGAGCTTACTTTTTTTACTGAGTTTACTTTTTCTGCTGAGCCTAGCTTTCTACTCTCACGCACTGCGCGTTTGTAGCGACGAAAATCGGTGTTATTAAATACTTTGACCATCACTTCGAAATTCCACAATCCACGATAAATGGTTGTACCGTCATCATTCAACTCGCAATATCCGGAATGGAAATACGCTTTGGGATCGATAGCTTGATAAAACTGGAGCATGAAAGGCTGCTCGATAATGGTGAAGCCGATTTTGTACCCTACTTGGTGCAATACACTCATTAGTTCTTTTTGGGCGAGATAGAGGAAATAGAGTCTTTGTTGAGTATTACCGCTTACTGTCAGGCGGAGCACTTCACATATGGCACTTTTGTCAGACAATTGTAACTGAAACTTATTATCAAATTCTAGGAGAGAATGACATTTTGACAGTGTAGACGGTGTAAATATCTGTAACCCAGCCAAATCATCGTAACCATGATCGGGTAAACAGTATTGCCACTGTTCATTGCTGAACGGTGGCGCGTAACTTAACCAAGTTTCATTCTTAGACCAATCTTGAATCAACGCAGAAGAAACTAGGGTTGGGAAAGCTTCATCGGTCGGGTGTTTGAGTAAAATAAAGTGCTTACCCGTTTGTGAAAGGTGGAGTAAAGGTAGCATCTCAAACCATTTCTCTCCCTTGATAAAAACCTCAAGATTACTTAACGCGATGGCATCACTGATTGGCATAGCTTGAGGGTGACAGGGTGTTTGCACCATAAGCTGATCATTCTCTATCTGTTCAATGATGGCACCGTAGTAAGCGCTGTCTTTGATAGGGAGTTCTATATGAGAGGATACACTCGCATCGAATGGTGATTTCGCTTTTATTGCGGCAATTTCACATTCACACCAAAAGTCTAACCAATGTGTGTAACAATCGCCGGCTGCCGTTTCCAGCAACGTCATCTCTGTCGATAAAGTGTTTGGATAGCGTTGGATGAGATCGCGATAGTCCATCAATTCAAATAGCACTGAGAAGCTGTTATTTTGATGCTCAGGGAAAAGCAATTCCAGCTGGCTTGTGCGATATTTTGTAATGGTTTGGAAAAGAGCAGTGCGTTCTTGTGGCTGATAAGTACTAATAACGAGCTCTATCAGCGCTCGCTGTTTTTTTTCGATAGACAGACTGCTAGCCAACAGTGAGCCTAAAGACGACGTTATTTTCATTTGATTAACCGAACCTAGCCTAGGTTTATATAATTATTTTTATTCGATTTGCACTGTCTACAGGACACAAATTTTTTAGTATTTTTTGAGTCATGTTACTTGGAGCGAGTCTGCCGTAACGTTACTTGAGCCTATGACTTGAGGGATAAGTTGCATAATCGGTCGCAAGTTTACTACTTGCGGTCATCCTTAACAACATAGCCTTGCCATATCTAAATCAATTAGTGATCAAATAAACTACCTTATTATCAGTAGTTTGTATTATTCGATAGTGTTTTGAGCTTATGAGTTCTTGTCGAGCATAAACCTTTGAATTTATAAAATAACGCAAAATATCTATTTTTTGAACCAACCTCATAAATCATAAGCAACTGAATTCACCTTGTTAATCGTAAGGAATATAACGGCGACCCAAAATATATAATTAACTAATGAGTGTTGTATGTCTCATCCCCGTTTATTCCCACGTCATCGTTTGGCGATCGCTTGTGTGCTTGCCAGTGTTTCCAGTTTCTCTTTTGCCGAAAATCAATGTGATGTTTCTGATCTTCAGTTAGCCTCTGATCTCGCTCTTTCTGTCTCTACGGCGGACTACAGTTGCTATGGTTCTTGGTTCTCTGCATCTGAAAATGCATTAAACAATATTTACAGTGAAGCGAGCTTAAGCCGCATTCAAGCCACGCTGAACCTAGAAATTGCGGGTTATCGAGGTGAAGAAGAACAAGCTCGTAAACTCGAAAACCTTGGCGAGTTTGTTCGCGCCGCTTATTACGTTCGCTATAACGCGCAAGCGGAAGATTTTTCTGATGTGCTGAGCCAACGTTTTGCACAGTCGACCAACTTGTTCCTCGCTAACCCTAATGCTTTAGATCAAGGTCGTGAGCAGGTGGGTGCATTGAAAAGCCTGACGCTAATGGTCGATAACGTTAAACAATTGCCACTGACTATGGATGCGCAACTTGCGGCACTTCGCCACTTTAACCGAGAGACCGCGCAAGACTCACAATGGGTCGACGGGCTAAACAATCTGTTTCGAGCAATGGCTGGTCACGCGGCTAGAGATGATTTTTACGATTATATGGCGAGTCATACTCAGCATATCGATACACTTGCAGCGTTCGCTCGTGATAACTCATGGGCACTGGATACTGATGCCGGCTTTCTTGTTTATAACGCAGTCCGTGAAACAGGTCGCTTACTTGCAAGCCCAAACAAAGAAACTAAAGACAAAGCGTTGCGAGTTATGCAGCAAGTGATGGCACAAAACCCGCTTGGCAGTGAGCACGACAAACTTTGGTTAGCAGCGGTTGAGATGATGGGGTATTACGCTCCTGAAGGTTTAAACGGATTGGATCTTGAGCAAGCCAAACGTGATCTAGCCATGCGTGTTCTTCCTAATCGTCATGAATGCCAAGGGCCTGCCATTATCCGCTCACAAGATTTAACGCAAGCACAAGCGATGGAAGCTTGTAATGTGTTGGCCGTTAAAGAGGCCGATTTCCACCAGGTCGCGAATACGGGTCAACAACCTGTCGCCGACGATAACAACAACCGAGTTGAAGTGGCGGTGTTTGGCAGCAAAGGCAGTTATATCGATTACTCGTCGTTCCTGTTTGGTAATACCACAGACAACGGCGGTCAGTACTTAGAGGGTAACCCTGCAGAGGTGAGGAACGTGGCGCGTTTCGTTGCTTACCGTTACGCCAATGGCGATGACCTCTCTATTCTTAATCTTGAACATGAATACACTCATTACCTCGATGCGCGCTTTAACCAATACGGCTCCTTTAGCGACAACTTGGCACACGGTTATGTGGTGTGGTGGTTAGAAGGTTTTGCCGAATTCATGCATTACAAGCAAGGCTACGATGCTGCGGTAAGCTTGATTAACAGCGGGAAGATGAGCCTATCGGATGTGCTTGCGACCACCTACTCTCATGATTCCAACCGTATCTATCGCTGGGGCTACTTGGCGGTGCGCTTTATGATGGAAGAACATCCTCAAGAGGTGCAGAGCTTATTGACACTGTCTCGTACTGGTCAGTTTGCCGAATGGGCGCAGCAAGTGAAAGTCCTTGGGCAACAATACAATGGTGAGTTTGAGCGTTGGTTAGAATCTGTCTCAACCGAGCCTGAGATACCAAACCCGGATCCGAACCCAGGAGAGCCAACTGATCAAGTCACTGTACTTGTCTCAAACCAAGATGTGCTGTTAACCGGCACGGCTTATAGCGAACAGCTTTTCTACATTGATGTACCAGAGAACACCACGCATTTTGAGGTTTCGATTGAAGGTAATGCTCTGGGCCAAAGCCAAGGTGATGCTGACCTCTATATGAGTTACAGCAAAGAGGCGCATTATTACGACTTCGAGTTTAGCCAATACGGCAACGGCAGCAATGAGCATGTGACGTTTGAACCAGAGGCATCAGGTTATATCAAACCGGGACGCTACTACATGAGTATTGCGGGGCGTACCGATTTCAATGATGTGACACTGTTGGCTTCGTTAGAAACAGAAACGCCAACACAACCAACACAAGAACAAGATGATTTAACGCCTGTAGTATTGGAATCCGGTCAGGCCCAAGTATTGACTGTGCACCAACGACGTTATGCAGCAGTCTATGTACCACAGGGCGTACATGAGGTTCGAGTGTGGTTGAACGATAAGAATACAGAGCAACCAAATCGAGGCAACGTCGATCTGTTCGCCAGTCACTCATATTGGCCAACGGCAGGACAACATGACTATGCGTCTGATTACCGTGGTAGCAATGAGTACCTACAAATCCCTGTAACAGAAGAAGGCTATGTGCACTTCTTACTCAGTGCAGAACAGCAAGGGGATGATGTCGAAATGTTGGTGTACTTTCATTAAGACACTAACCTCAATGGCTTTTTATCATCAATGATATTTAAGCCATTGAGATAAAAAGCTGAGCATGAGTGCTCGGCTTTGTTTTTCTGACAGTGTTCTGTGTTTAGGGGATCGTTACAGCATAATTTCTGATGAAGTGATGACATTCGAGGTTTAAGCTTGTCTGCATATGAAACATCATTGTGGGTAACGCCTCGTGAATGACAGAGGTAGAGAGAATTTATGAAGAAAGTACGATTAACATCATTACTTGGAGTAGCAACCTTGTTTAGTGTCGCTGTGTTAGCAGGATGCAGTCAGCAATCTGAGGTTCCAGCTCGATCACAAGAGAATGCGAATCCGATTTGTAGCACTAAAAATCTGACGGGTGGTTGGTCGCAAAGTGATATCACACCACAAGCTAAGCAAGCGTTAGACGTCGTTCTTGGCCAAATGGACACCTCTGCTAAGCTCAAACAGATCTTGAGTGTTCGAACTCAGGTCGTCGCCGGTTTGAACTATGCTATCGAGTTTGAAATGGATAATGGTGAGGTGTGGAATACCGTCGTTTATCGTTCGCTACAAGGTGATATCGAAATGATGCAAGCTGCGCAGCAAGGCCGTCTGTGTCTATAGTATAGATATTTTCAATACCTATATTTTTAGGTAACTTATGTTTGTATACAGAAAGTAGAAATGGCTCCGTATTGGGAGCCATTTTTAATTCTAATTAAGGTCGGTTGATTGAACGGTATTAGCTGGTCAGTTCAGGTTCCAATAACTCTTGAACACAAGCTCGGCTGATGTTTTCATCAATGTAGGCCATCCCAAGTTTATTCAGATAGTCCATGCGATCGGCAGTGCGAAGCTCGATGTCGGGGCCTGCAATGTTGTTCTCTTGATAGATCTCGGTGAGGTGAGACATGAATTGCTCGCCAACACTCATCATCAACAGGCTCATTGCGCCTACATCCGGTCTGACTTTTGCTTGTTGTTTGTCAGATAGATTGACGGCTAACACGATAGGTTGCTCTTCACCCTCAAAACGAGTGCTGCGCTCGCGAATGGTTTGCTGAGCCCAGTAATACGCCAGTTCTTTACTCTGAGTTAAAAAGACGGGTTCAACGGATTCTGTGTAGTTGTTGCCAATGGTCGCCATGGTTTTTGAAGCCGCTTCGTTGAGCGCTTTGTCTCCAGAGCGCTTTAGCCCTTGACCTTGAATAGACGCAAGTAAAGCTGAAGATGTGCCGTGATACCAAGTATCACCCGTTGCGAAACCATTTTCTGATAACAGTGTTTTTGCATCTTGTAAGTGTGTCGGTATTGAAGTCATAGGCACTCTCAATCAAAAGGAATATCAACGAATAGGAATCTGAGCAAATATGTACACAGTTAGCTTAAACAGAAGTTGTTCGGTTAACCGTGGTGTGGAACACAAATCTGAGGCTTTGAGATAAAGCTGGCAGTAGTAGCTTTATCTCAAAGCCTTCCCCCGGATCTTACCTAAGTAAGAGAGAAGGGCGGGGGAGGCTTTAGTCTTAGCGATTAATCAAAAGTGTTAGCGACTAATCAAAAGTGCTAGCGATTAATCAAATTGATTCGATGTATTCGCTTCACCTGCTGCTTTTAGTGCATTCTCACCAGCAAAGTACTCTTTGTGGTCATCACCCATGTCTGAACCAGACATGTTTTGGTGTTTAACACATGCAATGCCTTGGCGGATTTCTTTACGTTGAACATTCGCCACGTAACCCAACATGCCTTGGTCACCGAAGTACTCTTTCGCAAGGTTGTCAGTAGACAGCGCTGCAGTGTGGTATGTAGGTAGTGTAATCAAGTGGTGGAAAATACCCGCTTCACGTGATGCATCGGCTTGGAATGTACGAATCTTCTCGTCAGCGCTTGCAGACAGTTCCGTTTCATCGTATTCCGCACTCATTAGGCTTGCACGGTCGTAAGCTGATACATCTTTACCTGCTGCTGCCAGTGCATCGTATGCTTGCTGACGGAAGTTTAGCGTCCAGTTGAATGATGGAGAGTTGTTGTATACCAGCTTAGCGTTAGGGTGAACTTCACGTACGCCGTCCATCATCTCTTTGATTTGACCGATGTGTGGTTTCTCAGTCTCAATCCAAAGAAGGTCAGCACCCGCGTTGATTGCTTCAATACAGTCGAATACGCAGCGGTCTTCACCTGTACCTTCGCGGAATTGGTATAAGCCTGAAGGCAGACGCTTAGGACGAACTAGCTTGCCGTCGCGGTTGAAGCAAACATCACCTTCAGCCATATCTGCAACATCGATCTCTTCAACATCTAGGTATGAGTTGTAGATGTCACCTTGGTCGCCAGGTTCTTTCACTACTGCGATTTCTTTTGTTAGACCAGCACCTTGTGAATCGGTACGAGCAACAATAACGCCGTTGTCGATGCCTAGTTCAAGGAAAGCGTAACGAAGTGCGCGAAGTTTTGCGTGGAAGTCAGCATGCGGAACCGTTACTTTGCCGTCTTGGTGACCACATTGCTTCTCATCGGCTACTTGGTTTTCGATTTGTAGACAACATGCACCCGCTTCAATCATCTGCTTAGCCATTAGGTAAGTCGCTTCTGCGTTACCGAAACCTGCATCGATATCGGCAATGATTGGCACTACGTGTGTTACGTGGTTGTCGATTTTGTCTTGGATTTGGTCTTGTAGATTCACATCGCCAGCTTCACGTGCCGCATCTAGTTGACGGAATAAGCCACCTAGTTCACGAGCATCTGCTTGGCGTAGGAAGGTGTATAGCTCTTCTACTAGGCCAGCAACTGACGTTTTCTCATGCATAGATTGGTCTGGAAGTGGACCGAAGTCAGAGCGAAGTGCCGCGACCATCCAACCTGAAAGGTATAGGTAACGACGGTCTGTCTTGCCATCAAAGTGCTTTTTAATCGAAATCAGCTTTTGTTGGCCGATGAAACCATGCCAGCAACCCAGAGACTGAGTGTATTGAGAGCTGTCTTCGTCGTAAGCCGCCATGTCTGCACGCATAATATCTGCCGTGTATTGCGCAATATCCAGACCTGTTTTGAATTTGTTTTGAGCTCGCATACGGGCTGCAGATTCAGGGTTAATTGCATCCCATGGAGCACCAGCAGCGCTTTTTGCAACTTCAATCTTTTCGATATCTTGTGTAATTTGCGACATAACTATTCCTTAGTTTCACGTGGACATGTTGGCCAATTTGGCGAGGTCATTTGATTTGGATTAAATCTAACCATGGACAAAGAATAACCATGTATGTGATAATTTTGTTAATTTATAGTTATTATATTCGGTATTTTTCTTATGAATATTGCTCGTGTTGACCTTAATTTACTTGTGTATTTAGACATGTTGCTCCGTGAAAGAAACGTAACGCGTGCAGCAAATCAACTGGGTATTACTCAGCCAGCCATGAGTAATGGCCTACGCCGATTGCGTGATCTGTTTGAAGATCCGCTACTGGTGAGAACAAGTGAAGGGATGATACCGACCGAACGAGCACATAAGTTGCAGCCACTGATTCGAAACATCTTGGTTAATGTAGAGAAGACACTGCAGCCGACCACGGAATTTAATGCAGAAGACAGTGAACGGGTGTTTCGTATCATGGCGAGTGATTATGCTGAGTCGACCATTATTCAACCTCTTCTGAAAAGGTTAAGCGAGATCGCGCCGAAAATACGACTGGATATCATGACGCCAAGTGACGTGAGTTATCAGGATGTAGAGCAAGGCACTGTTGATATTATCATCAACCGTTTTGACGATATTCCACAGTCGTTCCACCAGATGAGCCTTTGGCACGACGGGTTTTCTTGTCTATTTAGTTGTGACAACCCAATAGCCGACAACTTCGATATTTTGTCTTATCTAAAGGCGCAACATATCTGGGTAAGCAAGACAGGTATGGGAACCGGAGTTGGGATCAACCCAAGCGAAGCACAAAAGCTGGGTTGGATAGATGAAGCACTAATGCGTATTGGTAAAACACGCAATATTACGGTGTTTACTCGACACTACTTGTCGGCGATTTTGTTCGCTCAACAGAAAAATTTGATTCTTACCATTCCAACCAAAGCTGCACAATTGCAGCGTAATAATCCTAGGTTGTTGATCAAACCTGCGCCATTTGCGATTGAACCTTTTGAGGTGAAGATGGCATGGAGTCCATTGTTGCAAACCAATCCAGACCACCAGTGGATGCGTCGCTTGATTAAAAGTGTCGCTAATGAAATCGAGAGTGGCGTGACGGAATAACACAGTTTGTAGGGTATTTTTTTTGTGAATATCCAGTATAACTGGCATAAATTAGCTAAATTTATGTCCGTTGCGTAAGTTTAATCTAGTAACGTAAATTTGAGCTAGTAACGTGAATTTAAGCCAGTTACGTAGATTTAATGAGTAGTCATCAGTTAGTTTGAGAGAGATTTTATGAGCAGTCGTATTCAACAGGGAAGCTTGAACATTGATAGCACCCTCTACCAATTAATTAATGAGCAGGTCATTCCTGGAACAGGCATTGTTGCTGAAGACTTTTGGCAATCATTTGCAACAATCCTTGAAGACTTGGCTCCCAAGAATCGCGCACTGCTTATCAAGCGTGAAGATCTTCAACATCAAATTGACGTTTGGCACCAAGAGCGTGCGGGACAAACGCTAGATGCGGCAGAGTACAAACAATTCTTACAGCAGATTGGCTACTTAGTCCCTGAGGGCGAAGACTTTCAAGTAACCACCGCAAGCGTTGAACCTGAAATTGCAACACAAGCGGGCCCGCAACTCGTTGTGCCTATTATGAATGCACGTTTTGCACTTAACGCGGCTAATGCGCGTTGGGGCAGTTTATATGATGCGCTCTACGGCACCGATGTGATCAGCGAAAATGATGGTGCAGAAAAAGGGGGCAGCTTTAACCCTGTACGTGGCGCTAAAGTAGTGAGCTACGCTCGAGGTTTCCTTGATGACGCAGCGCCTCTCAACGGTGTCTCCCATAAAGACGTAACCAAATACAGCATCAGTAACGTCAGCATTGGCAATACATTGACAGCGACCTTAGATAACGGCGAAGAAGTCACTCTAATTGATCGCAACCAGTTCATTGGTTACCAAGGTGATGCAAGTGCACCTTCAAGTATTCTGCTTAAGCACAACAACCTACATATTGAAATTCAAATTGACCCGAGCGCGCCAATTGGCAGCGTTGATGTAGCTGGTATTAAAGATGTGCTGGTGGAATCGGCTCTCACCACCATTATGGATTGCGAAGACTCGGTAGCTGCCGTTGATGGTGAAGACAAAGCATTGGCTTACCGTAACTGGTTAGGCTTAATGAAAGGTGACTTACAAGAGTCGCTAGAGAAAAATGGCAAAACCATTGTTCGTAACCTCAACCCAGATCGTCAATACACCAGTGTGACGGGGGGCGAGATCTCGCTTAAAGGTCGCAGCATGTTGTTCATACGCAATGTGGGTCATTTGATGACCAACCCTGCCATTATTGATGCTGACGGTAACGAAGTCCCTGAAGGCATTATGGATGGCATGGTCACCTCTCTAATCGCAATGCACGATTTAAAAGGCAACAGTGCTTACCAAAACTCGACCGCGAACAGCATCAACATCGTGAAACCTAAGATGCATGGACCAGAAGAAGTCGCGTTCACCAATGAGCTGTTTGGCCGTATTGAAGATGCATTAGGGCTAGACCGATTCACGATTAAAGTCGGTATCATGGACGAAGAGCGTCGTACTTCAGTTAACCTCAAAGAATGTATTCGCGCCGCCAAAGACCGTGTTGTATTTATCAATACCGGTTTCTTAGACCGAACCGGTGATGAAATTCATACCAGTATGGAAGCTGGCCCGTTTGCGCCTAAAACACAGCTGAAAACCATGACTTGGATTGGTGCATACGAAGATCAGAACGTTGATCTTGGCTTAGCTTGTGGCCTGCAAGGTAAAGCCCAGATTGGTAAAGGTATGTGGCCAGAGCCAGACAATATGGCGAAGATGATGGACGCGAAAATCGGACATCCACAAGCGGGCGCAAATACTGCTTGGGTTCCTTCTCCAACTGCCGCGACTCTGCATGCCTTGCACTATCACAAGGTGAGTGTACCAAGCCGCCAGAAAGAGCTTCGTGAGCGTGTGAGAGCAAATGTTGACGATATTCTTACTATCCCATTGCTAGGTAATCAAAAGCTGACCGCTCAAGATATCCAAAACGAATTGGACAACAATACGCAAGGTATTCTTGGTTATGTAGTGCGTTGGATTGACCAAGGCGTCGGGTGTTCTAAGGTGCCAGATATTAACGATGTAGGTTTGATGGAAGACCGCGCTACGCTGCGTATTTCGAGCCAACACATTGCGAACTGGTTACGTCATGGAATTTGTAATGAAGCCCAAGTAATGAAAACCATGAAGCGCATGGCCGCAGTGGTTGATGAGCAAAATGCTAGCGACCCGAGCTACCGCAATATGGCACCTGACTTTGAAAACAGCATCGCATTTTCAGCAGCGTGTCAGTTGGTATTCGAAGGCTGCGCTCAACCTAGTGGTTACACCGAGCCAGTGCTGCATGCTATGCGTCTGAAGCTGAAAGGAACTGCACAATAAATAATAAAAAAAGAAATACCCCTATTTGAACCGAGCCCAAGGTGCCGCGCTAATTTAGCGCGGCTTTTTTTATGTTCAATGGCGTGCTTATTACTTTGCATTAATTTGGGTGTTTAGACGTCTAGACGTTGACAAGCCTTAAGTGTGACATTAGTCTGCTCATCTTCCTGTTCTATTGTGTTGTCGTTCCATGTCCAATTCAAAAAATTCTAATGCGGTAATTGCCCCTTCGGCAGTTGCGCTTATCCCTCTGATCGTGTTCCTAGCGCTGTTTATTGGCGTAGGTACGTACTTGTCACTGCAAGGCGTCGATTTTGCTTTCTATCAGCTTCCAGCTCCGATTGCAGCTTTACCTGCGGTGATGCTAGCGTTGTTGCTAAGCAAAGATAAATTGAACCGTGCTATCGAACAGTTCTTAGGTGGAGTCGGTCACAAAGACATTGTCGCAATGTGTATGATCTACTTATTGGCGGGTGCTTTTGCGGCTGTGGCTAAAGCGTCTGGTGGCGTTGACGCGACCGTAAACCTAGGGTTATCGGCGATTCCAACAAGCATGATCCTACCGGGTATCTTCCTAATTTCAGCTTTCATCGCGACAGCAATGGGCACCTCAATGGGTACTATCGCTGCGGTTGCCCCTGTGGCACTAGGCATTGCAGATTCAGCAGGCATGAGCATTCCACTGACGGCTGGTGTTGTTTTAAGTGGCGCGATGTTTGGTGACAACCTTTCTATCATCTCTGATACCACGATTGCCGCGACACGCTCGCAAGGCTGTGAGATGAGAGACAAGTTTAAAGAGAACATCCGCATTGCACTGCCTGCTGCTCTTATCGCGATTGTTATCTTTGCTTTCAACAGCACGGCAACTCAAGTGCCTGAAACGGGCCCAATCGAGTGGCTGAAAGTCCTTCCGTACATCACTATTTTGATTCTTGCTGTATCGGGTATGAATGTATTCGTTGTGCTGACGATTGGTATCTTGCTGGCGGGTGGCGTAAGCCTAGGTTCTGTTGAGAACTACGGTATGACGGATTACGCTCAAGACATCTACGCAGGCTTCGGCAACATGCAGGAGATTTTCTTATTGTCGATGCTGATTGGCGGTTTGAGTGAGCTCATGCGTCGTCAAGGTGGATTGGCGTTCCTGACTAGCTTAGTAAGTGGTGTGATTCGTGCGTTTGGCTCTTCACACTCTAAGCAAGCGAATGGCCGTGCGAGTGAGTTGGGTATTGCGGGCTTGGTATCTATGGTGAACCTATGTACTGCAAACAACACGGTAGCGATTATTGTGTCTGGTAGTGTGGCTCGCCAATTAGCTGAAGAAAATAACGTTTCTCCACGTCGCTCTGCCAGCTTATTGGATATCTTCTCTTGTGTGATTCAAGGCGTATTGCCTTACGGTGCACAGGTATTGCTATTAGGTTCGGTATTTAACTTATCGCCTTTGGATATAGTGGCTAATTCTTACTACTGTTTCGCGCTTGCAGTCGTTGCTGTGGTAGCTGTGTTTATCAAACACCCAGCGCGTCAAGTGGCTAACGCTGAGTAGTAATTGACCAAACTCAGTCGTAACTGGCTTTGATAAGAAGGCTCCTTAATAGGAGCCTTTATTACATCTGATGAATGGATTACCATGAATTCAAGTTGTCATCGATATCTATTGAATTATCGAGGCTATGTACTCAGTTATTTAAATGGAATTTTGATGCTCGCCATTCCCCTACCATTTATTGCAGCTCTGCTGTTATGCGTCACGGCTGTTTTACTTAGATATCGTTACCCACAGACAAGCCAAAAACCGTTTTGGTTTATTATGTTGTGTGCGTTGATGATTACTGTCGTTGGGCTACGTTGGACGTTTGATATTGCACTGTTCCGTTTCTTACAACCGGTTCTAGGGGCAAGTGTACCGGTGGCTGCATGGCTCTGCTTTGCGGGAGCTCATCGAAGTAAACCTATGTCTCTTTTGCATTGCTTAGGCCCAGTCGTTGTTCTGGTTGGCTCCTTTTCTTATTCGTATATTTGGGATGGAACGATTGATCTATTGTTGATCTCGCTATATCTCAGCTATGGCTGCTTGTTGTTGAAATCATCGTTTAACTTCCCAGAGCACGTCAGGCTGAGTGATGTATCGAATGTTTTGTATGCTGAGCGTACAGCAGGTATAGCCTTACTGTTTTCGGCTCTAGTGGATAGCATTATCTCGTATGATATTTTGCTGCTTAACGCACAACACACCGACTTAATTCTGTCTATTGGTTACCTAGTTCTTATTCCCGCAATTGTTGGGGCTGTAGTCGTTGTGAGTACTAGCACGGCACCAATTCAGGAACAAAACCAACAGCAGAGTGAATTGATAACGGCAAACCATTTACCTGAAGCAATTGATGTATCGTCGACAAGCTTAGAAGTAGATGAAGAAGTCACGCAGATCGTCGCTAAGTTTGATGCGTTAATGAAGGATCATCAGGTGTTCAAAGATCCGGATTTATCCCTCAATCGATTGGCGAAAAAGCTAGGTATCCCAGCACGGAAAGTATCGTCTTCGGTTAATCAAATCCACCACGAGAACCTTTCGAAGGTGATCAACACCTATCGAATAGAACATGCCAAGACTCTATTGAAGCACAGCGATAAAACGATCACAGACATCTTTCTCAGTTCTGGCTTTCAAACTAAATCTAATTTCAATCGAGAGTTTTCGAGAATAACGGGGCAAACTCCGAGTGAGTATCGGAGCTTGCCAAAAACATCAGCTTGAGACAGTTTGAGCGCGTGTTTACTGTTCTAGAAAGCTAACGATGTCAGATAACACCTGTTGATGAAGTTTGTTGCGTGTGGTCTCTACGCCATTTTTACAGATGATGCCATCGCCCGGAACTTCCTCTTCAAGCATCGCTTCTGCTCCCGGTTTGCATTGTTGAATGAAACTGAAGTGAGTGGCGTTTTCGTAGACCTTGTATCGTCTTGAATTCAGAGGCATGTGCTCTGCAATGTAGCCAGACTCCAAGGCTTGAGGTAAGTCCCCAATATCAATACCAGCGGCCAATATTAGGGTTGGTACATTGATGTCATTTAGGCTGCGTACTGAAAAACTCCGCGCAAGCCCTAAATCAAGACTTACAACGCGCTGTATTCTAGGATCTGAAAGGTCTTTATTGTTTGGCTCTGTAGCTTGACTTTTTGACAGCCCTAACTCCGCAGAAAGCCCACAGGTACGCGGGTTAGGGTATTTTAGGCACTCAACCTCTAAAGCTGCTCTATCGATTTTCGCCCCCGCTAATTGCATCACTGTCCAACCTCCCAATGAATGCCCGATTGCCGAAATGTGGTCAGTATTAATGGCGTGTTTCCACTGAGCTTCGGTTAGTAGGTGATTAAGGATTCGTGTGATATCGCGAGGCCTTTCCCACCATTTGGCCGCCTGCTGAGGCGATTGGTTATAAGTCGTGGTTCCCGGATGATTAGCAGCAGCGACGATGTATCCGCGATGGGCAAGCTCTGTCGCTAACCAATTTTGATTGCGCCAGTTTCCTCTATAGCCATGCGACAACAGTACTACGGGAAATTTTCCTTGTTGGAGTTTGGCTCCTTTTATGACCTTGGTACCGATAAATGCTGGATTGTCCCCAATAAGAACAGTGTCTGAATCGTCTAAAGTTGGATACCAAATTGCGGTGTTGAGTGGGCGTTCTAGATTATTAGAGGTATTGGGTAAGGTGATTTGGGTGAATCCAACACTAGAAGCGAGGGCCGAAGTGCAAATAGAAAGTAGGGATGTGAACAGTAAATGTATCCATTTCATGGTTTAACTCCAATTGAGGTCATTGGAGCTAATATGCGTTAAAGCTTGGTATAACGAGACCTCAAACACGATCGAGGACGCCCTAAATCGTGTTTGAGTACAAACTTAGTTATTTTGGATGCGCCTAATTCAGCTTATTAGTCACGAACTCTTTGTTTCTGACCATTAGCCACATCAGGCCGCCTAACGTACCGACGGATAATTGAATAAAGCCTAGGTTTTCAATCAGTGAATCTGGGCGGATTGAAACCAACACCATGCCAAGCGAACCACAAATCATGCTGAAGAACTGTATCAGTGCGACGGCAGAGCCCGTGTCATGATCTTGTTGATTCAACATCAAGTTGGTACCCGGTACTCGCATGATGATCGCCATTAATGTCGCTGGTGCAGCGATGAACATGAAGAACCAAGGGGACAGGTCGCCAATGGTTAGAGTGAAGATTCCCGCAAGCGCTAATAAAGCAAAACATCCTGAGATGACCTTTTGAACCGGCATTCGGTAGGACAACTTCATGTAAATTGTTGGACCAAATGAGGCGCACAATGCATTGAATGCGAACGCGTAACTAAACTGTTGTTCGGTCAATCCAAAGTGATCGATGTAGATATAAGAACCCGCCGCAAGAAAGCCCATCAACGCCATCGGTATGATAGAGAAAATGACCAGCAGCTTGACGAACGAGCGGTTTTTCATGACCACGCCCATTCTTCCCCATGAGCGGAATATGGAACCTTGGTATTTGTTTTCGAGTGTTTCTTGGTAGCAGCAAGCTAATACTGACGCAAATGCACCAAAAATGGCGAGCGTAACAAACATCATTCGCCAAGAAGCAATTTTCAGTAAAAAGGCTCCAAACACAGGCGCAACCATTGGTGCGATGATCACCAGTGACATGATAGTCGCCATGATCTTTTCACGTTCTCGGCCGTCATAAAGATCTTTTACAATGGCAGTCGCGATAACGGTGATGGCACTGCCCACAAAGGCTTGGAATACACGAGCACCAATCAACTGTTCGATGCTATTGGTCATCGCGCACAATATGCTAGCGACCATATAGCCCGCTAATCCAATCAATAGGATCGGCTTACGACCAAATTTTTCGCTGAGCGGCCCCCAGAACAAAAGACCGATGGCGTAAGTAACGAAGTAGCTGCTCAGGGTTAGGTTGACCATGGATCGATCAGTATTAAACACCTCGACCATCTGCGGAAGCGCAGGTAAGTAAAGGTCGATAGTCAATGGAGGGAAAGCACTTATTATGACGAGAAAAAATAGCATACCGGTCTTTCCCAGTACTGGTTGTGGTCTCTTCAAGGTGGCTCTCCGTTGTCCAAGGTCGGTTTCTAATTGATGTGATATTGATATACAGAAGGCTAGGCACGTCAGACAAGAAGGATAGAGTCGTTCAAGAATATGGTGAAAGTATCGATGAGCTTATCTCTATGAGTTCGAATCTACGAAGTCGGTCTGCGCACTGAATTGTATTACAAAACATTATTACTTTTATAGCTAACGAGTTCAATCAGTTAGTAGCAGGGTGGCTTGTGATCGCCAACGACACATTGTAATGATTATCGATTTGGCTTGTTATCTTTTCTTTGGGCGTTTTTCGACTAAACCGTTACGCTCTAAACCACGTCGAACGCTGCTGCAAAGCTTACCAAAGCGGCGCAGTTCCTCGAAGTTGGGGCCTTGGCCAATGGAAATACTGTGCTCCCAATACATTAACTCACTGTCGACCATCTCTAGTAGTTTCTTAGAGCAACCCGAGCAGTTTCCTTTTGGCCCACAGATAAACGTCTCCGATTCGTAAAGTGGGAGTTCGTTTTTAACTTCTTCAATTAAGCTTAGCATTGCCAAATTTAGATTAGGCTTTTTGGTTGCTAGTGGTTTCAAGCTTGGTGCTTGCGCAGTTATCAGAGAAGAAGTTCGTGTGTTGTGGGGCAAATTCAAAGCAGCTGATGACATATCAAAGGCCTCAAGGAGAGAAGAAGGTGGGCATGCTACTCTTCACAACAAAGTGAATCTTGATGTAGTGCAATAAGCGTGGAGATATACCCAAAAGAGGTAGGAGCCACAAGCGGTGTGACTCCTTTTTTAAAGCTCGGTACTAATGAGAGATTTTAGAATTCAGCGTCGAACTGGAACTCCATCCACTCTTTGGTGACTGGGTGGTGCAGTGCAAGTCTTTCTGCGTGTAGGTGCAGTCGGTCGGCTTTATTACCATATAGGCCATCACCCACGATAGGCATGTTAAGCCCTTCTTGGTGTGAACAGTGAACACGTAACTGGTGTGTACGGCCTGTTTTAGGGTGCAGGTAAACCTTAGTGGTTTGTTCGTTTCGCTCAATCACTTCCCATTTGGTTTCTGCAGGCTTGCCGTGTTCAAAGCAAACAATCTGACGAGGGCGGTCATACAAGTCACCACGCAATGGCAGTCGAATATAGCCTTCATCTTGGTCTAGAACACCTTCAATCATTGCGACATATCGCTTCTCAACTTCACGAGTAATGAACTGCTTCTGTAAGCTTTTGTTCGCACGTCGTGTTAAAGCAAATATCAGAATGCCAGAGGTCGCCATATCCAAACGGTGGATAACAAATGGCCCTTCAACATCTTGGTGCATTTCTTGAACGCGTGTGTAGGCCGAATCTTTAATGTTTTTACCCGGCACGGATAGAAAACCTGCTGGTTTGTGTACTACAACAATGTGTTCATCTTGGAACAGGATATCGAGGTCTTTTCCTTCTGCTGGGTTCTCTAGTAATGGGTTTGGATCCACCTCTAGGCCTTTCATCATATGGCCTAAAATCGGTACACACTTACTTTGGCAAGAGGCGTAGTATTTCTTGTGTTTACGGATCTCCGATTTCGGTGAACGACCCCACCAAAATTCAGCCAGTGCCAATGGTGTGTAACCGTTTAAATACGCGTATTGCAAAAGCTTGGGTGCGGCACACTCGCCAGAACCTGCTGGTGGTATTTTGTTTGGCGTGTCTTCAAAGATCTGGTTGAGATCCTCAATGTTACCTTCCGCATTTTGGAAAGCGTATTGTGAAAACAGTTTATGCTGAAGTTGATGAGAAAGGTGTGCTCTTTGCTCTTTGAGTTCAGCTAATTGATTAGTGAACACATCAACTTTGATTTGTAACTCGTTTAAGATCTGTTCCCAGTTGAGCTTGAGATATTTTTGCTGATTTTTGTCGGCAACACTGGCCTTGTTTAACTCGCTATTTAGCTGTTCGAAGGCTTGCTCATCAAGGTTTTCTTTACCTTGTTCACGCTGTTCTTTACGTGTTTTTCGGCCTTCTATAATTAATAAACGCTGAGCTTCAATCTCTTGTTCAGCTTGTGCTTTTTGTTGTGCCAGTTGCTCGCACAGTTCAAGGTAATCAGCGTTTGCTTGCAGCGCTTTAAATTTCGCATTCACAGCCATCATGTCGGCTGTGTCTTGATGGAAAAAGCTGTCGCTGCTCAACATGTCGAATACGGGTGGCACAAAGTGAGGCAGTAGGTTTTGGTCGGCGATTTTTCCAGAGAATGCAGAGAAGTAACCCAATTCACCTTCAGGGCTTTTCACCAGTAACACACCAAACATTTTGCCGCGACCAGCGTCAGAATCCAGTCCGAAGTCATGCTGCCAGTCGGTTTGAGTTTCTAGATATTGTTGAAGCTGATGAGAAGCGATTTCACACAGTGCGTGTGGTTCATAATAGAACGGGAAGGTGAAACGCTCAGGCAACGAATATGACTCGATCGGCTGTTGAAAGCGGGTGAAGCAATGCTCAGGTGTGTGGCCGTTATCTGAGTCGTGCGTTGAGTTTGATGAGTGCATAGTCGTCTTAATACTTATATCGTGGTGATAAATGGGTGTGAGTCTACTGTGTGAGAGTCTAAAAACTGATGCGCTAAAAACAAAAGTGAAGAAACACAGTACAAGACGGCGATTCTACTCTTTATCGAAATACGCCTCAAATAAGAATCGCTCAATGACTGGGTACAAAGGTTGTTATTAGATATACAAACCTCAAGAGTTACGCTTGATGTTTATAAATTGATGAGTGGCCTCTCGTTTTTAATCAAAGAAGACAACTTCACAAATGAAGGGTGGTAGCCTTGCCGCCCTCTTTTTCAATCTAAGGTAACGTTATGATTCCACTCAATACTTCGATTGTATCCGGTGTCGCTATTTCAGAGATCGACGGACAAATGAAAATGCTACTAATGAAGCGTGTGAAGGGCGAGTTTTGGTGCCATGTCGCAGGCTCGATTGAAGCAGGTGAAACAGGTTGGCAGGCTATCGTGCGCGAGTTTGAAGAAGAGACCCAAATTAAAGTGGAAGCCTTGTATAACGCGCAGTTTCTGGAGCAGTTTTACGAGGCTCACGTTAATGTGATTCAGCTAATCCCAGTGTTTGCGGTGCTATGCCCGCCCAACCAAACGATTGAACTGAATGACGAACATACAGAGTACCGCTGGTGCGATTTAGAGGAAGCGAAAGCACTTGCGCCGTTCCCCAACCAACATGCCGTCTACGATCATATTTGGTCGTATTTTGTCGATAAGCCAGTCAATCCGCTTTATCGAGTCAAATTGAGTTAGCGTTGGCTGTTTAAGAGCTAAGACTTACCAAGATACGGGGTTAGAAAAGCGCTCACTTGTGCTTGGCATAGCCCTACATCCACTTTCACGCCGTGCGATTCAAGTATCGCAACACCACGACCATTATTGCGAGGGTCTGGGTCTAGCATCGCCACGACTACGTGTTTTACACCTGCTTTAACCAATGTATTGGCACAAGCGGGTGTTCTGCCAACAAATGAACATGGCTCTAAAGTTACGTAAGCGGTAACCTCTTCCATTGTTCCGTCCGTTTTGCTGTCATAGCCATTCAGTGCTTCAACCTCGGCGTGGTTTCCACCGACTTTTTGTGTGTACCCAACAGACACCACCTTATCGTTCTTAACCAAAACACAGCCCACTGGTGGGTTTGGTTGGCAATCGGGTAGGGCTTGGCGCGAAGCTTCAAGAGCTTGCAGCATGTATTGTTGGTTCATGGTCGTTACTCAGTATGACGAGAGAGCGCAGCAGTTAGTGGTCGCGCGCGGTTGATGAGTTGATTAGTTACTAAGCTAATAAATTAATAAGCTAACAAGTGGGGGCATGTTCGATCTGATTGGGCTTTTAGTCAATGGTTTTAGTACAGAGGTAAAGTTTTGATTCGATAAAGGTTAACTATGTTAACTACGGCATCATAAGGTAGAGTTGATGTTGTCTACGCAATAGAGCTCAATTATTGAATCACCACGATAAATACTTAATTCAATAGGCTAGCCATGAATTCGCTGACCGGCTCTGACAATAAATCTTGTGGGTGGTCACCGCCAAAGGTAGCTAGCCCGCTTTTTCCTTCGATTATGCCAGACTTAATAATTACTTTTGTTTTAACATCAACAACTGTAATTTTTACCCTTACTTTATCTGGCTTTGCTGACCATTCAGTCGCGCGATCTTCCCAGTGTAATATGGTAGGAAAAATTAAGTAGTTGAACTCATTGCTTTTCGCATATTCAAGGACAAAATTGTAATCAGCTGCTTGGTTAGCGATTGCGACGTTGTTTAGTTTTGTGAATAACTCTGATTGAAGAGCTTTACTCACCATTAGTCCTGAGCCTGAATAATAGTGCTTCCCATACTCCCCATTCTTTGAGCGGGCAATTAAAACTGAATCACTTGTTTCAAATTTAGCTGTCGAGTTTACATCCGTAATCTGAAGTTTATGTGTATCAGCACACCCAATGATAACTAAGCTTAAAAGTATTGGTAACGCACGTATGATCGACATAATAGCTACCTTATATGAGTATGAGATAATATTAACCATAGTTTATATCAAACATATTAATGTATAAAATTGGCAACTAATTAGTACGAGCGACAAAGGCACTTTTCGGACTCTAACAACTAATAGTTAACTTGGACCACTGGGTAAGCCAGTCCTTGGATTGTACTCTTTGACCAAAGATATCTCGGCTACGCTTTGGATTGGGTGTGATTTGCAAATCAAACAAACTCTCTAAACCAAAAGATGAAATACACTCGATGTCTCCATTAAGATTTTGCTTTACGGCGACTGCGGTTTCTTTCTCTGGCCAGTAACTCATCGCATCCAATGAGCCTTGGTAAGGTTCATCTCCATTTCTAGTGTGCATGCAGGCTTGATTGCGAACTTGCCAATGCAGTTCGGGTAAGCATTGTTTAAGCTGAGCCTCGTATCTAAAATCCGATTCGTAAGAGGTATCAATGGGATCAAAGTAGATCACATCAATATCATTGAGTGGAGTCGGGGAGGCATAGCCATGTAGGTGATCCCAAACGAGGTTTCTCACAAAGCCTGCAGCAACATAACACTGCGGTAAATCCAACTGAGAGACACAGTCTAAAACCTGCATTCGTAAGGGATCCTGTTTGATCAATGTGACGATACTATTGGCAAGCGGATGTATCATTATGATGTCGGAACATCGGTGACTTGATAATGACGAGTCACGTTCTTGGAAAGATCACCCCATTCAGACGTTTTTACTCGCTGTTGGTGCGCTTCGAATGCTTCTCGGCTAGTGAATTCTTCATACACTTCAAAGCGATTAGGTTGAAGCGTGCTTTGACTGACTCGAAACACGATACAACCAGGTTCTTCCAGTGTCAGTTCTTTGTGTACAACCAAGGCTTGTGTGACGGATTTTAGGTCGTTGTCTGGCACTAGAATATGCCCTTGCAGAATTACTTTACTCATAATTACGTCCATTTAATTTTATTCACTACGGCTTTCTTCTATAAAAAGCTCTACCCATTACAAACATAATCCCATTTTGATGTTGTGACGTATAGGCTGATGTGGCGATTAATTGTTCACATTGAAGATAGGGTTGGTTACGCTGTAACTTTGCGGGTAAGGTGAGTAATAAAAGATAAGATGTTGGAACTAAATCCGCGTTGGTCCGGTCTATTAAGTACGTATCATTGAACTGTATTGATACTGAAATGAATTTGTCATCTGAGATAACTAATCTAAATTTCGAACAACGGCTTAAGATATTAAATTGGTCCATAGTTGGTAGCTAGGTCATACTTTGATGTAAATGGTACTCAAAACTCTATAAATTTTGTGATTTGTATCATTGATCTGGACATCAAACACCGTTAGATTCGAATGGTTGGCAATAAAAATAGCTCATGAAGAGCAGTTAAAGAAAAGGAAATATCCCTTATGAAAAAAATGAGAAGAGCACAGCTTCATCGCGTTCGCATCCAATACTGGAAAGACACAGCGAAAGAAGCTTCAAAGAAATAAGCTTTAAATCGTAAAGCTTTAAGATAAAAAAAGCTGAAAAGCTTAATCAAATGTAAAACGTAACAAATCGATTTCATTAGCACTCTCAAGGACCTTCATCTGGTCGGCGACTAAAGAAATCATCCTCCAAAGAGCTGACAGGCATTAACAACAATGCATTCAATGTCAGCTCATTAATACCTCCTCTTAGATTCTCTTGTCGCTTCACTCTGTTACTCCTAACTAAAACCCTTTTGTCCCTTTGTTCTTGTTACCCATATCTGTATTGGCAAAGTCGTGATCAAAAAAAGCTCCCGATTTCTCAGAAGCTTTGATTTAGATTTTGATATCTGATGTTATCCGATCAGGATAGATGACTCTATCGTTGGAACAGCGTCTTCAAGCTTACATCGTCCGTTCTATTCAATTTCAGGCTCAGTAGATAACCACCAACACCAATCAATGCGTAAATACCTAAAGATAAAATAGGCGCTTCTGCAATCGCGCTGAATGGGTTGCTTGCTATGAGCACATTCATTGGTAATGACGCAATGAGAGATAGGAAATCATTGATGCCATAGAACCCAAACACGGCGACAGAGAGGAACTTAATCGCATAGCTTGAGATAAAAATGACAAGCAGCGGAGAGTTCACCAGCTGCGAAATAGCTAGAGTGATAGTTGCCAGTGGCAATAAAACCAGTGCAACTAACATCATTCGTCCAAAAAACACGACCCAGTTGCTCAGCACATAAAACAGAGATCGCTGCTCAACCAATAGCGCCAGTTGTTGCTCACTTGAGACGTTCAATATCCAGAATAGAAAATCTGCGAACAGCACTAACAATGCACAGATAGCCGGAATAACCACTAAACCGAAGCCTAGCTTCACGCCGTGAGTCATTGCATTGGATACCGGCATACTTCTCCAAAACATTGAACTGCCTTCTTGGCGTTCTTTACGCAGCGTTTTAGGGATATATAGCGTCGACAGGATCAGTGAAATAAGGCCCGCGCCAAAGTAGATTACTGAGTTGAGATCTTGTGCGAACTCTCTGTGGATGTCGCTCACGTCACCATTCACTTGCATTTCAAAGAAAAACTCATGTTGCGCTGCGCCATTAAAGAACAGACCAACGAACAGTAAGAAACCACATAATGCGACAAACAGAGGCAATCGAGTGTTAACTTTGTGCTCGATGAGTTCTTTTTCTAGCATGTAAAAACTTGGATGCATTATGCCTTCTCCGTCTGTGTTGCAAGGAATAGGTCTGCTAGACCAACGTTATAGATGTTACCCAGTGATTCAACCTGCGCTTTGTATTGACCTTCTAATAGCCACTTAGTCGTCCCTAACCCAGGCTGAGAGGTGAGTGGGTTAAGTTTCTGTATCTCGCTTGAATGGTTGTTTGCGACTTCGATAATGAAGTAGTCGTGCTCGATGTCTTCCATGCTTTTTTGCAGGACACAATGACCTTGCTTCAAAATCAGTACATCCGTTAATAGGTGTTCAATTTCTGAAACCTCATGGCTTGCAATGATCATGGCGCGTTCACCGTCGTGGAACCATTCTAGTAGGTGGCGATAAAAAGTATCGCGGTACAGCAAATCTAAGCCCAGTGTAGGCTCATCTAAGATCAACACTTGAGTGTCAGTCGCGATGATGATCGCAAGGTGAAGTTGTACTTTCATCCCTTTAGAAAGCTGCTTGATAGTAGAAGACAACTTAATGTTGGTGCTGCTTAATGTCTGCTCTGCTTTTTGCTTGTTGAAGCTAGGGTGCACACCTTGTGTGTATCGAAGCAGTTGTTTAACCGTCATCCACTCTGGTAACACGTTAACATCTGAGATGTACGACAAGTGCTGCATGAGCTCAGCGTGCTGGTGGATAGGGTGGTAGCCGTTTACTTCAATCTCACCTTGATAGTTGTGTCCACCAAGCAGTGATTTGATCAGAGTCGATTTACCTGCGCCATTGTGGCCCAGCAGACCAAGTACTTGCCCTGGCTTTAACTCAAAGCTGATGTTTTCGACACCCACTTGATTTGAATAGGTTTTGGTTACGTTTTTCACGGAAAGTAAAGTACTCATGACTTGTCCTTTATATGTTGTGCTAGCTGTTTCACGAGTTCTTCGACACTCATATCAATGATGCCTAGCGTCTCAGCGATGGCTGGGATCTGTGTGTTGATGAATGATTTGTGTGCAGACTCTTTCAATTTTTGAAGTGCCCCTTCGGCCACATACATGCCTTGGCCGCGTTTTTTCTCTACCAAGTCTTCATCCACCAGTAACTGATAGCTTTTCATGACAGTAAGGTGGTTGATCTTGAGATCGGCAGCAACCGCACGCACAGAGGGTAATGCTTGTTGCTCTAACCAAACACCTTGAAGAATTTGGTCACTGATCTTTGCGGCAAGCTGCCTAAAAATCGGTTGGTCGTCTTTCCATTCGGTCATAATTAAAACTGCATGGTGATATACATGTGTATAACACTAACCTTTTTATTCGAATTGGCAAGGGTTTTATGAAAATGGATCGGATATTTTTATATTTGGATAAAGCATGTTTGGCGGGGAGGGTACTTGAAGCCAACGTCCTTGTGGGCTTTCAAGCAGCTGTATGAGCGATGATTATTTGAATAGGAAATGGTGTTGCTCGTCAAGATTTCTGTTAGGGGGGCCTATTGCTCCTCTGAGTTATTGGGCCGGCTATACAGATAGCCTTGATGTAAGTTGTAGCCTAGCTGACACAAGATATATTGCTGCCTGCGCGTCTCGACACCTTCATAAATCATCGTGATATTTGATAAGCGTCCAATCTCAGAGATATTAAGCAATACGCCCTGATGGTGCTCTCCTGACTCGATATCCTTAACAAAGCAACGATCCAGTTTTAGATAGGTCGGAGAGATAACATTGATGATTTCGATGTTGTTATTGCCTGTACCAAAGTCATCCAGAGCGATGGTGATACCAAGCTTTTTGATATCCTTAATGTTATCGATAACCTCGCATCCATAGCCAATGTTCGAATATTCAGTAATCTCGACGACAAATTCATTCGCTTCCATCGCGGCTAAATGCTCTCTGAGCCTTGCGAAGTTCGACCCCACCAAAGCGCTCGGACACACGTTGACACCATAGATCTCATGGCTGTTGTGTAATTTGGCTTTTCTGACCGTCTCGATGAGCAAGATAGTGTGAAAGGTGAGTAAATTGGTGCGTCTCATGGTGTTGATGAAGCTTAAAACGCCGACGTTACGAACTCGAGATAGCAACTCGTAATACAGAACGCTGTTGTCTTCGGTGTTGATGATGGGCTCTTCTTCAAAGGAGATGTGTTTCCAACGAAATAGGTAGGTTATAAAGCCCAGAATATAGGAGCGATAAAGCAGTGTGGCGAGAATCAGAGAAAGCGCAGTCCACAGTACGACAATATCGTCACTGTAAAAGGCAATGGTTGCGCCGGTAGGAAGCGGTGTTTGATAGATAGCTTTACTTTCTTTACCAAGGTTCAGAATGTAATAACCATTCTTCTGGATAGAGACCGAGTCGACTAACAGAGGCAATAGTGAGTTCTTGTATCGAGCTTCAATAGAGCGTGTAGAAATACGCACCGTTAGGTCAATGTCACGCTTAGTATCTACGAAGCGTGAATAAGCGAAATCGGTACTATCGTAAAAGTCATCAACTTGATCAAGGTTTACCATTTTCGAGCGTGTTTTGGAGATATAACATGAACCATAAGACGTAGTCATGATGACAGAATCTAGGTTGAGTGAATGTCTTAATGAGTGCACAGCCCCTTGGTTATCACAACCATAGAGCATGATTTCTTCAGCAATATGTTTGGTGTTTTCGCTGTATTCATCTGCAATCTTCGTCGTATAAAGGATTTGGAAAAAGTAGACAACGAAGAGGAAAAATGAAGAGATGGTAAACACGGTTATCAGAGCCTTAATCAGTTCTCTATGATAGGTGTTGAACATCATTTTCAACATTTCTATCTGACTGGGCTTGAATTGATTGATGTCGTACTTTGATGCGACGCAGTTTGTAGAGCTCTTATCGAGATCGATGAAGTAACCCACCTTATAAAGGTTAGAGATAAGTTCGCTATTATTATCTATCTTTGCTTTTTTACATAAGTTTCGATATTTCTTTCTTATTGAGGCGATGATGTTTTTTAATGCATACAAACTAAACTCTTCATCAAAATGTAATTTAAAAGACTCTTCAACATCTCGTGCAGATTGAGGGTTAGATATTGATGAGTGCTCAATAAGGTATTTGAATACAAAACTCTCTTTACTATTAAGACTTTCCTCTGATATCTTATTGCTGTTGTTCTTGATATATATCTTTTCTTCATTGTAGATCAGTTGCAAGCTCTCATTATTGTTGTTTATATTGAAAGAACAGTGCATGGCTCAACTCCTAAGCGACAGTTATTATATTTATGTGATTGATGTGTATTGGCTGGGATTTTCATTCAACCTAAGAGTCCTTTCCAAATAATATAACCAAAATGTCACCATTTTCTCTTAAGATGTTGATACTAATCGCAGAATTTGGGCTTGAATGAAAGGTTATGGAGATGTTCATCCAAAAGTTGAATTTATAAATGAAAGCCAATGATTTACAAGGGATAAAAGGGATTTATCCATTTGTTTTGGTATTTATCCATTTCACCGCTTCTATGTGGAAGATTTAGCTACTGGATTTAGAGGTTTCTAATGTAGCTTTTGATGGTATTCATTCGGTTTATTGATGTGTGAGATTTATCAGAATTTTTCAGGATAAACTTAGATTATGTCAATTTATGTAATATTAATTACAACTTAATTAAGACATGATTTTAGTAATTGAATTATATGGCTAGATGATGGAATTGATAATATTGTATTTTGAGTCTGCTTTATTTGTATTATTACGTATTATTAAATAATGAAATTTTTAGGTGGGAAGTTTTAGATAGCACGAGGATGCTATTTATAATTATATAATTATATATTTATACCTATCTATTTACGAAAGGTGTTTAACCAAAACACTATTGATATCTATATCAGAAATGCACCTATGTAGATCTTTACAGGCTAATTATAAAAAATAAGATATGAATTAAGTTCATGTTATAACGTAAACAGCACTTAAAGATGTAAGTAGCAACAACTTAACCCTATTCGTATTATTTTTGAACAAATTTATCGTAACCAGATGATATTCAAAGATCTGTCTCGATGGCTTAGCTCTAACTTCTGAATGAGTAAAATCGTTGAGTATTTAACATGCGCCATCAAGTACGACGATTTGAGGTTCTTTTTCTGGTTGATAGAGTACCTGACAAAAGTCACCTTCAGGTGAATAGGTGTAGTTATCTGCGTCAAAAGAGATAGCTGCTACTCTTTCGGCATTGCTGCCAGGATCGACTTCTTTGTTGATCACGTGAAGCTCTGTTCTGTCGATATTGAGCAGTCTTCTTAGTGAATCCACATAAGCTATTGGGTAGCCGTGACAGACGTAGTAGGTTTCAATTTCCGTTTTTTCTACATAGTTGCACTCTCCCTCAACGCCAGCAATCGCAGACTTGGCGTAAATCATATCGATACCGGTACGTAGGTTACCCGCTACGTCGTGTATTTTACTCGCACGGGCGCTTCCTTGAACGTTTAAGAACTTGACCATAGCCGTGGCAGACAGGATAGCCAAAATTAAGACTGCGATGATAAGTTCTAAGAGAGTGAAGCCGTTTTGTCTTCTCATATTTACCGATTATTTGATCTGATTGAGGGGCTGCATGAGGGTAATCTAAATACCAAAGCCATTACAGAAGGTAGGTATATCTATTATATGGCTTACAGGTTGATTATTCTCAATAATTGCATAATAAACAATACTTTAACTTCGGTTTGTCGTTGTTGGCCGCAATGTAAGCATACGTAAGCGTTGATACGGGTATCACTCTCTGGACTACGAAGTGTTCAAAACTCTAACTTATTGATAAATAAGTTTTTAAATGTCTATTAATCGACCCGTTAAAAATTGTCTTTCGACTTCATTTGACGGGATGGGCTTACTAAACAAGAACCCTTGAAGATACTGGTACCCACAATCGATCAAGAACGATTTTTGCGTTTCGGTCTCGACGCCTTCAGCAACTACTTTTAGCCCCAGTTTATCGCAGATAGCATGAGTGGCTTGGACTATTGCTTTGCTCCCTTTGTGCGAACCATGGACAAAACTTTTATCGAGTTTAACGGTGCTAATTGGCAAGTCATGCAACATTGAGAGTGAGGAGTACCCTGTGCCAAAGTCATCAAGGTGAAGTTCTATGCCTAATTTTGATATATCACTTAATGCTTGTCTGACTTCACCATGCTTGAAGATCATGGAAGACTCCGTGATTTCAAGGGCAACGCTTTGAGGCTGGATGTTGTAGAAGTTCAGCATTGCCAATAACTGTTCGGCAAAGGTAGCGTGCATCTGAATACTCGAGATATTGATGCTCATCATCAACTCATTATCAAACTCTCGTTGCCACATCGATAACTGTTTGAGTGCGGAATTGAGAACCCATTTTCCGAGAGGAACTATTTGCCCACTCTCCTCCGCTAAGGTAATAAATTCGTCAGGAGCTATGTCACCTAGTTCTTCGTCCGACCATCGAAGTAAGGCTTCAAATCCTTTCACCTTGTCGCTGTTAGTGTTCATTATCGGTTGGTAATGAAGGTTGAGGTCGTCATTCTCTAAGGCATGCGTGAGTCGATGACGGATCTCTACCTTGCGGTGAAGGGTTTGTGCTAGACAAGGTGTAAAAGTTTGAAATCGATTTCGTCCATTTGTTTTGGCCATATGCATCGCCATACCCGCTTGCTTGAGCAGTGACTCTTGATCGACGGCATTATCAGGGAAATGAGCGGTACCGATGCTGCAACCAACAGACAAGGTGCCAATCCCTCTGATGTGGAAACTCTTGTTCAAGGCTTCAATAATACGAGAGCAGAGCAGCGGGATATTGTGATTTCGGCAGGCGTGGGCAATAACAATGAATTCGTCGCCACCAAATCGACCGATCATGCACGTTTCGTCGACGAGGTGTTTAAGACGTTCGCCAACCTGCTTAAGTAGTTGGTCACCGACACTGTGTCCATAAGTATCATTGACCAATTTGAAGCCATCAAGGTCGACAAACATCAACTCAAAGGGCGAGCGATAGGCAATACTGGTTTCCAAAAGGTTGGTGATACCGCGGCGATTGTAAAGCTCAGTTAAACAGTCGTGCTCAGCGTTGTATCTGGCTTTGATCAACTTCTCTTTCTGTTTAGTTGTACAGGTGAGGTTTAACAGAAGCTCGCTTTTATCAAATAGCCATTTTCCTTGAACGTCAAAGTGATGAATTTTGTTATCTATTTCGCAGCTGACTTCTTCTAAAATCTCGCGGCCTTTACGCGCAGCAAACAACCATTGTGCTGCTGCCTCTTCACTTGAAACGAAGTCGGATAGGGTACTAAACGGTGAACCATAGCTTTGAAAGAATGCGGAGTTAGCGCTCACTACGTCTCCCGAGTTATCAAATAGAAGGGATAGATTTGCGCCATCAGAGCAAGCTAAGTCGTGCTTTAGGCTGCCCTCTTCGGCAATGACTTGTACCAACATCCCAGTTCGACCATCGGGCAATGGGATCCCAGAAAATAGGCATAATGCACGTTTGGAAATGTGGTTTGGCGTGAAGTTCCACCATGTTTTGATGCTTTCGTTACGTAGAAATTGTCTTTGGTATTCTTCCAGTGTTGCTTCTATCGCTTTTGACATCTCGACACTAAAGTCACGTGATGTCAGCTCAAACATCGACTCAGACTCCCAGAGGGGGAGCGCGTTACTATTTGCCCAAGTTATTCTTTTATTATCAATATCATATATCCAAATAGGACACTTGAGATGCTCGAAAGGTTGATAATTGGTCATCATATTGAACTCGGTGAACTGATGTGTTGGTCGAACAGTGCCTACCGAACTCATGCATTCAGTAGGCGCTTATCAAATTGAATTCTGGTCTTCAACAGCCGTTAAAAGCCGTGTTGAAGAAGAAAAAAGTGCTACAGAAAGGAGCGCGCTATAGAACTCACAGTTGAAGCCCATCTTTTGACGAATGTTATTTTTGGCGCGACCTGAATGTTTATCCAAGAATTTGCCTGCGCTTGAATCGGATTCACTATTTCTTGTTTATTGTTATCAGCTAATAACTGCGTTGAAAATAAAGGGGGGCTGGTCAGTAACAGTGAAAGCGGTTTATTCATCTTAAAGTGGACCCTGTGTGGTAGTGGTGATTAGCAAATGCTGGATCGAATTATCAATTTCATGAATATTACTTGAAGAAGATATTGCTTAATAGCGCCTGCCGAGGCCCTGAAAATGCAAAACACTGGCTGGTGGGTAACGTAATCGTTTTCTTTCGACTGTTGAACGATATGTTCGGATTTTAAACCTATAAATATGTCATTTGTCAGTGATATTAACCGACAAGTCATTACTATTTGGAGGGTTTATTTGATTGGGTTTTGTAAATGCCTTAAATGTAAGTGTGAGTAAGAAAATAAAGCAAACGTAAGCGTTGTATAGGCAATTAAAACACCGTGAATAGCGAGTTATTGATGGCCAACCTTCTTAAACTAAGGCGTACTGGTGGTTAAGCACTGCGTTTTGTAAACGTGTATGTACAAAAGTGATTACAATATTTTGCGTACGGTAAAAGTGAGGCTCGAATCACAACATTGATGATATATGAGCAGTATATATACTGCCCTCGCTTTTAATAAATACGGGTGATAGGAATGTCGAAAACCAAAGTGCTCATTGTCGAAGATGACCAAGAGATAGCTCGTTTAACTACGCTTTACCTAGAAGCTGAAGGCTACGATGTTAGCGTTGTTCATGAAGGGAATTTAGCACTTGAAGCGATCCGCAGTATTGAACCTGATTTAGTGCTGTTGGACTTGATGCTTCCAGGCATGAGTGGCGCTCAAATTTGCCGTCAGGCTCGAGAGTTTTACAATGGAATAATTTTAGTGTTGACCGCCTCTGCCGATGAAATGAGTGAGGTAAGCTTATTTAAGTTTGGCGCGGATGATTACGTTGCAAAGCCTATTCGTGGCCATGCTTTGTTGGCGCGAATTGAAGCGTTATTACGTCGAGCTGCTCCTATTGCTATCGCGCCAGAAAAAATGGCTGAAAAGCAATGCGATATTGTGATCAACAATATTGCTCAAAGTGCCACTCTGTATGGGCAAAATCTTAAGCTTACTTCTGCCGAGTTTGAAATCTTAAACCTTCTTGTGAATAACATCTGTCAGGTCGTGACTCGAGACCAGTGCTGCCAGTTATTTAGAGGGATTGATTATGCTTTTAATGATCGTTCTATTGATATGCGAGTTTCCGGTTTAAGACGAAAACTACGCATTCACGCAAAAGACAAACAGTTGATCCGTACGGTTCGCAATAAGGGGTACATGCTGGTTGCGTAAGTTCATGACTGCGAAACTTCGTTCTGTTTCGATGTTTGCTCGATTGTATCTTGGGATTGTGGTTGGTATGTCGGCAACGATCTTTTTGTTTGTGAACCTAGGTGAAGGGCACATGCGAAGAACCGAGATCGAAACTTTCCTAAATGATGGTATTTACTTCGTTGAGCAGTATACCCGTCAGCACAATCAATATAATTCACTTTATAAAGAACTCGATAGAACAGGCTACCAACAATTTTATATCTTCAATTTACGCCTGTTAGATAATTGGTCGGGAGAGGCTCCATGCCAACGATGCGAGTTATTTACCACTTTAAATGGTGTACCTATATACCTCAGTGATAACGATCTGTACTCGGCGGTGTTTCAACTTCCAAATTCTAAATTTAGTTTCGCGTTCAGTGAGGTAGGGGATTTTTTCTCTCCTGAAATTGAATGGTATGAAGATTCAGAAAGAAACTTTTTACTCGGGCTTTTGTTCGCCATTATTGTCGCGATCGGCGCAAGTGTTTACTTACCTGTGAGGCGTTTTCAAGAAAGAATCGAGTTGCTAGTTGAGAAGCAAAAACAGTTTGGTCGAGGGAAACTCAGTACTCGTTCTGATCTAGACGACATTCATCCAGTGTCTGATTTGGCCAGCAGCTTTAACTTCATGGCGGAAGAGATCGAGAGCAAAGTGAAACAAAGCCACATCTTTGCTCAAGCTATCCCACATGAGGTGCGCACCCCGCTCAGTCGTATTCAGCTGGCGACCGATATTCTAAGAAGGGGAGCCCCCGACCATCATCAGGCGCTTTTCGATGATATTGATACCTACATTGAGGATATCAACGATCTCACTTCAGAAATTATCATGCTGTCGAAGTTGAATGTCATGGATAACTCATTCTTTGAGCTCGTTAAAGTGACCTCTGATCTTCATGAGTACTGTCTCGATCGTATTCGTTACTCTCAGTTAGACAATGTGCTCTTTGAATCCAAAGTAGGGCAAGATTGCAAGATTAAGTGTGACTGCTCAATGGCACGTTTGGTCTTCGATAATATTCTCAAAAACGCGGGTAATTACACGCGCGATGAGGTGTGGATGACACTGGATGAGAATTCAGAAAATTGGCTAGTGGTTATTGAAGATAATGGTTCTGGAATCCCAGAAGACAGTCGTGATGAAGTATTTCTTCCGTTTTCCCGTCTAGATTCAAGCAGAACCTCAACAACGGGTGGTTTGGGGTTAGGCCTCGCGATTGCGATTTCAGCGGCTAAAAAGCTTTCTTGGGATATCAAAATCGATGACAGCAACCATGGTGGAGCTAAGTTCAGTATCGTGATTCCTAAGACCGTATAACTGGGCGCTCTGAGGGCTACTTAGGTTCTAGGTTCGTAAAATAACAAAGCCACGGTCGAATACCGTGGCTTTTTAGTATGCTCATTTACATAATAGTGACTGCTTAGAGCTTAGAGCTTAGAGCGATGAAGACCATAAATGGCGTGGTCTACGATGCGGCCATTCAAGTTCTCATTACGAGTTATAATACCTTCTAACGTGAAATGTAAGCGCTCACAAACTTTACGGCTGCTCATGTTCTCAGTGGCAGCTGATATTTCAATCTTTTCCATATCTAACTTATTGAAAGCAATATCAATCAGTTTTTCGACCACACGGGTGACTATCCCTTTACCTTGGTACGATTCAGACAGCCAGTAACCTATCGTGACTTTCTGTTTGTTGTGGTCAATGGTGTTGAAGCTACAGTTACCGACGATATTGTCTTTATACACAATCGCACATGTCATGCTTTTCCCTTCCGCATAATCGTGTAGCGAGCGCTGGATGAAGATCCTAAAGTCTTGCTCGGTTTTACAATGTGGTGGCCACACAAGCCATTGGCTTAGATACTCATTCTGACTTCGTGAAATTTCCGCATAGTGAGAAGCGAAACTCTCTTCAACCAATGCGATGGATAGTTCGTTATCGATAATCGTTTTAAACATGTCTTTCCTTTTCTTTTGGCTGATGATTTAGTGATTTTTGGTCGGCAGACTATAATGTCGCATGATTTTCAATATGCAACCACTTGTAGCACGGATTTTTCGTGATACGTTAGTTCTATCACGAAACTCATTAAACCTTACAATAGTTGTGTATATAATCATTAGCTATGCATTAGTATTAGCAGCCTAAATATATAAAAACTATAAAAATGCTAGGCTTAAATAATGATTCAACATTGCCAAGAGGTAACCGTAGACCTAAGAAAGGCTCTATTTGGTATTGCTAAGGCGCTTGATAACGTCGGTTTTGAAAGCAAAAACCATGGGCAGAGGGTAGGTTATATCGCGTATCGATGTGCTCTGAGCGTCGGGTGGGAAGAAGAGCAGGCCCAACTTGCGTTCTCATTAGGGTTAATTCACGACTGTGGCGTATCGCAAATTGATGAGCAGCTCAGCTTAACTTCTGGGTTTGTGCCCGACTCGAGCTATCACCATTGTCAGAAGGGCTACCAAATCTTAAAAGAGTGCCCAGTTCTTTCTATATTCGCTAAGCCGGTTCTTTATCATCATACCCCGTGGGCTGAGTTAAAGACGATTCATATCAGCGAGTTAGAAAAAGAATTGGCCGCGATCGTGATGCTTGCCGACAGAGTCGATTATCTATACGGCATAACCTCTTCTGATCGTTATGGAAATTTAACACCAGATGGAAAAGCGAGCATTATTGAACGTTTGACTGAACAAGCGGACGAGATGTTCGAAACCAACCTTGTGCAACATATGTGCGAGCTGGTCGATCTGGATGATTTTTGGTTCTCGATGGAAATCCCTTACATCGAGAACATGAGGGATAACTTTGAGCCTGTGCCATTCTTCTCTCAGCAAATGTCGCTGGACGAGACGGTGGCCTTTGCCGAGTTTATCGCCAATGTTGTTGATACAAAAAGTTCGTTTACTTTTAAGCATTCGTTGAAAGTCGGGCAGCTTTCTGAATATCTCGCCAAGCAGTTGGGTTATTCATACACAACTCAGCGTAAACTCTATTTAGCAGGGCTAGTTCATGATATCGGCAAACTGCAAACACCTAATGACATTCTTCATAAGCCGGATTTGCTGACCGAAGAGGAGTATTGCTGTATTAAACGCCACGCAACGGACACTCGATTCGCACTGCAAGAGCTGTTTAGTTCTCCTCAGGTATGCCAATGGGCATCCAATCATCATGAAAGGTTAGATGGATCAGGTTACCCAATTGGTAAAACGGCGGAAGAGCTGGATCAACCGAGTCGGATCGTCGCTGTGGTAGATGTATTCCAAGCATTATCTCAATCACGTCCTTATCGTGCTGGTATGACGTTAGAACAGACGATGGCTATTTTGAGAGACTATGTTGAAAACTATAAGTTAGATAGAGAAGTGTTTGAATGTCTTGAAAAACACGCACAGTACTGTTTCGAGTTATCAACTGATAAAAGAATGTACGCGTTTTAACGCTAGTGAATGCTGATTGGTTGTGAGGCGTTGGCGTGATGCACTTGTTAGTCATGCGTTTCAATTCATGCTAAAAGATAATTGACTAAGCACCAGAAACAGAAAAGCGATAGCCGAGACTATCGCTTTTTTAATGGGGGCATATCAGGATCTTTAGATCGAGATTAGTAGCGTTTTAAGATCTCGATGATCTCTAGCTCTGTTTCCGCTGCGATAATGGCATCAATGTCATCATCATTTTGGAACAACTCTGATAGCGCCATAATAGTATGGATATGGCTGTCTGAGTCCATCGCTGCCAGAGTAATTGAAAGGTAAACGTCACCGTTGTCTTCCGACTCTAAATCAACACCCTTTTTGAATACCGTCACTTGCAGAGATGCTTCGTTCACACCATCTTCAGGACGAGCATGAGGCATCGCTATCTTTGGTGCTAGAACATAGTACGCGCCAATGTCCTTGTGTTTTTGTTTGATAGCTTCAACATAGCTAGCTTCAATTTTGTTGCTTGCTAGCAGTGTTGAACAGGTTAAATCAATCGCAGCATCAACTGTTAGGTTCTCTTCAGAGTTGATGATAACGCCTTGTTTACCGATTAAATCAAATAGGCTCATGAAACAATCCATCCTAAAATCAGACCAACAACACCGAAGTCGAAGTCAGCAAATGTTGTTGCTTCAAGACCAAGGCCACCCAGTACTGGAAGCAGCAGCATCGGTAGGAAAGAGATACATAGACCTTGCGTGAATGAACCTAGGATTGCGCCACGTAAACCGCCAGTTGCGTTACCGTAAACGCCTGCCGCACCACCTACGAAGAAGTGTGGAACCACGCCCGCTACAATGATTGTCCAACCAAGTGCACCTTGTACTGCCATTGCTAGTAGACCTGCTGCGAAAGAACAAAGGAAGCCGATAAGTACCGCGTTTGGTGCTACAGGGAATACCATTGGGCAGTCTAGAGCAGGTTTTGCGCCTGGTACTAGCTTGTCTGAAATACCTTTAAATGCAGGTACAATTTCAGCAATCAACATCTTCACACCTTGCAGTACGATGTAGACACCACCAGCAAAGATAAGAGATTGCATGAAGGTGAATACGACCCAGTTTTGACCGCTAGAAACCGTTTCTACAAACTCGCCGCCAGCAATAATAGATGCAAGCATGAAGAAGATAGCCATTGTTGTTGCAACAGCAACCGGCGTATCACGTAGGAACATTAAGCTTTTTGGAACTTGGATATCTTCTGTTGTTTTCGATGTGTCACCGAATTTGCTGCCAATGAAGCCCGATACGATGTAAGAAAGGGTAGAGAAGTGACCGATAGCAAGTTGGTCTGTACCCATTACTTTTTCAGTGTACTTCTGGCCCAGTGCAGGCATCACAACCATCAGTGTGCCGACAAGAATTGCACCAATAGCCACTAAAACGGTTCCTTCGATACCAGCTGAAGACAGAATAACTGCCACTAGCATCGACATAAACATGGTGTGGTGACCCGTTAAGAAAATATATTTTAAAGGAGTAATGCGAGCCAATAAAATATTCACAACGAATGCGAAGAACATAATTAGAGCCATTTCATAACCGAATGCTTCTTGTGCTAATGCAACAATTGCTTCGTTATTTGGAATAACACCACTTACGCCGAATGCTTCAGTAAATACAACTGAGAAGTTATTTAGTGCGCCAACAAGAGCGCCAGCACCAAAACCTAAAATTAGGAAACCCATTACGGTTTTAATTGTGCCTTTTAGAATGGTAGAAATATCAGCTTTTTGTGCAACAAGGCCAATAAAAGCAATTAAACCTACCATGATTGCTGGCTCTTTTAATAAGCCGAGCATGAATTCGAAAAAGTTTTGCATAATTTGACCTTACATGAAAGTTTTTAGTTGTTCTTCGATTGATGCTTTGTCAAAAATATTTTTAAGGCTGATGATGTTCTCTTTTCCACCGTCTTTCAGTTGGTTAGCAACGTCTGTTGCCGCGACCCAAATATCCGCATTACTTGATGCTGCAGAAGATAGATCTTCGTGATCAATCTCTGCTTCGAAACCGATTTTTTTAGCCACTTCTTTCACTGCCATTTCCATCATTAGTGAAGTACCAAGGCCGTTACCGCAAACTACAAGAATCTTTTTCATAATATTTGTCTCAATTGGATTTTAGGGGTTGAGAAACTGCGTTCTCTTATTGTGTGAGAGCATAATAATGGAAATATTCAGATTTCAATAAGATCTCCATCACAAAGCTAAAATGAGATTGTGATGTAGATCTCGTTAATTCGCGTTAAAGATCCAGAGTGAGACTTTGATCAAATTTAACTTTTCACTCGAATATGCAACGTATCTTATTGAGAAAGGCAGGAGTAAATGTATTTATTTTTCGGAAGGCAAATATTTAGAGGATCTGTGAAATAAAATAGATAACTAATCGTATCGACCGTAATCGGTAAGCATTTTCTTAAGCATACTATTGACGTCTTTGGTCTTTTTATTTCTTTTTGTTAATTGACTAAGAGAGGTTGGCTTTGGAGCCTCAGTTTTATCATTCTCAACATCTTCGACCTTATCTTTCATTTTTTGTACAGCGGGCAATAACATTCGAATTTCTTCGTTATTAGTATTGGTTAGTACCACAATATTTTCAGATTCAACTTGGGTAATGGTCAATATTCCATGTTTAACGGATTCAACCTTTTCACCAATCATAATTGATTCAGGTGCGACAGAGCGATCGGTTAACTGACCTGTACGTAATTTCGCCGCACTGATAGCGCGGATATTGCCGGTGTTTTCAAACGCGACAATAACAGTATAGGTATTATAATATTCAACTACTGTCACATAGCCATGTCTATTTGTTTTGAATTTAGCTCCATTGTTCATGTCATGCGGAGCTTCCATTTTCTTCAAGTGTGTCCTCTCTTAGTCTCGATGGCTGTTATATCTAATCAGCTCTATTAGTATTTTATAGATAATTATTTGGTGAGATCATACAAAGTATATACGCATCTAAACTTAAGATGAATCTTGAAGTATCGGGAAATGAGGCAGAGCACAGAAAAGTAGTAAGAATCACACAGAATTAACCGAGTGATTACGCTCGTACGTTTAAAGGCTTAACATTACAAATTCAACTTCATACAGGTTGTTTACAGTTTTTATGCACACAAAAGGCGATAAACACAGCGTTTTGTTTAATCCTTGACCGCGCGATCGTTTGCGTTAAAAAATGTGATGAAAGTCTCACTTAACTGTTTATACTTCTTTTCCGGTTTTAAGCCGGTGCTTAGCCAATACAAGCCGTCACATGGATATGTGAATGACCCCACGGACCGGACCAGCTACGTTCCACTGCTTGTATAAGGTGATTTTTACATGAACAACTCGTTGTTACAGTCGCTAACGTTGTTAGCTCCTTCATCGCGTAGCGTTTTGCTTGCGGTTCTTTGTCCTATTCCTTTGATGTCATTCGTTTGGCTCATGTTCACTCTTTAAGGATTACTAGGACACATTATGAATATTCTATTTGGTCTTGTCGGTGTTATTGCACTGATTGCTTGCGCATGTCTGCTATCTGAGAGTCGCTCTTCTATTAACTGGAAAACGGTCTCTCGTGCACTATTACTTCAAATCGGCTTCGCTGCTTTGGTGTTGTATTTCCCTTGGGGACAACTGGCGTTAACAAGCCTAAGCAATGGCGTTTCGAGCTTGCTTGGTTTTGCAGACGTTGGTATCGCTTTCCTATTTGGTGATCTGGCTACTGAAGGTTTCATTTTCGCGATTCGCGTACTTCCAATCATTATCTTCTTCAGTGCTTTGATCTCTGCGCTCTATTACTTAGGCGTTATGCAGAAAGTGATTCAAGTTCTTGGTGGAGCCGTGCAAAAACTGCTGGGTACCAGTAAAGCTGAATCTCTAGTTGCAACAGGTAATATCTTCCTTTCTCAGGGTGAGTCTCCTCTTCTTATTCGTCCCTTTTTAAAGTCTATGACTCGTTCTGAACTGTTTGCTGTAATGGCGGGCGGCATGGCGTCAGTAGCCGGCAGTGTACTGGGTGGCTATGCAGGATTAGGTGTTGAACTTAAATACCTTATTGCAGCAAGCTTCATGGCGGCTCCGGGCAGCCTATTGATGGCGAAGATCATTGTTCCTGAGCGTAGTACTCCGAGTGACTACGACCACATTGAGCTAGATAAAGCTGACCAAAGCAACGTGATCGATGCATTGGCAAGTGGCGCAATGAACGGTATGAAGGTGGCGGTCGCTGTCGGCACTATGTTGGTTGCATTCGTGAGTGTGATTGCAATGGTCAACACGGGTTTAGAAAGTCTAGGCGAAATGTTCGGTTTTGCGGGCATTACCCTGCAAGCCATCTTCGGTTACCTATTCTCGCCTCTTGCATGGTTAATTGGTATCCCGAGTGATGAAGTATTAGTGGCAGGTTCTTACATCGGTCAGAAGATCGTAATGAACGAGTTCGTTGCTTTCATCGACTTCGTTGAGAACAAAGCGCTGCTATCTGAACATAGCCAAGTCATTGTGACTTTTGCATTGTGTGGTTTTGCCAACATTGGTTCTATCGCGATTCAATTAGGTTCGATTGGTGTTATGGCACCAGAGCGTCGTGCAGAAGTGGCAAACTTAGGTTTGAAAGCGGTAGCGGCTGGTACGTTAGCAAACCTAATGAGTGCATGTTTAGCGGGTATCTTCATCCTGCTTTAAGCTAGATTAAGTTAAAGTAGTTAGATTCAATAAAAGCGCTTAAATTTAGTAAAAGCGGGTATCTTACTTACGGAGTTTACGTAAGAAGGGTATCCGCTTTTTTGTGCCTGCTGGTTAGGTTGATTCAGATTCAAACCACCACTTTCATTACTCTGTCGTGTATAAGGCTCACTCGGAAGAGTAATAGAGCAAGCTCCTTTTATCCGATATACTTGAATATCATCAGGTTGCGATTAATAGCATTCGACTTCGATTAAGAACATTCGACTTCGATTGAGAATATTCGGTTTCGACTAAGCACATCCGCTTTCGACTAAGAATAATGGCAACCAAGTCCAATAAATCAAAGGTCTCCCCATGAACATGCGCGTTCTCATCGGTCTTATCACTGCCTTTATCGGCTTGTTTGCGATGGTTTATCTTATTGCTGGTGGTACTCAGTTTCCTATCTCTCAGTGGCCACAAGAGGCTTATCTCGGTTTGGTGTTTAGCGTCGTGTGGGGCACTGGTGTAGCGGCATCGGTGGCGTACTTCTTCTCGGCATTGGTGTTTGTGACTATTGCAGTGGTTTGCTATGCGATTGGTTATAAGATCGGTGGGCTCTTTTCTAGCAAGTCAGAAGCATAAAACAGAAGTTTAAACGTACACTTTTTGCATTTTCTTTTAGGGTTAACGTTCGCCTTAACCCTCCCTTAACCTCCAGCTCGCTATCTTGCCTCCATTCTTACAGGAGACAAGAAGATGAAATTGAATCTTCCTTTAAAACATTCCCTTATTTCACTTGCTCTAATCGGGTTGATCGGTTGCACGACAACCAGTCAGGCTGACTATGTTTCGTTAGCAGAGCAAAGCACTAGCAAGACACAGCAAAGCTTGCTTTCAGAGCTGATCCAACAAACCTCTGAAGAACAGGCTTTGAACCAGCATGCTTCTAATGAACAAGAGTTAGATACAGAGAATCTACAACTCACCGATTTAGTGAATGCGCCGGAGCTCGATCTCTATATCGAGCGCGCTCTGCAGAACAGTCCAAGCCTTCAACAAAGTATCACAGCACTCAAAATTGCCTATGCACAGCAAGGTGTGACGTCTGGCGACCGCTTACCAACCGTCGATGCGAGTTTTTCTGGTCAAGCTGACGAAGGCACTAAAGGCTCAAGCACCACTGAAACCTACACCACGGATGTCACGGTCGGTTGGGAGTTGGACTTATGGCAGAAATTAGCAGACACAAACAACGCCGCGTTAAAAGATATTGCGACGTCTCAGGCTAACCTTCAGGGCGCTCAAGATCTTTTGGTCGCGAGTGTTATGAGAGGTTGGCTTGATATCAGTTTGAAGCAGCAGCTTGTTGATATTGAAACGCAGCGCTTAGTGATCCTCGAAAACAACGAAGAGCTGGTTTTAGAACGTTATCGCACAGGGCTAGGTAGCCTTGAAGAGCTAGATAACGCCAAAACGAGCAGCGCATCGACTCAAGCAACTTTGGCCGATTACCAAGAGCAACTGGCACAAAGTCGACGCGCGTTAGTTTTGTTAACGGGGCAGTGGAGTGGGGAGTCTGAGGAGTTATCACTTGCGGATCTCGGTTCATTCCCAACCATCATTAACCCGCTAGACAACATGCCGACGCAAGATCTGGCAGGGCGTCCGGATCTTCAAGCGGCTTTCTTCAATATTGAAGCAGAAACACTGCGTGCTGATGCTGCATACAAAGCGATGCTGCCTTCGATCAGCTTATCAGCAAGCCTAACCGATATGGAGGAATCTCCGAGTGAAGCCTTGTTGACCGGACCTTTGTGGAGCGCACTTGGTCAAGTGTCAGCACCACTGTTTCAAGGTGGCAAGCTTAAAGCACAGGCAGAGATTGCAGACTTAACCACAGAATCCAGCTACTGGGCTTACCAAGAAACCCTACTTACTGCGGTGAATGAAGTGGAGAACGCGATGGGTCAAGAGTCCTCATTAACGCTTCAACAGCAACACCTAACGAACGCCTTGGTGAGCGCACAACGCAGCTTCACCAGCTATGAAGAGAAATACCGTCAGGGTTTGGTCGACATTTTTGATCTACTTACTGTTCAGCAACAAACCTATGACCTTGAAGCGCAGCTAACACAAACCATCTATAACCGTCTTGTAAACCGAATTGATTTAGGCCTAGCTCTGGGCTTGGGAGTATCTTCATGAAACTGAACACCATCACAATTGCAATCACCCTTGTTGCGGGTTCAAGCATTTTTGCTGCCCTCGCTTACAACGGTTCACAAACAGAGCTTACTCCTCAAAAGACGAATGAATTAACGGTTTCAGAGTCTCAAATCATGGTTGCTGAAACTAAGTCTATTGGAACTAAGTCTGTTGAAACGACCACCTTAGCAGCCTCGCAACAACAGCAAGTGTCTGTCGTACTCGCCACTCTCGGAGACTACCAAGCGGAAGTGGTGGGCTATGGAGAAGCGAAGTCGCGTTATGAGTTGATGTTTTCAACAGAAGTTAGTGGCCGAATAGAAGCAATCAGATCGCAGTTCGAAACCGGTCAAGTGATTGGCCAAGGTGAGGTGATCGCCAATATCGATTCGACCAGTTACCAGCAAGCGGTAACCCAAGCCAAGGCGAATGTTGCTCAAGCTCAATTGGATTTATTGGAAGAACAGAGACAAGGCGAACAAGCTAAGTCTGAATGGCAACGCTCTGGTTTGTCCGGTGAGCCAGATTCACCTTTAGTATTACGCGAACCACAACTGGCACAAGTAACAGCTGCCTTAGAGAACGCCAAGCTTGAATTGGTAAAGGCTCAGCAAGACCTCGAAAAAACAACCTTGGTTGCCCCTTTTGATTCGTTAGTCGTGAGCCGTGATGTTCAACCGGGAAGCTACGCACAAACGGGCGCGCAGATTGCTACGTTATACAGCGTTGATGAGGTTGAGGTCTCTGTTCCTTTGTCTGAAAGCCAATGGTTGAGCTTACCCAACAGCGATAACTCGCAATTGAAAGAGCAGCCGTGGCCAGTGATTCTGTCGAGTTCTGATGGTCAGTACCAGTGGCAAGGTTATGTCGAGCGAGTAGAGCAGCACTTACAACAAGACACACGTCAACGTTCACTGATCGTGAAAGTCGATAACCCTTTGGAGCAAGAGAAAGATCTTTATCCAGGCACATTCGTGCAGGCAACGATCTCGGGTAAGCAACTAACTCAATTATGGGAGCTGCCAGCTTCAGCACTTTCGCAGCAGGGTGACCTGTGGTTTGTGGATGGCAACGGTCTGCTCTCTAAATCGAACGCGAATGTTGAGTTTGAAAAGGGCGGTTTGATTTACATCGATCCTACCAAGCTGAACAACTCTGCCGATCTGAATAGCGTTACAGAATCAAATAGTGACAGTGTGCAAGTGGTCAAGCGTCCGTTAAGCAGCTTTAAATCAGGCATGGTTGTGCTGGCTAAGGCGGAGGGTTAGTCATGTCTAACGAGCTGAAACCGAATTACCAAGTGCACAGTAACCAGACGTCGGATAAACCGCATACTGGCGTAATCGCGTGGTTTGCTAACAACTCTGTGGCAGCGAACTTACTGTTAGTGGGCGTGATCATCATTGGTGTGTTGTCGCTTAACACGTTACGTAAAGAAGCATTCCCGAGCCTAGAACCCGATGTTGTCACTGTTTCAGTGACTTATGACAGTGGTGACCCTGTTCAAGCGGAAGAAGGGTTAGCAATCAAGATCGAAGATGCGTTAGAAACCGTACCGGGCATTAAGCGTATTACGTCTACTTCTGATGCGAACGGTAGCCACGTTTCGATTGAGAAAACGAGCACCTATGACCTTGATACCCTGTTAACCGACGTTAAAACCAAGGTTGATGCGATCAATAACCTGCCTGCTGGCGCTGATAATCCAGTGATTGATAAGGCTCGCATGCAAGACCACGCCTTATGGGTACAGCTTTATGGGGATGCAGACAGAGCAACGCTTCAAAGCTTAGCCGAGCAACTTAAGTCGGACTTGTTGAGCCAATCAGCGATTCGTGACTTAGAGATTAAGGCTAAGGCTGATCCTATGATCTCAGTCGAGGTTGATGAGAACAAGCTGCAAGCATACGACTTAACTCTGACTGATGTTTCAGAAGCGATCAATGCGGAGTCTTCTGCTGCAATTTCTACCAGCCTTCGCAACGGTGAAAAAACGGTTCGTTTGAAGGTGTCGGAACAGGCGTACGAGATCCAAGATTTCAACGCGATTCCGGTGATGACGACGACTGATGGTACGCAAATTACACTGGGTGACATTGCCAACGTTGAAGACATGTTTGCCGACGATACCTTCATGCTTTCTCGTTATAACCAGCAGAATGCGATGGCGATTCAAATCGTGATGGATGAATACGGAGACGTCGTCAGCATCGTTGAACAGGCTCAACAAGTGGTAGATCGCTGGGAAAAAAGCAACATGTTGCCTAGCGATGTCGAAATCGAAACTTGGTACGACAAAAGTACCATGATCAAAGACCGTTTGAGCCTGTTGGTGAAGAACGCGTTAACGGGTATTGCTTTGGTGTTCATCGTGTTAGCGGTATTCCTTAATGTGCGTGTCGCTTTCTGGGTGGCTGCGGGCTTACCGTTCGTATTCTTTGGCACCATGTTCTTCATGACAGACACCTTTATGGGGTTAACCATCAATGAAATGACCACCTTTGGTTTCATTATGGCGCTCGGAATAGTCGTCGATGATGCGGTGGTCGTCGGGGAAAGCATTTACTCCACGCGTAAGGAAGAAGGGGATTCGATCGGCAGTACTATTCGAGGCACGATGAAGGTGGCATCACCAACCATATTTGGTGTGCTAACGACGGTTGTTGCTTTCCTAGCACTGGCTAACGTTGAAGGCAAAATGGGTCAGATTTACGCTCAGTTCGGCACGGTCGTGACTATCTGTTTGTTGCTGTCTTTGGTTGAGTCTAAGTTCATCCTGCCATCGCACCTCGCGCACATTAATACCAAGCGCAGCGACAAAAAGGGGCTTTGGGCTCGTGTTCAACATGCTGCCGATACTGGGCTAGGTTGGTTTAATAAGCGCATCTATTGCCCTGTGATTGAATGGGCGCTGAAACTGCGTTACGCCGTGGTAATGGTTTTCTTGTCACTGCTTATCTTGGTGGCGGGGCTGCCAATGACTGGGGCGGTACGTGTGGCATTCTTCCCTGATATGCCGGGCGACACCGTGACTGCTGACATGTCGATGCAAAACGACGCGAGCTTTGGTCAAACACAACAGAACTTGCTAGTGCTTGAAGCGGCGGCAACACAAACGGATGAAACTCTGAGAGCGCAATACGGTGCTCAAGATGGATCATCGGAACTGCTTAGCCTTCAGGTTATCGCCGATGCCGATGATTCTGGCCAAGTGAAAATTGAATTGGACAGCGCCAGTGTTTACACATCGAACGAGTTTGCAGATGCGTGGCAAGAGACTGTTGGCCAAATGGAAGGGGTTAAGAAGCTTAAAATCTTGTCTAAAATGGAGATGGTCGATAACTTCAAAGTCGAGCTAAAAGCGTGGAATGAAGAATCAGTTTCGGCGGCCGGCAATGAGTTCTTAACCAAGCTTCAAGCTATTGACGGTGTGAGTGGCATTGATCATAACTTGGATCTGGGTGAGCCTCAGTATCGTTTCGAATTAACACAACAAGGTCGTGCGTTAGGTTTTGATACGGCAAGTCTTTCACAGCAAGTATTACAGGCGTTTGGTGGTGACATAGTTCAGCAATTCCAACGTGGTAAAGATGAGGTGAAAGTTCGAGTTCGTTACCCAGAGTCGGATCGTCAAACCATTGCGGATATCAAGCAATCGAGCGTGAGAACCAACGACGGTACCGTGGTGCCTTTGAGTACGGTTGCTGAGGTGCATTCAGACTACCAAGTATCAGAGATCACACGCATTGATAGCCAACGTGCTGTGTACATCAGTGCAGTATTGGACAAAGAGGTGGTTGCGCCTGCTGAGCTTGTTCATCAGTTGCAAGACACATTAGTACCCGATTTAGAAGCGCAATATCCGGGGCTAACGGTCGACTTTGCTGGCGAAACGGAAGAGCAAGAAGAAACCGCGAGTTCAATGATGAGCATGTTTGTACTCGCCATGATTGCTATCTACACGCTGCTTGCTATCCCGCTGAAGTCTTACATTCAGCCTGTGATTATTATGACAGCGATTCCATTTGGTATTGTTGGGGCAATCTTAGGGCACTGGTGGAATGACTTAACAATCAGTATCCTATCGTTAAACGGTATCCTTGCGTTGAGTGGCGTGGTGGTGAATGACAGCTTGTTGTTGGTTTCTCGTTTCAATGAGCTAATCAAAGAGCAGGGCAAGTCGGTTCACGATGCGATAGTTGAAGCGTGTTCAGGTCGACTAAGAGCCGTGTTACTCACATCGGTCACCACGTTCGCAGGTTTGACGCCACTATTAAGTGAAACGTCTCTGCAGGCTCAATTCCTGATCCCTGCAGCGGCAGCACTAGGTTACGGCATTTTGTTTGCGACGTTTATTACGCTGATTCTGACGCCAGCATTACTAATGATTCAGTGTGAGATTAAGTCGCTGATTCTTAAAGTCACAAATCGAGTCAAAGGCGTTGAACAAACGGCTTAACAATGGCTAAGCTAATGATGATATCTAATAGGTGGATGCTGAATTAGTCTCAGCAGCATTTGTTTAGGTTCATTAGCAGTCAAAGCTCAATAGGCTAAGGCATTACAGAACTGCGCATTACTAGCCACAATATAACTAAAATAGAGGTCGTCATGATGGCAGAATCCGTCACTAATAAACTCACAGATAAGCTTCAATTGCTTTTGGTTGAAGACGACCTCGATTTGGCCACTGCTGTTATTGATTACCTCGATTTAGAAGACATCCAGTGTGATCATGCAGCAAATGGTCTAGCTGGACTCAATCTAATTGAAACTAATCGCTATGACGCAGTAATTCTCGATCTCAACTTACCTAAAATGAATGGCTTGCATGTTTGTGAGAACTTGCGGGCACAGGGGATCGACACACCAGTATTGATGCTGACGGCGCGTGATACGCTTGATGATAAGCTGACAGGCTTTTCAAAAGGTGCCGATGACTACTTGATCAAACCATTTGCGATGGAAGAGTTGATTGTTCGAGCTCAAGTATTGGCAAAGCGGCGCAGTGGTCAGGTTAGCCGCTTATCGGTGAGTGATCTGGAGATCGACCTTAAACAGCATCAAGCTTATCGTGCGAACTCACCTCTCAAGCTTTCCCCAACTGCGCTCAAAATCTTAGAAGTTTTGATGCGATCTAGTCCTAATCCTGTTTCACGAGAGACGATCATGCAGGGCGTGTGGGGCGATGATCAACCAGACAGTAATAGCTTAAAAGTGCATATTTTCAATCTACGTAAACAAGTCGATGCTGAACAAGATAACAAATTACTTCATACCATTGCGGGCAAAGGGTTTGCGATTAAGGAGCAACCAGAAGGATGAAGATTAGACCAAGCTTAAGAATCTATGTATTGCTGGCGATTTTGGTTACGGGCGTAACGACGATTCTGGTTCTATCAGCATTGAGTATAAATTACTTTATCTCAGGTATGGATGTCGCTATGCGTGGCTCTATGATTGCTCAAGCTCAGCAAGAGGTTGTGAAACCGGGCAAGCCTATGACCAATCAAGAGTTTACGGTTGCAACGCAATGGAGCGATTTACCACAAGGTATTCAAACTCATATTGAGCAGAGTAACGTTGAGTTAAATGTCATATCAAAAAAGGTTCTTGGTAAGTCAATCTTTGCACCGCCAAAAGAAGGTTACTTTGTTATGAAAGTGATGAAGGGAGCCGAAGTGCGTTACGTTTCTGCTGTGTTTAACCAAAAACAAGACCATTTCTTAGAAGACAAGGCACTGCCTCACTTTGTGACAATTTTCCTGACTGCGTTAGCCGCGATTGTCCTGTTTTTCGCGATTTTAGTTTTGATATTACGTAAAGTAGCATCGCCTGTTGAACAGCTAAAGAATTGGGCCAAGTCGTTAGACAAAGATAACCTCAATGAACCCACACCAGATTTTCACTTTAGTGAACTGAACACTTTGGCTAACATCATTCGTGATAGCTTGAGCTCTGTTCAAAACAGCTTAGAGCGGGAGCAGAAGTTCTTGGGCTATGCGAGCCACGAATTACGTACCCCTATTGCTGTCACAAGAACCAACAGTGAACTGCTAGAGAAGCTGATTCAAAAGGGTAAGAGCCCAGAAAAGCAGCTTGAAGTGATAGACCGAATTAAGCGCGCGGGTTTCACCATGACAGACCTGACAGAAACTTTGTTGTGGCTCACCCGACAACAAGACAAAGACCTGCCTCTGGAAAACGTACATCTTGGCGAACTGTCGCAACAGATTACCCACGATTTAACCTATCTATTGAATGGAAAGGCGGTGGTTGTGAATCTTGAAAGCGACGACACTCAATGCCAGTTACCAGCTGGACTAACCCGAATCGTGCTGACCAATTTGATTCGCAATGCTTTCCAGCACACAGGAAGCGGTACCGTGAATATCGTTCAAGTGGGTTCAAAAGTCACCATTGTTAACAACAACACTGATGGTACGGTGGAAGATAATCATTTGGGCTTTGGTCTAGGGTTAGAGCTCACCGAAAAGCTGCTTGCGCAATATCAATGGCAGTACCATAACCAAGAGCTGGCTGGTGGCCGTGAAGTGTGGGTGGATTTCTCGTAATGCACTGGCGTGATCGTTTTAAGGTGTATTGGTATCACCGAAAGCAGACTAACCGCTCAAATGGCGACCAAGCCAAAGCTCTAGGTTGGACTAGTGAAGAGAGTCAATTGTGTCGCTTTGAAGTGATCGCTCGTTCGGCTGACTTCGAAAAGAAGAGTGTTTTAGATTTGGGTTGTGGCTATGGCGAGTTGTTTGAACTGCTCGACAGCATCTATCGTATTCAATCTTACACCGGCGTTGACCAACACGCAGGCTTTCTAAAAAAGGCTAAGCAGAACTACACAGAAGATCGTTGTCAGTTTTTGTCGGGTGACATGAGCAAAATGAAACTTGAGGTGCATGACATTGTTATCGCTAGTGGTTCACTGAACTACATCTCTCGTGATCCTGACTATCTGACAAACATGATTACTCGTATGTTTGAGTTGGCGAATCAGACGGTGATTTTTAATCTTCTCAACTCAAGCCAATATCCTTCACGTAATACCTTGATGAGTTATCACACTCAAGGTGTCTATCGTTTCTGTAAAACGCTCTGTGATGATGTCTCTTTAATAGAGGGCTACGCAGAAGGGGATTTCATGATAGTGATGAACAAGGTCTGCTCCTAAACCTAAACCTAAACCTAAACCTAAACCTAAACTTGAGCCAGATCGAAGTGATGGTGTGGAAATAATTAAAAAAGCCGCAGGCCTTGAAAGGTATGCGGCTTTTTGGGTTCTATGACCAACCTAGGCTAGGTATGCTGCTAGTTCTTCGGTGGTTGGTTTTTAATAAGTCCGTAAGGGATGTTAGTAAACACTTTAGGATTGCCTTCATAGGTCGGCGCTTCATTCACTTGCTGCCAATCGAGCAGCATGATTGCTAACACGTTGCGGTGTTCACCGTACTCAAGATCAAAATCACCAGTGATAGAAGGAATCATGCCTTGTTTCTCATCGATAGAAGCTTGAATCGCGAGCCGAGTTTTCTCGACAACTGGGTCATCTTCTAAACCTGCCAGTAAGAAGGTTAATCCAACCTCAGCAATCACATCTTCTTTCGCACGTAGCAGAATCGTATCGATATTTTCTCTGAAGTAATCGTAGATCCATTGATGATCTTGCTCGCTCACTTGATGCTGATAGTACTCGGAATCGCCAAAGATGACGTGTGTCATGCCGTAGAGTTTGTTGCCAAATTGCTGACTTGAAAGCTTCTTATCTTCATCGTCTGGGTACGCTTTCTTGAAGGTGTCGACGAACTCATCAACGACATCTTGTTCACCTAATTGGCGCAGCCAGTAGACTTGATTGGCGAGTTGAGCCGCCCACGCTTTCACCATGTCTTCGTTGGTCACGTATCGTGAGAAATCATAGCGACGAATAATTTCGCGCAGCTTAGCATCGTTCTTGTGCTCTAAACCGTATTCATTAGCACGAGCCATAGAGCCTAGGAGGTCAACACCAAGATAAAGGTATTCAGGCATGTGCTTGGTGATGTTGTAGCGTCGAACACTGCGCTCATCGTTATCGCCAACATAAGAAGTAACGCGCTTCTCTGAGTAGAGTACGATTTGTTCCATGGTATGAACGTCATTAGACAGGGTGCTGAGCTTACTTGCCACTCGTGCCATGTCACTCCATACCGCAGCAGAATATTTATCGTCTAATGTTTGGCGATACATACGCAAACCATAGTGACCCTCTTTGAAGGCTGGCAGGGTATAGAGTTGGCTTTCGTAGGTCGTACGAATGAGGTCTGCAGATTGTTTGAAAGATTGTTCATTAGAGTTAAGAGAATCTGCTTGGATTTGAATACTCGGTACATTTGTCGCCAGAGCGTTCTCTTGTGCGTGAACAGCGACCGTAACTGAGGCCGATAGTAATGTGCACAGTGTAATCGTTTTTAGCTTCATGTCGTGAGGTACCAAGCTGATTAATAGTCTATGTAAAATAACATCGATGAATCCTTTAATGTAAGGTTTGAGTCAATACAATGTAAGCTTTATAAGGTTCACTAACCCTTTTTGATTAAGCAATTAGTATAACCAACAGACCTGAAGTGATGAATGGCACAATATTTGATAGATAGTAGACGTTAGTATAGATTTTTAGTGACTTAGCGGCATACTGGAGCAATAAGCCAGAAATGAGCCGTTATAAGGCAGTATATAGAACAAAAGTGTTAGAGGTTCGTAAATGCCAAGTGGTTCTAGCAAGCAGTGGTCTGCCAAAGTAGTATCTTTTCTTTTTTTCCTAGCGATAGTAGGCGCGATTGAGTTCTTTCACGCCAAGCAATTAACTTTTCTTAAGAATGAATCTTATTCTGAGGGGAAAAAACAATTATCCATTATTCGTTCTCGGATCGAAGCCGCGATCGTGTCAGATATGTATATCCTCAACAATTTCTCTACCTTAGTGACCATCAACCCTGATGGTGAGGTGAAAAGTTGGGACAAGATTGCTGAGAATATTATTCAAGATGGCTTCCATATTCGACTTATCGCACTCGCCAAAGACGACATTCTAAACTTTGTTTACCCAATGGAAGGCAATGAGCAGATTCTTGGTATTAATTATCGCGATTATCCCAACCAATGGGAGTCTGTTGAGATAGCCCGTAATCTCGGCAACACTGTTATTGCTGGGCCTTTTGAATTGTTTCAAGGTGGTCAAGCCCTCATTACGCGAACTCCGATCTTTCGAGACCCACCTTTTAATCAAGACTATTGGGGTGTATCCAGTGCTGTTATTGGTTTAGATGAGCTGTTTGACGATGTCGGAATTGGGAAAATCGAGAACAAGTACGAACTCGCGATTCGCGGTGCCAACAGTTCGGGTAAAGATGGCCCAGTCTTTTATGGCACCCAGGATGTGTTCGATAATGCGTTTGCCACCGAGCAGGTGAGCTTTCCTTACGGTGGTTGGTACCTTGCTCTCTCCGGTAATGAGCATGTATTGATGGACGTGCCTTGGTATCGAGTTCAAGCGGTAAGGCTGGTGGGTTACACCATAATGTTAGTACTAGCGATTGCCTTTATTACTATTTATCGCCTGTATCTAATTGCTGATAGCCGTTCTATGCATGATGAGCTTACGATGTTACCGAATCGTCGATACTTCATGTACAGCCTCAAGCAGGCATTTAAAACCACTCAAAAGCAGAGAGCGAGAACCTTTGCGGTTGTCAATATCGATCTGGATGGGTTTAAAGCGATCAACGACACGTTTGGTCATGCAGCTGGCGATCAGGTGTTAGTTGAATGTGCCAAGCGTATAAAGAGTGAGTTGCGCGGTTCAGACATCGTGGCAAGGATAGGGGGGGATGAGTTCTTAGTCTTATTGCCACGCATCATCGATGATCAACATGTATCGTCGATTGTGGCTAAACTTCGTAAGGTGATATGTACGACACCAGTGGTCTACGAGACGTACTCAATTTATCTTCGAATTAGTGTCGGTTGGGTTATTCATAACAATAACTACGATGATGTCGATGCACTCTTGAAAGCGGCTGATGAAAAAATGTACGAACATAAGCGACAAGTTATGTAGGTTGAATTGGAGCTGTGATTAGAATTTAGTTGCTGAATGTGGGGAAAAGCCTCAGAATACCGCGCTTTGCTCCTTATCAATCCTATTGATGAGCGAAAGCTGTAGCAACGACTTCTTTCTGCGCGTTGCTCATACTAAATGTTATTCAACTGAGAAAATAATCTATGAGTTTTACCTCCCTGGGCCTTTCTGAACCGATCCTTAAAGCTATTGAAGCACAAGGTTACGATAAGCCATCACCAATACAAGAGAAAGCCGTACCTGCTGTCCTAACGGGCAAAGATGTTATGGCCGCTGCTCAAACAGGTACAGGTAAAACTGCAGGCTTCACGCTACCTATTCTTGAAATGCTGTCAAAAGGCCCTCGTGTACGTCAGAACCAAGTACGTGCGCTAGTGCTAACACCAACCCGTGAGCTTGCTGCGCAAGTGAATGGCAGCGTAGTGAAGTATGGTATTAACTTACCTCTTACTTCTACGGTGGTGTTTGGTGGTGTGAAAATTAACCCTCAGATGCAAAAATTGCGTAAAGGTAGTGATGTACTGGTAGCAACACCGGGTCGTCTACTTGACCTATACAACCAAAATGCTGTGCGTTTTGATCAACTAGAAATTCTAGTGCTAGATGAAGCTGACCGCATGCTAGACATGGGCTTCATTCGCGATATCCGTAAGATCTTGGCTTTTCTACCTAAGAAGCGCCAAAACCTACTGTTCTCAGCGACGTTCTCTGATGATATTCGTGGCTTGGCGAAAGGTTTAGTTAACAACCCAGTTGAAATCTCGGTAAGCCCTGCGAACTCAACAGCACCAACCGTTGAGCAAAGCATCTACCCAGTAGATAAAAAGAAAAAAAGCGCAATGCTAGCAAAGCTCATCAAAGATAATGATTGGCGACAAGTGCTTGTGTTTAGCAAAACGAAACATGGCGCAAACAAGCTTTCACACTTCCTTGACGAGCAAGGCATCTCAGCGGCTCCTATTCATGGTAACAAGAGCCAAGGCGCGCGTACGAAAGCCCTAGAGAACTTCAAAACGGGTAAAGTCCGAGTATTAGTGGCGACAGATATTGCAGCGCGTGGTATCGATATTCCGCAACTGCCTCAAGTAGTGAATTTCGACCTTCCAAACGTATCAGAAGATTACGTTCACCGTATTGGTCGTACTGGCCGTGCTGGTGAAGTGGGTAAGGCAATTTCATTGGTTTGTGCTGATGAAGTGGGTGAACTGTTTGGTATCGAGCGCCTTATTCAGCAAGTGCTTGAGCGCCGTGAACTTGAAGGTTTTGCACCTGTAAACAAACTGCCTGAATCTCGTTTGGATTCGCGTCCGATTAAGCCTAAGAAGCCGAAAAAGACACGTGAACACTCTGATGGTCAACGTTCTGGTGAGAATGCTCGCGGGCACAAACCAGCAGGTAAGAACAAGCGTCATGTCTCTGGTTCAGGTTCTGCTCCTAAGCGTAAGCCTAATGCGAACAAGCCTAATTCAGGCAACAAAGCTTCTGACAGCAACTCAACAGTTGCGGGTGATGATAAATCTTTAAGAAATAATGGCAGTAACTATAAGCGTGGCAATGCGGCAAACAAGCCTTCTACGAATAGTTCTGGTAAGCCAGCTGGTGCAGGTAAACCTAAGAAGTCTGGTTTCGGTGGCGGTAATGGCTCGAGCAAACCAGCAGGTAATAAGCCTACAGGTAACAAGCCTTCACCATCTAGAAGCCGTTCTAAGCCTGCACCTCAGAAATAGTAGCTCTTTGGTAGACCGAAAGGTTGATAAGGCAGCTTTGTAGCGTTTCAGTAACGAGAATTACTTTTTTAAAAGGTTCTCGTTTATTAGCGTAGCGAATTTCTGCAATTTAACTCGAATAAGCGCGAATATTGAATTTCAATGTTCGCGTTTTTTTATGGGTATTATTTTGCGAATTAGAAGTGATTTCTTGGCTGTAAAAACGACTGAATCAAGAAGAAATACGCTATTGAGAGGAAAGGTAATGATTCGTTAATGATTTATTAATAACAACATAATCACTAGCGTTTTTGTGGATCTTTGCAATTTGCAATTCCAGTTTGCAAAACAAGCAGGGATTTACGGCCAATACGTGTTCAGATGCTTAGTAAATACGTGTTTCAAAAGTTGGCACGTATGCTGCATTAGTAATGGTGACCCTTCTTAAGCCGAGGGTCACCTAGCCAACTGACGTTGTTAGTGAACCCATATTGTTCACACAAAATATATGACCAATCACCTTTATTGTGGTTGGTTTTTTTTTGCCTGAATTTTGAGTTCGACTTGTTGGTTTTACTTTTTTACTCACCACACTTCGAGTAACAGCTTGGTTGGCGAGGGCACTCTCCACCTCTGGAGCAGATAAGCCTAGCCTCTGTCTCAATCCCACGTTCAATCCAATTTATATTTAGAATCTTGGCTATTGTCGTGAGATCTTTCTTGATGTTACGTGGGATTACCACAGAGCCACCATTGTTGACGCATGACGCCTTAAGCTGCTCTGCTATATCTCTTGAATTACCGCCTTGAGCATCAATCGCTGGGTTTAAGTCTATACCAGCACACAACACGCGATTGTTACCCGCAGGATCCGTCATATTGATGGATTCACAGCAATAGATTCTTGGCTCATCTCCCACATTTAAAATGGAGATCTGAGCTGAGCTACCTGCCCGAGGTTCTGACAATCGACGGAATACAGCCCAATGTTGACATGGGTCAGCGACCGTTCTCATATTCCCCCAAGGCAGTGGAATCCCGTTCCCGCGGTATACCGCCTTGAGTTTCCCCGGCCCATAAGCATCAAAGTAGTGCCAGTGAGGGTAGGGCGATACTACCGTCATTCTACGCATCGCAACAGAGGGGGAAACCCCCGCTCTCTTATGAACGTCTATTTCGTAACCAGTGCGGTCTAGCAGCTGTCTAAACGGGACTTTCGGGCACAGAAGTGCTCCTGCAAAGAAACTGGATTCAAAGTCTCGCCACGCTTGCAGAATGTCTTGAGAGTTCAGCTGTGAAGAGCCTGAAACCTGGTTGTCATCCCATGTGTTGTTGTTACCGACCGACAACACACTCTTTAATCCTTCTTTGCTATGCAGAATGCAATGGCCGATATAAACCGAGAGATCGTATTTCAGACGAGTGGGGTACTCTTTGAGGATTTCGTTTAAAAAGATCGTACCGGGAGGCTCAAAGAATGAAGTAACCAGTTGCTTGGCATTAATTCCTAGCTCGTCAACCACGTCTTGCGGCGTGCGCGTAACCCAGCGGATATTAATACCAAGGGTTCTAGCGATGTCTATAAGGTCTTCTACGCTCAGGTTAAGACGTTTTAGGCCAACCTCCTCTGCGGCGCGCTCAAGGTCAGGAAAGTGGTTCTGGTTGCTTTCTTGGTGTGCCCTAATCAAGAGGTGCGCAAACTGACGGCCAGATATCCCCGTTTGTGACAGCATCTCAGGAATCGCAATCTGCAGGATGTCGTTGGAGAAAAGAAAGCTAGGCTCGAGTGCCATGCCACTTATCCCACCACGATTCCCTTTGTCAGGTGCAATGGCTTGTTGTTCTGATTCGTCGTCGAGGAACCACGTTGGGGTCTTCTGAAAAACCTGCGCAATCACTTCCAGCATGTCGATGCTTGGCACACGCTTTCCACGTTCAATCATTGAAAGGTAAGATACGGAAGGTGCGTATTCTGGGTTGATTCGAATACAACGCGCAGACAGATCTTCCATCGTTAAATGGTTACGTTTTCTTAGGTTACGTATTTTCGTACCTAGGAAATGAGACTGACGAACTAAACTTTTTGACAAGGCCATATTTGTAAAATTCACATTGTAAAATTTTTGTTGTGAAATTGTATGTAAAAAAGCGCTAATCTACAAACTAAGCAATTCACAAAATGACAAATAAGTTAAACGTTAGTTTGGAATAATTGCTCTAGGACACATTTTTGCTGTAGAAATCGGTGGTTATCACCGGGCTAGTCAAGAGGGAAAGACTATGAATATGCTTACATTCGATAAAACAGAAATCCAAAAACAATCAAAACCATTTATCGCTGAAGCTGTCTTTGCCGTGGAGACAATCAGTGCCAACCAGCAAACAGAGAAGCAAGTGAAAGCAAAACAGCTGCTTGATCGACTGTTCCCACTAGAGAATGGTTCACATCAAGACGTAACCAGCTACGTAGTTGATTACCGCCATATCATGGCTTACTTTAAAGATGGCCAGCACGGCGGCCTAAAGCACCCTAAACAGTTTGTAGCGTACATGGGTGAGAAGAATGACCCAGACTCTATCTTGTTCCGAGATGGCAGTGGCAGTCACTTAGAAGTGATGTTTGGATGTCATAAAGGGACGGGGTGTATTGAATTGGTAGAGATCGATGATATTCAGTTAGAATCATGTACCACGTTCGGTCAATCGCCAGTGGAAGCAACCAACACAATGCGCGAAGAGACCATTGCAGCAATGCGCCACTGGATCAGTTTGATTCAAGGTGATGCAAAGGGCAAACCAAAGGCATGCAGCGAAGATAAAGAGTTCAGAGCAAAGAGTGGTGAAGATTACTGCCTGAATTACTGCTACCAACTTTAGTCGTATGAAATAAGGTTTGGAACGCTGAAGGGTTTGACCCCAGTAAGTACTAAGCCGATACACATAGCCAACGAAAAAGCCCCAAAGATTAACGTACTAGTTAGTCTTTGGGGCTTTTTGTTGTTTTTTTAAATGTATATCAATTCGCGTTCACGGGTTCTCATTAAGCGGAACCAGCGGTGAAACCTTAAAGAGGCATGACTCGGTTGCGGCCAAGTGATTTAGCTTCGTAAAGTAGCTTATCAGCTCGTTCGATCAGTGATTGCGCCGACTCACCGGGCTCAAGTTCAGCGACACCAAACGATGCGGTGATACTACCGACTTGTTGACCACTGCGACGATCTTTAATAGACAGCTTTTCTAGAGAGCGTCGATTAGTATCTGCGAGCTGACGAGCAATACGCAAAGACTTGTTTGGCACGATGAGTGCGAACTCTTCACCACCAAATCGATACGCAGAAATACCCTCACGACAACTTAGCTTCAGCTTGCGAGCTATCCCTTTAAGAACCATATCGCCAAACAAGTGGCCATAGGTGTCATTGAAATTTTTAAAATGATCGATGTCGAGAAGAATTAAACACAAAGATTCTTTCGCTTCACACAAGGTTTCTATATCACGGTCGAAAGAGCGACGGTTATAGAGTGTCGTTGTACTGTCAAAGAGCGCATCTTTCTGCACTTCTACAAGTTGGGTTTTAAGCTTGGAAATTTCTGATGTAGCAGAGTGCAGCTGAGAATTTAGAAACTGAGTAGAGTGACGAATATGACGAGACTCAGAAACCAGCTGACGAACCAACGACATGACTTCGTCGATCGATAAACTTTCATTATCAACACGAGCCAAATCCTCGAAGCTTTTATCGATCATGTCGGAAAAAGCGGAGGTATCGGTGAGAGTATCATTCATTGAATTCGAAACTTCAGAAACTAACAGTTCTAGGTTAGCGCGAAGATCGTTGATATTGGTTTCAGATTTACTCGCAACGTAATTGTTGTAAAGCTGCTCACCAACGGCTGGAGGACAAATGCCGTAGTGTTCTAAAATACCATCCATGTCTTTAGTTAGCTGTGGGATAGCATTATCGACATAGGTGTACCAAAGTGCGTAATTTGCAGGTGTGGTAGACACTCTGTTCTTCATCATAAGAGGTACCGCTTTTTTTAGATTAGCGGTGGATTTCTGGAATTCGTCTTTTTTCATTATTTTTACTGCAGATACCAAACTAACTCAAGCCACTTGTGGACAAGGTTAGCGGATTTCGCAGGTCTTTGCTTTAAAAATTATATGATTAATCGATGAGGATTGGATAAATAACTCATTTTTATTATGAATATCGATTGCGTATTCATAAATGGTGTCTAATGGATTGTTCTTTAACCATATTTTTGGTTATTCACTATGGAACATAGGTTAAGTTTTTTATTAAAACCTTAGTCTGGGAGAGAACTGTGATTTCAGAATCGATTGGAGAAGTAACTCGATTGAAGAAGTAACGCAGAAATTTGAATCGAGAGAGGGAAAGGATGAAAACATTGATGAGCAGATACAAAAAAGCGCCGATAAAAATCAGCGCTTTAAAATTCTTTTTAGCTAAAAGCTAATTATTGAGCAACAACGTTTGCTGCTTGTAGGCCTTTTTGACCGTTTTCAACTTCGAAAGAAACCTTTTGGCCTTCTTTCAGAGTTTTGAAACCTTCTGAAGCGATTGCACGGAAGTGTACGAATACGTCAGCACCGCCGTTGTCTTGAGAAATGAAACCGAAACCTTTCTCTTCGTTAAACCATTTTACAGTGCCAGTATTTGTGTTAGACATAATTTGTCCCTTATTCATAAATTTTCTAAATTGTTGATTGCATTACTGCAATGCGCTGATAATTGAATTATTTAATGTTGCTAAGAAATAAGGAAAAACTACTTACAAAAACGGGTAACGATTTTACATGTCATTTTTTACTATTCATCTAACTTAAATAACTCCGGCTAACAGAGCGAGTGCATGTTAACACAGTCTTTCCGGTTGTACACTCATTGATTGAGAAATCAGCGAGTTTTTTTGTCATGTTGTGCTCGTTAACAAAACCACCTGAAATAGCTGATGGTTTTATAAAATTACACGCCGTGACAAAGTAAAAAGGACGCCTAAGCCTCCTTTTCATCATTAGTATAGACGATATTATCGTTTGAAGTTGATATCTTCAGTTTTATCTAAATTAATTTTTGTTTTCGCTGGTTGAGTCTCTGCGATTACCTTGCCGTGGCGAATTGAGTACTGCACTGGTACTTGGCGGCGCACGGCATCAAAGCCATCGTCAGCAGGAAGAATTAGCAGGCTTCCTGGCTTACCTTCCTCAATACCGTAGTTGTCTTGGATGTTCAATGTACGAGCTGAGTTCTTGCTGATTAAATCAAGAGAGGTGTTAATTTGGTCGTAGCCCATAACTTGTGTTACGTGCAGTCCCATGTGCAGAACTTGAAGCATATTCGCTGTACCCAGCGGGTACCATGGGTCAAACACATCATCATGGCCGAAACACACATTGATATTAGCCGCTAGCATCTCTTTAACACGAGTCACACCACGACGTTTCGGGTAGTCGTCGAAACGGCCTTGTAAGTGGATGTTCACTAACGGGTTTGCCACGAAGTTAATGCCAGACATCTTTAATAGACGGAATAGGCGAGATGCGTAAGCACCATTGTAAGAACCCATTGCTGTAGTATGGCTTGCCGTTACCTTATCACCCATGTCGAATTTATGAGCAAGGGCCGCCAGTGTTTCAACAAATCGAGATTGCTCGTCATCGATTTCATCACAGTGAACGTCGATCAGACAGTCGTACTTGCGAGCAAGCTCAAACGCATAGTGCAGAGATTCAATACCGTACTCACGAGTGAATTCGAAGTGAGGGATAGCACCAATAACGTCAGCACCAATTTTCACGGCTTCTTCAAGCAACTCTTTGCCGTTAGGGTATGAAAGAATACCTTCCTGAGGGAATGCAACGATCTGGATGTCGACCCACTCTTTCATCTCTTCACGAACTTCAACCATCGCGCGTAACGCAACTAACGTTGGATCAGATACGTCAACGTGAGTACGCACGTGTTGAACACCGTTAGCAATCTGCCATTTCAGTGTTTGTTTCGCACGAGACTTTACGTCTTCGATTGATAACAATTCTTTACGCTCAGCCCAACGCTCAATACCTTCAAACAAAGTACCAGAGATGTTCCAGTTAGGTTCTCCAGCCGTTTGCGTCGTATCTAGGTGAATATGCGGTTCACAGAAAGGAGAAACTGCAATGCCACCTTCAGCATCAAGGATGTCACCTTGATGATTGATTGGTGCGTCATTATCGAGAATGCGAGAAAATTGACCATTTTCAATCAGGATTTGTTTCAAGCCGTCTTGGTCTTGAAGCTTCGCGTTCTTGATTAATAAGGTTGTCATAGTGTGTCCTTAAGCGGCCTGAGATTTCAGAGCGTTTTTATTCAATAGAGGGTTAAGCACGAGGTAACTGATTGCACCACCAAACACGGCATTCAAAGGAACGATGCCAGGAAGGAAGTGACCGGCGGCTACGCCTGTTGCTACCGCGATAATGCCAGCCCAGTTAACGGTTTGGAACTCTGCTTTTGCAAAATCTTTGTAACGTTTACGGTTCGCAAAGAAGTCGGCGATGATTACGCCACCAATGGGTGGAATTGCCAGCGAAAGGAAGGTTAACCAGCCAACGAAGTTGTTGTACAACCAAAGCGCGAAAATCGTACCTACGATACCGTTAATGATAGACATTGTAGTACTTGAGCGACCTGTGATGTTAGATAAACCAAGACCTGACGCATAAAGTGCGTTTTCATTGGTTGTCCAGATGTTCAAGCCTAGCACGATGATAGCTGGAAGAAGTAGTCCTTGCGCAATCATCACGTCTGAAATGTCAGAGAGCCCCGTCGCTGCAGCACCTGCCGCGCCAAAGATAAACATCAGTGAGTTACCGATGAAGAATGCGACCATGGTAATTAACACAGCGCTCGCTGGCTTTTTACCAAAGCGAACGAAGTCGGCAGTCAGCGTACCTGCACTCACAAACGAACCGACAACCATTGCTAACGCCATTGAGAAGTCCATTGGTGTTTCCGGCTCAATCAGTTGTAGCTGTTCTAGCCCGCCAACACTGTCTACCGCAGTCAGTACTGAGTAACCACCCAGAATTGCAATTGCAGGAACCGCAATCGCTGAAAGCACCATGAGTGCTTTAATACCGAAGTACACTGTACCCGTCATCAACAAGCCAGATACGATAATCAAGGTGTTGGTATCAATGCCCGTGGCTTTCTGAACTGGAATGGCAAACATTGCCACGCCCACACCAAACCAACCGACTTGTGTACCACCAAGTAAAGCCGAAGGAAGCCATGAGCCTTTAGTACCGAAAGAGAAACGAGCAAGGAGGTGAGTAGAGAGGCCAGTAGATGAGCCGATGTAGCCAAGAAAAGAAGTGTAAATACCGAGAATTAGGTTACCGATGAGTACGGCGAGGAAGAAATCGTTGAATGAAAGACCTGTCCCGAGTGAACCACCTGTCCACATACTTGCAGAGAAGAAAGTGAGTCCAAGCATTACCATGGTGAGTGAAGCGACTCCTTTCCTAGCCGATGTAGGAACCGGCCCAAGACTGTAGTTATTATCAGCAGCCATTTTTTACCTCCGCAAATGATCAAAATTAAATTTAACGGTCGCCGTATTGCAGGCAAACGTGCGCATTATGGTGATATAAATCACGTAGTCAATGGTAATTTTGTCAATGAAAGCGGTTTGGAATCAGTTATTGAACTAAAAGCAATATAAAACATAAGGTTATGTTTTGTGATTTTTTAATTAAAATAAATAGAAAACGTTTTCTATAACGCATCAGGTATCTGTTGTTCATAGTTGGCTATGAATGTTGATTATTATATTTATGAATGGGTGTCTGTATATTGGGCGGGCGATGTTTCTTAAATGACAGGCAAAAAAATGGCCAATCGCAATATTCGCAATTGGCCTATATATATTGTGAACAACAAAGGTTCACTAACAACGTCAGTTGGCTAGGTGACCCTCGGCTTAAGAAGGGTCACTGTATACATTGCAGTTAGTGTGCCAACTTTTAAAATGACGAAAAGTGGGTGTTTTATAGCAATCTGGTGCGTATTTAAGCGTTTATTTCGCGTTTTTGTAATACTCCGTTGCGTTTTGCAAGTGCGTTTTGCAATGTGTGGTAATTACGTAAGGGTAAGGTTGGTGAAGCGATTACCGAATGTTGCTTAATCTTTTGACTTCTGTGGTGTTCTTCTTGCAATAAATGGTGAAATAAACAAAAAGCCCGTGCGATCTCAGATTTCACGGGCTTTGTATTGTTGCATCTAAGAGAAGTATTAGATGGAGTAGAAGAAGTACAACTGAGACTTCATTCGAATGATGATTCCTCGTATTACGTCTAGGAATGCCATAAAGCTAATTGGCTTCTCACCGCTTACCCAAGCTAGCCCAACGGAGCCGACAGGAATATCGTAACCTTCCGCTTCGTCAATTTTTAAGCGAACAAAGTGGTGTTTGTTCTGGAGGTTTCTGCCTGTGGTAACGCGAACCTGTTCATCAATACCTAATAAGCTAGCTTGTGCCTCACCCGTCGCTTCAACAATGCCTTCTACGGTTGCAGAGAATATTTTTCCTGGGTATACCGCGGTCGAAAATTCTGCTGGCTGACCTACCTTAACATTGCGAATCGCTTGGTGATTGACTCGCATTAATACGTACTTCTCTTCGGTATACATCTGGATACGAGGCATCATCGAAACGCGCTGACCCTCACGAAGGATAAAGTTCGTTACAAAGCCGTCAGTCGGTGCAGTGACTTTGGTGCTGTTTAGATCCCATTGTGCTTGCGCCAGTGTTGCCTTAGAAGAATCAACCTCAGTTTGCTTCTTGCTCACATTGGTTTCAGCTTTGTGGATATTTAATTTCGCATTCTCGGCATCGACTTCTTTTTTACTGAGTTGTGACTCTAGCGTAGTGACATTGTGAGTTGCTAGGTCAACCTTTGCTGTTTGTTGGTCGATGTCAGTTTCTGTAATCGTATGTTCTACGACGCTGTTTTGTTTCTGGTACCGGTCAAGGGTCTTAGATTGCAGCACTAGATCTGTCTTTGCTGACTCTATCTGTGCAATAGATGTTTTGATGTCTTCTAGCGCCGACTGGTAGCTAATTTTAGCAATGCTGACTTCTTGGCGAGCTGTGTCTAAAGCGACTTTTGTTGACTCAAGTTGAACGCTTGCTTTGTCTCTCGCAATCACATATTTGGTGTCATCAATTTCGTAAAGAAGTTGCCCTTCAACCACATCTTGGTTTGGGCTGATGTGAACCTTGGTGGTTTTTCCTGTGACCGCTGTTGAGTCCGGACGTAATTGAATATGCGGAGATTGAACAACTGAACCGCCCGAGAGATCCATCGGCGTGAAGTTGATTAACCCAACCCATACGAACATTAACCAAGATGTACCACCTAAGTAAGCAAACGCTTTGGTGCCTTTGTTCCAAGGCATACCTACCAATCTCAGTAAGTAAATGAACAGTGCCCAAATAGCTAAGCCTTCTAACATACTGGGTTCTCCTCATTTTTATCACTGTGTTCTGGTTGAACGTCAGACTTTGTCGGCGCTTTCCAGGTGTCTCTCAGATTGATGATCGCTTTTTCCATATCAACAAAGGCCAAGATGACGGCGAGTACCCATACCCAGTGCCAGATAAAACCAATCCAAGTTAATGCGGTGATTAAGCCGAGCTGTTGGTGCTCTTTGCTGTGAGCTTTATTGATTGGTAATTCATGCACACGCCAGAACCCATAACATGCAGCAGCGATAGTTGCGATCAATACAACGCCTGCTACGACGTGTAGAGCGGTATCGGCGCCGGTTCCGACAAATGGGACACTTACTAAACTCATTGATAAATCCTAAGTTAAATGATGCTCCGAGTGTGATGGGTGTAGGATTTACAAGTTGTAAATTTACTAATTACTTCGATAATGCTATCTATATGATTTGATCTGTCATTGAATTTATAAAGGTCTGCCATTAATGAGTAATTGTAACTTCTTAAGAGCGTTAGGGATTTTGGGAATCTATCGGTACGCCGTGACGAATCCTATGGTTAATGCGGACAGTTTGGGTATTCCGAAGTCTGTATTTAATAATTCAATGAACCTTATTCCAGTTAGTGAAGTCGACAAATGGTTTGGCTTGTTGGAATTACAAACCAATGATCCGGATATCATTTTGAAATTGGCTGACCGAGTTGATATTGAAAGGTTAGGCCCGTTAACTAATTGGTTTTTTTCTGGGCATGATCTTGCTTCGACGATCCGTAGAGTCAACATCGGACTTCATTGTTTGCAGTCGGGTGCTTTCTTATATGGTGCACAGGTAGGGACAATGATTAAATGGTGCTACGACAACCCTGCGTACTCGGAAACGGGTAAAGTGCATGACTCGATAAGAGTGGCAATTTTCATTATGAAGATTTTACGTCGATATTTGGGTGATGATTTTAAACCCGTTGCGGTATCAATTGCGGGCCACCGAGATAACGTCGATCTTTACCAAGAGTATTTCGGTTGCACGATTCAGTGGGGGCAGCCGCGCACTGAAGTTTGGATCCCTAGTGAGTCGAGGTTATCCATCAATCAATCACCATCGAATAGTAAAACAAATCTGGCGATGAATTTTCATGACTTGGATAATTATCTCAATATGCCGGATGCTGGTGATGAACATAAGGTGACTTATGAGATGATCAATTATAGTCGTCATTTTGGTTTGCCTACCTTACATAAAGTTTCCAGTTTACTCGGTCTATCTGAACAGCAGTTCCAGCGACGATTACACAAATTGGGTGTTAACTTTTCTACCATAATGGGATACGCGTTAAGCAACGTGGCCGTGGAACTGTTGTTGTATTCAGTGCCGATAGAAGAAGTTGCAACGAGATTAGGTTATACCAACGTTGCGAGCTTTAATCGGATGTTTAAGAAACATCGAGGTTTGACGCCCAAGCAATATATTGAGCGCTTAAAAAACGGTCTTTAAATGACTCGACTTGATTACCCTAGGCACTTACTGTCTTCTGATCTTGTAATTTTTGTACCAGTAGCCCGGATATAGGTACAGGTGGTGACGAGTACACGTTTCATAGAGTATTTATTCACCAAGGTGGGTGTCCAATTTTATTTATATCGAGAATTACGACCTTAATGGAACTAAAATAAACACTGTGCAGAAAAAATACTGCAAATAAAGTGGTGTTTAAGAAAGTGAGTCATAATTTATTTAAATATTAAAAATCACCACTTCATTATCATTTTTTTAGTCACATGTAAGCAGTAAATATACGTAATGGCTATATGTTAATTTCGGTTTTTGTTTTTAATATATCTAATTTCTCTTGAAGAGAGTTACGGACAATATTGATACAGAATCGATATAAAGGGTGGTTGTGATTTCGTTCTAGGTAATAAATTGCATGATACGTTTTGTCAGGAGCTAAATCAGTTAGCCATGCAGGTTGTACGCAATCAATAGAGATCGGACACATCGATGCTGAGAGCGTCTCTGTTATCGCTAGAATGTCTGAGTGCTCAGCGAGGCATGTTAAAACAGACATACTGGCAGACCGGTATTTGAAATCAAAAATCTCAGGATGTCGACGTTCAAGTATCGCGTTAAAGTTAGTCAGTCCAGGAACAAGAATCCCTCCTGTAGGATAATGGTTAAAGTGTTCCAATTTGAAATTACCATGAGACCATGGGTGGCCTTTTCTCATGATAACAATGGGTTCACTGGAAGTTAGCTCAACGGAACGGATCGATTTCGGAGTGTCAATTGGGCCGAAATTCAACCCAATATGGACATCGCCATTTTGTATGTCGGTGAGTGTTCGATCTGTCCAGGTGGTAACATTCAGTTTTGCTTTTGGAAATGAGTTAAACACAACCGAGCTAGTTAATTCTGTAGCCATAGCTTCAAGGAATACACTTGATACTGCGATAGTGAGCTCACCATCGAATTCACTTGGATCTTCAAAAAGCTCTGAAAAGATCCGATTGTCTAACGCATCGAGTTGCTCATTTAAGCCCAAACCAATAGCATCTGCTCTATGGGTTGACTGTAATTGACCATTGGCTGAATAAAATAACTTGTCGCCAGTATGGTCACGTAATTTCGCTAATGTTTGGCTAACCGCCGATTGGCTAATACCCAATGCCGATGCAGCTAACTTGGTGCTTCTATGAATATAAATAGCATCAAACACGCGTAGATAATTTAGGTTCACCTGTTCATTATATTTTTTGTACATAATATTCCTAGCCTCTGCTTAACATTATTAATCGATAGAATAAGTGATGCTTATTTTTCGTATAAGTAGCGTGGAAATAGTCATCTACATATAGTTGCACCATCTTCTTAAGTGTCAGTTTTGGTGTATACAATGAAAAATATTAAAATAGCTTCTCTTTCTTTAATAAGCACAGCATTAGTTTTAGCTTCAACTTCGGTATTTGCAGAGCAAAATTCTGAAAAAAACAGTCATGAGTATCATGATGCGGACCCTCGAAACAGCAGCATGAGAGCGGCGGTATTTTCAGACGATGAAGGAGAGCTCAAGCTCCTTGCTGGTGGTGGTGCTTCAGGGCTAACGAGTGATATATCCCAGACCGTTGGTTTTGCTGAATATTACACTCAGTCAGAGAATGCTCGATTGAGAGCCGCTCATTTTGATTCTCTTGGTGGTGTCTATGTTGACGTTTACCAACTAAAAGACGCAGCTAACATGTACACCACAGGCTATATGCTGCCTCTAGGTAGTGAAGATGGCACCTTGTTCTTCCCTTCGTTGAACTATACCTATGTCGACGGTGGTGACGCATACTCAACATTGAATGGACTAGGCGTGCCTCTACAGGGTAATGAAGAAGCTCACTTAGGCTCAGTTAACATGTACGCGCTACACCCTTGGAACGATACCCACTTCTCTGTGTTTAATATCAATCTTGGCTCATCATACGGTGGTGCTGAAATGCAGGTGGCTAATCTAATGTGGTTGCAAGGCATTAAAACTAAGGTTCAAGACAAAGACTTCAACATCATGTTTGAATTTAAATACGATGTGATTTCTATCCAAAATGAGCGCGGCATTGATGAAACTTCCGAAGAAGTGACGGCTTCTATTGGTATTGATTACCGCTTCTAACACCGAGAGTAAAACGTTGAACTCGAGAGTTCAGCGTTTGAAGTTACTGCGAGCAACATTAGAAAGTGATGTTAGTACCAATGAAGTGAATATGGCCGTCGAATGAACCAGTTACATCAACTTTTTGTTTTTCAACATCAACAGTACCAAGGTCTGCGAACTCATAGAACATGTCGATACGTACGTCGTCCCAATGTGTGCTTGCGCCAACAGAGTAGCGATACTGCTCACCAACTGGTAGGTCAACCCATTGCTTTGTTGGGTCGTCTTGTGGAGACGTTTCGTAAGAGAAGCCCGCTTTTAGGGTCCAATCAGCGTTAAGTTGGTAATCGGTACCGATGGCGAATTTCCACACGTCATCCCAGTCACGTTCGACAGATACAATTTCGTTACCATCACCGCCATAAATAGGAGTTTCTGGGTAGTCGCTCCATTTGTGCCACTGTACTGAGCCAAGTAAGGTAAGTTGTTGGTTTAGATCATAGCTGCCGCTTAGGTCAACTATGGTCGGGAACATGAGTTCAGTACTTAGCTTAGTATCTCTGACTTGATTTAGATTTACAGTGGCGTCTACGTCAAATTCGTGTTCTAGCTTAGAACGGTAGCTAAGTCCGACAGACCAGTCGTCTTCTTTATACATTGCACCAGCATTAAAGCCCCAAGCGAAGTCGCCGTCTAAATCGGTTTCTAAAGTGGAGGTTTTTGCTTCCAAAATGCCATAGTTTAGTTGAGCACCAATACCGACAGATACTTTCTCCGTCACCTTAAAGCTTAGTGCTGGGTTAAACTGCACCGCCGTGACTAAGGCTTCGTCTAGGCCAATCGCACCTTCCCAATCATTGCCATAGTCGACAGCGGTTCCGCCAATAGAGCCGAACATCAGGCCTAAGTGGACATCTTCGTTTAATTGAGTGACATGGAAAATACCGATAGATGGCATAACGGTATGTGCACTTGCATCTCCTTGGGCTTTGCCAAAGTTACCATTGTTTTGGTCTGGCGTATCGGTGTAATCCATATGCAGATCTAGAACCATGGCATTAACTGTCGTTTTGCTTTGACCCATGTGGGACATGGTTGCAGGGTTCGTATACGCAGCAGTAGCGGTCTCGGTATAAACGCCGTCGCCAGCGCCAGCGGCACCTGCATTTGCATAAGTCGCTTCTTGCATGAGTGTGCCACTAGCATTGGCTAGATTTGAAAAGATAAGTAAAGCGAGAGCCGTTTTTCTCATGGTGGTTTCCTGCAGGTTAGCTTTGAGGGCATGGATTAGTAAACTGCAGATAGTGTAAGGAAGGACTGGTTGGAGATATTCAGTATTTTTTCTGTATTGAATCAATTCCAAGTATTGAAAGTTCCGAAAACAATGTGATTTCGAGAAGAGTACTAGGGCGTGTTGATCTTTCGAGCTGATTTTTGCAGCGAGTTGCTGGGTATTTATACAAGGCAGAGGCGTCGATGTGTAGCTAGCCTACATGAGAAGCCGATAACGTAGTAGAAATGGCCAGCAAACGCTGCCCGAAGGGTTCGGCTAAAAGCGTTTTACTCTTTGTTAAGGGGGATTTGCTTAGAGTGACTAGGCTACTTCCCCCTCGCCGCGATTAAAACGCTTTTATCTCGAACAAAATTTAACCACGAAAGGTCAACACGCCCTAGCCAAAAGCCTTGTTCGCTGAAGGTGGAGTTTTCATTAAGTTAAGAAACCCAGCAGCCTATAGGGGGAAGGTTGCTGGGTTTCTGATGTGTTTTGTTATCGTGAATTAACTAATAAGTGCAGCGTAAAACAAGATAAATGAATGCTGAGAATAGAATCAATTGACTCTTTTTCCTATGCGTAACATCTATGAAATCACAAATCTTATGGAATTTATTCATAGTCTTACATGCTATATATGAAGTAAATCTGAGCTTTCATTCGGATAATGATGCCGCGAATGACGTTCAAGAAATTCAAGAATGGAATAGGCTTTTCTGCATTAACCCAAGCGAGTCCAACGGCGCCCACTGGTATGTCATAGCCTTCAGATTCGTTGATACGCAGACGCACAAAGTGGTGCTTGTTCATGACGTTCTTTCCTGTTGTGGCACGGACGTTTGTTTCACGAGCAAGCAAAGAACCTTGAGACTCACCTGTCGCTTCAACAATACCCTCTACGTGAGCGTTAAATACTTTCCCTGGATAAATCGCGGTAGCAAACTCAGCTTCTTGGCCTACTTTGATGTTTCTAAACGCTTGATGGTTAATTCGCATCAAGACGAATTTTTCGTCGCTGTACATTTTTAAGCGAGGTATTGCGCCAACAAACTGACCTTCACGTGCCATAAAGTTGGTTACATAACCATCCGTTGGTGCGTAGATTTTTGTTTGGGCCAAGTCCCATTCTGACTGGGCTAGTGCTGCTCTCTTATTTTTAAGGTCAGCCTCTTTGCTCGTCATAGAAATTTGTGACTTTTCAATTAAATTTAGGTTCTTATTTGCCGTAATTTCAGACTTTTGATACTGAGATTCGATGATTGTTAACTGGTTCTTCGCAACTTCAACGGCTGTTCGTTGTTGGTCAAGAACGCTTTCGGTAATCGTACTTTTTACTTTTGCATTCTGGTCAACATAGCGCTTTAGCGTACGTTGCTTTAGCGTCAGGTCTTGTTTTGCTGCTGATATCTGGTTCTTGATTATCTCAATGTCTTCAAGCGAAGCTTGGTAGTTTGTCTTTGCGATATTGATATCTTGTACAGCAGCTTTGTGGCCCATCTTAGCAATCGCTAGTTGTGCTTTTGCTTTGTCAACGGCATTAACGTATGAGTCATCGTCAAGCTCGTAAATTAATTGACCCTTTTTGATCTCACTATTCGGCGAGATGTGAAGAGATTCAATATTCCCCGTGATTCGTGTTGATCCTGGTCTTAATTGAATATGCGGAGATTGCACGACAGAACCGCCAGATAGATCCATTGGTGCCCAAGTAATTAGGCCAACCCAAACAAATACAAGCCAGAACGAACCACCACCATAAGCAAAAATCTTAAATGGTTTGGTCCAAGGCATGCCTACAAGGCGAAGCAAATAAATAAACAAAGCCCAAACAGCTAAACCTTCTAACATTGTTATTCTCCTGCCTTTGTCATTTGAGTCGGTGTAGTGTCATGCCAAATATGACGAATACGACGTATGCTTTGTTCTGTATCGATAAACGCAATGATTACAGCAAGCACCCAAACCCAGTGCCAGATGAATCCTATCCAGGTGAGTATGGTAACTAACCCCATCTGACCGTGCTTTTTCTTGTCTGCGTGGTGGATTGGCAATTCGTGAAATTTCCAAAATGCATAGAGCGCTCCAACAATAGTACCGATGAGTACTACTGCTGCTACAACATGTAGGCCAATGTCGAAACCAGTGTCGACAAAAGGCATAGTTATTAAACTCATAAAGCTTCCTAAAGTGTGTAGTTAAAATTTGAGCCAGAGTTGTTTCACCGACCGTAGTGGTGAACGATTATCGTGATAGTACGTAGCTGGTTAAGAGATCGAATCAGTAAAAATACGGGTCATAACTTTTAGTAGAGGAAAACATGATCTGGAACGAATCTAAAAGGGGAGGTAGATTGAATGGAAGGCCAAAAATAAAGCCTGTCTCTGATGACAGGCTTAAGTAAGTTATCGTGAACAGGAACGGGTATTAGAATCGTTTAGAGATCACCGCGGTGAACGCGATAAATGCGATACCCATTAACATGACTTCACCTTTACCACTGTCAAAACCAGCCTTCACGCCCATAAAAGCAACGATTGCGATTGCAAAAGGAATGACGTATTTAACCAAGCCGTACCAAAGGTTAAACAGAGGAAACGATATTTCACCGTTGTTAGTGATTTCATTTTCTAGATCTTTCTTGTTCAACCTCCAACCCGCAAAGATACAGATGAACATGCCACAAACGGCTAAGAAGATCTTGTCAGTCAACAGATCGAAGATATCGAATACACCAGTATCGAACAACTTAGGGCCAATACCACCAAGTGATAGCGACGAAAGGGTACACATACTGATCATAGTAATGCTTGATATCAACACCGCTTTAAAGCGTGTCATCTGTTTTTCATCGATTAAGTATGAAACAGCAACTTCTAATAGAGATACTGAAGACGTAAGCGCAGCCACGCTGAGACCAACGAAGAAAAGCAGTGCGAATAGCAAGCCGATCACGCCACCCATTTCGGCGAAGAGCTGTGGTACAACAACAAACACCAAGCCTGGGCCTGCCGCTGGCTCCATACCAAATGCAAACATTGCAGGGAACATCGCGATGCCAGCCAGTAGTGCAACACTGCTGTCCATGGCAACGACCATTGCTGTGGTTTGTACTAGGTTCTCTTTTTTCTTTAGGTAGCTACCGTATGTGATCATACAACCTGTTGCTAGGCTCAAAGAGAAGAAGGCTTGTCCGAGTGCAGCAAGTACTACGTTGCTGTCTACTTTAGAAAAGTCTGGACTAAACAAGAATGTTAGACCTGCACTTGAACCGGGTAGAGATAACCCTTTAACAGACACGATAACCAAGATCATGAACAGCATTGGCATCAGGATTTTACCTGCTTTTTCAATACCGCCTGAAATACCTTTCATCACAATAAGTACGTTTAGAATTAGGTATACACTCATCCACATTAATGGCTCTACAGGGGTTGAGATAAAACCACTAAAGCTATCTCCAATTAACTCAGGAGTGCTGAGTAGGCCTGTCGCCACTTTGTAGATGTAAGCGATAGACCAGCCACCCACAACGGGGTAAAAGCCCATAATTAACAAGCCACTTACCACGCTGATAACGCCGGTAAATGTCCAGCGTCGGTCGGTTGCTTTAAATGCACCGACTGCTGATTTTTGTGTATGTCGACCGATAGCAAATTCCGTTAGCATGACACTAAAGCCAATGAAAATAACAAAGGCTAAGTAGATAAGAACGAAGGCACCACCACCACTCTCCCCCGCGGTATAGGGGAATTTCCAAATATTCCCAAGGCCAACAGCGGACCCTGCTGCTGCCATTACAAAGCCAAGCTTTGATCCCCATGTATCTCTTGATTGTGAAAGGTTACTTGCCACAACATCTCCGAAAGTGTTCTAAATAAAATGATTGAATTTGATTACGTTTTTTAATGATCATGAGAACAATGTGCCGTTGTAAATCTGACATCGCTTCAAACCACCGCGCAGTGTAGGGGGCGAGAACGTGAAGCTAAACCGTAGAATTACGGTATAAGCGCGTGTTGGTTATACTAAGAACCAACTTTTTATTAATGTCAAAGGGAGTACCAGCGGGCCATATATTTTTGACAAACATAGACAAGCCCTAGGTAAATAATCAAGAAGCGAAGGCGAATGAAAATATATATGGATTTGTGGTGGCTTTTATAAATTATAGAACCAATAGCGGTAGGAATATATTTAAGGGGTAGGTTTGCTGATGTTCTAAATTAAAGCCTGTCGTTGGCTTTATAAGCAGTAGTATTACGAAAATCATGCAAAAATGGTATGCATGATTTTCAGCAATTAGGAGTGAGACTTATGGGGGGAGAGGACTATTGGGCGATTCCAAGACCGTTGCGCAGTGCAAACTGGACAAGCTCGGTATTGTTTTCAAGCTCCAGTATATCGATCATTCGGTACTTATGTGACTCGATGGTTCGAGGGCTTAAAAACAATTTTTCTGCACATTGTTTTGCCGTAAAACCTTGAGCAAGTAGAGTGAGAACTGAGCATTGTTTAGGCGATAATAAGAGAAGTTTTTCACTTTCATTCGCATTCGTGGGTTGGTCTTGTTTTAAATTACGCACCATCGTTGAATGCTGCCAGTAGCAAAGCCAAATGTCACAAATTAGTTTTAGGCGTTTCATGTCTTGTTCTGTTAAAGGTTCTAAATCACTGGTGAACCTAGAGAAGGACAGTGCCCCCCAGTCTTGGCCAAATAGCTTTAGAGGAATGATACCGTGCCAACGACCGCCTTCTGCATGTAAAGTCTGTATCACGGATATTTTATGGTTACTCATTTCTTGATCATCAAAAGTAAGCCAACTTTTCTTTGTTCGAAGCTGCTTAAAATAATCTAAATAATTACCATTAATGAAGATTGTTTTCTTAAGTTCCGGGATGCCATCTCTCGATACTGTCGATACCTTACCATCATTGAGTATGATCATTGAGTTTGGGAAAAGTGTGACTCTGTCTATTTCAAACCAATCTAAGACTGACTGCGCTATTTTTCGCCAAGTCACATCAAAGTCTTTAGGTGGCGAACCAATTAGCGCATCGGATTGCTCTGTCACCAAATCCTCAAAAGACATATCAGCAGTATTTTTCATCGTAAATAATCAACCTCAACAGTAATATTACTATGTATAAGCTAGCTTTTTATCGGACTGCAAGTCAAATGTTAAACCATATAATCGAATAATATTATCTATGTTCGATATATCAGTATTCTTTGAATCAGTAATACTACTGATTACCAATTCCTCAGTTTCTTAAATAATAGCTCACGGAAAGAAATTACTTTTAAAATTACAAAAGGTCTTGAGCTATGTTCAAAAAGAAAACCTTCCTACAACTTGCGATGGGCGCGGCACTTGCATCGACTGCAATGGCAAGTTATGCGACAACGGATACAAGCCACCCCAACATCCTAGCTATCTGGGGTGATGATATCGGTATCGATAATATTTCGGCGTATACACGAGGACAAGCAGGTCACTGGACTCCGAACATCGATCGTATCGCGAATGAAGGCGTGCTGTTTACTGACTTCTATGGTGAAAACTCTTGTACAGCTGGTCGTAGTGCATTTATTACGGGTCAACACCCAATGCGTACTGGTTTGACAAAAGTAGGCATGCCTGGCGCTGCTGAAGGTATGCGCCAAGAAGATCCTACAATCGCAACCATGCTCAAAGCTAAAGGTTACATGACAGGTCAGTTCGGTAAGAACCACCTTGGTGACCGCGATGAACATCTACCAACCGCTAACGGTTTTGATGAGTTTATGGGTAGCCTTTACCACCTAAATGCTGAAGAAGAACCAGAGCATCCGGATTACCCGCAAGCGCCAGGTTTTAAGAAAAAATTTGGCCCGCGTGGCGTTATCCATTCATACGCTGATGGCCGTATCGAAGATACAGGTGCTCTAACGATTAAACGTATGGAAACCGTTGATGAAGAGTTCCTAGAAGCTGCTTTAGACTTTATCGACCGTGCTCATAAAGAGAAAAAACCATTCTTTGTTTGGTTTAACTCAACGCGTATGCACGTTTGGACTCACCTGAAAGAAGAATCAAAAGGTCTATCAAAACGTGGTGGTCTATACGGTGATGGTCTAGTTGAGCACGACAACATGGTCGGTCAACTACTTGATAAGCTAGACGATCTGAAGATCGCTGATAACACTATCGTTTCGTACACCACCGATAATGGTGCAGAGAAATGGTCTTGGCCAGATGGTGCGACATCTCGTTACTACGGTGAGAAGAACTCGACGTGGGAAGGCGGCTTCCGTGTACCAGCAATGATGCGCTGGCCGAACAAGATCCCAGCAGGCTCTGTTGCAAACGAAATTGCGGCGCACAATGACTGGGCTCCTACATTCTTGGGTGCGGCTGGCGAGAAAAATATTGTTGCTGACCTGAAGAAAGGTAAAAAGCTTAATGGTAAAGAGTACAAAGTTCATTTAGATGGATTTGACCTAATGCCAGCGCTTAAGAAAGGCAACAACACAACGGCAGACAACTCTGTTGATTGGCCTCGTAAGGGCTTCGTTTATGCAGCTGATGATGGTCATATTTCAGCTGTTCGTATGGGCGACTTTAAAGTGATGTTTACTGCAAACGAATGTCACGGTATTGAAACTTGGCAATGTCAGTTCGAAGAACTGCGTTTCCCGTATATCTTTAACCTGCGTCAAGACCCGTATGAAAATGCGCATAAAGATGGCATTGGTTACTCTCAATGGCGTGTTGAGCATGTTCCATACATGTACTTAGGTGCGGCTTACACATTCCAATTCTTGAAAACATTCCAAGAATTCCCACCTCGCCAAGTCCCGGGTTCTTTCTCTATCGACAAGATCGTTGAGAAGATGAATATCTGGCAGCGTGCTCAATACCAATAGTTATTGAGTAATAAACTCATATTATTGAGCTTATAGGTGAGTCAAGCCAGCCCTCGCTGAAAAACTGATGAGCCACTTAAAAGAGCGATCCTTGTGATCGCTCTTTTTGTTTTCTAACGCTCTTTTGTTTTTAGGCGCCCTTTGGTTCTCATGAACAATGAACAGAATCCGTAATACTACTGATTACGGCTGCTAAGTGCTGTTGAATAATAGTCACAGATAACCGTTACAGGTTTCCATCTTAGGGAAGTAATCGCACAGTGAATGTGAGTGAACGAGAAGAGGAATAACAATGACCCAATCAGCTCAACACAATACCATTATGTTGCCAAAAGCAGCCCCGGCGAAACGTATGAATATCATGACTAAGCCCATTGGCTCGGCATGTAATATTGATTGCACGTACTGTTACTACCTAAGTAAAGAGGAGTTGTTAGGCCATGAGCGTGGCTGTGCGACTCAAATGAGCGAAGAAATGCTCGACACCTACATTAAAACCTATATCGAACAACAAAATTTTCCAGAGATTGTTTTCCATTGGCAAGGCGGAGAACCAACGTTACTAGGGGTGAACTTCTTTCGTGACGTAGTTCGCCTGCAAAAAAAATACTGCCCAAAAGGCGTGAAAATTGAGAACAACCTGCAGACTAACGGGACGTTACTTAATGATGATTGGGGCAAGTTCTTAAGTAAAAACAATTTCATGGTCGGCTTGAGCATTGATGGGCCGGAGATGATTCACAATGCATACCGTACCAACCGTTCGGGGCGAGGCACGTTTAAACAAACCATGAAAGGTGTCGGCATTCTGCATAAACACAAGGTTAACTTTGCGACGCTGACCTGTGTAAATAACCTCACTGGTTCAAACCCACTCGAAGTATACCGCTTTCTGCGCGATGAAATTTGCTCACCACAGATGCAGTTCATCCCGATCGTAGAACCAAAATCATTCCGAGAGACAGCACCACAGAAGTGGTCAGAAGAAGAGATTCTTTTTCAAGGTATGCCTGAAACCGAGCCTAGTCACCCAAATTCAATTGTTGAATCTTGGTGCGTTTCTGCTCACCAATGGGGTGATTTCCTGTGTACCATTTTTGATGAGTGGTTGGAAAACGACATCGGCAAAGTGAATGTTCCGTATTTTGAATCTTGTGTTGAAACGTGGATGGGGCGAGTTAACCCGCTTTGTACACTGGCTCCTATGTGTGGAAAAGGTTTGGCTATTGAGCACAACGGCGATGTATTCGCGTGTGATCACTATGTCTACCCGGAATATAAGCTCGGCAATATCAAGGATGCCAAGCTTGAAGATCTGCAATTTTCAAAAGGCCAAGAAGAATTTGGCCGAGCAAAAGAGTCAACGTTACCTAAACAGTGCCGCGAGTGTAATTATCAGTTTGCCTGTTTTGGTGAGTGTCCGAAAAATCGCTTCATTAAAACCCTCGATGGTGAAACAGGCTTGAACTATTTGTGTGCAGGCTGGAAGCAGTTTTTCTCACATATTGACCCTTATATTTCAATGGTTGTTGCGACTATGGGCTACCCAGTGAATAAAGGCATCAATGGCGATGCAATGAAGATTAATTTTAAATAGAGGCGTTATCCGATGAAACTAAAAACTATTGTGCTGCTTGTTGCACTGATTAGCCAAACGGTTACCGCTCAGACTAACGCGGTATCACCTACAGACACTCTATTTAATCAAGGATCGGTAAAAGCTGTGATTGATATGGCTTTTAATACCAAGAGTGAACGATATACAGAGTTTGCTTCGCTTTTTAATCTTTGCCAAAAGCGCCCTAATAACCCTCAATGTGGTGAAAAATACAAGACCAAACGTACTAATTACGAGGTGGCGAATGCGAATTACAATGTACTATTAATGACTAATGAGCCGCAATTTATCACGTTGATGATGCCTCCGGTTAACTATGAAGAGTTGGTTTCTGGCTTACAAATATTGGGCTATCTAGATTGTGAGCAAGAAAGTGTAGATCTCGTACAAACACTTGATGCTCTGAACGAGTGGCTCGTCTTACATCGTTTTGCAAAAACAGATGAGATTTATTTCATGCACGCTCTAATGGTGAGAGCTGAAGAGTTATCCCAGAAACTGCATACAGAGCGTTACCCAGTATGAAACATAAGCTAATCAATTGGTCAGCAGTGTTGCTCATTATTGTTGGAACGCTACTTACCTTTTATTCTTGTGCCTCTCTGGCGAATAGTGTTCAACCTTTAAGTAATGGAAGCACAAGCCAAGTTGTCACCGTTGTTGATCAGCGTGAGCAGTTGCTAGCGGAGCACTCTCAAAATGAAGCTCTACCCATAGAACAACGTGCTGGCGCAACCGTTGAGTTAGGGATGTATTATGGCCCGAACTCGATCATTGCGGTAGCCAGAGCATCGCGTTCTGAACATCCACAAATGCGTTTGGCAGCAATACAAGCTGCAGAACAGTGGCAGGGTAAAGCAAAGTGGGATGTTGTCTCGCCGATGCTAGATGATGTGGATCGTGATGTAGAGGCCCAAGCCGTCCGTACGCTGGTCGTTCTTTGGCCTCAGTTATCCGGAGAGTATCTTGATCGTTTAGTTCCAGCGGTCGATAGGCATTTAGCCTTACTATCTAACGATCTTGATGGAGACTTAGAGCGAGCTTGGGTTTACACCTTACAACGCAATTTCCAACAGGCCGAGTTGATCTACTCAGAACGGTTTGAGAATCACCAAGACCCTAGGATTACTATTGCTTACGCAGAGTATTTGAAAGGCATTGATGACGATGAGCAAGCTCAGCATGTTTTAAAGCAGACGCTAACAGATTTTCCTGAATCGGCGGCATTGCATTATAGCCTTGGCCTGTCTTACCTGCGAACAGGGGAAAGAGTGAAGGCGCTACGTCGCCTGAGAAATGCGTATGATCTGGAACCTAATAGCGGGTCCTACGGATACACCTACGCGACCTTGGTCCGAGAAAATGACGCTGAGACCGCGATTACTGTCTACCGAGCTATCTATCAAAATCATGCTCAACCCGCTTATCTATATGCTTTGTGCGACACATTGTTGAATGCTGGACAAGATGCGAATACGTGCCTTGCTGAGCTTGAATCTATCGCTCCTCAAAATGTTGTCTCAAAACTAAAACAACTCTATCTGCCAAATTAAATCAATGCTGATATCCCAATTCAGGTACTACAGCTTATTTAGGTAGCCTTACAAGGTAACGTTATGTCCACAGATACTCGTGCAGCAGTTTGTCATTTAATTGAACAGACAAACCTATCTATTATCGGCCAAGCTCATGTTACACAATCTATGATGATTGCGTTGTTGTCGGGCGGTCATATTTTATTGGAAGGGCTTCCTGGAACGGCAAAAACTCGCGCTGCTAAAATATTGGCAGAACAATTAAATATGGCTTTTAGCCGTGTGCAATTCACGCCCGATCTACTTCCTTCTGATGTAACTGGCACGCAGATTTATCATCAAGAGCAGTCGAAGCTGGCGTTCCAACCTGGCCCTATTTTCAGTTCGATGGTGTTGGCCGATGAAATTAATCGAGCCCCAGCCAAAGTTCAAGCCGCACTGTTAGAAGCGATGGCTGAAGGCACAGTAACGGTTGCGGGTGAAACAATGTCATTGCCAGAACCTTTCTTAGTGATAGCAACACAGAACCCTGTTGAGCAAGAGGGCACCTATCCGTTACCAGAAGCGCAGATGGATCGCTTCATGATGAAAGTGAATGTTGACTATCCAGATCGAGACTCTGAAATGTTGATTATTGATTTAGTGCGTCAGGAAGAGCTCGCAGTAATGGATGAGGAAGTGAACAAGAGTATGGATACAGGAACCCTACAACAAGAACAAAATGAATTGCTAGCTGCGGTATTTGAAGGCGGTGTTGAGCACATTGCAGCTGGCAAAGAGGCGGTAAAGCGAATCCATACCTCACAACCGATCAAGCAATATATTGTGGATCTTGTGATGGCTACTCGTTTTCCTCATCTGTATCCAGATTCTAATTTAGACAAATGGATCGATGTTGGCGTAAGTCCTCGTGCATCAATTGCCTTGGATAAATGTAGCCGTGCACACGCATGGCTAGCTGGGCGTGATTATGTGACACCAGACGACGTGAGAACGGTCGTGGTCTCGGTATTGGGTCATCGTATTACTCCAAGTTTTGATGCTTTGTCGAGTTCGGTGACAGCAGAGCAGATTGTTGATGAGCTACTGCTCAATGTGCCTCTTTCTTAGGGAGCGTTGTTATGAATGTGTCCGATGACGTAAGGGTTGTTAGTTCTTTTGAATCTCTGATGGCGACAAAATTGAAGTCGACAGGTTTCTCGTTGCCACCCATAGCTAAAAGCCGTTCTCGACAAGCGGGTAACCATTTATCTCGTTACCGTGGTCGAGGGCTTAACTTTGAAGAGTTTCGACACTATCAAATGGGTGATGATATTCGCAGTATTGACTGGAATGTCACACAGAGAATGCTTGAACCTCATGTAAGGGTTCAAAGTGAAGAAAAAGATCTGCCGGTGGTGTTGCTCGTCGATCAACGCAGTAGCATGTTCTTTTCATCGGTCGATACTATGAAATCTGTGGCGGCAGCTCAAGTTGCTGCTTGCTGTGCTTGGAAAGTATTAAAAGACAGTGATCGCATTGGAGCGTTAATCTTTTCAAATGAGCAGTTGTACTGGCATAAACCACAACGTCATTCAGCACATGTTGCACGAATTCTTCAGTCTCTGGCTCTCGCTAATCAAGATTTGTCTCGTGCAGAACATAAAAGTAAAGAAGTCGCAGGTTCAGGGTTATCCGATGCTTTGACTAAGCTAACGCAGCAAAAGCTTAAGGGTTGTTTGATCGTGATGATCAGCGACTTCAATGATGCTACAGAACAAGATGTTCAACGAATCAAATGGTTAAAGCAGCACAATGATTTGATGGGTATCGCTGTCAACGACCCTATGGAACTGGAACTTCAATTTTCTCAACCGATTCATATTAGTGATGGTGAGTGGCAGCTATTGGCTGATACTGCATTGAACGAGAGGCTTCATCGATACAACCAAGCAATCCAACAGGGCTACCAAGATATCCATCAGTTATTGAGTGCTGGTGGAGTTGATATGGTTAGATTAGACACGTCTGGGAACCACATAGCTGATCTTATTCAAAAAATGAGTGGGGGCTACCGTGTCCGATAATCGAGTTTTACTCAAAGGTTTTATCGATCCTGCCTCTACTGTTGATGTCAGTTGGTTGCCAACAACAATTGGTTGGAAAGTCACCTTTGTTCTGATCTTGGTGTGGGGGGCTTGGAAGTCGTTCCACCTTTTTCACTCCTACAAAGCGAACAAATATCGTCGTCTGGCGGTAAAAGCGATCAGTAGAAGTAAACAAGATCCCATTGATAATCAGCGCCAGCAACAAGAGTTACGCAGAATAAACAGTCTGTTGAAGCAAGTAGCTTGTTGTTCGTTCCCTGGAAGTAAGGTCGCGATGCTCAGTGGCAATGAATGGGGGGAGTTCCTCACTGTTTCTTCACCGCATCAGGTTTTTGACCGAGCGCTTTTATTGCAATGGCAGCAAGATATCTACAAGCCCGCATCAGATTATGGTTGGACCGAAGGTGAATTAAGTCAGGTTCGTTTAAGTGCTATTGCGTGGATAAAAGGCCATGTGAGAGGTTCTGATGGTCGAGTTTGAATACCTTTGGGTCTTTGCCCTATTGCCCTTGCCGATTCTTATCTACTGTTTTGTGCCGAGTCATCAAACCCCTCAAATTGCCTTGAAAGTCCCTTTTTTTGATGCGCTGGCATCAAGTTTAGGTCTGAGTGCAGAGAAAGGCTCAAACCAGATTAAGGCGGGTATTTGGCAACGTTCTTCCCTGATTTTAGGTTGGCTTTTAGTCGTGTTGGCAGCAGCAAAACCTGTTTGGCTAGGGCCTGAAGAGACGAGAGAGCTTGCTGGACGTGATGTGATGATTGTTCTGGATCTGTCGGGCTCTATGGCGACGGACGATTTCTCTAATACTGTTGGTAATCAAGTGACTCGTTTGGCGGCCTCAAAAGAGGTGTTGGACACGTTCAGTCAAAAGCGAAGTGGCGACCGACTCGGCTTGATAGTCTTCGGTGATTCTGCTTTTTTACAATCGCCCTTTACGGCTGATCACACGGCATGGCTAGCGTTGTTAAATGAAACCGAGCCTGCAATGGCAGGGCAAAGTACCCATTTGGGCGATGCAATTGGACTCGGTATTAAGACCTTTCTTTCCGAGAATCAGAAAGACAAGCAAGAGCAGTCATCCGACTTACATAGCACTCAACCTGATCAGCTTTCTCCTGAAGACCTTGTTCCTGAAAACCGAGATCCTCAAAACCTGGCTCCTGAAAAACATGAGCATGAAAGCCTTACTCACGAACACCTTAGCCGAGATCACTTGATGATAGTGCTTACCGATGGCAATGATACCGACAGCTTAGTGCCGCCGATTGATGCCGCGAAAGTGGCTGCTGCGCATAACATTAAAATTCATCTTGTGGCAATGGGGAGCCCTAACACTTCAGGTGAGCAAGCGATTGATATGGAAGTCATTGATACTGTCGCCAAGTTAACGGGAGGACAGAGCTTTCTAGCGATGTCACCGACTGAACTGGATAACGTATACGACACCATCAATGAACTCGAACCTAGTGTGTTTGAAAGTTACCGTTACCAGCCAAAACAAAGCCTTCATTATGTGCCTTTGCTTATCGCCTTCATTTATCACCTGCTGTTTATGGTGGTTCGATCTGTTTTGCGATTTCGTAACAAGCCAGAGACACTAAAAGCGAGAGCTTTATGATGGGAAACTTTCATTTTATTCGCTCTGAATGGCTGTTACTAATCGTGCCACTTGTTGTGGTTCTGATCATGAATTGGCGCCGCAGCCAAAAGCAGAATTCGTGGGTAACTCATTTGCCCAAGCACTTGTCTGATGCTTTGCGTGTTGGTGAGTCGTCTCGAGTGAAGCACCTTCCGATCATTCTGCTCAGCGTAATCTGTTTGGCCGTGATAGTGATTGCTTCCGGGCCCAGTTGGTATCGTCAGTCTTCGCCTTTTGCAGAAGACACCACGCCATTGGTGATTGTGCTCGATGTCTCTGAGTCGATGCTACAAAAGGATATTGCGCCAAGTCGTCTGTTTAGAGCGAAACAAAAAATAGCGGAGCTTATTGATCTGCAAGGTAAAGGAAAAACAGCGTTAGTCGTCTACTCGGGTACCGCTCATTTAGCGATGCCTTTAACGCAAGACGTTGCGGTGTTTAAGCCTTTATTAGAGGCTATTCACCCCGAAGTAATGCCAAGAGAGGGGAAGTTTGCGGAATATACCCTGCCTATCATCAACAAATTGGTACCTGAAACTGACAATGCAACGGTATTGCTGGTGACCGATGCCGTTAACCAACTGGCTTACCGTGAGTATCAAGGTTATTTCAAGGAAAAAGGTTATCAACTGCTGATTTATGGTGTTGGCAATCAAGACGTTCCATCTCCGTTACCTATGGAAATTGAAACTCTGTCGAAATTAGCCAGCTCGGTACATGGTGATTTTGTTGCTTTTACTCAAGATAACCAAGATATTCAAAATCTTAGTGGGGAAATAACATCTTTTGCTGAGCTTTCAGCAGACCAAGCTGAGCCTTGGTTTGATGCAAGTTACCCTTTGGTGTGGGTGGTGCTGGTACCGTATTTGTTGTGGTTTAGAAAAGGCTGGCTAGTTCAATGGTGCGTTATGGTTTCTTTATTTTATAGCGCGACTTACAGCCCTAATTTATACGCAGCAGAGTTTTCGTTGGTCGATATTTGGCTAACTAAAGATCAGCAGGGCGCTCTGTATTATCAAGATCAAGAATACCAACAAGCCGCGCAAATCTTTGAAAATGAGTACTGGAAAGCAACGGCCTATTACCAAGCTGGCGAATACGAAGTGGCACAACAATTCTACATGCGCAGTGATACTTTACAGGGGCAATTAGGTGCGGCGGCTTCATTGGCGAATCAAAAAGAGTTTGTTGCGGCAAGGTCTTTGTATCGAGAGATCTTGGAGCAATACCCTGACAATCAAGAAGCTCTTCATAACTTAAAGATTGTTGAAGATGTGATTGCTTATATTGATCGTTTTACGAAGGAACAATCGAAAAGCAATGAACGTCAGGTGAGCCGAGAAAATGGTGATAAGCCAAAACGCTCGGATGGTGTAAAGCAGCAAGTAGAACAAGATCAAGTGATTCAAGAAGTCTTATCCGCTGAACAAATCTTGAGTGATCCAGGCGCCAACGAAAAATGGATGAAGCGAGTTCAGAGTGACCTATCGAGCTTTATCTCAACCAAGTTTGCATTGCAGTATCAACAAGGGGCGGCTAATCAAACGGAGTGGAAAGATGAAGCTAAGTAGGTTATTTCAGCTTTTGTGTTTGGTTATTAGCTTAACGAGTCATTTTGCTTATAGTCAGCAGCTAGCTTCGCTCTATGATCAAGGCAGTGTAAAACTTAATGTCTGGCTGAGTCATGCCAGTTCGGATATTGCAGTGCATGAGCAGGTTACTCTCAATATCGAAGTGATGACAGACACATGGTTCAGCAAAGGCACCAAGGTGCATCGTGTTGAGGTTGATAATGCGGTCGTGTTGCCTATGAGTTCTTTTGCTGTGAACTCCACAGAACGTGTTGATGGGAAAGTGTACTCCAAACAACTCTGGGAAATCGTGCTTTACCCATTACAGAGTGGAGAGTATCAAATCCCTCCTGTCGCGCTTGAGATTGGCGTAAAGCAGGGCAGTAATAATATTGATGGGGTGGTGATGACGAAGGCTTTGTCTTTCAATGCTCATAAGCCTTCTGCCAATATGACGTCTGATCAGAAATGGTTGACAGGTACTGAAGCTAACCTGAAAGAAAAATGGACGTTCGTCTCTCAAAATGAAAGCTCACGGGGCTTGGAAGAACAGCTCAGTGTGGGCGACGCGATTACCCGTGAAATTACATTATCTGCACACGACACTATCAGCGCACTTTTGCCGGAAATCACAACACTCCCTGATACCTTAACGAGTCAATTATTGGTATATCCTGAGTCAACTCAGTATCGAGATGATGAGCAAAGGGGTGTGCGTCAGGCTCAAAGGTTAGAAAGGGTGACTTATATAGTGAACAACGCTGGCCGGGTGACGCTTCCTGCGGTTAGTGTATTTTGGTGGGATTCAGAGTTTCAACAGCAAAGGAACCTTGTCTTGCCTGAGCGAAGTTGGCAAGTGTCGCACACCTTCGCTTCCTTTGTGGAACAGTACAAGGTGCTATTGGCCGGGCTCGCTGTCATCGTTGTTGTTGTGATTTTGAGTACAGCACTGTTGTACCGCTATGTTAAAACAAGGCCTAAAAGCAAATGGCTTTGTTTAGCTCAAGCTATCTATAAGAAAGATATACCTTTGTTCGAGAATTCGATTTATCTGGTTTTACTTGAGCATTTTCAGTCTAGAGTGCTGACTCCAAGAGTAGAAACGGTCGAAGGTATTGAGGTGATATGGCAAAGATATAAGAAAAGCCCTGAGCATGAAAAACTACGAGAGGGTGAATATTCTCGATTAGTCTTGTTTAAAGTACTGATAGCTTTTCTCTTGTCAGCTCAATCGGCTGGATTAAACCGTTAACTAGTAGCGCGATTTTTTTTCATCAACCCAGATAGATAGACAATCCCCCAAGTACTTAAAATAAAAGGGGCGGTGAGTGGTAGCAGTGACAGTGCATGAAAACCAAGTGTGATTAGGCAGCTCAACAGCATGCCTAATAGGATCAACGGCCAAGGGATTCGCGGATAGAGCACAAGTGCTAGAGTGGTAAGAATGGCATTGTAACCATACAGGCCTTGTTTGGTCAGTTCGTCAGACGCACCGATTAACTGGCTGAAAACGGTGCCGACGGTCACCGCAAGTATTACCCATAGCGCTTGCTTGATATTGTTGAACGCAATCGCAGCCAAGATAACTAACCCCGATAACTCATTGTTGATGAAGCTGACTTGGCTGATGCCTTTTAACAACGTTATGGCCATGCTTGGTAGGTTCAACCAATCGTTGAATGTTAAAAACGCTGTCGACTGTAGCGTAGTGTTTGAGGGGGTGAAAAAAGGGAGGTTCAAACCTGATTGAAGCATGTAGATAGACCAAGAGGTGACAATGAAGGCACTGGTGTAACCGCGATACTTCTTAAAGCTGAATACAATGTTGGCAATGGGGACTGTGAGTAATGCGCCTAACACAGTCACTAGAACCAATAATGGTGTGACACCAAAAAAGTTACCAATAAATAAACCAATTAGAGCCCCATTTAACGCGAACATCCCATTATCAAGGTCTTTGCTTTGTTTGATGGAATAACGAGCCAATGCATAACTGCAACTTGCGCCAAGCAGGGTAAGGAAAGCAAGTGAAAGTGATTCAATCGAAATGGCAAGCAGCAGCAAAAGCGACGTCATGGCAGACGGTGTGAAATAGACTTGCCCAATGCCATTGAGCAAGCCTTGAAATGGTAGAATATCCTTATTCGTTTTCATCGTCTGATTACATTATTGAGTCATGTTGATTTTTTGTAATTCAGATTGTATATAACTCCATCCTTTTGACTACCTAAGTGTGTTAATTTTGATACCAACGTTCACCATAAGCTTGTTGGTAATCTGGCGTTTCAATGATGCCTTCTTGCTCTGGAACCGTTTCTAATGGCCCTACAACGGTGCGATAAGGCAACACACCCGCCCAGACGGGAATATCCATGTCAGCCTTATCATCATTCACACCGTGCTTTCCAATTTTGACGGAGGCTTCCGTTAACGGTATTGCCAATAACTCGGTCGCGGTGAGCTCTTTCTCATTACTGAGCCTGACTTCGTCGGTTCTTCCCGGCGCAATTTGCTCAATAAAGATATTCAACAAGCGATCCTTTTCTCGATTGTCATCGATGACTGAAAATGACCCCAATACTACAGCAGAACGATAATGCGCACTGTGGTGAAATGCAGAGCGGGCTAACACCCAACCATCGAACAGAGTGAACGTTAAGCAGGTTGGGTCTCCCTTTTTCAGACCTTTCAATAAGCGACTGTTTTTGGCTCCATGAATGTAAACCATGTCATCGACTCGCCACGCAAGCATCGGGATAACCATTGGTCCTTGTTCGCCTTGTAATGCAATGTGCGCGATTAAGCTTTCATCAATAATTTGGTGTAGTTTCTCTTGTTCAAATACGGCTTTGTGAGCCCCTTTTTTAATCGTGGTTCTTTTCGTGTTAGATAACATAATCGCTCCTTAGTCATTGCCTTTTGATTAATGTAGCGATTAACTGGTCTATTAAATAGAGCCACTTTTAAACACTATTTGGATCCAGTTATGCAGCCTATTGATGTCGGTGATCTACAGTTAGACGAACAACACGACACGCGCCAAACCGCCTTGTTTCACGCGATCAGAGAGAAGATCGTTCACGATTTATGGAGCAAGGGCAGTAAGTTACCTTCAACACGTAAGTTAGCTGCTGAGTTATCGGTGAGTCGAAATACGGTGATTTACGCGTACGAACAACTGGTCACCGAAGGTTATATCGAGAGCAAGCAAGGTTCAGGTTTTTATGTCTCGGTTGAACAGCCAGAGCACTTCCTAAGTTTGTCTCAGCCAAACAGTGTTCAGGATGCACCGGTTAAGCACGTAATAAGTCAACCGATGGCAAACATAGCGACACCTAACGACATTAACCGCAGCTTTGCCCCTGGAGTTCCTGATTTAGATGCATTCCCTTTTGCGAAATGGCAGAGGCTGCTGCAACGTCACTCTACGCGGCAGAACATCGCGGGCAATCAAGAGGTTCAGGGAAGCTTGGCCTTGAGGGGTGCATTGAGCGGGTATCTTGCGAGTAGTCGCTCGGTCAATTGTAGTGCTGACAGAATCATCATCACCGCTGGTGCGCAGCAAGCCATCTCAATCGGATTAATGGCGACGTTAGCGATGGGCGATAAAATCCTTGTGGAAGAGCCGGGCTATCGACAAGTGCATAAAATTATCGATCTGTTGAGGCTAGAGCTAGACGGTGTGAGTGTGCGTGAAAAGGTGGGGCTAGATATTGAAAAAGTGTTGTCCAGTAATGCTAAGGCTCTCTATGTCACGCCGAGTAATCAATACCCAATGGGCACGACCCTCAATACTGAACAACGCCTCAAGTTGATCGATTGGGCTAACAAACATCAGTCATGGATCATTGAAGATGACTACGACAGTGAGTTCCAGTTTGCTCATCGCCCTTATACCTGCATGCAAGGCTTAGCGGGAAAATTAGGATTCGATGATCGCATCATCTATGTCGGTTCCCTGAGCAAGGTGATGTTCAATGGCCTGCGACTAGGTTACTTAGTGGTGCCTGAAAGTTTGGTGGCGAAGTGTCTTGAGATTAAAGATGCGCTCACTGGAGACACGGCGTCTCATACACAAGAAGCTTTGGCGGATTTTGTTCGCGAAGGCGATTTATTGCGTCATATTAGAAAGATGCGTCGTTCATACAAACTCAAGCATGAAGCCATGATAGAAGCGATTAAAAGTGAGTTTCATGGCGATCTTGAAGTGATTAGCCAAGCGGCAGGGCTACATGTGACCGTGAAGTGGTATCAAGGCATATCTGAACATGAGTGGAGCCGTAGAGCAGGGCTTGAAAATATCATCATTCGTCCTTTTGACTTTTATGAATATGGATCAAGTGATGCTCGTGATTGGAATGGGGCGGTGTTGGGATTTGGAAATATCCGTTTGGCTGACATAAAGCCGAAGATCACACAGATCGCTCGGCTTTTTTATCAGTAATATTGGTAGGGCATGCTTACAGTTTGTCGATTCATCATTAATCGAGTTATAACTTGTCGACAGAAACGGTTTTACCTTTACCTAGCCACTTACGCCAAGGGAGTGACAATGTCACAAAAATAGTGACGGCATAGAGCATCGACCAGCTTAAACAGATAAACACTAAAGTACAGATGACCAATGAGAGCATGGCGGTGTATCTAGATGCGCCAGTCAGTAATCGGCAAGCCGCTAACATTGCAAGCAGATAAACCAGAACGAAAATACCGTTGGCGAGTTTAAGAAAGAATTCGAGATCGAGATTAGACAACTCACCAATCACACAAGAGATAAGCGCGACAAAGCCAATTGCTAAGGTTGGGTAAAGTGGTACGCCACGGCAATTGAGTTGAGCCATTCTACTCGTAGGAGTGTGTTGGCGAGCCTGAGCCCAAATCATACGAGACAAGCTTTGTGTGTAAAGGTTTAGGCTAGCAAAACAAGCAAAGAAACCAAGCACACTGATGACGGTTTTGAAGCCATTACCAAACAGTTGTTCTGTTACCCACGGGATGGATGCAGCATCAAATTCAGGTGAACCATAAGCGCCTAGCTTGATAATAACCACCGAGCAAGCCCAGTACACTATGCCCGCAACGAAACACCCTGCAATGATTGCGATGGGAAAGTCACGCTGTGGATTTTTAAATTCTTCTCCCATGTGAGCAAAGGCTTCTATCCCGACAAAGCACCAAAACATCACCGCTAAGGCTGCGCCAATCGACCACATCGAATCAGACGTCATGGTCGGAACTGCGATGTCCGCTGCAGTGATGTCGGCTTTCCAAACAAAGGCGCTAACCAAGGCAAAAATCGACAAGGCGATCACCGTTTGTAAGCGCCCAGAAGACTTACTGCCCATCAAATTGACAGCAATAAGCAGAGCGACGGTAAAGGACTGAGCGCCAAGTGGTGTGTCGAGTGGCGCTGGCAATAGTTGTTGTGCAAAACCTCCAGCCAATGCAATGGCAGCCGGAATACCGACAGGAATAACACTCACAAACAACCAAGCCACGCTGGTTTCTAATCGCTCACTGAACGCCTTGCGAACAAAATAGGCCGTGCCACCTGCATTGGGGTAGCGTTTTCCTAATGCGGCAAAGGTGAGTGCAATCGGGCAAATAGCGATAAACAGGATTAACCACGCGAGTAGTGACAACTGTCCTGCAATGCCTGCTGCGATCGCAGGGATCATAAATAATCCAGTGCCTAGCAAGGTAGTCGAGAGTTGTCCGATTCCTGAAATAAGCGTGATTTCTTGTTTGAGTTGTGTCATTCGCTCTCCTAGCTATTGGCTTATCATATCGGCCTTATTGTGCCTGTCTTCTGCTGTATGGGTGATGCTATGAATGAGAGCATACATTGTCGACATCAATAATACAGCTAGCGAAACGTCTTAAGACACCGTCAATTTAACGGTTTTAACTTGATTAAGCGTGAAAGTGTCGGCTGTCATAATGGCTGTTATAAGTAGGAAAGTTGTGTCAAATTAGGCGTTATAAATAGAACAATAAATGGAAAGAATCAGAAGCATGGATAAATTTGATCGCCAAATTTTGGATATTCTCAAAACCAATGCACGATGCTCAGTGAGCGATATCGCCCGAGATGTCAGTCTTTCGCGTTCGGCGGTGAATGCCAGAATCAAGAAACTGGAAAGCGACAAAGTGATTACGGGTTATTGTGCTCAAGTGGCAGAGCCCAACCAAACTAAGAATGTGTGCGCTTACATCTTGTTGAAGTTCGACATGTCGAGCAGCGACCATAGTTGTGAGTCTTACGCGAAACGTATCCAGAGTATTGATGAGGTGCAATGGTGCCACTCTATTAGCGGTGAGACAGACATGATGCTTTATGTTGAAGTTGAAAGCATGGAACGTTTGAATCAAATCCGCGACCGCCTGCAAAGCTATCCAGAACTTCGACACCTCATGACTCATACGGTTTTGACGGAGTTTTTTAACAAACAGAATGCGAAGGTGCATTCATGCTAGGCAATATCAACTTAAACCTACTGCGTTCTCTGCATGTGCTTCTTGAAGAGTGTCATGTCAGTCGAACAGCTCAGCGTTTGCACATCACGCAGTCGGCGGTTAGCCGTCAGTTGGCTCAGCTTAGAGATCTATGTGGCGATCCTTTGCTGGTTCGTGATGGCAACAAACTGGTTCCGACTAACCGTGCTTTGTTGCTCAAAGGCAAACTCGATGACTTGCTTGGAGAGTTTGACCACCTTTTAGACGATAAACCTTTTGAACCGCAAGACTGGCAGGGTGAACTGGTATTGTCTTCGAGTGACTATGTGGCTCAGTATATTCTTCCTGTTATTGTTGCAGAGGTGTCCGCCGACGCCCCGAACATTAATTTGGCTTTCCGCTTGTGGCAGCCAAACTACCTTGAAGCTCTGAACGAGTCGGGTATTCATTTGGCTTCCAGTATGTTTCCCACAAAGCCAGAACATGTATCAAGCATTAAGCTCGGTGAAGATAAATCGGTGTGTTTGATGCGCAAGTCGCACCCATTGGCTCAACAAGCGGCTTTGAGTGCAGAAGATATCGTCAACTATTCTCACATCAAAGTGACGGGTGGCGGAGATAAAGACAGCTACGCGGACATAGCATTGAAGAAAAAAGGACTTAAACGAAGAGTGGCTCTGCAGGTTCCGTTCTTTTCATCCGCTGGAACTGTATTAATGCAAGACGACTATCTGATGATCGTGCCTGAACATATCGCCTATAACCTAGGTCGGCACCTCGATACTGCCTATTTTTCTTTGCCATTTGATACGGAAATGCACACTTATTGGTTAATGTGGCACCCCAAGTATGACAACGATTCTGCCCACAAATGGGCGAGAGAAAAGGCATTCCAAGCTATGCAGAAGTCGAGTTATAACATCAGTATGACTTGAAATCATAGGTGTAATGATAATCTTTGATTTCAAATAATACCTTCTGCGAATTATGGTAAGTGCTAAGTATTGAATATTAAGCAAAGAGGGTTCAGCTAGGACGCTTTGTTTTACTAGGAATGGAATAATGACAGTAACAATTTGGTTTTCTTTATTAGCGATTTGCTTGTTGGGTGCAATGTCTCCTGGCCCAAGCTTGGCTATGATTGCAAAACACAGTCTGGCTGGTGGCCGCATGAACGGGCTTATCGCGGCTTGGTCTCACGCCGTAGGCATCGGTATTTATGCGTTCGCAACCATTGTTGGTTTAGCCGTTGTACTTGAGCAATCCCCCATGTTGTTCAAAGCCATTAGTTTCGCGGGTGCAGCGTATCTGTTTTATCTCGGCGTGAATGCGTTGCGTTCGAAAGGTGGTGTTGCCGCGAAATTGGAAGCGGGTGAGCAGATGAGTTACATGCAGTCTGCTCGCGAGGCTTTCTTGATCTCTATTTTGAGCCCAAAGATCGCACTGTTCTTCATCGCTCTGTTTAGCCAATTTGTTGCACTAGGTAATGAGCTGACTAATCAAGTGATTATCGTATCAACACCGCTACTTGTAGACGGTTTATGGTACACATTTATCACCTTGGTGTTGTCTAGCCCTTTGATTGTTGAACGTATTCGCTCGAAAGCTCAGTTGATTGATCGACTATCTGGCGTGGTGTTGATTCTACTTGCTGTGCGTGTGGTGTGGATGATTTAGTCATCACTAGACCTTAAGATCTAAAACGGCTCACAAGAGATTATCTTGTGAGCCGTTTTTGTTTCTACTTATCTAAACGCTAACAGTTAACAGCTAAAAGAAGTTAGCCTGCTGAGTTTAGAACCGTATCTAATTCTTTCATTGAGTCAGCAAAGTAAGGGTTATAGGTCAAACGAGCATGGTTCTTCCCTTCTTCACGATACCCCCATGCTGAGTACCAAACTTCACTTGTCGCGTTGCACTGTTCTTCAAAACCTTCCTCTTGACCATTGGAGCAGATCTTCTCGCTACCATTGATTCCGTAATACGGATTGCTTGGCGAGAACAGTAAACCCATGTGAGAACCGTTCGAGATGCGTTGCTCCGGGAGCTTCATGCTGTACTGAACCGCTCGCGGATCATCGAGTGTCGTCTCTCCTTGCCAAATCAACACATTGTTTGGGTTGGGCATGGATTCAGTAAACGCTTGTTGAACGAAACTGGTGTCAATCACGCTGTCGCCTTCACTCATCATAATAAACACCGGTTTATCGAAGTGCTTATCTTGTAAGTCATCACGAACGACCTCTGATGTCTCGTAGTAAACCGAGGCACCGTTCATTGGCAATGAGTTGTAACGCAATACATTGTCTTCAGGATCTTGATCCGCCCAAGTGACGAAGTAGCTTGCTAGCCCAGCGTATTGAACGGCAGACGAGCTTGGTTGAAACGCAGGAGAAAACAGCAGCAACCCGGAGATCTTTGGATCGTTCATCGCCTGTGACGTGACGAGATTTGCACCTGTTGAGTAGCCACCAAGCCACACAGAATCATACTCTTGCTCAAGCAACTTAGTATGGTGAGCTACCACACCTTGCCAATCTTTTAAGCTCGGTTGCATTAGGTCACCCACACGACTGCCGTGACCCGGAAGCAATACGGTTCTCACTAAGTAACCTTGCTCAGCCAAATGGGTAGCGATGTCTTTAAACGAATAGGGTGAATCGCCTAATCCATGGACCAATAACACTGCCTTGCCGTTAGGTTTGGTAGGTTTGTATTCAGTCGGGGAGTTCAGTTGAATCTCAAGCTGCTTGTCTTTTGTCATGAACACGCGGTTTTTCAGCAGCCAATCTTGGGTCTCATTGACGTAGGCATCAAAGCTATCTTGCTGATAGGCCGGCAAGCTTGGAGATGTTTCGTAAGCGGGTATAGATGTCTCATTGGAACAACCAACGAGACTTAAAGTCGTTAAGGCGAGCAGCGTTAGAATGGTATTTCTATGCATTTTTTAATGTTGTCTCTGTTGTGCTTTCACTATGTTTGAAACTAAAGTTTAGATTACTTTCTGCTTGAAAGGTCTTCGTATTCGCCTTCAATAACACCGGCATCATTGGTTGATGACTGACGCGTGTTCATATTCGCTGCGAAGCCTTGTTTTTTCATTTGATTCTGAATGCGCTTGCCAGTGATTAAAGCTGCAATAGCTAAAGGAATAGCAAGGATCAAGCTAGTGAATAGCGCCAATAGGCCAGTAAACAACGCAACAATCGTAACTAATATATTTTTCATATTCATTCCTCTTTTTCTATGTTGTTACTTTATCGCTTCTATTCTGAACGAAACATGAACACCACCAAATAATTCTAGAGAGTCACTATGACACAGGTGTGTGTGGATTGAGAGTCTATATGTAGTCATAATCACGCACTAAAACAAGGGAATAAAGGCAAGGCCAATAAAATCAATGAGTTAAAAGTTGGCACGGTTGATGCTCTATAGGGTTTGGAATAAGTCACTGTAAGCAAAGCACTTACAGCTAATAAAAAATTACTGGAGCCCCTTTATGTTCTGTATTCAATGTGAACAAACGATTCAAACCCCAACCGTAAAAGGCTGTTCTTTCGCACAAGGCATGTGTGGAAAAACCTCGGAAGTATCCGACCTTCAAGACGTGTTGGTGCATTCTCTTCAAGGTGTTTCTTTTTGGGCAAGCCTAGGTCGCACTTGCGATGTTATTGATACAGAAGTTGATGAGTGGGCGCCAAAAGCGTTCTTCGCAACACTGACTAACGTTAACTTCGACCCTGCTCGTATTATCGAATTCGCTCAACAGTCTCATGAATTCAAGCAGCGTTTAGAGCAAAAAGTGCGCGCAGCAGCAACATTGATTGGTTTTGAAATTCCAGAGCTTTCTGCTGCTGCGCAATTCGATCTACCAACAGATTCTTCAGAGCTATTGGCACTTGCCCCTCAAGCTGCGGTAAACCGTGGTCACGACTCTCAACACGAAGATGTGATTGGTCTTCGCCTTCTTTGCCTATACGGTCTAAAAGGTGCTGCAGCCTACATGGAGCACGCGCGTGTTCTTGGTCAAACTGACAATGCTATTTTTGCTGAATACCACGAAATCATGGCTTTCTTAGGTACTGATCCATCTGACCTAAAACAACTGCTAGATACGTCTATGCAAATTGGCTTGATGAACTACAAAGTAATGGAAATGCTGGATAAAGGTGAGACAGATACATTTGGTCACCCTCAACCAACAACCGTGAATGTTAAGACTAAGAAAGGCCACTGTATTCTTGTTTCTGGTCACGACTTACATGATCTAGAAAAGATCCTTCAACAAACTGAAGGCAAGGGCATCAACGTTTACACCAATGGTGAGATGCTACCTGCACACGGTTACCCTGAACTGAACAAGTACCCACACCTTGCGGGTAACTACGGCAGCGCTTGGCAGAACCAGCAAAAAGAATTCGCTAACTTCCCTGGTGCCATCGTAATGACATCTAACTGTCTGCTTAACCCTGATGTAGGTTCATACGCAGACCGTCTATTTACACGTAGCATTGTAGGCTGGCCGGGTGTTGATCACCTTGAAGGCGACGATTTCAGCGCAGTAATCGACTGTGCTCTTGCGCAAGAAGGTTTCAAACACGACGAGATCGAGCAGATGATCACTGTCGGTTTTGGTCGTAACGCACTGATGGAAGCGGCACCTGCGGTTATTGAGCAAGTGAAAGAAGGCAACATCAAGCACTTCTTCCTAGTCGGTGGTTGTGACGGTGACAAGTCTGAGCGTAGCTACTACACAGACTTCACAGCTCAAGCGCCAGAAGATTCAGTAATCCTGACATTGGCATGTGGTAAATTCCGTTTCAACAAGAACCAATTTGGTGACATTAACGGTATCCCACGTCTGTTAGATGTTGGCCAATGCAACGATGCTTACTCAGCGATTCAGCTTGCTATCGCACTGTCTCAAGAGTTTGATTGTGGTATCAACGAACTTCCGTTAACGCTAGTTCTATCTTGGTTCGAGCAAAAAGCGATCGTGATCCTGCTTACCCTGTTCGCTCTTGGTGTGAAAGGTATTTACACGGGCCCAACAGCACCTGCCTTCCTAACAGAAAACCTATTAAAGATTATGCAAGACGAGTTCGATATGCGTTCTATCTCAACGCCAGAGCAAGATCTTAAAACAATCTTAGCGGCTTAATTTAAGCCAACTCTAAGCCTCGTTGTTGTGACGTTTTTCTAAAACAGACAACGGCGGGGCTTTTTCGATTTAAATCTTTAGTCATTTAATCATCTAGTCATTAGCAAGGTACACGAACTATGTATGCATGGTCGGATAGCGATTCAATCAATTTAGTGTGTTTAAAGAAATGGCACGAGACGCCAGATACGGTCAGCTTTGAGCTTGGCAGCGTTCCACAAGACTTACATTTCAACTTTAAGCCAGGGCAATTTATTACTCTGGGTTTGGATATGCCGACGAAAACCGATTACCGTGCCTATTCTGTAGCGTCTTGTCCTGAAGATAACCGCCTGAAACTGACGGTAAAGCGTGTGGAAGGTGGCTTGGTTTCGAACTTTATTGTTGATGAACTTGATGAAGGTGATGAGGTTTCTGTATTGAAGCCTGCTGGTGCGTTTAACTGTATTGATTGCATGCCAACGACGACAAAAAAAGTAACGTTAGTGAGTGCGGGTTGCGGTATCACTCCTGTGATGGCGATGGCAAAGTATTGGTTGGCTCAAGGCAGTGATATTGAAATCGATTTTGTTCACATGGCACGTAATCGACGCGAGACCATCTACTTTGAAGAGCTTAACCAACTCGATGAGACACACGCTAATTTTAACCTTAAGTTACTTCTGAAAGACAGTGAAGGAACAACTGCTCCCCAAGGTCGTCTAGACAAGAGCTGGTTGGTAACACTCAGCCCAGACATTTTAGACAGAACCGTTTACTTGTGTGGGCCGGTTAACTTTATGCAAGACATAGAAAACTACCTGAAAGAACTTGAGTTCAACATGGATAACTTCTACCAAGAAAGTTTTACTCCAGCGACTCAAAGTAATAATTCACTAGCCAATAGCAATACTGCTTCAGAAGAACCACAAACAGAAGCGTCAGCAGATTCAAATAGTGCCGTTAAGGTGTTTGTTCCTGCATTTGGCGCAGAAGTAGAAGCGGAGGCGGGTACACCACTCGCTGATTCATTAGAGAAAGCAGGCGTTCCAATTATCATCGCTTGTCGCAGTGGGATTTGTGGTTCTTGCAAGTGTAAAGTAACCAAAGGTTCAGTGGAATCAAGCAGCCAAGAGACTTTGACGCCAGAACAGATTGAGCAAGGTTATGTACTTGCGTGTTCAAGTGCGATTCAGTCAGATGTTGAGGTTGAGTTGTAACAGATGTGAAGTGAAGCTTTCCAAGAGTGACGAGGATAAAGTTCTTGTCATAGCGATAAAAGTTAGCTTGCCAGATGTAAAAAGGCCACTTAGATCAGATAGAGAGAGCAGATCTAAGTGGCAACCTTCCTGTTTATACGGGGGAGTAAAACAAGAAGGGTTGCAAAGCCCATTACAGACCTCGCAGATATAATTATTATGTTGTGGAGCTGGTTAACTAAAACTGTTTATAGAATCTAAGGAAGTAATAGAATCTAAGCAATTTACAGGCTCTAAACAATTGACAGTTTCTAAACAATTTATACTTCAGGATATGTCTTGTAACGAACACCCATCATCTGTTCCATACAGTGAACAACCTGACAGCTGTAGCCAAACTCGTTGTCGTACCAAATATACAGAACAGCACGGTTGTCTTGTGCGATAGTCGCAACACCGTCAACCACGCCTGGGTGGCGAGAGCCAACCAAGTCCGTAGATACAATCTCAGTCGAGTCTGTGTAATCAATTTGTGCAGACAGAGAAGAAGACAGCGCCATTTCACGCAGGTACTCGTTCAATTCTTCTTTGTTTGTGCCTTTCTCAAGGTTTAGGTTTGCTACTGCCATCGAAACGTTTGGCGTAGGTACGCGAATCGCATTACCTGTTAGCTTGCCTTCCATTTCTGGCATCGCTTTTGATACCGCTTTAGCAGCACCAGTCGATGTCAGTACCATGTTCAATGATGCAGCACGACCACGACGATCGCCTGAGTGGAAGTTATCGATTAGGTTTTGGTCATTGGTAAATGAGTGAACCGTTTCAATGTGACCAGACAGTACGCCGAATTTGTCGTGAACCGCTTTCAATACTGGCGTGATTGCGTTTGTCGTACAGCTTGCAGCAGAGATGATCGTGTCTTCTGGTTGAATGACATTCTCGTTCACACCAAATACTACGTTCTTGATGTCGCCTTTGCCTGGCGCAGTCAGTAGTACTTTCTTTGCACCGTTACATGCAACGTGTTGGCTTAGGCCTTCCGCGTCACGCCATACGCCTGTGTTATCAACCACAAGTGCATTTTCAATACCGTAAGTCGTGTAATCCACTTCTTCTGGCTTGTTTGCGTAGATAACTTGAATGAAGTTGCCGTTTACGATGATTGCTTTACGTTCTTGGTCAACTACGATGCTGCCGTTGAACTGGCCGTGAACAGAGTCACGACGAAGTAGGCTAGCACGTTTTTCTAGGTCGCCGTCTTTGCCACCACGTACAACGATTGCACGTAAACGAAGTGGGTAACCTGGGCCACTTTTCTCGATCAATAGACGAGTTAGCAGTCGGCCAATACGACCAAAACCGTACAATACAACGTCACGAGGTTCTGTCATTGCATCGCCTTGAAGCGATTCTACAAGTGCAGTTTGTAGAAAATCATCCAACCCGTGAGTATCTTCGCGATCTTGCCAGAATGCATGGGCAAGGCGACCAACATCAATACGACATGGAGACAAGTCCATAGAGAGAAGGTGTTGAATGATTGGTTGAGTCTGTTCTGCTGTAAGAGGAGAACCAGTGTAACGTTTTGCGATACGGTGAGCTTTGATGATGTCGATAGTTGTCGCGTTAACCAGGGTCTTACCGAAGAGGATAACTTCTACGCCTTTTTGACGGTATAACTGACCTAAAGTTGGAGCGATGGATTCAGCAATAGTTTGACTAGTTTGCCAGTCTAGGAGGTGCTTTTCGGGACTCATCTTTACTCGGGACCTTTCACGTTAAGTTTCTGCATTCATGGCGGTTGTAGGGAAGCCAATCAGCATAGGGGATTTGAGGCATCAGGCTGTGGTCTTTATTGCCACTTAAATGTGCTTGATATGCCCTGTGTGCAACTTGTAATTTTTATGTGGCAGGATTGTAAGGTACGACGGGTTATTCTGCTAGGAAAAATAAATGCAGACAAATTATCTGTAAGTTGGCTTTATATTAGCCATAAATCAAGTTTTAAGTGTCGATAAAGGCTATTGACTTTAACAATCTGTAGCACTTATTTTTCGCCAAAAAATACTCAAATCAAAATATTATATGTAATAAAAGTCATAGTGATCATTAAAGGTGTGATCGTGATATCAAATTACACGTAAACAGTAAACTACAAATAAGGTGATCAATGCGTTTTCTTCTTCGATCTTTGAATACGCCGAATTCGAGTGCGAAAAGTGCATGACGCAAACGATTGGATCTCACAAATTTCACTTAACTTCGGTGTTTGTTGGTTTATAGAGTCATTACTCCCAACCTTGTGGAGCCGAGAAGCGTGGCCGTTTGCTTATTATGCGAGTGATAATAACTGGATAAAGCTTGCTTCGTTAAACTTCACTTGTTCATACCTCGTTTGTAAACAGCTCTCTCATCTATACTCCTCCTGTTTAAACATCTTGTGTTTAGAGCTCGCGTGTTTAAAGCACACTTGTTTACAGCACAACTGCTTAAAGCATATTTGTTTTGAGTCTATCTGTTTAGTTAAAGCCCCCCTTTAAAGCCTAAACATGGAGGTAAGTTGATCATAATTTACCGTTCTGGGCTCAGAGTATCGTTTGTTCATATCCAATTTGATCAATAAGTCCTGTTAATGTCCTATTCTTAACTTGGGCTAGGTAAAATTACTTTCGGGAAGGGAGTCGTTATAAAAATGATAAACATGTCAATTAGATGGCGTCTTATATTTCTTTCCACGGTTTCTGTATTCATCATGTTTGGTTTTACAGTCAATGAAGTGCTCAAGAACGATAAGAAGATGAATCACCTTGAAACAACTCGTATTAAGGTTGAAGCGCTTCAATCTTTTAATACCGTTTCAAGCGATGCTTATCGATGGTTGGTTCTGTCTAATGACTCTCCAGAGAAAGAGCTGCTGCTGTTAAAGCTGCAAGCTGATTTAGCTAGACTGGCTCAGAACGAAAAACAGCTTCGACAGTTCGATAGCAATTGGACTGTTGAACCGCAGTTGGTTGAGCTTAAGAGTGTGTTAGCGAAACTCGCTCGCGTAACCTCCAGTATGAACAACGACGCATCACAAATTACGGACAACAACACGCAACTGACAGAACATGCCTTTGACTTGCTAAAAGGTGTGTTAATGGAGCTATCTGAATATCGCATTATCATCGTGGACGAAAAGATCAGTCAAGCTGACGCGATGTTTATCAATCTTACTCACTACGTGTTCTGGACTCAGCGAGAAGCGTGGTTGAGCTACCGCTTGTATCGTTCTCCAGAGCTGATAGATCAATATTTATTGAGTTATGTTGGTGCTTTAGAAAGGCAGCAGCAGTTATTAGATACGTTTTTCCGATCAGGGAGCCGTTCGCCTGAAATTAGAAAGCTATTAAGTACGTTTTCTAAAGATGAATTTCAAAACCGTTTTACAGCTCGAATCCTCAAAGGTGACTTCTCGTCGCCTGAAATATATGAACATGTGGAAGGTTTAGAACGAAAGAAGTTAGCGATTTCAAAGGCAGTGGGTGCTTACACGAAGCAATTACAGTTTGATCTGACCAAAAATATAGCGCTGCAAAAAAGGCAAACCTTGGTTATGACATTGCTTATTCTTGTCGTGTCAGGTGTGTTGTTATGGCTTGGTGTAGCGACATCTCTTCGCTTAAATCGAAACCTATCGATTATTTTGAAAGGGGTGTCTGAATGCGCGGATAGCTACGGCAAGCCCAAGGTCATTCATATTCAAGGCAACGATGAACTTGCCGAGTTCACGGAAACTCTGAATCGAGTGATGGAGCGCAACTATCAACATAACAAAGAGTTAGTAGAAGCAAAGGAAGATGCAATTTCGGCTAACAAGGCGAAGAGCGCATTTTTAGCCAATATGTCCCATGAGATACGTACACCACTCAACGGGATTATTGGGATGGCTGAGATCTTATCTCAAAGCCAACTGAGCGCAAATCAACAAGAAGTGTTAGGAGATATCGAATCGTCTTCTCACTCATTACTGGTTCTGCTTAATGACATTCTTGACCTTTCCAAAATCGAGTCGGGCAACTTAATGCTATCGCCACATAATGCTGATCTGAGAGAGGCGGTTTACGACTCAGTAAGTGTGATTTTATCCAAAGCGATAAGTAAGGATATCGAACTCGACATCAATATCGATTCCCAAACTCCATCGCAGCTGTTTTTCGATGAGTACCGTGTGAGACAAGTACTGACCAATTTACTGTCTAATGCCATCAAATTTACGTCAAAGGGCACGATTACGACGGACATTGCATACACACCTATGTCTTTGGGTAGAGGCAAGCTTGAATGCAGTGTGTCTGATACCGGGATTGGGATTGAGCCTGAGAAGTTAGAGTCCATATTTGAACCTTTCACTCAAGAAGATGGCAGTATTACTCGCCAATTCGGTGGGACAGGGTTAGGGCTTGCGATTTGTCGACAGCTTGTTGATTTAATGGGTGGTTACATTACCGCACGTTCAGTGAAAGGAGAGGGCTCAACGTTCACTTTTTGTTTGTATGTCGACACTGTCGAAACTCATCTTCAAACCTTCGACAACCTAAACCGTGCGACTATTATTTCGAATTCTTTCAATTACCTCGATCAACTGGTCAAAGAGTGTGAACGCTTAAATGTTCGACCTAATGTTGTGTCATCCATTTCGGATCTTGATGAAAACCTGAAAGAAAGTGACTTCATACTTTATTGTCATACGCTGCATCACTCCATGGATAAAGATCTTGCGACGTTGAAGGCGTTATACCCTTTGGCTCGCGTTATCGTGTGTCAGCATCATCTCTTTAAAACCAATCTAATCACAGAAACGGTTCACTCAACTCATACATTGCCATTCTTGGGTCGACGATTCTTAAACAGCTTACAATCGCTCGATATCGGTGAAGAACAAGCGCCGACGGTGGAAGTAAAAGATGAAGAGGTTCGTTCTCTGAACCGACGTATTCTGATTGTTGAAGACAACCTAATGAATCAGAAGATAGCGAGCTTCTTCCTTGAGCAAGCGGGCTATGAATATTTGATTGCCAGTAATGGCCAAGAAGCGGTGGATGTCATTACTCAAGGCGCTCAGTTTGATGCCATCTTAATGGACTGCATGATGCCTGTTATGGATGGTATAACGGCGACTCGTGCGATTCGACAGTGGGAGATTGATCAGCAAGCTGCGCCATTACCCATCATTGCTTTAACCGCTAGTGTGCTGGAAGAAGACATCAAAGATTGCTTTGAAGCGGGCATGAATGCCTACTTGCCGAAACCTTATAAATCCCACCAACTGTATGACCTTTTCAGTAGCCTTGATATTGTCTAACTAGCTCATTATCAAGGCTAGCACTGTACGATTTAGCGAACTTCTAACCCAAGGTTGTATTGCGCAAGGCATCGACCGACATAACTAATCTTTAGTAATGCAGCCACTAAGATCGTGCTGATGTGTGCGACAATTTGAATTGGCAGTGAGAAGTGATCGGCCATCGGATAAGCAACAATAATACTGAGTAGCATAAGCAAGGCGGTGGTTGCTAGACTGAAGTTTGAAACAGAAAGTAGCGTTTGAAAGCGTTGAGTCATCGTCTTCATATTGAATTCCTAATTGCTATTAATAATTATGATACTCGTTATCAATAGCAATTAGCGTTCCAGTTTTATTTTAATAATTAAATCAATTAGTTAAGGTGTCCTGCTAATTATTTGAGTCATAATGACCTTGATGATCATCGGGTCTTTATGACTCCATTGGGTGATTACCACTGTCTGAACCCGCAAGTATCGATGTGGAATCGAACACCAGAATACAAACCCAGCCCAACGTTATTTTTTTGCCCAAATTCAGCATGAATCTTTTTAAGTTTCACGTGTAGATCTTCGCGAGTAATATCATTCGCAGGAACTAAGTCTAAGGCGCAGAATTCCAAGTGTTTACTTCGCAGTGCGCCGCCAGCTTGTTGATTGTAGATATTGGTTCGCTCTCCGGATACAGGGATAACAACGCCAATTTCAGGCTCAATATATTGTTGTATGTACTTAAGGGTATTGATCATGTTTGGCACATGTTTCTTATTGGGAAGGGTGAACAGGGTCGTATTACTCATTGCCCAATCCGTGCCTTGCAACAAGACTAAATGTAGAGGCATGCTCTGAGTGATGCCGTTGTCTTTGAGTTGTTGACCGATCGCTTTGACTTGATCTTGAGCGTGGTTAAGGAGCATCCAACCTCGAAATGCTGATCGGGTCGGAACCTTGTAGCCATGAACATCGACCACGAGATCGTCATAAGTGATTTCGGTTTCTTCGGTATAAAGTTTCTCAAATTTTTCAGGGTAAGGTTGTGTCGTTGATAACGCTAAGGTAATTAGAATACTTGCGTACATAGGTCACTCCGTTGCTTACGTTCACCTAGTTAGTTTTACAGTTGCTCAGTTTTACGTTCGCTTAAGTATAGACGTTAGAATTTGGGCATAAAAAAACCCACTACTAAGAGTGGGTTACTAACATTGTTGCAAGTAAATTCGCGAGGTTAGATTACTTCTTACCTTGAGTTTGCTTGTCTTCTTCTGTTAGTTCACGAATGCGTCGGCTGATGTCGCGACGAGCTTTAGAGATCTCTGCACTCTTGATGATGTGATCATCAACGCGGTCTTCGTAGTCAGCTTTCATGTTTTTGATAATGCCTAAGATCTCGTCGTGAGTCATCTCTGGCTTGATGTAATCAAGTAGGTTATCAAGAAGGTCGACACGCTTGCGGTTGTCGCGAACTTTCTTTTCGTTGTCTAAAAGTTCACGCTTAAGTTTGTTCTTACGTCGTGCTTGGTTAACAATTTCAAATACGCTGCTCATAGATTCCTTTTCCTAATCGTCAAATACGTTGTCTGGTTCTGATTAAAGCACATCAGTTAGTGTTGTAACAGTCTTTAGATCAAAGCAAAAGTAAGGTTGTATAATTATTCGGCACTCTCGCTAAAGTGCGATTGTTTTTATCTAACTGTTCAAGTTAGTATCCAGTATAGACACTGCATTGATACGAAATGTGAAATGAATCAACAACAACTGGAAACAGAAGATTTGGGCGACGATGTCACTGAACCTTCGGCAGAGCAAAACAAGCTTCGTGATGCGTATGTACAAGAACGTACTTATTTGGAAGTCGTGGAAATAGAGCTAAATCGTTCTAAGATCATAATGATTGATGAACAAGGCAGAAAGAAACGAGTACCGATTTTGTCTGAGCATTAGCCATTACTGGCTGCATTGTTAAATGTTGAGATGGAATTATCAAAATAATAAAAAGGAAAAACGATGAACACAGTACTTTCCCCAATTGAAGCGAGAATTATCGGTTGCTTGATCGAGAAAGAAGTCACTACCCCGGATCATTACCCGTTAACGTTAAACAGCTTAACGACTGCATGTAACCAAAAGAGTAACCGTGAGCCAGTTCTCTCTCTGTCTGAGTCGGACGTTTTAGATGCGGTTGATGGTTTGATAGCTCGCCGCATGGTGAGTGATGAGAGCAGCTTCAATAGCCGTGTTAATAAGTATCAGCATCGTTTCTGTAATACTGAATTTGGGGATTTGCAATTTACAGAGCAAGAGCGCGCAATCATCTGCTGTATGCTGCTTCGTGGGGCGCAAACTCCTGGCGAACTGCGCACTCGTACTGGTCGTCTTGCTAATTTTAGTGATGTGAAAGAGGTTGAAGCGACACTCGATAAATTAGCCGTAAGAGAAGCGGGCGCTTTAGTCGTGAAGTTACCACGTGAAGCGGGTAAACGCGAATCACGCTACCAGCACTTATTGAGTGGTGAAGTAGATGTTGAAGCGTTTGCGACGGCATCGGTAAGTGCGGCGGCACCTTCTGCGACAAGCGAAAAGTTTGAAGAACTTGAATCAGAAGTCGCAAGCCTACGTGAAGAAGTGGCAGAGCTTAAGGCTTTGGTTGAATCACTGCTTTAGATGTCTGAGTCTGATAAAAATGCGGATTGGGTCGTGTACTTAATCCGCAATCGTCACAATGCCCTTTATTGTGGCGTGACGAATAATTTAGAACGTCGATTTGAACAACATCAAACCGGTAAAGGCGCCAAAGCTTTAAAAGGTAAAGGCCCGCTTAAGCTAGTTTGGAGTTTTGGTGTTGGGTCAAAAAGTGAGGCGTTGAAAACCGAATACGCGATCAAACAACTACCAAAATCTCGCAAAGAAAAACTGGTATCACTTAAACTGATTATTGAGTGGCAACAAGGCAGAATTCAATATATCGAAGTCTCATAATTCATAGCCAAAATGTTTGTTATTGATTAAATCTTAATAATGTAAACCTTACGCTGGATTATTTTAAGTTATTGATTATATGTATTAATTCACTTTCGTCTTGAGAGCCTTATTTCATCATCTAGCTTGTTATTACTAATCTCCATTCCAAATTAACATATCGCTCATTTAGAATGTCGTTCTAATTATTATGAGGCGCTATCATTTATCACCGTTGTCCTACATAATATCTTTTAGCCATACAAAGAGATGGTGTCATGCTAGGTTAAAAAATGAGCCAAAGTAGCTCATATAGAACGAGAAAAATATGAAACGTTTATTGATGTTGTTTGGACTTGCCGTATTTTCTGCGTCCGCTCTCTCTCACGGAACTCATGTCCTCAATGGGTACTGGGAATACCAAGATTATCTTTCCAACTTTCCAGAACAAAAAGCACTGACCGATAAAATGGTCGAAGCTGTGCAAAATCATCCTGTGCCATTGAGACGAGTTCAAGACAGGCCTATTACGATTTCAGTCGTGTATCCGGGTCAACAGATCTCTGATTATTGGGTTCGTAATATCCAAGCTTTTGAGAAACGTCTCGATAAGCTGAGAATTCGCTATCAAATTAACCAAGTGTTTACACGTGTAAATGCAGATGTCTCTCAACAGAGCATTTCTTTGCAAGAGGCGATTGAAAACAAGACGGACTATCTGATTTTTACGTTAGATACGACGCGTCATCGCAAGTTTATTGAGCACGTGTTGAATTCTACTGACACTAAACTGATTCTTCAAAATATTACGACCCCAGTCCGAGCGTGGGCCGATAGACAGCCATTCATGTACGTGGGCTTTGATCATGCGACCGGTAGTTTGAAACTTGCAAATTATTTTAAAGAAGTTAGCCAACCAGCCAGTAAGTATTCTGTTTTATACTATTCGCAAGGTTACATCAGTGATGCGCGTGGAGATACCTTTATCCATGAAGTGAATACCGGTACTCATTTTGATCTTAAGTCTTCGTTCTACACAAGATCTGATAAAGAAAGTGGTTATCAAGCGGCTAAAATCGGCATAGCGAACGATAAGGATCTAGACTTTATCTATGCGTGTTCAACCGATGTCGCTTTGGGCGCAGTAGAAGCCATTCGTGAATCTGGTCGAGATATCTTAGTTAATGGCTGGGGAGGCGGATCCGCTGAACTTGAAGCCATTGCAAGGGGCGACCTAGATGTCACTGTTATGCGCATGAATGATGATACCGGTATCGCTATGGCAGAGGCAATAAAGTGGGATCTAGCCGGATTGAAAGTTCCTACCGTTTACTCTGGCGAATTTGAAGTAGTGACCAAGGAAGATTCTCCAGAACGTATTTCAGAACTTAAGCAGCGAGCATTTAGGTACTCAGGCCAATAATGAAGAAAAGTTACGCCAGTACACCTAGAAACACTTTAGCTAGACTCATTACGCGTATCATTATTTTAGTGATAGGTGTGATGGCACTTGGCGTGCTTATTCATACTTATGAGACCAGTAGTACCATCGTAAAGCAAGAGACGAATCGAACGGTTAAACAAACCTCAAGCCTCATCCAAAATATGTTTGATTATCGTTTGTCGGTGCTACAAATTCATCAAGACAGTAGCTCACACAGTGAAACACTAAGAGCGTATTTTGCTACTGGCAATAAAGAGGCTTTGAGTTACTTCTTTTTTGGTGTTGACCAAAGTGAACCTGATCATGCACCGGATTTGCGTTTTGTGTCTACTCATGATGGTTTGGCTTGGGACGATGGTAATGGCCAGTTTTATGGATTGGACGAGTCCAACTTAAAACATATCTCTGATGAGGTTTCATTTAGTAGTAACTGGCATTTCATTAAAGTGATAACCGATATTGGTAAGCGTCATTTGTTGGCTCGCCGAACCCCTATTGTGGATAACAAAACAGGGGAGGTTCTTGGCCAGCTCTATATCGCGATCGTACTCGATAATAACTTCTCGCTCGCAGAATCGATCCAACAGGGAAGCAATTGCGAGAACATCGTTATTGAAGCGCACGGTACACCGGTTACGTCAACATTCAGTGGCGATGAAAGTTACACAATAACGGATATTCTCAACTACAAAATGTACGAGCAATTGCCTCGCCATTTCGTCACCATCGCAACTATTAAAATCAATGCTGTTGAAACGCCTCTCATCATTCGAGCTGTCCAAAAGAACACGAACTTCATTGCGTTAGAAGAGAACTATGAGCGTGCGATCATTGTTGTGATTGTGGTGATCATATTGATGTCTTTCTTTGCGCGAACTTGGATTCAAAGAAAGGTGGCGGCTGAACTCGATAAGTTGATGGACTTTACTCGCTCAGCAAGTGACGGCGAAGAGTACAACAAGTTCGATGGCTCCAATATTTTCGAGTTTCATCATATTGGTTGTACACTTGAGGACACTTTTGAACGTTTATCCGAACAGAACCAAAAGTTCCAAGATCTCTTTAACTTTGCTCATTCACCTATCTTGGTTTGGTCTGATAAAGGTGACTTAATTCAGATGAACCCCGCTGCTCGTATGGCGCTATTTGACGCCGATGATAACTACGGAGCAGTGGCTCAAGAGTTTGAGCATCGCATGCTACCGAATATCCATATGGTGGTTCAAGGTTCAAAGCTGACGGGCATTAACGTGCCAATTGGTGGGAAGGTATTTCGTTGGAACATGTCTGCAATTCGCGTTGAACACGGCATCACAGGTGTCGTGGTACAAGGCCAAGACATTACTAAGCTCATTGAAGCCGAGAGGCAGGCCGATCGAGCAAGAGAAGAAGCTGAGCACCTTGCGAATGTACGTGCAGATTTTCTAGCTAAGATGAGCCATGAAATCCGTACACCGCTTAATGGTATTCTTGGTGTTTCTCAGTTGCTGAAGCGCTCTATACACAGTGAAGATAACCGTGAACAGGTGGATGTACTTTGCAATAGTGCGGAACATTTGCTGGCGGTACTTAACGATATCTTGGACTTCTCAAAGATAGAGCAGGGGCAGTTCAATATTCAAAAGAAAGACTTCCGTTTGGGTGCACTGGTTAATACATTAGACAGTATCTATCGTCCGCTTTGTGGCGATAAATCGATCGCATTTACTATTGTGAATCATTTGGCTGATGACATTGAAATAAACACCGACCAAGTGCGCCTGAATCAAATCATGTTTAACTTGGTGAGTAACGCTCTTAAGTTTACTCACCAAGGCGGTATTTCCGTTAGTTTTGAACTCGAAAGTATCTTTAACTCAGACCATGCGAGTTTGATCGTTCGAGTGAAAGATACCGGTATTGGTATTGATGAAAGCAAGATTGACGCTGTGTTTGAACCCTTTGTTCAAGCAGAAGAAACTACAACTCGTGAATATGGTGGGACAGGGTTGGGCTTAACGATTGTAAAAAATCTGGTCGATATGCTGGAAGGGGACATTCAAGTCCGCAGTGAGATAAATCAAGGTTCGGAGTTCATTATAGAAATTCCAGTGGAAGTGCACTCTAAGCCGCTATTGGGCGTGAAGCAACAAGCTGATATCGAACCAGAGGCGTTGTTTAGTCGATCTTTGAGCGTATTGCTGGTGGAAGACAATCACACCAATGCCTTTATTGCGCAGGCTTTCTGCAAAAAATATGGCATGGTGGTGACATGGGCAAAAGACGGTTTAGAAGCGCTAGAAAGGGCTAAGGCGACAACCTATGATCTTATTTTGATGGATAACCAACTTCCCAACCTTGGTGGCGTTGAAACTACTCAGCAACTTAGGGATGATATTGGCGTTACAGCCCCGATTTATGCGTGTACCGCTGATGCTCAAGCGTCGACAAGAGACAGCTTTATGGCTGCTGGGGCTAATTACGTGATTGTAAAACCCATTAAAGAAGAGTCGCTACACCAAGCATTTGTTCATTTTAAAAACTCACATTGGGATGTAACGAACGACTGTTCTAAACCTTTGAAAGTGCGATAGAACAAGTGCTGTGAATAAACTTTACTTGAACACGCTTTTATACAAAGCCGGCAACAAAGGCTTGCTCCAACAGCAGCGTTTTTAACTCGTCACTCATATCTAGGTGTTCAGGGAACTGAATGCCTAATAGCCAACCTTGGCCTTGTCTTTTTTTGCTCACTACGTTGTAGATTAGTTCGCTATCTAAGTACTCACTTAAGACAGAGTTTACTTGTATCTTCCAACCGACATCGATATCGGATTGCTGGGTAATATAGACGCCGCAGCCTGAGACTGAAAAATCGACCAGGGTGGCATCTAATGACAAAGTATCAAAAGTAACTTCACAGCTGAGTCGTACCTTATATCTTTCGTGTTCACGGATAGGCTTGGTCGCAAAGCTTGAAGGCGGACGAAGGAAAATAAGGTGTGCAGGCGAGGTGATATGAGCCAGTACGTTGGTTTTAAACGCGACAATGTGCCCAAGTTCGGTGTCGGTGATGGCACGAACAATAATATCCACGTTGATGAGTTTTCTTAGCGTCAGTGCTTCTGTCGCTTTTTGTGACAGCTCAAGGATAAGGTATTGTTCTTCTTTGTGTCCGATATAGAGTGTAGTGATCTGGATCGAGTCGTCTGGGCCAAATTCTAATACACCTGCTGTTTTTGTACCGGGTTTGAGGTATCTAAACAGTTCTAAGTTTTTATCTTTATGCATATTCGTTACTGAACAATGTTAATCGTCTGATAAAATAATATAACGTCCTGATAAAACTATGTCATTAGTTTCATTGAGGTAATTTGCATTGTTTGTTCAAAAAGTGAATCGCTGTCCCAAGTAAACAACGGCTTACTCTTGTCGTAAAACAAGATACACTGCTGACAGATATATACTTGATGGAGAAATTGTAAATGGAACTGGAAACCTTATTAAATACTCTGGCTGAAACCCCAGAAAGCGTGCAATTTGAAGATACAATGCAAGTGATCGAAGCTCACTATGTTTTTGCGGAGAGTGAATTTCGCAATGGTGAAGTGGTGAATACTGCAGGGCAGAATAATGGTTCGTGTAAGATTTTTGCTTTTGGTTTGGAGCAAGGTTTATCTGCGGAGCAAACACTTGCTTGTTTTGGTCAATTTTATCGTAACGACGTGCTAGGTTTTCCAGAGAACACAGACCATCAAAATATTCGTAACTTCATGGTTCATGGTTGGAACGGTATACAGTTTTCTCAGCCTGCGCTGGTTGCAAAAACGAAGTAGGCACTAACCAAATAAATCTCAGTATTTTGAAGCGAGAAAATAACCTCTCGCTTTTTTGTCTATGTTGAACCGGTACGTAACTTGCGGAATAGGTTCTAAACTACTTAACAGGTTCGAAAACTACTGAATAGGCAGTTCAGACAAGCATTTACGGCACAGACATACTCCAGCTTTTGGAATATCGCTAGTATCACGTTTTTCTAGTTCAAAACACCAACACGTCTCTTTACCCGCACTGATATCGCATTGAGCTGGCTCATTACACTGCGGACATTGGTGAGTCGAACTAACACCAGTAAGATTATCCATAACCGACGTTTGCTCTTCTTCAGATAAGCCTTTCCAGCCTATAATTTCATCCATTGTTCGAAAGCAGCCACTGCACATTCCGCCATTATTTTTACAAGCCGCTCGGCAAGGTGTTTTCATTTATCTAACCTGTGATTCATTTGGGCTGAAATGTAGCATATTTGTTTGCCTATTAAGAGCCGTTAGGCTAAGAAATTACTCAGTTAAATTTAGAAATGACCTCGTAATTTTTAGGCTTTTCATGTAGCATCTCGCCCCTTTTGTTGAGTGGGGGATATTATGTTTATTGGATTTGATTATGGAACAGCGAACTGTTCTGTCGCGGCAATGGTTGATGGAAAACCAAGCCTGTTACCGTTAGAAGGTAACAACCACTATATTCCCTCAACCGTGTTTGCTCCAACTCGAGAAAGCGTTTCTGAGCATCTATTTCGCCATTTGAATATCAAACCGAGTGATGCGGTTGGTGAGCAAGTGTTACGACGTGCTATTGCTTTGAATCGAGAAGAGAGTATCGATTTGGTGCCAGAAGATATGGCGTTTGGTCAGGCGGCGTTGGATCTTTACTTAGAAGACCCTCGCGATGTTTATTACGTAAAATCCCCCAAGTCTTTTCTTGGCGCAAGCGGGTTGCATGATGTTCAGGTGAGTTTCTTTGAAGATTTAGTGTGCGCCATGATGGCAAATATTAAACACCAAGCAGAACTCACGACTCAAGAGCAGATTAAACAAGCTGTTATCGGTCGACCAATTAACTTCCACGGTCGAGGTGGTGAAGAAGCAAACCGACAAGCTGAAGACATACTCTCACGCGCAGCTAAGCGTGCAGGCTTCCTTGATATCGCTTTTCAATTTGAACCAGTAGCCGCAGGCCTTGATTACGAAAGTACCCTGACTGAAAACCAAACGGTATTGGTTGTGGATATTGGCGGTGGTACCACCGATTGCTCATTGCTAGAAATGGGGCCAACTTGGTCGGGTAAAGCGGACCGAACCCAGAGTTTGTTGGCTCACAGCGGGCAAAGGGTAGGGGGTAATGACCTTGATATCTACCTTGCCTTCAAACAACTGATGTCACCTTTCGGTATGGGCAGCAAAGGCATTTCGGGTATCGATATGCCACTGACTCAATTCTGGAATCCAATTGCGATCAATAATGTCGAAGCTCAAAAGAACTTCTATTCTCGCGAAAACCTAGCGGCCTTGAAGTTACTTCGTAAAGAAGCGTCAGACCCTCAAAAGCTAGAGCGTTTGATGAGGGTTTATCATGACACTCTAGGCTATAGCATTGTACGCAGAGCGGAAGAAGCCAAGATTGCACTAGCAGAATCTTCTCAATATCGAGCCGCGATTAATGTTGCTTCTGAATTAGTCGAAGTGGACATTTCCGTTGAGCAGATGGTTGAAGCTATTGAATCGCCAAAGTCTAAGATGATTGAGTTGGTTAAAGAAGCCATGCAACAAGGCCAGAAAAAGCCAGACGTAATTTACATGACGGGTGGTTCAGCTCGTTCACCTATACTTCGTGAAGCCGTACAACAAGCAGTGCCGAACGTACCTATCGTGAGTGGTAATTACTTCGGTTCAGTAACTTCAGGTTTAGCTCGTTGGGCTGAGGTTTGCTTCAAATAAGAGTCCAATGATGAGTTATTAGGGTAACCAGTCGCTGATTGGTTGCCCTTTTTTTGTGTTTGGCTTTAATGAATTTTCGCTAAGGTACTTTTATCTTCTCTAAAGTGGGAATTGTTTCACACGATTAAATATTTCAATCGGATTCTCATTGTTACAAAATGTTTCAAGGTTAAGGTTTTGTCATGTAATGGTCTGACGAGTAAATTTTAATTTTGATTTTTAATGTTTATTTGATGACTAGAAAATCAAAAACACTGATAGATTTATCTCAATAAATACCAAGTTACGCTTGTGATTTTATTTGTATGATATTGTTTATAAAGTTTTTTTTGATTTTTATAGTGTGATTTTTTTTATTTTATATATTTTAATGCAACTTTTTTGTCATTCGTATATTAGTGTTTGCCTACTTGTTAAATGCAGGTAACAACTTCTCCGTAAGCACGAGGTTGTTAGTGAATAACTCACCCAGTTACATAATGGATATGACAATGAATAAGAAACTTTTAGCGCTAGCAATTTCTGGTGCAGTATTTGGTACACAGGCAGTTGCTGTAGAACTTTACAACGAAGACGGCACAACATTCTCTGTTGGTGGTCACGTATCAGTTGCAGTTGGTGACGTAAACAGCGATGACCGTCAAAACAGCGATGACATCGGTGTAGAGTCTGTTTCTCCACGTATCAACTTCGGTGCAACTCACGAGCTTGGCAACGGCTTTACTGCTGACGCTAAAGGTGAATGGGCGCTAAACATGCTTGACGGTGGTGAAGAGTCATTCACAACTCGTCTTGGCTACGTTGGTCTTTCTCACGACGATTACGGTCGTGCAGCAGTAGGTACTCAATGGGCACCTTACTACAACGTTGCTGGCGTAGCAGATATGCCAATCGCATTCGCGAATGACTTCATCTACGAAGATCACGGTAACCTAGGTACTGGTCGTGGTGAAGAGATGGTGAGCTACGGCAACGCTATCGATTTCGGTAACGCTGGCTCTCTAAGCGCAGCTGTTGCTTGGCAAGGTCGTAAGGTTGATGGCGCAACTACATACGGTAACCGTGGTCAAGTTGCATTGAACTACGCGATTGCTGACGTTACTGCAAACTACGCTTACAACACCGGTGATGTTAAGTACTTTGGTGCTGGCTCACAAACTGCTGACTCTCACGTATTGAGTGCAACTTACGGTTCATACGGCGCGGAAGGTCTTTACCTTGCTGGTGTATACGCAATGAATAACTACATGAACTCTGGTAACGGCCAGATTCTTGAAGAGTCAGTTGCAGTTGAATTGCTAGCTTCTTACGCATTATCTAACAGCCTTAACCTAAGCGTTAACTACGAAGCTGTAGAAGATGACAAGATGAGCGAAACAGTATTTGCTACAACTGCTCTACAAGCTGAATACAACTTCACATCTCAGTTCGTAGGCTTTGCTGGTTACCAGTTCGATCTACAAGGTTCTGGCGTGTACAAAGAAAAAGCTGACGACCAGTGGCTACTTGGTGCTCGTTACTACCTATAAGTCGCAGACTTATTTAGCATAGTGTTTACTCCTTAAGTTTACCTTTTAGGATACTGTCCTAGACACCATGCTAAGCCCTCTCAAGCCTTTTGGTTTGAGAGGGCTTCTTTCGTTTTAATGCTCTTCAAATTTAACTGCCTACTTTAGTTTCATTTTCTCTAATTTATGTAAGCCGATGACTCTATTTCTGGTGGGTAGGTCGAGATATACACCGATATTGACCTAAAAGTATTCAAATCAATGAATTGAGCTCAAGATCAGAATTTAGAGATCGGTAATCATCTTGTCGAAGACTCTCATTTTATGATGCGCTAAACTCTGCTCTCTAAAAATAGTTCAGGGATAAACTATGAGCAGCGTTGTAGATCAGAAACAATTGATGAATTCGAAACGAACAGCAACCCCAACAAAAGTACTGTGTGTTGGGCGTAACTATGTCGATCACATTGAAGAACTTAACAATGCGATCCCTGACTCTATGGTGGTTTTCAATAAGCCGAGCACCAGTGTTACTTCCTCTCTGTCTTCTTTTCATCAAGAAGCGCTGCACTACGAAGCAGAGATCTGTTTTATTGTTGAAAACGGTGAATATTCTGCAGTGGGATTCGGCTTAGACCTTACCAAGCGTGAGTTGCAAAGCAGTTTAAAAGCCAAAGGTTTACCTTGGGAGCGTGCCAAAGCCTTTGATGGTTCGGCTGTCTTTAGTCGCTTTGTTCCCGTTGATAATTTTGATCTCTCTGACTTAAACCTAGAATTATTTATTAACTGTGTCCGCGTTCAAAAGGGTCACGTTGAGCAGATGCTGTATTCTCCACAAACTATCCTAGAAGAGCTCTCTTCTTACACGACTTTGCTTGATGGTGATGTTGTAATGACAGGTACCCCAAAAGGTGTTGGTGAGGTCCATCGAGGTGATATCTTCCTTGGCCGTCTAAAGTGTGGTGAAACGACATTGATTGAGATCGAGTGGGTAGCAAGTTAAGTAGTCTTTTCTATTTGGTTAATAAATTTGCTTTATTGTTCATTGATGGTGTTTAATTCGAATCTTTTACTATCTTACAACTAATTGCATCTGGAATGGTGTTGGTAATTGATATAAAATCCGCCTCCGTTTTTATCAATACTGAAACCCATGATCGACTTAGCCATCCTACCTGTTTACCTGACTGCCGTTGTTGCACTTCTCCTTTTGCCGGGCCCTGATATGTTACTCATCGCGAGCTCAAGTATGAGCTATGGCCGCAAGGTTGGTGTGTTTGCAAGTTTGGGTAACGCGACTTCCGGAATTATCCTGACAGTATTGGCAGCAATGGGTGTTTCAGCATTGATTGCGATGAGTCCAGTGGCGTTAAAAGCTCTTCATCTGTTAGGCGGTACCTACTTATTAAAAATGGGGTGGGATTGTCTTCGAACAGAGCAGGGCAATGCGCCTGAGTTAAGCGACAACTTTGCTGCAAAAGCCTACTATCAACGAGCATTGATTAGTAACCTGCTTAACCCTAAAGCGTTGGTTTTCTTTGTGATGTTCTTACCACAGTTTGTGTCGACGAATATTGAAGCGACTTCTGGTGAACAGATGCTCGTTCTGGGTTTATTGTTGAATGTTCTCGGCTTAACGTTCAACTTTTTGCTGGTGGCTTTAGTGGGTACGATTGGTAAGTCTCTCGTAGAGAATGCTAAGTTTCGTACCTATCAGCAGAAAGTGATGGGCGGAGTCTTCATCGTGCTGGCTATCTGGATGTTGTCCTCTTTCTTTACTTCGTAGACGAATCAACCCAAACATCTTCTCGCGGTTAGCCGCTGAGACAAAAATGGACGCTTTGAGCGTCCATTTTTTATTCCTAGCAGTTACATATTGCACTTTATAGAACTGATGTTTTGAAAACGATGATTCACTAAGCGTTCAACTCTTGCTGGTGTTGTTCAATCAGTTTATTCATGTCTTCTTCACCGCGTAGGCGAGTGTCTTCGTATGTTTCTGTCCCTTCGAACTTTGTTACCGTCTCATAATAGACTTTCACTTTTGGTTCTGTGCCTGAAGGTCGGACGATAATGCGTGTGCCATCTTCTAGGTGATAGATGAGAACATCACTTGAAGGCAGGTTAATCGCTTCAGTATTGCCACCAATGACGAAGCGCAAAGAAGACTGCAGATCTTCAATCACAGAGATAGCAACACCGTTTATTGCTTTAGGTTGTGCCGTTCTGAGTTTAGAACCTATTGATGGTGAATCTGGGTCAAGAGCAATGCTTCGCTGCGCGTTGGTATGAACACCATGTTCAAATGAAATTTGAGCGAGAAGATCCCAAACGGTTCGGCCTTGAGATTTTAACTCCTCAACTAATTGAGCAAACACGACGATAGCCGATAGCCCATCTTTATCTCGTACCTGAGTGCCGATTGTGTAACCAAGGGCTTCTTCATAGGCGAACAAGAACTCATTCTGCTCATCCTCCAACTGCATCCCAATATTCGCCAACCATTTAAAGCCCGTTAGCGTTTGAAAGTAAGTCGCACCGTGGGATTGAGCCACTTTTTCAAGCAGAGTTGAAGACACGATGCTGTTACCAACTAACTGGTTTTTGGTATGCGGCTTCGACAACAAGTAATGTGCGAATAGCACGCCGACTTGATCGCCTGTTAGCATTTTATAGGAAGCATCATCAGTTCTAGCTGTATCGTCAGTTCTGACCGCAACGGCGAATCGATCTGCATCTGGATCGTTGGCACAAGCTATGTCGGCATCGACACTTTTTGCGAGGTTAATAACGAGATCCATTGCCCCTTTTTCTTCGGGGTTCGGGAAGTTAACGGTCGGGAAGTTACCATCAGGCTCTCTTTGTTCAGCCACACTGAATACTTTGTGGAATCCAGCATCGTGAAGAAGATCTTCCGCCATTTTTGCCCCCACCCCATGCATTGCCGTGTAGGTGATGGTGGTATTCGCCGATTCAAGAGTGTTATTCACGTACGGACTTTGATTAATAGCAGCACGGTACGTTTGATAATAACCCTCAGTTAACCACACCAGTTTACCTTGCGTTTCGGCATCACTTAGGCTCATTAATGGGATTGGCTTGGTTGAAGCGACATCGATTTCGCCGGCAATACCTGCATCGTGAGGGGGAATGATTTGAGCGCCATTCTCCCAGTATACTTTGAACCCATTGTATTCCGGCGGGTTGTGGCTCGCCGTAACAACAACAGCGGCAGCCGCATTGAAATGCTCAATACCAAAAGCAACAATAGGGGTTGCTGCGACATCGGAGGTTAGGTAAACCTTAATCCCCAAAGCTGTAAGCACAGAAGCGGTATCAATGGCGAACTGCTTTGAATCTAAGCGCCCGTCATAGCCAATAACGACGCCACGGATGGTGGCATTGGCAACATGTTCTATTAAATAGTGACCAAGCCCGGTCGCAGTTTCTTGTATCACCAAGCGGTTCATTCTATTTGGACCGCATCCGACTTTGCCTCGTAAGCCCGCCGTTCCGAATTCCAATCGTTGACTAAAGCGGTCTTCTAATTCGTCGTGCATTCCCTCATCGATGAGGTGTTGAAGCTCTTCACGAGTTCTTGGGTCTGGGTCTCTCGCTAACCAGTTCATTGCATCTTGCATAATCACTAAACCTTTTAATGTCGGTATGACTTACTGTTGAACTAATTTAAGTGATATTGATTATCATTTCCATGAAAGCAATCGTAAAACTCAATATAAAATAATTTATAACGGCGAGGGCGCGTGGATTAAGCCACTCTCAATAATTGACTGTTTAATAAGTAAACTTACCTTGAACAATTGGATATCACTAACTAGCCTTTTACATAAATATAACAAAACTTAACAAATTCGCCGTTTTTGAATCTTTCATGGAAACTTCCAACGCTTATGAGCCGTATTAGTTCTTAGGTTGAGATGAGGTCAGCAGCCCGTTTACAGGCAAGTTCCTGTGAGTTGTAGATTGAGATTCAGTCTTTCATGTGCAGCTGGAGTAACAATGAATGTTGTTCAGCTCGCAATGACATATAGCTAGTAATTAAACATAGCTCGCAACGATATATGGCTCGCACGACATTTAGGTCACAAGTATCCAATTAGGAAGGATAAGGAGAGATCTTTTGAAAAGATTACTGGTTAGGCTAGGGTGGCTTTTGAAAAGTTTTGTTGTGGTTTTGGTATCGCCTTTGGTGCATGCCAGCACTGAATACAACATGACTCAAGGTGTCACTGAGATCAGCGGTAAGGTGTATGAACTTCATATGTTGATCTTCTACATCTGTTGCGCGATCGCTTTCGTTGTTTTTGGTGTGATGTTTTATTCGATTCTGAGACACCGTAAGTCGAAGGGAGCGGTTGCAGCTCATTTTCACGAAAGTACCAAAGTCGAAATTCTTTGGACCATCATTCCTATTATCATCCTCATCGCTATGGCGATACCCGCCACTAAAACCTTGATAGCGATGGAAGACACCTCCCAATCAGATCTGACCGTTAAAATCACAGGGTCACAATGGAAATGGCATTACAGCTATTTTGGTGAAGACGTTGAGTTTTTCAGCCTCCTAGCAACCAGTGACAAAGAGATTGAAGGCATCGAAGTGAAAGGCGCGCATTACCTGCTAGAGGTTGATAAGCCGCTTGTACTGCCTATCAATCGTAAAGTCCGCTTTTTGATGACTTCCGATGATGTTATTCACTCATGGTGGGTGCCTGCTTTTGCGGTTAAGAAAGATACCATTCCCGGTTTCATTAATGAGGCGTGGACAAAGATCGATGAGCCTGGCGTATACCGAGGTCAGTGTGCTGAATTGTGTGGTCGTGCTCATGGCTTCATGCCGATTGTGGTACGTGCTATGGAAGAAGACGATTTTGACGCATGGTTAGCGGAGCAGAAAGAATTGGCGATAGCCGCACAACAAGCTGCGCAAGATGCGCTAGATGCGTCACTTTCCTTAGAAGAATTGAATGCCATCGGTGAAGAAGTTTACAAAACCCGTTGCGCCGTTTGCCATCAAGTCAACGGAGAGGGTATTCCCGGCGCATTTCCTGCCATTAAAGGAAGCCCTATAGCACTTGGTGATGTGGGTGTTCATATCGATACCATTGTTTATGGTCGCGGAGGCACCGCAATGCAGGCATTTGATAATCAATTAACCGAGAAAGAGATTGCTGCGGTAGTGACTTATCAAAGAAATGCTTGGGGTAATGACACTGGCGATGTGGTTCAGGCTTCAGATGTGAACGCTTATAAGGCGAAGCAAGAAGGAGGGTCTGACAACGAACAAAGTGAAACGAACAGTGAACAAGGCTCAACGGATGAGGCACAAAACGATGCTAAGGAGCAGTTATGAGTTCGCCAATCAATAAGCCGGTGAAATCGGCTCCCGCAGAAGATCAAGCACTGAGTCATTCAGCTGAAGGTTCATTGGACAGCCATGATTTACCTCATGATGATCACGACTCACATGCTGCTCCCAAAGGTTGGGCACGTTGGCTTTACTCAACCAACCACAAAGACATAGGTACACTTTACCTTTGGTTCAGCTTTGCCATGTTCTTAACAGGCGGCGCCATGGCGATGGTGATCCGTGCGGAGTTATTCCAACCGGGGTTACAGCTCGTTGAGCCAGACTTCTTTAATCAGATGACTACCGTACACGGTTTAATAATGGTGTTTGGTGCCGTAATGCCTGCATTCACAGGTTTGGCTAACTGGATGATCCCAATGATGATTGGTGCTCCAGACATGGCGCTGCCGAGAATGAACAATCTCAGTTTCTGGATTCTACCTTTTGCTTTCTTGATCTTAATTGGTTCTTTGTTTACTGAGGGAGGCGGCCCGAGCTTTGGTTGGACATTTTATGCGCCGCTCTCGACAACTTATGGTCCTGATAGTACGGCGCTGTTTGTGTTCTCAGTTCATATTATGGGGATCAGTTCGATCATGGGGGCGATTAACGTCATCGTAACCATAGTGAACATGCGCGCGCCGGGCATGACTTGGTTCAAGTTACCGATGTTCGTATGGACTTGGTTGATTACCGCTTTCTTATTGATAGCCGTCATGCCTGTACTCGCGGGAGCCGTAACCATGGTACTAACGGATAAGTACTTTGGGACGAGCTTTTTTGATGCTGCGGGTGGCGGGGATCCGGTGATGTTCCAGCATATATTCTGGTTCTTTGGACACCCTGAAGTATACATCATGATTTTACCGTCTTTTGGTATTGTCTCTGCCATAATCCCGGCATTCAGTGGCAAGCGTTTATTTGGTTATCACTCGATGGTGTACGCAACATGCAGTATCGCACTGCTGTCATTCTTAGTGTGGGCGCACCACATGTTCACTACCGGTATGCCAGTATTTGCCGAGCTGTTCTTCATGTATTGCACCATGTTGATCGCAGTGCCTACGGGAGTGAAGGTGTTTAACTGGGTGGCGACGATGTGGCGGGGTGCTTTGACCTTTGAAACACCAATGCTGTTTGCTATTGCCTTTATCGTTCTATTCACGATTGGTGGGCTATCTGGATTGATGCTTGCTATCGTACCTGCCGATTTCCAATACCACGATACCTACTTTGTTGTGGCTCACTTCCACTATGTTCTGGTGACAGGTGCTGTGTTCTCAATTATGGCCGCCGCCTATTATTGGTTGCCGAAATGGACAGGGCATATGTACGACCACAAGCTCAGTCTGTGGCATTTCTGGACATCGGTAGTATCGGTCAATGTGTTGTTTTTCCCAATGCACTTTTTAGGGTTAGCCGGAATGCCGCGTCGTATACCGGATTATGCGATTCAGTTTGCTGATGTTAACCAAGTCGTGTCGATAGGTGGCTTTGCCTTTGGTTTGTCTCAGCTGATCTTCTTATGGTTAGTTATCAAGTGTGTGAGAGGCGGGGAGACTGCGCCAAGCAAGCCTTGGGACCGAGCTGAAGGTCTAGAGTGGACAGTTCCTAGCCCTGCCCCTCACCACACCTTTACTCATCCACCTAAAGTTGATTAAAGGGAATAGCCATGAGTGATAAACAAAGCGACCTAAATTCAGAGAAGCAGCAGCCAAAGCACCCGTCTAAGAAGCGCTCGACTAAGAAGTTGACAGGTTATTTAGTTTTGAGTGTGGTTGCGATGTTTGGTTTCGGCTTTGCTTTGGTGCCGCTCTACGATGTGATGTGTGATGCTTTGGGGATTAATGGCAAGACTAATAGCGTTTCTGTGGTTCAACCTCAAGGAATGCAACCTGACTACTCTCGTACTGTTCGAGTGGAGTTCATGTCGCACATTAAGCCTGATATGCCTTGGCAATTTTCGCCCGAAGTTCGTGTTTTAGAGGTTCACCCCGGTGAGGTGGTTCAGACTAACTACATTGCCAAAAATCTTTCTGGATCCTCATTGGTTGGCCAAGCTGTACCATCGGTTTCTCCAGGTATGGGGGCAACTTACTTCAATAAGATGGAATGCTTTTGTTTCAATCAGCAGCCATTGGACGGACACAAAACCGCTGAAATGGGGTTGATATTTTACATTGAGCCCGACATTCCAGAATCAATACATACGCTTACGCTCTCTTACACGTTGTTTAACATCACGAGTCAGGTGAGTGGAGAGGCAAATAAGCCTGAGCCTAACGTGCTCGCAAGTAACTAGGGATTTACAGAACCAGTATCAACATAAGGAGTTGAGCGATGAGTTCTAAAAAGGAAGTTTATTTCGTTCCACATCAAAGCCACTGGCCATTAGTGGGTGCCGTTGCATTGTTTTTGGTCGCGGTTGGCGCTGGCTTGACGGTGCAAAACATGGGTACCGATTCCGCTGGTGGTGTGTTTGGAAAAGCAGTGCTGTTAGTTGGGTTTTGTGTGTTGCTTTACATGCTCGCAGGTTGGTTTAGCAATGTGATCACCGAATCGCTAAGCGGCCTCTATTCTGAGCAGATATCTCGTTCGTTTCGACAAGGTATGAGCTGGTTCATCTTCTCTGAAATTATGTTTTTCGGTGCTTTCTTTGGCGCACTTTTTTATGCTCGTATGATTTCTGTGCCTTGGATTGGTGGCGCAGGCAACAATGCAATGACTCACGAAGTGCTGTGGCCGATGTTTCAGTCGATATGGCCGCTGACCACCACACCAGATGGTGTGACGACGCAAGCAATGCCTTGGCAAGGTATCCCGCTTAAGAACACCATTATCCTACTGCTTTCCTCTGTGACGCTGCATATGGCACATATCAGTCTTGAACAAAATAAGCGTATGGCTTTGATCGTGTGGTTAGAGATAACCATTGTTCTGGCTGGCTTCTTCCTGTTCTTCCAAGTTGAAGAGTACCTTCACGCTTATCAAGAGATGGGGCTGACGCTTCAATCCGGCATCTACGGCAATACCTTCTTCTTACTGACCGGATTCCATGGTTTGCATGTGTGTTTAGGAACGATTTTTTTGATTGTGTTACTGGCGAGAGTTGCGAAGGACCACTTCACTCCGAAAGACCACTTTGCGTTCCAAGCGGGCAGTTGGTATTGGCACTTTGTCGATGTGGTTTGGTTAGGTCTGTTTGTGTTTGTTTATGTGCTCTAACGAAATATATCGGTCTAGCTGTTAGGTTTGTATGGGCTTAATAAGGGCGAGGGTTGGGAGTTATCATTCCTGAACCTAACGCCAGTAATAACAGTAGCACGACAACGGCTGACCACATGACTCGACGACCCAAGAAGTGACTCAGTCTTTTGCCATTGTGTTTACCTGAGGCGATTTGGATTAGACCTTTCATCAAATTGAAAGCGATAAAAAACAGCAAAGCGACCAATACAATTTTAAACAACAACACAAAGGTAGATGACGCCATAGTGATAACTCCAAACCGATTGATTGATGATGAACACAAGTTCCGCAGTAAAGGTTTTTGGATAGCGGTTGTTTTAACTGTGGTTTCAGTCGGCATTTTAATCAAGTTGGGTTTGTGGCAGTTAGAGCGTGGTAACGAGAAATTGCGTTATGAACAACAGCTATCAGAAAGAGCGCAGCAATCGCCGAGGTCATTGGATGCGGTTATCTCTGAATGGAAGGACTCGCGTATACAAGCGCAAGGTGCATCTGAACAGCTGTCTTTAAATGGTTTGAAGGTTGATGTGGAATTGGAAACACCAAGTGGTTTAGTGGTCTTGTTAGACAATCAGGTTAACCAAGGAGCGGTGGGGTATGTGATTTACATGTTGGGTGAGGTTCGCTTTAAAGATGAAAACGAGTCTTTAGTGGCCGAAAAGCAGTTATTGATCGATCTGGGGTTCGTTGCGGCAAGTAATGACAGAAAAGAGCTTCCACAACTAGGAAACATAACACTACCAACCAATATGTCAGGGCGTTTGTACACTCGTTCAGTGAATCCTCTAAGTCATGAGCTGGGTTTAGAAAACACAACGCCTAAAAGAATTCAAAACATCAACATCACAGCGTTATCAGAGTACACAGGACAAGCCGTTTTACCCTTTGTCTTCCAACCGCAAAGCTTAGAATCGTGGCCTTATGAGTTGTTATGGCGGCCGACGGCAATGAAATCTGAGAAGCACTTCGGTTACTCATTTCAATGGTTTGTAATGGCAGCGGTACTTTTGTTTTTGATGTTGTTAATTGGCTATCGGTACCTAAAAGCGACACCTATCACGGAGAACAACGATGGATAAGTCTCAAGCACAAGTGAACAGGGAAAGTACCGAGGCAAACATGGCTGAGCTCAGAAGCCGTCGTACTAAAGGGCGCTTGGTATTAATTGGACTTGTTTTAATTTTCGCTTTGCCAGCCATTATCGCCAAAACTGTATTGGACCAGAATTGGTATACCTCGGGTGTCACTAACTCAGGCGAATTGGTAGAACCAAGAATTACATTAGCGGATTTCGGCGTAACGGTACCCATGGCAGGAGAGGATTGGGTTGTGGGTTATATCGCACCGATGGAGTGCGAAAGCTTGTGTGAACAACAACTCCATTATTTGAATCAAAGCTACTTAGCGTTAGGGAAAAACAAAGAGCGAGTGACCGCCGTTGTTTTCGTCTCAGAAGGTAACTCGTTGTTGGGTTCGCTCAACAAGCCTGATTTGTCGTTTTTAGCTGGTGGTGATCAATTAAGTACTGAGTTTGCACCCGCTTCTATTGTCATAATTGACCCACTCGGGCAATTGGTTATGGAATACAAAAGTGTTTCTGATCCTTCGCAGCTAGTCAGCCAATCTAAAGGCATGATTCATGATCTAAGAAAGCTGCTTAAGCTGTCACGAGTTGGGTAGTTAATCAGCTTAAGTTGATAAGCTTGAGTTGATGAGCTTTAGCAGATTGCGTTAATGCTGAGTGTTGTTAGTGAAAAGGGAATAAGTATAGGGAGATAAACGATGCAGAATAAAGCCCCTGATTTGCTCATACACATGATGAGATTAACTATCTTGTTAACCCTTACCGTGATTGTGCTCGGCGCTTATACCCGTTTGTCTGATGCTGGCCTTGGCTGTCCTGACTGGCCTGGGTGCTATGGAAAGATCACCGTTCCCTCGAATACCCAAGCCGTTAATCAAGCCAATCTACAATTTCCAGAACGAGCTCTCGAAGCAGACAAAGCTTGGATAGAGATGATCCATCGCTACTTTGCAGGAACATTAGGGCTGCTTATCTTTGTCGTTGTTGCTTGGTGTATTAAAAAGAATATAACAGCTGCTGGTCTTCCGTTACTTATCTCTGCAACCGTGATATTTCAGGCTTTGCTTGGAATGTGGACGGTGACTCTCAAGTTGATGCCCGTTGTGGTTATGGCGCATTTGATGGGGGGCTTCACGTTGCTGTCACTGTTGTGTCTGCTCTACTGCCGTTTGTCTCAATTCCAAAACCGTTTCGGCGAGGCTTCCTATTCTTCACCACTTAAAGTCTCGGCACTATTCGGATTACTCATTGTGGTCGGGCAGATACTGCTCGGTGGCTGGACATCGTCAAACTATGCCGCTCTGGTGTGCACCCAATTACCCATCTGTGAGGGAAACTGGGTAACTTATCTCGATTTCAAAAATGCTTTCGATTTTGCTCAACACGGACATGATAATTATGAGTTTGGTGTGTTGGAGTATCCAGCAAGACTTACCATACATGTCATGCATCGTTTTGGTGCTATTGTTGCCACATTAACTGTGTTGATGATTGTGTATCAACTTTGGAAGTTGGGTAAAGCACCTCAACAGAAGCTGAGTATCATTGTTGCGATGGTGTTGTTTGCTCAAGTCAGTTTGGGGATTAGCAATGTCTTGTTCCACCTGCCGATATCCGTTGCGGTTTTGCATAACCTAATGGCGGCAATGTTGCTTGTGAGTATGGTTGTGACTAACTTTGTGGTGTGGCAGTACAAACCAAGCGAGTGTTTGGCTAAGAACAATGTATTACAAGGAGGTAATCATGGTCAGTAGAACGTCGACACAAAATAGAGTGGTGGTTCAAGACGCAGCTTCAAGTCAAGAGATAGCTGCCAGCGGTGAAAGTGCTCTAAAAAATGAGCTGGCCTCGAAAAGCAAAACCACTTGGAAGGTCTATTTAACACTGACCAAGCCCAAGGTGGTTGCTTTGATGCTGCTAACTGCACTGGTTGGGATGTGCTTGGCCGTGCCGAATGGATTGCCTTTACAACAAACTGTGTTCGGAATGATTGGGATAGGGTTAATGGCAGGTTCAGCGGCTGCGTTTAACCACTTGATCGATAAAAAGATCGATGGGCAAATGACTCGCACTAATCGACGACCTTTACCGTCGGGTGAACTGAGTAGTGTGCGTGTGTTCAGTTTTGCGTCTGGTATCGGCTTACTTGGGTTTGCCACGTTAGTGGTGTGGGTCAATCAACTGACCGCTTGGTTAACCTTTGCAAGCTTATTAGGTTACGCAGTGATTTATACCATGTATCTGAAGCGAGCGACGCCGCAAAACATTGTGATTGCAGGGATCGCAGGCGCAATGCCACCTCTACTAGGCTGGACGGCGGTTACCAATGAGTTGCACTCAAATGCTTGGTTGTTGGTGATGATCATCTTTATTTGGACGCCTCCGCACTTCTGGGCGTTGGCAATTCATCGTCGTGATGAGTATGCCAAAGTGAATATCCCCATGCTGCCTGTGACCCACGGAATCGAATACACTAAGACTTCTATTTTGCTCTATACCTTGTTGTTGAGCATCGTATGTATATTGCCGGTGTTAGTCGGCATGAGCAGCTGGATATATTTGAGCGCTTCATTGGTGCTCAACGCTGGGTTTGTTTACCACGCTTGGGTACTTAAGTATCGTGATGAGCCTAATATGGCGATGAAGACCTTTAAGTTCTCCATCTATCATCTCATGATCTTGTTTGTTGCTCTGTTGGCAGACCACTATCTACTTTAACAACTGGCGTTTTTACTTTTACTGAACAAGAAAACGGATGCTTTGGGCATCCGTTTTTGTTTGGTTGATGACTAAAACTCACTTAATACAAAGTAAGTATCTAGCGAGTACTTAGTCCACTTTGTTCCAAGCACTTTGCCAGTGTGAACCGACACCTGGTTCGTACTGAGTTGCTGTTGGAGCCCATTGAACACAGTAACCAGAGTATGGGAACTCTTTACACTGATAAACGCCGCCGTCGCTGCTCAGAACCTTAGTTCCTGCTGTGTAAGACTCAATGCTTTCAGGGAATATGAAGTCATAATCGCCGGCTGGTGGAGGCGTTTGCTCGTCCATTAGATGGAAATCAAGCGTATTTTGATCTACTAGGTTACCTTGGTCATCTTTCGTCACAACTACAAGCATGTGGTGGCCTGCTTCCGACTTAGATAGAGTGAGTTGAACATCTTCAACTTGTCCGTCTGATAACTCAGATTTCTGAGATGCAAGTGCTTCACGGTGATGGTTGTAAACGGTCAGTTCTGCTTGAATATCGCCAGTTGCCGCTAATGTAAGATCAAGCTGTGTAGGTTGGTTCTCATCAATAACATACTCAGACTCTAGGCCTGTGACTTCTAACTCATGATCTGGCTCTGGAGTATCAATCTTGTAACCGATTTCTACGCTCTTAAAGCCTGAACCTGATTTTAGATAAACAGGGTTAGTGCCGTACACTGGCGCGAAATCGTTTTGATCGTTTAACTGGCCCGCTTTGATTTGCGTTTGCTCTTGATTGATCTTAGAAGCAAGCGCGTAAGACCAGTTGTTTGCTTTACCTTGCTCGTTGTTCTCAATCACTAGCTCTGTACTGTATGAAGCGTTCTCACCAGATTGGTCGAAGACACGAGTGTAAACTGCGTCGCCTACATTCAGGTCTTGAGTTGGATTGATTTGACCGCCTTGATCCCAATCCGGGATAACAGGGCCATCGCCGTCAAATTTTACATCGATAACGTTGTAGAAAGCCGCTGCAGTATCACCCACATCCCATACAGCAAGAATCATTTGATAACCTTCACGCTCTGGTACATTACACAAGTGGCTGACTTGCATCGGTGGTTGTTCCATATTGCCTTCAACGACGCAGAATGGCGTTAAATCAAAAGAACTGCGTGCTAAAGGTTGGTTTGGGTTCCAGTCGGGTTGCGTAATGTAATATTTCCAATCACGGGTTTTGTGGTTCGCTGTGAACGTCCACTCAAAGTACTGAGATCCAGATTTGATAGGGCGCTTAACCCAGCGGTCTGCGGTTTGCTCATCTAGCGCTGCCGCTAAAGAAGATTGTGCACTAGCGATTTTTCCATCGGCAGGGCCGACTTCAGGGAAGCCCTCAGGGCCTTCTACACTTTGTGGTTCATATTGAATACCACCACAGCCTGTGTTTTTTTGTTGTGTATCACTCGCTGGGAATTTACACAACGCGACACGGCTTTCTGCTACGCCATTATCGTATGCCGAGACATAACCGTGACCGAAGCTTGCTCCACTGACGCTAAGTAGCGATAGCGCGATGAGCGATTTTTTTGGGAGTTGTTTCATTATTTGTCCTTACTGTATTTGGCCGACAAAAAAGAGAACACTCCGGCATGCATTTACACTTAAATTCTATTAAGTGGCGGCCCCGCTATCATAGACTGAATATATGTCGACAGACCGGTGGCTTTGCGTCCTATTCTTTCAAATAGTTTGCCAGAAGTGAGTTTGAGCAAACGAAATGTAGCCAACAGCTTTTATAAATGCGACACAATAGATTTAAATGTGGAATGCTAATCTCGAACTTATAATTCTTAATACAAATTAACTTGCCATATGTGTTCCTAGGTAACATATAAACAATTGATATAAATAAAGAAAGTAATTGCTCTAATTGTTTTTGTGAATGATTAATGGTTATTATTCTTTGTTCCGTACACCGATTGAGCGCATATCAAAACCAAACCTTTGGTTTCCACTAACCGAACGCTGACATGCTGTGTATGAAAAGCCGGACAATTGATTGGTACGAATTATATAAAGGAGTCGGTATGGAATTTACAGAGCAAGACAGAGATGCGTTGTATCAAACGTGGATGTCACAAAAGTCGCGAATGCGAATTACGCAGATGGAGTTTTCGAAGAAGCTAGGCATGAACCAGCTTGATTTCTCAAGAGTGCTAAGAGGGGAGACAGCATTGACTATGTCTTTCATTAGTCACTTTTGTCGCTTACTTCATTTAGAACCTAGGAATGTGTTCCCTTCACTCAAAGAAGGTAACCAATCTGGACCTAAAATAGTTTATTTGAAAAGTAGAATGAGTGTTGATGGTGAAATTCAAAATGCTTACATCGAAGGAAATCAAGTAATCGTAGAGTATGCACACACCGTTCAGCATGATTAATTTTAAAGCTAGCTTTGATTTTTAACTCCTTTCCTACAATCCTTTCACTTAGGGTATGGCATACTTGGTTGAAATATTGAATTTAATCTAAGTGCGCTATGAAACCTTTAAAATTTCTCTTGTTTGTCGCAACCTGCATTTTCATGTTTGGTTGTGCCGGCGGCCCGATTAAAACCGCAACCAAATTTACTACTTATGAAGATTTTCGACCTGGACCTGGTGGCGGTGTCGATTTAGTGTGGGCAAGGGTTGGGCTACGTGACGAACAACGTTTGAAATCTAAGTTGGATGACTATGACTCTGTGGTGATCGACCAAATCTTTGTTCTTGCAGAAGAAGGGACGTTGAATCAAGAAGAGATTCAAGAGCTCACTGACCATATGATTACCCGTTTGGAAGAGAAAATATCGCCTCACAAAACGATTGTTAATGGGCCTACGGGTAAAACGTTACGTTTAAGCATTGCCTTGAGCAACGTTGAAACACCAAATCCTATCCTAGCCGTAACCAGTAGTGTTCTACCATTCGGTCTTGCTATATCGACCATATCTAAGGTGGCAACTGGTGAGCACACCAATGTGGGCAGCGCTAGTGTCGAACTATTGGTAAGCGATGCTCAAGAGGGTACGCCATTATTTGCTGCCATAGATCGTGAAGCGGGTAATAAAGATTTTTCGACGATGATTGATTCGTTGGACGACGCCAAAGACGCGATCAATTATTGGGTTGAACGTTTAGGTGATACTCTACAGAACATCGACGATGTATAGAAAGAGCACGTAATGCTAGAGAAAGAGAACCTGATTAAACTTGCTAGAATGCAGATGCCATTTGGCAAATACGCTGGTCGCACATTGATCGACTTGCCTGAAGAATATTTGCTGTGGTTTGATAAAAAGGGATTCCCTAGCGGTGAGCTAGGCGACTTATTAAAATTGTGCCTTGCGTTGAAAATCGAAGGGCTTGATAGTGTCGTCAAACCTTTGAAAAGAATGTAATTTAATTGAAGCTCACGCTAATAACGTGAGCTTTTTTATTTTAGATTATCATTAGATATTACGTGTATAGTGGGATTTGAAAAACAATGGACCTTATCCCGAGATAAATTGCGCAATCGATAGCGTGTAAATAATGTTATACGGGGTGTTTTAAATATAAAACACAAAAAAAATTGCGTTTTTTTTGAATTAGTGATTGAAACTAGAGTTTTTACTAGTTAAGTTACAGGGAACAAGAAGATAAGTGCTGATGGAAAGTTACGTGAGATAACCTACATTCAGCTCAAGGATAGAAAATAGGAAGAAGTAAGCGATGTTTCAGACTGATGATGTAAGAATTAACAAAGTAAAAGAGTTATTACCACCTGTTGCTGTTTTAGAAAAGTTTCCAGCGACAGAAATTGCTTCTTCTACAACCTTTGAAAGCCGTAAAGCGATTCATAATATTTTAGAAGATAGCGACGACCGCTTACTTGTTATCGTAGGCCCATGTTCTATTCATGACACAGAAGCTGCACTTGAATATGGCAAACGCTTGAAAGTGTTACGTGATGAACTAGGCGATAACCTTGAAATCGTAATGCGTGTTTATTTTGAAAAACCACGTACAACTGTTGGTTGGAAAGGTCTGATTAACGACCCATACATGGATGATACGTTCAAGCTAAACGATGGTCTTCGTCTAGGACGTAAGCTACTGCTTGACCTAACTGATATGGGAATGCCGACGGCAAGTGAATTCCTAGATATGATCACGCCTCAATACGTTGCTGACCTAATTAGCTGGGGTGCAATTGGCGCACGTACGACTGAATCTCAGGTTCACCGTGAACTTGCTTCAGGTATTTCTTGCCCTGTAGGCTTTAAGAATGGTACTGATGGCAACATTAAGATCGCAACCGACGCGATTCGTTCAGCGAGTGCTTCTCACCACTTTTTGTCTGTAACTAAGTACGGTCACTCCGCTATCATTGAAACTGCAGGTAACCCTGATTGCCATATCATCCTACGTGGTGGTAAAGAGCCAAACTACAGTGCAGAGCATGTAAGCAAGATTAAGGAAGAACTAAAAGCTTCAGGTCTTCCAGAGAAGGTGATGATTGATTTCAGCCATGCGAATAGCTCTAAGCAGTTTAAACGCCAAATTAACGTATCTGATGACGTAAGTGCACAGATTTCAGGTGGTGATAAAGCTATTTTTGGTGTGATGATTGAATCTCACCTTGTTGAAGGTCGCCAAGACTTGGTTGACGGCAAAGCAGCGACATACGGTCAGTCTATTACCGATGCTTGTATTGGTTGGGAAGATACTGAAACAGTACTTCGCCAACTGGCAGATGCTGTTGAAGCTCGTCGTAACAAGTAAACTAATTACAGTCAGCGACTAAGCGACTGAAAATTCAAAGCCCTTATTAGCAATCGCTAGTAAGGGCTTTTTTGTGGCTCTTAGTTGAAAATTAGTTAAAAACTGGAAGTGCTTTGTATTCTTAAATGAGAAAAGACAGTAACTCGTCGACTTTAAGTGACAGTAAAGTTCTATCTTGCTTGGTTTCCACGTTGAGGCGTATCAACGGCTCTGTATTGGACTTTCGTAAGTTGAAGCGCCATGTCCCCATATTCATGCTGAGCCCGTCTGTGTGATCGATCTCAACAGCATTATCTTGATAGTGTGACAACACACAAGCCATGACTTGTTCTGAGTTTGAAACTCTGCGATTGATCTCTCCGGAAGAAGGGAATCTATCCATACTTGCGCTGGTCAATTGGTGAAGAGATTGTTGAGTTTTCGACATCAATTCAATAACCAGTAGCCAAGGAATCATTCCTGAATCGCAATAACCAAAATCACGAAAATAATGGTGCGCACTCATTTCACCACCGTACACAGCGTTTAATTCTCGCATCTTCTCTTTGATGAGCGCATGCCCTGCTTTGGCTGCAACAGCCTTCCCACCAAATTTGTTGGCGACTTCAATCGTGTTCCATGTCATACGCATATCGTGCAACACAGTCGAGTTAGGTTCTTTTAACAAGAAGGCTTCTGCTAGCAAGCCAACAATATAGTAACCCTCAATGTAGTTGCCTTTTTCGTTAAAGAAAAAGCAACGGTCAAAATCGCCATCCCATGCAATACCAAGGTCGGCCGAATGTTCTAACACAGCATTTCGAGTCGCTATTTGGTTTTTTTTAATCAATGGATTGGGAATACCATTAGGGAAGTTTCCGTCAGGAGTATGGTGAACTTTGATGAAGGTGATAGGGGCACTGAGTTCGTTAAATTTCTTCTCTAAAGCATCAATGACATGTCCTGCAACACCGTTTCCTGCGTTAACCACAATCTTCATTGGTGAAAGTTTAGAAGGTGTTATGTAGGAGAGCAGGTGGTCTACATAGGGAGCGAGAATACTGGTCGATATGCCTGAGTTATTTGATTGAACATGAAAGATCGGCAAATCGGTGTTCAGCTCTTGATTCAGTACTTTAATACGTCGTTTGATTTTATCTAAACCACTGTTTTTACTGATGGGGCTAGCATCAGCACCGACCAATTTCATTCCGTTGTAATTGATTGGGTTATGGCTGGCTGTGATTTGTATTCCGCCAATCGCTTTTAGGTGACGAGTCGCAAAGTAGACTTCTTCAGTGCCAGTCATCCCAAGATCAATGACGCTTATCCCGGACTCGATTAAGCCTGCAGTAATGGCTTCTTGCAGTGACAAAGACGTTTCACGGTTATCTCGACCAATAACGACTGGAGGCCATGCACTTGGAGTCTTGGCATTTCCTGACAGGATATATTCACCAAACGCCTTTCCAAGCAGATAGGCAAACGGCTCATTGATTTGGCTACCAATGATGCCGCGAATGTCGTTGTTCTTAAAGCAGCTAAGATCTAATGTTGGTTTCATTTGATTGAAGTCGCTTCTATTTCTATTTTTTGTTCTGAGACGAAGAAGCTTGTTCGCTTCGAACGTCTCGCCCATAGCTGTCTTGATATCGAATGATATCGTCTTCACTTAAATGGCTGCCGGTTTGAACTTCAATCATTTCAAGAGGTGTCTCGCCAGGGTTCTCTAAGCTGTGGATGTGACCTAAAGGGATGTAAGTCGATTGATCTTCTTCGACGAGATAGGTTTTCTCATCGTTGGTCACCTTCGCAGTGCCAGCTACTACTACCCAATGTTCCGCTCTATGATAATGCATCTGTAGTGAAAGCTGATGACCCGCTTTTACAGTGATACGCTTAACTTTGTCTCGCTTTCCTAAATCAATCACATCGTATTTACCCCAAGGCCTCAATACCTCACGATGATGAATATGCTCCGTTCGACCTGCTTGACTTAGTTGACTAACAATCGATTTTACACCCTGAACCTTGTCTTTATCTGCGACTAATATGGCGTCTTTGGTCTCGACAATAATCAGGTTATCGACACCGACAGTAGCAACTAGCTTGTTTTCAGCATGGATGTAGTTGTGTTGAGAGTCGACGGTTAACACGTCACCTTCAATGACGTTGTTATGCTCATCTTTGTCGCTTACATCCCAGATAGCAGACCATGAGCCAATATCATTCCAACCGACATCCATCGGGATCACAGCTGCGTGCGAGGTTTTCTCCATCACGGCATAATCGATGGAATCGCTTGGGCTACTTTTGAATGCTTCAGCGTCGATACGGATAAAGTCGAGGTCGGTATTTTGCTTTGCAAGAGCGAGTTTACAAGCCGCTAATATATCGGGGTGGTGTTCGGCGAGTTCTTCAAGATAGCGTGATGCCTTAAACATGAACATGCCACTGTTCCATAGGTACTGTTCTGAGCGGATGTATGCTTCTGCGGTTGCTTTATCGGGCTTTTCTACAAAGCACTCAATGTCGTAAGCATAATGGGTTGGTTGGTCTGTAATGTTGGTTTCTAGTTGTAGGCTAGAGATAAGAGGTTGCCCTTGTTTGATGTAGCCATAGCCAGTCTCTGGAGCATTTGGGGTTATACCGAATGTCACCAGTTTGCCTTGTTTTGCGTAATCAACACCACGGTTAATCGATTGTTGAAATTCAGAGGTTTTAGCGATGTGATGGTCGGCAGCAAGCACTAATAAGATTGGGTCAGCCGCTTCTCTTTTAGTCTCATGAGATTTGGTCAAAGCTTGCAAGGCTGCAAGTGCGATGGCTGGCGCAGTATTTCTACCGACAGGTTCTAACAGAATGCCACTGTGCAGGACGTTAGCTGAGCGAATTTGTTCAGCAGCGATAAAACGATGCTCTTCATTACAGATGATGAATGGCGCATCGCAGCTGCTATCCGTTAGGTGTGCGTCGATACCTTGCAGGCGTTGAAGTGTCTGCTGAAGCATCGACTGTTCGCCAGCAATATTCAGGAATTGCTTAGGATAGAGCTCTCGAGACAGTGGCCAGAGGCGGCTTCCAGAGCCGCCAGCTAGGATGACAGGTAAAATCATAGAGTGGTAATTGTGTGCATTAGAATACTGCCATCATATTACCACGCTTCACGCTTATTACTTATCGATAACCAAGAAGGATGCTGACTATCGATGACCTTCCGTAGGAGAGTTCAACATATCTTTGGGATCGCTAACATTCTGATTATCACCTAGGCTCTGAACGCTGTTATGACCTTGAACATTAGAAAAGTCTTGAGGGTCAATCTTGAGTGTCTGTGTTGGGAACGCGATGTCTGCATTGTGTTTATGAATAATCGCCAGAACCTGTAACAGAACGTCTTGCTTCACTTTGTGGTACCTGATCCAGTTGACCGTTTTTGTGAAGGTGTAGATAAAGAAGTTCAGTGTTGATGGTCCAAATTTGTCAAAGTTAACGATTAACGTCTGTTTGGCATCAATATCTGGGTGGGCCTCGAGCATGGTTCTTACATCATCAACAATGAGCGCCAATTTGTCTGCATCTTGATAACGAAGACCAAAGGTTTCATTGATTCTACGATTTAACATTCTCGATGGGTTCTCTACCACAATACTACTGAACACCGAATTTGGAACGTACAAAGGACGCTTATCAAAAGTGCGGATAATCGTCATGCGCCAGCCAATGCGTTCGACAGTACCTTCGATTTGACGATCGGGAGAGCGTATCCAATCTCCGACTTTAAAAGGGCGGTCGAAGTAAATCATCATGCCGCCAAAGAAATTCGACAGTAGATCTTTAGCGGCTAAACCGACGATTAAACCACCGACACCACCAAAGGTAAGCAAGCCCGATAGGCTCAGCCCAAACGCCTGCATGATGGTTAAACCGCCCATCACCATAAAGAACAGTCGAGCCACCTTTGCTATAGCTTGTACTGTGGTTTCGTCTCTGGTTTTTTGCTCTAAGACATACTCTTCAGAGTTACTGATCATTCGCAGCGTAAACCAAACAAACGTAGATATGATCAGTATGTGTTTGAGTGTTCTTAGCCAGTTGATTTCATTACCAAACTGGTCTTGAAGAATCAAGCCAACAGACACGGTAGCAGGCCAACACCAAAGCAATGTACTGACAGGTGTTTTTAAGGCCTCTAGCAGTAGGTCATCCCAATGAAATTGGGTTTTTTTGACCAAGATTTCCAGGCGATTATGGACAATTCGCCAAGCGACCCAAGCGAAAAAGCTCGCAATAGTGATGAATAGGACGCTATTTGCCCAATCGCTATGGCTCTGGTTGATGTAGGTTTGTACTTGGGTTATGAATTCATTCATTGTGTGTACTGCCGCAGAAATTATGGGTTAGAAATTAGCAGAAATCACTTTTGTTCTCTACCTTTATAAATCAATCGATTAGCTGACAATTGTATCTCTACATGGATATATAGTCGTTTTTTTGTATGAAGACAATTTTGTTATTTGTTTTCGATGCTACGTAGCTTTGTAAGTGGAGTAATAAATGAGTGACAAACAATATGCAGTTATCGGCTTAGGGCGTTTTGGGTTATCTGTATGCAAAGAGCTACAAAGTTCAGGGGCGCAGGTGCTCGCTGTCGATATTGATGAAGAGCGAGTGAAAGAAGCGGCTAATTTTGTTTCACAAGCGATTGTTGCGAACTGTACGAGCGAAGAGACAGTTAAAGAACTAAGGCTGGACGATTACGATATGGTGATGGTGTCGATTGGCTCTGATGTTAACTCCAGTATTCTAACGACGCTAGTGGTAAAAGAATCAGGCGCAAAAGCCGTTTGGGTGAAGGCGAACGATAAGTTTCACGGCAAGATCCTTTCTAAGATTGGTGCCGACCATATCATCATGCCCGAGCGAGACATGGGTATTCGAGTTGCGCGTAAAATGTTGGATAGACGCGTTCTTGAGTTTATCGACCTTGGCAGCGGTTTAGCGATGACGGAAATTGTTATTGGTTCTAATTTTTTGGGTAAGAAACTTGGTGACCTTAAGCTGTGCAAAGAAAATGGTGTTGAGGTACTTGGTTTCAAGCGAGGCCCGAACCTAACTAAAGCACCTGAACTGGATGTGAGTTTAGAAATTGGGGATGTGGTGATCATCGCTGGGCCGAAGGAGACCTTATCTAGAAAGCTACGCAATTGGTAACTGGCAATCGGAAATAAGGTAACAGTATGAATTCGTTAAAACGAAAAGGTACTTTCTACACGCTTAAGAGTGATAAAAAGCCACGTAAAGGCTCTGAACCTAAGATTATCCTTACGAGCTTCTTAGGCGTACTTATCCCTTCTGCAATATTGTTGACGCTACCCGTGTTCTCTGTGACAGGTCTAAGCTTTACGGATGCACTGTTTACTGCCACGTCGGCGATCAGTGTGACAGGCTTAGGTGTTGTTGATACCGGTCAGCATTTCACCTTGGCAGGTAAAATCTTACTGATTTTCTTGATGCAAGTCGGCGGGTTAGGGCAGATGACCCTTTCTGCGGTGCTGCTCTATATGTTTGGTGTTCGGCTAAGTTTGAAACAGCAAGCATTAGCGAAAGAAGCATTGGGGCAAGATCGTAAGATTAACCTCCGAAAATTAGTCAAGAAGATCATCATTTTTGCATTGGTGGCGGAATTTATAGGTTTCGTATTGCTCTGTTTTCGTTGGGTTCCTGAAATGGGATGGGCAACAGGGAGCTTTTACGCGTTATTTCACGCGATTTCTGCATTCAATAACGCAGGATTTGCGTTGTTCTCAGACAGTATGGCGAGCTTTGTTGACGATCCACTGGTGATCTTTACCTTAGCAGGCTTGTTCATTTTCGGCGGATTAGGTTTTACGGTCGTGGGCGACCTGTCGACTAACTGGCGGAAAGGCTTCCAACATCTGCATTTACACACCAAGATTATGCTAACGGCGACACCGACGTTATTGGCGGTGGGCACGGTGATGTTTTGGTTATTGGAGAGAAATAACTCAGCGACGATGGAGGGCTTGTCGACACAAGGGCAATGGTTGGCGGCTTTTTTCCAGTCAGCGAGTGCTCGTACTGCTGGTTTTAATAGTGTGGATTTGTCTCAATATACACAACCTGCATTATTGGTGATGATAGTACTGATGTTGATTGGTGCTGGTTCAACTTCCACTGGTGGTGGGATTAAAGTATCGACCTTTGCGGTTGCATTTGTTGCGACTTGGACATTCTTGCGTCAGAAAAAGCATGTAGTGATGTTTAAACGCACTGTGACCTGGCAAGCGGTAACAAAGTCATTGGCCATTATTGTGGTAAGTGGAGCACTGTTAACCACCGCAATGTTTTTGTTAATGCTTACTGAAAAGGCGGCGTTTGATCGAGTGATGTTTGAGGTGATTTCGGCCTTTGCGACGGTCGGACTGACTGCAGGGTTAACCGCAAACCTAACTGAACCTGGGAAATACATCATGATTGTGGTGATGGTGATTGGACGAATCGGACCTTTGACTTTGGCTTACATGTTAGCTCGCCCTGAGCCTTCGTTGTTGAAATACCCAGAAGATACGGTGTTAACGGGTTAATAAGGTTAACAGGCTAAGGTTAACCCTTCTTGTTAGTGCGTTAGAAAAACAAAGCCAGCGAATATGCTGGCTTTGTTTTTTAGAGGTTCAGAGGTTTATAGTCAGTTTCTGAATTCTTAGCCCTCGAATAATCCCACATATTCTTCGTAGCCTTCGTCTGCCAGTTTATCCGCTGGAATAAAGCGCATTGCGGCTGAGTTCATGCAGTAGCGTAAACCTGTTGGCTTTGGACCATCTTTAAATACATGTCCTAGGTGAGAGTCACCAAATTTACTGCGAACCTCTGTTCTCGGGTAAAGCAGCTTGTAGTCTGTAGTCGTTACGACATAAGCCTCGCTGATTGGCTGTGTAAAGCTCGGCCAACCTGTACCTGATTTGTATTTGTCTTTTGAAGAAAACAAAGGCTCACCCGTTACGACATCAACGTAAATACCTTCTTGCTTGTTATCCCAGTATTTGTTGTCAAATGGGCGCTCTGTCGCGTCGTCTTGTGTGACATCGTATTGCAGTGAAGTTAGAGAAGCTTTGATCTCTGCATCAGACGGCTTGCTGTATGTCTTAGTATTGGCTGTCGCATTCTTACCATCGATGATCTGACGGATCGTTTGCGGGTTTTCATTTCTATCATCGCCGAAGACTTTATCTAGGTACTGATCACGACCAGAAGCGTAGCGGTAGTAGTTATAACGAACTTTGCTCTTCTTGTAATAATCTTGGTGGTAATCTTCTGCTGGCCAGAATTTCTCAAACTTAATCAGTTCTGTTTTTAGTGGTTCACCAAAGATCTGAGCCTTGTCGATTTCCATCATGAAGTTCTGAGCGACGTCTTTTTGTTCTTGGTTATGATAGAAAACAGCAGGTCGATATTGTGGACCTCGATCAACGAATGAACCTTTGTCATCAGTTGGGTCGATGTGTCGGAAGAATTGGTCAAGCACCTGTTCATAGCTGACCACATCAGGGTTATAGGTCACATTGATTACTTCGATGTGGCCAGATTTACCCGATGAAACTTGCTTGTAGGTTGGGTTTTCTAATTCACCACCAGAATACCCAGAGATAACGTCTGTCACGCCTGTCAGTTTTTCTAGATCGGATTCTGTACACCAAAAACAACCACCAGCCAGTGTCGCGATTTCAGTTTTACCTGAATTAGTCGTTTTATCCATTGTATTGGCAGTGCCAGTCTGGCTTACAAACAGTGAAATCAGTGGTAGTGCAACCACGAGTGATACCAATATTTTAGATAATTTATTCATAGATACCTCATCTTGACGTTTTTCTCATTCGATTTTGAATGTACGAATAGAGACAGGTTTTAGATGGAAAAAATTACACTATTCATGAAAAAAATATCTCAAATAGAAAATCTTGCTCATAAATGCTGCCAGTAGTAGGGTGTAAGCATTGATATAAAATAATACCAATCACAGTAAGTAAGTGATCATAAATAGCGCAGGAAAAAAACTCGAGAACAAGGCGGAATTTTCCGATAAGTAGTTATTCTACAATCAAAAATTCTAACGAAGTTATCGAGATTTTTAACAAGCTAGGATGACCAGTTATTTACTACGATTGGTATACCAAATAATGATGACGTTTTCGTACATCTAAGGAACAACATGCAAGCAGAAGTTAAATGGGTCGAAGGCTTTAAATTCCTAGGTCACTCTCAATCAGGCCATTCTATTGTTATGGATGGAAGCGGCGGAGCTACAGCGCCAAGCCCTATGGAGATGGTGCTCATGGCCGCTGGTGGTTGTAGCTCTGTTGATGTAGTGGACGGTTTGAAATCTGCGGGTCAAAGCATCACTGGTTGTAATGCAAAGCTAGAAACGACACGTCGTGAAACAGCGCCGAAAATCTTTACTGTGATTAATATTCACTTTGAAGTGTCTGGTGACAACCTTGATCCTGAACAGGTTGCTAAGGTGTGTGCGGATTCATTAGAAAAATACTGTTCTGTATGTCTAATGCTGGGTGCTGGCGTAGAGATGACCCACAGTTGGGAAATCGTCTAGTCTTCTGATAGTACAGCTTGGCGGTAGGCTGATTTTTGCGGCTTACGGCTTATCGCTTACGGTTTATAGGCATAGCCAGACAAAGAAAAGGGCGGAGCACTTTAAAGTGCTCCGCCCTTATTATTTTAACTAAGGTAGAGTGCTATTATTCAGTAGCTTCTACGATAACTTCTTCAACTTTGACTTCTTCTTGGTATTCGAAGCCAGGGATCGTTGCGTCAACACGACGGTTTTGAGCACGGCCTTCAGCTGTATCGTTTGATGCGATTGGATTCTCTTCGCCTTCACCTGACGCTGTAATTCGGTCTGCTTCAATGCCTTGCTCTTCGATGTATGCTGCTACAGCTGCTGCACGCTTCTTAGAGATCATCATGTTGTATTCAGCTGCGCCTGTTGAGTCTGTGTGACCAACAACATCAACTGATGATTGAGGGTGAGCTTTAAGTACTTCAACTAATGGCATTAATGCAATTTTACCATCTGTAGACAGTTCAGTGCTGTTAGTTGCGAACATTTCTTGAGAGTAGCTTTCTGTTTGCGCTTTAGTCACAACGACAGTCGTTTTCTCTTCAACGACAACTGCAGGCTCTGTGATTGGCTCCGATGGCGCTTGAGTTACTGCTACTGCAGAAGTTGTTGCAGCCGCCGCTGATGCTGTTGTGTTGCCAGTACCGAAGTTGTAACTAACACCAACTGACAGTAGGTTCGAGTTCAGGTCTTGAACGTAGTTGTCGTCGAAATCATCAAAATATTGGTATTCAACACGAACTGCCCAATCAGAAGAAAGCTGCTTCTCTAGACCGATGCCAGCAGAAAGAACAACGTCATCTTCGCCACCGTGTGAAATGTAAGCAGGACCTGCTTTAAAGAATACGTCGAATTCTTGTTGTACTGCTAAGCGGTACATTGGAGTTAGCGAGATTGCGATTAGTGGGTCGCTGAACGCAGCTGTTGTGCCGTTCTTTGAAAAGCTTGTCTTGTAGTCGCCAAGGAAGTCCGAGCTTAGCTCAATACCAAACTTGTCACTAAAATTGTAACCAGAGTAGATGCCTGCACCAATTGCATCATCATCACATTTAACCCCATCGACACAGGCGCTATCTAGCCAGCCCATGCCAACTTTTGCGCCAACATAAGTGGTGGCAGCAATAGAAGGAGCTGCCGCCAAGCCCGAAGCAGCGACAACAGCACACATGATTTTAGAAAGTTTTTTCATAATCTTATCCTTGGATTAATTTTATTGTTATCTGAAGTTGGCCTATAAAGCGATAACTTACTGGCTAAGACACTGCGACCGTAAGCAAATCAAGGCGTTGATTCAGGTAGAGCTTTTAAGACACAACTAATATATTGTTAGTCTGATTGCGTATGAGAGTCAATCGGATTGTTAGGGTTTATAGTTGTTGAGGCGCTATTTATAACTTTTTTGTTGAAAAATTGTTGTCTCAAATCTTGGAAACGAAGAAACCTCGTATCATTTTTAGGTGATATGAGGTTTCATTTTGATGACTAAAGAATGTTTGGCTACATAGCCTGAGTTGTAGGGTAGAGCGGAGGTTAAGCTGTTAAGGGCGCTCTCCTGCAATTAAACGTTTTTCAATATCGGTAATGACATCTGGCAGATCTGCAATAGTATCGATCAGGTAGTGCGGGTTTGATTTGTTTAGCTTAACGCTTGCTTTTTCACGTGCAGCTGCAAGTGTTGACTCGTCTGCATCTAAATATTCTTGGTATGTTAAGCCTGCTTCGTTCCCCGATAATACAAGTCCAACTGTCCACATGCCTGCGTTGTGACCTTCATCGATGCCAGGTGCTGCATCATCCACTTTCACACATGCTGAAACGCTGGTTACGCCAAGGTCGATTACGTTTTTAAGTGCCATAAATGGAGCAGGGCGACCACCTTGTGGTAAGTCATCAGTTGCTACTACGTTATCAGGAAGGTAACCGTAATCAGCGGCTGCAGGAATTAAAACATCCATCACTTCTCGCGGATAACCTGAGCAAGAACCGATTTTTACGTTCTTCTCTTTTAAGTTATTCACGACCTCTATTGCATTCAAGATTGGTTCGGCATGGTCGGCTACTTTTGCTTTCTGAAGAGGCATGAATGCCGCGTAGATCGCATCAACGTCTTCACTGGTCATCGAGCGTCCGAATTGAGCATTCCAACGAGCGTCAACGGCAGGGATTCGACCCACCGCTTGGATGTGTTCCCATTTGCCGATACCCATAGGTTCACGTGCTTCTGCTAGGTCGATATCAAAGTCGAAACCTTGCTTGAATGCTTCAACAAAAATACTGGTTGGAGCAAATGAGCCAAAATCAACGATAGTGCCAGCCCAGTCAAAGATAACCGCTTGGATAGGTGATGTCGTGTTCATAGTAGTGTCCTATTTTTTTCTCCCAATTCAGGTAGTTCTGGGAGGTGAATAATTGTTTTAGGTTATTGGTTGCTTGAAATTATTGCTTCAAGGCATGCTTTCAACGGTGGTTCAAAGGTATTCAAAGTCTTTGCTGACTTTGGCTATCGCTTTTTCGAATACAGACAGAGCGACTTCTAGCTCGCTACGGCTGATGATCAATGGTGGGCTCAACTGAATCACGTTACCTTGTGACACCTTAAAGCTCAGGCCATCGTTCAGACATTGATAAAGTACCGCTTCTGCTTCATCGAAAGCTCGGGTCTTAGTGATATGGTCGGTGACCAACTCCACGGCCCAAAGCAGTCCGATACCGCGAACGTCGCCAATAACTGGGTATTTCTCTTTCATTTGGAGCAGTTGTTCACGCACAAATACGCTGTCTGCTTGCACTTTTTTAAGTAGCTTTTCGTGCTCTATCACTTCCATGGTTGCGAGTGCTGCCGCGCAACCAATTGGGCTTTTCTCGTGGGTGTAGTGACCAAGAGATACTTGCGCTGCCGTGTTGTATTTGTCTTTTGTGATCATGGCTGCGATTGGTACTAAGCCGCCGCCAAAGCCTTTACCGATACATAGAATGTCAGGTTCGATATCAAACGCTTGGTGTGTGAACCATTCACCGCTACGACCCATGCCATTTGGGATGTCGTCGATGATTAACATGACGTTGTGTTTGTCACAGATCTCACGAATGCGCTTCCAATAAGCCTTACTTGGCACTTGAACGTCGGTGTTACGAACCGCTTCTGCAATGAAGGCTCCAATACCGCCTTCTTTTTCAATCACGTACTCTAGGTAATCCGCATAATGCACATCACATGCAGTCTCACTCTCACAGCCTGAGTTTTGCCCGCGAAGCGATAAAGAGTCATTAAGCGGGAAAGCACCACGATAAGAGACCGCTGGTGGAATGCGTTCTACGCCAGCCATTAATGGCCCCATGCCTTCGCGGAAACACGCTTCGCCACCTACTGAAATTGCATCGAGTGACGCGCCATGGAATGAGTCCCACAAAGACACTACTTTGAAATTGTTGGTGACATGTCGAGCAAGTTTTAGCGCCATGCCGATCACTGATGTGCCACCGGGAGCAAACAATACGCGATTCAAATCACCACCGCAGATCTGTGTGAGTTTCTCTGCACATTGAACCGCAGTTTCATTGGTAAAGCGACGTGGTGAAAACGGCAATGACGCCATTTGCTGAGTCACCTTATTGATGATGTGTGGGTGGCCATAACCTAGCTGGTGAACATTATTCCCGTGAAAGTCCATGTACTTCTTGCCCGTCACATCTTGAATGTAGATGCCTTCTGCCGCTTCAAGTGTGTCTAGGCAAGGCGTTGACATCGCTTGATGAAGAAATACATCTGAGTCACGTTTTAACATCGCTTGAGTCGCATCATCGTTTAGCGACTCGTTCCATTTTTCGCGTGCTGGCGTGGTGTTCACATCGCCTTCGCTTCGAAAGTGTGTGGCCTTTAGAGTCGGCTCTTGATTGGTCGTCGTCATTATTTGATGTCCCAGTACATAGCGTTTTTCACTGCGCCAATGAGAGCTTCAATGTCTGACGGATACACTTCACCGATGTTACCGATTCGGAAGCAGTCTGCGTTTGAAACCTTGCCCGGGTAAATCACAAACCCTTGCTCTTTCAAACGGTCATAGAATTCCTTGAATTGGTAATCGCTATGAGTTGGAGAATAGAAAGAGGTGATGATAGGTGAATGAAGGTCATCATTAAGCAGTGGTTCAAAGCCAAGAGTTCGCATGCCTGCAACCAATGTGGTTTGGTTGGTTTGGTAGCGACTATGACGAGCTTCGATGCCGCCTTCTTGTTCCAATTCAAGTAGAGCTTGGTAGAAAGCGCGCACTGTATGAGTCGGAGAGGTGAAGCGCCATTTACCATGGTTGCTTTCCATGCAGTGCCACTGGTCAAACAGGTCAAGGCTTAATGAGCGAGCTTGGCCTTTGCACTTCTCGAGATCTGATTGCTTTGCAATAACAAAGCCGAACCCCGGTACACCTTGAATGCACTTGTTTGCTGAGCTGATCATGTAATCGATACCTAAGTCAGCAATATCCATAGGAATACCGCCAAAACTCGACATCGCATCAAGAATGACGGTTTTGTTGTGCTGTTTTGCCAATTTGGCAATCTCTTCGATTGGATTCAACATACCTGTAGTGGTCTCACAATGCACAATCGCAACGTGAGTAATATCTGAATCCATAGCCAATGCCGTTTCCATTTTGTTCAAGTCAGGCTGTGATGTTTCACCTGGGGAAACGACATGGCATGGAATGTTTAAATATTCTGCGATTTGAGCAATACGAGCACCATACGCACCGTTATCAACCACAAGAAGCTTACCGCTGTTAGAGATAACGCTACCGATTGTTGCTTCAACTGAAGCAGTGCCGCTGCCTTGCATTAGTACGCTTGTATAACCCGCCTGCTTAGTCGCCAGAGTAACAAGCTTGCTACGAATCACTTCAACAACGTCTTTGTTGTATTCATCATCCCACGTACACCAATCTTTTAGCATCGCTTGGCGAACGGCTTCAGAAGTAGATAGAGGACCCGGTGTCAGTAGTAGGTATTCGTTTCTCATGTTCAATTCTCGTGATTTATATTTTGGACTATACCAATGTTTTAAGTTACTTTAACAACCAATTTAAACGGCCGTAAATAGCCCAAACGTTATTTTCACAAAAGCTTCATATTCAAATTCGTCACTGGTGTTGAGAAATCTTCCGATCTTGAAACTGCCATTTTTTGTTCATTTAATCGTCATAAAAGTCGATTAGGTTAATACTCGCTATCTGGTACATACCAAATAAAAGTGTGTGCTCACAACCTAAATGAATTTATGGATATAGAAGCCTCTAGATGGAGCTTCTAACTTCTAACCTTGGCATCGGGCCTGACTGGAGAAAATGATGAAAAACCGTTTTATGAAAGGATCACTTGCAGCATTAGTTACTCTATTAGCTGGTAATGCTTATGCAGCACAGGAAGTGACGGTTTACACCGCTTTTGAAACTGACATTTTGGCGAAGTACAAGAACGCATTTGAAAGTGAAAACCCAGACATCAACATCAAGTGGGTACGTGATTCAACTGGGATCATGACGGCAAAATTATTGGCCGAAAAAAACAACCCGCGCGCAGAGGTAGTTTGGGGACTTGCTGGTTCTTCAATGGCACTGCTTAAAGAAGAGGGCATCCTGAAACCTTATACGCCTCAAGGTGTAGAAGCATTACGCGCTAACCTTAACGACCCACAGTCCACTCAAGCTTGGTACGGCAATGATGCATTCTTTAATGCAGTTTGCTTTAACGAAGTGGTGGCTAAGCAATTGAACCTACCGGCACCTAAGTCTTGGGATGACCTAACAAAACCTATCTACAAGGGCCACATTGCTATGCCAAACCCAGCATCTTCTGGTACGGGCTACATGCAGGTTTCGGCTTGGTTACAAAACATGGGTGAAGACCAAGGTTGGAACTACATGCAGAAGCTAGACCAAAACATTGCTCACTACACGCACTCTGGTTCTAAGCCATGTGTTCAAGCGGGCATGGGTGAAGTCGCTATCGGTATTTCTATGGCGAGCCGCGGCGCGAAGCTGAAGACTCAAGGCGCGCCACTTTCTGTGATTACACCGGAAGGTATCGGTTGGGAATCTGAAGCGGTAGGTCTTGTTAAGCCTTCAGATGCAGCACAGCGTGTTATCGATTGGTCTATCTCTAAAGCAGCGAATGAACTTTACATCGAAATGTACCCAGTTGTTGGCCACCAAGATGTCACAGGTAAAGCAGAAAACTTCCCGAACGTAGAGAAGAACATGGCAAAAATGGACTTCGCTCGTATGGGCAGCGAACGTGCAGATGTTCTGAAAACATGGTCTGAGAAGTTTGACGCTAAATCAGAGCCAAAATCTTAATCTGACGATCTATTCAGTTAATTAACTATTTAGTTCATTAGAAGTTAGAAATCAGTAAAGGAAGGCTTCGGTCTTCCTTTTTTAGTTTTACGCCTTTAGGTTTTAAGTAAGGTACAACAAATGACAAAGCACTACTCATATTGGTTCAAGCAAGCGTTGGAACAAGAGTTTGGCAACATCAATGCGGGGCTAGATTCGGCTAAGCCGCTCCAAAAAGACGTCAACTGTGATATCGCCATTGTTGGCGGTGGCTATACGGGTTTATGGACGGCGATTTTAATCAAACAACAGCAACCCGAAAAGCATGTTGTGGTGATTGAAAAAGGTCTATGTGGTAGCGGTGCTTCTGGTGCGAACGGCGGTTGCATGCTGACGTGGTCAACTAAGTATCCGACGCTGAAAAAGCTCTACGGAAAAGAACAAGCGAAATGGTTGGTTAAGGAATCGGAAAAGGTTATATACGAGATCGAAGCCTTCTGTAACGAACACAAGATTGACGCGCATCTATATCGAAGTGGTACTTACTACACGGCGACCAATGAAGCGCAAAAGGGTGGAATGGAGCCTGTTGTTAATGAGCTGATTAAGCAGGGTATTAATAGCTGGAAGAAGTGCGACAATTCTTTGGCTGATAAAGCGGGATCTGATCGCCACATTGAGGGTTACTACTCAGAAGCTGCGGGTAGTGTGCAGCCAGCGTTATTGGCGAGAGGCTTACGCCGCGTTGCGATCGAATTGGGTGTCGAAATTTACGAAAATACAGAGATGACTTCTCTTGATTACGGCTCACCAGTTCGCGTCCAAACTGAGGGTGGGACGATAACTTCCGATAGAGTGATCTTAGCGCTCAATGCATGGATGCTCGATCACTTTAAAGAGTTCAAACGCAGCATAGTGGTTGTCTCTTCCGATATGGTGGTGACCAAGCCTATCCCTGAAAAGCTCAAGCAGTTTGGCCCAGAGAAAGGAGCCGCAGTGGTGGACTCACGTATCTTTGTTCACTACTACCGTGATACTGAAGATGGACGACTCATGTTGGGTAAAGGCGGCAATAAATTCTCGTTTGCGAATCAGGTTGAAAGCATGTTTAACCAAACGACCAACTACCTACCGATTCTTAACCAATCCTTCCAAAAACTGTTCCCTAAATTGGAACAAAGTGAATTCGATTACAACTGGTCGGGCGGTTCAGACCGATCCGTCACCGGATTGCCATTTTTCGGTAATCTCAAAGGCCAAAACAACATCTATTATGGGCTCGGTTACTCAGGTAATGGTGTGGCTCAAACTCGCATGGGAGGGAAAATTTTGTCTTCAATGGTGTTAGGAGATGATAACGAATGGACACGTAGTGGTTTAACTAAAGGCCCGTTAGGACACTTCCCGCCAGAGCCATTCCGTTGGGTAGGTGCCATGATGGTTCGTGATGCGGTACGAAGAAAAGAGAACGCGGAAGATTCCGGTAACACGCCATTGTGGCTTGATAGGCAATTGGCAAAGTTGGCGGGTGCAGCAGGTAAAGCCGACAAGGTTGAATCGTAAACTAATCTAGCGTTTACATTTAGGCTCTCAGTGATTTATGGGCAAGTCATTGAGGGCTTTCTGAATTAACTTTCAAAGCTGAACGAGTAGCAATCTTTAATGCTTATTATTTCTGCAATATAACTGTCATTTAGCTTCTATAAATTTGTCACTCAACTGCAATATTCTCAGTTTAAATTTGGTATATACCATATAGAGAGTGCTGTAGTATGAGCAACCAAACTTATTTGAATATTGAAAACGTTGTAAAGCAATTTGGCCAATTTACAGCGTTAAAAGACATCTCCCTATCGATAGATAAAGGCGAGTTCGTCTGCTTCCTTGGCCCATCTGGTTGTGGAAAAACCACCTTATTACGTGCGATTGCTGGCCTAGATTTACCAACCTCGGGCTCTATTGAGCAGAACGGTAATGATACGACCTTTTTGCCACCAGAAAAGCGTGACTTTGGCATCGTGTTCCAGTCTTATGCTTTGTTTCCAAATCTCACCGTTGAAGAGAACATCGCGATTGGGTTGAAGAACCAAGGGATGTCGACCAAAGAAGCTCTTGAGACGGTTGAATCTTGGTTAGAGACCATCGGCTTACCAACATCTGGTCAAAAGTATCCGAATCAACTGTCTGGCGGACAACAGCAGCGTGTTGCTTTGGCTCGCGCATTGGCCTTGTCTCCAGGTTTGTTGCTACTTGATGAACCGCTGTCTGCATTGGATGCGAAGGTAAGAACACACCTGCGTGACGAGATCTGCCAATTGCAACGCAAGCTGGGTATTACCACAATTATGGTGACGCACGATCAAGATGAAGCTTTAACCATGGCTGACCGAATTGTGGTGATGAACCATGGTGTCATTGAGCAAGTTGGTGCTCCGCAAGAGATCTACCAAAAACCAGTCAGCCGTTTTGTTGCTGAGTTTGTTGGCAGCATGAACTTCATTCAAGCTTCTGTCGCAGCACAAGGCAAGATGCGTATTGCTGAGTCAATGTTACCGTTACCTCGCTTAGATAATCTCACGCCAAAACTTGGTGAGGTTTTTGATATTGCCGTTCGTCCAGAGCAAATCCAATTTGTTGATCGTTTTAGTGAATCCTTACCCGTGAGAATCGTATCAAGCGAATTCTTGGGGGCGTTTTATCGTGTTGAGTGTCAATTGCAACATGACTCAACGGCGAAAGAGATCATCGTTGATGTGTCAGTCAAAGAGTTCAATCGATTGAAACTGCGTCGCAGCGATATTCGTTACGTAGCATTTGATCAAGAAGGCCTTAGAGCTTACTCATCGAAAAGCCTGCAAGTGATGAAAGACGAGGCGGCGTAAATAATCATGGAATCGACTCAAATGATGCAATCTAAGCTGCTAGTTCAACGACGAGTACAGCCTTTTCTTGCTCGGTTAAGTAAAGACAACGTAATCCTATTCGGGCTTCTCGCTTTTTTGTCTGTGGTCATGACGCTATTCATTCTGATGCCACTGTGGGCGATGTTGAAAAAGAGTGTTCAGAACGCAGACGGTGAATTTGTAGGATTACAGAATTTCGCAACGTATTTTGCTTCGCAGAGCCTGTGGCAGTCGGTAGGCAATACGTTTACGCTTGGGCTGTTAGTAACGGTTGTCGTTGGTGTATTAGCTTTTGGTTATGCCTATGCGTTGACTCGTTCATGTATGCCTTTCAAGGGGCTTTTTCAGGTGTTGGGTTCAGCGCCGATTCTTGCTCCGTCATTGCTTCCCGCGATTAGTCTTATCTTCCTGTTTGGTAACCAAGGTATTGCTAAGGAAGTATTAGGGGGTAATTCGGTCTATGGTTTGATTGGCATATCATTGGGCTTGATATTCTGGACGTTTCCACATGCCTTAATGATTTTAACTACTTCATTGAGAACCTCTGACGCTCGTCTTTATGAAGCGGCACGAGCTTTAAACACTTCACCTTTGAAAACCTTCTTTATGGTGACGTTACCAGCAGCAAAGTATGGTTTGATCAGCACTTTGATCGTTGTGTTTACATTGGTAGTTTGTGACTTTGGCGTACCGAAGGTGATTGGTGGTAGTTACAACGTGTTATCGACCGACATATTTAAACAGGTGGTCGGGCAACAGAATTTCTCGATGGGTGCAGTGACCAGTATCATCTTGCTGTTGCCTGCATTATTGGCGTTTACCGTTGATCGCTGGGTTCAAAAGAAGCAGAAGAGCCTATTTGATACTCGCTCTGTCGCGTACCAACCAGAGCCAAGCACTATGCGTGATGGGTTGTGCTTTCTTTATTGCGCCATCATATCGGCGGCTGTAATTATTGTGTTGGGTATGGCGATATACGGGTCAATGGTCACGTTCTGGCCTTGGAACAAGGCGTTAACACTAAATAACTATAATTTTTCTGAGATGAGTACTTACGGTTGGACGCCATTCTTCAACTCTTTAACGCTAGGCGCATGGACAGCAATTGTCGGCACGGTATTGATTTTCTTGGGTGCTTATTGCATTGAGAAAGGCAGAGCATTTGGCCCTATTCGTCAGGCGATGCAGATGCTCAGTGTGGTGCCTATGGCCGTTCCGGGTATGGTGTTGGGCTTGGGTTATATCTTCTACTTCAATGATTTGAGTAATCCACTCAACTTCTTGTACGGCACGATGGCATTCTTGGTGATTAATACGGTGGTCCACTACTACACAGTCGGCCACATGACAGCGTTGACTGCATTAAAACAACTACCTGATGAAATTGAAGCGACCGCAGCCTCAGTGAACTTACCGCAATACAAGCTGTTCTTTAAGGTGACGGTGCCAGTTTGTCTGCCTGCGATTTTAGATATTGCGACATACCTGTTTATTAATGCACTTACCACGACATCTGCGGTAGTATTCTTGTATTCTACCGATACGATACCTGCGTCAGTTTCAGTACTGAATATGGACGATGCAGGGCAAACGGGTGCAGCAGCTGCCATGGCGGTGATGATCATGATATCGGCAGCGAGCGCGAAGTTGATTCATATGTTAATCAATAAGTTATTCGAGAAGCGCACCCAAGCTTGGCGTAAACGCTAGCAAACTATTTTATATTGCAGTTGGCCAAGGAGTGGCTGACGACAAGAACAAGAATAAAAGGAAATGAAGTGCAGTACGTAAAAATCAAAGACGTCATCGTAGAGCAAATAGAGTCGGGGATGTTAACGCCACGACAGAAGCTGCCTGCGGAGCGCAAACTGGCTGAATCGTTTGATACAACACGAGTAACGTTGCGTGAAGCGCTGTCTTCACTTGAAGCTGAAGGGCGTATTTATCGAGAAGACCGCCGTGGTTGGTTTATCTCTCCAGCGCCGCTGCGCTACGATCCAACGCAAACGCTGAACTTCACTAATATGGCTTTGTCGCAGAATCGTAAGCCGAAAACAGAATTAGTGGCAGCGAAAGGGATGTTAGCAACCAAGGAAGCAACTAAGCTTCTTGAGCTGCAACCTTTTTCGGATGTTTATCGAGTGGACAGAGTTCGTTACCTTGAAGACAGGCCAGTTGTGTATGTGACCAACTATATTCGACCTGAGCTGTTCCCTAACTTGCTTGACTACGACTTGTCCAAATCGTTGACGGACATCTACCGAGAGCACTTTGGTGTTGTGTATCAGAAGATCCGTTACCGCGTGAGTACAACGTCTTTGCTTGGCGAAACAGCGCAAGCATTGCGTGCGACTTCGGGTTCTCCGGCTATGGTGGTTGAGCGTGTTAACTACAATCAAGATGGTGATTTGATTGATTGCGATATTGAATATTGGCGCCACGACGCGATCAGTATCGAGTCGATAGCGGAGTTAGAACGTTAAATGTGCTAGTTACTCCTTAGTTTTTATAGATTCATTGGAAAGCCTCTTACTCGGAGGTTTTTTTATCACTTATGTTTAGCCATTCGCTGATCAATTAATAGAACAGGAACGAAATGGAAGTCTCTGCCATTGTTATCGTGATTATTTCAGCTTTGCTGCATGCGGGTTGGAATGTTCTAGGCAAGTCTAATCAAGGATCGGGCTCGTCTTTCTTTCTGGCTTCTGGCTTTGCCGCCGCAGCGATTTTGACGCCATATTTGATTTGGTATGTTTACAGTGTTGGCCTGTTAAATATCTCACTTCCATTTTGGCAACTGGTTTTCTTGAGCGGGATCTGCCAAATCGTCTATTTGATTGGGCTAGGGACTGCCTATAAACAAGCAGACATCGGCGTGATTTACCCAATGGCCCGAGCTCTTCCGGTTCTAATGGTCGGCTTGGGTACAGTGTTGATTGGTTATGAACTGTCGTCTAATGAATGGATTGGGTTCACCTTGATTACCTTGGGCTGTTTGTTTGTCCCGTTGAAGCAATTCTCTGAGTTGAGGCTTAAGGCCTACCTAAACCTTGGCGTGTTGTGGGCGCTCATCGCCGCAATCGGTACCACGGGTTACTCGATTATTGATAAAGAGGCACTTCTATTATTGGAGCCTCTAAGCACGCCTAGTATCACTAACAAGCACACCGCGATTTTCTACCTAGGTATTCAGTTTTGGGCGATTGTGATTCCGCTGAGTGTTTGGTTGCTTGTGTCGAATCAAAGAATCGAATTCCATAACGCTTGGATACTGCGTAAAAGAGCAACACTTGCTGGCATCATGATGGCTTCGACCTATGGCCTAGTATTGTTTGCGATGACCATGACAGAAAACGTCAGCTTAGTTGTTGCACTTAGACAAGTTAGCATCATCTTCGGCGTAGTGATGGGGATCTACTTTTTAAAGGAAAAGTGGCACGTTACACGTGGTGTAGGCGTCATGTTTATCATTGCTGGCTTAGTTATCTCACTGACTTAAAAAGAAATTAAATCCTACCTCCAACCTATAACGTGACTTTTCAGTCGCATTTTTATTATTGATAGCAAACGTTTTACTAATGTTAAAGATGTGATCCTTCTCATAGACAAGGCTGTAAAGTTACCGGTAACATCCATCTCAACGTTACCGGTAACATATAATTACAAACCGGACTCTGTGAAACTCATAAGGATACCCAAATGAAAGCTCTGACTAAAACGCTGATTGCTGCCTCCCTCACTGGTCTATTTGCTACTTCAGCAATGGCTGCTGACTTTAAACTTAAAATTCAATCTTCAGATCCTTCTGGTGACTTGAACTTCAAAGTTCAGCAGAAGTGGGCTGAGCGCGTAGAGACGATGTCTAACGGACGTATTGATATCGATCTTCTGCCTGTAGGCGCTGTGGTTAAGCACACAGAAACGCTAGGCGCGATCAAAATGGGTATCTTAGATGGCCACATCACAGCAACAGGTTACTTCTCTGGTAAAGATCCAGCATTCGGCCTAATTGGTAACATGGTTGGTGCATGGTCAGACACAACGCAACTGCTTCAGTACATGAACTACGGCGGCGGTAACGAGCTAATGACTGAACTGTATAAGCCTTACGGTGTTCAGTTTGTTGGTGCTTCTACGACGGGTGTTGAATCTTTCATTTCTAAAAAGCCAATCGATGGTGTTGCGGATCTTAAAGGATTGAAATTACGTGCGCCTGAAGGCCTAGTTCAACAAGTATTTGCAGCCGCGGGTGCGACTCCAGTAAACCTGCCGGGTTCTGAAGTATTTACTGGCCTGAGCAAAGGCGTAATTGATGCCGCGGACTACACAGTATTTTCAACAAACCAAAAAGCGGGCATGAACGACATTGCTACCCACCCAGTTCAACCGGGCTTCCACTCATTGCCGCTTATCGATATATCTATTTCTCAGAAGAAATGGGACAAGATGCCAGCTGATCTACAAACAATGCTGCAAACATCAGTGCGTGACTTCTCTTACGACATGACGACTCAGCTGAAAATGGCTGACCAAGCGGCATTGAAAGAAGCTCAAGCGAACCCAGAAATCACTATCCACGACTGGTCTCAAGAAGAGCGTAAGAAGTTCCGTGAAATCGCGAAAGGCCAATGGAAAGTATTTGCAGAGCGTTCTGATAATGCAGGGAAAGTTTACACCTCAGTGACTGTGTTCCTAGAAGAAAACGGCTTACTGTAATTTAAACTTAGTTTACTGACGGGGGAGGGCATTGCTCTCCCGTATTCTCCCAGGATATTTGGCCCATGACAGACAAAACTCCCCATGCCCCAGCTGAAAACGACGAGCAACCAAGAAATGCGCTTGATCGTTTTGTTATAAAGTTCAGTAATCTCGTTAGCTGGTTGTTTATTTTTACTGTATTGATTTCATTTTATGAAGTTGTGATGCGTTACGCATTCGATGCCCCGACCACATGGGTACATGAAACAGCTTCTTTCATCGGTGGTTCTTTATTCATTATTGGTGGTATCTACGCGTTTGCCGCGAATAAGCATGTACGTGTAGTTCTTATCTACGATTCAGTGTCTAACCAAGCACGTAAATATCTTAATCTCGTTCACCATATTGTGGGTTTGGCCTTTGCCGGCATGCTCGCTTATGCGGCTTACTTCACCGCAGAGGAAGCATGGTTTGCGCCATGGGGTGAATTCCGTCTTGAAACATCAGGCTCAGTATTAAACGCGCCTTATCCTGCGCTGCTGAAAGGCCTGATTTTTGTCGTTTTGTGTGTTCTTGTTGTCCAGTTTGTATTGCACCTAATCCAAGAGTTGATGGGTCTAAGGAAGAATGACGATGTTTGATTTATCTTCTATTGGTATCGCATGGGGCAGCTTGCTCATGCTGGTTATGATGATTGGCTTGCTACTGACCGGTATGCAGCTAGCGTTCGTAACAGGCTTTGTCGCGATTTTCTTCACTTTATGCTGGTTTGGCCCTGATGCCTTGCCTTTGATCGCAAGCCGTACCTACAGTTTTGCTTCTGGTTATGTGTTCTTAGCAGTACCGATGTTCGTTTTGATGGCGGCTTTATTAGACCGTTCGGGGATTGCGCGTGACCTGTTTGATGCAATGAAATCTGTCGGCCGTAAAGTTCGTGGTGGTGTTGCAGTTCAAACGCTATTAGTTGCGGTTCTATTGGCTTCCATGTCCGGTGTTATCGGTGGTGAAACGGTACTACTAGGTATTCTTGCACTGCCACAAATGCTTCGTTTAGGTTACGACCGTAAGCTTGCTATCGGTACAACCTGTGCGGGTGGCGCACTTGGTACCATGCTTCCACCAAGTATCGTACTGATCATCTACGGTATGACAGCCAGCGTATCGATTGGCGACCTGTTTAAAGCTTCTTTCTTGCCAGCGTTTATCCTTGCAGGTTGTTACATCGGCTACGTATTGATTCGCTGTAAGCTGAACCCTTCTCTTGCGCCAATTCCAAGTGATGATGAGACAGAAGAAGACATCGCAAATCAGCCTAGTTACTTCAAAGCTCTGTTCTTCCCATTGCTTTCTGTTGCAACGGTTTTGGGCAGTATCTACACAGGTATCGCTTCAGTAACAGAAGCGTCTGCTTTAGGCGTGGTTGGTATCATGATCAGTGCGCTAATCCGTGGTGAACTGAACTTCAACATGTTGAAAGAGAGTGCCATCGCAACCATGCGTACTTGCGGCATGATCATGTGGATTGGTATCAGTGCAAGCGCATTGGTTGGTATCTACAACCTGATGGGCGGTATTGATTTTGTTGAAGAAACCATCCTTGCGCTCAGTGGCGGTAACGCGACAGTAACGCTATTAATCATGATGGCTATCTTGTTGGTACTAGGCATGTTCCTTGACTGGGTAGGTGTGGCACTTCTAACAATGCCAATCTTCGTTCCAATCATTACTGGCCTTGGGTTCGACCCAGTTTGGTTCGGCGTTGTGTTCTGTCTAAACATGCAGGTGTCGTTCTTGTCACCACCATTTGGTCCAGCGGCTTTCTACCTGAAATCGGTAGCACCAAAAGACATCAGCTTAGGTGAGATTTTCTCTTCACTACTGCCGTTCATTGCACTTCAAGTATTGGTGCTGGCACTGGTTATTATCTTTCCTCAGCTCGCGCTTTGGTGGCAATAACAGCAAAGGTTCCAGAGCGAGTTTAACGTTCAGGAACCTATCAACAGCAACACAAGTTTAACTATTAGATTCGATTGTCAGCCCCTGTTTTGGTTGGGGCTTAGGGAAGACTTGCCTTATGAAAAGCAAAAAAATACTCGTGATGGGCGTATCTGGATGCGGGAAAAGCCTAATTGGTAGCCGTATCGCACAGGCTTTAGAGCTTCAATTCTTTGATGGCGATGACTTCCATCCGCAAAGCAACGTAGAAAAAATGCGTCAAGGTATTCCGCTGACTGACGAAGATCGTCAAGGATGGCTAGAAACACTGAATAAGCAATATATCGAACAGCCAAGTGCTGTGATTGCTTGTTCTGCATTGAAACCTCAATATCGCGACATTCTACGAAAGAATAATGAAGGTTTAGTTATCGTGTACCTACAGGGTAGCTTCGACACCATTTGGAACCGCCATAAAGCGCGCGAGAACCATTACTTCAATGGTCAAGAAATGTTGAAAAGCCAGTTCGCAACCTTGGTTGAACCGAATGAAGCCGATGCGTTGTTTGTTGATATCTCACAAGATGTCGAACAGGTAGTAGAAAGTGCACTCAAACAAATTAAGCAGATAGGCTAAACCATGACTCAGTTAAAAAACGACATTGCGATGATTGGTTTAGGCGTTATGGGCAAAAGCCTTGCATTCAACTTACTGGATAACGGCTTTAACGTTGCTGGCTTTGATTTGAATACAGACAACATTGATCGCGCCAGTTCAGAAGCGAAGCAGCTTAATGAATCGTTTACTGGTAAAGGTCAGTTCACTAAAGGCACTAGCCTTGAGCATGTGTTGCAAGGGCTAGCTAAGCCGCGTGTAATCGCTTTGTCGGTTCCTGCAGGAAAGCCTGTCGATATCGTAGTGAGTAATTTGCTAGAAGCCGGTTTAGAGAGCGACGATATTGTTATCGATACAGGCAACAGTTTATGGACTGACACAGAAGCCCGCGAAGCTAACTATAAAGGCAAGCTTCGTTTCTTCAGCACTGCTGTATCTGGTGGTGAAGAAGGGGCTCGTGTTGGCCCGGCGCTCATGGCCAGTGGCGACCAATCAGCTTGGCAGTATGTGAAGCCGATGTGGGAAGCTATTGCTGCAAAAGTGGATGCTAATGGACTACCGGTTGCTCAGTTTGAAGCGGGTGAAGCATGCGCGGCGTATGTTGGACCTTCGGGTACTGGGCATTACGTTAAGATGGTTCACAATGGTATTGAGTATGCCGACATGCAGCTTATCTGCGAAGTGTATCAGTTCATGCGTGATGTACTTGAAATGCCAGCTCAAGAGATTGGCCAAGTTTTCGAACAGTGGAACAACGGTGTACTTAATAGTTACCTAATGGAAATCAGCGCCGATATTCTTCAACAAGAAGATTTGGCGACGGGTAAGCCATTTGTTGATGTTGTGCTTGATAAGGCTGGCCAGAAAGGCACAGGCTTATGGACAGCAGTTAACAGTCTTCAGGAAGGCTGCCCAACTCCAACCATTGCACAGGCGGTTTATGCACGTGCGATGAGCGGTCAAAAATCACAACGTATTCAAGGGAGCAAACTGCTAAAAGGCAATGTTGCCGATGCGAGTCAGTTGGATAAAACAGAGGTTATTTCTGAGCTTCATGATGCTTTGTATTGCGCCAAGTTGTCTGTTTATGCGCAAGGTTTTGATTTGTTGAAAACAGCGTCAGACAAAGAGGAGTGGAATCTCGACTTTACTCAGATAGCTAAGATCTGGCGAGCAGGTTGTATTATTCGTGCAGCATTCTTACAAGGTATAACATCGGCTTATCAACAAAATGGTGAGCTGGCGAACCTGTTGTTTGACGAGGTTTTCATCAAACAAGTGGAAGAGCGTGAGCTTGCTTGGCGTATCGCCGTTGCTAACTCAGCTTTGTATGGTGTGCCGATGCCGGGGATCAGTTCAGCATTAAGCTACTTTGATTCTCTGCGCTGTGAAGTGTTACCAGCGAATCTATTGCAAGCGCAACGTGACTATTTTGGCTCACATACCTATTCACGAGTCGATAGAGATGAAGCTGAAAAGTTTCACGTGACTTGGAGTCAGTCTCCGAGAACTGAAGTAAAAGTAAACGCTTAAACAATCAATAACGCCCTCAACAAGAGGGCGTTTGTAATTTTGACGCTGTATCAATATTTTACTAAATTAGGCTTCAAATTCCACGTCAGTCGGATACACTGTTACCAGTAACATAACTCAAAAATAATAATTACTAATTATGTCGAATAAGAAAAAACGTCCAACATTACAAGATGTTGCCAACTTAGTTGGTGTCACCAAAATGACCGTCAGTCGCTGCCTGAGAGACTCTTCTCAAGTATCAGAAGCACTGCGAGATAAGATCAGCGCTGCAGTAGACGAGCTAGGTTATATCCCTAACCGCGCACCAGACATTCTTTCCAACGCAAAAAGCAATGCGATTGGTGTTTTGGTCCCCTCGTTAACTAACCAAGTTTTTGCTGAAGTTATTCGTGGTATTGAGCAAGTCACCGCGCCTGCGGGTTACCAAACCATGATTGCTCACTATGGCTATAGCGCAGAACTGGAAGAGCAGAGCATCGCTTCGCTGCTTTCTTACAACGTTGACGCGATTATCCTTTCAGAAAACGTGCACACTGATAGAGCGCGTAAGATGCTGCAGACTGTTTCTATACCAGTGATTGAGATTATGGATTCGGTATCGCCAAGAATTGAACAAGCCGTCGGCTTTGATAACTTCGAAGCGGCACGAGCGATGACCAAAACTATGCTCGACCGAGGGCGTACCAATATCGCTTACTTAGCGGCACGTATGGATGAGCGTACGCGCTTGAAAATGGCAGGCTATGAGCATGCGATGCAAGAAGCCGACAAAACGCCAGTAACGCTGCAAACGGAAGACGCTTCCTCGTTTACTCTTGGTGCCAAACTGATTGGCGAGTTACTTGAGAAGCACCCTGAAGTGAATGGCATTTTTTGTACTAACGATGATTTGGCCATTGGTGCTTTTTACGAATGTGTACGACGTGGTATTCAAGTACCAGAGAAGATGGCGATTGCAGGCTTCCACGGACACGACATTACGGTGGCGATGACGCCGCGTTTAGCGACTGTCGTAACACCTAGGGAGCAGATCGGTAAAGTCGCTGCAGAGCAAGTTGTAGCGCGTTTACAAGGCAACAATGAATGGGTGGCGAAGCTGGATCTTGGTTATGAGATTGAAGTAGGTGAGAGTATTTAATCTTACATTTCAGCTTTGCTCTTTATCGGATTCAAACTAAAACGCCCTTAACGATAGTGATGTCGTTAAGGGCGTTTTCTATTTATCTAGCAAGAAGATATATGTAGTGACAGGTTTAACATGCTAAAGCTTGAGCATCTTGTTGCTTCAACACTTTGTGGCCATCTTCAGTGACGCCACGTTTCCAGTAGCTGCTGATATAGATATTTTCTTTCGCGACTTCTTTATCGTTGCGGAAGTACTGTCTTAGTTCGCGCATGCTTTCAAATTCACACGCCGTCCAAATCGAAACCTGCCCCTCTAACCATTCTGTGTTGCGAACCGTTTTTGAAAGTGATTCTTCAGTTTCATCTTCAATTAACCAAGTGACCTTGATCCCTTGAGGTACTTCAAGTGTTTGCTTATCTGCTGCTGAATTAATCTGAATGACAGCGTGGCCTGCTGCGTGTTCCGGAAGCGTTTTTACTTTGGCAGAGAGCGCAGGTAGCGAAGTCATATCTGCCACCAAGAAGAACCAATCCGATTCTAGATTCAGCCCTTGAATTAATCCAGGGCCTGCCACTGAAACCGTGTCACCTACTTCTGCGTTCATTGCCCATCTTGCAGCAAAGCCACATTGCAGATCTGTGGTGATGTGGCGTACGAAATCAACCTCAATCCACTTTTCGACAGGGTTGTACTGACGAATGGTGTAAGTGCGCATGGTTGGGCGCTCACCTTCGTTCAGTTGACTTAAATCTGTGGTGCCGAGTGGCGAGAACAAAAGCTTGATGTAGCCGCCGGCACATTCGGTTGGGTACTTACTTAATCCTTCACCGCTAAGCGTTATACGCTGCATATTCGGTGTAATGGTTGAGGTTTGAGTAACGGTTAATGTGATAGGGCTAGGCTTGCTCATATAAGGCTCTCTTAGATTTTGATTTCCACATCATAATCCTGAACAAGAAAACACTCAATACTAATAATTATCATTTACTTTTATTTACACAGCGTAACGTAACTTGAATCACCTATTTAGTTACCAACCAATTCTGATATCTATATATCTATATATCTATATATCTATATATCTATATATCTATATATCTATATATATATATCTACCCTGGCATCCATACCGACAAAAAAAGCCCTTTAGAAAACTAAAGGGCTTGATGAACGAGCTTGTTGAATAAGAGTGTTATTAGCTGTTTGCTTGCTCTAGTTCAATCGTTTCATCAGCGGCTTTCGCTGCGTCTAGCATCTTACGAATAATGAACGATGCTGCCATTGCGATACCAACCATTACTACCGCTAGGATAGTTAATAGTTGGAAGTAATCACCGTAAACCGTTTGAACGATCTCTTGTGTGATCTCTTGGCCTTTCTCAAGTGCAATAGACGTTGAGAATACAGCACCAACAATGCCTGATAGTGCGATTGCGACAGAGAATAAGCTTACTGAGAAGTTCTCGATGTGCTTAGGTGCAACAGACAGAATGAATGCAACAACCATAGAACCAACAATAACCTCACCAAATGCTAGGAAGAAGTGGATTGCTAAGAACACTTCAGGGCGAATCAGAATATCTTCACCAACGGTTGTTACTGCCATCGTTAAGATACCGAAAGCGATCGCCGTCAGAATGAAAGAGAAACCTACTTTGGTTGCGGTAGAGAAATGAATGTTTTTCTTTTCTAGTTTAGAGAAGATGCCCGTAATGATAGGGCCTGCAACCATACACCAAAGTGGGTTCATTGCCATTGACGCTTCAGGGGCTACTGGGATGAAGCCGAATAGATCGCCACGCATTGTGTTGATTGCAACCATTGTCATCGACGTCATCATTTGGCCGTAGTACACGAAGAAACATGTCGTCAGGAATGTGATGATTAAGATCGTACCCATCTTCAGCATGTCTGACTTCTTCGATTTCATCATCAAAGAGACAAAGTAGATGATCGCTGCACCACCAATTGCGTACACGATGTTCTGGCCGATATCCATGTTAGAAAACATGAAGAATACCAAACCAATCATTGCAGCAGAAAGGCCAAGGAACGCAGCCCAGTGTTTAGTGCTTACTGGTTTTTGGTCTATTTCAGCACTTGCTTCAACAAGGCCTTTGCGAACAAAGAGCATCATCAGAAGTGCAGCACCTGCTAGAACAGCCGAAAGAAGGAAGCCACCGTGGAAACCAACAACAAGCACTAGCATAGGGAACAAGTACTGGCCTAAAAGCGCACCAATATTGTTGACTGAGTAGTTGATAGGGTAGCAGTTTTCGAAATCTTCCTGAGTTTTGAACGTGCGTTTGTAAAGACTTGGGTAAGAAGGGGACATCAAACCACGCGCATAACTCGCTAAAGCAATACCACATAATGCCATTGGAACATTGGTCGCCGCGGCACCGAGTACCAGTAGAGCATAACCACTTGCGAACCCTAGAAAGGCAATGGTCAACGATCGGTATGCGCCTAAAAATTTGTCGGCGATGAAGCCACCTGCAATAGCAAATAGCGGTCCGATTGCAGAGAAAGCACCAACAACCATCATTGTGTCGGCTTCATTGTAGTTAAGATCTTCAAGGAAGAAACGAGTCAAGATCACCATGACGCCATAGAACGAAAGTCCAAACATCATTTGGCAGAACATCATTGATTTGTTTAATCTATTCCACATTATTTTATTCTCACATTAGTATTAAGATGTAGTGTAATAACCTAATTATAATACCATCACTAGCAATACATAAAATGAAACATGCATCCCAAACAGAACTTTACTCGATATACCTTTTCTTATGAGTACATTGATATTTCTCATGAATGAAATTTGCAATGTTAGATTTTGATAATGGATACATAACTGTGAGAAATTTAACTACCTTCATTTGTGGCTAAGTAATGAACGGATAAAGGAAAAGTTAACATTGGTCATCTTGTAAAATGTTCAAGTGAGTGTCACTTTTTATTGGCTGTTGGATTTTAGCCAATAAAAAAGCCAGCTTGGTGGCTGGCTTTTGTTTGGATATCGAAAACTAAGTTTACAATAACGGTTCTGAGTGAGGCGATTTCTTTTCGTGCGTGTCAACGATGTATTGCGTTTCAACTATTCTCTGTATCTCGACTATTCATCGCATCTAGCTAGTCACCGCATCTAACTATTCACATGGTGGCGCCATGTGGATCACCGCTAAACCACCTAAAGACGTTTCACGGTACTTCTTGTTCATGTCTTTACCTGTTTGGTACATGGTTGCGATAACCTTGTCTAACGAGATAAGACACTTGCTGGTGCGTTTTAGAGCCATACGTGATGCGTTGATGGCTTTCATTGCACCCATTGCGTTACGCTCGATACATGGCACCTGAACAAGCCCGCCGATCGGATCGCATGTCATGCCTAGAGAGTGCTCCATAGCGATTTCAGCTGCAATACAGATTTGCTCGTTGCTACCACCGCGTAGGGCGGTTAGGCCTGCTGCTGCCATTGATGAAGATACGCCAACTTCGCCCTGACAACCCACTTCTGCACCAGAAATCGAAGCGTTGGTTTTGTACAAGATGCCAATAGCGCCAGAGACTGCTAAAAAGTCTTTCAACTGCTTGGTGTCTAGCTCTTTAATGAAACGATGGTAGTACATTAATACCGCAGGAATAACGCCAGCCGCACCATTGGTTGGAGATGTTACCACTTGGCCACCCGCTGCGTTTTCTTCGCTTACAGCAAAGGCAAATAGGTTAATCCAATCCATGATCTCCATTGGATCGTTTTCAATCGAAGCATTGGCCTCAAGCTTTTTCAAAAGAGCTGGTGCTCGACGGGTGACTTCTAGTCCGCCATCAAGAATACCTTCGGTGTCAAAGCCACGCTGCATGCACAGAGACATCACCTTCCAAATTTGGTCAGCTTTTTGGTCAATCACGTCCATGCCTTGAAAAGACACTTCATTGCGCAGGATTAAGCCACCAAGGCTAAGTCCTTGTTGTTCAGATAATTCAAGCAATTGATCGGCAGAAGTAAAAGGGAATTCAACTTGTGTTTCTGACTCTGACTTGCCGTTTTGCAGTTCATCAGCGGTCGCGATAAAGCCACCACCAATGGAGTAGTACGTTTCCATATCTAGAAGACTACCGCTTGCGTCAAAGGCAGAGATGGTCATGCCGTTTTCATGAAGTGGAAGATTGGTTTTGTGGAAGAGTAGGTCGCTTTCTACATCGAAATGAATTTCGTGGTTACCGCTAACCATTAAAGATTTATCTTCAATCGCTTTACGCATTGCTTGGTTAGCACTAGTAATCTTAATAGTGTCGGGGCGGTTACCGAGCAAACCTAACAAAGTTGCTCTGTCTGTGTGATGACCAATACCCGTCAATGATAACGAGCCGTATAAGTCGATTTGAATACGCTTCACTTGCTTAAGCTGAGCATCAATTTTTTGGGTAAAGTTAAACCCAGCGATCATTGGTCCATTTGTGTGGGAGCTGGACGGGCCAACCCCAATTTTGTAGATATCAAAAATAGACAGCATAGTAACTTCCTGTGAAGACGGTTCGATGAACGAACTCTGGTTAAAGTATATCTTTTGTTAACCTCACTTCTTTGAGTGAGCGTATTCTTTCAATGAGATTAGTGTTAACAAGCGTGTAGTTCGATGAAATACAAGACCGTGCTATTTTTGCTTTATATAGCTGCACGTTGATTCTTGTGTACCATAAGATGTTGCTATCAATAGTGAGCATTATTGCGAGCTACATTTAGGAATTTAAAAATACTTTTGTTAAGAACTATTGTATACATAATTCACTCCATCTAATCACTAAAACGAGACTTGAACATAAAATGAGCATTAATCACCTCCTTATTGTGCTAGGTAAGCGACTTAATGGGAATAAATTGACTGATGAAGGCATCAGTCGAGTTGATGCTTTGGTGGGGTATCTGGCGGGGCCTTTGGCAGAAGAGTCGAACCAGCAAACTGTAGTTGCGTTTTGTGGTGGGGTAACAAAAGGGCAAGCCAACTCAGAAGCGGATGCAATGCACCAGTATTTTAGAATTATGGAAAGCCAGCGAGAATATCCGTTTTCCTTGGGGGCGATTTTGCTTGAGCAGAAATCGACAAATACGGTTGAGAACATTCAGAACTTAGCTTCAGAGATGATTGAAAGTGGACTGTTTACCCGTGGGCAGAATGTGAAGGTGACGTTCGTTTCGAATGACTACCATTTACAACGTATTTTCGAGGTCCAATCGCTCATGGACGAACAAGGCTTGCTTAAGGTTTTGGTCGAGAAGTGCTCTGCACTTGGGGTGGAACTACAAATCGATCCTCAACTAGAAGCTCATGTTGCGGTGCCATATCCTCATCAAAATACTCAAGGGCAATTGTTTCTATTGATGGATGTGCTGACAACCTATCGAGTTTATCTTGAAGGTGTTTCCGCGGGCACATTTAAGCGAGATTTGGAGTTAGTTAGGGGGGAGCCTAAAAGACTGTCGTTGGAGGCACTGATAGCTGTAAAGGCGTTAGTAGAGGGGGCGCCTCATTTTGACATCGTCGACAGCTTACTCCCAGTATTGGAGCGCTGTATCCAGCAGACTTCAGTGGGTACCGACATAAAAAAAGTCAGGGAGTACCTAGCATTACTCGATACTAACCTGACTTTATTGAATCGTTATTTAGACCCGGAATCGGATCACACACATCGCTGGTGGCGATAGATCTTTATTTCTTTCTCGTGATGCCAATAACGGTCTTTAAGCTCGCAAACGCAATCAGGCAGTAAGCCAAAAGTTCAGTGCCTTCTTCTGCGATGTTTTTAACCACGCGAACATAATCATCGCCCATAACATTGTGCCAAAAGCTGCCCATGCCAAATAGACGAGAGAACACCAACAGTAGCATTACGCCAGTAACGAGTAAGTTCATGTGTGGGGAAGCAAGAATAAGCGCAAGCTGATCAATGGTTCTTTTACCATTCTTAATCGCATAGAAAATTGCACTGCCAGCAACCAATAGGGCAGGGACAACCCATGCACCATGCACGATCTTGTCGAACCAAAAATCCATTTCACGAATGAACAACACTGCGAAGAATGCGCTGATAAGAAGAGCTGCGTGCTTAACTTCGCGCTTCTCTCTTGCTAAATAAGCAAAAGACCCAGACGAGATAATAAGCAGTAACTGTTGCAGCATCTCGGTCGCCGAGACCTCACCAACATTGCCATTTAGCAATACAAAATCAATTCGAAGTGCAAGGTTTGCGACAATGCCTATCGCTAAAACAACGAGAGCTGTTTGGCATCGTTTGTAGATCACTTGAGATGTCGATTGGGAAAGGGTGAACTCTGGCAGTTCAAACGACATTGGAGTTTGTTCATTGGTTTTAGATTGGCTTTTCATAGTAATTCGATGTGTAAGTATTTGTAACGGGCAGGCATTCTATCGGCCTCGGTTAGGGCTATGTCAGGGAAATGTCATAAATAAAACGCCGTTCAATTGGTGTGGGAGTACGGTAAACTGCCGCTTGGTAGCGGTCAGTCTACGTAATGTAATAGGATTTGATTAGGTGGGATTCGTGACAGAATAACGTCGTTTACAGGTGTGACGTCATCAGTTCACGATGTCGCAGTTTAGCTTTCTTCTTTTTGCTCATGGTTGTTGCGGTAGTATTCCCATTGCTCGATACGTTCACCGTCATCAAACACACAATAAGTGGTGCGTTGATTGTTTTCAGTTACGGTTTCTAATTCACCATCTTGTTGAACACAATAAACCGCGGCTGGGTTAGCGACTGAAACACGTTGGCCTTCGCTATATTCTGCATAGTCGTTTGCACAACCGCCCAACACAACGGCAAATACAGCCATCAAGCCAAGTTTCTTCATGTTTATCTCCTATGTGATAACTCTATAATCGAATGCGTTAAGTTCTACAGAACCAGATTAGAAGCTCTATGAAATTAGTATATTTTAGATTTCAGAAAAGGTTGTCCTAATTTGGTCAAGATATTGAAATAGGTTGATATTTCGCTATTTTTAAGTGCTTTTTGAGTGTTTGATCAAGCTGACATCGCTGATGTTATAACAGGAACGGCCTCCGTCAATAAGGTGCTACTTGATGGTTACTTTGACTCGATAGCCGTGGGAGAACTGCGATCAAATGCAGAGGATATGTGTTCTTGTGGGGTACGGAGAACCTCGAATCTATTGATGATTATGATATGATGCCGCCAAATTCAGTAGAGCAGTCAGAATCATGAGACACCTAAAAACCACCATCCACCCTGATATCGATCATCTAGACAATAAAACGGTATACAAGCGTAATGCTGCCCGTGCCATTGTATTAGATGGTGAAGACATTCTGATGCTTTATACAGAGCGTTATCACGACTACACCATTCCTGGTGGTGGTTTGGATGAAGGTGAAGATGTGATTGCTGGTATGGTGCGTGAACTCGAAGAAGAGACAGGCGCGAAGAATATCCATAGCATTAAGCCGTTTGGCATTTTTGAAGAGTTCCGTCCTTGGTATAAAGACGATGCAGATATGATGCATATGATCTCTTACTGCTACTCATGCAAGATCGATCGTGAGCTTGGTGAAACGGCTTACGAAGATTATGAAGTGAAAAACGGGATGAAGCCGATGTGGATGAATCTCCATGAAGCAATCGCTCATAATGAAAAGACTATGGCTGAGAGTCCGAAAAAGGGCATGAGTATTGAGCGTGAAACCTTTTTGTTACATCTTATCGCAAAAGAAATGCTGTAACCCTTTTAATAAATCGAGACTGTTTAAAAGTAGAATATTTTTAAACAGTTTTGCTAACCATGAACGAACAATAATACCTACCCCTTTACTTGACCAAACACATCGTAGTTTGAGTTTTAAGCAAAACGCCTCCAGCCCTTAAACAACTTATCCGGTTTCCAAACAGCATAGAACGTTGCTGTATCTAACAGACTTTCAAGTTGACTAACCTTTCTTCAAATTGATTCTTATTTTGAAGAACAGACCGTTTTATCCTGACTGTAATTTGAAATTAGATTAATAAGTCTTATTTTTCAATGTAAAAAGATAGTTTTTAAATGGTTAGAAACTTGGCTTCTCTTTTGCTTATTAGTATTAAGCAGCTCGCTTTATCGGCACTAAAACAATAAACAAAGATGTGGATTGTTTTGAGTTAAATGAGACGTTTCTTTAATTTGCCGTTCAGAGTTTACGTACTTTTCAAGGAAATCGCAGAAGCGAAGAAGAAGTCGAGGTTTACTATGAAATACAAGCAAATTATTTATCTTGTGACGGCAGCAATCAGTGTCCCTATCTACGCAACGACGGTGGACTTGGACTTTTCAAACCATGTAGAGGTGACGAACGGTAGCAGTTCGTGGGCTGGGCCCACCTACGGTGGGGCATCAATGCATTTTCTGAACGTCGGAACACATGATGGAAAAATAATCGATGCCAAAGTATCTAGTAGTGTGTTTGGTGATGCGACATTTTTGTTTCATGCTCCTAACTACAAAGTTGGCGCGACGCAGCCTTCAGGAGATATTGGTTTTCTTTACCAAACTAACTCAGCGGGCTCTGCAGGCTTAATCTATACCTTTGAATTTTATGATGGTACAGATGGCCTCTCAGGTACGTTCTCAGTGCCTTATACACTTCCCGAATTTGACATGATTGGTTATGACATTGATGGCGAACCCGTGCAGTCGGAGCAAGTCAGAGTGTTTAAAAGCGAAGGTTTCTACAGTTACCAGCTTGGTAGTGCTAGCGCGAGTTTGACGGCGGAAGAGAGTGCCGATGGAACGTCGGTGCTATTCACCGGACCAGGTACGAACTATTCCGAAACTGACACATCCGGTGCCGTAAAATTCACCTACAAGAATACCTCGATCGTTACTCTACAATTTGAAACGGTTACGAGTAGCAGCAGTAGTTTCCCTAACCCGATTTTCTCGGCATTTGACGGTAATTGGGATTTATCTGGATTTACTACGCCAATAGAAAGCTCAGACGAATCTGATTTTGGTGACGCGCCTGACAGCTATGGAACATTACAGGCGAGCAACGGTGCTGAGCATGCGATTTCTTCCACGCTGTACTTAGGCGCTAGTATTGATGCCGATACTGATGGCCAACCTGGCGCATCATCAAACGGTGATGATTTGGATGTTGACGGAAATGATGATGACGGTATTGCATTGCTGACGAACCTTGAAATCGGCCTAGACAGTCTAATTAATGTCAACGTAGTCGGTAGTGGTTACCTACAAGCTTGGGCCGACTGGGATATGGACGGGACTTTCGATGATGACGAGCAAATACTGAAAAATTACTCTGTTGTCGACGGAAGCCAAGTCGTTCCTATTCGTGTTGGTGATGACGCCGTCGTTGGTGTTGTACAAACCCGATTCCGTTTAGCTAGCAGCCCTAATATTCCGAGCGATGGATACGTGGGTGACGGGGAAGTAGAAGACTACGTGTTCAACGTTACGGATCCTGGTACAACGGTTCAACATTCTAATTACTATACAGCGGCCTTCGAAGATAATTGGCCAGAAGTTGGTGACTTTGACTTAAATGACGTAGTGGTTTACTACCGCACTACCATTTTAAGTAAAGGTGAAGCAGTGCTTCGAATGGATATTACGGGAACCATAATGGCCTACGGTGCTTCTTATGGTAATGGACTAGGATGGAAGCTTGATGGCTTCGATGAGTCAGATGTTGATCTTCAAACGGCTCGAGTGCAAAAGAATGGCGCGACTCGAGTAAATATCTCGCCGTTTACAGGTGAGGACAAAAATGTTGCATCGCCAGGAGGAGACCTCGTTGTTGTCGCTTCGTTGAACCTAAAAAATGATCTTCCGATTCACGGTGAGTGCATGTTCCACCGCACTAATCCTTCTTGTAGCCCGACGTTAGAAGCTGACCAAATGACGTTCAGCATTTCTCTACCGTTTGCTTCTGGAAGTGAGCCGACAGTGAGTTCACTGATGCCATTAAGTGGCTTTGACCCATTCATCTTTGGAGCAGGAGAAGGTCAATACCATGGTGATAGCTTCGTTACATCTCCGGGTAAAGACTTAGAAATACACACGGCAGACCTACCACCAACGTCTCGTGGCACGTTAGTGAGTGATTTCTATGGCATCGCGCAAGACGATTCAGACCCATCTAGTGATAAATACTATCGAACTACGCAAAATATGCCTTGGGGTATCTTAATTTCATCGCCATGGAATCATCCATCAGAGTACATCGATATCAGCGAGGCATACCCAGACTTTGCTGAATGGGCGACCTCAGGAGGTTCTTCAAAACCAACCTGGTACTTGGACCCTAACGCCAACAAAACGTGGTCTACTGAAGATTAATCAAGGAGGATTTATGAATACAACTAAACTAATGCTGAGTAGTGTAACTTTGGTCTTTCTTACTGCTTGTGGCGGCGGAGGTGGTGGTGGCGGTTCAACCACTTCAACGCCAAGTTCAGTCGCCCCACCAAGTAGCGCTCCTGCTGGGGTCAGTAACGCGGTTACCTCTAGCGTTGCACCTGTACAACAAGCGCTGAAATCGGTAGAGCTATCCGTACCGGAAGGTTTTGATTTCTCTACCGAGAGAGAGGTTGTTGTGAGCGTTGACGTAGCAAGTTCACAAAGCTCTCGAGGCTTTATGAGTATCTACACTGATTTTGATGGTGAGGTTGTCGATTACACCTCACAGGTGTTGAGAACGCCGATCAATGAGGATATTGATTTTTCAACGACACTGCTTCTTCCAAATCATGTTGATAAGGTTTGGGTAGAAGTATGGTATCCATCAGCAATGGGAAGTGAAGTAAAGCGTTTAGTGGACATCAACAATGGGCAGGTAGACGTCGTCCTTTAAAGTTCATCATTTAACAAACCTAAAATATTTGCTGCCATTTTGGCGGCAAATTTTCTTTTTGTAGCCTTGAAAAACAACGGAACGATTAAAATATAAATTTGGTTGATATTGTCAACCAAGTGGTTTTAATGTATCTTTAGCTCAGTGATGACCCTAGCTAGCTGCCCGGTCATATCGCTAGTTCTCGCTGTGAGCCTGCCCTAAACAAAGAATACTATGAATAAAAGACAGTTTATTGCCCATTATCTGCGCATGAATCGCACCTCGTACTTACTGGCGATTGTGTTCATTTTTCTCGTCAACTGGTTACAAGTAGAGATCCCTCGTTATATCCAATTGGCGATAGATTTGATTGATGACGCTTCTTCAACGGGCCATCAGCAGCTGCAAAGCTATGTTTGGATTGTAGTCGGCATGTCTGTCGCCATGGTGGTGGTGAGAATTCTGTCTCGAATCTATGCGCTTAATCCGGGGCGAATTACTGAAGCAGCGCTCAAAAGTACACTTCTACAAAAGCTGAATCGTTTGCCGAGCAGCTTTCATGAACGTTTTGCTTCAGGTCGATTGATCTCCATCATCAATAATGACCTCAGTGGCATTCGTTTGCTGTTTGGTGTGGGATTTCTGCAGTTCTTCAATGCGTTGTTAGCACTGTCATTAACACCGCTCTATATGTGGCGCATATCGCCAGAACTCACACTGTATTCGATTATTCCTATCTCAATTGCTTTTGTGATTTTCCGTGTGGGCTTCAAGCGTATGAAAGCACTGCATTTAGAGCACATGAAACGTCTACAAAACTTGTCTGCTCAGCTAATGAGTTACCTGTCTGGGATTGATTTGATTAAGAGCCAGCAGATGTCACCTTGGGTGAAATCCGAAACTGAAAAACTTAACCAGTTATTGCTTGAATGCCGCCTCAAAATTACACGTATTCAAGTTTTCTTTATGCCGGTACTCGACTACGCCAATGACCTGATGAAAATCATCATTCTTGGGCTTGGTGGCTACATGTTAATGAGACAAGAGCTAACCCTCGGTGAGATTACTGCTTTCCTAACTTACTCGGTTTTACTGGCTATGCCATTGATGCAGCTTGGCAGAATCGCGACCATTTATCAGCGTGGCATGGTAGGTATTCAGAGTGCACAGACTATTCTTAATGCCAAAGTTCCCGAGCTTGATGAAGATAAGCTCACGGGGTTAGATGTTGAATCGCTGAAGGGAAAAATGTTTTCTATTCGCAACCTCAGTTTCAGCTATTTAGGTGAAGAGCGCCTGATTCTCGATGACATCAGCTTTGATATTCCTGCTGGTAAGAAAGTGGGTGTGCTAGGTGGAATCGGAGCGGGTAAAACGACATTAGTGAACTGCTTGAACCATCATTTGGATGTACCAGAAGGCTCGGTTTTCCTTGGCGAAAGGGATATCACTAGCTTCTCACGCAGTGACTTGCGCCGTTATGTAAAAACCGTGACTCAAGACCCTTTCCTGTTTTCAGCAACCGTCGAGGACAATATCCGCTTTGGCTGCTTAGATACTGACTTGGCAAAGAGTCAGGTTGATGAAGTGCTTGAGCTCAGCCAGTTGGCGAGTGACGTTACTCGTTTTGAGCATGGTGACCAAACCTTAGTCGGTGAGAAAGGGATCATGCTGTCAGGCGGCCAGAAGCAGCGCTTAAGTATTGCGCGTGCTTTATTGCAACCCACAGACCTGATCATCATGGATAACGTTCTATCGGCTGTCGACTATGAAACAGAACGTAAGATTTTGGAAGGCCTGTTTAAGCGCTTGGAAAATCAATCGGTACTTGTGGTTTCACACCGTGTTAATGCCCTTGAATATATGGAGGAAATCATCGTGTTGAACGAAGGTAAAGTGATCGCGAAGGGTGACCATGCGACGTTATTGAAAACATGTGATTACTATTACGATACATGGCAGTTACAGCAGAATGAAACGGAGGCAGCAGCATGTTAAAAGGTGTTGATCTTAAGTACCTCAAGCACTTTTTTAAGTTTGCTAAGAAATACAAACGCTCTGCGATTCTGGGCATCGCTATGCTTCCGCTCTCTGTCATTACAAGCTTATTGTTTCCTTGGCTGATCATTCAAGTGATTGATGTACATCTGAGCCATGGGGATATGGATGGACTGCTCGAGTACGTCTTCTATCTAGTCGCAGTTCTGGTGGCTAGTTATGTGGTGGATACTATCTATTCATATAACCTGCGTAAAACGGGTCAATATACGATAACCGACATGCGTTCAGTGTTGTTTGCTCGCGTGCTTAAATTGCCACGCAGCTATTTTGATAACACACCGATTGGCGTCACGCTTTCACGATTAACCAGTGACTTGGAAACCATCGGCGAGACATTTGTTCAGTCGGTTGTAGGTCTAGTTAAAGACAGCATCAATACCATTGCTCTGTTGGTGATGATGTTCTTCATTGACTGGCAGTTAACGATGATTGTATTGATTATCATGCCGCCAGTGATGTACTTGACGGTGTATGTGAGAAACCGACTTCGTGCTTTGTATAAGGTGACTCGTTCTTCGCTCGCTCGTGGTATTGGCTTTTTACAAGAAGTCTTATTTGGTATGAAAACGGTTCAGATGTATCGAGCTGAAGAGCAAGTCGAACAACGCTACCAAGGCTATACTGATGAGTTTCTGAGAGCACAGAAGAAAATCAATAAATACGATGCGATTTTGTTCTCGTTTATCTCGGGCATTACCTCAATCACGATCGCAATTATGATCTGGTATGGCTCTGAGCAAGTGATAGAAGGGGCACTCACCTTGGGTGTGCTAATTGCGTTCATCAACACCTTAGAAAAAGTGTTTGTTCCGATCCGTGACTTTACGTCGCAGATTGCTTCGATTCAGAGTTCATTTGCAGCGTTTGACCATATTGAAGAGCTGTTTGTTGAGTCGACTGAAGAGGAAGGGCGTAACCTGCTGCCATCGAGCAAGGTTGAAAAACAGCTCGAACAGTTTGTGAGCCTGGAGTTTAAGAACGTGAGCTTCCGTTACAAAGACGACTCTCCCTACGTTCTAAAGAATGTTTCGTTTGTATTGGAGAAAGGGCATCAAATCGCGCTTGTGGGTTCTACGGGATCGGGTAAGTCTACAATTCTGCGTCTAATCTCTAAAACCTACCAAGACTATGAAGGCAGCATTCTACTGAATGGAATAGAGCTGTCGCAGATCTCTAGTGAAGACTCTGCTCATTTGTTCTCAATGATGATGCAAGACGTGCACTTATTTGAAGAGACAATCCAATTCAATATCGCGCTGGGTAAAACGCATTTATCTAGAACTGAGGTTGAGCAGGCAGCGCGCTATGTTTATGCCGATAAGTTTATTGAACAATTGCCACAAGGCTATGACTTCCACTTGGAAAAGAACGGCTCCAATTTGTCTGTGGGGCAAACGCAGCTTATTTCGTTCGCACGAGCGGTTGCACAGGGTGGTCAATTGATGATGCTTGATGAGGCGACCAGTTCGGTAGATTCAATCACCGAAGACCTCATCCAAAAAGCGATGCAGCGTCTGTTTAAGGAAAAAACCGTGATTGCGATTGCGCACCGTTTGAGTACCGTTCGTCACTCGGATACGATTCTGGTATTGGAAAAGGGTGAAATTGTTGAGCAAGGTAATCATCAACAGCTGGTGGCATACAATGGAATTTACGCAGGGTTGTTGAATGAATCGATTGTCGAAACGGGCGATTCCCAAGTTACGGTAGCCTGATTGCCTCAAATCAGGCTGTTGCTTTCGATGAGATAAATTGGCCTTGTCTATGCTTCACCAGTTTCTATTGTTTTCTAATACTCCCAAGAGGTTAGGGAAATTAAACATATTTTTCGATTATTAATATGTTATGATCTCCCTACTACTAAAGGGGTGTCTTCGTACATCGGGATGTATGCGAGCAAAACGTAAGTGCTTGTGTCAGTCACTTTCTGGCGAATATGGAATCGAAAATGTTGTTGGAAGAAGTTGTAGAAATTATCGAATTAACCGACTCAGACCATTTATCTCAAGCAATGGAACTGTTTAACGAGCATGGTTTTGTTGATGCTGAGTCTTTACCTTTTATGGATGTTGTTTTTGAAACAGCACCGGATCACCTTGCGAAGAAGTTGTCGCAGGTTGGTTTTAAAGGTTTAGTGCAAGTCGAAAAGAATGAAGATGCATCGGGCTTCACCATTATTGATGCTGACCGCGTTCTGCTAAAAGACTCTGCTTAGCTGTAAGACTTTGCTTAGATACAAGACTCTGCTTAACTGTAAGATTCTTCTTAATTACAAGAATAAGATTCAGCGTAATGAAAAGGCTCTATCCAGTTCAGTAACACCCGTTATGATTATTTGAGGTTAACACAGTGACAACAGCAACCGCTTCATCAACAGAGCAACACATTTCCAATGAACATGCGCTTTTAGGAGCATCGTTATTAGCGTCTCAAAAAGTTGAGTTGGCTCTGTTCAGTGTTATCTCTAAATTAGCTAAAGCACTGCCAAAGGAACAACAGCAGCCACTAGGCTTGGATTTGGATACCTTTTTAAGGGAAAAGCCAAGTGAGCAAGCCTCTATGCTGAGCCTATACGAACAGACGTTTGGTGAGCAACTTCCTTTGAAGGCCAATGAACTCAACGATTTTATTTACCACCGAAACTTGGTCACTCGTGGCTTTTGGCGTGTGACTGGGGCTGATGTTAAAGGTGGTGAGAAGCTTGCGAACCCAGAGCTATATTTAAAAGAGTTCTTGGCCAAATGTGAATACTGGCAAGTGATGCTTGATACTCAAACCAAGTAATCAAATTGAAATAAGAAAGCCATAGCGAAACATGCTATGGCTTTTTTGTTTGTGTAAACCATGCTGAATTTTTTAAAGCAGATGATTACCTCGAATACTGAGAACATCACTTATATTACTTAAATATCCCTCCAAAATTTAAATCATCATCTTCAATACATAGTTCCTAGAGACAAAGTGGTGTTTAAGTGCAGCACAAACATGAAGAACAACTAAACAGGCTAGGGCAATACAACTGGCACGATGTAAATAGAAAAAGAAGCCGTTGATTGCAGGATCGGTAATTGGGTTATTCACGATCACTAACCAGAATAACGAATAAGGTTCTTTTAGCATCAAATAACCGGTGCTGAAAACCATAAACATCACTAGATACATCAGGGAGTGAGCAAGTTTAGCAACGCATTTTTGCCCTTCAGGTACAGACAGTGGCATGGTTGGTGATGACCGGAAGTGGCTCCAGACATAACGAACCACGAATAATGGCGTCGCAATGGTCGCCAATGACATGTTGAGCACTGACAGAAAAGAAAATAGCTCTGGATGACTGGTGACATAGTGCATCACATACCCTGCGACTGTTGCATAGATGATGACAGATGCCATGACCCAGTGCAGCACTCGGCTCATTAAATCGTATCGTGGATTGTTCAAATTAACCTCGCTCTGATCGTTATTAATATAAGATTCATCTCGATGCAATAAATCAATTCTTGGTATATTCGCATCGCGAATTAATTATATAGAACAGTATTACGCGGTATTTTTATAATTTAGAAATTAATGATGTTGCTTCAGGTGTTTTATAATAATCAATGATGTTTTAGAGTGTTAATTCCAATAAGGAGAAGGCAGAATTGCCAACTTTCTAGCTTGTCTTGCGATTAAGAGATACAGTTAACAAAGATTAAATATATAAGGAATGTATAAATGCTTCGAACCCTATTGATTGCAGTGTTATCACTGGTCACGACCATGAGCTTTGCAAGCGAGGAGGTTAAATACTCAGAGAAAGAGTATGTAGACCGACCATTGATGGAACGCTACATCTTAGATGAGTTGAAGCAGTTGCGAATGGAACAGCAAGATCTGGAAAGGCGCTTGACCATTCAGATGACCGATCGTGAGCTTACAGTCGCCGATAAGTCATTGAATTATGCCAATGTCACGGTCACGTATTTCTTCTATATTATTGCGGGTGTTGCTTCTCTTATTGCATTGGTTGGTTGGCAATCACTGAAAGACCTCAAACACACCACCAAAGAAATGGCTGACCAGCGACTTAATTCGATTGCTCAAGACTACGAGAAGAAATTCAATGTTCTTGAAAGGGATCTTAAGCGTAAGACCAGAATTATCTCAGAGAACAACCGAGAAATCGAAATCATCAATGAGATTCACAATTTATGGCTCAGAGCGCAAAACGCTCAAACCGCCGAGCAGAAGATTGAAATTTACGATGAGATATTGAAGGTTCGTCCGGGTGATTTAGAAGCGTTGACCTATAAAGCGGATGCTGCGATGGATATGCAGGAATACCACTGGGCAATGAGCCTATGTAACCGCGTGTTAGAAGTGGATGACCAAAATGCCCACGCCTTGTATCAACGTGCTTGTTCGTATGCAAGGTTAGGAGCAGAAGGTCAGGCTATCGATGACTTAGAGCGCTCTATTGAAGCGAGTGGTTCAATGAGAGAGTTGCTAGCTGAAGAGCCAGACTTTGAGATGCTGCGCGGCTTAGATCGTTTTGAAGCGCTTTGTGAAGAGTAATGTCACTTAAGGTGGTGGGCTTCACACGCCCACCATATTTTGGCAACTTTTGTTGAACGGTTTCTTACATTTCGTTTATTCTTTTGAATTAATTGTTATGTTATAACACTTGCCAAGTTCCTTGTTATAACCGCTAAGTATTTTATGAAGTTCCTCCCTATTGGCCTGATCGTGATCGCTATCAGTGCATTCTCGCTTTCCGTTTTGCTCCATTTTCAATCCGAAGCACCAGAAGAAATCTCAATTCAAGTCACCCCTTATAAAGATTTATTAACTCATCAAGAGGGGGCATCAAACTCATATACAGATTCAGAGGCAAGCTCAAGAACGTTGATAAAAGTTCATTATTTCGTGAAGGTTGGAGATACGCTCAGCAACATATTTTCGTCATGGAAACTGCCTTATGAGACAGTTCAAAAAGTGATGGAAGCGGATCTTGAGTCTTTGAAGCTCGATACAATAAAGCCTGGCGATCATCTAGAGTTGCTTTTGGATAGTGACTCTAAACAACTCGTAGAGCTGATTTTCCATGAAAGTCTCGTAGAGCAAGCTGTCTTCACTAAAAATGATGATGGAAGCTTTAATTACCAATTCCATGAAATGCCTGGCGAATGGAAAGAAAAGCTCTATAAGGGCACCGTTCATGGCAGTTTTTCAACGTCAGCATACAAAGCGGGATTAACAACCGCCCAGATAGCCAATATTACTCGAACGTTAAGAGACAAGATTAACTTCTCAAAGCAGTTAAGAGCGGGCGATGAGTTTAATGTGTTGGTTAAGGAGCAATACACAGGCGACCATCTAACAGGAAAAACAGAGGTCCAAGGCATATCGATTACGTTACGAGGTAAGGAAGTGGCCGCGTTTCTTGCTCCAGATGGACGCTTCTACGACAGAGAGGGTAACAGCCTTGAGCAAGCGTTCAATCGCTACCCAATAGACAAACAATTCCGAAGAATTACTTCGCCATTTAACCCGTACCGTAAGCACCCAGTGACCGGACGTATATCTCCACATAATGGTACTGACTTCGCAACACCTGTAGGTTCGCCAGTTTATTCAACCGGTGACGGTCGAGTTATTGCTATTCGTAACCACCCGTATGCGGGGAAATACATAGTGATTGAACATAACAGTGTTTACAAAACTCGCTATCTGCATTTGAGCCGATTCTTGGTTAAGAAGGGGCAACAGGTTAAGCGTGGGCAGAAAATTGCGTTGTCAGGCACGACTGGTCGCGTAACCGGGCCGCATTTGCATTTTGAAGTACTGGTGCGAGGAAGAGCTGTGGATTCGATGAAAGCGAACTTACCTTTAGCGAGTTCTATCTTACCTGAAAATAAAGGTGCATTCTTGGCGAGAGTTGCCTCGTTTGATGACATGCTCTCCGGGCAAAAGGTTACACGAGTAACATCAAGCTAAGTGTCAGCTTATAACTGTTCTAACCCTTTGTCGGCTAATCATCAAAGGGTTGGAATGAGTTTTCATTAGGCTGCCTGATTGCTCAGTATCCTAATCGCTTAAGTGCTTAAGTGCTTAAGTGCTTAAGTGCTCAAGTTTTGAGATCTTAAGTGACTAAGTGGCTAAGCGATTGAGCGACTAGGCGATTAAGCGACGACAACCGCTGTACCGCTCGCCGATACCATTAGCATGCCATTACCCGTTCCTAGTACCTCGTAATCGATATCTACGCCCACAACCGCGTTCGCGCCTGCTTCAATGGCTTTTTGTTCTAGCTCTTTGAAGGCGTAGTTGCGTGCTTTTTCTAATTCTTTCTCGTAGGTGCCAGAACGTCCACCCACAAAGTCACGAATTCCTGAAAACATATCTTTGAAAACATTCACCCCTAGAATGGCTTCTCCGGCGATAACCCCTTTGTAATCGACAATGCGTTTGCCTTCAACCGATTGAGTGGTGGTAATAATCATAATGGCCTCTTGTAAGCTTGATGAGCTGTTACTCGCTGTATGGATTGATAGTTTGGTCTTACTCTTGAATAACATCGCTCAGTGTTGTCTCTGAGCGTGTGAATTCATGCCTCAACCATGTTCTCAGTTTTAGCACACTTTCTTGTTTTAATTTGTTTTTTGGGCAAACAAAATAGAAATCTTGGTGTGGATTCGCGACGGGTTCGCCCAACTCCACTAGCATCCCATGGCTGATGTCATCTTTCACAAACAAGCGATGCGTGACCAATACGCCTAACGAACGAATTGCAGCTTGAACCGCTTGAATAGAGACATCAAACGTTAGATTGCTATGGAATGTGGGCATTGGGATTTGGTAATTGTCGCACCAGACTTGCCAGTCGTGTTGTCGCCTGAGGTTAAAAACGCCAATAGTCGGGTTTTGTTTGACGAGTTGCTGGACGTTTAATCCGGTCTGGTTTTTCAATAGAGCAGGGCTGCACACCAAGACCAGGTCATCGTCGCCGAGCTTTTCGCTGTAATATTGTTCCCACTCGTTTGGCTTGCCATGTACGAGGGCAATATCGACACCTTCTTGTTCGATATCGAAAGGGCCGGTTAATGTCGAAATACGGATATCAAGTGAGGGAGCAAATGCTTGGAATTCGGGGACTCGAGGGATCCACCAGTGCATCGCGAGTGAGTTCACCATGTTAAGAGTGATACGGTGATCGTTAGGCGTTCTGGCAAGCTCTTCGGTGGCTTCTATCACTTGCTCAAGTGCGGGCGCGACCTTTCGATAATATCGCTTACCGGCGGCATTAAGAACAACACGACGACCTACTCGCTGAAATAACGGTTTATTAACCAGTTGCTCTAGTGATTTGATGGCTTGGCTTACTGCAGAATGACTGACAAACAACACTCGAGCAGCGTCGGTCATACTGCCGGTTTCAGCAACAGCAATGAAAGCATAAACGGATTTAAGCGGGACGAGTTTCTTCATTGGTAAGTTTTCCTTACAGTTATGGTTAATATTACTCGCTATTTTTCATCACGTCACGCTTCTAAAATAGGTGTCATAGGAGGTGATAATTATGTCTGATATTACCAAGGCGACGACTTTCATGTTGTTGTCGACGTTCAGTTTGTCTTTGAGTGGCTTGATGGCCAAGTATCTATCTGAAGTGATGCCAATCTCGTTACTCAGTTTTGTGCGTTTTTTGTTACCCAGTCTGTTCTTATTCTTATTCTTGATGTTCTACAAAATAACGAAACCTTCACTCGATATGTGGAAACCTTTAGTGATGCGGGCGATCTTTATGGTGGCGTGTCAGTGGTGTTTCCTTACTTCACTACAAACCTTAACGCTGGTTGAAGGTGTGGTGTTATTCAGTACGGGGCCTCTGTTTATTCCATTGTTAGAAAAATTAATATTCGGAACCAAGATTCATACAACGATTATCGCATGTTTAGCAATTACATTCTTCGGCGTAGTGATGATGGCAGGGGATTGGTCGCAGTTTGAGTTTGGTTCGGAGTTCTTTAGACCTGCACTATTGCTTGGACTTCTAGCGGGTGTGTTTAATTCTGGCTCGCAAGTGAGTCTGTACCGAGCATCTAAAACCAGCCTGACACCAGCAGAGCTTAACGCATGGACCTTTTTAGTCGCAGCAATACTCGTTATACCTATGCTCGTGTTTACTTCTGTTTCTGCTGTACCAGATATACTTAAGGGGGACAGTGTGTATGGAGCTTTAACGACTTTGCTGTCGTTTGATGGCTTGTGTTGGATTGGACTTGGTGCATTTGGACTCGCACTGTTTACCATCAATACTCAAATTTTTCGCTCCAAGGCTTATAAGCTTGCAGATAGCGGTTCCCAGTTGGCACCACTGATTTTTACTAACATGCTGTTTAGCGCCTTATGGCAGGGCTTGTTCTTTGATGATGTGTTTTCTACTCAGCAGATGATTGGCATTAACCTGATTGTTGTGGCGAGCATTACCAACACGCTATTAGCGAAGAGACACAGCAAAGCAAAAGCCAAGCAAACACCGCGAGTCACAGTGGCTGTAGCGACGGTAGCCACTGTAGTGGACGTTGCGGTGCTGGATTCTGCGGCTAAAAGCTAATCATTGATCTTATAGCCTAAAGACTAAATGGTTAGCTCAAACTTAAAATAATGAGCGTATGTACTCTTTTACTCGGTCGATGTGTTCGTTTGGTTCAATTTCGCAACGTTGTTTAGTCTCTAGGAATCGCTCAGCGTATTTGTCGTAGATTTTGTTTTCTAAGAACAGCAAATACAGCTTGGGATCGATATGACCGCTGGTGGCCATGTTGGTCATGATATTGAGTGATTCGCTTAGGAGTTTGCCTTTCTTATACGGGCGATCACTGGAGGTGAGCGCTTCGAATACATCAGCAATGGCCATCGCTCTGGACGGCAGAGGTAATTGGTCTTCGCTTAAGCCTCTTGGGTAGCCCTTGCCGTCGATACGCTCGTGGTGTCCGCTGGCGATATCCGGAATATTCTGGAGGTAAGACGGATAAGGCAGCTTGTTAAGCATGGTGAAGGTTTGAATAATATGATCGTTGATCATGAAACGTTCTTCATCGTTTAACGTACCACGACGAACTTTCAAATTGTGCAGTTCACCTTGGTTGTATTTGACCTCTCCTGGCTTAAGCACAAACGCTTCCTGCCATACATCAGCAGGGCTAAAGCCATTATCCCACGGTATTTTATGCTCAGGCTTATCGGCAAGTAGCGGTTCCATCACCGGTAGTATTTGGTTTTTTCTTGCTGGCTCAGCTTCACTCTTCTCTGTCGTGTCTTGTTGTTCATTGAATCTCTCTTTTTCAGACCAAGATAACCCTAGCTGATCGTCGAGTGTTCGTTTCCATTGGCGCTTGGCTATTCGGTCTAAGCGTTCTAGCTGTTCGTCCGTCATCGACTCTCCACCAAGGTTGCACTCAGCAACAAAGGCAAATTCTTCATCCAATTCTGACAAGCTTTGTTCGAGGACCCTAAGCTGATCCTCTTGAAGCGCTCCGTTCGCTATGGCTTTCCAGTAGTCGGTTTCAGCCTGTTGTTTTAACAGTTCGAAACGCATTCGCACTTCGTGGATTCGGTCGTAAATGGTTTCAAGTTTAGTCGCTTTGTCTACGACATACTCGGGTGTGGTTACCTTGCCGCAGTCATGAAGCCAAGCGGCGAGCATTAACTCTTCCCACTGTTTACTATCCAATGAGAATTGCGGGTAATAACGGTCATCATCAATGGTTGCTTGAGTCAGCCATTTGGTGAGTTCAGGCACTCTCTGGCAATGCCCACCCGTGTAAGGTGATTTGGTATCAATAGCTGATGCAATCAACTCGATAAAGGCATTAAGCATGTCTTTCTGTTGCTGCATTTGGTCAATGTTATCTTTGGCTATTTCCGCAAAGCTGAGCAGTTCTCGTAAGAAGGCGTGCTTGTCTGCCTGCATCTTGGTAATCGGTCTTTCATAGCCAATTGCGACGATACCCACCAACAACTTCTCACGATTTAATAGTGGAAACAGGTACAGATCTGAATTGAAGATCGAATCTTGGTAATAGTTGAGAACATTGTCTTCTCGGTTTAAGTGGATGGTTTCTCCAGATTTAAGTTGGCACAGCAACCAAGGCGTGTGCTTGATGAAGTCATTGATGTCGGCCTTAAAGGGAAGAATGGCGAGGTTCGCGGCTGTATCAAACACATCTTTCTCTTTTGATTGAGTGAAGAGGACAATGGTTTCTGCTTTAGTAATTAAATAGCTTTGATGAGCAATATTTTTGGCTAAGATCGAAAATTCCTGATTACCTGCCGTGTCTCGAAGTAGCGTAATAAGATCATGAAGTGTGTGTTCCATCAGCTCAATTGAGTGGGCGAGGTTAGCCACTTCTTGAATCATGCTTTTGGGATAATGAGTTCGCCTGAAGTCAAATCGTGCGATGTTGTCGGTGAGTTGCATCAGCGTATTGAGAGGCTGAGACAGTCTATTAGCAACAAACCATACGATAGCGAAGCAGATGAACAACATCCCAATCGCGACGGCGACTTGCTTGTCACGCATCGAGATAAGATCAGAGAGCAACTCATTGTGTGGCGTAGCCTCTGCCAAATATAAAGTGACATTCTGAGTGAGCTCAACAGGCGTTAGCGTCAATGCCCAAGTGTTTAAGTTGTACTCAACGTTTTTTAGGTTGAGGTTTAATTTCTCTTCGTCGGAGATAAGTGGTGCTATGACGGATGCTTTCAATGCTTCCATCTGTTCACGCTTAGGCACATTAAAAAAGCTTAGGTCTTGTTCACTGCCAGAGAGTTTCCCTGTCGTTTGGTTATTCGTTTTCTCAGTTTTACTTGTGTCATTAGGCTGGGAGGTAAGCTTGGGGATTGATAAATCAAGTTGATGTTGGCCGAGAAGATTGAAATGTTGATCGAACAGAGCGAGTCGGGTTTGTGGAGAGTAAGCCAATTCACTGATCTGGGAAGAGAGAGATTTCAACGTGAAGTCGGCACCAACGACATGCTTGCCATCCAAAGAACGTCTAGAAAGCGTGATGCCATTGGTTTGCAGGAAGTAGAACAGGTAGGGCTCAGAGAGTTGTATTGAGCCGTCAGGCTTTGCGTTACGAAACCAAGGTCGAGTCGTGGGGTTGAACTTACTCTCGGCTTGTCGGGTACTGATCACTTGGTGTGCGCCATCGAGAAAGGTAATAAAGTTTTCACCATCTAGATTGGTGCTGCTGACCATCATGGTCGCTTTAGCGGGAGCGTTGTTATCGGCTCTCTGTTTAATGGAACTCAGAGGGCGAAAGATTCTGAAATCACCATCTTCAGAGCCATAGAACAGAGCGACTAAGTTAGTATTTTGTTTGAAGATGATATCGACCGAAGCAAGCCAAGATTCTTTTTCGACGGAGGAGGTTTGATGAGCAACAAACGGGCTCACTGCCATCACGTTTAAGGTTGTGATGACTGGGGCAATAGCTTGTTTAAATACCGATTCCAACTTATCGCGATGTTCATTACTGACTTCGCGCACGGTGCCTAAAAGCAGTTCTTGAGAGTGCCGATAACTTATCGAAATCAGTACGGTACCGACAAGAGTGGTCAAAATTAAGAAAAGGCTAGTGATGTGGATACTCAGCGGATATCGTCTTCTTCTCATCTAACACTCCAGTTTGTAGACTGGTTTAAGTATTGACGAACTTGGGTAGGTTGCAAAAAATTGGCGTAATTACCGAGTATGTTCGATTTTACTCAGATAAGAAAAGCGTTAGTGTCTTCTGGTTAGCCACGTATTATCGTGCTGTGTAAATGAACTCGCAAGAAACCCTTATGTTTAGGTGCTAATTGTCACTTTCAGCTGATAAACTGGTCGAATTGTTGCCATTAAGCATTCCTTTTCCGAAGCACTCCTTTTCAGAAAAAGGTGCAGGCACTCCTTTCCAGAAAGAGACTCAGAGTTACTTTCTGAAAAACGTTTTTTGACCAAGCGAAGAGAGCATTGATTCATGGAACTCAAAGTAGATACCCACACCCACACATACGCAAGTGGCCATGCTTACAGCACGCTGATCGAAAACGCTAAATCGGCGAAGCAAAACGGTTTAGCCATGTTTTGTACTACTGATCATTCTGAGTCCATGCCGGGCGCGCCACACTATTGGTTTTTCAGCAATCAGCGTGTGCTCCCTCGTTTTATTGAAGATGTCGCAATTATTCGAGGTGTCGAGTCAAACATCATGAATACACAGGGTGAAATCGACATTCATCCGAGTGTGGATAAGAACTTGGATTGGGTGATCGCGAGTTTTCATGAGCCAGTATTTCGTCCATCGGATGTCGCTACCCATACAGAAGCATTGTTGAATGTGATTAAAGGTGGTCGAATTGATGCACTTGGTCATTTAGGAAACCCAAATTTTGATTTCGATTTTGAAGCTGTGATTCAATGTGCGGCGGAACATAACGTTGCGATCGAAATTAATAACACCACACTCAAAGGCAATAGTCGCGTTGGCAGTGTTGACCGCTGTTATGAAATTGCAAGAATAGCGAAAGCGAAAGGTGCGTTTATTACGACAGGTAGCGATGCGCATTTCTGCGTAGATGTGGGCGGGTTGGATCTCGTGTCTTCATTACTTGATGAGGTGGGAGTAGATTCGAGCAAGGTTATTACCCATTCACCACAGCAATTCTTAGCCTTTTTGACATTGCGTGGTCGTCAATCGATTGCCGAGTTTTCGGTATTTGAGTGATGGTTTGCCCGGCACTTGTCAGTAATTAGCTAGCTAGTTTGCATTTCGACACAATCAATTTTTGTACCCGACGGATTTTTGTATACACTAGCCGAAAATAATAAAGTCGAAGTGCCACAATAACGATGGCGCTATCTTCAAAGACATCGCTTCACCTGGAGAAACAATGAAAACTCGCTCAATCCTTTTATCTGGCTTAATCGCTGCTTCGCTATTGTCTGGCAACGCTTTTGCTAATGTTGACCTTAAGAAAAACATGCAAGAAATGAAGCTTGCGTTCAAACAAGCGGCAGAAGCTCAAAACATTGAAGAGATGCAAAAGCCTATCGTACGTATCGACACGCTAGTTGCTGAGCTCAAAACGGGTGTTTACCCAATTGAGAAAGAAGAACACTTCATGGAAGGTTTCAAAAAGATCAGTGCATCGATTGATAGCATTGAGAAGAAGCTAGACCAAGGTGAATTTGAATCTGCACAGCAAGAGCTTCGTACTATCGATGGCCTTCGTGAAGAGTATCACGAGAAGCGTAATCCAAGCATTTGGAGCAAGATCTTCGGTTAATTTGCTAATCAATTGAGTTTGCTTTTTAGATACGTATCAAAGAGCTACGTAACAAAGAGCAAAGCCTCAAGATTCGATTTCTAAAACGCTGTCTTACATTACCCTCTCTAGAGGAAGGTGTAAGGCGGCGTTTTTTATTGTCTTTTTTCTAAACAGTTTACTGCTATTTTCTAGACATGTTACTGCTAATAGGTGCGTAACATTCTTTTGGCTCTTTGGTTGTAACCAGTTTTTAACTAAAAAGAGTGTGCGTTAGCTTCAATTTTTTAACCTGATGTTAATCTTTACGTTTACCTATATAACAAGTGCCTCATAATAAGGAAAATTTATAAAGATTAGGAATAATGCGCCGAACTTCGTTCAACTTCTCCATGTTACTTGCTACAGCATTAAGCTGGGTGCTAGTGACATTAATGCCTGTTATCAATGCTCATGGTAATAGTGCGGGAGTATGGGCGTCGTTATGTACGGTCAACGGCTTTGAACTGGTTCAAATTGAGGAAGGCGAGCCCAATACTCACAAAGGAAAGCCGTGTCCATTTAGCCATTTTTCCACGTTTCACCAAGACGAACTTCCAACTACACTACTGACAACTCGACTGAGTTCTATTGTCTCAGACAGCTACGCTTTTTTGGCTCTAAGCGAACGCTACACGAGGCAAGCCCCGCGCGGCCCTCCCTTTGATATTGCTTAAACCTAACCTTCTAAAATAATTAAAAAACAAAGTATTAAGTAAAGTTAAACATGCTCAGATTACTTTCTGATTCTTCAGAAGGTATGTTTGCGTGTGTCAAAGGAAATAATAATGTTGAGAAATGAATCTCAAAGCTCTGCGAAAGCACAAGCGACTTCGCAGTCTACAAGCAGTGCAACAACCGGTTCGAGAACCAATATAAAAAACAAAGACCGCAATAAAACTCTCTACTTCCTCACTTGGCGCTGGCACTTCTATGCCGGGCTATTCGTTATCCCATTCATGTTGATGTTGAGTATTACTGGTTTGGTGATGTTGTTTGATGATGAAATTGAACTCGCTTTCCATCAAGACGCGATTGAAATTGTTGCATCGGGCGAACCGATCAAGGTGTCGCAACAATTAGCTGCCGTACAGCATCAATACCCACAAGGTACGGTGACACAGTTTGTACCGAGTAAAGTCCCTGATCTTGCGAACCGATTTTCTGTATCGCTTGAAGATGGCACTTCCGTTTTCGCCACGGTGAATCAATACACTGGTGAAGTGGTAGGAGAAATCCCGCGCAGCGATAGCCTGTACCAACTGGCGAATGACATTCACGGCACTTTGTTGATTGGTGATTGGGGTGATTACCTAATTGAAGTCGCAATAAGCTTGTCTATTCTGTTACTCATCAGTGGCATTTACTTATGGCTTCCTCGAGATAACGCTAGCCGCGCTGGTTTTCTTAAGCTTCGATTTGGTTCAGGAACGCGTATTTTAATGCGTGATCTGCATGCGAACATCGGTGGAACACTGTCATTCATTCTTCTGTTATTTATTCTTTCGGGATTGTCATGGACAGGTTTTTGGGGCGGTAAGCTAGTGCAAGCATGGAGTACTTTTCCTGCTCAAATGTGGGACGACATTCCTCTGTCTAACGAAACGCATGCTTCTTTAAATCACGGGTCTGAGGAGGAAATGCCTTGGAACCTAGAGCAAACGCCACTGCCTTTGTCTCAAGATAAGCCAGCAGAACACGTCCACCAAGTAGAAGAAGCGTCTGAAGCTCATGATCATTCTAAGATGGGTGAGGATCATTCTCAGCATGTATTATCTGCGAGTAATTTCTCGATTGATGATGTGATAGCAAAAGCTCAAGCTCTTGGTTTTACGCAATATAAAGTCAATTTCCCGCGCTCAGAAACGGGCGTTTACACCGTGGCTGCAAATACCATGGGCGGTGACATTATCGATCCAACCCAAGATCGCACTACTCACCTCGACCAATATTCAGGGCGCATCCTAGGAGAGGTGACGTGGCAAGATTACAATTTATTCGCCAAAACCTTAGCCGTCGGTATTTCTCTGCACCAAGGTGACATCAGCATCATCAACAAGCTTCTAAATGCGTTGTTCTGTTTGGCATTCATTTTGGTGTCAGTGACTGGTGGAGTATTGTGGTGGATGCGCAGACCTTCAGGCCAGAGAAAGTTGGGAACGCCACCGAAGTTTGGCGATGCAGGCTTATGGAAAGCGGGTTTAGTGACTGTGGTTATTATTTCGATATTGTTTCCACTCGCGGGTGCAACGATTGTGATTGCAATGCTATTGGATTGGTTACTGTTTTCACGCGTTGAGAGATTCAAGACCGCGTTGAGTTAATTGACATGCAAACGGACTTTCTTGACTTGAGAAAGTCCGTTTTATTAATCAGATGGGCGATTCTTTTGTGAGGAAGACTTTAGACTAGATACAGCGCTAGATTTGATAAAGCTTTAGATCTGATAAAGCTCAAGCGGCAGGCCGTCTGGGTCTGCGAAAAACGTAAATGATTTCCCCGTAAACTCATCAACTCGAATCGGTTCGACTTCAATGCCTTGCCCTTCCAAATAGCTTTTGGCATGTTGAACGTCATCAACACAAAAAGCCAAATGTCTCAGCCCTTGAGCTTCCGGAAAGCTTGGTCTTTCAGGTGAGTCAGGGAAGCTGAATAATTCTATTTGAGCGCCAGTAGGCAGTGCCAAGTCAAGCTTATACGACTTACGCGCTTCACGATAATTCTCTGCAATCACTTCAAGCTTTAAAACTTCCGTATAAAAGTGTTTAGAAACTTCGTAGTCTGAGCAAATAATGGCGGCGTGGTGTATTCCTTTCAGCATCAGTTTATTTCTCCTGCCAGTTTGTCACCTAAGTGCTCCATCGCGTAATCAATGAATACACGCAATCGGGCAGGCATGTACTTGGTTTGAGCAAACTGCATCGCGATAGCACCATGGTAATTACTCTTGATGGTCCAATCTTCCAATACTTGCACTACAGAGCCTTCAGCCAATGCATCTTGAATTACAAAGTCATGGAAAATACCCACGCCAAGCCCTTCTTTAACGCCTTTCAATCGCATCTGAGAGTGGTTCACAGCGTAACGTCCGCTGACGGGGACTGTATAAAACTCATCATCTTTAAGGAAGTCCCAAATGTGGTCTTTATCTGTTTCTGCAAGGTATAAGCAGTCGTGCTCAGAAAGCTCGGTAGGGTGGTGGGGGATTCCTTTGGCATCTAAATAGTCGGGGCTCGCACAAAGTACAAGGTTCGTTTTTCCGAGTTCTTTCAATACCAAACTCTCGTCAGGTTTGTCGGTAAGGCGAAAGGCAATGTCGATGCCTTGGCGCAATATGTCGATGTCGCCATCGGCGGCTCTTAATTTGAGTTGAATCTCAGGGTACTGATTCAAGAATGGAACAACGAAAGGCTGTAGCACGGAGTTCAAGAAGGCTTCTGGCGCCGCTACCGTTATAGATCCTGCAGGTTCAGTATGGTCAGAGGTAGAAAGCTCAACCGCTTGTTGCGCCGCATTAATCATGACCACGCTTTGGTCGTATACCAACTGGCCTGCTTGCGTGATGATCAATGTACGAGTGGTTCGCTCGAACAGCTTTACTGAGAGCGCTTTTTCTAAACGTGTGATCAATTTACTCAACGCTGAAGGTGTAACGCCTAGCTGCTTTGCTGCAGCGGTAAAGCTACCTTCATTCACAACTAAGATAAACGAGGCGAGATCGGGAAGTAGGGCGATGAGTTTTGGGTTAATCATAAGTATCCAGTTGGGCTAGTTTCATCTGTGACCATAACCTTGATTGTGATTGATCTCTTCTGATTTGTGAATCAATTTCATTAATTGATACGCGTAATCGCAACCGCGATAGAAGCCGTTCTTTTGTTGTTCCTATTTCATATTACCCAGTTATTCAGAGCTCAAGTCAATATGGCGATTCCGTTGCTTCAAATTGGTTGTTAGATGCTTTTGTTATATGAATGTAAATACTTGTAGTTGCTTGTTAAATTTAATTTAAACAGTGTTAGTATCCTCCCAACTTGTGCTGATTCGAATCAGCTATATTTCAACGTTCGAAGAGAGCTTTCAACTTCAACTTCGAGTTCGGAAGAGCGAAAACATAGTCAGAGGTAAGTATTTTGCAACGTACTGATATCACCCCAACGCAATCTCCCGCGTTAGCCGCGTTAATTAATAACGATTATGAGCTTAATTTCCAAGAGTTTATGGACCAAATACAACTGGCGAATAAACCCATGTCTCTGGCTTCTATTCGGTTCATATTGGATAACATCGAGCTGAGTAAAGAAGAGATCAAGTCGTTGGCGAGTTTTGATAAAGAAACATACTGCCGACAAAGACTTTTCAAGAATGACCACTGCGAAGTTTTAATTTTGAGTTGGCTAAATGGGCAAAGAAGTAAAATACACGATCATTTGAATACGTCTTGTGGCGTAAAGGTTCTACATGGGCAAGCAACGGAAACCTTGTTTGAAACGGCAGCTAATGGTCATATTTTTGCTTCTCAGTCGACTCATTTCCAAGAGGGCAGTGTGACCGTCAGTAAAGATAATGATATCCATCAGATATCGAATCTACAGGCTGGAGATGAACCGCTCATTACGTTACATGTGTATTCGCCCCCTTTAAGCCAGTTTCACCTCTATCAGTTAGAGAGTGGGAAGTCCGAGTTGCTCGACATACAACAAGAGTGCTGGGCCTACGAGATTTAGCATTTATCTGTAGCGACCTGCCTACAAATACCAACCAAGTTCTGGGGGAGTTTTGTTTAAACGAGGTTATGCTCAATGCATCATGTCATAGTAGAGATAAGTAAACTACACTAGTTAAAAAGCTAGGTAAGTGACAGATGAATAAAGACAATTTCCCAATTTAGCTAAAACGACTTCGTGAATCAGCGTCCATTTCACAGGAAGAATTTTCAGAATTACTTTCCAATTCTCATCGAGCATTTTTTGGTGTCAATCAGGTGATGGTCAGCCAGTGGGAAAGGGCAAAGACGCTGCCTAGTTTTGTTCGTCGCCTTGGTATCGCGAGTTTCTTTCAGGTCGACTATGATTTTTCGGTAGAAGAAATGGTGCAAGTCAAAGCCGCAACAAAGAATATGGAACGTCCGTCTAATGCCGATATTGGCTACGACTATGAGGTCACAAGCGTAGAGTCATACAACATGGGTTCGCTTCCTGCGAAAAGGCTTAAGTCGATTCAAGGGATGCACCTCAAAACTTATGGCAAAGACTTTATCGAGGTAGCTCAGTATCTTGGCGTGAGAAAAGACGATATGCAGGTGCTTTGCTTCTTGTTCGAGGGAGTCATTATTGGTCATGTGGTTTACGATGGCCTCAGTAAGATGCTTTGCAGTGTTGGCGCGGTTAGCATCGTGATTCGACGCAAGATCTTCGATTACATGGCAGATAATTTGGCAGGCATTGAATTTCGCTTTCCGACTCTTGATCCTGCAATGTCCCAGTTCCTCTATGATCTTTACTTAGAGCCATACATGAGCAAGCTCGGCATGCCGTTTTTCAAGGCTGATATAAAGAAATTAGTGAATAATCCGTTCTCTCAAAACATCCAAAACAAACACGATATCTACTTCAAGTACATTCGATATCACGACCTTAAGCAGAAGAAAAAAAGCGTCGAGTTTGTTTTAAGCTAACGTTACTTGAGTTCCAACTATCTACATGACAAATCTAAGATCAGTTAAAGGCAGTGGCTTTGAGTATAGAAAGCCTTGATAGCTGTCAAAACCTAGCTGGTGGATTAGTTGACGTGTATCTGTGTCTTCAACGCCTTCCGCAACGGTTTCGATTCCAGACTCTTTGCAGTACGCCAGAGTGCGCTTAACCAAGTCGGAGCTTGCTGGCTCAATACTGTTCACAATCGATTTATCGAACTTCACTTCATCGACATTAAGGCCCATCACCTTATTTATGTCTGAATAGCCAATGCCAAAATCGTCGATAGAGATTCTGACGCCCAGAGACTTAAAGCGCTTAATTTGCTCACAAAGCTGCTCATCCAACTGATCATTTTCACTTAGCTCAAAGGTAAGCTGTTCTGCCTTGAAAGACGCATTCCAAAGTAACTCACGAACTTTCTGCACGTTATCAGGGTTTGCCAGTACTTTCTTACTGATGTTCACGGCTAAGTTCAGGTGAACAGAAAGCGATTTTACCTCTGTTAATGATTGCTCAAGCACACTAAAAAAGATCTCTTCTTCATAACCCAATGCAAACGCACGATCGATAAATACGCCCGGAGAGAAAATCCCTTCTTCTGGAATGTCTAGGCGAAATAGCGCTTCAACCCCAGTCACTTTCTCGACACTAGGCTGAACCTTTGGCTGATAAAAGCAGGTGTGCCAGTCATTCTTGAAAGCTTCTTGTATGGTGTTGTCAGATAGGGTCATTTGCTTGTTTCTCATCTTGTCTCATTTGCATCGCGGCGTAACGGTCGCACATTCTGAGAGAATCGGAGAATCATCACTATATCGTTCTGAGATGAAAAATTGATATTTGATATGAATGTGAAATTAGACAGAGACGGAAGGTAATTTGACGTTAAAAAGAACAGGCAAGAAGCGTTTATGTGCCCTGCGTCACTGGGATGAACTATTATTCGTGCCTGTGATTCATTAATGTTTTTCCAACTAAAGGGATAATCGAGAAGGAGATGTTCAACTAGAATAGGGGTATAAGTTTTACAGTGTAAATGATCGAATTGAAATCGTTTACATCCCCTACATAATGCGGCGCACGATGCTGCTGAATAATAATTAGGAAGGAATAGACAATGTCTTCTGCATTTTACCAACAGATTCAAAATCAAATCGAAGAAGTTAAAGAAGAAGGTCTTTACAAGTCTGAGCGCATTATCACTTCTGCTCAAAAAGCAGCGGTTTCTATCTCGACTGGTGAAGAAGTACTAAACTTCTGTGCAAACAACTACTTAGGCCTTGCTAACCACCCTGACCTTATCGAAGCTGCTAAAGACGGTATGGATCAACACGGTTTTGGTATGGCTTCTGTTCGTTTCATCTGTGGTACTCAAGACTCTCACAAAGAACTAGAGCAAAAGCTATCTACGTTCCTTGGCAAAGAAGACACTATTCTTTACACATCTTGTTTTGATGCAAACGCTGGCCTGTTCGAAACGATCCTAGGCAAAGAAGACGCAATCATTTCTGACGCTCTAAACCACGCATCTATCATTGATGGTGTTCGTTTGTGTAAAGCAATGCGCTTCCGTTACTCGAACAACAACATGGAAGAGCTAGAGCAACAACTTATCGCAGCTAAAGAAGCGGGCGCTCGTCATACGCTTATCGTAACTGACGGTGTGTTCTCAATGGACGGCGTAGTTGCTAACCTTCCTGCTATCTGTGACCTTGCTGACAAGTACGGCGCACTCGTTATGGTTGATGACTCTCACGCAGTTGGCTTCATGGGCGAAAACGGCGCAGGTACTCACGAGTTCCACAATGTTGTAGACCGTATCGACATCATCACAGGTACGCTTGGTAAAGCAATGGGTGGCGCTTCAGGCGGTTACACTTCTGGTAAGAAAGAAGTGATCGACTGGCTACGTCAGCGTTCTCGTCCATACCTATTCTCTAACTCTGTTGCACCTGCAATCGTATCTGCGTCTATCCGCGTTCTAGATCTTCTAGCGGAGTCTGGCGACCTACGTACTCAACTATGGGAAAACTCTGCTCACTTCCGTACTCGCATGGAAGCAGCTGGTTTCACTATGGGCGGCGCTGATCACGCAATCATACCAATCATGCTTGGTGATGCAAAAGTAGCAGCTGAATTCGCAGAGCGCGCACTAGAGAAAGGCATCTACGTTGTAGGCTTCTCTTTCCCTGTAGTACCAAAAGGCCAAGCTCGTATCCGTACGCAAATGTCTGCAGCACACTCTCGTGAGCAACTGGATCGCGCAATTGATGCGTTCATCCAAGTTGGTAAAGACATGGCTATCATCTAATTTTAAAGGGGTGCCTTGTGCATCCTTTGATTAGATAGAACAACACGCAATAGAACATATAGATTTTTGATTCTCGCCTTACAGTTAGGCGAGATGAACTGGATAACATTATGAAAATTAAAGCACTTTCTAAGCTTAAGCCTGAAGAAGGCATCTGGATGACCGAGGTTGAAAAACCTGAAATGGGTCATAATGATCTTCTTATCCGTATAAAGAAAACCGCAATTTGTGGTACAGACGTACATATCTACAACTGGGATGAATGGTCACAAAACACAATCCCAGTACCTATGGTAGTAGGTCACGAATACGTGGGTGAAGTTGTTGGCATCGGCCAAGAAGTTCGTGGTTTCGAAATCGGCGACCGTGTCTCTGGCGAAGGTCACATCACATGTGGTCACTGTCGTAACTGTCGTGGCGGTCGTACTCACCTTTGTCGTAACACAACAGGTGTTGGTGTAAACCGTACTGGTGCGTTCTCTGAGTTCCTTGTGATCCCTGCGTTCAACGCATTTAAGATCCCTGCAGAAATCTCTGACGATCTAGCATCAATCTTTGACCCGTTTGGTAACGCAGTACACACAGCGCTTTCTTTCGACCTAGTAGGCGAAGACGTGCTAATTACTGGTGCTGGTCCAATCGGTATCATGGCTGCTGCTGTTGCTAAGCACGTTGGTGCTCGTCATGTTGTAATCACTGACGTAAACGAATACCGCCTAGACCTTGCTCGTCAAATGGGTGTAACTCGCGCAGTAAACGTAATGGAAGAGAAGCTTGAAGACGTAATGGCTGATCTTGGCATGACTGAGGGCTTCGATGTAGGTCTAGAAATGTCTGGTAATCCATCTGCGTTTAACAGCATGCTGACTAACATGAATCACGGCGGTAAGATCTCTCTACTAGGTATTCCACCATCAGACATGGCAGTAGACTGGAACCAAGTAATCTTTAAAGGTTTGGTTATCAAAGGTATCTACGGTCGTGAGATGTTTGAAACTTGGTACAAGATGGCTTCACTAATTCAGTCAGGTCTAGATCTAACACCAATCATTACTCACCACTACAAAGTGGACGACTTCCAGAAAGGCTTCGACATGATGCGCTCTGGTATGTCAGGTAAAGTAATCCTAGATTGGGAATAATCTTTAACTGAGTAGCAAAATATTAGAAAGGCGACAGTTATTACTGTTGCCTTTTTTGTGTCTAAATTTTATCTCAAGCTGTCCATCCAACCTCATGTCATATCCATCCCTAACATTTATAAAAATTAAATTGATCCAGCTTATATAAATCACTTTGTCATTTGGTATAGAATTCGGTTAATACAATTGCGAGTTTTAATACGATATGAATTCAAACCTTAAAGATATATTCGATAAAAGCCGTCAAGAACTCCTTGATATGGGGCTTAGAGGGAATACATTACTTAATGTCGGCAAGGGAGCCAAGATTCTAGACATTGTTGACGAAAAGTCTGAGCAGGTGTTTGAGCACTTGGTTGATGAGTCAAAAATGATGTCATTCCTACCAGCTCCTGACTCTCTGGATACAGAGGACAGCAAGTCGATATCTTTAACTGATTTGACTACTCATCTTGAAGAACAGAATGGTGACAAGAGGCACTCAGATAATGCCTTACAAACTCAGTTATTTAGAAAGCCATTAGACACTCGATTACTAAAACTAAGCACAGAAGCCACCATATTTGTGCAAGAACAAGGGGTTGATCTTCTTTATCTTGCGATGGGGTTTGTTAAGTGGTTTGAAGATGATAATTCAGACAAGTCTAGATACGCTCCTTTAGTGCTAGTTCCTGTCGAAATTTTTCGAGAAGATGCGGGTGATTCATACAAAATTAGCTATACAGAAAATGAGCTAGGAACAAACCTAACCCTTGCAGCCAAACTGAAGATGGAGTTTGGTATTGCTCTACCCGAATTTGAAGAGGGAGAGAATGGCTATGATTTCCAAGGGTACTTAGATCTGGTTGCTGCGGCTATTGCAGGAGAAAAGCGTTGGTTAGTCGAGAGCAATAAAATCGTACTGAGCTTCTTCTCGTTTGGTAAATTCCAGATGTATCAAGACTTATCAGATGATGTTTGGCCTGAGGGTAAGAAACCATCGGAAAATAGCTTGATCCAAAAGCTGTTCACCGAAGGTTTTGAGCGTGATGCAACCTTGCTTGATTCAACACCAATGGACGTAAACCGTGTTGAAGAAGTTCAACTTGTTTTAGATTCTGACTCAAGTCAAACAGAGGCGGTTCTAGCTGCGAAGTCAGGGGCGAATCTTGTGATTCAAGGGCCTCCAGGTACAGGTAAATCTCAAACCATCACCAACATCATCTCTCAAGCTTTAGCTGACAATAAAAAGGTGCTGTTTGTTGCTGAGAAAATGGCAGCGCTTGATGTCGTTAAACGCCGATTAGATAACTGTCACATTGGTGATTCAGTTTTAGAGCTTCACTCACACAAGGCGAACAAGAAGGCAGTTCTTTCTTCATTAGAAAATACACTGATGCAGCATGCTCCTGTTACCCCTGAGAGGAGTGAAGATATTGACCGCTTGGTTTCTCTTCGTAATAAATTGGATGATTACTGCCAGTCGGTGAATGAGAGCATCGGCAATACAGATGTCAGCTATCATGATGCTCTAGGTTATAGCTCACAGTTAGAGCGAATCATTACCGATGCTTCAATCGAGTTAGATGAACTGCCTCGTATCGACTTTGATTTAAACGTTTGGGATAAGAGTTACTACCTGTCAGCTCTTGTTAAGATCACGGAGGTCGTTGATTACTTAACTGAGCACGCTGCACCAAGCCTGAATCTGTTTTCATCTACTAATCTTAAAGATTATTCGCCATCAGATGACAAGTCGGCACAAAAGCTTGTTGCTGAAGTCGTGCAAACACAGCAAGAGATCATTGACCAAGTTAAAGCTCTTCATGCCTGTGCTGGTTACGTCTCACCGATCGCTACCTATACAGATTGTATTTCAGTGCTTGGTGGCCTATCCCTTATTGCAGATAGACCCGAGCTTGAGAGTGTTGATGGAAACGCTCCTGCTTGGGAGTCGAAAGGCGATACGATACTCGATTTTGCGCTTCAAGGTGCAACGCTACAAGATCAAAAATCCGAGCTTTCAGAGCACTTTGTCGATATTGCATTAGATTATGATTGGATGCCAATTCGTGGCTCGTTGCTTACAACAGGTCAAAAGTGGTGGCGATTCCTATCTGGCGATTACGGTAAAGCAAAAAGCACCTATACAGGCATGTGTAAACATGGGCTTGCTGGTGGCGCAAGTGAATGGATTGAGAAGATTGATGCGATACTGGAGTATCGCTCGACTCAAAAAAGCTTTATTGAATCTGCACAACTGGCAATTGATACTATCGGCAGTCATTTTAAAAATGAGAGTACCGATTGGAAAGCGATACTAAAGCCGCTTCAATGGGTGCAGCAGTGCCACTCAGGCATTAAGTCGGGAACGTTAGACCACAGTGCAGCGCAATACCTAGACCCATCAAAGGAAATTTCTTTTACTACCACAGAGCTTGATAAGGTTAATGCACTTATCGAAAAGCGCACGAACGTAATCAATGAACTCGCATCACTGCTGGAATTGGACCTCAGTTCCTTTGTTGAACGATGTGATGCCCTGCAATGTGAGGAAGTTGAAACGATTGAGAGTGATATTCAGAAGTTCTACCCATTAACACGTTTTAATCGTTTAGGCTCAGATCTTGATGCCGTTGGACTTTCTGATTGGAGACAACAGGCATTCACTTGGACGCAAGAGTCCACACTTATTCAAGATTGCTTTAAATTCACGTACTACAGTTCGCTTGTCGATTACCAATATGATGCACGAGATGAAATTCGCTACTTTGATCGTGTTGAGCATGAAAAACAAATTGAACAGTTCAGTGATATTGACGGTCAATTGTTCCATTTTTCGCAAGAATCTTTGGTCAAACAGCTTTACGATAATCTACCGAACCCATCAGCAAGAGGTGAGGTAGAAACGCTAAGACGTGAGTTTAATAAGAAACGCCGCCAAATGCCGATTAGACGTCTGCTCAATAAGTCGGGTCGAGTGATCCAGCAGATCAAACCTGTCTTTATGATGAGTCCTATGTCGATTGCAACCTATCTAGAGCCAGGCGTTGTTGATTTCGACTTGGTTATCTTTGACGAAGCGTCACAGGTTAAAGTTGCCGATGCACTTGGAGCCATTCTGCGTGGTAAACAGGTCATCGTTGTTGGTGATACGAAACAGATGCCACCAACCAGCTTCTTTGGCAAGCAGTTAGTCCTTGACGATGATGAGGCTGAAGAGAGCTTAACGGCTGATATGGAAAGTATTTTGGGGATGTTCTTAGCGTCAGGTACGCCAGAAAAAATGCTTAAATGGCACTACCGTAGTCGCCATGAGTCGTTAATCGCGGTGTCAAACCAAGAATTTTATGACAACAAACTGATGATTTTCCCGTCATCTGGAATTAACCCTAATGCAAAAGGCTTGAGCCTCAATTACTTGCCGAGTACCACTTATGACCGAGGTGGTTCAAGAAGCAACATAGATGAAGCCGCAGCCGTTGCAGAGACGGTAATTAAACACGCTAAAACAACACCAAACCAAACACTGGGCGTTGTTGCATTCAGTACAGCCCAACGTGATGCAATCTTGCTAGAAGTTGAACGATTGAGAAAGGCGAACCCAGATCTCGAACACTTCTTTGGAGAGCATGAAGAAGGAGAGGACTTCTTCGTTAAGAACCTTGAAAACGTACAAGGTGACGAACGTGACACTATCTACATAAGCATCGGTTATGGCAAGACGAATGAAGGGCGTTTACCAATGAGTTTTGGGCCACTTAATGGTGAAGGTGGCGAGCGAAGACTTAACGTTCTTATTTCACGTGCTCGTATGTGCATGGAAGTATTCAGCAACTTTAAAGGTGAGGAGATGCCAACCACTGACGCATCTCCATTTGGTGTACGAGCGCTGAAAAACTTCTTACATTACGCTGAGACAGGTGACTTGGTTAAGAGAGAAGAAACAGGTAAAGGGCCTGATTCGCCATTTGAAGAAGAAGTTATCTCTTCAATTCGTTCGTTAGGCTATCAAGTTCAACCACAAGTCGGTTGTGCAGGTTTCTATATTGATATTGCAGTGAGAGATCCACATAAACCTGGTCGCTATATGCTTGCAGTCGAGTGTGATGGCGCAACTTATCACAGCTCTAAGAGTGCGCGAGACAGAGATCGCATCCGTCAGAGTGTGCTTGAAGGGTTAGGTTGGCGTTTCCACCGTATCTGGAGTACTGATTGGTTCCGCAATCGCCACAAAGAGACTGAAAGGCTAGGTGATTCTATCAAGTCGGCTATCGCTTATTATGAAGCCTATGACTCTGAGCTTGTTGCTGAAGAGGTGACAAAATCAAAACCTAAGGCAGCCATTGAAAGGGTAGAGATCGAACATCAAGCATCTGCTGCTGTTTATCAAGTTTTACCAACAGAAAAATTGTACCTAGGGCTTGGTGATGCGATCCCGGATGTCAGCACGGCAACCTTGGCGGAAGATATTTTGAAAGTGATCGATTTTGAATCTCCTATCCACGTTAAACAACTAAGCATTCGTCTGTTGTCAGCGGTTGGCAGTTCACGAAGTGGCGCACGTATCAATCGAGCAATTCTAGATGGGGTTGGCTTACTCAATAGACAAGGTAAAGTCGAATTAGATGGTGAGTTCATTGTTGCCAAAAGCCAAGACGAAATTACGATTCGTAGCCGAGTTGATTTGCCATCAAATGAACGTAAGTATGACCTCATCTATGACGGAGAGATTGCGAAAGCCGCAATAGATACCGTTAAAGATACTTTCTCAATATCAAGCGATGATTTAGTAAAGTCAGTCACAGAAGTTTTAGGCTTCTCGAGTACAAGTAAGGCTATGAAAGCCCGAACTGAATCAATATTGTTGGAGCTAGTTAACTCAGGTACTTTGAGCATTCAAGGTGATGTAATTCAGGCTTCGACATGATGCGATCGGGTATGTCAGGCAAAGTAACCCTAGATTGGGAATAAACGAATAGGGGAGACCCTTAGTTTATTCCAAAATGAAATGCCCCAAAGAAATTTGGGGCATTTTTTGTTTTCTGGACATCGATTAATTATTGATGTCACTGAATGGCCATTTTGTCTCTCATTAGTCTTTAAAATACGCGCAATACACTGCGTTTAATTTTTAAAGAGGGCTCATGGCTTGTAAACCACTTGCACTGATAATAACTGGAATATTATTAACGCCGAATTTTGCTAGCGCTAATGTCGACATTTCGAAAGCCGAAAGTGATCAAGCAGCAGAACAGGCAGCAAAGGAACTTGCAAACCCAAACACAGCTTACGCTAGCCTCAATCTAAAGCTTCAGTATTCAGGTGGTTACGATGGAGGAGGAGATGCTTTCGCGACCGTCTTACAGCCGACATTGCCGTTTCCAATGGATAATGGTGATAAAGTGATTTTCCGCCCGGCTATCTCTTATGTACAGAACGATTTCCATATGGATACACCAGCAAGCTCGCAGCATATAGATCAGTCCGGCGTTACAGACATCTCATTTGATTTAGCTTATGCGCCTAAAATGGAGGGCGGTACTATTGTCGCTTTCGGTCTCTTTGCTTCTTTGCCAACGGGCAGTAATGAATTAACGGCTGATCAATTTGCTGTCGGGCCTGAGTTTATGTTCGGTAAGGCAAGCAGCGAGCGAGTTGTAGGTGTTTTCCCAAACCACTTGTATGGTATTTCTGGAGACGGAGCCGACCATTCTGATACTCGAATCAACAAGACATCGACACAAGTCTTTTGGGTGGAGATATTAGGAGGAGGTTGGACGATAGGTTCTGCGCCGACATTCTCGTATGACTGGAATAAGGATCAGGCGGAAATTCCGTTAAATATAAGTGTAAGTAAAACAACGGTTTTGAATGGGCGTCCTTGGAAGTTTGGAATTGAAGCGAATTATTACCTTGAGAAAGACGAAGAAACGCGTCCAGATTTTATGTTGAGCTTTAATATCAGCCCAGTTGTGGAAAATAAGCTGGCGTCTTTGTTCGATTAAGCCGTTATTTGAAATACAGTTTTAGAAACGAAAAAGGCTGAACGATCATCGTTCAGCCTTTCTTGTTGTTGCTTTAGCCATCTTTGTTTTAGAGGCTTATTAACCTAGTGCAGCAGCCTGCATGATTAGGCCACAGATGTAAGCGCCGTATGTACCCAGTGCATAACCAAGTACAGCCATTAGAATACCTACTGGAGCTAATGCTGGATGGAATGCAGCAGCTACGATAGGAGCCGATGCAGCACCGCCTACGTTCGCTTGGCTACCTACTGCCATGAAGAACAGTGGTGCACGGATTAGCTTTGCCATCACAATCATGATAATCGCGTGAATAGTTAACCAAGTGATACCGATGAAGAAGTAACCAGGGTTATCCAAAATAGCCGTGATATCCATTTGCATACCAATGGTTGCAACTAAGATGTAGATGAATGCTGAGCCTACTTTAGATGCACCACTGTGCTCAAGGCTACGTGTTGATTTGAAGCATGAAGCGATCAGCGCAAACGTAGTCACCATTACGATTAACCAAAAGAACCCAGAAGTCAGGCTGTATTGCGCTAGCTCAGGAGCGTTAGTTGAGATCCATGGTGCGATCATGTCACTGAAAAAGTGTGCTAAGCCCGTAAGACCGAATGCAATGCCCGTGATCTTCATTAGATCAGTCGTCGTCGTCGGGCGAGCATTTTCTTCTTGGTACTTAGAAACGGTTTCTTTTAGGTCTTCGATAGATGAAGTATCGGCTTTTAACCACGCATCAATCTTCTTCTGACGGCCAGCCATGATAAGTAATATTGCCATCCAAATGTTGGCACAGATTACGTCTACAGTAATCATCGCAGAGAACAATTGGTCGTCTACTTCAAACACTTCTTTCATTGCGGCTTGGTTTGCACCACCACCAATCCAAGAACCTGCAACCGTTGTTAGGCCACGCCATACATCACCAGATACAAGGTCAGGGTTAATTTGGTCGATGATCAAGATAGCCAATGGGCCACCAATGATAATACCGACAGTACCTGTCAGGAACATGATGACGGCTTTTGAACCTAGCCCAAAGATTTTACGTAGGTCTGCTGAGATGATCAGTAGAACGAGTGCGCTCGGTAAGAGGTAGCGACTTGCAACGAAGTATAACTTAGAGTTTGATGCGTCGATGATGCCTAAACTGTTCAGTAGAGAAGGAACAAAGTAACAGAGCAATAGACCCGGAACGAACGAGTAGAATTTTTTCAGTGCGCTATTTTGGCTACTTTCCGTGATAAAAACACCGCCAAGAATAACAGCTAACATGCCCATTATTACAGCATCATTAGTAATCATTATTATATCTCCTTTAAGGTGAGCGCAAAGGTCTCACTTTTTGAATTGCAGGACTATACCGATAACCGCTATTCGTTACAAATTGTAACGATAGACATATTTTGAAATGTTTATGTTAATTTTAACGGGTTGAATTTGTGAATGTAGCACGCTACTTATTTACGTGGTGAATGGTTTGGTTGGGGCTTGTGCAGCGTATTTAGATATATGCAATGTAACTCAAGCCTTGGAGGGTGGTCGCTATGAATTGGGGCGATGATTGAATGACCTAAATGAGTGCATATATAGCCATGTTTATGGTGTGGTTTATGCGAGGTTGGAATGTTTCAATAATGTAAAAAGTGAATTCACTTTTGCCATGTGGTCAGAAATTAAAAATTTTAGCTAGATCACATAAATCTTTTGGATTACGAGTTTTAGCACCCGCTACTCATGCTCATTTGACGTTTTGTAGGGGGGCAATGAAAGAAAAAGCGGCCTAAATAGCCGCTTTTGATGGTTGCCTAGTATGGTTATCTAGCGCCGTTATTTAGAGTTGTGCTTAGGACTCTTCTTCCTCAAAGCCATCTGCATAGCCTTTCGGTGGCGGTGTCCAACCTCGCTCAGATCGAGAGTGCTTGTCTGAACGGTCTTTTTTCATATCTTCTTTCATTGCTTCTTCAAGGTGAATGAAGATTTGTCGGTAGTTGTTGTCGTAGCGCGGGTTCTCTTCTGCCTCAGACCAAGCTTGGTAGAGCTTTTCAGACTTACGGCTTTCAACACGTTGATACGTCGATTTTTGTTGTTCAACAAAGAATGGGTGATGACCCAAAGAACGCAAGGCTTCTGCGCCCATTTCAAGAGCTGAATGGTAGGTCTCTGATTCCACAAAGTCTGCACCTGCTTCTCTTAAACGGTAGCTATGACCACGGTCGAATGCACGCGCTAAGATTTTCACTTTAGGGTAGTTGTGTTTAACGTATTTGACCAATTCAACGCTTGAGTCTTGGTTGTCGATAGCCACAACCAACATTGCGGCTTCTTCGATACCAGCGGTATGTAATAAGTCATGACGAGTCGCATCACCAAAGTAAGATTTGATGTTGATTGAACGTAGTAAGTCGACTTGATTAGCTTGATGATCCAAAACCACAGTATTGACGTCATTAGATACCAATAAGCGGTTAACAATCTGACCGAATCGGCCAATACCAGCAATGATCACCGTACCTTTCTCTTCGATGGTATCTTCTTCGCGATCGTTAGACTTTTGCTCATAACGAGGAAGTATCACTTTATCAAATAGAATGAATAATCCTGGCGTTAGGAACATTGAAAGTGCAACAACCAGCGACAGTGTTTGAACAATATCGGCTGGCAGTACATGGTTTTGGGATGAGAAGCTCAGTAGGACAAAACCGAATTCACCGGCTTGCGCCAAGCTCAACGTAAACAACCATCGGTCGCTATTTCTGATTTTAAAGATCAGAGCTAGTGTGAATAGCACCAAAGCTTTGAGCAGCATAACGCCAAGGGTTAGGCCAATGATCAAACCAAAGTCGTTGAATAGAACATCAAAGTTGATGCCTGCACCTACGGTAATAAAGAACAAGCCAAGTAGAAGCCCTTTAAACGGGTCGATATTAGACTCAAGTTCGTGGCGGAATTCACTGTTCGCCAATACCACACCCGCAAGGAAGGTACCCAAAGCCGGTGATAGGCCGACTAGGCTCATCAGTGCAGCAATACCAATCACCAACATTAGTGCGGTTGCAGTGAAGATTTCACGCAGGCCTGAGCTTGCAACAAAGCGGAACAGTGGACGACTCAAGAAGTGCCCGCCGACAACAACAATCGCAATAGATGCCGTGATCACAAGGCCATAAGCCCAACCGGGTAGGCCAGCAACGAGACTTAACTCTTCATGGTGATCAGAAGCTGAAGCGACTGCGCTTTGTGCTGCTTCAATTAATTCTGGCAACGCTAATAGAGGAATGAACGCCAACATAGGGATGACGGCAATATCTTGGAAAAGTAGAACAGAGAAAGCGTTCTTGCCCCCTTCGGTTTTGGACAACCCTTTTTCATTGAATGTTTGTAGAACAATCGCGGTAGATGACAGTGCGAAGATCAAACCGATAGTCAGCGCGATCGTCCAAGGTTGCCCGAAGAACAGAGCAATCCCCATTACAATCGCGGTAGTACCACCAACTTGCAAGCCACCCAATCCCATAAGGCGGTTTCTCATTGCCCAAAGCATCTTCGGCTCAAGCTCAAGCCCGACCAAGAACAGCATCATAACCACGCCGAATTCGGCAAAGTGTTGAATGGTTGTCGTCTCTTCGCCAACCAAACCGATAATTGGGCCAATCACAACACCTGCAATGAGGTAACCAAGCACAGAACCAAGACCAAGCCTCTTGGCGATAGGGACCGCGATGACTGCGGCAAGCAAATAGATAAATGCTTGTAGAAAATATCCTGTCATGATTTAACCTCTGCTCATCAGTTCATCAACGTAATGGTTTAGCTTTTCAGCCTTGCTTGCCTTTTTAAGGTCGACTTCGCCCGTAACAAAAGCTTCTAAAAGCACTTTATAGCTATTTACGTGATCTTGAATTCGGCCTTCTTCCAACGCAGTACGTGAACCAAATAAAGCCAATGGAGCCAAGTAGTTCATGCCGCACAAAGAAGCGGTTTGTTCGATTGGGTGAAGCAGTTCACGTATGGTGAAGTGGTTATAGCCATCAGTTTGATAAGCATCTTTCTTGCCACCAGCGGTGATACTGCATAACAAGCTTTTACCTTGCAGTTCATTACCGTCGGTGCCATAAGCAAAGCCATATTCGAGAACAAGGTCTTGCCATTCTTTAAGAATCGCGGGTGTTGAGTACCAATATAGTGGGAACTGAAAAATGATGATGTCATGGTCCAACAGGCGTTTCTGTTCACGGTCGATATTGATCTTGAAGGTTGGGTACTCAGCATAGAGGTCGACACAGGTAACCCCGTTAATGCGTTTGGCTTGCTCAAATAAGGGTTTATTAGCTTCAGAGCGATGCTGAGAAGGGTGGGCGAATAGCACCAAGACTCGATTTTTCGACATATAGCCCTCTTTGTCCATTAACGAATAATATTTATTGGAATTATAGATATACAATAATAGAAGAATGGTTGAACAACAACGAATTAGCCCATACTTATCTATTTAGATGCGTGTGTTTTTAGGGACTTAATTATATAAAACATCCGTCAATTTGAGTATTTCCGGCACAAGCCGCCGATGACTAAGTAAAACTAATTATTCGCTAATAATAAAAGCGAATAGGTGCACTTTATGTCACCGTTGGCGTGTAACGTAAATAATCCAATAACCCTACATAGAACAACAATGAATAAAGGAAAAACTATGAGCATGGACTTGCGTCAACAATGTGATTTGTTGCTTTCCGGTCACCTAGAACCGACTCCAGCACAAACATTCGCTCAGATGGCTGAATGGTGTGAGACACACAATGTGAGCCATGATAGCTATGGCGATGGTGAGTTTATCGAGAGCTTCGAAAACAAAGTCGCGGAACTGCTAGGTTATGAAGCGGCTGTATTTGTGATTACCGGCACCATGAATCAACCAACAGCATTAGAAATTGCGTGCCAAGAGAAGAGAAACCCAGTAGTGGCGATGCATGAATCGAGTCATATTATGCGCCATGAACGTCAAGGGTATCAGCTCCAGAACCGTTTCAATGTACTTCCGGTTGGTAATGTATTTCGCACTTGGAATGTCGACGACTTAAAGGCTTGGCCTGATGAGATTGCCGCGGCATTGTATGAACTACCGATGCGAGAGATTGGTGGTCAGTTGCCTGAGTGGGAAGAGCTTGAAACGATAAAGCAGTATTGCAAAGAACAATCAATTCACCTTCATATGGATGGTGCTCGTTTGTGGGAGTGCGGCGCGTATTATCAAAAGCCATATAGCGAGATTGCTAAGGGGTTCGATACGGCTTATGTTTCGCTCTATAAAGGGTTAAATGGTCTTGGTGGGTCACTCTTATTAGGTGACAAGGCTTTCGTAGCAAAAGCTTCAGCGTGGATGAAGCGTCAGGGCGGAAATATTTATCATCGCACGCCTTACGTGGTTTCGGCAGCAATGCAGTTTGATCAACGGATCGAGTTGATGCCAGCATTGTATGAGCGTACCAAGCAAATCTATCAAATCTTACAAGATTACCCGCAGTTCAAAGTGAACCCGCAGCAACCCCAAGTAAACATGCTTCACCTCTATTTACCGGTGAGTTTTGAGGATGGTATTATCCTGCGCGACAATATAGCTAAGAAACACAAGATTTGGATAGGAAACCCAGCGATCAGTGAGTTGCCAAACCAATGTAAGATTGAATGGTATGTAGGGGATAACCTACTAAATTTGCCAGATCATGAGCTGATCGACATTCTAGATTTTATTAGCGAAGAGCTGATTTGATTAACGAAGAGCTGAGTTGATTACAGAAGAGCTGACTGAAGAAAAACTGATCTAATTGGAACTGAAATGGATACAGGAAAGGGTTCTTATATCCATTTATATAGCTAGGATGTCCGGCTCTGTTACATATACTGGTTGATGTACACGTCGACTAAGAACATGAACACTGGGACTGTGCTGAGAAGTCCGAAGAAGACGATTGGCACCCAGTTTTTCATTTTCTTTTTAGGTTGCTCAGTGTTGTTCATAAATTCGGCCTTCAATTAGTTGTTGTAGCTGTTTAGCTTTGTGGTACTAAAAATCTAAGAGCATGGTATCAAATAAAATCGATGAGCCCTATGTGGATTTGGCGTTTCGTGGCGTGTATCAATCACATAAAATGTAAGTGATTCATAAACGGTTCATAAAGGTTCAACAATAATGAACCTATTAGAACAAGTATTGCCTTACTCGGCATATGAAATAAACAGTATTACAAGATTTGGAGAATACAGAATGAAAACAATAGGAAACATCATTTGGTTTCTGTTCGGTGGCGTATTTATGGGACTAGCTTGGTGGTTCTTCGGACTGCTCGCATTCCTTACCATCGTTGGTATTCCATGGGGTAGAGCGTGTTTTGTTATGGGTAACTTTTCATTCTTCCCATTTGGTCAGGAAGCCATATCTCGTGATGAGCTGACCAATGAAATGGACATAGGTACGAGCCCGCTAGGCGTGATTGGTAACGTGATTTGGTTCTTATTTGCGGGTATCTGGCTAGCAATCGGCCACATCATGTCAGCTGTGGCGTGTTTCATTACCATCATTGGTATTCCGTTCGCGATTCAACATCTTAAGCTCGCGGTTATCTCCCTAGCGCCAATCGGTAAGACAGTTGTCGATAAACGTGAAGCAGAAGCGGCGCGAGTAAGAAATTACAAAGGTTAAGATTACAGTTTAAGCCTTGATCGAACTGAAAAAGCACATCGTATGATGTGCTTTTTTTGTGCCTCTGTTCTTATCTCTCGATGCTTATATATCAAACACTAACTAGGCGTTGTTGAGCTAGAGACTGTTGAACTATACGTTGTTGAACTAAACATTATAGAGCTACACATTATTGAACAGGACTTCAAGCCGAAGGGTGATGTTGGCTTCTTCGGTATGTTTCTCATGGGGTTCTCGTTCCCATTGATAACGAGGAATGAGTTCGTAGAACAGCCACTCTTTCCATACGTTTTGTCGGTAAGTAACCGAAACCTGAGCGTATTCGTAATGATTATGAGGCTCATCCGTTGCATTAATTGTAGCGCTATATTGAAGTGCTTGGTCTTGGGCAAGGTAGTGATACAAGGTTAATCCCGTACCATAGTTCCAACCTTTGAGATCGTCGTTATACCCCGCAAAGCTTGACCATCGAGCCAAGAAATCATCACTTAAAGAAAGATCAAAATCGACGTCAGTGATCTCGCCAGTTTCTTGTTTTTCTTGATATACCCGCTGGGTAAGTCTGAATACCACATCGGTTGTGAGAGGGTAGGTAAAACGATAGCGAGCTTCAATGCGTGGTCGTAATGTTGCCTTAATATTGAAGCTACTATATCCCTTGGCATAGGCGTCGTAGCGCAGGCCTAACGCACTTTCCAATTCATCTGAATCATTCGGAAAAAAATCCAAGAACTCTTCATCGCTGACAGACTCGTAGATCAACTTTAGGCGTTTACTCACAAAGGGAAGATGCAGACGCGCCTTGAGTTTTGTTGAGTAGTCGACATCGCCACCTTCCGAGTAAATAAAATCGTTATACCAACGGACGGACGTGCCAGCTCTGGCATCTTCGGTAATGCGGTCATCAACAAAAAAGCTGTCAAACCACAGAGCAGGTTGGCAAAATTTACTGTTTAGGAAATGGTAAGCTTTTTCGACAGGGACGTCTTCTAACGGCTGACTGTGGCACTCATTTTGCTCCTCTGCTTGAGCGGAGTATGCAAGAAGTGATGCTAATAATGAGGTGCTAGCTATCTTACGACTCAATGGAACCTGTTTGTCATTCTATATATCAATAGTTTAACTATAACTAAGCGATTGCAACAATGCGACTTTTTCGTGATTAGTGATTAGTGATTAGTGATTAGTGATTAGTGGCTAGTGGAAAAGGAAAAGATTTGAAAGGCATCGTACAGAAATAAGAAAGCGGGCTCAGAAGATGAGCCCGTTTGTGTTAGCTATAAGAAGTGACTTGTATCTAGATTACATTGCCGCTTCGAAGATTGCTGAGATCTCTTCGTGTGTTGCTTGTTTAGGGTTAGTGAAACCACAAGCATCTTTTAGTGCGTTGTCAGACAGAGTTGGGATATCTTCTAGCTTCGCACCAAGTTGAGCGATACCTGTTGGGATGTTCACGTCGTTTGCAAGTTGAACAATCGCGTTGATTGCTGCTTCTGCGCCTTGTTCTGCAGTCATGCCTTCAACATTTACACCCATTGCTTTTGCCACATCACGTAGACGCTCAGGACAAACTTGTGCGTTGTAGCGTTGAACGTGTGGAAGCAAGATAGCGTTACATACACCGTGTGGAAGGTCGTAGAAACCGCCCAGTTGGTGCGCCATTGCGTGAACATAGCCCAGTGAAGCATTGTTGAAAGCCATACCCGCCATGAATTGTGCGTAAGCCATTTGTTCACGAGCTTCAATGTCTTCGCCGTGCGCTACCGCGGTTCTTAGGTGTGCTTGCACAAGCTCGATTGCTTTAATTGCTACAGCGTCTGTAATTGGCGTTGCTGCGATAGAAACGTAAGCTTCGATTGCGTGCGTCAACGCGTCCATGCCTGTTGCAGCCGTTAGTGATGCAGGTTTAGCAAGCATCAACTCAGGGTCGTTTACTGAGATAAGCGGTGTTGTGTGCTTATCAACGATAGCCATTTTAATGTGACGAGCTTCGTCGGTAATGATGCAGAAACGCGTCATTTCAGAAGCTGTACCTGCTGTTGTGTTGATAGCAATTAGAGGCATCATTGGTTTTTCTGACTGATCTACGCCTTCGTAATCAGCAATCTTGCCACCGTTAGAAGCAACCAGAGCGATACCTTTTGCACAATCGTGTGGAGAACCGCCACCTAGAGAAACAACGAAATCACAATCGTTGTCAGTCAGTAATTCAAGACCATCGTTCACGTTCGTGATGGTTGGGTTTGGTTGAGTGCCGTCGAATACAACTGCGTCTACGCCACGTTGGCTAAGTAGGTCTTGTACCTGTTTAACCACGCCAATTTGGTTAAGGATCTTATCCGTAACGATCAGACCTTTTTTGAAGCCTTGAGACTGAATGCTATCAGCAGCATCTTTCAAACAGCCAGTACCCATGAAGTTGATTGTAGGGATATAAAATGCAGTAGACATTGGAAAACTCCGTTAATTATGATTTTTAATTTCCTATATGTTGTCGGCAATCAACTGGTCGACCATTGATCTGGAACAACTTTGATTCCGAACTACCACTTTGTGACTATGCGTTGTGATAGGGCTCATATAGCAATCGTTTTTATGGTTTTCTTATGTGTTTATTGTCAGTAATGGAAAGCGAACTATTGATTGATTTAAGAACGGAATGGCGCTCTATAACCATGAAAAGTAAGGTTTTTCATTGAAAGCTGCTCTAGTTAGGCTTGTGTCGACTTTTTATCTGAGTTGTCACTGTATTCAATTTGAGGTTCTTGTGACTCTTCAGAATCAAGCGTGTCTTCTGGCTCCTCGTCATAGTATTTGACAAGAAAAGGGGTGAGCATGACAGACGACGGTAAAAAGTGCTTCATAGTACCTCCCGGTACCTAAGTGTATTTCTTGTATGGTATTGGTTTAATATGTGGCAAAATTTGCGATACATCATGACTTGTGACTTGTTTTCTATAAATTATTAGATTTATATACAGGCTCACAAAATTGAGGGTAAAGTGATGCTCCGCCCTTTGAGGCAACGATCAAAACAACGACAAAAACAGTGCATGCACTGCTCAACAGCGCGAATAATAGGACATAAAATGAAGTACGATTGGATATTCTTTGATGCAGATGAAACTTTGTTCCATTTTGATGCTTATCAAGGAATGAAGCTTATGTTTTCTCGCTTTGGTGTGGATTTCAGCGAGCAAGATTATTCGGCTTATCAAAAGGTTAACTTACCACTTTGGGTCGATTACCAAGATGGCCGCATTACTGCAGATCAACTGAAACATACGCGCTTCGAAAGCTGGGCTGAAAAACTTGAAACAACAACCGCTGCTTTAAACAGTGCATTTTTAACGGCAATGGCGGATATCTGTTCTTTGTTACCGGGTGCACAAGAGTTGATGGAGTCTTTAAAAGGCAAAGTGAATATGGGCATCATTACTAACGGTTTTACAGAGCTTCAGTCTATCCGTTTAGAGCGTACCGGAATGACGAACTACTTTGACCATGTGATCATTTCTGAGGAAGTCGGTGTTGCTAAACCAGACGCGGAAATTTTTGAACATGCACATAAGCTGATTGGATTGCCATCGAAACAAAGAATATTGATGGTCGGGGATAACCCACATTCTGATATTTTAGGTGGCTTGGATTTTGGTATTGAGACCTGTTGGTTGAACAGCCAAGAGAAAGCGACGCCAGCAGGAATTAACCCTCATTATCAGGTTAAGTCTCTGGCTGACCTGCAAGCACTTTTGTTGGCATAACTGCTAACTGCTAACTGCTAACTGCTTTTCGATTTTTGAGTGAATGATTGATAGCCGAGTACAGTTATGTGCTCGGCTACTTATTTTTACTTACTGCAACTTATCGATAGTGGTGTTTAAGCTTATCTTTGCTTTAAGCTCATTTTGATTACCCAATTACAATAGAGAGAAGGAAAAGGCGTGCTGAAATCTCATCGTTATAGCTGCTACGGTATTATCGCCATTTTATTATGGAGCTGTTTGATTGCTCTGTCTCGTAGTGTCTCAGAACAGCTAGGTCCAATTGGTGGTGCTGCCAGTCTTTACACGGTGAGTGCACTGTTGTTGGTCTGTGTTATGGGTTTACCAAAGTTGTCACGCTTCTCTAAGTCTTACTTGCTGATTGGCGGCGCCTTGTTCGTTTGTTATGAGATTTTCCTGGCTCTGGCATTGGGAATGGCGAACAGCCGACATCAAGCCATAGAGATGGCAGTAATCAACTACCTGTGGCCGGCACTGACGGTGTTGTTTGCGGTGTTGCTGAGCGACAAGAAGATTAACTGGTTGGTTTATCCAAGTATCTTTTTGGCATTCTTCGGTGTGGCTTGGAGCATCAGTGGTGATCAAGGTCTATCTGTTGATCAAATTGCTGCCAACATTGCGACTAATCCTAAAACCTATTCGATGGCGTTTTTTGGTGCGATTATTTGGGCCGTTTACTGCAACTACACCCAGCGCGTTGCTAAAGGACAGAATGCGATTGTGCTTTTCTTTATCGCTACGGCGATCACTCTGTGGATCAAATACGCATTGAGTGATGAAACAGGCATGGTGATGACAACGAGTGCGGCGATTGACTTAGCGTTAGCTGGCGCTTGTATGGGCGCAGGCTATGCGCTTTGGAACACGGCGATTCTGGGGGGGAATATGGTGTTTCTTGCAACCATGTCTTACTTTACGCCAATCTTCGCAACCGTACTATCTTCGTTGATTTTAGGCTTGTCGTTGACCATGACATTTTGGCAGGGCGTTTGTATGGTAACCGTTGGTTCACTCGCTTGCTGGTGGGTAACAAGAGAAAAGCCGACGGTAAAGGCGTCGGCTTCTAAAAAGGTTCAATCTCACTCTTAATTTGAGTTTATGTACTCGGGTGAGGTGTGTCCTCGTTTGCTATGGAAAACTTAACTCGCAACATTGAGATTCAATTGAAGCTCATAAGGCATCTTAGATAGGCGTCGCTTAAGCTGTCGGCGCGTTCGTTCAATATCATCGACCGCAATGGCTTGTTGGTCGTTGGTATGAATATCAACGTTAATTCTTAGTTCTGGGCCAACCTTAGTCACACCCATTAGCTCCAAATCTTGATCCGCTTCTTTGTCTACCGCGACAACGTTCTTATCTACCGCGTCACAAATATCTTTGTTTGCCGACATCATAAGCAGTTCGCGCATTGCTTCACGTAACATGTCGAAAGGCACTTTGATGAAGTAGAAAGACATTAACAACATCATCATTGGGTCGGCATATACCGCGTATTCAGAAAACGGAGAGTAAGCCACCAACCAAGCAACAACGAAACCTGCCGTAACTGCCACACTCAAAAGAGTATCCATTTGCCACTGTTTTGACTCAGCTTGAATCAAACCTGAAGAAATACGTTTGCTCTTGTTAGCGATGTACCACCAAGCGTAACCACAACCCAGTACGTTGAAAATACCAAACAGAGTTGCGATAGAAGCATCAACTTCACGACCACCCGTCATCAACGCACCAATCGCAGAGTAAAGTGAATAGCTAACCACTAGCAGAATCACAATTGCTTTAATTGCAATCACAATTGGTTCAATGATGGCTCGACCAAACGGGAACTCCCTATCTGATGGGCGATTAATGTATTTCGAGGCAGCTAGTGACAATAAAGTTAGCAGTAAGCTGATAAGAGAATAGACACCGTCAAATACTATGACCAGAGAGCCAACGAGAAGACCCAACACCAATCCGCCAACTGCGAAGCCTGATGCTAAAAGGGCTGAGAACAATAGTACTCGATTTTCGTTTTGGCTTTTCCCGTCACACATAAAATTTTCCAGATGTTTTTGATAACTTCATTGTTCTAATATTGAGCTAACTTTACAAACTTTATCTGATGATGTTTATATTTCAGTAACTCGTTTTATAATCAAGTTGTTATTATTCAGTCACTTATTGGTAAATTTCAGTGTCAGTAAAATTGACGTTGAGTGTTTCTTGGGGATGGTGTGCAACTGAAATAGGATCGTTTATGATTAATAAAACACATTAGTCGCTAGGGTCTCATTGATTTCCTAGACTCTGCTGAGACTGAGACTGAGACTGAGACTGAGACTGAGACTGCACGGATTGGAATGGACAAGGAATGGATCAATATGAAGTTTGACGATATCAGTGATAACGAACTGTGGGTGATTGCTAACCCGATCATGGATAACTTGATGGACGGTTCAACTAAGGTTGATCATGCTCAGCACTGTCGAGACTTTACCCAAAGGATGAAAGACATTGTTACGCCGGAATATTTAGAAAAGGTATGTCACCATTATCAACACAGCAATGGTTTTTTTGCTGAACGAAAGCAGGTCGCACTATTTAGACGCTCAGATTCTATCGCCTTTGTGTGGAAGCAAGCGTATACCATTGCGAAAGGCGAGTTTGTGGCTGAAATGGTGTTGGTTGAAGAAGACGGACGCTATTTAGTTGATCACGTGATGGTCTTTTAAAGAGAGGGCTCTCTATCTGTTAGATGATTTAAAGTGTCGAGATAGAACATTATCTGACACTTTAAAAATCAAACAAGTAATCGCTGATCTGATCCGCTAACCAATTCATACCTGGGTGTTCAGCCATCCCAGCGGCGGTAAACATACAATAGTCTTCTTGTGTTAAGCCGTACGTGTGTTTGATCACTGCTAGCTCTTGTTCACGCAATAAATGGCGAATCAATGGTTCTGGCATTACGCCCCACGCCTCTTCACGCAAAATTGTATCCAACATGAAGTCAAAGCTAGAGAAACCAATATAACGGCGAGAGAAGGGCTCAAGCTCAGGATTATCCTTCTCATTGAGATAAACCATGGTCGCTTGCATCGAATTTCTCAATACTTCATCCGACACTCGTCGCATCGCACTTAGATCATGTCCTTTCTTACACACAGACATCATTCGAATCTTACCAAGTGGATTGTAGATAATTCTTGGGTCATCGACACGTTCGTAATCGACGCCAAATGCGAAGTCGACTTGCTGAGTTTCAACCAAGTTAGCTAAGTCGCCGCTCGACGCGAGAACGAAGTTGAATGAGGTAGAAGGGTACTTGTTATTTAAGGCGTGAGATAAATCCTGCCACATTCCATCGGGTAGGGAGTCATCTCGTGCAATCCAAATTTCCGCGTTAAATTCACCTGAAACATGCAAGCAGGTCTGTTTAATACGCGCTGCTGTCACCAACAAGCCTTCGCAATCTTTGTAAATGGCTTTGCCCGCTTCAGAAAGTTCAACGTGGTTTCCGCTGCGCACGAACAGCTCGACATCTAACTCTTTTTCCAAGGCTTTAATCGACATGCTGAGTTTGGTTCGATTGCATTCTAGCTGGCGTGCAGCTTCAGACACTGATCCTAAATCAGCAACGGAACAAAAGGCTTGGACTTGAGAAAGGTTCATTTCATTTCCATATTGAGCGGGGGTCGGTGCATATTATCTGAATATTGTGCTGACTATCTTAGAAATAGTCCATCTTTGCATGATAACTCTATGACGAATTGACTAATTTGGTTTATTCTGGGGAAGTTCCGAACCTACAAGAAGTAAAGATGGAGGCCATGATGGCGAAACAATGGGACGAGTACGCCGTTGATTGGGATAAAGATCCCGCGACCGCAGTATTCGCACAGTCCGTATTTGACCAGTTAACACCGCTCGTTGATTTAAACGGAACCCGTGTCCTTGATTTTGGTTGTGGTACAGGACTACTCAGCCAGAAAATATCTCCTTTAGCAAAAGAGATCATCGCACTTGATATCTCTGAAGGGATGATTGAAGAGTTAGATAAGAAAGAGTTACCCAACGTTGAACCTGTTGTTGATCTTTTATCGCGCGGGCTTGCAGCGCAGCATCCAGCATTCAGAAACCAGTTTGACCTAGTGGTAGCTTCTTCGGTGTGTGGTTTTATCCCGAACCTACAAGACACAGTCAGTCTGATTTACACGCTGCTTGAAAACGACGGCACGTTTGTACACTGGGATTGGTACTTAGAGAACGACAGCGAAGACTACGGTGTAAGCCAACAGCGCTCAGAGAATGTATTGAGTGCAGCTGGCTTTGCAGTGGTTGAAGTGTCAACGCCGTTCTCGATCAACACTCCACAAGGAGAGTTAAAGGTATTGATGGGTGTTGGACGTAAACAAGTGCTTCCTTATCTGTAATCGTGTGTATGCCTAGAGCTAGCCTCGGTAATGCTCATCTAAAATAACGAAACCCACATCAACGATCTTAAGGTCAGTTATGTGGGTTTTCTATTTTTAGTCGTTTGTGTTTCAAACAGGCGAGCCATTGAGTGCTTTTAATATCTTCACTATCACTATCACTATCACTATCACTATCACTATCACTATCACTACCAGCGCCAACACTGGCTTCTTTCTTTCCATTTCGTTCATAGATAAGCAAATTTCAGGCAATTAACAAATTACTCATTTCCATTTGGGAAATATAGTCTTGCATACATTTCATTAGTGGAAATGTAACAGTGAGATATAAAATAAGCCCATAATAATATTAAGGGTTTCATCATGAGCCACCAATCTGCTTCTCCACAACTTTCAGAGCAACAACAACGCTTTAGCAATATCATTTCAGATGCCCACCTGTCTCCAAAGCAGAAGTCGAGTTATCTTGCCTTAGAAGCTGAAGCCAGCCTACCGTATATGCCGGTTAGCAATGAAGTAGAGCAAGCCCTACAACAAGGTGTGCTATGTGACATGTTTGAAGGGCATGCACCATTTAAGCCGCGCTATGTACTTCCAGACTATTCTAAATACTTACATCAAGGCTCAAAGTATTTAGAGCTTAGCGCGGCCACTAATTTCGATGAAGCATTGAACATGCTGACCATCCTTTACCACCATGTTCCGTCTGTGACATCAATTCCGGTATACCTAGGTCAGTTGGATGATGTGTTGATGCCATTTGTTGGCGACTTGACGGATGAGCAGGTATATCAAAAGCTTAAGCTGTTCTGGATTATGCTGGACCGCACACTGCCAGATGCCTTTATGCATGTGAATATCGGCCCGACCGACAACATTGTGTGTCGTACGATTTTGCGCGTAGATGCTGAACTGAAGCAGATCGCACCAAACCTAACCTTTATGTATGACCCTGCTGTGACACCTGATGATCTACTTCGTCATGCGGCAAGCAATATCTGTGAGTGCAGTAAACCACATATCGCAAACTATCCAGCGCATGCCGAGGCTTACGGCGACAAGCGTTTTGGTATTGTGAGCTGCTATAACTCTTTGCCTTTAGCGGGTGGTTCAAACACCTTGGTGCGTATGAACCTTAAGCAAGTGGCTCTAAAATCTGAGGACAGCGTAGATTTCTTGCAGCAAGTGTTGCCTAACTACAGCAACATCATGATCGAACTGATGAACGCACGTAGCCGCTTCTTGCATGAAGAGTCTAACTTCTTTGAAGGCTTCTTAACTAAAGAAGGTTTGATTGAAGAAGATCGCTTTGCGCCCATGTTTGGTATTTACGGCATGGCGGAAGCCGTTAACATTTTGATGAAAAAAGAAGGCCAAGCATGGCGCTATGGTCACGATGAACAGGCGAATCAACTCGGTCACCGTATCTCTGAAAAGCTGGCTGAGATCGTCGAAAGCTCTGAAGTGAAATATGGGCTGGAAGGTAAGGCTCTGCTGCATGCTCAAGGCGGTATTAGCCTAGATGAAGATGTGACTCCGGGTGTCCGTATTCCTTATGGCACCGAACCAGATCCAGTCTCTTACGTTCGTGCTACCGCGGGTCACCATAAGTTCTACACCTCGGGTATCAGTGACATTCTAACCATCGACGAAACAGTGAAATCAAATCCTGAAGCGATGTTTAACCTGTGTAAAGGCGCGATTCAGGCGGGTTACCGTGAGTTCACGGCTAACGTTGCATCAAACGATTTGGTTCGTGTGACGGGTTACATGATTAAGCTGTCTGATATTGCTAAATATGACGAGCAAGGTTCACGCACCAATACTACTTTTCTTGGTGCTGAAGCCGCTAAAAATACGGGCATTCTAGAGCGTAAGCCACGCGTGGCAAGCTTAGAGATGTCGCCGACATACGAATAGCTCTAACGTGCGTGTGTTATGTGTGTGAGGCGTTTCGAATACGAACAATGTGAATTATGAAAGTTTCTGATCTAACAACTCAAATGGCTAGGGTTAAAAATAATAAGACAGAAAAACAAGCGAAGGTCAGCCGTGTGCTGACCTTTTCTTGTGTTGACGGCCCGGGAAACCGCTTGGTGCTGTTTCTTCAGGGCTGCAATTTTGACTGCATTACTTGCCATAACCCTCATACAATTAATCACTGTAACCATTGTGGAGACTGCGTTAGTGGCTGTCCAAGCAATGCTTTAAGCATGATTGATGGCAAAGTTAAGTGGGACCCAGAAGTTTGCACCAACTGCGATCAGTGCATTGATGTCTGCGATCATAAGTCGAGCCCGAAAATTACCACGATGACGGTCTCAGAGGTGCTTGAACTCGTCAGGCATAACCAATTTTTCTTAAGCGGAATCACTATTTCAGGTGGCGAGGCGACCATGCAGTTGCCGTTTATCATTGAGCTATTTCAAGCGATTAAAAGTGATCCGCAGCTAGCGCACCTTACGTGCTTTATTGATAGTAACGGTTCGTTGTCACAGCAAGGCTGGGACAAGGTGTTGCCTTACCTTGATGGCGCGATGATTGACCTAAAATCATGGCAATCTGAAACGCACCAATGGCTGGTGGGCAGAGGAAACCATCGAGTGTTTGAAACCATCAATTATCTTGCAGGCAAAGGAAAGCTGCATGAAGTTAGGTTGCTGCATATTCCGAATAAAAGCGATCTTGAAGATGAAATTGAACAAGTGGGGCGTTACTTGAAGACGCTACCAAATGATGTTCGAATTCGACTGAATGCGTTTCAACATCATGGTGTGATTGGTGAAGCGTTAGATTGGCCTAAATGCACCGAACAACAGATGCAGAGCTTTCACGATAAGCTCTACACGATCGTTAAAAGGCCAATGCAAACCCCAGAGGTTTATACTTAACCTCTAAGTTTCTTCTGCGGTCAATCAGGTTTCTAAGAACGTAAAGTCTCTAAAAATATCAAGCCTCTAAAAATAGGTCACACAACCATTTGATCGCTTGATCATTCATGTTGGGCTTGTTCCACACCAAGCTATACGCCACTTTGCCGTAATCAAAAGGCAAGGGTTTGCTCACTAAGCCCTGAGCTTGCTTAGCATGTTCAGCCCACTGTTTAGAGCTGGTGAATAGGAAAGGCGTGTGGTGACACAGTACAGCCGCTGCACCGAAGTCCGCTACCGATATTGCCATATCTCTTGGCTTATGACATTGAACTAAGTTTTGCTCAAAGTAAGGCTGAGACAGTTCGTTATCTAAAATCCCAATGTGCTTGTAATCTAAGTAGCCTTCAATCGTCAGTTCTTGCTGAGCAAGAGGGTGGTCTGCGCCCATCAAACAAACCATTTCGTCTGGAAGAATCGTTTCCCAAACCAGCTCCTTATTATCGGTCGGTGGCTGGGAAATATCATGGGGCAATAAGATCAAGTTGATCTTACCGCTAAGCAAAGCATCAAAACCCAGCTGTTGCTTCGAATAGATGTTGAGTTTGGCTTTGGGTGCGAGTTCAGTGGTAATTTTGCTGAGCTTGGACGCGAATACTTCAAAGGTACTTTCGCGCATCGAAAGTGAAAAGCTGCCTTGGTATTCTTGAGGGGTAAAACTCTTCTGATGAAGCAGTCCGTTCATGCTTGAAAGAATCGCGTGAACAGTCGGAGCTACCTGCAAGGCAAATGGCGTCGGGATCAGCTTGGTGCCGTCCCGATAGAAAAGCTCGTCATTAAGTATGTCACGCAGCTGAGATAATGTCTTACTCACACTCGAAGGGCTGACAAAGAGTTGCTCTGAGGTTTGAGTAACGCTGTGGGTGCTCAGCATAATATGAAGCGCAGTGAGGTGCTTAAGGCTCACTCTAGATAAGTGTAAGTAATCCATTTATGACTCACGCATTCAGAGTGGCTTGTGCTCTTGTGCAATCCACAAAATCTCACAAGCCAAATTGGATAAAGGTTATTAACGAGCTAATTTGTGATGAGCTCGCGAAAAGTGACCTGCGCAAAACGCGCCTACAATCGACAGTTCACCCGCTAAACATAATGCAGCACATACCTCAGCTAAGGCTTGCGATTTACCATTGCCGTGAAGGCCAAGTAAATCTAGACATGCCTTTTGGCTTGGTAGACCAGTGCCGCCGCCTACTGTACCTAGCATTAAATTAGGCAGTGTTACGCTAGCGTATAGGCCACCTTCTTTGTTGAGCTCCATACGAGTCATACCAATCGCCGATTCAGCCACACAGGCTGCATCTTGGCCGCACGCAATGTAGAGCGCAGCAAGTGCATTTGCATAATGAGCATTGATACCAATCGTGCCGCTCAAAGCCCCACCGACTGTGGTCATTTGTCCGAACTGCACCATTTTCTCTGGTGTAGTGTGGAGGTACTTAGCGACAAGCTCGGCAGAGATATTAACCTCGGCTGTGACCTTTTTACCACGAACGCTGCGCAAGGTTTGAGTATTGGCTTTTTTATCGCCTGACAAGTTACCATCTAGGAAAGCATGATCGGGCTTAACCGGCGTATTTTCTATGATGTACTCAAAGACTGCATTGGTGGCGATGGTCACCATGTTTTGACCAGAAGCATCACCAGTTAGAAATTCAAACACCAAATAAACATGGTTACCTTCTATGTTGATATTGATGTCGGTAAGCTTGCCGTGTGATGTTGTTGATTCTGCCAAGATCTTGAACTGGTCATACTGAGTCACAGCCCAAGCCACAAACTGTCCGGCTTCAACTAATCCTTGGAATGCGAAACCAGGAGTACGTGTGACACCTTCATTGAGCAACATAGCACTTGCGCCACCACATGCCGTAATCAACTTAGAACCACGATTGTAAGACGCAACAAGCGCTGCTTCTGTAGTTGCGAGTGGGACGAGGTAATCGCCCGTAGCAAATAGGCCATTGACTCTTAAAGGGCCAGATATTCCCACAGGGACTTTAACTGTGCCAATAAAGTGCTCAATGTTTTTCTCATAAGCTTGGACCTGACTTTGTGTATGAGGGTCGAGGAGCTCTTGTTGAGAATCTAAATTGTCGAGAGCTGTCCAGCGACGTGCTAGATTTTTTTCTGTCAGATAGGGGCTAGGTGTCAGCTTATTTACTGGCTTTTCAAAATGAGGCTGAAGCTTTTTTTCTAATGCGTCTGCGGAGATGTCGCCTCCTAAAATAGAAACATAGTCACGGCGATGCAGATTTAGTTTTGGCATAAATAGTATGAAGTAAAGTTTGTGCAGCAAATTGGTTTGCGCTGATTCTACCGAGTAATAAGCCAGAAACAAGCGCCTGATATAATGAGTTACAGTTTGTATGGGTTTAGCAGCAATTTGTTCGCCTAAGCAAGACAACTTCGTCAAAAAATGCTCACTATGAGATTGAACTAGATATGGATATCGAGAAGGCTGCCGATGGCTTCGTTTTGACGATCAATCACACTCGCACCAACGCGGTTATAACTTGCGCTTTGAGTCAGTTTTATAAGTGCATCAGTTGAGGATGAAGATGGTTCCGGTTCTTTCTCTTTAAACGAAATGGATTGTTCAGGTTCTATTTGGTTAAAGCTGAAATCGCTAGTTTGGAAAGCGTCATCGGATTCTAGAGAGTGTTTGGAGGCTTGGTTGAGCTCGATTGCGGCTTCTTCAGCCATGTTGGTTGACTGCTGAATAATGGCGTAACCAGATTGAATACCAGATATCGACATAGCAGAACCTTTTATTGACGTATTGAATGAGTCTAGGCGGACGATATTTTGAGCGCAATGGTGAACAGGTGAAATTTACGGTGAAACGGTGAACTTAAGCTAAAATAGTGACGTCTGTCTATTAATTAAACAGGTCATTTAGTGCGTTTAACTCTTCATCAGTAAGCAGAGAAGGCTGGTCCGTTTCAAGGTTGCCGTCGATTTCACCTTGAAGTGCTTTCAATTGCTGTGGGCTAAGAAGCTGTATTTGCTGCTTAAATACTTCAAATTGCTGTGTATTCATAATGTGACCTTTGTTCAAATCCATATGCTCTATAGAGCATAGCCTACTGATTCAGGAAATCAAACAAGATTAAGTGAATAGTAAATGAAGTTTGAAGTTTCCTAAAACTAAGACAACTATAAATTTCTGTGGTTGTTTTTTGTCCGAGAAATGTTAGGCAAAGTTATGGTTGGGTCAATCAAAGTCAGAGAATTCCTACAATGTAAAAATCCCCGCATCCCTTGTAATGAAAGGGTAGGTAAGCAATTGCTCTACCCAGTTTGGGGTATGGATAGAGCAATGTATAAATACACTCAATGATCAAAAGGTGAGCGATTGGCGGTATCTTTTTGTTTTTACAGTATTTTGTTTGTTGTTCAAGAAGCTTCTGTTTCAAACGGCTTATCTATCTTTACCTTAACCGCAAACTTGGTCGCTAAGGTATGCAATTCTGGAAGCATTCGATAGATCAAATGCAGCTGTTGTAGAACCATTCTGACAGAACTCTCGTCTTCTTCTCGCCACTCACTCAGACGTTTATCCAGTTCAGGGTCGTAAGCGTTTTTCACTTCACAATGTTCTTGGTGGGAGTAGAGTTGATCATTTAGAGCGTCGAGATGTTCGTGTATTACTCTGTGTGCATCTAATACTAGTTTATGTGTTGCTTCATCATCGATACGCGTTCTGTGAGCACCTAGAGCAGAGATATAACTGAGTAGAGCATGATTAAGGGTTAGGAATCGGAAACTCTCATCTTCAGAGGTACGATACTTACCTGGTTCAACCAACATGCTACTGATGGCCGCAGTCAGGTTGGCATCGTTATTGTGTGCACTGCGGCGCGCAATACGGTAATTAAGGGTGTCTTTTTTACCCACGCGATACTGGCCAATGATCTGAGCGAGATAGTTCTTATTGGAATCGAGCGCATCTGCCATGACTTTGTGCAATCGCTTTGATTGCCAATCAGGCAACACGTAAATGACAGCAAGTACGGCGAGGGCACAACCGATAAAGGTATCCGCTAGTCTTGGCAACACCACCGCGTAGCCTTCCCCTAATTGGTTAAAGCAGAAGAGTACAAGCAGCGTTATAAAGCCGGTCGCAAATCCGTAGTTATTGATTCTGAATGCAAAGAACATCACGCCACTGATGACAATGAAAACTAACTGGCTCTCTTGAGACGGGAAGAAGGTCAGTAGTGGTACTCCAATCAACAAGCCTGCAACGGTGCCAATGACACGAGCCGTCAGCTTTTGTCGTGTTGCACTGTAGTTTGGCTGGCATACAAACAGTGTCGTTAACAAGATCCAATAGCCACGCTCTATGTCAAAACCTTGAATGATCCCGTAGCCGAGCGTCAATGTGATTGCCATACGAATCGCATGACGAAACAGCATCGAGTCGGTATTCAGGTTGGCTTTGATCTTGTGCCACATTGCCGTCAAAGTATGAGGGTTGGTATCGTCCAATACGTCTTCTTCCAACTTTTCCGCATCCGGGTTACTGATATTCGAGAGCTGCTTTTCGACGGTAGCGAGGTTATTGAATAAGTAATCCAATTGGTTGAGCAGTGATTTCCACTCGGGCTTGTTCTGTTGGTTAAGATGGTTAAGCGAAGACATTAACTCATCAAGTGCTAATACAGATTTATCGCCATGCTGGTATTCAGCTCCGACTTTCAATGAGCTCGCCACTTCTTTACAGGCTGTGGCTTGGGCTTCGAGTAGATACTTGAATCGAAACAACACATCAGAGCGTTCAAAGTGCTTTGCCAGCTCTTGATAGCGGTAGTGGGTAGAGCTCACGCGCTCATGAATGTCTTGTGCGATGAAATAGGTATTTAGGAATCGGTCACTCGGACCATCAATGTGCCCGCGCTTAGACCGGTTAAGCAGTGTTGCTTTACACATGTTGAGTGCATTAACGGTACTGGCGTTTAACTTAGCTTCAATAATACGATGTGGCTGAGGAATAAGGTCAGATACAGGGTAGAAGAGTTCCGCTTTTGATCCGATGTAATTGCCGATTTGGTCGAACACCGTGGCTAGGTTTTGCTGTACGGGCTGCATCGGCCAGACAATCTGCCAAATCATCGACATGAAGTAGTACCAAGCGGCGCCGGTTAAAAGTAGAAGCGGTTGAAACCAAAGGTTGGTGCTCTCATGGGCGCCGAGCATGGTATAGATAGCAACAAGCAGCGAACCAAACGCGATACTGGCGTATTTAGGGCCAATTGCACCGAGTATAATAAAAGAGAAGGTTGAAACGAAAAGCCCTATCGCGAACAGCCACGGTGTATCGAACAGGATCTCAATTGAGAAAGCGGCCACAGCGAAACAGATAAAGGTTAGCGTGAGTGCTTTCAAACGCCCGGTAAAGCTGTCGTCACTTTCAGCAAGAGCCGCAGCAATAACACCTAAGATCAAAGGTGTGATGAGTGTGTTTTGTCCATAATACCAAGCAGGAACCACAACACCGAGTAGAGTGATGAGAATTAGTACGCTGTAATTTATGGTTTTATTCGCCCAATAGAGGCGCAATTTGGCTGAGAAGTCCACAGTCGCTCACTTGACACACTAAAACCATAATCCTAACAGAAATCAAGCACAAGAATTTGATACTTATCCATAATTGCCCCTAGATGGTCATGAAAGCATCGATAAGATGTGAGACATTATTAATTCTCACAGCATCATGATATAAATTCAATATTCCCAATTAGAGAGCACACTCCAATGCAGCTAAGCGCTAACAAGACTGCACAGTTTTTTATTCAAAATGAATATCATCAAGTCGAACTTGATGGTCCACGCCTGCTGTTATCTTCAGTAGGCAGTGAAGAACGAATCCCGTTTACTATTTGGAGTGGCAAGATCGCGATAAAACGCGGATTGTTTTGGGGATCGTTACAGTTCTTTGCTAATCAACAAGATGGCAAACAGCGCAGCTGGTTAGTACAAGGTCTACCTTGGGAACAATGCCGTCAATTTGCACGCGCATCGGTTGCTGCTTATCAGAAGTGGCATGACACTCAATGTGAACAATTGGCTGAACACGTTCCTCAATGGGAAGCTGAATTGACACGTCTTGAGCAACTTCCTGCTTTCCTAGCGCATTCTAAAGTTAAGACTTGGGTCGACATGGTTAACTCAAGTTTAGAAAACATGACGATGACTTTAGAAGAAGCGGCGCAGCGTATGCCAAACCGCATTGCTCGAATGCAGCCATGGTTGTCTGAGACGGAAATTAAGCAAGCCGAAAGAAATCAGCAGTGGTTAGAAACAGAAAGACAAAACTGGGAAGTATTGTTTGCTCAATGTGAATCGTCACCACTCAATTTATCTCAGCAATATGCGGTCTTGATGAATGATGATCACAACCTTATATTAGCGGGCGCTGGCTCGGGTAAAACCAGTGTTCTTACAGCTCGCGTCGCGTATTTACTGCAAAGTCATCAAGCTCAAGCTGAAGAGTTGTTATTGCTCGCATTTGGTCGCGAAGCCGCGGAAGAGATGAAACAGCGCCTTAACAGCAAAATTGGTTTATCAGCAGAGAAGGTGCAAGTGAGTACTTTCCACCAGTTGGGTCTAAAGATCCTTAATCAGGTTGAACCTGAACGTGTGGTTATCTCTCCGTTAGCGCTCGATGACAATCAACGCCAAGCATGGTGCATTGATTGGTTGAAAAAGCACTGGATGACGCCGACTAACTTCAAACGCTGGCAAAAGCACCTGTCTAAGTGGCCAATCGCTTATTTAACAGGTGATGACGAACTTGGTAGTCATGTTTCAAACCTCAAGTTGATTGGTTGGCTTGAAAAGCAGCTTGAGCAGTTGAATGCATCGGGTTTATCGAAGAAGGAAGTACAACAGCAGTTGATTGATCACAGAGACTACACGCGTCTCAACAGCGAGCTTTCACTGTGTTGGCCATGCGTGACAGCATGGCAAAAAGAACTGAAAGAACAGAATCACATCGACTTCTCAATCATGATCAGCCGAGCGACTCAGTATGTCGAAAAAGGCAAGTTTATCTCGCCTTGGAAGTTCATCATGATCGATGAGTATCAAGACATTTCGCCAGATCGCCTTGCCTTGGTTGAGGCACTGTGTAATCAGTCGAAAGCGCAACACCAAGCTTCTATTTTTGCGGTAGGTGATGATTGGCAGTCGATTTACCAGTTTGCGGGCGCAGATGTTGATTTAACGACGGGCTTTAAGGATCGTTTTGAGAGCTCGACGATTCATCACCTAGATACGACTTACCGATTTAACAATCAGTTAGGTGCAGTTGCCAATCGTTTTGTGCAGGAAAACCCGATTCAGCTTCCGAAAGAACTGAACAGCTTCAAACAACAGAAGCAGAAGGCGGTGTACAGTGCGCCAAGCAAAGAAGTTGAGAAGATCCTGGATCAGATTAATAGGCAAGTAAAAGGTAAAGCCAGCAAGTCAGTATTGCTACTTGGACGTAACCATTACCACAAACCAGAATTGCTGGAAGATTGGAAAAAAATCTTCACATCCATCAACATTAATTTTATGACTTGCCACGCCAGTAAAGGCAAAGAAGCAGATTTTGTGATTATTCTTTGTGTTGATGAAGGGCAGTTCCCGACGAAGAAGAAACAGCTGCATATTGATGGCGCATTGACTGAATCATCAGACGCCTTCCCTTATGCAGAAGAGCGTCGTTTATTTTACGTGGCAATGACGCGAGCAAAAGAGAAAGTATGGATCACACACAGTGGCGACGGTTCTGGTTTTGTACAAGAACTGCATGGATCTGATTACCCCGTCGTTCGTAAAAAGTGATGTCACTTGGGGTAATTGTCTAAGATTAGATCTTCAAGCCCGCTACCTATTCTTATTAGGGCATAAGCAATTATCATCAGCGTGCTAGCTATTTTAATTAGGGCGTAAGATATTATCATTAGGAAAAAGGCATAAAGCAGAAGGAATCCGCTATGGAACACGGCTCTATTAACTACATTGAATTTGCTGCGAAAGACATCGCTGCAACTAAGGCGTTTTTCAGCCAAGTGTTTGGTTGGACCTTTGAAGACTATGGCCCTGAGTATTTTGCTTTTGAAGGGAAAGGCTTAATGGGTGGGTTCTATTTAGCGGATCTGGCGTCGAATGCTGAAAGTGGCGCAGCGCTGATGGTTTTCTATAGCGAAGATCTTGAGCAAACCGAGCGTGACGTGCTTGATGCTGGTGGCGAGGTAAATCGTGAGATATTTAGTTTCCCCGGCGGGCGACGTTTCCACTTTAGAGAGCCAAGTGGCAACGAAATGGCGGTATGGAGTGACAAGTAGCGAGTTAAGGTTCTAGTGAACAAAAAGCCTGCGATGAAGCAGGCTTTTTAGTCTTTGACGTTATTTTGGTTCTTAACGAAGCGTTTTTCTTAGTTCATATCGAAGCGTTCTGCTTAGTTAAGAGCGCTGAACCATTAAGTTCGCTCAGCTAGGTACGCTTCGTAGTCTGGGATCTCAATGATCACTTCTTCTTCAAGCAGTGAAGAGTTAAATAGGAAGTTAGCGGTAGCACGGTTGGTTGCCACTGGGATGTTCCAAACACTTGCGATACGAAGCAGTGCTTTTACATCTGGGTCATGTGGTACGGCATTCAGTGGATCCCAGAAGAAAATCATCATATCGATCTTGCCTTCAGAGATAAGCGCACCAAGTTGTTGGTCACCGCCCATTGGGCCGCTGATCATGCTCTTAATTGCTAGGCCTGTTTCTTTACTGAGTAGAGAACCCGTTGTGCCCGTTGCATAAAGGAAGTGCTTTTGTAGTTTTTCTTTGTTCTCTTTGACCCATCTAAGTAGCTCAGGTTTGAAATGGTCATGAGCGACCAAAGCGATATTCTTATGCGTTGGCATAGTACGCGTCGTTTTTTGCATGAATGTTCCCTAAATGATTGTTTCGTTTTTATTGTTTTGAGTTCTTCAGCCAATATAGCACTAAGGATTCACACTGAATACCGGACGAAACTCAGAAGGTGACAATGAGTCGGCGATAATTTGATCTTTGAGTGTTGCAGGTGTCAGTGCTTCAATCATGGGTGCACTGTGTTTCTCATAAGGTTGACCGCGTAAGTAACTGGTGGCTTGTTTTACCGATAAGCGACCTTGCTCAACCATTTTATCTGTTGGTGCAAAAAGCACCTTGTTACGAAGCAAGCCGCGGTAGGTTCCGTGACTTAGGTAACTTGAAATTAATCCAATTTCTTTGGTTTTACCGGCTGCTCTCAGCTCACTTATCGCAGCTTCAATCGCGACTGCGCTTCCGACAATATATTGAATACCTGGCTGCTCGATGACTTGTTGTACCAAGTTTCTTTGCAGTTCTTTATCGTTGTCTGCCCAATAGCTTATCGCAATTTTGATATCGCTCGATTTGATTGCATCATAAAACCCCAGTGCTACAGGCTTAGTACCGCCACTTGCTTGAGGGCCAAGTAACAAGGCGATAGGTGTTTCGCCTGATCCTTTCGGATGTCGTTTCGACAAAAACTCTCCGACTTGAAATCCCATTTGATACCAGTCGACACCGACCGTGCCTTTCAATACCTTTTGTTGTTCTTCATTGACGGTCAACTCATTCACAGTAGCAAACACAGGCGTCGAGCCAACCCAATCCGTAAGATTGTCATGGTAAGCATCGGGTGAAACTGTGCCTAAAATAATGGCGTCGGCTCCCCATTGTGTGCAAAGCACCAGCTGTGACGCTTGCTTACCAATGTTTGGGTATCCGCCGGCTTCTAATACTCTTAGCTCAACTTGCTGCTTTTCTGCTTCAGAGACCATGCCGTAGTTAACAGACAACCAGTAAGAATCCTTTAGGTGCGGATAAATGGCACAAATTTTCTCTTTATGTGATGTGGCTTCGGCAGGTTTTATTGGGCTCAAAGGCTCGCTAGCACTCGCGACAGAGGTTACTGAGGCCAGTAGTGAGAGAATGATTTTTGAAGCTAAAGGTCTAGATAGCATGAATTGCCGTTTTATTGGTTTTAGATAAGAAACACTGCAAAATATAGCGTATTCTGCATGGGTAAAGAAGAACGTTTTAAGGTTTAAAGTTTATGTTGTTAGCCTCAGCGAGTATTGGACGCAAGCTACTGGCCTCATTCTTAGTGATGGCACTGTTGGTTCTATTGTCTGCATTGATCGGTGTTTCTGGTTTTAGCTTTGTAGCAAAAACGGAAAGAAACGTCGTCGATTCAGCGCTTCCTGCTATGATCGAAGCTCGTCAAGTTTCTGAGTTGAGTAACCGTATTATTTCGTCGGTACAAACGCTTTCTAATGCGAGAAACGAGGCCGAACGAAAAGAGGCTGGCACTGTGTTGTTTGGCCAGCTTGAAGCACTTCTTCAGCATATCAAAGAGCTTGGTGTCGACAGTTTTGATTCCCAACTTCTCAATAAACTCGAAAACAATGTTCAAAGCGTTATTAACACACTGGCTGAACTGGGTGTCTCGGTCGAACGTAAGCTTTGGTTAAGCAAGGAATTGACGTCTCGTGTTGAAGAGATGCGTCTACTCGCAGAAGAGTTAGAGCAGCTCACGCGAACCCAAGTGCTGAATACTGCCACCATTGCGGTTGCTAACGTAACGCACATCTACGACCTGCTAGAAACCAAAGAAACCGATAGAGCCTACCAAGCTTTAGACGCACTTGTTGAAGTTGATCTTGATTTGTCTGAGCGTCTGCACGAATTGCATTTGTTGGCGTTCAAGATGCTCAATCAAATTGAAGAAACTCAGACCGTCACCAACGTTGAACGTATTCATCAAATCCAGTCTGAGTTCGAATCCAACCTAAGAATCATGGCGCGCCGCGTTAAAGCGGTGGAAGATCCGACTCGTTCTGCGCAGATGTCTCAGTTGCTTGAAGAGTTGAGAAAACGCCAGGTCGTGTTCGATATCTCGCTAGAACAATATGAGAACACCAAAAAGTCAGAGTTTCTGATGCAAAATACGTTGGAGCTGTTCTCTCAGCTGAATACAACGGTTAACCAACTGGTTGATGATTCAAACCGAAGCACAAAAAAAGCGGTTGATGAGCTGACGTCAACCTTGAACTTGGCTCAATGGTCGCTGTCTGTGATTTCGGTTATTGGTTTGGTTATCGTCGCATTTATCGTTTGGCGAGTGGTGTATATCTCGGTTGTTAAACGCCTTACTGAATACTCATCGGCCTTGATGTCTATCGCACAAGGTCGCCTGAATATTGATATCTCGGTTAAGGGTAATGATGAGTTAGCTCATATGGGCGAGGCAATCATCACCGCCAGAAACACTGCGCAAGCACTACAAGTGGTCGCGGTTGGCGAAGCTAAGGCAAAACGTGAGCTCGAAGAGCACAAAGAGCACTTAGAAGAGTTGGTCACAGACCGAACCTATCAACTGCAAAAGACCAATGAGAAGTTGAATGTCGAGGTGGGTAACCACGCTAAAGCTCGCAATGCGGCAGAACAAGCAAGCCGTGCCAAGTCTGCTTTCCTTGCGACGATGAGCCATGAAATACGAACGCCAATGAATGGCGTATTAGGTACCGCAAGATTGCTTAAAGATACCGGCTTAGACCCGCTGCAATCAGGCTATGCGGACATCATTAACCGCAGTGGTAAGAATCTACTCGCGATTTTGAATGACGTACTGGATTATTCAAAGATCGAAGCGGGACATCTAGAAATACGCGCGGCTTCTTTTGACCTTTACCAGATGGTTCAAGATACCTATCAGTTAATGGAAGGGCGCGCCGCTGAGAAGAAGCTTAATTTTGATTTTCATATCGAAAGTGACGTGCAACGCTATTGGCGTGGTGACGTCACTCGAATCAGTCAAATATTGAATAACTTGGTCGGTAACGCGATTAAGTTTACTGAAAGTGGCTCGGTCGATATCTTCATTAGTTTAGATATCGAAGATGAAAATCGAGTGATGTTTGAAGTGTCAGATACCGGTGTCGGTATTGACGCTAGCGAACAAGCTTGTCTGTTTGATGCCTTTACCCAAACCGATAGCGGTCGCAACAAAACCGGTGGCACAGGGCTTGGATTAGCGATCAGTAAAAGCATCATGTTGGCAATGAATGGTGACATTGGTGTTCATTCCGAAGAAGGCGAGGGCAGTCAGTTTTGGTTCTCATTGCCACTTGAAGTAGGTGAGAAAATTGAAACGAAAGCAACGGTTATTGAAGCTTGTATCCGAGCGAAGGTACTTCTGATTGAAGACAACCCTGTGAACTGTATTGTTGCCGAAGGCTTTTTGAATAACCTGGGCCACGATGTTGTGATAGCGACAACCGGACAAGAAGCGAGAGTAATATTCAGTGGACAAGAGTTTGATATTGCGCTGGTGGACATCAATTTACCTGACTGCGATGGCGTAGAGCTGATTCAACATCTCAAAGACGATGCGCTTCAGCATGAGAATGAAGAAAACGTAACACGCAAAGTACCACCAATGATCGCAGTATCGGCTCACGTGTTTAACGAGGAAGTGGAAAGCTACTTGTCGTCTGGCTTTGATGGCTTCTTGCCTAAGCCGCTAGAAAAAGAGGCTCTTTCTCAGCTCATTGTTGCTCAACTCGATGGTAAAACACTATTGTTGCCACAGCCCGATCCAAACGATGCTGTTTGTAAGCAAAATGGTAATCGTATGATTAATGGTAACAGTGATGAGTGCTCGACACAGATGGTAGATGTTTTAGCCAAGTACACGACGACAACGGATTCCCAAGATGAAGGAGACACTCCAGTGAAACTGATTGATTCCAAAGTGATAGAGGGTGACCTATCGATTCTTGGATTGGATAAAATGAAACAGATCGTTGTGCTGTTCGAGGAGAGCAGTAACCTTACCTTGAATGAATTAGTCGAGGCAAGCGAAGCCGATAACGGACGAGAAGTGAAGTCTTTGGCGCACAAGCTGAAAGGCTCGGCGGGCAGTTTGGGTTTATTAGCGCTGTACAATTTGTGTCAGAGTATTGAAGCTAGCGAACAACCATTATTGCAGTACCGAGATAACGACCACGCTTTATCTGAATTGGTTAAAGACTCGTTAGAGGCGTTACTAATTTATGTTTCTGCCCAATGACGTGAGCTTGCTTTAAACTTGATCTAATCAACAAGTCAAAAAAATCCTCTGAACGAATATTCGTCAGAGGATTTTTTATACCGTGCAAGTCAGCTCTCTTTATGAAAGGCTAACCATTCAAAGCTAACCATTCAAAGCTAACCATTCAAAGCTAACCATTCAAAGCTAACCAAGGCTCAAGAGCTCGAACTAAGGCTTATCGCTTACTACCTATTCTCAAAGCGATTGTAATCCAACAAGCCAAACTCGATCGGTTGGTCTTGTTGATACCAACGATGAACTCGGTCACTGAACGGCCAGAACTCGTTAGAACTGCGTCGTACCGCAAACTTATCCAGCAGCGCCACGTAATCTTCTTCTGTGTTTAAATTTTGCAGAGTTTTCACCAGAGTCGGTATCTCGCTTTCGGTTAAAGACAGGTAGGCGGCAGGGTAGCTACCGACAACGCCTCGTACGAGCGTTAAGTCATCATTGGCGTAATCTCTGTTACCTTCTTCATTAAACAAGCTTGAAATGTTGCTGTGAGCGTTATTGTGAATCATGGTGAACAGCTGCTCTTCGCCATTTTCGCCTTCAATCATGATCATCACTAACTGAGGAACATGACGCAGGCCGACTCCCTTTATCAGATTCACTTGGTTAAGCAGTGCTTCGTTCTTTCGACCAAAACCTGTTTCGACAATATCAAAACGACTATCGAGGACAGGCGCGAGCTTATCTTTGATCATATTGAGCAGTTCACGCTTAGGATCGGCCGTTTTGTAAACCACACTTGTTGGTTGGTCGAAAGGGGCGATATTGCGTTGCAAGTAATCGCTCAGTTGTGCACTTTGGTTTTTGTACCAGCTTGAGTGTTCAATATGGCGAACATCTTTAGGAAGAAGGGTTAAGAAGTTACTCTCGCCCTCAAGGCGCAAGAAGTCCATAAACATACGCGTAATCAGCTGGTGGCCGAAGTTTCCGTACACATCGAAACCTGCTACAAGAAGGTAATGAATGCGCTCTAGTAAGGCGTAATCAAGGATCCATGCTGTCTTAGGCTGTGAACCGACTAAACCCTGAACAACCGAAGCGCTATCGAAGTGTCTAAAGATGGTGAGAGCGGCATTTTGGTTGATGCCATCGCCATCCCAAATTATACCGGTGTCTAGGTTCACGCCACTATCGAACCATTGGTTGGTGAAGTCTGATTTCGCATTTAGGTATCGAGCCTGTTGCTTAGAGTAACGTACCCAGTTAGTCGCTGGTACGGTGTTACTTTTTAGCTCGCTAGGTAGTTTTAAGTTTTTCTTCTGACTGGCGTAGAAAGCGTTTATTTCTGGTAAATCGGCTTTCTCTGGATCAATGAAGAAAACCCAAAAACGGTCGTTAATCACATTCAAGGCAAGTTGACCACGACACACCGGCCCTTTGATAAAAGCCATGATGGTGTTTTGCGCATTGTCCAACATGAAATGGAAACGAGAGTTCACTGGCAGTGATTCAAACGAAGTCATAGGGTTAGCTGCGACATCAATGTTGTAGCTAGGGAGTTGTTTCACAGAGTAATTAGCATCGACAAACCAAGTGTTCCACTTTTGTAGTCGTTCTTTATTGAGTGCGAAAGGCATGTGCGTTTTGTCGACGATGGTGCCTTGTTCTGGAATCAGGCGGTAGTAAACACGTTCTACTTTTGGATCGTCGTATGGGCGACGAGTCGTGATGCGTTGCACCGCTTCACCTGGAGGCGTTGCAGAGCGAACAAGTGTGAAGAAACGCGTTGGCTGCGCCAAATCAGAGAAGTAGACATGCGATAGAAACAGGTGCTCATAGATGTAACGTGCTGAAAGTTGGCTTTTATTGTCACTCTTATTGAGAAAGCTTTCGTAGACATTAACGAGCTCTTGTTCCGCATCATTCAGTGGAATGTGGTCGTTCATTAACGCGCCATTTTCTAACCAACTCATTAAAGTCGCGTATTCTGTTTTATCTAAGTTCGGCATCCCATAAGGCATCCCCCAAGTCGGGTAATCTCTCTCGTATTGGGCATACTCTTCAATCGTTGGGCACTGTTGGTCGCGATCGGTTGAAAAGTCGAAACCTTCAAGCTGGGTTTGATCTGGAAGTGGGTGGTTCTCTTTTTGGATCAACATTCGAGAAACAAGACCAGCATCCAGGTTAGCCGTTGAGTTCTGCATACGTTCGTTGAGAACTGGATGGAAATCCGCATCGCGCCACTCTTGTGTGGTTAAAGCATCTTCAAACAAGCGAGTAGGGGCTGAGGCGGTTAAACGGGTGCCTTGATAAACGAGTGCTTTGCTCGTACCTCGGTCTATACCTTCTACCGAAGACATTTTGAGCTGGCAAGGTGCGTCATAGCAAGCGTGACAAACCACACATCGGTTATCAATGATGGGCTTTACTTCATCAATGAAGTGCTGTGCTTGAGCCGACAGAATAGGCGCTTGGCGATCGCGAACTTGTTGTTTACCAAACAGTTCGTCGAAGTTTAAACCCGCGTAGACGGCACAACCTGAGAAGACGCTAACAAAAGCTAAAATGAAGAGTTTTTTCAAATTCATACGTATTTATATATTAAGCATTTTCTCTAATTATATCGAAAATGATTGAAAATGCTCATGTTCTAACAATCTTATAGATAAGATCTTGATGGGACTGAGCAACTTATCGAGGTGAGTCACTCACCCTAGGTTGGAATTTATAGTGTCGACTTAAGGCTTACTGGTTGACGTAACAAACAGAGAAAGGGACAGATAATCGCTCAAACTCTTTGATCCAGCGCCATTGGTTGTCTTGCAGCTTGTCTCCGGGGCCTTTGACTTCAACCCAATGAAACTCTTTGTCCTTGAATGCAATCAAATCGGGCATCCCAGTTCTAAATAGCTTCAAATCACTCAATATCACTTTGAAAAGATCAACAATCAAGGCGTTGGGAATAGCCTCCATACTGTGCTCGACGAGTGATCTGGGGAAGTAGTTCCAATTAACAAATGGATTGGCGATACCGCGCTTCTGGTCATATATATTGAGTAAGTGGTTCAGCCCATGCTTGAATATAGTCTGAAACACCGCTTCGACCTGTTCGGCTCGCTTGTCTACAAAATCGGAATGGTACAGATCTAGAGGTCGATGTTGGTATCGATTGATAAAGGCGCCTTCAACATCTGCAAAAATGACCTCCCAAAAGGCTAAACCAAATAAGCCACATAGAAAACTGTTTTCAGAGAAGTAAATATCCCAACCTTGGCTTTCAAAATGTTGCTTTACTGCAAGCTCAACTCGCGTTTGGCTGAGGTCTAATTTCAGCTTTATCTCTTTGCAGATCGGTTTTATGGTTCGTGAAACTTTGTGCCCCTGTTTCCGCAGTAGCCTGTCTTCAAGCTTAATAGCGACTTCCAACTCTGACACATCCGATGGAGCAGTTTTCATTTGCGTGACAATGTCACACATTAAGTCTAGCTCACTTTGTTTGTCGTAGATGCGAGCAAGTCGCTCTCTGCTGGGTGGAAGTATAGATTGCTTGAACCAAAAGACAGCTTGGTCGTTTAGGTTAAGCCTTTCAAGATCGCGAGCAATATCATTGATCAAACGCGATCGTTTTCTGGCAATGCTTCTGTGTTCTGATTCGGCAGGTATCGACTGTAAAAGCTGCTCAAGAAACTCACTGTCTTTGCGGTCTCCTTCTGAATACAAGCGTTGAACATCGCGCATCTGGAGCAATTGATTGAGTTGCTCTCTGGAAGTGAAGAAGCGGCGCTGCTTGCTTAATGAATAGTTCTCAAAGGTATTGAGCCCAAGATCGCTTAAGACGAATTGGCTTAAGTCTTGATAGGTGTTGGCAAAGAACAGCAACAGTAATACATCGATAACTTCAGATTCGACAACGTAAATACAATCGAATGCTAGGCTTTGGAACTGATCAAAAGGTTGGTGATCGAGCAACGCCAAGAGTTCGTCTTTCTTCGCAGTTTTGTTGCTCTTAAAGGCAGGGAATAAATTCAACAGCTCTGGTTTGGTGAGCAAGTGCAATCCGAGTTCGACATTGCTAACGACAAGGTCATGTCGCTCGGCGGGATGACTCAACGCAATAAAGCCTGCGGTGCTTAGCTCTTGTAGTGCGGTATTCAAATCAGAAATCTCAACATAGTTGAGTTTATCGCTGCGAAACCAACGGCCTTTACGAGAAAGTAAACGAACCATCAAACATTGGCTAGGTTCAGAAAGACGTGTGTATTCAGATAACCAACGACATTCATCGTCACTCAGAAGATCGGGATAGAGTGTTTGAGCGTGTTCAATCAGTCGATTGAAGTTGTCGAGATAATAAGTAGGGGAGAGCTGAGGAGTGGTTTCTATCGTCAATGGGTTAGTCGCTTGATACAAAAAGAGCCTAACCCTAAGGTTAAGCTCTTCAGTAACAAATTCAATCTTTTCTGACGATTAAGCTTGAGATGCTTTTAGTTCAGAAACTTTAGCTTCAGAGATTGGCTTGGTGACGATTGCAAGAACAATACACACTGCCATCATAGCTGCAGAGATTGTGTAAGCTAGGCCGTAACCTTCGCCGTTTGTCATTGAGTAACCAACAACTGCTGCACCGATAGCGCCGCCGATACCCCATGCCGTGTAAAGCACGCCGTAGTTAGTACCGTAGTTTTTCAGGCCGTAGAACTCAGCAGTAAGTGTTGGGAATACTGCTAGAAGCGTACCGTAACCAACAGCTGCGATAGCTGTGCCAATGATTAGCGTGAATTCAGAGTTGAACGTAGCGAATAGAGCCATGTTCGCGCCTTGAAGGATGAACGCTAGAAGTAGAGTACGTACGCCACCGATTTTATCTGCAAGCATACCTGCAGCAACACGGCCGCCTGAGTTGAATACAGCAAGGATAGACGCTAGGTAAACTGCGTTTGGTAGGTTCGCTTGAACGCTAGCAATCGTAGTGATGTTACCGATGATCATAAGACCAACAGAAGCTGCAAATGCGTACATGATCCATAGAGAGTAGAACTGAGGAGTCTTCAGCATTACTTTCCACGTTAGGTCTTCAGTCTTCTTTACTGCCTTAGGTGCTTGGCCTGCTTTTACTTTAGGCTCAGCTGGCGTGTAATCCGCTGGTGGGTTGTTGATTGTTGCTGCTAGAGGTACTGCAATCGCAAGTACGCCGGCACCAAGAATCATAAAGCTTGTTTGAATACCCATGCTGTCGATTAGCGCAGAAGTGAGTGGTGCTAGGTAAATAGCAGCAAGACCAAAACCTGCAGCGATTAGACCGTTAACCATACCTTTCTTAGAAGAATGGAACCATTTCATTGCTGATGGCGAAAGACATGCGTAGCCAAAGCCGATACCAGCACCTGTCATCACACCAAACGTTAGATTTAGCATCATAGGAGTCGTAGCGAAACCAGAAGCAATCATACCGAGGCCAGTAAGCGCTGTACCTAAGATAAGGATCTTACGTGGACCCATACGGTCTTGTAGGATGCCCGCAACAAGAAGACAAACAGAGAATGTGATAGTTGCAATAGCGTAAGGTGCAGATGCTTCAGCAGCACTCCAACCAGCTTCGGTGACTAGCGCCTTGTTAAATACACTCCAAGCATACAGGATGCCAAGACAAAGGTTGATACAGAAGCCTGCTAGCAGGATACGTGATGCTTTATCAATCTTGCTCATTTTTATTCTCAGTTTTGTCGTTGGTTAGTGGTGAGCCACTTAACTAAAGACGGGTTATTGTGATTGTTTCTTCAAAATTAGTTTGCGTTTATCAACAGACAGCGCAAAAGAGCGCGGATTATAACCAATAAAAATGTGATTGGAATCTCTTTTTCTATTTTTGGTAAATAAACTCAAACTTGTTAATGAGTTGTTTTTTATTAGTTTTGCAATTGTATTTAATACCTTTCTGTTTTGTTCTTTTTAACGTAGCGAGCCTATTTTTTAAGGTGTTCTTCGATAAATATTTCTGAATTGCCACGTATTCCGTGCGGATATCACAGAGTTACGAATTATTTTAATTATTTTCTAAGGTTAATTTTGTGTAACAAAATAAATCGAAGTGGAGCTTTATCCATATGAGACAAGGAGTAACGGAGTTCTATTAAAAACAAAATGTTAACCAGTTGTTACAGTTGGTTTTTGTTAGCACCTTTGCTTACATTTTGTTCGATTTGAGGGGTTGTGTTGTCCGTGAAAAGTGGGAAAATAGCACGCAAACAAAGATTCCAAATTTGAAAGGATGCGTTTCCAACTTATGGTGAGGCGAGCATTATGAAACTGTTTTTAATTCTATTGATGTCAATTTCTGGTGGTTTAGCGGCAGCTGACCATATTCACTCTTTCTTATTCGGCTTCTATATCGCTGCGTTAGCGGTGGGTAGTTGTTACTGGCTTGCATTCCGCAGCACACGCTTCCCACAGTTGGCTTTGATGCTATTAATGTGTGGCTTCTTCGCGAAAATTGCAGTGACAGTTGTCGGTGTTTCTTGGGGGATCTCGAACGATATCATTCAATCGCCGTTCATTTTCTCATTGTCATACCTGTTCTTCTTAGTGGTTGTGTCTTACGTTTGGTTTGCATACCGCGATAAGTTGACGCTAAAAAAACGCGCTAAGCAGGTAGAAGAGTCCCGCAAGCAAGCGGCTGCATAATTGCAGACCTAATACAGAATTCTAAAAAGAGCCTTCTTCGGAAGGCTCTTTTTGATCTGGCCTTAACTCGAGTGAACTCTAGCTATAAGGCAGGTAAAAGAAACCCCAGTATGGTGACATACTGGGGTTTCTTGTTATTTATCTAATATCTAGCCGCTATCATCTAGCAAATACAGTTCTTAACGCGTGTTACTTCTTCATCAACTTCGCTAGATCGGCAAAGGGATTGTGCGTTGCTGATTGATGGTCGTCTAAACGGGCTTTTGCATCAACGCCATAACGGTCATGATCTGTATATTTTGAGTGCTCATGATCGTGACAGTACAAGCACAGTAGCTCCCAGTTACTGCCATCTTCAGGGTTGTTTGTATGGTCGTGATCCACGTGGTGAACGGTCAACTCTCTTAAGTTTGAGTAAACAAATTCACGTGCACATTTACCGCAAACCCAAGGGTACAGTTTCAGTGCTTTTTCGCGGTAGCCTTTCTCTTGGCGAGCGTACGCTGCACTCGAGCCAGTGTAATCTGAAGACATTGCCTAATCCTTATCAATTGTAATGTCCCGATTTTATCACAGCTTTCTTTAACCTGTAGGCATGTCGTGACTAAATCATGTTTCGTACTAACCGTTATGTGGCTTAGGTTTGATTGGGCACTTATCTTTTACGTGTGCTATCTCATAAAGAAGGTTATGTCTTTCTGGAATAAGCCATGCTTAACAGTTTGAAAAGAAATTGTATTTAGGGGTTTTAACCAAGGGAGCGTGACCTAATATCAGTTAAAGCTACCCTATATTAATAAGGAAATATCATGTCAGAACAATACACACCGCCAAAAGTTTGGGTTAACGATGCTGATGGTGGTAACAAGTGGGCAAATATCAATAGTCCTGAATCTGGCGCTCGCTTTGATAAAGAGCTTCCTGTTGGTGACCATGCTTTTCAATTGTATTCCCTTGGTACACCTAACGGTCAAAAAGTCACCATCTTGCTGGAAGAGTTGTTAGCTGCGGGTGTTAAAGAAGCTGAATATGATGCGTACTTGATCAACATTGGTGAAGCTGAACAGTTCTCTTCTGGCTTTGTTGGTGTAAACCCGAATTCGAAAATACCAGCGCTTGTTGATAAGTCTGGTGACGAAGATGTGAATGTCTTTGAATCGGCATCCATCTTGATGCACTTAGCTGAAAAATTTGGTCACTTCTTACCAAAAGAAGGGGCAGCGAGAACACAAACCATTAACTGGTTGTTCTGGGCTCAAGGTTCAGCACCATTCTTAGGTGGTGGTTTTGGCCACTTCTACTCTTACGCTGATGAAAAGCAAGAGTACCCAATTAACCGCTTTGCGATGGAAGCGAAGCGTCAACTAGACGTGCTAGACAAGCAACTTGCAAATAGCACTTTTGTGGCGGGCGAAGAGCTAAGCATTGCAGATATCGCGATTTGGCCTTGGTATGGCAACCTTGTATTAGGCAAAATTTACGATGCAGCCGAGTTCCTACAAGTTGAGTCTTACACCAACGTAGTGCGCTGGGCGAAGCAACTTGAAGCGCGTGAAGGTTTTCAGCGCGGTCGAGTGGTTAACCGTTCATTTGGCGAAGAGTGGGAGCAAGTACCAGAGCGCCATTCCGCAGAAGACATTGACCGAGTTTTAAAGCTACGCCCGTAGTGATTTTAAAACGATAGTCGACATCAGTATCTCTAGAGTTTGTTTTAGCGGCCAACGTTAACTCAAACTCTAGTTTTTTGTTCCATCGAATCATTCCTTCCTTATATCAGTCTTTCGATAAATACAGTTACTATTCGCTTTCACTTGTCAATTGCTGTTTTTTTATGTAATTGAATATTAATGATTTTTACCCTGTTTAATGCCCTGTTATTAGAGCTATTTCATACTTTGTTACATTTCAACGATTAACTATTTATTGTAATGTTATAACATAACAATAAATTAATTGGTGATGTATCTTAGAAAGGAAAAAGTTGTGAATAAAAAATTGGTTTCTCTAGCGGTTGGTAGCATTCTCGTTTCCCCTGTTTTTGCCGACACGTTGTCGAACCCTCAAATCGGTGTCGTTCTTGATGGGTATTATCAAGACGGTCAACGTAATAACTCAGAGCGCGGCGAAGGTTTTGGTCTTGGTCATACAGAACTGAACATGTCGGCGAATATTGATGATAAGTTCCATGGCTCTTTGACTACGGTTATTGAAACTCACGATGATGAGACTGAATTACTACTCGAAGAAGCTTTCATTGAAACACTGACGATGCCTTACGGCTTAAGCATTCGAGGTGGTCGTTTCTTGTCTGATTTCGGCTACCTAAATAACCAACATATTCATACCGATAGCTTTGTCGAGCGTCCTGCCGCTTACCGTACATTTTTAGGCTCTCATTATTACGATGATGGTGTTCGTGCGAACATCGTTCTTCCTACAGATCTGTATGTGAAGTTCGGTGTTGAAGCGCTAAGTGGTAGCAAGATGTCTTCTGTTGATGATGGCTCTGACGTTGGTGTTTACACTACAACTCTTAAGCTGGGTGACGACTTTTCAGAGTCATCAAGCTGGCAGTTTGGTTTGAGCTACTTACGCAATGAAAACGGTAAAGTTCGTGAGTTTGGAGAACATGATCACGGGCATGACCATGATCATAGCCACGGCGCGGCGATAACGGGCTCAAACTTATACGGTGCTGATTTTGTATGGAAGTGGGCTCCGAACGGTAACTACAAATACCAAAACTTCACGCTTGCAGCTGAGTACATGCTGTTAGACGGCATCGTTGATGATAAGTACAAAAATGACGCAGAATCACCAGATACGCTAGCAGGCTATTATGTATCGGGTGTTTACCGATTTAGCCCAAACTGGTCTGCAGGCCTGCGCTACGGTGAAGCGGAAAGTTATGATGGACACGCACATGGTGACCACATGCACTTTACTGCAATGAACGACAAAGAAGCAGATGCAATGATCGCTTGGGATTCATCTCATTTTGGTACAGTTAGAGCGCAATACTCTCGCGTTGAAAACCAAAGTAAAGAGACAGATAACGTATTTACCCTTCAGTATGTGATGACCTTTGGGGCGCACGGTGCTCATGCATTCTAGGAAACTCCGACTTACAATGGCAGCAGGTGTTGCCATTGTATCTTCATCTATAATTGTATCTTCGCCTGCGATGGCGTTGAACATCTTCGTGTGTGAGCCTGAGTGGCAAGCACTTATCCATAGCCATGCTCCTGACGCTAAGATCTACTCAGCCACCACTGCGAAGCAAGATCCTCACTATGTGCAAGCTCGACCTTCACTGATTGCCAAGATGCGACAGGCTGATATGGTGATGTGTTCTGGCTCAGAACTGGAAGTAGGATGGCTGCCAATGCTGCAAGCACGCAGCGGTAACCCTGTGGTTCAAAATAGCTCATCAGGCATGTTATACGCGAGTGATTTGGTGGGTATGCTCGATACTCATGCTCATGTAGATCGAAGCATGGGAGATATCCACGCCCATGGTAATCCTCATGTTCAGTTTGCTGCTGAGTATATGATTCCTATCTCTAGAGAAGTCACCAAGCGTTTACAACTGGTTGATCCTGACAATGCACATATCTACATGCGAAATGGTATGAAGTTTCGTGCCAACTGGCGTAATAAATTGGCAGAGTGGGAAACGAAAGCAGAGCCGTTACAAGGTAAAAAAGTGGTCGGGTATCATGCTACATATCGTTACCTCTTTGACTGGTTAGATATGGCGCAAATTGCTGATTTAGAACCTAAGCCTGGGATATCACCGACTACGTCACATTTGCAGTCATTGACCAAGTTGGATCCTGCTTCGTTTGATGCGATTGTGTATTCATCACACCAAGACCAGCGTCCTGCTCATTGGCTTAACCAGCAAATCAACAAGCCTACGATACAGCTACCATTGACGGTTGCAGAAGGTCAGAGCCTTGATCAAATGTACGATCAAGTCATTGATGAGTTGCTGAGAACGCTCGTTAACCCAGAAACATCAACGAGGTCGTAATGTTGAATGAATATGGTTGGCTAGCACCTGCGGTATTGTGTGGATTAATTGCATTACTCGGGAACATCGTGCTTGGAGAGCAAGTCCTCAAGCGCCAGATCATCTTTATTGATCTCGCTGTCGCGCAAGTGGCTGCCCTTGGCGCTGCTTTGAGTCAGTATTGGTTGAGCCGATATACACTGTTTAGCGGTTCTTGGTTTGCAGAGATGGTTGGCCCGTGGGTTATGTCATTACTGCTTTGTGGATTAATCGCACTCATGGAAAAGCATTACAAAGAACACTTAGAACCAATGATAGGCAGTTTGTTTGTGGTGTCTGCTTCGTTGGCTATTCTATTGGTTAGCAAAGATCCGCATGGCGCCGACTTTATTCAAGGCATTCTCAACGGGCAGCTGTTGTGGTCTACCTGGGATGATGTCTGGCCATTGGCAATAATCACGACCGCGGTGTTGGTGTTGATTAGCGTAAAGCCTGAATTTATGCAGGGTAGTGGCTTTTATCTTATCTTCGCTATATTGATGCCGATCACCGTAAAGCTGACTGGGATATATTTGGAGTTTGCGTTACTGGTGATTCCTGCGTTATGTGCAGCTGCGTATAAAGGCGTTCGCTTCTTTATCGCGAGTATTGGGATTGGCACTGTCGGTATTTTATCGGGCTTAGCAGTGTCGGCTTACTACGATTTACCGAGTGGCGCGAGTATTGTCATCACGCTGTTTTTGGTAGGGGTGATGTTCAATATTGTATCCCAGTTGATTAGAAGTACTTGTGCCGATAGTTCGACACGAGCTTGTGGTTAGGGAAGGCCTCTAAGGTTTAACTTGGAGGCAACGAACCTGACGTTAAAAAGGTCATGGCGCTATCGCTATTTAGAACCGATAGCGATGGCATATTATATTTAGATTTAGCTATTAAAGGCGGTTTAGGTATAAAATCGCGACATCATAATTCTAAAGGATGGTGCCATGTACCACGGTCATATATATTTTCCTCTGCGCTTTGCAGAGCAGGCAGAAACACTGCGTCAGAAAATTCTATCGGAACGTAAAGATGTGTTAGAGACTTTCCCATTAATACAGCGTTTGGTTGGCCCACATAAGATGCCAATGTTTGAGATTCATTTTGCTAACAAAGAGTCGGGTATTGTTGAGTGGTTGGAGCAAGAGCGCGGTGATATGTCGGTTCTAATTCACCCAGTAACAGGTGGTGAAGAAACTTTGGATCACACAGTACGAGCGACATGGCTTGGTCGTGAGTTGGGTGTATTTGAAGAAACGCTAAGTAGCTAATCAAATATACCAATATTGTACTTAACTCATTCCGACCGGAAAATGCACGAATAATAAAAAGGCTCCTCAAATGAGGAGCCTTTGTTTTATTTGTTGCATTTAAATTATCAGTGCATCAGAAGCGCTCTAAATTAAAGAGCTTGGGGGATTAAGCCTCTGCTGTCACTTTATCGCTGCTCATCTTTTTAAGAGCTGCGTAACCAAAACCTGTTACTGCTGTACCTGCTGCAATCGCCACTAGGTACATAAGAACTGGAGAGATAGCGCCAGGAATCAGTAGTACGAACAAGCCGCCGTGTGGAGCCATTAGCTGTGCGCCAAACATCATTGATAGTGCGCCAGTTAGTGCACCACCTGCCATACAAGCTGGGATAACACGCATTGGATCTTTCGCTGCGAATGGGATTGCACCTTCAGAGATGAAACATAGGCCAAGAACGAATGATGCTTTACCCGCTTCACGCTCGCCTGCTTCAAACTTGTCTTTCACTAGGAAAGTTGCAAGGCCCATACCTAGAGCTGGAACCATACCTGCTGCCATGATTGCTGCCATTGGTGCGTAAGTTTGTGAAGCCAGTAGACCAACACCAAATGTGTAAGCTGCTTTGTTTACAGGGCCACCAAGGTCGAAACACATCATTGCGCCTAGAATCACACCCAGAAGAATCGCGTTAGACGTTCCCATGTTGTTTAGGAAAGTTGTCATTGCGCTCATCACGCCAGAAACAGGGCCACCTACGATGTAAACCATCACAAGACCAGTAAACAAACTCGCGATAAACGGAATGATCAGGATTGGCTTGAGGGCTTCCATGGATTGTGGAAGTTGAACCTTGTCGGCAATGAATTTCGCTGCGTAACCGGCAATGAAACCTGCTGCGATACCACCTAGGAAACCTGCGCCCGTTGAGCTAGCCAACATACCGCCGATTAGACCTGGAGCCAGACCCGGACGGTCAGCAATCGAGAATGCAATGAAACCAGCAAGAACAGGAATCATTAGAGCGAATGCAGAACCACCACCGATAGTCATCAGTGCTGCTGCTAATGTGCCTTCTTCTTTAAACGCTTCGATACCGAATACGAAAGAGAGTGCGATGATCAAACCACCCGCAACCACCACTGGAAGCATGTGAGAAACACCTGTCATTAGGTGCTTGTACACGCCTTTCTTCTCGTCAGCAGGCGCTGAATTTGAAGAAGCAGTGTGTTGGTATGGTTTAGCTTCTGCGAACGCTTTTTCCATCTCTTGCTTTGTTTTCTTAAGCGCAGGACCCGTTGTCGTTTTGTATAGCGCTTTGCCGTTAAAACGATCTAGAGGAACGTCGATGTCGGCAGCGATGATAACAAGATCAGCGTCTGCGATTTCTTGGTCTGTCAGTTGGTTCTTCGCACCTACAGAGCCGCGAGTTTCCACTTTAATTTGGTGACCTAGGCGTTTGCCTTCTGCTTCAAGCGCTTCAGCTGCCATAAAGGTATGTGCAACACCAGTCGGGCAAGCCGTAATCGCTACGATCTTTTTGCTGCCTGTGCTTGCTGTTGTAGAAGAGTTTACTGAGGTACCAGTCACTTCCACTGTAGTCTCAACTTGAGAAGCGTCTAGTACTGTTGCTTCTGCTACCGCTTTCTCAAGAAATGCTTTTGCATCTGCAGTGCATTCAGAGATAGCCGCTTGGTACACTTTCTTACCGACAAAGCGCGCTTTATCAACGTTTGTGTTGGCTGCGATAACCACAACGTCGCTGCTGTCGATAGTGTCTTGCGATACGGTTGAGTCAGGTAGCACGCTTGATTGACATTCAATAGCGGCGTTCCAACCCAGTGCTTTTGTCGCTTGCTCTAACAAGCCTGCGGCGATGATGCTGTTTGCTACGCCACTAGGGCAAGCTGTGATAATGGTAATATTCATAATAAACCTTTTGTCCTATTTGCTTGTGTCTAACTGGCTAGTTGGAGCACTAAGCGACTGTAATTGGATATTTTGTAGTACTGAATCCAGCTCTTGTTGGCTGGTGATGCCCACGCCTACCTGTGAAACTGCTAGAGCAGATAGGGCGGTTGCGAATTTAATAAGTTCTGGTTTTGGCATCTGTTGCATGTGACCCCAACATAGGCCTGCAACCAATGTGTCACCTGCGCCTACCGTGCTCACCACTTGCATACGCGGCGGTTGAGCATGTAACCATTCACCTTGGTTAAGCCACATCACGCCTTCTGCGCCAAGTGATACCACGATGTTATCGATGCCTTTTTCACTTAGGGCTTGGCCTGCGTGTTGGCATTGGTCACGTGTTGTCAGTTCTGCGTTGAAAAGCTGAGACAGCTCTTCATCATTTGGCTTAATTAACCAAGGCTGTGCATTGATACCGGCTTTAAGTGCGTCACGGCTGCTGTCGAACAGCACCTTTTTACCTAGGTCACGCAAGCGTTGTACCCAAGAAGCGCAAAGCTCAGGGGAGATACCTTGTGGCAAGCTGCCTGCAATCACGAAGTAATCGTGCGTTTCAGCCAGTTCTAACAAGGTTTCTTCAAACGCTTTAATCGCGTCTGTATCAACAGGAACACCTGGGAAATTGATGTCGCTTACTTGGCCTGAGTTCTCTACCAGTTTTACGTTGATGCGGGTTGCGCCATCTACACGGATGAAGCGGTCAGTTGCGCCCATCTGTTCGAACAGTTGGCAGAACGCTTCTTCGTTATTGCGGCCAAGGAAGCCTGTCACGGTCACTTTAGCGCCAAGCTCTGAAAGTACTTTTGCTACGTTTACGCCTTTGCCTGCTGCATGAAGAGAGCCTTTGTTTACTAGGCTCACTGAACCTACATTTAGTGCGTCGATAGCACCAGTCAGATCGAGAGCAGGGTTTAGCGTAACGGTAACGGCTTTGATTTGTTTATCAGACATATCGATTCCTTAACCTTCGCCAAGGCCTGAAGCGATAGCTTTACCAATCGATTCAAGTGCTTGTGCTGCATCTTCACCTTCAGCAACAAACTGAAGCTGGTGGCCGTGTTTAACGCCAAGTGCGATTACTTTCATCAAGCTCTTCGCGTTCACTTCTTTTCCGTCGCCATCTAGGTTTGAAACGCGGATTGTTGATTCAAATTTCTTCGCTTCAGCAACCAGCATTGCACCCGGACGAGCATGTAGGCCGTGCGCGTTTTTGATTTTGAAGACTGCACAGTTATCATCGTCTTGAGACGCTGTAGAAACCGCTTCACCTTTTAGAAGGCCAATCACTTGTGCAATGTCAGCGGTTAACAGTTGTTGCTGTTTACCTTCGAAAACCATCTTGCTTAGGTTTGCCAGAATAGATTGGTGTGCGCTGTTACAAGCTGCGAATGCGACCAATGCTTTCACTGGTGTGCCTTCGTACTCACAATGGTTTGCTGTTGAAACAAACGATACGCCAGTGCGAGTCACGCCTTTATCGCTGCCCAACAACCACAGGCCTTGGCCTAGGTGAGTTGGAGTTTTTGTTACTAGGTCAGCAACGAATACGTTGTCAGTGCAACCTGTGTTCTTAAGTAGGCCGCCAGCTACAGCAGACATTTGGACCATGTCGCTCGCAGGGAACAGTAGCTGAACTAAAGAAGCGTCTAGGTCTGCTTCTAGTTGAACTTCGCCATTAAGTAGGGCGATGATTTCGTCTTCTGATTTCGCTTGCTTTAATTTCTCTTCAACACCGTCTGCCGCTAGCACTTTCGTTAGCTGCTTAAGAATGCCTAAGTGCTCGTCAGATTTCGCTGCAATACCAATGGCTACGTAAACACGGTTACCGTCTGCCCAATCAATGCCTTCAGGAAAGTGGTGAACCGCTACGCCTGTCTCTTTTACTAGGTTACGTGTGTCAGTGGTGCCGTGAGGAATCGCGATGCCGTTACCTAGGAACGTTGAGTTCTGGTTTTCACGGTTCAGCATTCCTTCAACGTAGCCAGAATCCACTAAGCCTTTCGCGGTTAGGTCGCCAGCAATGTTCTGGATAGCTTTGAATTTGTCTTCGGCCGTTTGACCAAGAGTGATGTCAGATTTTGATAATTTAAGCATGGTGCCTCTTTAGCGTATCGCTTGAGAATTTGTGTATCGCTACGATTCAGTCTAGAGCAAGATTTATGGAGCTTAACTCTTTGCCTTATGCTTGCTGAATCGGTTCAGCATTCAGTGTAAAAAAATTCAGCAAAGCCGATTTTGGTTTTCAAAATAGTTTTGCTGCGCGTCGTAATTTCAGTTTCGTTAATAACGAGAAGTTGAATCACAACAAATGACGCTCAATCCATATAAAAGGATGATTGAAGTCACTTTTCAGATTTTGCTGAATCCTTTCAGCTTTTATACTGAATCGATTCAGCATATAATTCAACTAATCCGAGGATCAGATCATTGGTTATATGATCCTACGCACAAAATACAGGTCACCCATATGACACTTGATGAAATTGCTAAATTGGCTGGTGTGTCGAAAACCACGGCCAGTTATGTCATCAACGGCAAGGCGCAGAAATACAGAATCAGTGAAAAGACACAGCAGAAAGTCATGGCAGTCGTGGAAGAGTATAACTACCGACCAGACCATGCTGCTTCGTCGCTGCGTGCTGGTAATAGCCGTTCATTTGGTTTGATTATTCCTGATCTGGAAAACAGCAGTTACGCGCGTTTAGCTAAATTGATAGAGCAGAACTCACGTAAAGTGGGTTATCAAATCCTGATTGGATGTTCTGATGATGATGCTGAAACTGAGCGAAAGGTGGCTGAAGCTTTGGTGAGCCGTCGTATAGATGCCTTGTTGGTTGCCAGTTCAATGCCAGACGCCAACGAGTTCTACTTGAAACTGCAAAATTCAGGTACCCCCGTAATCGCGATTGACCGTCCGTTAGATGATGAGCATTTTGCTTGCGTGATCAGTGAAGATTTCGAAGCTGCGTTTGAGCTGACCCATTCGATTCTGGATGAAAGTATTCATAGCGTTGGCTTGATAGGTGCATTGCCAGACCTAAATATCTCACGTGAACGCCAACTGGGTTTTGAAGCAGCCAATAAAGCGTATGCTCAGCAGGTTGGACTCTCAGAAAGCAAATCTACAATTGTGGGCTATGGTGAACACTTTGACAGAGAGTCTGGGCGTGCGGTTTTTGAAGAGTGGATTGCTAAAGGCACGGTTCCTGATGCGATTGTCACTATGTCTTACACCTTACTAGAAGGTGTACTGGATGTGATGGTTGAAAAACCAGAATTAGTTAATCAAGTGAAGTTGGCGACTTTTGGTGATAACCGACTGCTCGACTTCTTGCCCTTTAAGGTCCATTCACTTCCGCAGCAGTTTGAGGTGATTGCGGATAGTGCCTTTGCTCTTGCTTTGAATGCTTCTGCTAAACGTTATCAAGCGGGTATTGAATTAGTGTCAAGAAGCTTAGTTAGACGAGGCTAAGTGCTATTAGTTTATACTAGGCTAGACTCGTTTTGTTTAGATTAAGCTAGGTTCGATTAAGCTAATTTGTAAACGTATCTAGCTTGGGTTTAACAATAAACCCAGTTCTACGACCGCAACAATGCCGAGCAACAAAGCCAACACTTTCCAAAACTGGATTGGATTTCGGTTTATCAAAGGTTGCTTGGCTTTGCTTTTCACCAAGCTTTGGTTTGGCGTGTAAAGGTCGGCCACAAAATCCCCTAACACTTGATGGCGTTCGCTCGGCGATTCGGCACAGGCTTTTTGCAAAACCAAATCGACCCAAGCTGGTATGTCAGTGCGCTTTTGAGTCAGCGGTTGGTATTCCCATTGATGGTGACGAGATTGCTTGAGCGATTGTACAGACATCTCAGGATAGGGCAGTTCGTCTGTGAGCATTTCATACCCGATGACCGCGATAGAGAACAGATCCGAACTTGTGGTCGCGGTATTGTGCTTTATGGTTTCCGGGGCAATGTAATTAACGGCACCCAACGGTACTGAGTCTTGCTCTGATTTACTTCCTTCTTCAATACCTCTTACTAACACAGCCCCAAGGTCGATGATTTTAATCTCGCCATCACGTTGAATCATGATGTTTTCAGGTTTTAAGTCTCTGTGCACCATATCCGCACGTTGTAGCACTCGGATACCTTGTGTGATTTTATCGAGTATATCGCGCACCTGTTTGAGTGAAGGTTTGGGATTGTCGTACATCCACTGTCTCAGCGTGATGCCTTCTATCCATTCGCAGATTTGATATAGGAATTGCGAGTGTTCTGGAGTCGGGTAGACCTTCATTACTTTCTTGTTGTTTAGCAGGATTCCTGCCCATTGTTCGTTAAAAAAGGTGCTCAATTGTGCTGGGTTATCGTGGTATTGAACCGAGGGTACTTTCAAGACGAATTCGGTTTGTGTCTCTTTCTGCATCACACGGTATACATGGCTTCTTGAACCTGCATACAACACCTCGAGTACCATATAGTTGTCGATGCTTTGCCCAAGCTTTAAAGCGGGTGGGATAGCGCGCTTGGCAAGCTTTTCATGGAATTCAATAAGTGATGGTTTAGGAAGGTGACTGACTTGGACAATCAAGCAGCTCACGTTGTCTGAGCTATTGTGGCTTAAAGCAGTGTTACAGATCGTTTGTGCCGCGTATTCGAAATCCGCTCCTGGTTTGTCGATGTGATCCTTGAATGTGTTGGGCGAGACAAACTCGTGTACGCCGTCAGATGTCAGGATGAAGCAGTCGTCTTTCTTGATAGGCAGGGTTTGATAGTCAACGTTGAGTTGGTTGTCCATGCCTAAGGCGCGAGTTAGATAATGCTTCTGCCCCATATTTTTACGCGTGTGGTCGCGGGTCAGTTGGCGTAATTCTCCATCTCTTAGTAAGTAAATGCGACTGTCGCCAATGTGGAATATATGCGCGGTGTTGGATTTTAGAATGACGCTGCTAAAAGTGGAAACGAGCGCATTGTGGTTCACTTGTTGTGCGGGATGAATATTAGAAACAGACGTGTTGAAGAGCCAAGAATTGAGCGAGGTTAAGACCTTTTGCGCCGAGCGCTGAATGCTCCAGCTTTTTGGAGTGGCGTAGTAGTCATCAATGAATTGCATCACGCTGGTATGGCTGGCTTTTTGGCCATGTTCACTGCAACTGGCACCATCGGCTATGCAGGCAACACTGCCTTTTAACTCTTGCTCAGCGCGAGTTTTTGGGTGTTTTACAATGATGGCATCTTGGTTTTCATCACGAATGCCTTTATTTGAGTAACCACCAAACTTCAGCGTCATTTGGTTGTTTGACTCTGGCGTGGTGACTTGTCCTTGGCTGAATGAAATTGTCATAACTGTTCTTCTTCTTAACTGCCGTCTTCTTAACTGCCGTCTTCTTAACTGGCCGTTTTCTCATCTGCTTGAGAGCACATCTGAGAAAGAACAAAAGCTCTAGTGAACTTAGAGCCTTTGAACGAAGCACCTAGCGTTGATGTATCTGCTAAGGTGCTTCTCCCGATTCAATAATATCAATGCTTCATAGTACTGAGACTAGTTTGAAACATTAATCAGCGTGACACTGCCATCGTCGTTCACTTCGGCAATTTGACCGTTAGGCTCTTCCATGAATAGTAGAGTCACAAAGCCAAGTATCGCGGTCGCAGCAATCACTAAGAAGAAGGTTTGGTAGCTCACGAAAGACAGTACTGTTAAGTAAACTACTGCACCCACATTACCGTAAGCACCCGTCATACCTGCAATCTGACCTGTCATGCGTCGTTTGATTAGAGGAACTGTCGCAAATACCGCACCTTCACCCGCTTGCACGAAGAAAGAACACGCCATCGCAGCCACAACCGCTAGCCATACTGGCCATGTGCTGTCGACTTGACCCATTGCAAAGTAACCCACAGCAAGACCAATCGTAAGAATAAGCAGTGTTGGTTTACGACCGAATTTATCTGAAATCCAACCGCCACCTGGACGAGACATCAAGTTCATAAAGGCATAAGCTGATGCAACCATACCGGCAAGAACGGGTGTTAATTCAAAGGTTTCAGAGAAGAACAGTGGCAACATAGAAACAACGGCCAGCTCAGAACCAAATGTCGCGAAGTACAGTACGTTAAGTACCGCAACTTGCTTAAATTTGTACTGGTGAATCTCTGGCACTTCTTCTTTAAATACGTTTTTGTTCACTTTCCAAACTTGCGACACTTCGTACACGTAAAGCGCAGCTAAACCTGCATACACAGAGTAAACCGCCATGTCAGACAGCATGTTGATGTTGGTTGGCGATAGCTTCCATGTCAGTAACGCTAAAGCGGCATACATCGGGATCTTCATAATAAGTAAGAAGAAAAAGTCACCCTTTGATGTTACTTCCATCGCTGTTACTTGAGCAGGCTTGAAGTAAGTCGAACCTTTTGGTGTATCCGTTACGTTTTTGTAGAAGACAAACGAGAACGCTAAGCTCATAAGGCCAGTAATACCGACCGCATAACGCCAACCGTCTTCGCCACCAAATGCTAGAGCCAGAGTTGGAAGCGTGAATGCTGCCGCTGCTGAACCGAAGTTACCCCAACCGCCGTAAATACCTTCTGCGGTACCCAGTTCATTGTATGGGAACCACTCAGACACAAGGCGAATACCAACGACGAAGCCAGCGCCAATGAAGCCAAGTAGGAAACGTGCAATAGCCGCTTGAATGAAAGAGTCTGCCATCGCAAACATAAAACAAGGGATTGAACAGACAGCAAGTAATGAAGAGTAGACCAACCTTGGGCCATATCTGTCGGTTAACATACCCACTGCGACACGAGCAGGAATGGTTAACGCAACGTTGAGAATAAGCAGTGTTTTGATCTCTTCAGTAGAAAGACCAAGCGTAGTTTTCACCATTTGCAGTAGCGGGGCAAAGTTGAACCACACAACAAAGGTGATAAAAAAGGCCATCCAGCTTAGGTGTAAGGTTTTCATCTTACCCTTAAATGAAAGCAGCGAAAATTTTGTGTTATCCATGGTTTAAATCCTTTAAATCTGGAAAATTACCCGGTTTTAGCTCGTGCGTTACTTCCGAAATTCGAACGCATTCATGTGGCTAAACCTTATGCCGAAATTGCTCACGCCTATAAAGCGTTTGCAGGATGATGTCGGCTGTTTATTAACTGGCGATAGCAAGAGGTGCGAGAACTTGTACGTGTTCACCTTGCTTACGAACTTCAAATTTAACGAGCTTGAGTTCGGGTTGTTCAAGGCATGCGCCAGTTTCTAAGTGGTAATGCTGCTTGTATAAGGGCGAAGCTACGTAAGGCTCACCGCTTAATGAACCAATGATACCACGTGACATCACATTCGCTTTGCCGACAGGGTCGTAATTAGAGAGCCCATAAAGCGTGTCGCTGCGCTTGCAGTAAAAGATAGCCACTTGGTTATCTTCAACTTTGGCGCAAATGCCACCATTTGGGGTTAAATCTCTAGTGCTGCATACGGTTGTCCAATTTTTCATGACTTTCTCCTAGTCAAAAGATGAGCTTTATAATCATTATTCGGTTAAGTGGCGTAGTTGCGATGACAGACGAAAGGCATCTACGACACTTCGGTAACTTCAATTTGTTCAGAATTGGTGAGGGCTTCATTTCGAACTTTCTCAGATGAATCGCTCAAGCTCGGCTTAGGGAAACGCTGCTCTCGTTCTTTGATAAATGAAAGGCTAGTGTCCATCTCTTCGCTGTTGATGTAGTGCTGGAAGCGTTTCATCTTTTCAGGGTTTTCGATGGTGGTTTTCCACTCACACTGATATTTTTCGATATTGAGGGCGATATCTGCTTCAAGTTCTTCAACAACATTGAGTTTGTCTTCAATCACGACTTGTTTGAGGTATTCAATGCCGCCTTCAAGGTTTTCCATCCATACTGATGTACGTTGTAGGCGATCTGCGGTACGTGTGTAGAACATCAGAATGCGGTCTATGTATTGCAGAAGGGTGGTTTCATCAAGGTCGGTAGCGAAAAGGTCACCATGGCGAGGGCGCATACCGCCGTTACCACAGATGTAGAGGTTCCAACCTTTGTCGGTCGCGATAATGCCGAAGTCTTTCGATTGCGCTTCTGCACATTCACGAGTACAGCCAGAAACTGCAAACTTGGTTTTATGTGGCGAACGCAGCCCTTTGTAGCGGTTCTCTAGTCGAATCGCTAAGCCTACGCTGTCGTCGATACCGTATCGGCACCAAGTGCTACCCACACACGACTTAACAGTACGAACCGACTTACCGTAGGCGTGGCCTGTTTCGAAACCTGCGTCAATCAGCTTTTTCCAGATGATAGGCAGTTCGTTAAGCTGTGCACCAAACAAATCGACACGCTGACCACCGGTGATTTTGGTGTAAAGGTCGAACTCTTTCGCGACTTCGCCAAGCACGATCAATTTGTCAGGGGTGATTTCACCGCCTGCAATACGTGGCACAACTGAATAAGTGCCGTCTTTTTGCATGTTGCCGAGGTAGATATCGTTGGTGTCTTGCAGTTCAATGTGTTGATCTTCTAGGATGTAATCATTCCAGTAAGAAGCCAGAATAGAACCAACAGCCGGTTTACACACGGTACAGCCCAATCCATTGCCATGAGAATCCAATAGCTCATCGAATGTCTTGATTTTGTTGACGCGGATAATGTCGGTAAGTTCTTGACGAGAATACGCAAAGTGCTCACAGATATCGTTTGAGACTTCCACACCAAGGTTGCTTAGTTCACTGTCTAAAACTTGTTTAGCAAGCGCAGAACAACCACCACAACCTGTTGAAGCATTGGTTGTTTCTTTTAATGCAGCCATGGTGGTGCAGCCAGCAGATACGGCGTCCTTGATATCGCCTTTGGTCACATCAAAACATGAACAAATCACGGCGCTATCAGGCAGAGCTTCAACGCCCATTGCCGAGCCAGAATCGTCCGCGAGGTTTGGCAGAATAAGCACGGATGGATTTTCAGGAAGAGGCATATCATTTTGTTTGATTTGCAGTAGTGACCCGTAAGCCTCTGCGTCGCCCACCAATACTGCACCAACAATCTTTTTACCGTCAGCTGAGATGATAAGACGCTTGTAAACTTGCTCGATTTCGTCGTTATAAGTATACGATTGAGCACCTTCTGTTTGGCCGTGTACTTCACCAATACTTGCTACATCAACACCAAGCAGTTTGAGCTTTGTGCTCATGTCGGCACCAGTAAACGAAGTGTCGCTCGCTCCATCAGAGATGATATGCGCTGCGGCGACTTTCGCCATTGAATAGCCAGGCGCCACTAAGCCGAAGATCTTGTTGTCCCAAAGGGCACATTCACCAATCGCATACACATTGTCGATGTTGGTTTGGCAATGATCGTTAATCACGATGCCGCCACGTTCACCAATGGCAATATCAGAGCTACGAGCTAGGGCATCTTGAGGGCGAATACCCGCAGAGAACACGATCATATCGGTTTCGAGATGAGTGCCGTCGGCAAAGTTCATACGGTAGCGAGCGTTCTCACCCGCGACTATCTCAGAGGTCGCCTTCTCGGTGTGAACTTGGACGCCAAGGTCTTCAATTTTTCTGCGTAAAAGTGCACCGCCACCGTCATCTAACTGCACGGCCATTAGGCGAGGCGCGAATTCAACCACATGGGTTTCTAAGTCAAGGTTTTTGACTGCGTTTGCGGCTTCTAAGCCAAGCAGACCTCCACCAATCACCACGCCAGATTTGCTGCCTTTGCTTGATAATTCAATGGCGTGTAAATCTTCGATGGTGCGATAAACATGGCAGTGTTCTTGGTCGTTACCGGGAATAGGGGGAACAAAAGGGAATGAACCAGTTGCCAGAATTAATGTGTCATAACTCTCGGTATGTCCTGATTCCGTCACAACGCATTTATTGTCAGTATCTAGTTGAGCGACTTTCGCGTTTAAAAGGTAATTAACGCCATTGCTTTGGTAATACTCTTCGCTGGCTAATGCCAAATCTTCGGCATTTCCGCGCTTGAAGTAAGCTGTAAGCTGAACTCGGTCGTAGGCCAACCTAGGTTCTTCGCTGAAAGTAATCACATCAAACTCATCACTTTCTGACTGCAATATGTTGTCGATAAATTTGTGTCCAACCATACCGTTACCAACGACGACGATCTTCTTCTTGCTCATAATCCATTCCTTATTCTCGGCTTCATTGTTTATAGCGTTAACGTTTATAGCGTTTAACTTCTAATGGTTAACAAATGAATACCGGGTTGAGATTCCACTCAATTCATCATTATCAAGAAAACAAAAATTGTTTTTCTAACTCTTGGTTTCTAGTGGAGCAAGGAGGATGCCAAATTATAATTTAGCAAAATAAATAAAATTTAATTCATATTTTTCAATCGATTAAAATTTTAGGGTGGCACGTAATTACCCCTAAAGTGGTATGTAATTTTTTTGTTAAATTTATGGAAATGAGCGTTTGTGGTGCAACATTCAGCAAGATGGTGCAAAAAATAAGTTTTTCATATCAAGCATTTCTTGGTAACTGAGTTTTAATTGTTTTTGTTTTATTAAGTTGTTGTTTTTATTTGTGTTTTGTTGTGTTCGTGATTCTTTGATTTAATGGCGTGTTATTTGCTTGATCTAAATAAATACAATTATGGATAATTGAGCGAGAAACGGATGAGTGATTCAAACAGTGGCTGGATAAAATCGACATGTGCCTATTGTGGTGTTGGCTGCGGAATAGAAGCGAGGCCCACTGCATTAGGTAAGCTTGAAGTGCGCGGTGACAAAGAACACCCGTCGAATTATGGAAAGTTATGTACTAAAGGCATTGCTCTAGGTGAAACCGTAACGCCTTTAGGTCGTCTTACTCAGCCTACTCATATTCAGAATCAACAAAAACATGAACTCGCATGGGATGACGCCACTCAATTGGTCGCTGATAGGTTTAACCAAACCATTGAAGAGTTCGGCCCTGATTCGGTTGCGTTCTATGTCTCTGGCCAACTGTTAACAGAAGACTATTATGTTGCCAATAAGTTGATGAAAGGCTTTATTGGCAGCGGAAACATCGACAGCAACTCAAGGCTTTGCATGGCATCGAGCGTTGTTGGACATAAACGTGCATTTGGTAGCGACACGGTGCCTATTTGTTATGAAGATTTAGAGCAAACCGACTTGGTCGTGATTACAGGCTCAAACTTAGCATGGTGTCATCCGGTTCTTTTTCAAAGGTTAAGAGCGGCTAAGCAAGCGAATCCCAAACTGCAAGTGATCGTCATAGATCCTCGTTATACCGACACATGTGAAATAGCAGATCAACATTTAGCGATTGAATCGGGCTCTGATGTGGCCTTGTTCAACGGATTGCTTTCATACCTAGCAGATAATGATGCACTTGATGAAGCCTATATAAGCAAGAACACAGAAGGCTTCCAACAAGCGATCGAGTCAGCAAAGAAGTATGTTTACCACTCTGATTCAAACATCAATTCTGAGCAAGGCGTCAGCCAGTTGACCGGGCTAACGGAACAAGAGGTTGAGCGCTTCTATCGTGCGTTCGCATCAAACAAAAAAGTAATCACTATCTATTCGCAGGGCGTGAATCAGTCGAGCCAAGGCTGCGATAAGGTGAATGCCATCATTAATTGCCATTTAGCCACCGGAAAAATCGGACAAGCAGGTATGGGGCCTTTCTCTGTGACAGGGCAGCCCAACGCAATGGGCGGTCGCGAAGTGGGTGGTTTAGCGAATACGCTAGCGGCGCACTTTGAGTTTGGGGATGAGAAATCACACCAAACGGTGAGTGATTTTTGGCAAACCGATAACTTAGCAACCAAACCCGGCTTGAAAGCAGTCGAGTTGTTTGACGACATGCTTGAAGGCAAGATCAAAGCGGTTTGGATTATGGCGACCAACCCTGTAGTCAGCCTTCCAGACAGTGCGAGAGTGAAAGCAGCGCTAGAAAACTGTCCATTTGTGGTGGTGTCAGATTGCATTGCCGATACTGAAACCACGCGCTTGGCCGATGTTGTGTTACCTGCGCAAGGCTGGAGTGAAAAATCGGGTACCGTGACCAACTCCGAGCGCCGTATATCAAGGCAGCGCCGCATATTACCAAGCCCAGGTGAAGCTAAACCTGATTGGTGGATGATTAAAGAAGTGGCGCAGAAAATGGGTCATCAACATGCTTTTGACTATCGTCATGAAGGGCAGATATTTGAAGAATACTGTCAAATGACGGGTCTTGATAATACTGACGGTAAAACGCGAGACCTGTGTTTAATTGGTCTAACCAAATTGGACGATAAGGGTTATAGCGAGCTAAAACCCCAGCAATGGCCCGTACTAGAGTTACAGCAAGATATCGTAAATAAACGAATGTTCACCGATGGCGAGTTTTTCACTAAGTCAGGAAAAGCCCAATTTGTTGCGGTTGAACATGCTTTGCCATTAACGACGTCTTCACCAGACTATCCGCTTATTATGAACAGCGGACGAGTGCGCGATCAATGGCACACTATGAGTAGAACAGGGCTTGCCTCATCACTTGGAGACCACACTCCCGAACCGTTCATTGCTGTTCACCCTGAAACCGCCAGGAAATTTGGATTGGAAACGAGCACAAACCAAACCAACCAGGTTGTTAAAGTGAAAAGTGCTCAAGGTGAGTCTCAAGCGCGTTTGGTATTAACCCAAGAGATGCGTAAAGAGCAGGTGTTTATGCCGATCCACTGGAACGGCACCACGGCCAAAGACAGCAAGCCGTGTGACCTGATTTTACCTAACACCGATTCCAATTCAGGACAGCCAGAGTTTAAACACACACCTGTGATGTTAGAAGCATGTGCTTATCGCAGCGAAGCGGCACTGGTCAGCGACAAGGTGATGGACTGCAGCAGTTTTGATTACTGGGTTAGGCAGAAAGTAGAGGGCGGTTTTTTGTATCGTATCTCGTCATCTAAGAATCCGATGGAGCTAGTGATTCAGCTTGCCAACACACTGGATGAATTACCTGAACCCAACGCAGAGGCGGTTAAATCACTCCATTATCACGGCAATAAATCGTTCAAGAACTATGGTTCAGCCAAGCTTGGTGAGTTTGGCGTGAAACAGGCGTTCGTGGTGAACAGTAACCTAGATCATGAAAGCATCAGCTGGCTGGTGGAGTGCCTAACCCGAGAAGCCGATGAAGAATTCGAAGCCGAATTTTTGAGTACCATGGCGAAGTAGGTAACTTGATATAAAAGATAAGTCGGAGTTGGCTGACTTATCTTTTGTAAACTAGCAAATAAATTGTGTTAATGACGTTGAACCCTTAGGCTCCCTAGTTTAGTGACAAGGTGCTATTTCGGGTTTTGTTTCACCATTCGATGTTTTGAAGTTGTGCCACAGCGTCGACATTTCAGCTGTCATTTCTTCAGTCGAGAAGCGATACAGCTTTATTTTGGCAGTAATAGGTGAAATGGTTTCTGAGAACCTAACCAATAAACCTTGTTCTAATTCTTCTTGAACAAATCCCTCCGGCAACCACGCCACTCCGTGGCCTGATAACGCCATTGATTTAAGAGAGTGTGTGACGGCGTTTTCGTACACGATATTAAAATTACAACGGCTTTGGGCTATTGAGCCGTGTTTCTCTAATACTTGTGCAAAAAAAGTATTCGATGGGTAACTGAGTAAAGGTACGTTCGAGTTTTTGCAATCTTTATACAGCGCCGCGCCATCACTTTTGGTAGCGACTACCGGGATTAGACGTTCACGCCCAATAGTGACCGACTCGACCTCAGGGTTCGGTACATAGAGGCGACTTCCCTTGAAAGAGAGACCGATAAGAAAGTCCGAACGATTATCGATAAAGGCTTGCACTGAATCATGTAAGTTATTTGGGCTCACGTAGACTAAGACTGTTTTAAACGCATCGGTGTACTCATTAATCATCTTATTCACTACATATTCCGACAGTGAATGCTGGGTGTGAAATGTGACTTTTGTTTCATTATTGTTAACTTGTCTAACGGTTTCTAACCGAGCGTAGTCTATCTGTTGCTTGAGATCATTCGCGTGTTTTAGAAAGCGAAATCCTGCTTTGGTGAATGTGGCGGGGTAGGTGTTTCTATTTACAAGGTCAGTGCCAACCCATTCTTCTAATAGCTTGATTCTTCTGCCAAAAGCGGGTTGAGTTATATTTCTGGCCTTTGCTGCTTTTGCGAAACTTCCGTACTGAGAAAGGTGCAAAAAATCCTCAATCCACTTTAAGTCCATGTGTCGAATCCTTGTCCAGAAATTATTAATACCGATGTTTTGTTAAACAAAAGTTAACACCCCTGTTAACAAAAAGCATTATCTTTCGAGCGATATCACGGGCTAGTGTAATTGGGTGTTAAACAGACAACTAACGAAACACTGATTGGAGAATAGAGATGCATTTATCGCGTTATCCTCGTTTAAATTTTGCCCACTTGAACACCCCATTAGAGCTAATGGAAAATCTGAGTGAAGCGTTAGGAGGCCCAAACATCTGGATTAAGAGAGATGATTGTACAGGCCTTGCTGGTGGAGGTAATAAAACTCGCAAACTGGAATTTTTGATGGCGGACGCCGTTGAGCAAGGTGCTGACACCATCATTACTCAAGGGGCTACTCAGTCGAATCATGCACGTCAAACAGCGGCGATCGCAACCAAACTGAACATGGATTGTTTGGTTTTACTTGAAGACCGTACTGCCAGTGATGATCCTGATTATAAGTTCAACGGCAACGTAATGCTGGACCAACTCTTCAACGCTCAATTATCTAAGTACCCAGGCGGCACGGATATGAACGCTGCAATGGAAGATGTGGCTGCGACACTGCGCACTCAAGGTAAAAAGCCGTACATAGTACCTGGCGGTGGCTCCAATCATATTGGCGCTCTTGGTTATGTAGATTGTGCATTAGAAATCCTAAAACAAAGCAATGACCAGAACCTTAAGGTTGATCATGTCGTACATGCGACGGGCAGTGCGGGGACTCAAGCGGGTTTGGTTACCGGTTTTGCTTTGACCAACAGCCAAATCCCAGTTCTTGGTATCGGGGTACGCGTTGATAAACCAACGCAAGAAGGAAATGTCTTCAAATTGGCTCAACGTACCGCTGAGCACTTGGGCGCTGCAGATGCAGTAAAGCGCGAAGATGTTGTGGCGAATTGTGACTATGTTGGCGAAGGCTATGGGATTCCTGCACCTTCAACGATCGAAGCGATCAACATGTTCTCTCGTTTTGAAGGTATTTTGCTTGATCCAGTGTATTCGGGCAAAGGGGCCGCGGGTCTTATTGACCTAGTTCGAAATGGTCACTTTAAGAAGGGCGAGAACATTGTCTTTGTGCATACCGGAGGCGCTCAAGCGTTATTTGGTTATCGTGACAGCTTCGACTTTCCTAATTACGAGTAATGGACAGGAGTGAGACTTTTCAATCAGACCTTACCCATGAATCGTGACTGTTAGTACAGAGATACTAACAGTAAGAAGATTTAATGAAATGTTGTAAATGGAGATTACATGAAAAAATCAATCAAATTAGCCAGTTTAATTATTGGTGGATTACTGTCTTTCAATGCAATGAGCAAAGAAGTAATTAGGCTTTCTACTTATGTGAATGAATCGGACATCAGGTATGAAGGGTTTAAAAAATTTGCGGAAATAGCAGAAGCAAAATCCAACGGAAATCTGAAAGTCAGAATCTATCCATCCTCCACGCTACATGGTTGGAGTGAAGGCGTTGATGCTGTTCAAGGCGGGGTTGCGGACATCAGTTGGATCAGTGCTGATAATCGACTTTCATGTTATCGAACAACTTCGTTATATCCGTCAGCGGTTGATTTGAGCGGGCAGTTAGACATGGATTCTCAATATCGTGATCTAATTACTCCGGAGGCGAATCAGAACGGCTTGGTTCCTCTCATGAACTCTAACTACTCTTATGACCAAGAGTGGTGGTTCAACGAGCAGGTAAATTCTGTTGAAGAGTTTTCCAATCTAAACGGCAAGTTGGTTCGTTCTGTTGGACCGTTAGTGAGCAAGATGATTGAAGGTTGGGGAGGCAAGCCAGTCTTTATCTCTCCTAAAGAAGTGTTTCAGTCTGCGGAACGTGGTGTTGTTGATGGCATCAATATGGGTGTAGCAACCTATAGCTCATGGAAGCTTTGGAATGTGATGCCACACATGGTGGATGCGGGAATATTTTACGGCAACATCATGTACATGATGAATAAAGAGCGATTTGATTCGCTTTCCGAAACGGATCAGCAAGCGCTATTAGAGGCAGCAAAAGAGACTGAAGCTTGGTTAAAACCTCAATATGAAAAGTGGGTAGATGCGAGGATTGCAGAAGCCAAACAAGAAGGCGGTACGGTTCTTGAGCTGACCTCAGAGCAAAAGCTTAAGTTAGTTTCTGATATTTCCACGTCTTGGGAAAGCGAACTGAAGAATGATTGTGGAACAGAGCTTTCAATTAAGATGAAAGACCTCTTTGCTGCGAACTCAATCTAGGGATAGAAACTATGGAAGGTAAATTCAGAAAAGCTTTGGATACTTCAACGAATGTACTGCTGTATTGCGGTGGTGTAATCGTTATTGTCCAAGCTTTCTGGATTACCTATGGCGTATTCATGCGATACGTAATAGGTAGTCCTGATGGGATGGTTACAGAAGCAACGGCTTTGATGCTAGTACCATTAGCGTTCGTTGGCCTCTCATACGCACTCAAGGCAGATGCCTTTCCCAAGGTGACGATTTTTATCGATCAACTGTCTAAAGGGAAAAGAGACTATCTGGAAATTGCGAATAACTCACTGATGATGATTATCTCTGTTTTCTTCGCTTTGGCTGCCTTTAAAGGGCTATCTAAGTCATATGTGTCGCTTGCTGCCTCAGAGATATTGTTGTGGCCTAAGTACTATTTTTGGGCCGGAGTTTTTGTTTCATTACTCAATTTATCTTTGGTTTCTATTTTAAAATTCTATGACTCGATAATGCATAAACTTGAGTCAATTCGTGGCATGACTTCTGTGCCTCAAGTAAAGCTTGGAGAATAATATATGCTTGAGTGGTATGAAGTTGGTCTCGGCTTGATGGGGCTATTAATTTTATTTATTGTGATGGGTTTACCAATCCCATTTGCATTGGCGGGCGCATCCGTTCCGTTTCTTCTTTCAATTCAGTCTTTTTCTACAACACTTGTTACAGCCGAGCTTAAAATGTGGGGTGTGTGGGTAGATTACGTTTTACTGTCGGTTCCGCTGTTTGTGTTATTAGGGGAGTTGATTGGCCGGTCGAACATAGGGCCCAATCTGTATTGGTTTATGCACAGCAAGGTACCAATCACAGGTTCTGCTGCATACGGGAGTGTTGGTGCCTGCGCTGGGTTTGGTGCTGTATGTGGTTCGAGTATGGTTGGCTCGTTGACCATTGGTGGCGTCGCTCTTCCTGCAATGTTAGACCTTGGTTACGACAAAAAACTAGCCAGTGGGGTGCTCGCGGCTGGAGGAACACTCAGCGTTCTGTTACCGCCAAGTTTGATTCTTCTCTTTTACGGAATAGTGACAGATCAGTCGATCGGGCAATTGTTTATTGCAGGTGTTGTACCGGGCTTAATTTTGGTTTCTTTTTTCTTCCTTATCATTAAAGGATGGAGCGTCTTACAAAAAGGATCCGTACCAAAAGCTGACGATAGTGAAAGTATCCCTTGGGGGTTAGCATTGAGCGCGATAATTCCAGTGATGGTTATCGGCCTTATTATTACAGTCTCCATCTATGCGGGTATCGCGACCCCTACTGAAGCGGCAGGTGTATCTTGTGTGATTACCTTGCTACTTGCTATTACTGTTGGGGGAATGGATCTCAAAGGGTTCTTTGAATCAATCAAAGCGACCATGAAGACGATGGGTTATTTAGGCTTATTACTTTCTTCTGGTGTGCTTTTTGGTTTTGTGATGACTTACTATCAAGTGCCACAAGAGTTTACTAGCTTGTTTACTTCTCTGGAACTATCGCCATACACGACGCTTGCACTGATTATTTTATTCTACATTATTTTAGGCATGTTCTTAGAGCCTGTTTCGATGACATTCATAACTCTGCCAACCTTGTTTCCTCTGATTCAAGCTTCAGGCTTTGACTTGATTTGGTTCGGTGTCATTTACACCATAACGATGGAAGTCGCTGTATTGACTCCTCCTGTTGGCCTAAATTTGTATGTTATTCAATCTATTGAGAAAGATCGTCTGACTATTGTCGATGTCATTAAAGGCTGCTTGCCTTTTATTGGTGCTCTCATATTTTTGATTGTACTGATGGTTATCTTTCCTCAGCTTGCCGTGTGGCTACCAAATGTTATGGGGTAATATGAATGAACGTTAACGTACCACTAGTGATGATCCATGGATTTTTAAGTGGCCCAGAATATTGGAGTGCTCAAGTACCTTTTTTAGAGAAAAACATGCAAGTAGTCCCTGTTTGTTTGAAAGGCTTTGGTGATCGTTCTGATGAGACAGCTTTTGAAACGATTCAAGAGATGGCCCAAGATGTGATGTCAGAACTTGCACTGCTTGGAATAAAGCGTTTTCACCTAATAGGGCACTCAATGGGAGGAATGGTCGCCCAGCAGATTGGGCATAAATGGGCTGAACAAGTCGTCAGTTTGACCTTGTACGGAACAGGACCGAAAGGCGACTTGCCTGGTAGGTTTGAACCATTACAAGAGAGCATCAAGAATGCATCCTCTTTTACCTATGGCGACAGCAAACAGAGGGCTGTGTCTAGTTGGTTTAAAAATGAATTAGCCCCTCAGGTACTCAAGCAATCGATGCAGCTTGCAGACAAGGTTTCGCTTCAGTCCTATCTAAACGGACTCATCGCAATGAACAGTTGGAATGGTGAACCCTATATTTCTCAATACAGAATACCAGTATTAATTATATGGGCGGACTCAGATAAAACTTATCCATGGGATGAGCAGGTATCAGTATTGTGGAAGGGTATTGAGCACAGCTCTCTGTGTGTGATCAATGATTGTGCGCACAATGCCCACATTGAGAAACCATTGCACTTCAACGTAGCTTTTGGGGAGTTTTTGCAAAGCGTACGTTAGCTTCTCTGCTAGCAGTTCAAAGGGAGCAGGAAAGGTGACCTTCAGCGGGAACATTTTGAGTACTTTATTTACAGCTTATATCCAAACGAAAAGCCGACAATCATGTCGGTTTTTTTTTTGCAAATCCGGTAGAAATTATATCAACGATCACGTCATCCATAATTTACTAACCATCACGCCTCATACAGATCTAGGCCAACAATCTTTGTTTGGATGAAGAAGTACATGAGGGAAATGATAAGTAATACACACATTCACATAATTTCTTCATTCAATTTTAGCTATACGGAATACTTCTGCTTTTCGTCATGTATGATACGGTTATATTGGTAAGATGCTGTTATTAAATGAGTTATTTAACTAAGTATGAGATGGTTAAATTATTAGACAGAAATGCGCTAGTGATAAAAATCATAATTATTCAGTTTAATAACTGCTGTGCTTGGAGAGGAAATGGTCAGGGAAGCGACAAAAGACGACTGTGTAAAATTAGCGGCATTGTCCATTAAAGTCTGGCTAGACACATATGCGAGAGAAGGGGGCAAAACTGAATACGCTGAGTATGCCTTGTCTACTTTCACGGCAGCCTACTTCTTTGAAATATTGAATACCACTAAATATCGTGTGTTTGTAAGTGAAGAAAATGAGGTTATTCAAGGCTACGTAATGGTTAACCTTGAATCGCACTACCAGACGTCTGGCAATGGCTTTGAAGTAGAAAAACTTTATGTAGATAACATTTTCAAAGGTAAAGGGATCGGTCGAAAGCTTTTGAATGGAATCGAGAATCAGTTTGGTAATAAATACTGGCTGTACACGTGGGTAGAAAATGAATCGAATGGCTTTTATGAACATTTAGGTTTTAGTCGAATAGGTTTACTGACTTTTGAGTTTTCCGGATCGTTGATAGAAAACAACGTGTATCAATCAGCTCACACACATTGAATCTAGTTAGTCCTTTAGTGGGTAACACTGAACAACCCTTCTCGATAAATCGTCGCATAGTCATAGAATTCGAGTGGCATAGCATAGTGAGGTAAAGATGGAAAAGGCGAAATTCATTCAGCAGCACCTTATTGAAAAGGGTGTCCCTGCAGACCTAACGAGGCCAAATGCCTTTATTTGGTCAAAGTATACTAACGTGTCTCAAACGCCTCTGGTGTTTCAATCGCTTCAAAAAGTATTCTTGACGTATGGATTATCGATGGCGGTAATTTGGGGGTCTTTGATGTGGATGTTTACTTGGCACTCAGAGCCCGAATATTGGAAAACTTACCTTATTTCATCTGCTATTTTCGGTTTCTTTATGGGGCTTGTTAATGCGTTCAGAATCGTCAAAGCACGAAAAAAATTGGGTGAGAAGAGTTGGGAAAATTGGTGTAAGAAAAACTACGGATAAGCGCGATAACAAGCAGTTAAAATGATTCGTAATACTTGGTATTTAGGAGTTTAAATTAGATGTATAAACTAGAGATTTTTTGTACGCCTGAGCAACAAGATCTAGTTTTGAGCACCTTACATGAGTCGGGTGTCGATAGAATTGGAAACTATGATCACTGTTGGGCTATTGGTTCTGTTATCGGTTCTCACCGAGCTCTTGATGGCTCTGCGCCTGTGTTTGGGTGCAACGGGAAAGTCGAAAACTACCCGTTATTAAAAGTTGAAATCAACGTGGCAAAGAGCCAAGTGAAACCAATCGTTGATCAGCTTAGAGTTTGTCTCGGCTGGGAAGAGCCTTTGGTCAATGTTTTCAAAGTTTGTAATTCGGAGTTTGCTCTTTGAGGTATATCTTCTTGATATTTACAATAGCGCTATAGCCAAAGATTTGCCAGACGAATACGTTACGCCTTGCATTTTGGTGAAATGGCAAACGTTACACAACACTTAACACCGCGTTGGCGATAAAAGGTAAATTGAGAGTTATGTGGATAGAACAGAGCCTGATTGAAGGTGAGCATGTTGCTCTTGAGCCTCTTACTATGGGGCATGTATCTGAATTAATCGAGGCCGTGAAAGATGGAGAGCATTGGAAGCTATGGTTCGCTAATGTACCGAGCCCAGAAAAAATGGAGCAATACGTTGTTGATGCTATCGCTCAAATGCATCTAGGTAATATAGCTTATGCCGTGCGAGCTAAAACCACCAATCAAGTAGTAGGGACTACCCGTTACTATGGCGTTGATAGACCAAATAGACGTGCTTTGATTGGTTATACCTGGTATTCAAATGTGGCTAGGGGAACACTGATAAATAAAGAGTGTAAATACCTTCTTCTAAAACAAATATTTGAGCGCTATGAAGCCATTGCAGTCGAGTTTCGCACTCATATTGGGAATGCCGTCTCTCGAAGAGCGATTGAAGGGCTTGGTGCAAACCTCGACGGTATCTTGCGTAATCATCAAATCTTAAAGGATGGCTCGGTAAGAGATACGGTTGTGTATTCAATTATTGACTCGGAGTGGCCAGAGGTTAAGCAAGGCTTTCTGAAAAAACTGAGTCAACAAGAGCCTTAATACAAGGAAGTAAGTATGGAAAATTATTGGAATCCGATGGTTCCTGAACTATCCGTTAGCAACTTTGAGCGCTCGCTTGCCTTTTATGTTGATGTACTTGGTTTTTCTATTCGCATAAGGCGTGAAACCCCTGATTTTGTGTATCTCGAACAAGAGCATGTGCAGATGATGTTAGAGCAAATCAGTGATGAAGGATGGATTACTGGTGAGCTTGAGGCTCCCTTGGGGCGAGGTGTGAACTTTCAGATTGAATTAAGTGACTTAGAACCTCTAGTAAAACGTCTCCAAACCCACAAAGTGTCCCTGTTTCGTGAGATGAAAGAAACTTGGTATGACATTGGTGAAAAGTTGTCTGGGGAGCGTGAGCTTCTTCTCCAAGATCCGGATGGTTATCTGTTAAGGTTCACTCAACACCTCGGAGAAAAACCGAAGACTTTAGTGTGAACTCATTCATTGTTTTCCAGACTAGCCAAATCGACCATCAAACCTAATCGCGGATTCATCAGGCGCGCTAAAGGTAAACCTGTAAGACTCAGGATTACAGTGCTAACAACGGCTTAGAGTGATTCTAAACACGTGGCATTCAACCATGCAGTGCCACTTCTTACCGTAGCGTTTTATTGTTTAACAGAATATCGGAAACTAGTCAGAGAGATACAGAGAGTTATGATACGTAATTTTTATACTTGCGATAAAGAAACAGATGAAAGCAGTCATGATGGAGAGGGGTCGATAGACATCTATCGTGCGTTCAGACGTAAAGACTTTGATGGTGCTTGGGATTTTGCCATCCGTGTTGTCATGCCACCGGGAAGTTCTATGGGGGAGCACTCTCATGGAGACGATGAAGAAATGTATATTATTCTGAAAGGTGAAGGCACGATGATCATTGAAGGTGTCGAGACAAAAGTGAATGCGGGAGACATGATAGTAAATAAACGTTTTGGTACCCATGGCTTGGCTAATACATCAAAAAATGACATTGAGTTGTTAATCATTCAAGCCAGCCTGAAGTAAAGCGTCAAGCTAGAAATGTTGGTACGGCCGCAGTGCCGTACCGTCCCGATTAGGCGCTAGGCAATGAGGCATTCATAAGGAGTAAAGAGTGAATCATCAAGTTCGTGTAGGTGTGGCTGCGGTCATTTTTCGAGAAGGGCGTATTTTACTTGAGCTGAAAGATGATGAAAGCAAAGAACGTATTGTGTTTTCAGTGGCTTAATTGGCACATCTATAACAAGCGATTCGACACGCTTGACATGTGAAGTATGCATAAATTTATTAGCGTGTTCAGTTGGTTTCAGAGGAACAAATGAAAGAGTTTAAGGTAAAGGGGAGTAATGCGATACTCAGGTATCATGATCTTCCCGGTTCGGAAATGCCTATTGTGTTTATACACGGTATTGGTTGTGCTTCCTCGTTTGATTATCCGGTCGTTGCGGCCAGTGATTGGTTACTTCCTCATCGGCGCATTCTTGTTGATTTATTAGGTTCTGGGTTTAGTGATAAACCTTTGGATTTCGATTACTCCATCGGTAGCCACGCGGCTTATCTTGAGGCGTTTATTCAATCTTTGGGTTTGGATAAATTTGTTATCTATGGTCACAGCATGGGTGGCGCCGTGTCGGTTGTGTTGGCTGAAAAAGTTCAACCACAACTACAGGCCTTGGTGTTGAGTGAGGCTAACCTTGATTCTGGCGGAGGGTTCTTTAGCAAAAAGATTGCGAGCTTCACCGAGCTTGAATATATGAATCACGGTCACGCACAGATAGTGCAACACAGCATCGATGAGCAAAATACCCAATGGGCTGCCAGCTTAGCCGTGAATTCAGCGGTAGGTACTCACAGGCAAGCCGTATCCTTGATAGAAGGGCAGCGCCCGAGTTGGCGTGATAGGTTGTATTCTCTGAACGTAAACAGAACCTACCTATTTGGTAGTGAATCTTTGCCTGACAGCGATACAGAAGAGCTAAGTAACCACGATATAGCGATCAGCGTTGTTTCTGATGTTGGGCATTCAATGGCGTGGGAAAACGCCGATGGGCTAGCTGAAGCCATTAAGCGCGCGATACCAATAGCTTAGCCTGCAATTCAAGTTGATATGGTGTGTCCGGTGCGAATAAGCACCACATAAATGTGGCAGATTCTCGGTAGGGGGAATCCATCTCATTCGTTATCTTCTAAAGGAAAAATTATGATTTTTACTACGACAGAAAGTGTTCCAAACCGTGAGATTGAGGAGATTCTGGGTGTTGTAACTGGAAATGTTGTCCAAACAAAGCATGTTGGTCGAGACATTATGGCGGGTTTTAAAAGCCTTGTTGGTGGTGAACTAAAAGGCTATACGGAAATGCTTTCAGAGGCTAGGGATACAGCTATTCAACGTTTAGTTTCTGAAGCGACTGACTTAGGTGCTGACGCAATTGTGGGCATTCGGTTCTCTACTAGTGCAATAATGGACGGCTCGTCTGAAATCATGGCTTTCGGAACTGCGGTAAAGTTAAGAACATAACAAGCCTTCATGAATCAAAACCGACACTTGGTATTTCTTCGGTGTTGGGTCTATTGTTTTCTTGAAAGCTAAACAAACAGGGCGCCAATAACAGGCGCCCTTTGCGTTAGTTGGAAACGCTGTAAGTGTCGTAGTCACGCAGTAAGAAGAGTGCGATACAGGCTGCGAACATTGGCCAAGAGGCAAAGAACAGTAGGTTGTTGAACGGGTCCATATATTTACTAAAAGAGGCGAAGGTGGAACCTGCGTGCAAGATTAAAATTGCGCCATAGGTATACTTTTTCCACATGCCTACAACAAACGCGCCTAAGAACCCTAGTTGCGCGACACCCATAGCCATTATCGCATTATCCGAGATGTCGATTCCGTAAAAGCCAGAGAGTACTTTTGTTGCATGTTCAGGTACAAGGATCTTATCCAAGCCCCAGAACAAGAAGACGATAAAAATGCCGATTCTCAGCAACAGTAGGCTAGTCGCCAGTTTGGTTTGAAGTTTCTTTTCCATGATATCCCTTGTGATGCACTCAACGATGCGATGAAATTAAATATTCTTCAAATAAGACCCATCGTATTCGCGTTTTCTTTCGTTATTTTTGAGCGCCTTATGTAACAAGGAGTGTCTGTTTAGTGGGTTTGATGGTGGGTAGCGTTAATGGAGACCTAGGTAGAGTTTGTATGCTACGGGAAGTCAGGCTTAGATTCTTGATTTTAGCGTACTTGGCCGTGTATATAAGTTACTGGCGCAGCATAAGCCATTATCATTCGTTGAGCCTGATGCTCGTTAACTAAGATGCGGTTGATGAGCTTTTGAAGTTGCTCTATTTCGGGCAACTGCTGATGCTTTATTTGTTTTTCTAGAGCGAGCACTTGTTGTGCCAACATGTTTAGCCCGAGGTTCAAAGCCATCCCTTTTAAGGAGTGTAAAGTCTTCCTTATAGATTTTAGATCTTGCTGAATGTAGGCCTCGATGAGTTGATCGATGGACTCTTCAAGCTCTTTCGATGTTGATTTCAAAAGCACGATCAAGTCGTGGTGGTTTTCTTTAAACGATTGAATAACCTCTGATTGACTGATCTCTTCTTCTGTTAGGCTGAGCTTATCAATGGGTTCTCTGTGAAGTTCGATAACATTGCTTGTTATATCAGTCGTGGATTCGTCGTTAGCGTGCTTAGGAAGGCGTGAAGAAAACTGCTGTAGGGCATCGAAGAAACTCTCTTGCTGCAACGGCTTTGTTAAAACGTGGTCTGCACCCGCTTCAATAAAGCTGTCATGAGCCTCGCGAAACACATCGGCGGTATAAGCAAATATCAGAGTGTTTAAGCCAAGCTGTTGTCTAATAAATTGCGTTGCCTCAATTCCGTTCATTTCAGGCATGTGATTGTCCATTAAGATGAGGTCATATTCTGCTGTCTTCAGATATTCCGTCGCGATTCTTCCATTTTCTGCCTGTTCAACATGGTATCCGAGGTTTTCACAAAAACCTTTAGCAACAATGGCGTTAATGCGGTTGTCTTCTACTAACAACACATTCAACGGATTATGGAATGGCTCGTCAATGCTAATGAGAACTGGGTTGGTCTCTGTCGATTTGTGTTCTTGCCAGGTGATAGGTAATGAAACTTGGAACTTGGTCCCGAGACCAACGGCACTGTTTAGAGTTATCTCACCTCTCATCAACTCCACGAGCTTTTTAACGATAGCTAACCCAAGGCCTGTACCACCAAATTTTCTTGTTGTGGATGCATCCGCTTGTTCGAACGGGTTGAATATATGCAGGTGCTTATCTTTCGGGATCCCGACGCCAGTATCCGTTATTGATAAAAGGAGCTTATTGTCTTGATGATTAAGGGCTAATTGAATCAGCACGTGGCCTTCATTGGTAAACTTTATCGCGTTGCCCCCTAAATTAAACAAGATTTGGCGTAACCTCGCGCAGTCACCAATAAGGTCTATGTTATTGGGCACCTCGTTATCGACGATTAAACGGATACTCTTTTCATCTGCCATCGGTTTAATTGCACTGCAGACAGGTCGAATAACTTGTTCAAAGTTGAAGGGAGCAATATCCAGTTCGAGTTTGTTTTCCTCCACTTTAGAGAAATCTAGGATGTCATTGAGTATTGTCATCAGGTGTTGACCCGAATCGAGGATGACTTCGATGTTCTCTTTGGTGGCCGGTTCTTTAGTCTGAGAAGCTATGATCTGCGATATGCCAAGCACGCCATTCATCGGGGTGCGTATTTCATGACTCATCGTTGAAAGAAATTCACTTTTCGCTTTAACGGCGGCTTCGGCTTTTTTACGCTCAGCAATGAGATCACGATTTGACGCGTGCATTTGGTTGTTACTTTTAACCAGAGTCGTCGCCATTTTCTGGAAACTGTGGGTGAGTTGAGCAACCTCATCGTTACCGCTCATTGAGGGGCTTCGGTCAAGCATGGAAGCGACTTGCTTTAAATGACCCGCCGCCACTTGATTGGCCGCGTTAAGGAGTAGGTGAATACGTTTCTTAATGCGGTTTGATGACCATGCTGCGACGAGCAGAGAAATAAACGTTGAAAAAAGTGTTCCTAGAAACAGCACATAACTGGTTTGGTTGGCGGAGTGATCGGATTCTTTTACTCGAATTTGAATAAGCTTTTGTTCGATTGAAATAAACTCGGCTATCTCGTTACGAATTTTATCGATAAGTTGTTTACCCGTTTGTTTTTGGGTTAAAGCAATCACATTTTGCATCGTAGTTGTGTCATTGCCGACCAAGCTACGCTGGGCGATTTCTTTTTCACCTGCTTCCTTAAGCCATTGCTTATGAAGTGCATCGATCTTTCGGAGGCGTTCGACTTGGCTGGGGCTATCGCTTACTTGTTCACAAAGGGTATGAACTTTTTGGTTCCATACATCAAGTGCAAGGTGATAAGGCTCTAGGAATACAGGGTCACCCGTGATGAGGTAGCCCCTTTGACCCGTTTCCATATCAATGGTTAGGTTTAGAAGCTCCTGAGCGCGAGCAATCGCCTTATGAGTGTGAACAACCCAGTGGTTGTCTTCGACTATTGATTGGGTGTTTTGATGGACAGAGAATGAGACAAGAACCATTAATGCAATAGGGATGGAAAAGCTAACTAATAGTTTTCTCTGTAGAGAAATATCATCAAACCAACTCGCAAACATAAAAACGCGTATTCCACACAATCGAAACCTATTGTTATTGTAGGTTAGATTGTTAGGTGTACAAATGCATAGTGTGTGGTTGGGTAGGTTTTGACCCTGAAAAGATGGCTAAAGCTCTAAAAGTAGAGCTCTAACAACCTTTGCGTTACGAATGGTGACATAACACGGTGTGACAAAAGCGTATTAGTTTGATTTAGGAATGATCTAATTCTGGTGAAGAGGGTTCAGATTCATGATATTCATGATTAGATTCGATATGTTGCTGCTTGAGTAAGCTGATGGTTAGGCTTATCGGCATCGGCTTATAAAAATAGAAGCCTTGGATGTAATCGACGCCTAATTTTGACAAGATTTTCACTTGCGACTCATACTCGACTCCTTCAACGATCACTTACATGCCTAATGTGCGTGATAGCTGGAGCATGGATTCTAATAGTGGAATGCCAAGGCTTGATTCGTCTGAAATGTTTTTCACAAACACGCGATCAATTTTTAGAATGCTAAATGGAAATTGTCTCACAAAATCTAAGCCTGCATAGCCAGTACCAAAGTCATCAATCGCGACTCTTACGCCCATATTCGATAGTTTAGTCAGGTTGTCTTTAATCTTAACCATATCGGCATCAGAACATTCACCATCCTCTGTGACTTCAAATACCACCTGCTTGAGAATGTCTGGGTTCTTCTTGTATATATGACTCACCTTGCTCGCGAAGTTGCTATTTGATAGCACATTCCGGCTTATGTTGACGCTGACATACCTTGATTGAAACAGGTGTTGGTTGCTATTGAGCATGGTTAATACTTCACGTAACACGAAGTACGTGAGGTCTTCTATTAACCCTAAGCTTTCTGCAAGAGGGATGAATATTGCGGGAGAGACGTTACCTTCGATTGGGTCATGCCACCTCAACAGAGACTCACAGCCGACTATTTCATGAGTATTATGGTTAACGATAGGCTGCAAGTGGACATGCAAGTGATCGTTTCTTAATGCATCAGATAATGAATACTCTAAGCTTCTGTGGTTTTGTTTATTGTGCCTGATAGACACGGCGATAATTGTTGCGATTCCTGCAAATAGGAAGCCGAACCAAGAGTAACGTAAGAGGTAATTAAAGTAATATTGATACCCAATATATGAGGTCACGGTTAGTGGGTATTTATCAGAAACAATGACTACTTTCTGTAAATGTGCCCCTTCGTTTGGCTGGGATATGTTTTTATCAATTACTTTTACTTTTGATTCGATACCAAAATTGGATAGATTTCGATTTACTATGTCGTACAGGAAATGAGGAGGGATCATTAAGCTAATTCCCGCATTATCTTCGTTAGAAGAAATGAGCATGATGGAATTGACTTTAGTGATCGCAGCATTGGTATAAGACAACGTGGTCATGTTTGGATCGGAATTCAAGCGCTCTCTGATGGATTTAAAGAGACGGAATGAGACGTCACCTTCTGTTGTTGAACAATAAAATTGGTCATTTTTATTAAACAACGCCGCTTCTTTAATCCAGTCGGTATCAAAAACCGTTTGTCTCAGCCGAGTAACCACGGACTCGCATGATTGCCCGTGCTCAACCTCAGTCAAAAAGTAATCGAATTGAGATTGAATGTGCCTCAGTTTTTGCTCGAGTTGTTTGGATGAGTCTTCAGTCAACGTTTGGTAATGAAAAGGCGTAGCCGGAATGAGCATTGCCATCGATATACAAAAGGAAACAACGAAGCATAAAGATGTTTTAGCAATATTCGGGTAATTGATATCCATAGTTGGAGTAAGACTACCGATCTAAGTGAGCATTCGATTTAATTTATAAATTTAACGATTAGGTAGCAAGGAAAATAATAAATATTGTGAATGAGCGCATGAATTATTGATAAATATAATTTTTTTTCGATTTTACCAGTAACATATTGATGTTTAGCCGATTTTTCTTTGTAGATTTTACTTAGTTTTGCAGTACTAATACGAATAAAAGATATTTATAACCCTATAAAGATTAGAGTTATATACGATTGGGATATTGAAGGAAATTGACTCAATAACCTGTGTTTCAGTTAATCGAAACATGTCGAGAATTTATTGATGACAGAATCAAGGATTTTTATGAAAAGAGTGATAGCACTGTTCGGTTTGGCTTACTTCTCGTGCTCTGTGCTCGCAGTTGAAAAGACAGTCGATTGCGAAAATGCGATGACAACAATAGAGATTAATCATTGTGCGTCTATTAAGTTGGAATCGGCACAAATGGAACTCGATAAATACCTTACCGCGAGTTTTGAGCACAATGCTTATGATGCGGAGTTGGTCAGTTCAATCAAGGTGGCTCAGGAGAGTTGGCAAACTTACCAATCAGCGCATTGTGATTCTGTATATACGCAATGGCGTGATGGTTCGATTCGAGGCCTCATGGCGCTTTCTTGCAAAACTAAACTGACTAAACAAAGAACGCATGAGGTGTGGGAAAACTTCTTAACCTATATGGACAGCACTCCTCCTGTCTTGCCAGAGCCAGTGTTAGAAGTAGAACCTAAATAGTGGAATAACCGAGCGAAAATGCTTTTTTGAGTGTGCACTCGCTTCAACCTTTGGCGTGTTAATAAGAAAGCGATAGGGGATTGTCTTACTCTGTCGTTCTCAGTCTCTAGTTTGAAGTAATACAGTTCGAAGTGTTACCTAGCAAGGATTCAATTGTGAATAATGTCAGCATCACCCTCGTTCAGCTTGAAGTTGAATACAAAAATAAACAAAAGAACATCTCGCGAGTCTCTGAGCTTTTAGAAGCAGAGGCGTCAGTGGGTGATATCACGTTACTGCCTGAACTGTTCTCTACTGGGTATATCTTTAACGAGGCTGCAGAAATTCATGAACTGTGCGAAAACTTCAATAACAGCCCTACCATTGATTCGTTAACTCTGCTCGCCGCGAAACATCAGACATTAATCGTTGCCGGTATCGCAGAGAAAGATGATGGCCAGTATTACAACAGTGTCGTTGTTGTGGGTGCTTGTGGCTTACGCAACAAATATCGAAAAGTCAGCCAAACGAAGTTCGACAAAGAATACTTTTCTAGAGGGAGCGAGCTCCTTACTTTTGAACATAAAGGCTTAAAGTTTGGCGTCGCAATTTGCTTTGATATCTGGTTCCCAGAGATCATCAGAGGGTATCAGTCGGTCGACGTTATTCTTCATCCTGCGAATTTTGGTGGTCATCATAGCTTTGCCATTGCCCAAGCAAGAGCTTTGGAGGAAGGGTGCCATATCGTCACTTGTAATCGTGTTGGGCAAGATGTAGTCGATGCCTTTACCGCAACGTATTGTGGTAGTAGCAGAGTTTATTCCCCTAAAGGTGAAGTAATGCTTCAACTCTCGGAAAATCAGGCCGTTGAGACGGTAGAGGTTGAAGATTTGTCTATTGCGCCTCAGTACAATGGTATTGATGTGTTAGACGAAATACAGCAGATATCGTCTGTGTTGAGTCGTTACCAAGCCAAGTAAAATGCAATAGGATCGAAAAGGGCAAGGTTAGATAACCTTGCCCTTTGTTATTTTGGTTTGTTGCTCGCTTTGCTGCTTTGTTTGGCTGCTTAGGCTTGTTGCTTAGGTTTGTTGGAAATGGGTTTGCTAGAAAGCGCTCTAAATCGCTTTAACACTGCTTCGTTCTACTAATGTCGGCTCAAGTTCGACAACTTGCGGGTCAGAGTCAGGTGCTTGTAGTCTGTTTAAAAGTGTATCTACAGCGGCTTGGCCTAAGCGATGTTTTGGCTGGTGGACCGTACTTAACGCTGGTGTCATGTATTTCGACAAGTGGATGTCATCGTAGCCAATGATAGAAAGATCGTTAGGGATCGATGTACCATCTTGCGCCGCTGCGTGAATCACACCCATTGCCATCATGTCATTACTTACAAACAGCGCTGAAGGCATTTCGCCACGGGTTTTTAATGTTTGATAAGAGTCAAAGCCGCCATCACATTCGAAGTTTGATTCAACAATCCATTTAGGATTGATCTCGAAGTTCGCTTCTTCCATCGCCTGTTTGAAACCTTGATAACGAGATGAAGCTTGGTTGCGGTGTAATGGGCCGGTGATACAACCGATTTGAGAGTGTCCATTATCAATCAAGTGCTTAGTCGCCATGTAGCCACCTTGATGAGAGTTATCTTGAATCTTATCACTCGCAAATAACATCGGGCCCCAGTCCATTACTACGACAGGTAACTCAGGGTATCGATCAAAGACATCGATATGTTGACCTTCAAGGGTTGAACACATCAACATTAAGCCATCGACACGCTTTTGCAGCAAAGTATCGATAGAGGATTTCATGCGTTCACTGTCGCCTTCGGTATTACATAAAATAAGGTTGTAGCCTTTTTCATAGCAACGACGTTCAACACCTTTTACTACTTCCCCAAAGAATGGGTTAGTGGACGTGGTAACCAACATACCCAAAGTTTTGGTTTGCTTCATTTTCAAGCTACGTGCCAATGCAGACGGTGCGTAGTTGAGTTCTTTAGCCGCACTGTTAACACGCTCAGCGATCTCTTCACTGACAAAACGCGATTTGTTGATCACATGACTCACGGTAGAAGTCGAAACCTTTGCGATCCGAGCGACATCTTTCATTGTTGCCATAAAAAATCCTTGCGGGAAACTTGTCCACGTTGCGCGATATTTTGCCTGAAAACAGAGGCTTATGCTTGGGTATTTGTTCGGTCTAATTAAAGACCAGACAATACATTAAGCCCAAAGCTGTTCTGATAGAAAAGCATCCGTTTCAGCTCGGCTTGGAATTGACGTTTGAGCGCCAAAGCGAGTCACAGAAATTGCAGCTGCAGCATGAGCAAATTTAATTGCGCGTTCTAATGGCATATCTTCAAGCAGTCCTGTAACTAATGCGCCATTGAATGTGTCACCTGCTGCGGTTGTATCCGTTGCTTCAACGCGAAAACCTGCGATTAGCTCGCCTTTGCTTTCTTCATCACCTTGACCTTCATGACTAATCCAAACGCCTTTGGCGCCTAGAGTGATCATCACCGTTTCAATGCCTTTCGCATGTAAAGCCAATGCTGCAGTATGAGCCGATTCGTTGTCCGTTACTGTAATACCCGTTAACACTTCCGCTTCTGTTTCGTTGGGTGTAATCACATCAACACAAGCCAATAACGCATCTGAGAGTGGACGAGCCGGGGCTGGATTTAAGATAACTTTAGTGCCATTTTCTTTTGCAATTTTCGCTGCGTATTCAATGCCTTCGATTGGCGTTTCAAGTTGAGTTAACAAATACTTAGCGTCGCGAATTTTAGCCAAATGCGGTTCGATTTGGTCGCAAGTCAGCTTGTTGTTTGCTTCAGCTGAAAGACAAATGCTGTTTTCGCCTGTTGCTGATACTTGGATCATCGCGATGCCCGTAGGGGTGTTGTCTGCAACGATCACACCGTCGATGTTGATGCCGTCTTTGGCGAAGTCTTGACGAATATTGATCCCAAATGGGTCGTCACCAACACAGGCGATAAAGCCAATGTCTGCGTTTAATCTTGCTGCTGCTACGGCTTGGTTTGCGCCTTTTCCGCCAGGGATGACCTGATAGTTACCGCCAATCAAGGTTTCACCCGGACGAGGGAACGAAGGAACTTGCAGTACGTGGTCAGCGTTAACGCTACCTAAAACAATCAGTTGAGTCATGATACGAGCCTTATGATATATCGTATTTGAAAATGCATGGGTCTTTCTCATTACGTTAATTACAAGTCTTTTTAGACGACTTATGAGAAACAGCGATACACTATCTGGGTTGGGCAAATAAGGCAGGGATAGGGGAATCCCTGCCTGTGTGTAGCTCTATTTTTTGCTTTATTTAATCGATGTTGGATTCAATTACTTAGCAACAATTTTTAGAGGTACTGGTACGTACTCGTCTACTGTCTCGCCTTTCAGTACTTTGTCTGCCATTTCAACACCTAAAGAACCGATTAGGTCAGGTTGTTGTGCAACCGTTGCGCCAAGTAGGCCACGGTTAACAGCAGCAATACCATCGTCAGTGCCATCAAAGCCAACGATCATTACGTCTTTACCTGAAGCTTGAACTGCGCGAAGTGCACCTAGTGCCATTTCATCGTTTTGAGCGAATACTGCTTGTACGTCTGGGTTAGCTGCAAGCAAGTTTTCCATTACGTTCAGACCTTTAGTACGGTCGAAATCAGCAGGTTGGCTTGCTAGAAGCTCTAGGTCGCTGCCGTTTACTGCGTTCATGAAGCCTTCACCACGTTCGCGAGCAGCAGATGTACCAGCAATACCTTCAAGTTGGATTACTTTCGCTTTTTCGCCGACTTTTTCCATGATGAAGTGACCCGCCATTTCACCACCGATAACGTTATCAGAAGCGATATGACTAACTACGTCACCACGGCTTGCGCCACGGTCTAGCGTTAGTACTGGGATGTTTGAACGGTTAGCAATGCGAATCGCGTTAGATACTGCATCTGAATCTGTAGGATTAATCAGAATTGCTTTAACACCACGAATGGTTAGATCTTCAATGTTCGAAAGCTCTTTGCTTGGGTCGTTTTGAGAATCAAGAACGATAAGCTTGTAGCCTAGCTCTTCAGCTTTCGCTTCTGCGCCATCTTTCATGGTTACGAAGAATGGGTTGTTCAATGTAGACAGAACGATTGCCATTGTATCTTGCGCCTGTGCAGACACAGATACCGTTGTAGAAAGAAGAGCAGCAGAAATAAGAGTCGCTAATTTTTTCATGGTGTAAGTCCTTTATGTAGGGTGAGCTAGGTTGGATAATCCTAGCTCGTTGTTACGTTATTTATTGATTTAATTGTTACGTCTTGTTTTTAATAGGTGTTGCGTTTACTGAATAAATTAATTTGTGTTACTTGTTTTTGTTGTCGACCAATACCGCCAGAAGAATAACCACTGCTTTTGCAATCATCTGGTAGTAAGAAGATACGTCTAGTAGGTTTAGGGCGTTATTTAGGAAGCCGATAATCAGAGCACCAATCAATGTACCCATGATGCGACCACGACCGCCAGCTAAGCTTGTGCCGCCAAGAACTACGGCTGCGATGGCGTCTAGCTCATAACCCATACCTGCGGTTGGTTGAGCAGAAGATAAACGAGATGCCACGATGATGCCTGCCACTGCTGCTAACAGGCCACAGATTGCGTAAACGCCAATTTTTACTTTGTCTACGTCGATGCCTGATAGGCGAGTTGCTGATTCGTTGCCACCCAGTGCGTAAACGTAGCGACCAAAGCGTGTGTGGTTCAGTAGGTACCATACTGCAGCGAATACCACGGCCATGATCCATACTGGAACTGGGATGCCCATTGCGTAGCCTGTACCGAACCAAGCGAACGCGTCTGCTGTTTCAGTGAAGCCTGTTGAGATCGGACGACCGTCGGTGTAAACCATGGTTACGCCGCGCAATAGAGTCATGGTTACTAGCGTTGCGATGAAAGCTTGGACTTTACCCTTGGCGATAATCACACCACTGATAGCACCCAGTGCTGCACCTGCTACTAGAGCGGTTGGAACGGCGATCATGACCGGGATTTCCATGCCAATCATGCTGGCAGCGAAAGCACCACAAAGTGCAAGTACAGAGCCGACACTCAAGTCGATACCCGCAGTTAAGATAACCAGTGTCATACCCACTGCGATAATTGCATTCACAGAGGTTTGACGCAGAATGTTCAGGATGTTATCGACGGTAAAAAAGTTTGGATTTAAGAAAGAAACGACAACAATCAGGAAGATCAAAGCAATCAATGATTTTTGATCAATCAGCCATTCTTTGCTGATTAACGGCTTCTTCTTTGGCGCTTCAGTTTCAGTTGTTTTGCTCATGGTTTTAGTACTCATGCTGCGTCCTCGTTGATCTTTTTACCGACCGCACATGCCAGTAATAATTCTTGGTTTGCTTCTTTAGCATCAAATTCACCGCTGATGCGGCCTTCATGCATCACCATGATGCGGTCACTCATTCCTAACACTTCTGGCATTTCAGATGAGACCAAAATAATGCTCATGCCATCGGCTTTGAATTTATTAATGAGTTGGTAAATCTCTTTTTTCGCACCAACATCGACACCACGAGTGGGTTCGTCGAGAATCAGTACTTTTGGTTTAGTCATCAAGCCTTTAGCAATGGCCACTTTCTGTTGATTACCACCAGAAAGGTTACCAATGATTTGCTCGCGAGTCGGGGTCTTGATGTTGAAAAGCTTGATGAAGTCATCAACTGCAATCACTTCGTCTTTATGTTGGATTTGACCTTTCTTAGTCAGCAGATCCAGCGCACATAACGACATGTTTTCTTTCACTGAAAGCCCTAGCACAAGGCCATCACCTTTACGGTCTTCAGAGATGTAAGCAATGCCATTGGCCAAGCCATCTTTCGGGCTTACAGGGTTAATGGTTTTGTTTTCTAAGTTGATGACGCCGCGCTCACTCGGAAGTGCACCGTAAATCACCTTCATCAGTTCAGTTCGGCCAGCACCCATTAGGCCAGATACGCCAAGGATTTCACCGCGTTTTAGCGTAAAGCTCACGTCATGAACACCAGAACCGGTCAGGCCAATCACTTCAAGGCAGGTTTCACCGTGACTCTGGCCGATACGTGGATATTGCTCGTCTAATTTACGACCTACCATCATTTCGATGAGGCCGTCTTCGTCTGTGTCTTTTACTTCACACTGTCCAATGAACTTACCGTCACGAAGTACCGTGATGTCATCGCAAATCTCAAAGATCTCTTTTAAGCGGTGAGAGATGTAAACAATGCCACAGCCTTCAGCGCGCAGTTCGTTAATTACTTTAAACAGAGATTCAGTTTCGGTATCGGTAAGCGCATCTGTTGGTTCATCCATGATGATGACCTTAGACTCAAATGATAGAGCTTTTGCGATCTCTACCATTTGTTGTTCACCAAGGCTTAACTGACCCAAAGGTGTTTTTGAACTGTGTTTAACGTTAAGGCGCTTAAGTAACTTGTCCGCTTCTTGGTACATTTCGTTCCAAAGAATGCGACCCATGGTGCCCGTGATTTCACGACCTAAGAAGATGTTCTCTGCAATGGTTAGCTCTGGTATTAGGTTCAACTCTTGGTGAATGATACTAATGCCGGCTTGTTGAGAGTCACGCGGTCCTTTAAATGCAGCCGGTTTTCCTTGATAAGCGATAGTGCCGCTGTCCAAGTGGTAGATACCCGTAAGCACTTTCATAAGCGTTGATTTACCTGCACCGTTTTCACCCATTAACGCCATTACGCGTCCTGGGTAAACGTTGAGGCTTGCCTTATCCAGTGCTTTAACACCAGGGAAGGCTTTCTCAATTGAACTAAGTTCTAAAATGGCTTGAGTCATGTCGGTTCCTTTACTCGGGGCCAGTTGTATTTGATTGTTCTGTATATGCATTGTTTTTGGTTCAGTGATGACACTGAGCTGTCGTTGCGCTTAGGTTCAAACGCTGAGCTTGAATTAAAACGTTACGCCAGTTTGGAAAATAACATTTGCGTATGGTGTGCATTCACCAGTGCGAATAACCGCGCGGCTTTCATGCGTTCGCTCTTTGAATTCTTCATGAGTGATGTAAGTAATCGAAAGCGGTTTGCCGCAACGCGCTTCTTCTGTCTTGATCAAATCAATCAGCGCAGCGTGGTGCTCTGGGCTTACTTTCGCAAACTCTTCTGCGATTACAACGCCTTCAATTTGAGATTCATCCAGCATGGTTTTTACTGTCTGCTGAAAACTTGGAACACCGTGAGTCAAAGCAAGGTCTATGCGAGTCACATGATCCGGAATCGGCAACCCTGCATCACAAATCGTGATTTCATCTGTATGGCCAAGAGTCGCCACTAGGTAAGAGAGCTCAGAGTTTATTAGGGTACTTTTTTTCATATCACGACCTATCGAAAAATAACGCTTAATGGGTTGAGAACAACTCAAGAAAAAGCCATCGAAACGTTTCGATAGTGATAATAGTGTGTGATTTATCATTTGCACGTTTGATTGTTTTAGAGTGTGACAACGATCATCGAAACGTTTCGATGGGGCGTTTTTTGGTGATCGCAATCACTTTCATCGACAATTAAGAAGGTAAGGCAACGTAACGTTAACTTAAGGAAAAGGGAGCTAAGGTTTACTCACCGGAACATTTAGAACAGATTCTGTAGGGGATGTTTTAAGAGGGTTTTCTGATGCTACATAACCGGCTTCATTGGTATTGGGTATGACGAACAAGGTATAGCCATATCGAGGAATCGTAACAATTTTGATGTTAGATGCTCTCAAGCGAACAAAAACATTCCTTAAGCAATAAATGACATTGGTTAGTGCTTGTGTCGGCACCGTTTCGTTTCCCCAACATGCATTCACGATGTCTTTTCTAGGGATGGGTTGTCCGGCGCTTTTCGACAGTAGACAAAGCACGGAAAACAAGTGGTGACGTAAATAGATCTTGTTCCCCTGTTTGTTAGTGATGTTTCGAGTATCTACATTAAGAGTTAGGTCGCCAAAGTGGATTTCGTTATTCATTGTTTTTCGATCTTTCTCATTCTTCATTGTGGAGGAGTGGGTTGGGATAGCAGATAAAGCGCGCGGATTATGCAAAATAACGTCACTGTTGAAAGTAAGCCTTCGTAAGTCCTTACCAATAAAATATAAAAATCGGATAGTTTGAAAAATAAGGGGAGGTCTGGTCTAGAAATGGATTGATTTTTATTTGCTTATTATTCAGATGTTTATTTTGTTTTAACTGATTGTGTTGTTTGAAATTACAAAGTGATTATATTTTTATTTATTTTTTTGTTTTCTGTGAGATTAACCTCCTTGCCAATTCGACGGGGTGTCGGATAATTCTAACAAGATTGTGCAGCAGTGGAAGGCGTAACAATCTTGATTTGCAATAAGTAAGGTCAAGCAGTAATGAACAACAAACTAATTTTCAGCATCGCGATGATGTCAGCATTTGCAGCAAACAATGTAATAGCAGCAGACAGTGGTTTCTATCTAGGCGGCGCAATCGGTAGCTCTGGTATTGATGATGGTGGTTTAGTTTCATCAACTACAGCTCCAGTGACCTTTGAAGCCGAAGATAATTCTTACCGCCTGATTGCAGGATACAAGTTTAATCGAATCGTATCACTTGAACTGCAGTACACAGACTTTGGTGATGTAGTAGCTAAAAACCCGCTAAGTGGTGATGGCTTTACCTGGACTCCTCAAATCGCTTCAGTAGCAGCGAACGTTGGTTACACATTCGATAATGGCGTGCGCCCATTTGGCACCATTGGCCTTTCTTCAATCGATTTAGATATGAAATATTCAGATGGTTCACGTCCTTCGAGTTCAGATTTCGATGATACAGGTACAGGTCTACGTTTGGGAGTCGGTGTTGAATACACGCCGCCAAAATTCTCTGAGTTTAGCTTAAGACTTGGTTATGAAGCCGATGCCTTTACTATAGAAACTTACGAGGGTGCTTTTGCTCAAAAAAGAAAAGTTGAAAGAGACATTGTATTGGACTCATTTTATGTTGGTGCAACATACAACTTTTAAGTTTCACACTTTGCTAAACGATAAATCGGTTTCTAAATGGGGCGTCGGTTGGCTCAACTCGTTTAGCTAAAGTGGAAAGCCGCAGTTTTTAACTGCGGCTTTTTTCTATCTGTTTTGTTAGGCCTTACGTTGAGTTAAGTTGATTTGAGTTGCTTTAGCAAGAGCGGGTGAGACGTCTGTTTAAAGCGAATATCAATTGGGCAGCTAGGCTTCACGGATATGAGCGGTGACAGCAACGATGGCATGGTCAGTACTGAATTGGTCGTGTTCAAAGCTGGGATTGATGAGGTGATGGTCGAGCACTGTGTAGCGAGAGATCTCCATCAAGCTTGATGAGTTCTGACAATCGAACTCATTGGACATCAAAATGTAGTCCAGTACAGAACCAGAGGCACCATAATAGTGCGTTGGTTTGCGTTGCTCTAGTAAGTCTTCTTCGTGCAGTTGATGATAGAGATCCCAACTGTCTTTCAAGCGAAAGTGGGAAAGCCAATGCTTGCTGCTTTCGTCTCGATTTATTGAATAACTTAGTAGCCCTTTGAACTCATCGTGAAACAGTGGTTTGTTAAAATCACCCATTAACACTACAGGCTGATCGGTTTGGTAACGCTGATTGGTGATGTATTGATGGAGCATCTGTGCTTCTAGGCCGCGCTGGACACTTGATAACCAAGAACCAAGTTGCTCTTGGTGAAGTCTAGTCAACGTGTCACTTTTCGGCTTGTGTTTGCCCGAGGCTTTAGAGCTATCAGCGTTATCTGGAGTTTGCCCTTTTGGTTCAGTAGGTCGCTGAGATTTGAAGTGCACCACATAACAATCAGTCGAGCCTAAATGGGGTAAGGTAATTGTGGCGTGTACTGGCGTTCGGTTGAATGAAAAACTGTCATTAAGATTGAAGGCTGAAAGCAACTCTAAATCGGGTTTAACCGGCTGCACTTTTTCAATCGGGTAGCGAGAGGCGATACCCACGACAGGCGAGGTATACAGGTAATCATCTTCAACATGTGCGCTATCGACGACAGCAAAGTACGGGTAACCAAGCTCCTTCATCAATTGCTCTAAAGACTGCGGGCTAAATATCTCTTGAAAGCCAATCACATCGCAATCTATTGAACCAATCGTTTCCGCCATCCAATGTTGCTTCTTCTGCCATTCTTCGAAGCTGTAGATATTCTCGAAATCATAATAAGCATTCGGTGGTTCGAGGTAGTTCAAAAGGTTGAACGTTGCGAATGTTATGTGGTTTGGTTTGTTCAAAGTGTCATTCCCTTTAGACCTAGGCAGCAAGGATACTCCAGTAAAGTATAGTTTGTTGATTATTTGGGGGTTAAGTTTGATTAATTAGGCCAATCAAAGTCAGCGACGCTTCTGTCATTTACGTTAGTGAGACTATTGTGATGCAGTTTTAACCTGCGTCATCAAATAAATTCGAGTAGTGACGAGTTAATTGTAAATAAACGGTAAGAGTTAGGGTGCTGATGGTTTTATTAGTTATTACATGATGTTAGATTTGAACCTATACTTGATTTAACGGCATGCATTCAAAGCCGATTAATCAACTTGAATATCGAATTCATGACATTTGAAGGGAGAGTCAAATGGGAACAGATTTCCGAAGCAAAGCCTCGCAGCGCACTCAGTTTTTCAGGTTAAATTTAACTTCATGTGCAGTCATGCTGCCGCTTATTGCTCTATATCCCTCCGTTACACACGCTTCTGATACCGAATTTACTCCAGCCGTCACCGTTATTGAAACCACTCAACTGGTTGGTTTTGGTGAAGCAAAATATCCTGTCGACTTCACTCACTTCGATTACGTTAATCCTGATGCGCCAAAGCAGGGCAAAGTGACTTATGGCAGCATTGGTACGTACGATAGCTTTAATCGATTCGGTTCCCGCGGCGTTGCAGCTAGCTACACAGGGGAAATCTACGATACCTTGATGTTTTCTCCGAGCGACGAGATTGATGCGTACTATCCATTGATCGCTTCCAAAATTCGTTACGCAAGCGACTTCTCTTGGATGGAAATCGACATCAACCCAGATGCTAAATTCCAAGACGGCAAGCCAATCACAGCTCACGATGTTGCCTTCACCTTTGATAAGTTTTCAAAAGAAGGTGTGCCTCAATATCGCGTGTATTACAAAGAAATTGAATCAGTAACCGCTGTCTCTGATTTGGTTGTGCGTATTGAGATGAGCAAGCCAAACCGTGAGAAGCTATTTAGCTTTGCCCAAAGCACTCGTGTATTACCAAAACATTTCTGGAAAGACAGAAAACTGTCTGAGCCGCTAAGTGAACCGCCTGTGGGCAGTGGCCCTTATAAGATCATCAGCTATAAATCGGGTCAAAGCGTGACCTACGGTTTAGATGAAAATTACTGGGCTGCGGATCTGCCTGTTAACGTGGGTCGCAACAACTTCAAGCAAGTGCAGTACGATTACTATCGCGATGACACGGTAATGCTGGAAGCCTTCAAAGCAGGGGAGTTCGATCTTCGAACCGAAAACTCGGCTAAGTTCTGGGCCAATTCATATACGGGCGCAAACTTCGACAAAGGCTACATCATTAAAGAAGAGATCAACCATGAGAAGCCAGAGACGACTCAAGGTTTTGTCTTCAATATTCAATCTCCGGTGTTCTCTGATCCTAAAGTTCGAGAAGCGTTAACCTACGCGATGGACTTTGAGTGGATGAACAAGAATATGTTCTATGGTCAGTACAAACGGACTCGTAGTTACTTCCAAAACACCGACTATGAAGCGAAAGGCTTACCAAGCGAAGCTGAAGTTGAGTTGTTGTCTCAGTACAAAGATCAAATCCCGCCAAGAGTTTTCACCGAAGAATTCCAGCCATCAGTAACCGATGGCAGTGGCCGTATCCGTAGCCAAATGCGTACCGCTTTCAAACTGCTGAAAGAAGCGGGTTGGGTATTGAAAGACAAAGTGATGACCAATGAAAAGACTGGCAAGCCGATGTCGTTTGAGTTGTTGATTTACAGCCCAACCACAGAGCGTATCGCAACACCGGTTCAAAAGAACCTCAAGCGTATGGGTATCGAAATGAAGATTCGTACTATCGATACGACTCAGTACATCAAGCGACTGCGTGATCGCGATTTCGATATGGTGTCTTCATCGTTTTCTGCAAACCCTTATCCTAGCCCGAACTTAATGATTGTTTGGAACTCTAACTACATTGATTCTACTTACAATACTGCAGGTGTGATGGATCCGGTGGTTGATGCGTTAACAGAAGAAATTGCGCGTAACCAACAGCATCCTGAAAAACTTCTTACGCTTGGTCGTTCGCTAGACCGTGTACTGCAGTGGAATTTCTACAACATCCCTCAATGGCACGTCGGTGAATATCGCGTAGCAATGTGGGACAAGTTCGAGCGTCCAGATGTATTACCTAAATACGATTTAGGCATTGATACATGGTGGATTTCAGAAGAGAAGGCAGCTTTGCTTCCTGAAAAACGTCGCTAGGAGTTAGTTAGCATGGCCGCGTATATATTTCGGCGTTTACTGTTGGTGATCCCCACGCTGTGGGCGATCATCACCATCAATTTTTTCATTATTCAGATCGCGCCTGGTGGTCCGGTAGAACAAGCCGTTGCACAATTAGAAGGGCATAACTCTGGCATCATGGAGCGTTTTTCTGGTGGTGGACAAGAAGTTGATTTAAGCGAAAGTGACCAAGCTTCTGCCAGTGGCTATAAAGGGTCTCGCGGACTTGATCCTGAAGTGGTTGAAGAGATCAAAAAGCAGTTCGGTTTTGATAAGCCAATTCATGTTCGTTACTTCGACATGTTGAAAAACTACGCAACCTTTAACTTTGGCGAAAGCCTGTTCAAGGGCGGTAACGTTATTGATTTAATCATCGAGCGGCTGCCTGTTTCCATCTCCTTAGGGTTATGGAGTACCTTAATCATCTACGTGATTTCGATACCTTTAGGCATCATGAAGGCGATACATCACGGCTCTCGCTTTGATATTTGGTCGAGCGCGGTGGTGATTGTCGGTTACGCGGTGCCGGGCTTCCTGTTTGCGATCATCCTGATTATTTTGTTCGCCAGTGGTAACTACTTCAGTTGGTTCCCATTGCGTGGACTCGTGTCGAGTAACTTCGACCAGCTCAATTGGTATCAGCAAATTGGCGACTACTTCTGGCACTTAGCGTTGCCTATTTTTGCGATGGTCATCGGTGGCTTTGCAACACTCAGCATGCTGACCAAAAACTCCTTTCTTGATGAGATCAATAAGCAATATGTGGTGACCGCCCGAGCGAAAGGTTTGGACGAGAGCAGCATTCTCTACAAGCACGTTTTCCGTAATGCGATGTTGATCATTATTGCCGGTTTCCCGAGTGCATTTATTAGTATTTTCTTCACGGGTTCTATGTTGATTGAAGTGATGTTTTCACTCGAGGGCATTGGTCTGCTTGGCTTTGAGTCGACCATTCAGAGAGATTACCCAGTGGTGTTCAGTTCTCTCTATATCATGACCTTGCTTGGCTTGGTGCTGAGCATTATCTCCGACCTGACGTATACCTGGGTTGATCCTCGAATTGATTTTGAAGCGCGTTAATGGCGAATGAATAACAAGGTATTGATAATAAATGTTTAACAACCCTTTAGCTGAAGCTCGTTGGTTACGTTTTAAAGCAAACAAGCGTGGTTTTATTTCCCTTTGGATATTTACCATCTTGTTTGGATTGAGCCTGTTCGCTGAGATTATCGCCAACGACAAGCCACTCTTGGTTTCTTATGATAATCAGTGGTTTGTGCCTGTTATCAATGAGTATGCCGAGACCGAATTTGGTGGCGAGTTTGAAACCGAAGCCGACTATAAAGACCCATATGTTATCGAACTCATCGAAGACAATGGATACATCGTGTGGCCAATCATTCCGTTTAGCTACGACACGATAAACTTCGATATTTCTGGCGCTGTGCCTTCGGAACCTGATTCCGTTAACTGGTTAGGAACCGATGATAAAGGGCGAGATGTGTTAGCTCGCATTATTTATGGGTTCCGTATTTCCGTGTTATTTGGTTTTATTCTGACGATTGTATCGAGTGTTGTCGGTGTAGTGGTTGGCGCGACACAAGGCTATTACGGTGGTTGGATCGATTTGCTCGGGCAGCGTTTTATCGAAGTCTGGTCTGGCATGCCGACTTTGTTCTTGCTGATTATTTTGTCTAGCTTTATCGAGCCTAATTTCTGGTGGTTGCTCGGGATTATGGTGTTGTTCAGTTGGATGAGTCTAGTGGGCATCGTGCGAGCTGAATTCCTACGCTGTCGAAACTTTGATTACGTAAGAGCCGCGCAAGCGATGGGCGTTGATGACAAACGCATTATGCTTCGTCATATGCTGCCAAATGCGATGGTGGCGTCGTTAACCATGATGCCATTTATCCTTTCTGGCTCTGTCACCACATTAACCTCATTAGATTTCTTGGGCTTTGGTCTTCCTGCTGGTTCGCCTTCTTTAGGTGAGCTTTTGGCGCAAGGTAAAGCTAATTTACAAGCGCCTTGGCTTGGTATTTCTGCCTTTGTCGTACTTTCTCTGATGCTTACGTTACTCGTCTTCGTTGGTGAAGCGGTGCGTGATGCCTTCGACCCACATCAACAGAAGTAAGGATAAGTTATGACTTCAAATACAGTTCCTACTTCAGGGTCAACAGCAGAGGCTTCTAATGCATCTCCAGTTCTGACCATAGATAAACTGTCTGTCGGTTTCGGCCGAAAAGATTCGATAGAGCAAGTGACGCAAGATGTCTCTTTAGAAATATACAAAGGTGAGACATTGGCGCTGGTGGGCGAGAGTGGTTCAGGTAAATCTGTTACAGCCAACTCGATTTTAAAACTGCTGCCTAAAGGCTCATCGCACTACTTAAACGGTAAGATTAACTTCTCTGGTACCGATATCCTGAGTTGCTCTGAAAGACAGCTGCGCGGGATTCGTGGTGGCCGCATTGGTATGATCTTCCAAGAGCCTATGGTTTCATTGAATCCGCTTCATCGAGTCGGTAAGCAACTGGTTGAAACTCTATCTATTCACCGAGGGATGCGAACCAACAAAGCGCAAGCCTTGGCTATAGAATGGCTATCAAAGGTTGGGATTCGTTACCCGGAACAAAAAATATCGGCTTACCCTCATGAATTATCGGGTGGTGAACGTCAACGTGTAATGATAGCGATGGCATTAATCAACGAACCAGAGCTACTTATCGCAGATGAACCTACAACTGCGTTGGATGTTTCGGTGCAAGCGCAAATCCTCGATCTTCTGAATGATCTTCAACAAGAGCTGGGTATGGCGATGCTTTTTATCACCCATGATTTGAGTATTGTTCGTAAAATTGCTGACAGAGTAGCGGTAATGAAAGATGGCCGCTTAGTTGAAAGTAATGACTGTAAAACACTCTTCAACACGCCTGCGCACCCTTATACTCAAAAACTTATTAACTCAGATCCTAAAGGCTTACCTGTTCCAGTATCACCGGAAAGTAAACCCCTGCTCAACGTCGACCAACTGCGTGTTTGGTTCCCAATTACAGGAGGCTTATTCAAGCGGACTATTTCGCATGTTAAAGCCGTCACCGACATGGAGTTCAGCTTGAAAAAAGGGCACTCAATCGGTTTAGTTGGAGAGAGTGGCTCTGGTAAATCAACAACCGGTATGGCGATATTGAAGTTGGTGGAGAGTGAAGGTTCAATTACCTACGCTGACGAACAAATTCAAGGCTTAAACCGCCAGCAGATGCTACCGTTTCGAAGCCGTATGCAAGTGGTCTTTCAAGACCCATTCTCTGCCTTGAACCCAAGAATGTCAGTTGCTCAAGTTATTGGTGAGGGTTTATTGGTACATCAGCAATTGGACGACACTGAACTCGACCAACGCATCTGTGACGTAATGAAAGAGGTCGACCTCGACCCTGAAACTCGTCACCGTTACCCCAACGAATTTTCTGGCGGGCAGAGGCAACGTATCGCGATTGCACGTGCTTTGATTTTAAAGCCAGAGTTTATCTTGCTAGATGAACCAACATCTTCGTTAGACAGAACCGTCCAAGCGCAGGTGTTGGATTTGCTGAAGTCACTTCAAGAAAAGTATGGCCTGACTTACCTATTTATTAGCCATGACCTCAACGTGGTGAAGTCTCTATGTCACTACACCATTGTGATGAAAGCTGGAGAGGTGATAGAGAAGGGCGACACGGAAACTTTGTTTGGCAATCCACAGCATGAGTACACCAAGCAACTTGTGAGTCTTTCGAATGTCGGTGTTGTATAGGTTAGTGGATTACCCATCGAATTAGCACCTATCTTGTGAATATCAATAAATCGCTTCTGTTCTGCAGAGGCGATTTTTCTTTGTAGACACTGAATTTCGTTAAGTCTTCAGATCTACATAACTTACAAACATGTTCGAATTGCCGTGATGGTTCTATTCCTAGGTTACAAATTAATCTTTTCTACATTTCCCCAATCAAAACTTCTTTCTTGTATTGTCATTAATACTTTGATTTTAAGTACTAAAATCAAAATTTGAGATGGTTTTAGGTTAAATGTATTTGTAAGCAAATGTAGGTGAATGTAACCATTTGACTACTTTATTTTATTGATTAAATTGATGGAATATTGCTTTAAATGGAATTTGGCTAGTTAGAATGATTGCATATTTACTGAAACGTTTTGCTTTAGTCGTACCTACGTTTCTTGGTATTACGATTTTGATATTCGCGATCACGCGTTTTGTCCCTGGTGGTCCTGTTGAGAGGATGCTGGCAAACATGCAGCCTCAGGGGGACGGTGGTGGCGCGTCTAGTCTCGTTGGCCAAAACTCAGCTCTGTCTGAAGATCAGCTTGCTGATCTAAATAAATTTTATGGATTAGATAAACCGGTAACGGAAGCGTATCTCGAATGGTTAGTTCGACTTGTTCATTTTGATCTAGGCGAGTCGACGCGCTACTACGAACCTGTCAGTGACATGATTTTTGAGCGCCTGCCAGTCTCTGTTATGTATGGTGGTGTTACCTTTTTCATCAGTTATTTTATCTCTATTCCTCTTGGTTATTTTAAGGCGATGAAGCACGGCAGCGTTTTTGATTCTGTTTCATCAATCATGATTTTTGTCGGCTATGCCTTACCGGGATATGTGGTCGGCGTGCTTCTTATTACGTTTTTCAGTTATCACCTAGAGTGGTTCCCAATGGGAGGCTTTGTTGATGATGACTTCGACGACTTCAATACTTTCTCAGAGCAAATTACTGACATTTTGTGGCATGCGGTCTTACCTTTGCTTTGTTACCTGATAGGTGACTTTGCGACGTTAACCATGACCATGAAGAATAATTTGATGGAAAACTTATCGTCAGATTACATTCGCACCGCTATCGCTAAAGGTTTGCCTTTCAGAGAGGCGATTCGTAAACACGCACTACGCAATAGTTTAATTCCAATCGCTAGCCACTTTGGCAACTCTCTTCTTTTCTTCATGACGGGCTCTTTCTTAATTGAGGTCATATTCGATATAAATGGCATAGGCCTGCTTGGTTATGAATCAATTGTAGAAAGAGATTACCCAGTGGTTATGGGTATTGTCGCAATCAACGCCTGCATATTGCTACTTGGCAATATCTTGTCTGATGTTTGCGTTGCATTGGTCGATCCTAGAGTGAAATTTGGAGCTTGATGATGATTAAATTAAATCCGCTGACGCTAAAGCAGATCAAGCGATTCAAACAAATAAAGCGTGGATACTGGTCGCTGATAATTCTATCCGTAATGTTGTTACTGTCTCTTTTTGCTGAAGCGTTGATCAACAGTAAGGCTTTGGTGGTGCGTTATCAGGGGGAATATTACTTTCCAATGGTATCTGATGTTTACTCAGGTAAGACCTTTGGTTTGGAGTCTTCGGGAGAGGCAAACTATCGACTACTTCAATTAGCGCTTAAAGATAAAAACAATGGTGACTTTGCGATTCTACCTTTAGTGCCTTGGAATCCGTATGAACAAGACTTCTCCGGCGAATATCCACCACATGCTCCAAGTGCCTACTCAAAACACTATTTGGGAACAGATGTAATCGGCCGGGACATTTTAGCCAGACTGGTTTATGGATTCAGAACTGCAATGGGATTTGCTCTGATAACAATGGTCATTGCATACAGCATTGGTGTAACAGTTGGTTGTGCAATGGGTTTCTTTGGTGGCAAGTTTGATCTGATTGTTCAAAGAATCATTGAAACTTGGTCTATGGTTCCGTTCCTTTACGTGATCATGATTTTGGTTTCGATAGCGCAACCAACGTTTATGCTTTTCGTGTTAATTAATGTGACTTTTGGGTGGATGGGTATTACTTGGTATATGCGGACGATGACCTACAGAGAATCGGCCCGAGAGTATGTCTTAGCAGCAAAGGCTTTAGGCGCATCAACAGCAAGGATCATCTTTCACCATATTTTACCCAACACAATGGTAATGATCGTTACTTTGGCCCCTTTCACTATTGCTGCAAACATTACAGCTCTTACCGCATTGGATTATTTAGGTTTAGGTCTTATTCCACCTACCCCTAGCTGGGGGGAGCTTCTTCAGCAAGGTAAGTCAAACTTAGATTCCCCATGGATTGTTGGTTCCGTTGTGACCGCAATAGTCGGTGTGTTGGTCATGGTTACATTCATTGGTGAAGCGATAAGAACAGCCTTTGATCCGAAAAAATACACAGTTTATAGATAAGCACTAGGAAGTGATGATGTACAGATATGGACTATTCGCTTTGTTGTTGAGTTTTCTAGCTCAAGCACAGCAAACACCAGACAATTTGGAATGGCATAGTAACTGGGTTGATCCAGTATTTGCGTCTGATGAAGCTAAGCGCGGAGGCACATTACGCAGCTATATGCCTAGCTTTCCACAAACACTGCGTTCAGTTGGCCCAGACGCGAACTCTGGCATCCGTTTCTATTTAATGGATGGCACACCAAAATTGTCGCAACGACATCCAAATACAGACAGTTGGATTCCTCAACTGGCTAATGAATGGGCATTTGGGGATGATCACAAGACAGTTTATTTCAAACTGAATCCTGATGCGAAATGGTCTGACGGAGAGAGCGTAACGGCTGACGACTATCTATTTATGCTGACGTATTACCGTTCGAAAGACATTATTGATCCTTGGTATAACGACTTTTTCCGCAACAGCATCAAGGCCGTTGAAAAATTCGATGACTATACGATCAGTATTACGATGGCCGAGCCTAAAAGTAATGATGAACTTATGGCTCTTATCAATATGCCGAGTCATGGCGTTCAACCTCGCCCACAGCACCATTTTGTTGATATTAATGACGAAAATCAGGATGGCATGGATGATAACTTCGTCCGTAAATACAACTTCAAATCAGAACCAACAACGTCGCCGTATTACATTTCCAAAGTAAATAAAGGCCGAAGCATAACGTTTTCGCATGTTGGTGATAACTGGTGGGGCTACGGGAATAAATACTATAAGAATCGCTTTAATGTGGAGAAGCTTCGCATCAAGGTTATTCGCGATAGTGATATAGCCAGAAAGCACTTTGAAAAAGGAAAATTAGACACGTTTACGATGGTTCAACCTCAACTATGGCATGAGAAAACAAATTCAGAACCCTTTGCCAACGGCTATATTCAGAAATTTTGGGGTTTTAATCAAAGGCCACAAGGCGCTGGCGGTTTATGGATAAATACATCCATGCCACTGCTGAGCAACATTAATGTTCGAAAAGGCATTACTTACGCTACTGATTTTGATGGCATGATCAAAAACGTGTTGCGAGGCGATTACTCTAGAAAACCTCATGCTATGGGGTTTGGACACGGTAAATACGATTTAGAGGGTGTAGAGGCTCCACCGTTTAGACCTGAACTTGCGATTGGCTATTTCGAATCTGCAGGTTTCGATAGTATCGGTTCTGATGGTATTCGCATGAATGCCAGTGGGGTTCGTTTGAGTTTCAAAATTACATATGGCTACAACATTTGGACACCAAGAGTTGCCTATCTAAAAGAGCAAGCGAAGTTAGCTGGTCTAGAGCTCAACTTAAACCTTGTCGATGGCTCTGCTGCATTCAAATTTATTATCGAGAAAAAACACCAGCTTGCTTTTCTTAATATGGGCGGAGGGGAGATACCAGCATACAAAGAGTATTTTCACTCGACAAATGCCAACCGTCCTCAAACTAATAATCATACAAATTTTAGTTCACCAGAGCTAGATCAGAAAATTGAGGCGTTTATTTCTGAGTTTGATATGGAAAGAAAACAGCAGCTATCTCAGAGCATCCAAAGAAAAATAAAGGATGCGTATGTCATTGTGCCTGGCTATATGGTGCCTTATACACGAGATGCCTACTGGCGTTGGATTAAGTTCCCAAAGAACCCAATGACGAAGAAGACTGGCGCGATGTTTAATATTTTAGATACCAGTAATTTCTGGATTGATACAGACTTAAAAGAAGAAACTCAGTTGGCTTCTAAAGAAGGTAAGGCATATCCACCCATCACCATCATTGATGACAGATATAAGCTCTAAGGATGACCGTGGAATGAACCAAAATATTGTATTAAAAGTTCGTGACTTAGAAGCAGAGTTCAGTACTGATGAGGGCATTGTCAAGATACTAAAAGGTGTGTCCTTTGACGTGAAATCAGGCCAAACACTCGGTTTGGTTGGGGAGTCGGGCAGTGGGAAGAGCGTAACTTCCATGTCTATTATGGGACTACTTCCTAAGCCTTATGGAAAGGTCACGGCTGGAAAAATAATTTATCGTGATACAGACCTTACAGAGGTGCCTGAACATGAGATGCATAAGATGCGTGGGAATCGTATCTCAATCATTTTCCAAGACCCTATGACTGCTTTGAACCCTGTTCAGACAATTGGCAAGCAGATTGTCGAGGTTCTGGATTTGCACCATAGCCAGATGTCTAAGTCTGAAAAGATAGAGTACGCAATTGGTTTGCTTGAAAAAGTTGAAATTCCAATGCCGAAACTACGTTTCAAAGAATACCCTCATAGCCTGTCAGGGGGGATGCGACAAAGGGTAATGATTGCGATAGCTCTTGCATGTAAGCCTGACATCTTGATATGCGATGAGCCGACGACTGCATTAGATGTAACGGTTCAAGCATCCATTTTGGAGTTAATAAGAGAGCTTCAAGAAGAGACCGGGATGGCAGTGATCTTTATCACTCATGATCTAGGCGTTGTTGCGGAAATTTGCGATGAAGTCGCTGTGATGTATGACGGACGTATTGTTGAGCATGCAGAAATTTTCGAACTTTTTGATCACCCACAACATCCGTATACAAAAAGACTCTTGAGCTTAATTCCAGATCTCAATGTAGAACCGAAACAAACCATTCAAATTAACCCAATTGATTTGAATGAATTCCCAGAATATAAGGGGAATTGATTATGTCAGAAGTCATTAGAATTGAAGGGCTAAAGCAGCATTTTCTATCAGGTAAGAATCTATTTAAGAAAGGTTATTTAATCAAGGCTGTTGACGGCGTTTCATTTTCAGTGAAACAAGGTGAGACGTTAGGTTTGGTTGGAGAGTCTGGCTGTGGAAAAAGTACGCTTGGTAGAACATTACTCAAACTGTATGAGCCATCCGCTGGGAAGATCTTTTTTGAAGGCGAAGACATCACCCATTACAGCACAAAAAGAATGCGTCCACTTCGTCGAGATATGCAGATTGTATTTCAGGATCCTCTCGAATCATTGAATCAGAGGCATACAGTAGGCGGCATACTTGAAGAACCTTTTATTATTCATGGGATTGGTTCGAAGAAAGACCGAAAGCAATGGGTTTTAGATCTACTCGATAAGATCGGATTACCTCACTCCGCCGTAACCCGTTATCCGCACGAGTTTTCTGGAGGGCAGAGGCAGCGTATAGGCATAGCAAGAGCAATAGCATTAAAGCCAAAGTTATTGATTTGCGATGAGTCAGTATCGGCATTAGATGTTTCTGTGCAAGCACAGATATTGAATTTATTACTAAAAATACAAAAAGAGATGAACCTTTCCATTATTTTTATTTCACACGATCTCTCTGTCGTTAAGCACATTTCAGATAATGTGGTCGTAATGAAAAAAGGTAAAATAATTGAGTTTGGAAGTGTGGAAGATGTTTATAAAAACCCAAAAGAAGAATATACAAAAACTCTATTAGCGTCGATTCCAATAACGCATCCATCTCAAAGGAATAAAATAAAAACAACGAGGTCAGCTAAACAGGCTTAAAACTGGAAAAAGAAAATGTAGATATAATACGGAAGTGTAATACAAGAAGGAAAATATGAATAAACTACTTATGTTGCCAGCGTTCATGCTGGTGGCGCCTTCGCTCGCCCTAGCAAATAATTTGCAAGATGAGTGGGAGTCCAAAAACAATGAAAATCCTTGGTCTGGATACATTAGCGCTGACTATTCTCGAAACGGTTATGAAGACAGTGCGTCTTTAGCAAATCGTTCGGCTTCTGCAACGGGCGTTGTCCGATATTCGTTTTCAGACAAATCTCGACTCCAAGTCGTGGCGTCAGGTTACCATTTGTCCGACGGTGATGAATATGGGACTAGGGGACAATTCTGGAATGATACGTCCATCTCGTTGGGGCGCAATGGATTATTCAAACCAACTGATGGTTCATCACTGAGTGGCGAGGTGAGAGTAATATTGCCGACGTCCAAATGGTCAAGGAGGAACGATTTAACGTTAGGAACTAGATTGAAAGTCAGGTGGAGTGCTCCATTCGATAATTGGATTGAAGGGCTTTCATTGAGTAATACGTTATTACTTAGAAAAAACTTTCACGAATATAAAACAGCCGGTGGTAATCAGCTTATTGAATACCAATTGAGTAGCCAATTTTCTCTTGATTATGTTTTTGCAGAAGACTTCTATTTTAACATTTTCGTAATGCCTAGACAGTCATGGAATTATAGCGGGAACACATTTGATCCAACTCTATTACATGGGGGAGAGGTGGGCTACCAAATAACTAAGAGTATTTCTATTTCTTCTGGACTGACTAATGGCATTAGTTATTACAATCCAGAAAGAGGTTCAAACCCTCTTAATGATTTAGTCGATTTAAAGAAAACAACTTATTACGCAGTGATTAACTATCAATTCTAATATTGCTCCGTTCGCATTGAATTTAGGTAGTTAGAAATAAAAATGTAATATAATTGTAAATATAGGTAAATTATGTTTAAACACGCAATTATCGCAGCAAGTATTGCCGCAATCCTCAGCGGGTGTGGGGCCGAAGATCGTGCCTATGACACCTATGAAAAACCAACCGAAGAGATTTCTGTTCAATCTTTAGATACAGAATCACTTTGGATGTACATGCCGTCGACTGGTGAAGCTCCTCGCTATGCTATGACTCAGCGTGGCTTTTTCCAAGGCGATCCAAAGCTAGTTAAACTGCGCTTTGACAAAACTAACGGTATTTATGTTGAAGCATTGGATCGCGATAAAGTAGATTCACTGGAGCCAAGTCGTTGGGGTTCTGAGATCAACCGAGTGCCAGTATTGAAAATTCCTGGCGAATTCCGTCAGTATCGCTGTGCCGAAAATGGTTACGGTGAGTGTACGAACAAAGAAGAGATCAACAGTGATGAAAACGTGGATTGGACTAACGCGACGCACTTCATCCCTGACTACGAAAACATCGAACCGCTATCGAAAGATACATTAAGCACGTGGTATACGGCTAGCAATGTAACCGAAAGTGCAGAACCTCGAGTTGTTTCATACGAATACAACCCAGAAGGAGGGGTGATAAACGTAGAAATCGAGCGTACGTTTACCGCTGACCCAGATGATAGATACCAATTCGACCCGTCTGGCAGTTTAGAGAATCTGTCATTCAAAACTCGTTTTTTCTATTCACTTGTGAAATTAGATAAACTTGCAAGCTCAAACTACGAGCCTGTTTATTATCAGGGACAAGACAGCGCATATTATGGCTTTTTTAATGACAGCAAAGCGGTGAAAACCCACACAGGTGAGAGCGATGTACAAGGTTCACGCTTCGCTTACATCAACCGTTTCAATCCGAACTTAGAGTCGATTGATTACCATCTAAGTGATAGCTATTTTGACGAAGGCAATGAAGCGTATCGCCAATTGACGATCGACACCATGAAAGAGGTAAATGAGTCACTTGAAGGTACTGGCGTGCCGGCAATTAAAATTGTAAATACTGATGCGAAAGCAGGTATTCAATCTGGTGACCTTCGTTACAACGTGTTTAACCTTATCGCAGACCCTGTAGATAATGGTCTGTTGGGTTACGGGCCTTCCGCAACTAACCCACTCACGGGTGAGATTATTCACGCACACGTCAACCAATACCTTGGTGTGATTCGTACCACGACTCGTCGCTACTGGAATGATTTAGCGTTGCGTTATAACCGTCAGGAAATTGCGAAACTAGAACCTGTTTCTGAAGAAACTCAAAATGTTGATGCTGGAGATGATGACGCAGCACCGGTTGCAGAGCCACGAACTGACATTGATGTCTTTACAGACATGATCGCAAGTGATCGTGGGCCAGATCAGTTTGTTCCTGCTGTAACTGAAGGTGAAATGGCGTTTGTAGGACAAGGTAAATTTGTCAATGAAAACCCGAAAGCTGACCTTGATCATCAGTTTGATGTGAACAGCAAAGACTTGGCACTTCAAACTTTCTACAAGCGTCAAGATATGCTTAAGCGTTTCTCTGAGCAGAACGTTTACAGCGAAGATGCAATGTGGCTGAGCACCAAAGCGAAAGGTTTGATCACAGGTATTGACTACACTAATGGTGGATTCTTTGCTGATGACGAGCAGAACACCATGAAAACGTGGAACGACCTCGATCTTGATCAGCAGAAACTCGCAAGCGAAGCAATCTCTATGCATATGTTTAAGTCGACTTTGATTCATGAATTAGGCCACAACTTAGGTTTACGTCATAACTTCATGGGTTCGACAGACAAAGCGCATTTTTACACAGAAGAAGAGTTAGCACGCAGCACATTGGGTCACCAAGCAAAACCCGCTGCTTACAGTTCAATTATGGACTATGGCGCATCGATTTTTGATGAGTTACTTGTGTTCGGTAAATATGATAAAGCTGCACTTAAATTTGCTTATGCTCGTGAAATAGAAACCAATGAATTTGTTGGTGATTCAGTTAATGACAAAACAGGTGCTCAACTCCGTAAAACTTATTCCCTTTCTAAGTACGACCGAGAGTTGACAGAAGATTACAATGCTTACCCTACTGGCGTGATTGCACACCTTCGCGCCAATGCGGGTACAGATGATATCCCAGAACTGGCGAGTTACCGTTTCTGTACCGATGAACATACCTATACAAGCTTAAACTGTGATCGCTTTGATGAAGGTACGTCTCTCACTGAAATCACAGAGTTCCGTATCCAACGCTACTACGATAGTTACGAAACGGCAAACCGCAGAAACGGTCGTGATTGGTTTACTCAGTACAAGCAGTATGAGTACTTCTGGATGCGTATGAATGAGTTCCAGAAAATTCGTGACATTGTTGAAAACGTTGGTGAAATTGATTTTGTATTTGCGCGTTACATCGGCGCAGACACAACCAATAATAAAGGACAAGTCTTTGAAGAAATCGCAGAGAATAACTGTCTAGATTGGCGTGGTAATCCAGTACCACTTGATAATATGTCGGCAGGCCTTCGTCCAATTTGTGACACTTACAACGCCGCAAATATGGCTGCAGACTTCTTCCTTGACGTGTTAACGGCACCCGACAAAGTATGTGAGTTGGAAGAGCTAAGTGGTGTTGATGGGGTACCAAACCGTTATCGTTTCGCAACGCTTTCTGATCTGTGGTTAACATACCAAAGTGGTATGTCGTCAAATCGGGATGTTCCAACAAGCTGTTTTGATGAAGAGCTTGTTCAAACGTTGAAAGGTCAAAGCAACGAAGTTGTTATGCGTTCGGAGACTCGTGACGGTCATATCTGGGCTAGCTTGAAGGCGAACAACCCGTATCAAACAGCCTCTAACTCCATGGATTTGCTTGGTGTGTGGCCTGATAAATTGCTAGCAGCACAAATGTTGGTGCGTCGTGATTCGCCGTATATTTCAACAGAGAACTCAAGCTTAGCACTGATCGACCTATCGGATAAGATAACGAAGCTATATACACACTTGTCTGATCTAGCGGGCCGACCAGAAGCACGTCAAGCGATTTTCGTTGATGGCAATGGCGATTACGTTGAAACTGTTTTGCGCTACCAACAAAGCCTAACTAAAACGATTGAAGCTGTGCCGTCATACTTGTGGCCGATGAAACGCTATTTTGTGATGGGCGGGCAAGAAGCGTTTGAATACTGGACGGAAGGTTCACCGCAAGATACAACAGTCCCTTACTTTGGTACGCTTCTAGAAAACCTGAACAAATACAACCGTGCAAATGAGTATGGCTTGAGTGACTCGGTGAGAGGTTTAAGCGACTCGATCCATATCAATTTGGCAAACAGCAGTTCTGCTGACCCTGATGGCGTCAAGTTTACATGGAAAGGCGTTAACTACTCGTTGAACTCACGTAATACGCTTGCCAATGCTGTGGCGTCACGTGCCCTGTATCAAGAAGATCAAAAGGCTCGAGTCGAGAAGCTAAATGGCTTGCCTTACCGTGTTCGCAATGCTCTGTCAGTGTTTAGAAATACACGTGATCGCAATGAAGCCCGTATTATTGCAATCGGTGACAAGGATGCGTTGGTTGCACTTCGAGACACAACTGGGTTTGCGCGTTGGACTATGTTTGACCGTATGTTCGAAGAGTATGAAGAAGAGGGCAACAAGTGTCTGCGTTTCAAAGTGGATGGTGAGTCAGATGAAGATCATATGAAGCGCAAGTGTAACTCTTTAGCTCGCCTACAAACGGCACAAAACAGTGCGATTGGCAAGTTTGAAGGCGATGAGTTAGATAATATGTTTAACGTGGCACAGATCTTTGGTGACCAAATTACTGAGAATAATACAAGTTCTCTCAATGCATCTCACAAAGAAGTGTATGACTACGACCCAGAGGAGCTTCGTCTGTGGAGTTCAAATGAGTACGTATCATTCCGCCGCGCATTTGAGCAGCTCCCTATTTATGATGATTAAATATAAAATGTTCAAATAAACTTATAAATAGAACCGGTTGCCTTGTTTAGGTGGCCGGTTTTTTTGAGTATAAAATTAAGAGCTTTTGGTCTATTTTTAGCTGCATTACCTTTTATTTATATGTTATATAGATACTTTTGTTATTTTTATAAATAGAAGCTATGTAAAAGAATGTGCTGAATTTTTAGATAAATAAGCAGTTCGCAAGTTAGCAGAAGGCATGGTGAAAAGGATTTATGACCAACCCGAAACTCGTGATCGTAGAAGACGACCCCATTTTAAGAGAGATGTTACAGGAGTACTTTGAAAGCCAATCTTTTGAAGTCGTCACTATTTCTGATGGAGCATTAGCGTGTGAGCAAATTTTAACTATTCAGCCCGATATTGTTCTACTTGATCTCATGTTGCCAGAAGTTGATGGACTGACTATTTGCCGACAAGTGCGAAGTCAGTTTAATGGAAAAATATTGATTCTAACGGCGAGTGATGATGATTTCGATCATGTAGCCGCTCTAGAAACTGGCGCCGATGACTTTATTAGTAAACCCATTCGTCAACGAGTGTTATTGGCGAGAGTACGAATGCTATTACGTCGAGGCCCTGAAAGTTCGATGAATGCTGAGGTGAATAAAAATGAATTGGTTTTTGGCAAACTAAATCTAAATCGAACAACTAAGGCCTGTACGCATGTTGGACAAGATATATCGATAGCTGAGAGTGAATTTGAATTGCTTTGGTTATTAGCTTCTTCCCCCGAACAAGTGTTATCACGTAATTTCCTTACTCAACAATTGAGAGGAGTCGATTACGATGGCATTGATCGTTTTATCGACAATAAAATTGTCATTTTGCGTAAGAAGCTTAACGATATAACCGTTCCACCTAAAAAGATCATCACTGTAAGGGGTAAAGGCTACCTGTTTGTACCCGAGCGTTGGTAACGGTGGCTGATAAATAACATGCGACGTATCTATTTTGAATACCTAGCGGGACTGACTGTCATCTTCTTAGTGAGTATATATTCCTATGCTTTTATTGTTTACAAGTTAAGCACTGACTACGAATACATATTACGAGACCATGAAGCAGAAGCTTATCAAGAATTGATTGATGTGGTTTACCGCGAAAAAGGTTTGCTTGAAACGCAGAATCTATTAAAAAGTTATGCAAATAAGACTCGGCAGAACCTGCGAATCATCCCTTTTGATAACGCTCCAGAATTAGTGAGAAAAGCGTTTCAGCAACAAGGCCGAAATGTCTACTACCATGACGAATACTTCCTTTGGTTAAGGTTGGTTGGAAGTGATGAGTTATATGAGTTATCTAAGAACAAAGATTCTTACCTGAGGAAGCAAATCAAGTTTGAAAACCGGCTTATTTGGGTTTTTGCCATAACTGGTTTTGCATTTAGTGGCCTGTTTTTAGTTTGGAGAATAAAGCGCCGATTAAACAACCTTGAAATGGCGACAGTGGCTTTTTCTCATGGTGATCTATTAGAGCGAGCATCTGAGAAGAACAGCATAAAGTTGGGGACGTTGAACCGCAGCTTTAATGTTATGGCAGACAAGATAAGAGATTTAATCAATAGTAATAAGTCTTTGACTAATGCGGTAGCACATGAGCTAAGAACCCCTATATTCCGGATTCAATGGCAAGCTGAGTTGTTGAGTGATTTAGCGCCAACGAAGCAGCAGTCTAAGGCTATAGCTCGTATTCTTGCGGATACCGAAGAAATGGAAGATATGGTCGATGAGTTGTTGTATTACGCCCGCTTGGAAAGGGGAGGTTTTGAGTTACTTAAGCAACCTATTGATGCTAATGAATGGCTAAATGAGCGTTTTACTATTTGGGAGAAAGAGACAACCCTCGATCTCATTAAGGTGCCATTAAAAATTCCAGCCTCTTTTTATGTCGATCTAAAATTATTCAATCGGGCGGTGGATAACATCGTAAGGAATGCGTTTAAGTTTGCTGATACTAAGATCGTTATTGAGTTATGGTATACCGACAATGAATTTGTTATTGAGGTTCATGATGACGGCAAAGGCGTTGAAGCGGAGCATTGGCCTTTTTTGTTTGATCCTTTCTACAGCGCTAATGCAGCGAGGAACAAGGGGAAAACGGGCCATGGTTTAGGGTTAGCTATTGTTAAACAGGTGTGTGACCGTCACCAAGCACATGTCACTGTTGGTGAAAGTTACTTGGATGGTGCGTGTTTTGCCTTGTCGTTTCCTCGGCTTGAGTTATAAATTCAACATGGTCATTTAGTTGTTTTAAGATTACACTGCGCCCAATATTTCAGAAGTACATATTTAGGTAGAGGTCACCATGGACCAAGAACATTACGAAGACGCTGACTACGAAGGCCAAGAGCTGGGCGAAGAAGGCGAAGAGATTGAGATTGAAGCAATTGGTATCGATGTTTCATCACAGCCAATCGAGCTCTACAAGGTGTTTAAAATTGCTAACCTAGTGAGTGGTGGCGGTGAGGCTAAACACATCATTTCTGAAGGTTATGTTGCGGTAAATGGTGAATTAGAAACTCGTAAACGTCGTAAAATGTACGATGGCGACTTCTTTGAATTCAACCAAGAGTATTATGTAGTGGTGTGTGATCAGCCAGTACAAGAAGAATCAGAAAAAACGAAAAAGAAAGAAGCGCCTAAAAAAGACAACAAGGCGAAGAAAGCTCAGTCTAAAAAGGATTCTAAGAAGAAAGAATCTAAGAAAAGCAAAGCAGAAATGCTAAGCGCAACGGCTGAACCAAAGAAAGAGAAAAAAGAGAAGAAGAAAGAAAACAAACCGAAAAAGAAAGCGGATGCGCCAAAGGCAACACGTGATGATAAAAGCGGCCGTAATTCTATCGAATTCTTCTAAACTACAGATCTAAACGGCTGCTCTAAAACTATTTTTTTAACCATTTGTTTAAAAAACAAGCAACGTTAAACCTCGGTTTTGCGTTAAGCAGATATCAAAAGGCTCACTATCTAGTGAGCCTTTTTTGTGCCATTAAGCCTGACTTATTCACTGACTTTTTATCTCATTTTTTCTTTGTTGTTATCTCTGTTCGACAACAAACTCTACAAATCGATCACGGAGTGTATTTTCGCTATTTCTATTCCATATCAGGCCGACTGGCCAAGTGGCGTATTCACCTTCTAACGCAATGAATTCCACATCGGTATTACTAATGAACTGCGCACTGCTGGGTACAATGGTGAAACCGATATTGGCAGAAACCAAGGCAAGCAGGGTCAGAATATCATCGGCTTCTTGCGTCTTTGATAAGTCGATTTTATTGGCAAGACAATATTGTTGAATCTGTCTGTCTAATCCGGGGCCACGGTGCTGGGTGAGCTTTAGGTAAGGCCATTCCGATAACTCAGAGACGACGAGGTTTTTGCTTGGCGCTTGCTTGAGAAGATCTTTGTGTATCGCGACCACAAGCGAATCATTGAACAGTGTTAGGCTTTCTAAATCCGATGATTCTGGTATCCGATTGAAGCTGATATCGAGATCATGGTTTAACAGTTCATCTGTTTGTTGCTTGGAAGGCGTGTCATTTAAGGTGATATGAACGTCTGAGTATTGTTGTTTATAAGCCGCAATAAGCTTGGGTGCTTCATGATAAGTAGACACGCCAAAGGCAATGTTCAAATGTCCCTGAGTCCCTTTCACCACAGAGCCTGACAGTTGTTCAAACGCTTGCATTGAATGAACCAAACGTTGGGCTTCTGCCAGTAACGTTTTCCCCGCGTGCGTGAGCTCTGCGCCATTCCTGCCACGAGAAAACAAAGATGCCCCAATGTTGGATTCAAGTCGTTGAATCTTTTTAGTGAGTGCCGATTGAGTGATGTAGAGCTGCTCTGACGCCAAACGGTAATTGCCCGATTTAGCGAGCTGACAAAATGCCTTCAGTAGATCAAATTCCATTCCAAATGCTCATTGAATTGAGAATATGTTTCATTATATGGAATTGAATTGATTTTTTATACTAGGTTCATACCAATCAGATAAAGCAAAGCTTGAGGACCAATCATGAAGAAAGACATCAAAGTAGCGTCGGTTCAATTTAACCACCACGCAGGTGATAAGGCGTATAACTTATCCGTTATAGAGCAATATGTTCAAAAGGCTGCGGACAGTGGCGTGGAGATCGTCAGTTTCCCAGAGATGTGCATTACCGGTTATTGGCATGTGTCTGCTTTGTCTCGCGATGAAATTGAAGTGCTAGCGGAACCTGTACCGAGCGGTGAATCCGCTCAAAAGTTAGTTTCACTGGCAACGCAATTTGGCATGAGCGTTGGCGCAGGCTTGATAGAGCAGGGCACTGATGGCGAGTTATACAACACCTACGTATTCGCCATGCCAAATGGAGAAGTTCAGAAACATCGAAAACTGCACACCTTTGTTAGCTCTCACATGAGCAGTGGCGACCAATACACAGTGTTCGATACGCCGCATGGCTGCAAAGTGGGTATCTTGATTTGTTGGGATAACAACTTGGTTGAAAATGTCAGGATCACTGCTTTGAAAGGGGCAGATATATTGATTGCACCACACCAAACGGGCGGTTGTCATTCACGAAGCCCGAACGCGATGAAGCGAATTGACCCTGAGTTATGGTTTAACCGAGATGAAAACCCGGATGCGATTCGTGCTGAAATGCAGGGTAAGAATGGCCGTGAATGGCTAATGCGTTGGTTGCCTGCAAGAGCGCACGACAACGGTATGTTTGTGGTGTTTAGTAATGGTGTCGGCGTTGATATGGATGAAGTAAGAACAGGCAATGCGATGATCCTCAGCCCTTATGGTGAAATCATTGCTGAGACCGATAGTGTTGATAACGACATGGTGATTGCAGAGCTAAAAGCAGAAGAGTTAGACATGTGTACTGGTAGACGCTGGATTCGTGGCCGTAAGCCAGAGTTATATCATTCACTCACACAACCTCTTGGTCATGAACTTGATCCGCACCAAGCGCGTTTTGCTGAGAAATAATGGTGTAAGCGCTGGTGAAAAGGATGTATTAGGGACGGTTGAAAGGGCGGGGAAGCAGGAAGGGAGAAGGGTTCCTGATGTAGTCTACCCACTTAAACTGTTTTTAAGTGGGTAGACTATTTACACATCAAGCATCAAGCATCAAACGTCTAAGTTCTATTCTCAATGTCGAGTGCGAGAAGACGTCAGTTCTGATGCGCGAAGCTGAGCAACGGCTTTTGCTAGTTCAAGCTGAGCTTGTGCAAAGTTGATGTCTACATTGCCCTTATTGATATTCTCTAGGGCTGCATATTTCGCTTCTTCTGCGCGAGCGCGGTCAATATCTTGGCCGTGCAAGGCAGTATCGGCTAACACCGTTACCACATCCGGCTGAACTTCTAGCATCCCGCCAGAAACATAAAGCACTTGTCCCTCTGACTTAGGGTCGGTGACAAACACTGTCACGCCTGGCTTTATTTTACTGAGAAGCGGGGAGTGACCGGGGCGGATCCCCAGCTCACCATCAGCGCCAGAAACGGCTAGGGCATACGCTGGACCTGAAAACAGCGTACCTTCCGCACTTACAATATTAAGTTGAAATGTATTATCTGTAATTCCGATAGCCATGGTGCACCTGCCTCTTAGAGTGATTTTGCTTTGTTAAGCACTTCGTCGATAGAACCACAGTACAAGAATGCTTGCTCTGGGATATCGTCATATTCGCCGCCTAACAGGCCTTTAAAGCCTCTTAGTGTTTCGCTTAGCGGTACAAACACACCTTTCTGACCGGTAAACACTTCGGCTACGTGGTAAGGCTGAGTTAAGAAACGTTCAATCTTACGAGCGCGAGATACGGTCTGTTTGTCTTCAGTAGACAGCTCATCCATACCAAGAATCGCGATGATGTCTTTTAGCTCTTTGTAACGTTGCAGCGTTGTTTGTACTTTTTGTGCAATGTCGTAGTGCTCTTGGCCAACCACAAGCGGGTCCAATTGGCGAGAGGTCGAATCCAATGGGTCGATTGCAGGGTAGAGGCCCAATGCCGCGATGTTACGCGACAGTACAACGGTTGCATCTAAGTGAGCAAAGGTTGTTGCTGGCGATGGATCGGTCAAGTCATCCGCAGGTACGTATACCGCTTGAATAGACGTGATCGAACCTTGTCTGGTTGATGTGATACGTTCTTGTAGAACACCCATCTCTTCAGCCAGCGTTGGTTGGTAACCTACTGCTGAAGGCATACGACCTAGCAGTGCCGATACTTCTGTTCCCGCAAGCGTGTAACGGTAGATGTTATCAATGAACAACAGTACGTCACGACCTTCATCACGGAAGCGCTCAGCCATAGTCAGGCCTGTCAGTGCAACACGCAGACGGTTTCCCGGTGGCTCGTTCATTTGGCCGTAAACCATGGCTACTTTGTCTAGTACACCCGCTTCTTTCATCTCGTAGTAGAAGTCGTTACCTTCACGAGTACGCTCACCAACACCGGTAAATACAGAGAGACCTGAGTGGGCTTTTGCGATGTTGTTGATAAGCTCCATCATGTTGACGGTTTTACCTACGCCAGCACCACCAAACAGACCGATTTTACCGCCCTTTGCGAACGGACAAATAAGGTCGATAACTTTAACGCCTGTTTCTAGAAGTTCAGTACTGTTTGCTTGCTCTTCATAAGAGGGTGCTTCACGGTGAATTTCGTAGCTTTCTTTCTGGCCGATTTCACCACATTCATCAATAGGCTGACCAAGAACGTTCATGATACGGCCTAAGGTTTCTTCGCCCACAGGAACGGTGATCGGAGAACCTGTGTTTTCAACAGTTAGGCCGCGGCGCAAGCCATCTGACGTACCCATTGCAATACAACGAACGATACTGCCACCCAGTTGTTGCTGAACTTCCAATACGAGAGAGCTTGCTTCCTCGCTCGTCACTTTCAATGCATCATAAACGCGTGGGCTGTTGCCGCCGCTGAACTCGACGTCTACCACCGCGCCGATAACTTTAACTATTTTTCCAACACTCATCTCTAAATCCTCAAATTCTATTCTTAACCCACTCTTTTCTGCCCTTAGACAGCTTGAGCTCCTGAGACTATTTCACTCAGTTCTTGGGTAATGGCAGCCTGTCGCGCTTTGTTGTATACCAACTGCAAATCATCGATGAGTTGGCCTGCGTTATCGGTCGCCGCTTTCATGGCCACCATTCGGGCTGCTTGCTCACAGGCAATGCTCTCTACGATGCCTTGATACACTTGTGATTCAATGTATCGATGTAACAGCTCAGAGAGGATGTCTCTTGGTGCTTGTTCATAGATGTAGTCCCAACGACGTGCTTTTTTCGCACCTCCATCGGCCTCAGAGTCTGAAGGGTGGGGCAGCAACTGCAAGGTCGTTGGTTCTTGAACCATGGTGTTGATGAACTGGTTATACACGAGATACAAACTGTCGATTTTTTCGTCGTCGTAATGCCCTAGCATCGCGTTAACTGTACCTAAGATGTCTTCTAATTTAGGCGCGTCACCAAGACCTGACGTTTGCGCGATAACATTGCCGCTGCGTTGGAAAAATGAGATAGCTTTTGAACCAATTAGGGTCGTTTCTACTTCAACGCCTTTGGTACGCCACATCTCCATTTCTTCTAACACTTTCTTGAACAAGTTCGAGTTCAAGCCACCACATAAGCCTCGATCGGACGAAATAATGATGTAAGCAACGCGTTTTGGTTCACGCTGTTGAAGGTAGGGGTGCTGGTATTCCAGCGACCCTGATGCGACATGAGAGATAACTTTACGCATGTTCTCGGCATATGGACGTGTTAGCGTCATATTGTCTTGAACTTTACGCATCTTACTTGCCGCAACCATCTCCATTGCACTGGTGATTTTCTGAGTGTTACTAACACTGCCTATCTTGGTGCGAATTTCTTTAGTATTTGCCATTATCTGCTCCTAATTTGTTTTGATTTCCAGCCAACAAACCGGAGCGTTTACCAAGCTTTCAACGCTACAAAGTCACCGAGAAGCTTTGCAAGAGCGCCATCAATTTCATCGTTGTAGTCACCATTAGCGTTGATGGTGTCGAACAACTCTGGGTTTTGACCTTTCGCGTAAGCAATCAATTCTTCTTCAAAACGCGCAATCTTGTTCAACTCTACGTCAGCCAAATAGCCTTTTTCTGCTGCGTAGATAACCGTTGCTTGCTCAGCGACAGACATTGGAGAGTATTGCTTTTGTTTCATCAGTTCGGTTACACGCTCACCATGGTCAAGCTGCTTACGAGTCATGTCATCTAAGTCAGAAGAGAACTGAGCAAATGCGGCTAATTCGCGGTATTGAGCTAATGATGTACGGATACCACCAGACAGTTTCTTGATGATCTTGCACTGAGCCGCGCCACCCACACGAGATACCGAGATACCTGGGTCAACTGCAGGACGTAGGCCTGAGTTGAACAGTTGGGTTTGTAGGAAAACCTGACCATCAGTAATTGAGATTACGTTGGTTGGTACAAACGCAGATACGTCACCCGCTTGAGTTTCAATGATAGGAAGCGCGGTTAATGAGCCTGTTTGGCCTTTTACTTCACCGTTCGTGAATTTCTCAACGTATTCCGCATTCACTCGTGCTGCACGTTCTAGTAGGCGTGAGTGGAGGTAGAATACGTCGCCAGGGAAGGCTTCACGACCCGGTGGACGCTTAAGTAGCAATGAGATTTGACGGTAAGCGACGGCTTGCTTTGATAGGTCATCATAGATGATCAGTGCATCTTCACCGCGGTCACGGAAGTATTCGCCCATTGTGCAACCTGCATAGGGTGCTAGGTATTGAAGCGCGGCTGATTCTGATGCTGACGCCACAACAACGATGGTATTTTTAAGCGCATCATGGTCTTCGAGTTTACGAACAACGTTTGCGATAGTGGAGGCTTTCTGGCCAATAGCCACATATACACATTTGATGCCAGAATCTTTCTGATTGATGATCGCATCGATAGCTAATGCTGTTTTACCCGTCTGACGGTCACCGATGATAAGTTCACGTTGACCACGGCCGATAGGCACCATAGTATCAACGGCTTTATAACCGGTTTGAATTGGCTGATCGACGGACTTACGCTCGATTACGCCGGGTGCAATTACTTCTACAGGGTCGAGTCGGTCACAACTCACTGGGCCTTTGCCATCGATTGGCTCGCCTAATGTGTTCACTACACGGCCAAGCAGTCCGTTACCGACAGGCACTTCCAAGATACGGCCAGTACCTTTCACTTTCATACCTTCAGATAGGTCAGTGTAGGGGCCCATAACTACGGCACCGACTGAGTGCGTGTCAAGGTTAAGTGCAAGAGCGTACTTGCCACCTGGAAGCTCGATCATCTCACCCTGCATGACATCCGCAAGGCCATTAATAGTAATGATGCCATCACGAACCGAGACGATGGTGCCTTCGTTGCGAGCTTCGGTGCTCACATTAAATTTCGAGATGCGATCTTTAATCAGGTCGCTGATTTCATTTGAATTTAATTGCATAATTGTTACCTATCTCGCGTGAAGTTGATGAGCTAATCGGTTAATTGATGTGTTCAAAGAACCATCGATGACGGTTTCACCCGCCTTGATTACGATCCCGCCAACCAGCGAGTCATCAATAACCTGTTCCATTTCAACCTGACGCTCTAATTTCTTCTCAAGTGCAGCAGTGAGTGATGTAACTTGATCTTGTGTAAGCAATTCCGAACTGGTGACAGTGACAGGGATTACACGTTCATGTTCGTCCTTTAGGTCGCTGAACAAGTTAAACAAGTCTCTGATCACGGCAAGACGGCCATTCTCAGCCAAGACTTTAATGAGATTAATGACGTGGTCATCAACGAGCCCTTGGCAAACGTGAATGATGAGATTGACCAGTTCTTCAGATTGCTGTGTGTGAACACCTTCTGCTGATGAAATCTGCTTAGCGATCGTTTCTTCTTCCGCTACCGTCACAAGAATGGACAGCATTGAGTGCCACTCTTGTAACTTGTTTTCACCTAAAGCAAAGTCGAACGATGCTTTAGCGTAGGGATGAGCAATATTGGTGTAATCTGACATATTGCCTCCGTTTAGAGTTCGCTTATCATTTGATCAACTAACGCTCGGTTCGTTTCAGAATCTAGGTTTTTGCTGATCAATTTCTGTGCACTTTGAATAACAGCATCTGCCATATCCGCCTGAAGTTCACGGCGTAACTTTTGACGTTCGCCTTCTAGCTCAGCTCTACCTTGCTCTAAGATGCGCGCTTTTTCTTGCTCACCTTCTTGGTGAGCTAAGGTGATGATTTCGTTGCGGCGTTTTTTGCCTTGCTCAATCAGTTCGGTCACATTTTTTTTCGCATCTGCGACGAGTTGTGCGCCATTTGATTTTGCTAGTTCTAGCTCTTTCGCTGCATTCTCTGAGTGGCGTAAACCATCAGCGATTTCTTTTTGGCGCTCGTCTAACATCGCGGTGAGAGGGGGCCATACATATTTCATGCATAGCCAAACAAAAATCACGAATGAGATTGCTTGACCAAACATGCTGGCATTTAAATTCATACCTTCCTCACTAAATCTTGATTATTTACAAATCGATCTTTTCAAAGCTTTCAATTAAGCAACGGCAAAGATGATGTATAGACCGATACCAACACCGATCATCGGTACAGCATCAACAAGGCCCATCATGATGAAGAATTGAGTACGAAGCATTGGAGTAAGGTCTGGTTGACGAGCAACACCTTCAAGGTATTTACCTGCTAAGTTACCAATACCAGATGCTGCACCTGCTGCACCTAAACCGATCAGTAATGCACCTGCTACATATAAAACTGCGCTTACGATATCCATTTGTATCTCCGATAAATAATGTGTTAGTTAATTTTTTAGTTATTAATTAGTGGTGTTCTTCTGTTGCCATTGCTAAGTAAACAACGGTCAGTACCATAAATATAAATGCTTGTAAGAATACGATTAATATGTGGAATAAGGCCCATGGTACACTTAGTGCCCATTGCATCCACCAAGGCATTAGTGCGATAAGGATGAATATCATCTCGCCTGCATACATATTTCCGAATAATCGTAAGCCTAGCGATATTGGCTTTGAAATTAATGTTATTAATTCAAGAACAAAGTTAACAGGATATAAAAGAGGGTTATCAAATGGCTGAGTAGTGAGCTCTTTGATAAAGCCTTTCAAACCTTTATTTTTGAACGTATAAGTTAACAATAAAATAAACACACCGAGTGCCATCGACATTGGGATATTTACATCCGCTGTCGGTAGGTCTCTAAAGTGCTCTAAACCCATTACACGAGTTAACCCTGGTATTAAATCTATAGGCAATAGGTCGACTGCATTCATTAACAACACCCAAACAAAAGTGGTTAATGCCAGTGGCCCTATTAATTTATCCTCCGCTTGAAAAATCTCTTTGACTAGGTTGTTAACGAAATCAAAGATAAGCTCGATAAAACATTGAAAACGACCTGGAACACCGCTAGTGCCCTTGGTCACTACATATCGAAAAGCTCCAATAAACAGTAAACCCGTGATCCAAGATACCAACATTGAGTCAATGTTGAACGCCCAGAAACCATCACCTGTAGTTAAGAAGGTTAAGTGATGCTCTATGTATTCGTGAGCGGTAGTGACTTGATCCATACTACACGTACTCCGATCTTGTAGAGGCAGTAATAAATGGTGTTAAGAAGTACCCAATCATTGTGAAAATATACGCGTATAATATTACTGGGTTATCCAATTTAAAAAACTGGAATGCCAAGATAAACATTAAGAACGTATAGGTTATTTTCACGACACGACTCATTTGCATTAAGTCACGTAAACTATAATTAGGGTTCTTGTGCACCTTAAGGCTTGCATATATAAAACCAAACAGCGGTGGTAACATCGCGATTACGACACCCAAAGCTGAAGACTCCATATCTACTTTATTACCAAAAAACACTTCATATAAAACTACACCGACGGCTAATACTATTTGGCAGAGAACAACTCTTTTAGCAGCAACAAGGATGTCGCTACTTATCCCATTAAGCCTCATAATAAAACCTTATATTTAACAGTGTAAGTCAATATAAAACACAGTTTGAATATGTTTTGTTACTAGCACTTACTTGTTAATAGCAATTTGACTTGTTAATAAACCTTTACTTGTTAACAAAGAAATAATCTTTCTGGCTTTATATCTCCTGACGAAATTAAACGTTAAAAACTAACTCGCTATCGTTTCGACAAAATATAAACTACGCCTAAAATTATGTGATCAAAACGACAAATATCGGCATCAATAATTCCATTTTTGAAATGAGTGTTTTTCATTTATGAAAGTAATAGTTCTATTATTAAATCCATGAATATTTAAAATGCTTTGTTTATAGCGAGAAAAGGGAGGTTTTACCCAGAAAATTAGAGAGAAAAAATATCAGGATATAATGTTATCAAGTAAGTATATTCAATGACTTAGAGTCTTTTCTAAATGTGATGGCGGGTTGGTATTCGAAGCGGGGTATAACCAAGGTTTTGTTGATATTGGAAGGTTTCGTTTGTGTAGTGAAATAGCAGTATGGTGCTCCTTATCATTAAGCTAATACTTTTCAATATCGTTATCATATTTTCATTATTGATGTATTGGAACGCGAATCAACACGCCCAACACCGGGTTCAAGATGAAAATTTGCTGAAAAATTCAGCATCCAACCGCTGATGCAACAAGATCTAGGGTCAATGATAAGGGCGAGGAAACATACATACAGATGAAAAGTACGGGTTAATTGACTCAAAAATAGAGGTATCGCTGAGGTTGGGTCGAATTATTATCGGACGAATTCGCAGAGCATCGACCCAAAAATCACAGTTTCAATACAGAAATAATCGGAATCTAAAGATGTTTGTCGTATCAATAGGCCTATAGGAAGCGCCTTCATTCATGTTCCTTTATTACTCTTCATAGCTTAGGTATTGAATGCACAAGTCATGAAAGGCTTGTGCTTGTGGCGAGATCGTACGGTCAGCCAATCTGAAAATACCGATCTGACGTTGTAAGGGCGGGTCAATCAATGGAATCCACACCAAGCGGGTTTCATTGGTTGGGAAAGCCAGTTTAGGTAGCGTGGTCACGCCTATCCCGAGCTCTAACACCGAAAACAAAGAAGTAATGTTCTCTACTGAATACAGAGCTTGTTCGCTGAGCATTCGTGCAGGTGTTGGGTCAAGTAGCGTACAAGTACCGTTGCGAATGAAGGGTTGTTTTAACAAAGTTTGCCACTCTATTCCCTCTCGTTGGGAGGCGATAGGGTTGTCTTTCAGGCAGACCACACCAATAGGATCTGAAAGCAAAGGGGTGAAATCAATGCTCTCTTCTTCTAAATGGGAGCTATTTCCGAGGGCAACATCCACCTCTCCAGAGAGTAATCTCGCTTCCACACCTGCCGCATTATCGTCAATTAAGCTGACCTCAACATTGGGGTACTTTTCGCAAAAAGCCCCTAAAACACTAGGGATTAGTTTTGCGGCCACTGAAGGAACGCTCGCTATTCGAACTCGCCCTTGTTGTCCAGCTGCTGCAGCACGAAGGTCGTTATCTAATGCTTTGTAAACATTCAAGAATTGAATGATTTTCGGTAAACATATTTCGCCAAAAGGTGTCAGTGTCGATTTGTTGCCTGTTTCAAACAATGGTTGGCCGAGAATTTTTTCTAGCTCTTTTATCGATGTTGAGAGTGCCGCTTGCGAGCGATTTGCTCGGTGAGATGCCGCTCTAAATCCGCCTTCTTCGACCACTAAAACAAAATGTTTTAATTGTTGTAGCTTAATACTCATGACAGGAATCCTTCTCTAGGCCTTGCTATACCTTACTTTTTCAAAGGTGATAGGTTTTATTTATCAAATGCACAAAATTTACCGTTAGATTTATCAGCCGTCAAGGTGCAGTATTTAACCATCTTGAAACATAGTTGTTACAAAGTTGGATGGAATCGTGAACGCACAAACTAAAAAACACCCAGTAAAAACCGAGCTTTTCGCTTCAAAAGCACCACTAGAGTGGGCAATCGTTAATAACGGCACTCTATACACAGCGCAGATTCCAATTGATGAAACTGGCGCAGTAGTAGAGGGCGGTATTGAAGCGCAAACGCGTCAGACTTTTAACAACCTTGTTCATACGTTGGAGTGTGCAGGCGAATCTATGGATTCAGTGCTGCAAGTTCTGATTTACGTGACAGACCGTGAATATCTAAAAACGGTAAATAGCGTATACGGAGAATACTTCAATGCACCTTATCCAAACCGTGCTGCGGTCGTCGTTGCAGGGTTAGCAAGAGAAGAGATGCTGGTCGAGTTCGTGGTTTATGCATCGGCCTCTCAACCTGAATAATTTGACTGTGAACTACAGCTATTTGCGGATCAAAACTCTTTTGAATTGAAGCAGTTTATTGATACAAGCGACGTGGTTTACTTTAGATACAAAATTTACGACTTATTTTAGCAATTAATTACCTGAATATTAACAGTTTATTAATTAACCAGATGGTTGCCAGACTCAACCGCAACCTAACCGTTACAAGGACAGAATGATGACTCTATTACAGAATGTTCAAGCAGAAAACGCACTTTACATTGGCGGCGAATGGCAAGCGGGTGTAAGCACCGTTGCGAACATTAACCCATCAGATATTTCTGAAAACATCGGTAACTTCGCACAAGCAAGTGCTGACCAAGTTCAACAGGCGATTTCAGCGGCAAAGCACGCTCAACCAGAGTGGGAAAAAACGCCGATTGAACGTAAGCAAGCAGTACTTCAAGCAATTGGTGATGAGCTGATTGCACGTTGTGATGAGCTAGGTACGTTGCTTTCTCGTGAAGAAGGTAAGCCTTTTGCTGAAGGTCGCGGTGAGATTTACCGTGCAGGTCAGTTCTTCCAGTACTTTGCAGCTGAAGTGCTTCGTCAAATTGGCGACAACGCAGAATCAGTACGCCCTGGCGTTTCTGTAGAAGTGACTCGTGAAGCGGTGGGTGTTATCGGCATCATCTCTCCTTGGAACTTCCCAACAGCAACAGCAGCTTGGAAAATCGCTCCAGCATTGGCTTTCGGTAACAGCGTTATCTGGAAACCAGCAAACTTAACACCAGCAAGTGCGGTTGCGTTAACTGAGATTATCCACCGCCAAGGCATGCCAGCAGGCACGTTCAACCTTGTGCTAGGTAGTGGTTCAAAAGTAGGTGATGCACTGATCAACTCTAAAGAAGTGAACGGTGTGAGCTTTACCGGTTCTGTTGATACAGGTCGTAAGGTTGCGGCGGCTACAGCGCCAAACTTCGTTCGTTGCCAATTAGAAATGGGTAGTAAGAACGCACTTGTGGTTGCTGATGATGCTGATATCCAAACAGCTGTTGATGCGACTATCGCAGGTTCGTTCTCTGGCGCAGGTCAAAAATGTACAGCATCTTCTCGTCTAGTGGTTATGGATGGCATTCACGACCAATACGTTGAAGCACTGATCAAGCGTATGAGCGAGCTTAAAGTGGGTCATGCACTAGAAGACGGCGTATTCATGGGCCCTGTTGTTGACGGCAACCAACTTGAAGCAAACCTTGGTTGGGTTGAGAAAGCACGTCAAAGCGGCGGTGAGCTAGCATTTGGTGGCGAACGCCTAAGCATGAAACACGAAGGTTTCTACATGTCTCCAACGCTGTTCTTGAATACTAAGAACGATTGGGAAGTGAACCAAGAAGAAGTGTTTGCACCAATGGCAAGCGTGATTCGTGTAGCTGACCTAGAAGAAGCTATCGCGACAACAAACGATACTCGCTTTGGTCTAACGGGCGGCATCATTACTCAAAGCCTACGCACTAGCGCAATGTTCAAGCAACAAGCGCAAACAGGTTGTGTGATGGTGAACCTACCAACAGCAGGCACCGATTACCACGTACCGTTTGGTGGTCGTAAAGAGTCTAGCTTCGGTCCTCGTGAGCAAGGTCAGTACGCGAAAGAGTTCTACACAGTAGTGAAGACAGCTTACCAGCGTCCTTACTAATCAACTTTCTATATAAGAATTGGATAGCTGAGGATATAAAGTCCCAAGCTATCCTGCTATCGAATTGGCCTGATTCACAGAGTCAGGCCAACACCCAAACCAAAGCAGCAAACGAAATTAGACAAGTGATTTAACCCATTTTTGAAAACATGTTATTTGAGCGTGTTTTCAAAACCGAGCTAGAACACTGAGCTTTCAATAGGAGTGGTTATGTACCAGCAACGGATTGTTATAGATGGATTGCAATACTGCAATTGGAACAGAGAATATTTCCAAACACTAAAGGCGAGCGGCATTACAGCAGTTCACGCTACCGCGGTTTACCACGAGACAGCTCGTGAAACCTTATCTCGCTTTGCAGAATGGAACTTAAGATTCGAGCAGAATGCAGACATTATCATGCCGATTCATTCAATGGCTGATGTTGAAACTGCAAAAGCGACGGGCAAAGTCGGCATTTTTCTAGGTGCTCAAAACTGTTCTCCAATCGATGATGAGATTGGTCTTATCGAAGTAATGCGTCAGCAAGGTCTTTTGATCATGCAGCTTACTTACAACAACCAGAGTTTATTGGCGACGGGTTGCTACGAAAAGAACGACACAGGCATCACGCGCTTTGGTAAGCAAGCAATCGAAGAGATGAACCGAGTGGGCATGATCATCGATATGTCTCACAGTGCCGAGCGTTCAACGCTTGAGGCGATTGACCTGTCTTCTCGTCCTATTTGTATCAGCCATGCGAACCCAACGTTTGCTCATGATGCACTACGAAATAAATCAAATGATGTGATTAAAGCCCTAACCGCACGCGGTGGCTTGATCGGATTTAGCTTGTACCCATTCCACCTACCAAATGGCAGCCAATGTACGTTGGAAGATTTCTGCCAAATGGTTGCAACGACTGCTGACATGGTTGGCGTAGAGCACCTAGGTATTGGTAGTGACCTATGCTTAAACCAACCTCAAGCCGTTCTTGAATGGATGAGAAATGGTCGTTGGTCTAAAGCAATGGACTACGGTGAAGGCTCTGCGAACAACTCAGGTTGGCCAGATGCGCTGCCTTGGTTCTGTGGTAGTGCGGGTATGGAAAACATCTATAACGGATTGATGCGTCACGGTTTCAGCGAATCTGAATCTGGGCAAGTCTTGGGAGAAAACTGGTTTAATTTCTTGAAAGATGGCCTAGAGCCTCAAAGCAAGGGTTAAGTGCTTTCTCACTAGTAATCATCGAATTAGCAGCCTTCTAATTGACCTTCATTTAGAAGTGCTGTTGTAACCAATTTAACTATTCAAAAGGAACAACGGTCTATTTCGCAACGCGGTAACCCAAACATGGATTAGCCTGCCCAACACAAAAAACAATAGGGCAGGTGTTAAATACACCTCTTGTAGTCATCATTAAAATGACAGCTGCAAAGAAACCTCTGGAGTCAGAGTATGTCTGATTTAACCAATAGCGTGAAATCTTCAAACGTAAATGCGGGTCAAACACACACAGCAAGTAATACAACAAGCCAAAATACACAGTCTGAATCTACTTCAGACAAATTAGGACTAACCAACCCAGCACTATGGTACAGCGGCGGCTTTATTGCTCTGTTCGTGGCACTGGCTCTATTTGATGGCGAGCTGTTATCAAGCCTTGTAAATACGGGTTTTGCTTGGTCTGTAAAAGTGTTCGGTCCTTATTGGCAAATGCTTCTTCTTCTGACTTTTCTTATTGGTCTTGGCCTAGCGGCAGGGCGAACAGGCAAGGTTATCCTAGGTGGCATCGATAAGCCTGAGATGGATGGCTTCCGCTGGATGGCAATCATCTTCTGTACACTACTGGCGGGTGGCGGCGTATTTTGGGCAGCAGCAGAGCCTATCGCACACTATGTGAGTCCACCACCGTTGTATGGCGCACAAGAAAATGCACAACAAGGCGCGGTGAATGCTCTATCACAATCATTCATGCACTGGGGTTTTCTTGCATGGGCAATCGTTGGTAGCTTAACGTCTATCGTGGTTATGCATCTTCACTACGACAAAGGCTTACCGCTTAAACCTCGTATTCTTCTTTACCCTGTATTAGGTGAAAGAGCTCTGAAAGGCCATACAGGCGCACTGATTGATGCATGTTGTATTGTTGCAGTAGCAGCGGGAACCATCGGTCCGATTGGCTTCTTAGGCCTGCAAGTGAGCTATGCCCTGAACGAACTGTTTGGTATTCCAGATGGCTTCACGACACAGCTGATCATCATCTTGTTCGCTATCGTTCTTTACACATTGTCTGCATTAAGTGGTCTTAACCGCGGGATGCAAATGCTAAGCCGTTACAACGTAATTTTAGCAATGGCATTGATGGTCTACATCCTGATCTTCGGCCCAACAAACTTCATTTTCAATGGCTACATCCAAGGTGTAGGCAGCATGATAGATAACTTCATCCCAATGGCAACATACCGTGGTGACGAAGGTTGGTTGAGCTGGTGGACAGTATTCTTCTGGGGTTGGTTCTTAGGTTACGGCCCAATGATGGCAATCTTCATCGCACGTATTTCACGTGGTCGTAGTATTCGCCAGTTGGTATCAACCATCAGTCTTATTGCGCCGTTTGTAACATGTTTCTGGTTCACCATTGTTGGTGGTTCTGGTTTAGCGTTTGAAATTGCAGACCCAGGCAGCGTAAGTAAAGCGTTCGAAGGCTTTAATTTACCTGGCGCGCTACTGGCAGTAACTCAGCAATTACCAATGCCAATGCTTATCTCTATTCTGTTCTTGATCTTGACGACGATCTTCATCGTAACGACAGGTGACTCAATGACTTACACCATCAGTGTGGTAGTCAGTGGTGAGACAGAGCCTAACGCAATTATTCGTACTTTCTGGGGTGTGATGATGGGGGTAACAGCATTGATTCTGATTTCCCTAGGTTCAGGCGGAATCTCTGCGCTGCAATCGTTCATTGTAATCACAGCGGTACCGGTGTCCATAATCTTACTGCCATCGCTTTGGAATGCGCCTCAAATCGCAATCAAGATGGCGAAAGAGCAGGGTTTTTAAAGAACAGGCTTTTTAAAGAGCAGATTTTGTAAAGAAAAGGGCTCTGTAAGACAAGAGCTCTGTAAAACAAGAAACTGATTAAATAAGAAAAAATCAGCCTTCGAAAGAAGGCTGATGCAAAAATTCCGAAAGGAACAGCAAAACCGTACTGGTGAAGATACACCGGACGGCAACGTATTTAGGTCAATCGATCTAGTCAGGACAAATAATAAGGGGCGAGCTCGCTTGCCCCACATAACGTGAAAGCTAACCAGCATACAGTAATAACGAATGCTTCAAATGACGGCAACGATCGGTTCTGAATGGCTAGCAAAATCCTATAACTATAAGGTGGTGAGCAAAATGGATGCACATCGTTCTACCTACACTGAATCAGCATTACGTGACGCAACGGTCGTCATGGCACCGGAAAGGCTAGGTGCGATGCACCAAACACGTATCAGCTTTGTAAGAACTCTGATTCGTAAAATGGCGCAGCAAGAATGGAAAGTGACGAAACATGAATGGCAATTAGACGCTCAGGGTTTTGGTCATGTTATCTATAAGCTAGCGACGCCAAACCATGTTTATCATTTGGTTGTTTTTTGCGATGAAATTGCAGATGACGAACGAAATGACCGTGTAATTGCTGAAAAGTGGGACGTAACGTTTGCGCTTGTTCTTGGTGATGTTGATGTCACCCTACTTGAAAGACTTCGTGCGAATGTACCGCTTCAAGAAGCCGGCCGTAATCCAAATAACGTACTTGTTTTAGCGCGTGCAAACAAAAGTGTACGTGTGTTTGAACACATCGTGAGTCACTTGGCGAAAGGTGTTCAACCAACGCCAAAAGAACTCGCTGAAGTAGGCTACATCCTAAGAACCACTGCCGTTTATGGTAATGGCAAATTTGGCATTGCAGACTTTAAAATCTTGGAGAAAAATGAAGATTTTAATCAGTCATTTAGTGCGCAAATGTGTGCAGTTTATATGCTACGTGAGTTCAGCCTAGATTGGGTTCATTACCTAGCCGAACAACAGGGCGGTGAACAAGCGATTACCTTGCATCGAGGATTACAACGTTACCTTGGTGTTGGCAATGCGACTGGCTTGGGTATGGCGCCATACCTTATTAACCACCCTAGTATTGTCGATCAGTGGATGACAACCCGTGAACATGCATTGGCGGACGTGTTGTCCAGTCAGACTGATACGGCGTTGATCGAGCCACTACGTACCTTAGTTAAAAAAGCGATTTGTCATTTAGAACAAGTCGTTACCATCAATGAAACACAGCAAGAGCTGAACAAAGCCGCTGTTGATGATTTGAAAGCAGCAGAGCAATCGCTAGAAACGTCTGTCAGCCAGTGTGATACATGGTCGCAGTTAGTCGAACAATCTAAGCAAATGAGTATGGAAGCCCAAGAAATCCTTATCTCATGTTTGATGGAATTGTACCCAGAGTTAGTGGACGCCCATCAAGAGCAAATGAATTGCAGCGAAACACTGTCGCTTCCTAGCGGCAAAAAGATTCAAGATCTTCTTGTTGTACTAGAAGAGAAGTATCGTTGGGCGATCACGACTGACTTTACTAAAGCAGAGAACAACTATTGGTTCTGGTATCGCTCTCAAGACAAAGAAGAACCAAGACTCGGAGTTCGAGGCGAAGAGCTAGGTGAAGAGCGTGAATTGCCTTTAGATATCGGCCGTCAAGCTTACCGTTTGTACCACGCTTTATTGCAATTCGCGCCTGAGCTTTCATTGGCTGAATTCCTTGTTAAACAGCCGCAGCATCGTGCAATCGCGCGCCGTGTGTGGACGCTAGGTAACAAAGCGATGGGCGACATTCAAATGAATGTGTTGCATCAAGATTCACCACCAATGCACTTGTTGCGCTGTAAGCTTGCGATGTTTGGTGCAACAAAATTTGATCCTCGCTCAGATCGCTGGGTACGAGTGACGTTTTTCCAAGGTGCACCATTGCTTGATGAAATTCATCAGGACGAATGGGTGTTCCCAATATTACCAAGTGCAGCTGAACTGTCTGGTTCGCAAAATGTTTCTACTCACAGCACAAATGCGAAAGGCCAACATGGAGGTAAATCGTTATGATCGTTTCTCACAATGAACTGGTAGCGGCCGTCAATAAAGCCTTTTTAGGTATGCGTCGTACATGTGGTGAAGCTGATGTGATAGCGAACATGGTGGCAGATTTACAAATGGTCGGTTTGGATGGTGTTCGTCATTTTAACAATGCGAGCAACTTTATGGGTCTTGAAGACGATTGCCCTGTAGACATTCAAGTGCGCAGCGATAATACCGTTGAAGTTGACCTACACAAGGCGAGCTTAGCCTGTCATCTTCCTGTGATTATGGACTATTCGATTGAAAAAATGGTTGGTAAGAAGACGCTGAAAATTGAGCTAAATAACTGCCACAACCGTTGGTTGGCGTATAGCGAGCTTGTAAAACTGGCTGCGAAAGGCATCGCGTGCATGGCACGTTGGGATAACGGCTCTAGTCCTAAGAGCACTTTGTATGTGCTTAATCGTGGTTGCGTTGCACCAGAACTGTTTTTATCAGATTTGCCACTGGCATCGGTCGAACATATCCACAATATGACCATCGAACTTTCCGTCCAGGATTTCGATATCGAACGTTTGTCAGATGGCTACCAAACACACATTGAATCAGAAGCGCTTTTTAAAACTCAAGAGAAAGCATGGAACGATGGCATTGAGGTGGATGATGGAGAGTGGGCGGCACTGAAAGAGACCGCTACCGCAATCCTAGTTCAGAGCAGCGAACGCTCGACTCAAGGTGCCGGTGAACTGACGGCTTCGTAGTCGCTAGATTTATTAGGATCATTAGAACTAACAGGTTCGATAGATTAACGGCAAATAAGCGAGTTAGTTTATCAACACAGATAAAACCAAAGAGCTTAACGTATCCTCACCTCGTTAAGCTCTTTTTATTTGCCTCGCGCTTTGGATTTTCTTTACCTCATTCTTTTGCTCTCTCGCTGGATCAGCCTCTTCTAAGCCGACTGTTTTGACACACGTTGTTACCCGTTGAGAGGTAATTGAACAATTAAACGAAGCACGTTCACATTCATGTTAAACAAACGGTTTCATTTACAAGCTACTATGCGTATCTTGCTCATATGGGTGTCAAAGGGCGCCATTTTTATTCGTACCAATGACTTTAGAATCAGATAAAAAGGAATGAAGCGTGCAAGCTAACTTTATTGATGGAACCACCCTGTATCGTCAGCACTCTTTCGAGTTGCCACTTGATTATCAAGCCAAAGATGGACAACAGATCCAAGTCTTCGCACGTGAGTTGGTTGATGTTACAAAAGACGCACAAGAACTGCCGTGGTTGATCTATTTTCAAGGTGGGCCAGGCTTTCCTTCTCCACGAGTAAGCGGTCAATCAGGCTGGCTAAAGCGTGCATTGCAAAACTATCGTGTTCTGCTTCTTGACCAACGCGGCACAGGCAACAGCACGGTTATCAGTCATGAAACGTTGGCGCACCTTTCTCCAGAACAACAAGTCGAGTACTTAACGCATTTCAGAGCCGACAATATCGTTCGTGACGCTGAAGCGATTCGTGAGCAGTTTGGTGTTAAACAATGGTCGACGATTGGTCAAAGCTTTGGTGGCTTCTGTACACTGAGCTATTTGTCACTGTTCCCACAAAGTCTACAGCGCTGTTATGTAACGGGTGGTATTCCGTCTATTGAGCGTGAAGCTGATGATGTTTATCGTGCGACTTACAAGCGTGTAGAAGACAAAAACAGAGCTTTCTTTGCTCAGTTCCCGCAAGCACAAGCTATGTGTCGCGAGATCTCTGATTACCTGCTTAACAATGATGTGAGACTGCCAAACGGTCAGGTGTTTACAGTTGAACAGTTCCAGTTGATCGGCATTAATCTTGGTGGCGGCGAAGCAAACCTTCCAATGTATTTCACACTGGAAAGTGCCTTTGTTGAAGTGAACGGTAACAAGCAGCTGAGTTATAGCTTCCTAAATCAAATGCAGCAAGAGCAGGGCTACCTAACGAACCCAATCTACGCTATTTTGCATGAATCGATTTACTGCCAAGGTGCAGCGTCTAACTGGTCAGCACACCGAGTACGCGAGCAGTACCCACACTTTAACTACCAATCAGGTAGCGAGTTCTGGTTTACCGGAGAAATGGTGTACCCATGGATGTTCGACCAACTAGAAACGTTGAAGCCATTACGTGAAGCGGCAAATTTGTTGGCTGAAAAATCGGATTGGGGCAAGTTGTATAATGCAGAGCAGCTAAGCAAGAATACCGTTCCAATGGCATGTGCAGTTTACGCTGACGACATGTACGTAGAACTGGATTACAGCCGTGAAACACTGGCGAATATTCCAAATTCGAAAGCGTGGATCACCAACGAGTACGAACACAATGGCTTGCGAGTTGATGGCGAAAGAATTGTCGATAAATTAATGACGATGGTTGAAGCGTTAGAAAACCTGCCAAAATAATTAGACGGTTTACGTTAGAAGCTGTTTACGTTAAAGCTGTCTACGTTAAGAGCTATGTGAGTTAGAGGCTATCTAAGTCAACGTTAAAAGCTATCTACGTCAAAAGCTATCTACGTTAGAAATAAGATACTCTAGAAACAAGAAAACGCTGCATCCGTGCAGCGTTTTTTTTATGTCATCAAACTCTGTTTTTACTCAGTATCGTATTGATTACTAAAGCGAGTAAAACAGAGAGTTTAAGAACCGGGAGGGATAGTTCCTAAACTCATTATGGTTGGATGACTATATCTTGATTTTCAGTAGTCGATAAGCTGGCGCGGTTCTGTTCGATAAGTTGAGCCGCATAAGAGGGAGTCACAGCTTGAATTTCGCCTTTCGAACGAATAGTTAGTGCTTCCCACGCATGATCACGGTATTTGCCTGTTTGTGTATATTCAATAAGTACTCTCATGATTCTTCCATCCGATGTGTGGTTAACGTGCTACTAACATTAGCGCCATTGTTGAGGTTGCACACCTGTTAAAAATGGAACATAAGATTAACCAAATGAGAATGCGTGTAACTTGAAAAACAGGCCTACCTGCACTTATCTTACTTAACCGTACTTAACCGTACTTAACCGTACTTATCGTAACTAACGGCGTTTATCGTAACCAACCGTCCTTATCGTAAATAGCGTCCATAAAAAAACGCTGCACAATGGCAGCGTTAAAGTTGAGATAGGTTGAAGGTTGTTTAGCTGTTTTCTAAGCCAACAATCTTGCGTGCAGACATCACTGCACTATCCAAGTCGGTCAATCTACCAGCACTTGCTGGACCAAGAACTGATGAATATAAAGCCAACTGCTTCTCAAATGATAAATCTAATTGGTTATATAGATTCTGGCGGATTTGAGCGTGTTGCTGTGGCTTTGCGCTCGACAGGCCTTCCAACGTATCGTAGATGAGTGTAGTTGTATCCATAACTGTCCTTAGTACATCTTTAGAAAATTTTGCGTATTATGCACTTGGTGTCATCTTTGTTCTGCGAGATTGATCGCATTATGTGCAGCTCTGCTTAATTGTGTAATCAGTTAGTTACAATTGTGTTGTGCGGCAAAGTGTCGAAAACTCGGGTTATGGTAAAAGAAAAGGAGACGCACTGGTCTCCTTTGGGTTTATTAATCAATATAAAACTTACTTATTACTTGCTGAGCTACTCGAATACGTCGAGAACCTAGCGAATGTTAATGTTCTTATCTCGATTTTCGTACATCTCAGGTGTGGTGTGTAATCCTCCAGCGTAACCTGCTGCTTCAAGTGTTTCTCTTACCTCTCGTACGTGTTCCGCTGTGACGGGTTCCTCTCTATCTCCAAGATGCAATCGCACGAAGGTGATCAACTCAGCCAACCTTTGATCCGACAGCACATCTTCAAAGCTTGCCATTGGCATGAAGTTTCTGTCTTTGTCGAGATAGGTGGGTTGTAGGCCGCGCACAGTCACCGCAATAGTGTTGAATGGGTCGCTGTGCATGATAATGCCGTTATTCAATAGCGTAGGGGCAATTGGGTCTCGTCCTTTACCATCGTCACCATGACAAGCTCCACATGTCTGGCGATACGTAGTGTAAATGTCAGTGGCGTAAGCGTCTTCATCAAACCCTTTAGGCTGTAACTGAACCGCGTCACTGGCAATGGTGTTGTTGATGTCACCGCTGAGTAGGTAATAAGACATCGACTCTATATCTTCACGTGTCATCAAGCTGAGGCTGTTTTTCACTACGTCTGCCATGCCCGCAAAAGCAGTACCTTTGTCTGAGTGACCCGTGTGTAAGAAATCGGTCAGTGTCGCTTCATCCCAACCATCGACATACAGCTCGTTGGCCGTGATATCGGGCGCATTCCAACCGTCAATCAAGTTACCTTGGAAAATACGTTCAGGTATCAGAGCTTGAGCAATGTTTCGCGGGGTATGGCACTCAGAGCAATGTCCAAGACCAGCAACCCAATATTTCCCTTGTTGCCATTTCTCAACGTTTTCGACTTCCGATTTAAGTTCGTCAGGCACTTGATAGTCAATCGGGTCGGTATCCATGAACACAATGTTCCACCCGAGCAGACCTAGACGTATATTCGATGGGAACATCATGCTGTTGTCGTCATTGCGGCGAGGCACCGCGGTGATTGACTGCATGTATTCCCACAAATCGACCATGTCTTGGTCGGTGAGGTATTGATAAGAGGTGTAAGGCATTGCAGGGTACAGGTAACCATTCTTACCTTTACCTGCAACTAACGCGGCTCGGAAATCATCAAAGTCATAAGTACCAATACCTTCGGTGGTGTGTGGCGTAATATTGGTTGAATAGACGGTGCCAAAAGGTGTCACAAAAGGCAGTCCGCCGGCAAAAGGTTCGCCACCTTCGGCACTATGACACGCGACACAGTCACCGGCATAAGCGAGGTATTCACCACGTTCAACAGACTGAGCTTCTAGGTTCGCGAGTCTTTGCTGCTGCTCTGATCCCGCATGTCGGATGTAAGCACCCAGTGCGAGTATCTCGTTTTCCGTAAGCTGTTTATCAAACGCAGGCATCAGGTTGTTCAAGCCTTTATTAATAGTGTGTTGTATCTCTTCAATACTCCCTCCGTGCAGCCAGATATCATCTGAAAGATCAGGGACGCCAATCGCCGGATTCGCGATAGAACCATCGGCGTGACAAGACGAACAGTATTTTGCAAACAGCTCTTTGCCGACTTTGACTTTCACTTCTGGAACATCGGTATGGCGTTGATTGAGCGAAGCTAAGTAGTAAGAAACCTTAGCCACTTCATCGGGTCGCATTAACTCGCTCCAACCCGGCATCGCGCCATTTCGCCCTTTGGCGATCGAATGAATGATCGCTTCATCACTACCACCATATAGCCATTCTTGGTCAATAAGGTTAGGGAAGTGCTTCTGACCTTGAGCGTTGTCACGATGACAAGCCGCGCAGTGAGTTTGGAACAGAATCCTACCGCTGTTCACGATCTCTGGGACTGCAGCTAATCCCTCTAACGTAGTTTCACTGGTTTGTGCAAATTGCTCATTGAGAGTGGTGGATGGTGAACTGAGCTTATCATCGCTTTGTTCCCAATCGACTAATCCTTCCCATTCGCCAAGCCCGGGGTAGAGCACCAAATAACCAGCAGACAAAAGAAATGCGACCGCATAGCTTACAAATAACAGCTTAGGTGGAGGCGCATCTTTCTCTTCAATACCATCAAAGGTGCCAATGGTGTGGTCGTGATCGGCCTTGTGATTGCTACGCCAGTATTTAACGACAACAGACACCATCAGAATAAAGAATATTAAGGTTAAGAGTACCGCCCATAGATTCCAGAATGTGCTCATTGTGATACCTCCTGTGACGTATCTTTACCCAGGCTTTGTAAATAGCGAATCAGCGCTTCACCTTTGGTTTTGCCTCTTACTTGCAATCGGGCGTCACCAATTTCTTGATCGGTATAAGGCACACCTAAGGTACGTAACACTTCCATTTTTGCGCTGATATCATCGCCTGTAAGCGTTTGTTCAAACAGCCACGGGTAAGAGGGCATGATCGATGTCGGTACGACTTTTCTAGGATCGGTTAGGTGAATAACATGCCACTGGTCAGAATACTTTCTACCTAAGTTAGTGAGGTCAGGACCAGTACGTTTAGAGCCCCACAAGTTAGGAAATTCGTAAATATCGTCGGCTTCTTTATTTGGGCGACCATTACGTTTCACTTCTGGCTCTAGAGGGCGAACCATTTGGGTGTGACACACATGGCAGCCTTCACTGATGTAGATGTCTCGCCCTGCCAACTCAATCGGTGTGAGTGGCATTGCTAAACTGCCTTTGGCAATATCGTCTCCGCGGACAATGCTTGGCACTACCCAAACCAACAAAGAGAAGGAGGCAACAACAACGGTGGTCAAAATTAAAATGACGATTGAATGTGTAAAGTCTTTACTCATCATTTAAGCCCCCTCATTAACGGTATGTTTAGCGTCGTGTACTACTGGCATACGAACCGTTTTGTACAAGTTGAATGCCATTAAGAACAATCCAAGTACAAACAGTGCACCACCAAAGAAACGCATGAATAGCCAAGGTGCTTTAAAGTCCATCGCTTCTACAAAACTGTAAATCAGTTCGCCATTTTCATTTTGAGCGAGCCACATATAACCCTCACCGATGCCTGCGATCCAAAGTGCTATCGCATAAATGGCGACGCCAGCATGAGCGAGCCAAAAGTGCCATTTAATCAGTCGTCGTGACCAAAGATCGGTTTGGCCCCATAAGCGCGGAATGAAATAGTAAAAAACCGCTATCCCTGACATTCCAACCCATCCGAGAGCTGCGGAATGTACGTGACCGATGATCCATTCGGTGTTGTGTGCCACCATGTTGAACCAGCGAATAGCGAGTAGGGGACCTTCGAATGTCGCCAAGCAGTAGTAAAGAATTGCTGAGAAAAAGAATAAAAGAATGTAGTCTGACTTCAGCTTTTCTTTGTTTTGTAGAAGGGTCATTGCGCTATTGAACGCACCGGCCCAAGAAGGGAGCCACAGGATCAAAGACATTACAATGCCGATGTTCTGAATCCAGATAGGAACGGAAGAATAAACCAAATGGTGCGTTCCGGCCCACGTATAAAAGCCGACTAAGCCCCAGAAATGGATCACAGATAAGCGGTACGAATAGATAGGTCGATCTGCCGCTTTAGGTATGAAATAGTAATTCATACCAATCACACCAGCGGTCAGTAAGAAACCAACGGCATTATGTCCCCACCACCATTGAACAATCGCATCTTGAGCACCTGCGAATACAGAGTAGGACTTCATGGCCGAGACCGGCATCGCGAGGTTGTTCACAATGAAAATCATTGCAACGACGATAATGAATGCAGCAAAGAACCAGTTAGCTACGAAGATGTGGCTGACCTTTCGTTTAGCAAGGGTGCCAAAGAACAACACCGCATAAAGCACCCAAACCAGCACGATCATTAAATCGATTGGCCATTCAAGTTCCGCATACTCTTTTGAGCTGGTGTGGCCTGCGGGTAAGGAAATGACCGCAAGCAATAGAATAAATTGCCATCCCCAAAATACCATCCATGAAAGGCTTTTATTGAACAACTCACAATGGCCAGTTCGCTGAGCAATATAGAGTGAAGTCCCCATTAAAATGTTCACCACAAACCCATAAATAACGCCTGAGGTATGCAGAGGGCGAAGACGACCAAATTGGAAATATTGAGAATCGAAGTTTAAGACTGGCCAATACAACTGCGCGGCAAGAATCACCCCGATGATCATACCTACAATAGCCCAAATCAAAGACGCGATGATGAAGTATTTAACGACCTTAATGTTGTACTGCGTTGTCACTTGTTCCATAACAAGGCTCCTTGCCTAAAGTTTTGAATCGTCGTCTAGTTGTTCTTTAATACTGGTCTGTGCATCTTTATTGAGATTCGTGGCCTAGTTGAGAGTCGTTATCCATTTGTGCTTCGTGACCTAATTGAGAGTAGAAATACGAAATATCTCGGATGTCTTGATCGGAAAGCGTGTCGGCTTGTTGCTGCATAAGTATCGCCAAACCGCTGGTTCTTTCTCTGGTCTGGTAGTCTTTTAAAGAAGAAATGAGATAACCGACCTTCTGACCTCGAAGGTTAGGGTAGGGATCTTGTGTCGAGATACCATCTTCGCCATGACAGGTCATGCATACCTTGGCTTTTTGTTTTCCCAATTCGAATTTTTCATTATCGGCTTCCGCATAAACTGGATGCGTTACGAGTGTCATTAAAAGGACGGAAAGTGCGGTTATGGGGTTAAACTTGTGTGTATTTAAACTCATTACTGGTTCCCTTGGTTCTAAAGTTAACAAGCGATTTTTGGTTTAAGAACTGTGTTGCTTGGCTGTGACAACCTGAACGAAAGCTATTGGAAAGGCTCTAAATATAGATTCGTTCGATTAAAGGTTATGCAGCGTTGAGCATTCCCGCTACTTGTTGAGCCATATTTATTATTAAATTTATAACTTGATACGTATTTAACTGGGCAATTGGATTACTTACCGAGTTCGAAAAGTAATGTTTTGATAATAAACATCGTTAAACAGAGAATGTTTGAAGGGTAAGAAGCGTCGCACTGCGGATTTGAATACGGTGTTGATGAAAAAGCAGAGGAGAGTCTTCAATTAATGTGAAAGCTATACGATTAACGTGAAAGCTATATGATTAACATGAAAGTTATGTGATTGAAAAATTAGCTAATAGCGAGGCAAGTCAAATGCTCAATATAGGCTAGACTGAATTTAGTGACCTTTTTAAATGGAGTTTAGAATGAGAACTGTACTTTTGTTTGCCCTCTCGCTTTTTTCGTTTTCCAATTTTGCCGCTTCAGAGTTAACGGTTTTCGATCACTTAGGTCAAAAACATGAGTTAAGTAGGGACCAACTTCTTTTAATGCCTCAAAAAGAAATCACCACTTTGCTGCCTTGGGTTGATGGTAAGTCGGTTTATAGTGGTGTGACGCTACAAACGATTCTTGAAACCATTGATTTACCAATATCGTCGCAAGTGACGTTTGTGGCATTGAACGATTATAAAATTACCGTACCTAAAGAAGATTTTGATGATTATCATCCGATTATCGCTATCAAACAAAATGGTGAGTTTATGTCAGTAAGAGATAAAGGTCCTTATTGGTTGATCTATCCACTTTCTTCAAATCCAAGCATCAACAATACGGATTTCCATGCCAAGATGATTTGGCAGATACGAGATATTCATTTGTAAGGGATTACTATGAAAAAGCTGCTGTCATTGGCTGCCATTAAAATTGTCGTGTTATCTTTAGCGGCGGTGGTGCTCGCCGTAAATATCTACAGTGTCACGCGTATTAACGACATCAATAAGAGTTTTTCGAGTCGACAAAATGAAGCAACGTGGTTCGTTTTTCAGTTAGTAAAAGAATACGCCAACTTCTTGATGGTCAGTCGCTCTGACACCATCGATTATGATGAATTATGGTTAGCGTACGATATTACTTGGAGTCGTTTTGATATTTTAATAAACAGCACTGAATCGTCTAACTTCATTAAGTCAGCCAACTTTAGACCTTACTTTACAACAGAGTTTGAAAAGTTTAAGGCGTTAGAGTCTTCAATTAAGCTAGTCAACGAAGGCGTCCTTCCTAAAGAGTCGTTACAGAAAAAAATCGATATTTGTTATCATACGTTAGTGGGCTTTATTAATGAAAAATTTCGCCTACAAAGCCCAGTGATAGAGGAAAACACCTCCATGGTCGATAAATTGGTCATGGTCCATCAAATCAGTAGCGCGTTTCTTGTTTTAATATTGATGATGACGGGAGCTATTTTTTATATCGATTTTTCCGCTAAACGAAAACTCCGTTCGACCGATTGTATTACAGGATTTCATAATAGAGTCTCGCTAATGAAATTTGTAAAAAATAATTACTCGAGAGACAACAACTTCGATCTGTACTTCGTGCGAATCAGAAATCTTAGCGAGATTAATCAAAAGTATGGGCTTGAATATGGCGACTTAGTCGTGAGTTCAGCCGCTAAGTCTCTTACGGCAAAGATCCCTGAAAGTGCTATTTCGTTTCGTAGCAGTGGTAGTCAGTTTTTGTTCTTTATCCCTGATCACTTACATGCGAGTGGTGAAATACAGGAGAAATTTAACGAGGTGCTCAGTGATTATATTTCGGCAGGTAATTTAGAATTGATGATTGACGCTGTAGTGAGACATAAGAAAAATATAAGTTCTAAAGACATGATGGAGTTGGTCACCACCATGCAAGGTTAATGCTCTTTCATGTGAGAGCATTATTGAGTTTACCTGAGCTGTTTAATTCATTCTCCCCATTCATTAATCGCTTTGCTCGGTTCCTCTTCGTTCAGCCGCGTTTAGGTTGAGCAATGTATCGCTCGTGTCCAATCTTTTATTTAGTCGTTTTACGTTTCTATTGACTACTTGATATCGCTTTAATTAGATTCTTCGTTCGTTTAATTTTCACCATAAGAGCAACGTCAGAACTGATTTGTTCACTTCGGACCTTATCTTGGATGAGATGGATGAGATGGCGAACTCTCTGCGCTGCGGATAATAGTGGCAACCAATACGAATTCGAAAATATGAAGCGATGTATTGAGGTTATTTTTTCTGAGTTAGAGAAACAATTCTTTCGTCAGGACTAGAATCTACAGTGGATTGAGGGTCTAAGATTTCCTGAGGATTATGGTCTCGAACAAACTCGATAAATTGAAGGTATGTTAATGGTTGGCTGAATAAGTAACCTTGTATCAAATCGCAATTCGCCTCTTTGAGATGTCGATATTGCTCTATTGATTCCACACCCTCACCGACAACTAAAGTGTCACAAGAATGGCCTAAGTTAATCATTGATTCGACCATCTTGCGGCCGGCTTTGTCGTTTACGATATTATCGATAAAACTCTTATCCACCTTTAACTCATCCACAGGGTAGTGGAGAAGTTGATTAAATGCGGTGTAGCCAGTACCAAAATCATCGAGGGACACTTTTAGTCCTAAGCCTCTGAGGTTTTCAATAGTTTGAACCGTAAGTTTTGTACTTTTGACATAACTGGTCTCGGTAATTTCGATAATAATCTTGGCCGGAGGTACTTGATATCGTTCAAGAACTTTACGAATGTTATTTGCAAAATTGCGGTTATATAACTCCATTGCTGAAATGTTGATGGATAAGGTACCTTCGTATTTGTGAACCTCTGACAGCTCTTTATAGCTCTTGATTGCGGTACTAATCACCCACATGTCGAGTTTTGAAATTAGATTACTTTTTTCAGCGACAGGAATGAATTCATCGGGTCCGGCATTAATACTAAACAAAGCAGGGCAACGGATAAGGCACTCTGCGCCATCGATGTGAAGTGTTTGGGCATTGAGAATAGGCATGAAACGGAGTTCAAAATTGTCACTTTCACAACATTCCAAAAGCCTTTTCTCGATGACATCATGTCTCTCTAATGTGTGTAATAACTCTTCGCCGTAAATAACGCGACTTTCGCCATCACTGTGAGACTTAGCATTGATCAACATCTCATCAATACATCGATGCCAAATCTCTTCAAATTTTGGTGTGTCGACAGGCAATACGCCTGTTGCAACCGAGAGCCTAAATCCATAGTAATCAAGGAAAGTGGTTCCGGTCAGTGTGTTGTTGATGTTCTCAATTTCTTCGCTTATCGATTGATGTTCATCGATTTCCAATATGGCAATAAACTGGTTTCCCCCGAGCCTTGCAAGAGAATAATCACTACAACTAAAGCCCAAAGACGATTGTTGGTTCTGTAGCGTTTCTCTCAACGCTTTAGCTAGGCTAATTAGCACATTATCACCTACTTTTGCACCGTATAAATCATTGATTTTTCTGAAATCGATGATATCCCAACAAACCAAATAGCAACGTGAGTTCATTGAACTTTTTAAACGTACATCAAGGTGACGTATGAACGAACGTCGGTTGGCTAACTTAGTGAGTTGATCAAACTCAGCCTCGAATTTTAATTCCGTCAACGAGTCAATGTACGCGTTCTTTAAGCCATCAATTTCACTTTGCCCAGACGAGCGCTTGAAATAACGAAGCTTTAACCCACCGATAGATATCTCGTGCAATAAGCCTTTGAGGGGCCGCACAAGTTGGTATCGCACAACCAGGTGGACAATTAACATGATTATAAAGAGAGTAGCTAAGCAGCCAAGTAGGGTCTGTTTGGCGATGATGGCTTTCTCATGATTAAACTTTTTCTCGCGAATGTTAACTTGAGCAATGAGATGACGGCTTGTCATCTGTACATTGATGCTTTCGTTAGTTTGTTCAATGGACTTGATGACGAACTGAGTATTTTCGATGTTGGCAACGTCTGATGAAGGTTCAATCAATAGCTGCATATTGTCATCATCGTTGTATTTGATTAACAAGCTAGAGAGTTGCTTTAAGGGCCCGTCGGCAATCAATATGTATCGATTTAAACTGTTATTTGCACGTTTATCCTGAGGGAGTAAATAAGGATCAATTGCAGCAACATAAGCGTACCTAAGCTCACCACTGACTGAGATATAAGAAAAACCTTCGTTTGATAGTTCATTCTTATTTATCAATGAAGTATATATGTCGAAGATTTTTTCATAAATATTATCGGGAATTTTTAACCCTTCGAAAGGGTCGGCTCTCAATGTAGACAGTGTTAATTTAAACTTGGGATCTATGATGTAGATATTACGTTGTCCAAATTGGCTAACGTGGTTCTGGTTTATTACGCGCAGTACTCGTTTTTCAAGGAGAGACAGGGTGGTGTAATCACTAGGGTTTTGAATGTAGCGAAGAAACTGTAACGACGACCCGATATCTTTAACTAACAAAGACAAACCGAGTTGTTCATACTCAGCAGCAACTAACGCAGTGTTAACGTCAGATTGTACTTTGTCGAGGTACATGTGTTTCGCATGGTTTGATGCGAAATTATAGGTGACCATTCCCGCTATCGTAAAGACAAATAGCAGTGTTGGTATGAGTACGAAATACAGCTTTTTCAATACTGGCATCAATTATCTCAGACTGTCGACAATACGGTTACGAATTTGAATGCTATTAGGTTCTAATTGTTTATATAGGTAGCTGCGATCTAATATCTCTTTACTAGGAAAAAGTTCAGGGTCATTTTGATACTCTTGAGAGGTCAACTCTTTTGCTTTTGTACCAGGGGTTGCAAACCATGAATCCATCGCGTTTTGAGCTGCGATATTGGGTTGAGATAAGAATGTCATTATTGTGGTGGCTTGTGAAGATAACGCTCCGTTGTTAATTGCTGCGATACACTCTAGCCACAAAGTTGTTCCTTCTTGAGGCACGACATATGCCCAAGATGAACCAGGCTCGGCATCATTGAGTGCATAGCTATCGCCTGAATAACCGTAGGCGAGGTCAATGTTTGAGAGGCGTTCAGGCTGGTGAATATAATCGATAACGTATTCGTTGCTTTCAAGATGCGGCTTCTGTGTTTGTAGGGTTTTATACGCAACGCGCAGTTCTTGTTCGTTGTTCGTGAACGGATCAAATTGATGTGCCAACAGTGCAGTACTCACTAAATCTGTTGCTTCGTAATACATACTTATTTTGCCACTGGCTTTTGTGTCGGGATCAAGAATGGCATTCCAAGATTCGGGAGTAGTAACTTTATCGCTTCGATACAAGATGCCTGATGTCCCCCAAGCATAAGGGATACCGTAATCTCCACATCCATCAACCCATCTAGAATCAAAGTTTCCTGCAATGGATTGTTGCAAGTCTTGGAGGTTGTGGAATAGATTTTGTTCGGCTAACGCTTTAAGTTTTACACTTTCTACAATAACTAGTTCAAAAGCGCCTCGACGTTCGCTCAATAAAACTTCATCTCTTATTGACTCATCAGAGAAGTACTGTTGTTTCAGCGAAATATCGTAAGTATCGCGTAACTGGGTAATAACACGATCAGATAAAAACTCATCCCAATTGTAGAGGTAAATTTCATGGGTTTGGCCAAGTGCAGAGCCAGTTAAAAAGGATGATGATGCAACAATTGAAACATAGAATGTTTTCACTGACGGATTCCTTTCGTACTGTGATTAATTAAATCGTAGCCCAATTCTTGAGACATAGTTCAAATTTAGGCCTCTTATTTTAGTACAACCTAATGCATTGCACGTGAACAACAATTTTCTGACTCCAAATAAGCGAGTTATTGAGCCTTGGTCAAAAGCTCACTAAGCTAAATCGTGGTTTGATAATCTAAACATTGAAAAGCTTATTATTAGGAAGTCTCGTACCTAACAAGACTGATTAAAACGTGTTGTCTGTCTGATCCTCTTAGTATCTAAACATTAACAGTTAACCAATAAAACCCAGCCTCCAATTATTATGCAATAATAATGCATTAAATTTTACAATAAGGACATTGGTTTATGGATACGGGTTTAGTCGGAATTTTTGTTACCGTGGCGATTGCTCACTTTCTAGCGTTATTGAGTCCCGGGCCAGACTTTGTGATTGTGGTGAAGAGTGCTGTTCGAAATAAGGGAAGAAAAGCATTAGGCGTTGCATTCGGTATTGCCAGTGCGAATGCGGTTTATATTGCTTTGTGCTTGGTTGGAGTAGGGTCTATTCTAGCGGCTTCCGTTTCCGTTATGATTGTACTGAAGATCATTGGTGGTGTGTTTCTTGTTTATCTTGCTGTGCAAGCGATAAGAGCGAAGAAATGTAATTACAGCAATATGGATGTTACCGAAGGAGATAGCTTCAACCAAACGACTTTTCTTAAAGAATTCATCACGGGTTTTCTATCAGGAATTCTTAATCCCAAAAACCTTTTGTTCTATTTGAGCTTATTCACGGTTGTGTTGAACAATGACATTGGCTTCATGTTCAAGCTCGGGCTGGGAGTTTGGATGACGGTGGTTGTATTTGTGTGGGATGCAGCAATCATATTCCTTTTATCGGCACCTAAAGTTCGTCGAGAGTTCACACGTGTTGCTTACTATATTGATAAAGTGACAGGAGTCATGCTGGGTCTGCTTGGCTTGACCATTGTGAAATCTGCTTTGGTACGTCAGTAGATTCATCATTACTGATTAACCTACGTTTGTGGCACGATACAATGCCTATGCGCCGCGAATGTGTGCTTGTTAAGTACCAGGCTGATACGTTTTAGCTCTTATCTGCCCGATATTAAACCTTCTGCTTAATCCGCCTATTATTTTCATAACTCTTTGTTTATCATTCCTTACTTCTTAAATAAGTATTAATTATGTTGCTGTTGAACACTTGTAGCACGGGGTGTTTGTGCTTATTGTAGGCAACAATATTTATCCAATATAAGAGCTAGGAACCATTGTGGATTTAGATATATATCAAGTAGATTCGTTCACAACCCAAGCCTTTAAAGGAAATCCTGCTGGGGTTTGTATTTCTCAAGAGCCTTTGAATGAAGCATTAATGTTTTCAATAGCGGAAGAGATGGCGGTATCAGAAACGGCTTTTCTTGTGCTTAACACTATGACGCTTAAATGGTTCACGCCAGAAGTAGAAGTGAAACTATGTGGACATGGTACTTTGGCAACCGTCCACGTATTGAAAGAGCAAGGGTTAGTGAAAACGGGTGATAAGGTAGTTTTTGATACTTTGTCTGGTGAGTTATCTGCCACGGTTCGTGAATCGTCTATCGAGCTGGATTTTCCTAGCACTCATTTATCGCCGAGTCTGGAACCCGATCAAGAATTGCTCGAACACCTTGGCTTGGAGTTCAACCAAGTTGTTTCATTTAGAGAGTTTGATTCGAAGCAGTTAATCGAAGTCGTTGATGAGCGCGTTCTATCGGATTTGTCGCCAAACTTTGACTCCTTGAAACGCATGGATGGTAGAGGTGTTGTGGTAACGGCAGTTTCATCAAATCCTGAACTTGATTTTGTTTCTCGCTACTTTGCGCCATGGGTGGGTGTTAAGGAAGACCCCGTCACTGGTTCGGCACATTGTGCATTGACGCAGCACTGGGCAGAAAAGCTAAACAAAAGTAGTTTCAATGCTTATCAGGCGTCTCGTCGTGGTGGCTATATGTCGACAGAGTTATTAGCTAACGGGCGAATAAAGTTAATAGGTTCTGCTATCACTGTGATTAGTGGTGTGTTGAAACTTTAGATCCCTGTTGAAGCTTTGAATCACTGTTGCCGTATTTTTGAATTAACCAAGAGAGTTTCTTAGGCTATTCATGGTTGAACAAAACGGCTCGGGCGTAATGTTATTATTGAAGGAATCACCGTGTCAACCTTTTATCTTTCTCAAGTATTAGTCGCGATTGCGATCTGTTTCGATCTTTTGTCATTTCAGTTTAAGGAAAGGAAGAAAATCGTCACTTGTCTGTTCTTTGCTGGTGTGCTTATTTCGAGTCACTTTATTCTTATCGAACAATGGACAGCGGCGAGCTTAATGACGATTGCCACTGTTCGCTATTTAACGAGCGTGTTTTCTACATCGTCTAAGTTTAAATATTTGTTCTGTTCCATGTCGGTGGTCGCAACGGCCGTGACTTACTCGGGGCTGACAAGCATATTGAGTTGCTTTGCTTCCGTATTTCAAACCTTTGCAGCCTTCAATAAAGATGACCGTCGATTGAGAGAGTTGATGATCATCGGAACCAGTTTTTGGTTGGTTCACAACTACTTAGTTGGCTCTCCAACAGCCGTACTGATGGAAGCGCTGTTTATATGCAGTAACTTAGTGGGCTATTACCGTTTTTACTTCAAAAAGAGTGTTGCTGCCTAGGTTTCGGCTTTCTACTGTTTATTAAGTTAAAGAACCACAAGCTTCAAAGCGCAGCACCAGATTACAGTTAACAAGGATTAGGATAGTTCGATGTCTAATATTTACGCTGATGTTCCTTCGTCGATGCCCAATGAAATATTCAATGACCTGCTTGCCAACGACAGTGTTCGAATCGAAAGAATATTGTCTCATGGTCACAGTTCCCCTGAAGAGGGTTGGTATGACCAAGATGAGAATGAGTGGGTGATGGTGATTGAAGGTCAAGGTGTGATTGAGTTTGAAGATGGACGCGTTGTGACTTTATCAAAAGGGGATTACATCAACATTGCCGCAAGAGAAAAGCACAAGGTTATTGGTACAGACAAAGACATGGTGACGATCTGGTTGGCTGTGTTTTATCGTTGAAACTCTTTGTTCTAGAGTCGACTCATTCAGAGAGCACATAGGGATAATACTTTACCTGTCCAATACGCTAAATACATGAAAGGACTATGTCGTGGTTAGAATCCGAAATTACCAAACCAGTGATGCTAAGGCGTTGTGGGAGATTTACTTTCATACCGTTCGTAACATTAATGTTCGAGATTATTCTCAGCAGCAAGTAGAGGCTTGGGCTCCAAACGGTTTTGACTCTGAGCTTTGGCAAAAGCGCATGAACGAGTTACTACCTTTTGTGGCTGAGTTAGATGGTTGCGTTGTTGGCTATACTGACCTGCAACCCAATGGCTTGATTGATCATTTCTTCTGTCATCATGAATGCCTGGGTAAAGGCGTTGGAAGAGCGCTAATGGAACATGTTCTTGTTGTTGGTCGTGTTCGTGGTGTATCGCGGTATTTCTCTGAAGTAAGTATTACCGCAAGGCCTTTCTATGAACACCTTGGTTTTAAGGTCGTTAATGAGCAGGAAGTTGAAATGCGTGGCGTAAAACTCACCAATTACGTGATGGAGAAGGTAGTGCCTTCAGACGAACGGTAATCTCATTTTTGTTACAGTTTTCACCTGTTTTTGGTTCTCTTCTTAAAGAAAAATCATCACTTTAGCGATAATATTCACTGCAACTAATTTGAGTGAAGGAAGTAACGTGGGAATTGAAGCTTTAGCGTTTGTGATGGACGCATTAATAACAGCATGCTGCATGTATATCGCCTCCAAAATGTCTTTCGTGGTCGCAGACTTTAAATCCCTTCTTACTATTGCTGTAATCGTTGCTTTGGTGTCATTGATTCCGACAGTGGGTTGGGTGTTGGGGTTGATTCTGTTTGTGTTCCTTCTCGGGAAAGCGACGCACTCTAGTATTGGTGATTGCATCTGGGTGGTGGTCTTCACGAAGGTGGTGTCGATGGCGGCATTTCTAATATTCGGCCGCTTGTTTGTGTAACTCGGGTTCTTGTTGATATAAAGGCAGCCTCGCTTGGCTTGAGACCGTGATTAACTTTTTAGTTAAAAGATGAAAAGGGCGTGACCTGTCACACCCTCTTAAAAGACTTTGACCGATATTGTATTTCTTATTTAGGCAACAGCACAGCGTCGATCACATGGATAACACCATTGCTAGCCTCAACGTCTGGCATAATAACTTTAGCGTTGTCTATCATTACGTTGCCGTCATCAATCGCTATCATTACCGCACCGCCTTGAACCGTCACTGCGCTATTTAATTTCATAACTTCAGCTGCCATGATTTTACCTGGTATTACATGGTATGTGAGCACTGCAACTAATTTGTCTTTGTTTTCTGGCTTCAACAACATGTCGACCGTTCCTTCTGGTAACGCAGCAAATGCCTCATCAGTGGGAGCTAATACAGTGAAAGGGCCTTCACCTTTCAATGTGTCAACTAAGTCCGCTGCTTTTACTGCAGCCACTAAAGTATTGAAAGAGCCGTTTTCAGCCGCAACATCAACGATGTCTTTCTTCATCTCGTGGTGGTTAGCGTGAGCAAAAGCCGTAAAAAGAAGCGTCGCAACTAGCACTGATGTGGTTTTGATTAATTTGTTAAACATATTGTCTTCCTTTGAGTTTTGTCCGTTATTTTCGAGAAGTTCTACGAAAGCTTAAAAGCGATAGATCAACTTATTGCACCTTTGAACCTATTTTTTAGACACCCAATTCGTCAGCTGAATGAATGTCTCCGTTAAATAGTTGTTATAATTTTAATTTAATACATATAGTTAACGGGTGATTATTCAATTAATGGATGTGAATATGAGGTTTGTTTTACCAGTTGTATTTTCGGCATTCGCTTCAATGCCAGCTTATAGTGGCCTTGCACCAACGGAAGGTTTCAGTGGTAACTTTAGTGTCTTGACGGGTGTATCTTCTGACAGCAGTAACTTGAGCACCGAGCAAGACGCGAATCAAGCAACTAACACCAAGGAGGGGGACAGCGAAAATCTAGGGCTACTCGGTTTTTTGGGTACGGTTCAATATACCTTTGGTGAGTCACTGACTCATCAAGTGTATGCGGGCACCACTCGAGAGGATATTGCAACAGGTACCATTGCTTTTGAGATTGGTTATCGACATCAGCTATCTGGAGGCACAATATTGGATTTTTCTGTTCTTCCTACGCTTATCTCGGGCAAGGCTTGGACGGATCCGTATGCTGTTGGCGTTAATCGAAATGAAACGGATGTGAAAGGTAATGTAGGACGACTGCAGCTCACTAATATCGGTGGAACTGGTTTTCGAACGGATCTCGCATTTGGGCAATCTGATGTTGATGAAGAGCTATCTGGTAGCCAAGGCTTATCTCCTGAAAATGCTGTGCTGCTGGATAGGGAAAGAACCTATGTGTACGCCAAAGCAGGGTACCGCTTTATCTTGCCAAACCAAGCAGGTCTATTTGTTCCTTCAATGGTGTATTTCCACTCAGACGCAGAAGGAGGAGCACTCAGCTTCGATAGTTATGGTATTGAATTAAACTACGCAAAGAGAATCGGTCGTCATGGTTTTGTTGTCACCCTAGATGCAAGTGATCGTGAATATGATGAGTCGAATCCAATTTACGGGCAAGTACGTGAAGAGAATGAATTCGGTGCATTCTTAGCTTATGAGTTTGGTGGCTTAATGGGTTATGAAGATTGGTCGTTTATTTCATTACTCGGTGTAAGGTCGATTGACTCTAAGATTGACTTTTACAGCTCTGAACAAGCATTAGCGAGTGTTGGTGTTGACTACAAATTCTGATATTCACACTGCGTAAACAATACTAATCAAAGCAGAAGCAGAAGCAGAAGCTCAGTCTTTCTATTTGTTTAATTATTTCGGGCACTTACACTTTCAAAGGTTGTAGGTGCCCGTTGCTATCCGTAATATGAAAATTAGCTTATGGACAAAAATAATATGATAAGGAAACGTTTTGGATATACAAATTAGACATTTAGAAGCAACGGATAGCCACGATATTTTTGATATTTATCGCCACCCTTCAGTTTCAGAAAATACCTCACAAAAGCCTTATCTTAGTTCTGACCAAGTGGAGCGACTGTTTGGCCATTCTGATCATTTCACATTGGTCGCCGAATTATCAGAGAAAGTCGTAGGACACATTACGCTATTCATGACCACAAAGGTAAGAGACAGGCACTGTGCTGGGCTTGGTATTGCGATTCACCCTGAAGCTCAAGGGAAGGGGATAGGAAAGGCTTTGATGCAAGAGGTGGTTAATCAGGCCGATAATTGGCTAAATCTAGTTCGTCTTGAGCTTGAGGTTCATGCAGATAACCACTCCGCGATTGCTTTATATGAACGAGTGGGTTTTCAGTTAGAAGGCACCAAAAGGCTGAGTACATTCAAAGCGGGTAAATATATCGATATGTTGCTGATGTCGAGAATTCGACCGGATTATCGTTGATATCGAGCTAAACGGGTTCCTACTATATAAATCGGTTTTTACTATGTTAATGAGTAATTGATTAGTGAAATTCACACTGAACTCTGTATAGTGGCAACCGTTTGCTTCGTATAACCCCAATGATATGGTTTGGGGGTCTCTACCAGCTCCCGCAAAGTGCTGATTACGAAGGGTTTAGATCACAATTGTGTTCTTACTCTTTGTAATGGCGTTCAAGAAAACCTCCTGTCTATTATTCAGAGTAAGTGCACACCTAAAATCCATAGTAGGTGAAATATGAACGCATTTATTCAAGGGCTTCCAAAAGTAGAGTTGCATTTACACATTGAAGGTTCGCTCGAACCTGAGTTACTTTTCCAACTTGCTCAACGCAACGGCATTGATCTGCCTTATTCATCCCCAGAGCAGCTAAGACGCGTATACGAATTTGATGACCTGCAGTCATTTCTTGATATCTATTATCAAGGTGCGGATGCATTGCGCACTGAACAAGACTTCTATGACTTAACCTGGGCGTATTTAGAACGTTGTAAAGCCGACAATGTTATCCATACTGAAATTTTCTTTGACCCTCAGACACATACCGATCGTGGCATTGCATTCGACACCGCTATTAACGGCATTCATCGTGCGCTTGAACAGGGTCATAAAGAGATGGGCATAACATCTCAAATCATCGCATGTTTTCTGCGCCATTTATCTGAAGAGAGCGCCATTCAAACGTTCGCCGATGTGTTGAAGCATCAAGACAAGATCATCGGAGTTGGCCTAGACTCTTCTGAATTAGGGCACCCACCAGAGAAGTTCAAGCGTGTATTCCAGCAAGCAAAACAAGCAGGCTTCTTAACTGTTGCCCATGCAGGAGAAGAAGGGCCTGCTCAAAACATTGTGGATGCGATTGAAATGCTCAGCGTGAGCCGAGTGGATCATGGTGTGCAGTGTATGACCGACGAAGCTCTGATAGCCGAATTGATTGAAACCAAAATGCCGCTGACCGTGTGCCCACTGTCTAATATTAAATTGCGTGTATTCGATGAGATGGAAGACCACAATATTGTTGAGCTGTTAAGACGAGGCGTAGCGGTGACGATTAACTCGGACGACCCCGCATACTTTGGTGGTTATATGTCGGATAACTTTAACGCGGTGAGCTTAGCTCATGAGATGACGGAGCAAGAGCTTGCTCAATTTACTTTAAATGCTATAGAAGCGAGCTTTATTGAAGAATCATTGAAACAGCAATATCGTGATGTTGTTTTGGCGTATCTCGCTTAAGTTAAAAGTTAAAAGTTTCAGTATGAAGCTAAAGGTGAAGTTTAGGGTATAGGTGAATGCGAACGAACTCTCGGCATTCTGCGATTTAGAAAGCTTAAACGGCCAACAAGTGTTGGTCGTTTTTATTTTGGTTCTCAAGCGGGTTTTAAGCTAGATAAGTGGCTTAAGACATTAAGAAATATGATTTTATTTGGGTAAAAACATCTTGTCTTAAGCTTTAATGAACTACATTTAAACGAGGTGTAGATATACAGTGTCACGCTGTATTGAAATAGAGATTAACTTAAGCATAAGCGTATAAAAGCAGACACAGAGATTGTCTGAGGAGGAACAAACTGTTGTTAGATCCAACAATCAGTGAACAAATACAATGGCCGTGTGAATTGTCTGCGGACTTGATAGAAAGCTTGCTTGATATTGCCGTTTTTAAATCGGGTGTCGACAGCTTTGAGATTACAAAAAAGTTTCAGAATTTGCCCGGTGTCTTTTATATTTTAAGTGGCTCCGCTGGAATCTGTTTTTCTACGGAAAACATGAAAAGCTTATCTGGTGGTGTTATTGGAAGGGGAGATTGGATGGGTGCTTTGTCTATACATGCTGACTACAACCTCTTTGCAGTGGCAGAAGAAGTCGAGCCTATCACTATGGTACTTTTTCCTGCAAGTAAGGTATTAGAGCTCGCTGAGCGGAAGTGCATGGTTTACAAATGGCTACTTCACTGTGGAACCAAAGCGCAATCTATTTGGATGCAGGCTTACTTATCCTCGATTCATGAAAAAGAGCAGAAAACCATTTACGTCTTGTTGGAACTTGCGGCACGCCAGACCAATATCGCGGGGGCAACCGTCAGCATTAATATTTCACAAATTCAACTGAGTTCGATAACAGGCATATCAAGACCTAGGCTAAACGAAGTTCTTAAAGGGATAGAGCAACAAGGCTTGGTTAAGATACAAAGAGGAAAGGTGTTTATCACCGATGTTAAGGGCTTGTATGAGCATATTTCACCGATGAATTTGATGATACGAGATCCTGTTGCTGAAATTAAGGCATGAATCTTTAACACTACGAGCTAACGTTTGGATTACTAGATTTTCAGTGTTTATTAGATATTTCAAAAAATTATGCACAGTGTTCTTTTAGGAACATACATTACAAGAGAACACCTATAATGTTCACTCTAGATTTATAAATTGAATTAGAGCGGAATAGAATTGTTATGAAAATGGCTGTATTGGAATATAAAGTATTGGGGCTTGGTGATTGGATTAAAACAAGAGTTTCTAGCCGCTGTGCGCACTTACTGGCCGCAGAATACAAAGCGCTAGGATGGCCAACAAAAGTAGATGGAAAAGTGTTATCGACTGAGTCGGCTTAATCAATATAAGCCTAAATCATCTAGATGAAGACAAAAAAGAAGCTGGCAGTGTACCAGCTTCTTTCATTTTGAAATTAAGACCATTGAGCTACTTGTTCACGTAGTCTTTGAATTTCTGCTTCGTTTCAGCATCCGCTTTTTCGTACCAGAAATACAACATTTCTTCAGCTGTATTCGCTGAATTTCCGTCAATCTTTGCTGGAAGCGTTACGGGTTGTGCTACTGCTACTGCGCCCGCGCTAGCACCTAGTGTAAGTGCAGCGATGCCGCCTTTTTGGTTGTATTCCTTAGCTTCTTGCGGGTACTTACGACCAATCTGCATGCCATCTTTGATTAGCTTATCTTGCTTAACACTGATTGCATTTTGGTTTTCATCAACCAGTTTCCAATCTAAGTTTTGAAGGCCTTTTTTCGCTTCGTTGGTGTTGCGGAACTTCGGCATGTCGAACGTTAATGCGGTGTTTGTCGCGCTAAAGGTTGCAATAATAGCGTCGCTATCAATGAACTCACGATCGTTGCCTTTATCAAAAGCAAGTTGATATTGGAATACGATTTGATTTTGACCGTCCGGAACGGTTAGCGTTTTATAAGAAGAGAATAAGCTACCATCGAGATCTGGCTTAGCTTCGTTGACCGCTAGAATATCAACACTTGATGGAACTTGGATTTCAACGTCAGCTAACACGTGCGGTGCTACGATAATTGTGGAAAGCAGTGCAATGGATTGTAATGTTTTCATAATCATACAGTTGTTTATGGATAGTTAAATTACAATCTCATGCAGAACGAAGTATTTCAAGTTACCTTGTCTCGATTTGGTAAAATTCACCGAAACTTAACCTAAGCCTAATTCTTGAACGTACGAAACGTATTTTTTTCGTTCGTATTATGGTGTGGCCTCAACGTTTTCTCTTCTGGATTATCTAAATCGCTCTCTTGAGCGCTTCGAAGCGACTGCAGAGTGATATACATAGGAACGAGAGCAGATACCCAAATGGCATAAATCGTAATCACTCGGTTGAAGGCGACGAACCAGGTTTCACTACCTGTCCCCGACAAGTAGTAACCCAATAGAGTCAGCAGGGTGCAGATGATGGCCCAAATGATCGTGGAAGATGACTCTCCTGTTGTCGATGCGAGTAGCACAATCGTAATGTAGGGAATGGCCATAGCAATGCCTAAAGGTACATGACAATCGACGGCGAAAATGATTGTTGCACCAAGGGCTAAGAGTATATTTGATCGCGTATTGGGTAAATTAAAGTTCCATGTCATGTGATATCTCACTTAGCCCGTTTTACGTTGTTGATTGAGCCTGTTTTACGTTGTTGATTGAGTTTGTTTATTAGGCGTGTTGCTTGGTGGCTGTTGACCATTAAACGGTTGATCAGTTGTTGGATTAATTCGGCTTCTGGCATGATTTGACGCTCTGCTATCTGTTCAGCGAAAGTGGCAAGTTCCAGTACTTCCGTCATTTCAAACTTTGACGCAATGCTTATTACTGCGTTTAAAGTTTTATTTAAGTCATCGGGTCTGGCGCTCGAGAACAGCTCTATCAATTCATCAATTTCGTTTTCTAGGTCATCAACGAGAGACGTTAAGCATTTGAGTTTTTCATCTAATTTAAGCTTACCTGTGGCTAATAAATGGCTTCGAGAAAGCTCTTCTTCCGTCAGTGGAAGTTTGTTCTTGGGTGGGCGCGTTAATATAGTGATGTTGCTTTCATCTTTGTCTGGAAAGTTATGTACGTTAACCAAGCTATGTCGGTTGCTCTCAAACTGATGATGAAACTCATTGATGGCGTTTTGTAAGCTGTTTTTCTGTAATGGTTTGGTGAGCACGAAATCAGCCCCGGACATGATAAATTCGTCATGCGCTTCTTTAAACACATCGGCTGTACACGCGAAAACTACGGTAGTCAGCTTGAGTTCCTTGCGGATTTTTTGAATCGCTTCAACACCGCTCATGTTCGGCATGTGGTTGTCCATTATGATTAGGTCATATTGGTTTGAAGCCAATTTATCTAAGGCTTGCAAACCGTCGTAGGCGTTCTCAACGGTTAAGTTTATAGATTCACAAAACTTCCTAATCACCATTGCGTTGATCTTATTGTCTTCTACTAACAATACCGAGAAGTTGTCGAGTGCCTGATTAGTTTTTGTTGGTGTTTTAACGACGACTTTTTCTTCGAGTTCGTGCATTTCAAGCGGAAGCGAAATGGTAAATCGAGTGCCTAGATTAAGTTCACTGGTAACCGTAATTGTACCACCCATCAGTTCGACTAACTGCTTAACAATGGAAAGCCCTAATCCTGTGCCACCAAACTTACGGGTCGTGGAAAGCTCGGCTTGTTCAAAGGCTGTGAATATATGGTCTATCTTGTCTGCTGCAATGCCAATACCAGTATCCGTCACCAAAATATTAACGCTTGGCGGGATTGTCTGTGCAATCAAAAATTCAACTTCGACTTTACCTGATTCAGTAAATTTAACTGCATTGCCTGCCAAATTAAACAAGATCTGACGCGTACGCGCGGGGTCTCCCACCAACTGAATATTGGTAGGTATGTTGTCCTTGATGACAAAACTTAGCCCTTTGTCCTCTGCAAGTGGTGTCAATGTCTTATCGAGATGTGTAACCACGTCTGTGACTGAGAATGGGCTGTATTCAAGTTCCATTTTTCCTTGTTCAACCTTAGAGAAGTCAAGAATGTCATTCAATATGGTGACGAGGTGCTGACCTGAGTCGATGATGATCTGTGCTTGCTTACGAGTGTCTGTGTTTTGCGATTCCTCTTTGATAATTTGAGCAATACCTAGTACGCCATTCATCGGCGTTCTTAATTCATGACTCATGGTGGCAAGGAATAAGGACTTCGCTTCGTTGGCTTTTTCTGCTTTGTCTGCTGCTTCTTGATAGGCAAGGTTGTTTCGTTTTAATTCAAAGACCCGGAAGATAAATATGGCGAACGAGAACACGAAGGTTAGTAGTGCTAGTGTGATGGTGAGTTTAACCATGACGCCTTCTAATTGGTCTTGAAGGTCGGTGAATTGGTGTTCAATTTGCTCAAGGTACTCCATGTTATGCACCGAAAGAACTTGAGATAACAATACATTTTGTTGCTGATTAAGTTCAGCGAACGTTTTAGACAGGTCCGCCAACTCTGAGCTTATCTGTTGATGTTGAATTTGGGTGCCTGTAAATAACACGCTAGCGAGCAGCTCACTTTGAATATTGATATCCGGTGTAGAGAGTGCATTTAACTCTTCTGAATTAAGCTCGCTTGCTGCTTCACGATGGTTTGCTGAATGACTATCAATGAGTTGTAGCGTTAGGGATTGCAGTATGAACTGACGAGCGACACTCAACCCTACGAGCTTGTCGAGCGTATCGACATTGGATATCGAGGCTTTGTGGAAACGTTCAAGTAATTGAGTGGTTTGTAAGTCTTGAAAGAACGTTGAGTGGATGCTTTCACCCTGATAGCTACCCTTTAACTCTTGCAGTTCTATTTCTAGTCTGACTAACTCAGCCGAAATTTGGTAAGGGTTCGAAATATCAGCGAGAGCAGCGTTGGTTATCTGATCACGCATTTCTAAAACTTCATGCCCCAGCTCTCGAACAGATTCTCCATATTCCGATACTTTCTCGTGCTCAGAGTAGGTCAGTATGATTAAGCTAACCAGCCCCACAAATAGCGAAATAAAGAATAAAAATATGAGTCTTATCTTATTCATTTTCAAACTCCACTAACATTTTAGGACGGTTACCTGTTAGGGTTTCGAGGAACACTTTAATCTCGTTAATGGTTTGTTTTTCAAATGTCTTGCCGAGTTGGCTTTCACCCATGATTTTGATGGCTTCCTCTAACGTTTCAGTTTGACCATCATGAAAATAGGGTGCAGTGATCGCCACGTTTCTTAAACTGGCGACACGGAAGAGGTGCTTGTCTTGTGGTTGTCCTGTAAACATAAATCGACCTTGGTCTTCACTTCGTTCTGAACCCGTTTTTGATAACCCAAAATAACCAAATCGCATGACCATTCCTCCGCCAATATTTGTACCTTGGTGGCAACGAATACAACCTTCCTTCTGAAAGGTTTCCCAGCCTCGCTTGGCCTTATCAGACAGCGCTGAATGATCGCCTCGCAAGTACTGGTCGAAAGGAGAATCAGGTGTGGTTAGCCCTTGCATGAACTCAATAAGCACAGCCTTAATCGAAGCTTCGTTGATGGTTGTCGATTGTTCTTTGAATAGGCTGATGTAGGTCTCCGATTGAGATACATAGTCCGTAATATGTTTCCAGTTTGAATCCATTTCGTCAACGTTGTGTACTGGACCATCGATTTGATCTCCAAGGTTATTCACCCGACCATCCCAAAAAAATCGGTAGTTAAAGGCAGCGTTAAAAACGGTGAGTGAATTTCGCATTCCCGCTCCATTTACGCCAATCGAAACCGGAATCACTTCAGCGCCATTGGTTTGTAGGCTATGGCAACTTTCACAGCTGACACTTCGGTTCGACGATAAGTTAGGGTCTTTGAATAGCACCCAACCTATCTTGGCAAGTTCATTGTTAATCTCGGTCGAATCTGGAATTGGGAAGATTTGTTGATCTGGAAATGCCGCTTGTTGGGCATCTTGTGAGTTTGTATTTGAGTAGTGTTCTGAAGAGTATGAATCATCATGGTCGTTTGCATGAGAGTGATTTTCTTGGTGCTCAAAAGAGGCGTGCATCTTTAAAGAAGCGGCGTCATAAACCAGTAGGCCTATTGAAACGCAAATGACAGTTATGCTTATTACTGCTAAATATGGCGTTTTCATAGTATTAGTTCCATCTAGTTTAGATAATTTTGGCAAGTCAGAATCCTTCTGATTTAAACCTTATTCACCCTGTGGATGAGAGGTGTATAGTTATTAACTTAGTTTCATAATGGTGATGTTGCAAGAAGATGGTGTAACAAGAGGAGAGGAGCAATATGAAGTCATTGAACCGTTGAATGACAAGGTACAGGGATCGTTAGAAACAACGCGTTACGTAGGGCAAGTTAGTGAGTTAACGGTCAATTCGAAAAAACGTTGTTGTATAAAATTTAGATTTTTAAGATACAGATACAGATACAGATACAGATACAGAAAACAAGTGCCAGACGTAGAAAAACCGTGGTAACTGCATAGAGTGACCACGGCTTTGGTATTACATCATGTACTTTCTAAACTGCTTGAATTACATGGTCTAGAGGGGCTTATTTAGCTTGCGCTGCTGCCGCTTCTAGTTGCTTAAGTTTACCTTGAAGCATGTAAGCATTCTGGTTGAAGTTACCAGGGTTCAACACTTGGCTTTGCTGCATTGGGTAGTCAGGTAGCGTGTTCATGAACTCTTGTACTTTGCCGCCTACTGGTACGAATAGCCACATGTTGTCTGCCATCCAGCGTAGGTACATGCCCGATTCGTGTGGTGCTTTTTCGAATGGGTCAGCACGTAGGTGAACAACTTGAGGCCAGTTTGGTTGGAAGCGAACCGCATCAACGATGTTACCGTCCATCACTGCGAACGAAATCTTGAAGTCATTCCAGCGAACTGCGTTTAGCTCAGCGTTAGCAGAAAAGTAAAGCATGCTGTCACGAGGTCCTTTTTCTTCTTTACCTTGGAAGTAAGGTAGGAAGTTGTAACCATCTAGGTGAACACGCCAGTTTTTACCGTTGTAAGTTGCACCTTTATCAGACGCTAGCTTATCAACTACTTTATCATCACCAGCGGCTGCTAGTAGAGTAGGGATCCAGTCTTGGTGCCCCATGATATCGTTGATCTTAGTTCCCGGTTTGATAGTACCAGGCCAGCGAACTAGCTGAGGAACACGCATGCCACCTTCGTAAGTTGTACCTTTCTCACCGTGGAAGTAAGTAGCACCACCATCAGGCCAAGATACGGTTTCTGCACCGTTATCGGTAGAGTAGATTACGATAGTGTTGTCTGCGATTTTAAGCTCATCAAGCTTGTCTAAAAGGATACCCACTTGGTCATCGTGCTCTAACATGCCATCAGCGTAGATGCTGATACCAGATGCGCCTTGGTATTTTTCTTGTAGACGAGTCCACACGTGCATACGAGTTGTGTTGTGCCAGATGAAGAATGGTTTGTCAGCTTTCACGGCTTTTTCCATGAAGGCTAGAGATTCTTCTAGGAACTCTTCATCCGCATGCTCCATACGCTTACGCGTCATAGGGCCTGTATCTTCAATCTTACCGTCAGAAGTCGATTTGATTACACCACGAGGGCCAAAGTTTTTACGGAACTCAGGGTCTTTAGGGTAGTAGTATGTCTCTGGCTCTTCTTCTGCGTTTAGGTGGTACAGGTTACCGAAGAACTGGTCAAAACCGTGGTTCGTTGGAAGGTGTTTGTCTTGGTCACCCATGTGGTTCTTACCGAACTGAGCTGTCATGTAGCCTTGTTCTTTAAGAAGGTCTGCGATCGTTGGAGCCCAATCAGGGATACCGTGGTCCGAACCTGGCATGCCAATAGTCAATAGACCAGTACGGAAAGGTTCTTGACCTGTTAGGAATGCAGCACGACCAGCAGTACACGATTGTTGACCGTAGTGGTCAGTAAACAGTGCGCCTTCGTTAGCAATACGGTCGATGTTAGGTGTTTCGTAACCCATCATACCGTTGTTGTATGCACTGATGTTGAATACACCAATGTCATCACCCCAGATAGCAAGAATGTTTGGTTTTTCTGCTGCTGTTGCCGCTGAAGAAGCTGCTAATAAGCCAACACCTAATGCTAGTTTATTAATTTTAGTACCCATAAGGACTCCGATTCACTTTTAAGATTAATGCGTTAGAACAACGCATCGATGAGCAAATGTTATTCCCAAAATTCCGTTACGTCCTTTTATAGTGCTTATAACCAATCGTTATGATGTGTGGGTAACTTACTGATTAAATTGAATTTAGGCTAATGGATGCCAGAAACCCTTAGATAGCATATGTGATCCTTATCATGTTTGTCGCCGTAAACCTTATCGATAACTTCTGCACCTGTATCTGAATAAAAAATGACAAAAAGATTAATAGCTTAGCGAACCTCGCGCATGCTTAAAAAATGGACTATACGTTGTAGGGCAGGATGCAAATAACTTACGAAGAGGTTTCTATGACAGCGAAATATGGCGTTAAACGTCGTTTAGCGATTTTGGGTACGGCGATGATGGCGGCTTCCACCACCACATTCGCAGCTGAAAAACCAAATATTCTCGTGATTTGGGGGGATGATATTGGACAGTCTAATGTTAGCGCATACACCTTTGGTTTAATGGGTTACAAAACGCCTAATATTGATAGCATCGCCAAAGAAGGGATGATGTTTACCGATTATTACGCTGAACAATCGTGTACTGCGGGTCGCTCTACCTTTATTACGGGGCAAAGTGTATTACGAACGGGTTTGAGTAAAGTAGGTTTGCCGGGCGCGGACATTGGCTTGCAAGCGGAAGACGCGACAATTGCAGAAATGCTAAAACCTATGGGTTACATGACAGGTCAATTTGGTAAAAATCACCTTGGCGATAAAGATGAATTCCTTCCAACAGCACACGGGTTTGACGAATTTTTTGGCAACCTTTACCACCTGAATGCTGAAGAAGAGCCCGAGAATGAAGATTACCCAACCGATCCTGAGTTTCGTAAGAAGTTCGGTCCGCGTGGTGTCATTAAGTCATTCGCTGATGGCAAGATTGAAGATACGGGTCCACTTACGCGTAAGCGTATGGAAACGGTCGATGAAGAAACACTAGACGCGGCACTTGATTTCATGGATCGCGCAGTGAAAGCGGACAAGCCATTCTTCGTTTGGTGGAACGCAACACGTATGCACTTTAGAACGCACGTGAAAGCCGACAGTAAAGGTGTGACCGGTGTCGGTAACTACGCTGATGGTATGGTTGAGCACGATCGACACGTTGGGCAACTATTGAAGCAAGTGGATGAGTTGGGAATCAAAGACAACACGATTGTTTTCTACTCAACGGATAACGGCCCACACATGAACTCTTGGCCAGATGCGGGTACAACCCCGTTCCGTGGTGAGAAAAACACTAACTGGGAAGGCGCATACCGTGTACCAGCAATGGTCCGTTGGCCTGGTAAGATTGAACCTGGAACAGTATCCAATGAAATCATGCACCACATGGACTGGATGCCAACCTTCGTTGCCGCTGCTGGTGATGACCAAATCAAAGAGAAACTACTTAAAGGTCATACTGCAGGTGATAAAACGTTTAAGGTTCACTTAGATGGTTATAACTTCCTTCCTTACCTAACGGGTGAAGAAGAAAAAGGCCGTCGTTCAGAGATCTTCTACTTTACCGATGATGGCGATTTAGCGGCGCTTCGTTACAACCAATGGAAAGCGGTGTTCATGGAGCAACGTGCAACGGGTACCATGCAGATTTGGTCAGAACCGTTCGTGACGTTACGTCTTCCTAAGCTGTTTAACCTGCGTATGGACCCATACGAAAACGCAGATATTACGTCGAATACCTATTATGACTGGTTGTTAGACCATGCTTATATGTTCGTTCCTGCGCAAGCGTATGTAGGCGAGTTCTTAGAAACGTTTGCCGAATACCCACCACGCCAAAAAGCAGCAAGCTTTAGCTTGGATCAGGTTATGGAGAAACTTCAAGAGAACCATAATAAGTAAACTATTGCCTTAGCTAAACTGATAACACGAAAGAGCTCCTAGGAGCTCTTTTTTTATGCGCATATCGATGAGTAAATCCCGGTCGTGAATATGAATCACAACTATCGTGCTCATTGCCACTAAATAATTGTATTTTAGTCGTTTTTACGTCTACCTTAGTAAGCATGAGGATGTATAAAAACAAGGAATGTTATGTCTGCATGGTTGTGCTCGCTAGTGAACGGATTGAAACACCAGAGAGTCGCAGTATTATCCGTAATCTTGTCTCCACTTATGTTGTCGCTGTTCAGTTTGAGCACCTATGCCAACGAGCAAGCTCCTAATAGCAACACTGAGACTTCAAAGCTCAGTTCTGTAGCTTCACACGCTAGCTCTGATGTTTTACCTATCGGCTCTAAAGCCACCTATGTTGGATCGGAAGCTTGTGTTGATTGTCATAGTGAAGAAGTCGAAGCGTGGCAGGGCTCTCATCATGACATGGCGATGAAACACGCTACAGATGAATCTGTATTAGGCGATTTCAACGATCAAACGGTCACTCATGGCGGTAAACCCAACCGATTTTTTCGCAAGGGTGAAGAGTTCTGGGTCAATATCGAAGGCCCAGACGGGCAATTCAAAGATTACAAAATCAGCTATACCTTTGCCTTTGAACCATTACAACAGTACATGGTTGAGTTTGAAGACGGTCGAGTACAGTTGATTCCTTTCGCTTGGGACTCTCGCACTGAGGGCGAAGGCGGTCAACGCTGGTTTAACCTCTACCCGGATACCACCAACACTGATGAATTCTACTGGACCAATAGCGGTCAAAACTGGAACTTCATGTGTGCCGATTGCCACTCAACGAATCTAGAGAAAAACTACGACAGCGCGAGTAATACCTATAACACTACTTGGTCTGAGATTAATGTCGGTTGTGAAGCCTGTCATGGCCCTGCAAGCGAGCACGTTGAGCAGGCCAAGTTAGCTAAAGCTCAGTTAACACAAAACAAGTCAGCCAAAGCCAATGGCGTAAAGGATGTTCAAATCTCGGCGCATTATGGCTTTGATCGCGACTTGTCGAAGTCGGTGAAAGAATGGGTCTACCAAGAGGGCAATTCAACCCTACAACCAAAAGACATCATCCATACCAACCAAGTTCAAACCTGTGCGCAATGCCACAGCCGACGTACTCAGTTAAATGAAACGGGTGACCACGTGAACGGTTCATTCTTCGATAAGTATCGTTTGAGCTTGATTACTCCTGAGCTTTACCATAACGATGGTCAAATCTACGATGAAGATTACGTTTACGGATCTTTCTTGCAATCAGTGATGGCTGAAAAAGGGGTCACATGTACTAACTGCCACGATCCTCATACCGCAGAATTAAAAATTGCAGAGGAAGCCGTATGTAGCCAATGTCACATTGCTTCTGAATACACGCCTGAAAAGCACACCTTCCACGAGGCGAATACCGAAGCTTCACAATGTACGACTTGTCACATGCCAGAAACGACGTACATGGAGGTCGACCCAAGACGTGACCACAGTTGGCATATCCCACGTCCTGATATTAGCCAACACATTAAAACGCCGAATGTGTGTACTAGCTGTCATGAAGACCAAACTGACCAGTGGGCAGATAAACAAATTGGCGAATGGTTCCCAGATTCTAAGTATCGTAACCAACAACATTTTGCTGTTGCCTTTTATGCTGACTCAATAGGGCACAGAGGTGCAGAGGATGCGTTGGCATACTCGGCTCAGGACTCCAGCTTAAGCAATATCATTCGTGCATCGAGCTTAGAACGTTTGGGCGGTCATACGGGTAAGAATACGCTTATCTCGCTAGCAAGAGCGGTGAAACATGATGATGAAATGATCCGTTTAGGCGTTGTGCAAGGCTCGTCTAGTTTCCCATTCTCTGACCGTTGGCAGATTCTGGAGCCGCTACTGAAAGACCCTGTATTATCGATTCGTTCAGAAACCGCAGGCGCATTAGTGCGTTATTGGGGAGAAATGAATCCTCTGCAGAAAGACCAAATCAAGCCTGCATTGGAAGAGTACATTGAGATACAGCAATTTAATTCCGATAGAGGATTTGGACGTACTAACCTAGGCAACGTTTACCGCGATCTAGGCCAATATCAAAAAGCGATTGAGTTTTATCAAGGTGCTATCGAAATCGAGCCTTATTTCGAAAACAGCTACGCCAACTTGGCGGATTTGTATCGAGCGCAAGGTAACGAAGCAAAAGCGCTGTCGACCTTGAAGCAAGGTATTCAAGCGCAACCAAAATCGAGTGTATTACCATACAGTGCAGGCTTATCTTTGCTTCGTGTGAAAGATTACGACCAAGCAACCGACTACCTAAAACAAGCAGCTGAAACAGCGCAAACTGACCCTCAATATTGGTATGTGTACGGCTTGGCTTTAGAGAAGTCTGATGTGCTTGCTGCAAGTAAATCGCTGAACAAGGCTTACCAATTTAGCCGTAACCCACAACACTTGTATGCACAGTGTGAGATTTTGGCTCGAAATTACCAGAAACCGGGTGTACCAAAAGCATTTGAGCAATGTATTTCATCATTGAGTAAGGTGGCACCACCGGAAGCCATTAACCAATTGAAAGCAATTAGTCAGTAGAAAGCTGAGCTGAAATAAAGCGCCAACATTGACGTGGCTATGCGCTTATAATTTATGGTGCTTATAACTAATAGTTATGGGGCTTGTGAGTAGGATGTCCACAGCCAGATTGAATTAAGGGAAGACCTATGAACCATGCGCAACAAGCAATAAACCAACTGATTGAACAAACAGAGAAAAGTGTTATCGGCCAGAGCCACGTCGTTCGGGCTCTGGTGATAGGGTTATTGACTAATGGGCATGTGCTTTTAGAGGGACTTCCCGGTACAGCGAAAACGCGCTCGGTGAAATCGCTGGCGAACCTACTGAACACCAGTTTTGGTCGAATTCAGTTTACGCCTGACCTGCTGCCATCAGATGTAACGGGTACTGAAGTGTATCAAGAGCTGGATGGTAAGCCTCAACTGCATTTCCAACCGGGGCCTATTTTCAATAGCATTGTTCTGGCCGATGAAGTGAACCGTGCCCCTGCGAAGGTGCAAGCGGCTCTGCTTGAAGCGATGGCGGAAGGCACGATAACCGTAGGTGGTCAAACTCATATCCTTCCAGACTTGTTCATGGTGCTAGCGACTCAAAACCCTGTTGAACAAGAAGGCACGTATCCACTGCCTGAGGCGCAAATGGACCGTTTCATTATGAAAGTGACGGTCGACTACCCAGAAGACGAAGCGGAGCGTGACATTATTCGACTGGTGCGCAGCGAAGAGTTGGGCAGCGAGACCAGTTCAGAATTAGTCACCCCACAGCATATTGAACCTGAATTGGTACTTGAAGCTCGTCGCCAACTTCCTGATATTACGGTTTCTGATTTAGTCGAAAACTACATTGTGGCCTTGGTGATGGCGACTCGTAAGCCAGAGCGTTACCCAGAATCAAACTTGTCTAAATGGATTGAGATAGGTTCAAGCCCACGAGCGTCAATCTCCTTGGATAAATGTGCACGCGCTTATGCGTGGCTACAAGGGCGTGACCACGTCACGTTAGACGATGTGCGAGCAATGCTACCGACCGTATTAGGCCATCGATTTTCGCTATCTTATGACGCATTGGCTGATGGTGTGAACCATCAACGAGTAGTTGAAGAGCTGCTTGATAATGTTGAGATCGGATAACTAGGGGGCGTTATGGCGAAGCCAACACAAGCTCCCGAATCGCAAGGCCTTGATCCACGACTGTATTGTGACTATTCAAGGCTAGTGCGAATACAGGCTCAAGCGGAGTCGTTTTCTCTGTTACCTCATTTAAAGGCAGGCAGCGTATTGTCAGGACGACATAATTCTTTGTTTCGCGGTCGAGGTTTGAATTTCGAGGAACTGCGTCATTATCAATTGGGTGATGATATCCGCAACCTCGATTGGAAAGTGACAATGCGAACAGGCAAGCCGCATGTTCGTAGTTACACCGAAGAGAAAGACCGAAATGTGATGATCTGTGTTGATCAGCGCAGTTCGATGTTTTTCGCTTCTCAAAATACCATGAAATCTGTTGTGGCTGCCGAAGTGGCGGCATTGTGTGGATGGCGAGTGCTTAAAGACGGCGACCGTGTCGGCTTTGTTTTAGCTTCACACCAAAAGCTATTTCACAGCAAAGCACAGCGTTCTCAGTCTGATTTACTGGCGCAGCTCAAGCACCTAGCAAAAGCCAATCAAAGCTTAGGGGTGAGTGTCAGTGACAATGATGGTGTTGGGTTTAGTCAGTGGATTGAACTGATCAAGAGAATGAGGCTAAAGCAGTCGACTCTAATATTTATTAGTGACTGGCGAGACTGCCAAGAACAGCACCTTGATCGGCTGAAACAACTTCAGCAACACAACGACATCTTAGCCATTATGGTGACCGATCCATTAGAACAATCACTGCCTCAAGACCTTGCTAGCGCAAATTGGGTGGTGGGTGATGGTCATTTTCAACTCAACCTAGATAGCCAATCTAAGGTTAATCTAGCGAGTGAAAGCCTATCCCAAAAAGCAGCACTCCAAAAACAATCACTGGCCAAATTAATGGCGATGAAAAGTCTCCCTTATATCGAACTAGATACATCCGGCGCTCACATATCGCAGCTTCAAAAGCTGGTGGGAGGACGCTAAATGGCTGTTGAACATACTCCTCCAAGTACCTATATCCTCCGCGAACTGCACGATGTAGCGATTCCTGACAGTGTGAGCTGGGCTCCTCAAACGATCGGCTGGAAGATCCTTGGCGTTATTTTGTTATTGGTCGCTATCTATCTGGCTTATCGTTTAGCGCAGAAATGGTGGAATAACCGTTATCGCAAAGAAGCGCTTCAAGAGCTCATGGTATTGGATGCACGAGACAAAAATTCAACAGAACGAACCTTTAAAGTACTGAAAGTGGTACTTCGTTACTTAGACAGCAGTAATGCAAAGCTGTTTGGAAAAGCCTATGTAAACCGTCTAAACGCTTATCTGCCTGGTAGCGCTAACACAAGTGAAAACAGCAATGCGTTCTTTGCCGATGAAGTTTCGGAATTATGGATGCAAAGCCTAATTGACCCTAATGTGCGTTTGAGCTTTGAACAGCGTTTAGAGGTGATCCAAACCGCGATGATGTGGCTAAAACTTCATAAGCCGAATGTACAGGTAACGGTTGAGGGGCAAGACAATGTTTGATGTTTTATCTTCCAGCTTTGAATTTGCGCATCCGCTGTGGTTTATCGCGTTACCTCTGCCTTTGTTGGTCTACTTTGCAGTGCCTGCTTATCGAACCAAGCAAATGGCCATCAAGGTGCCATTTTTCAGTGAGTTGGTTGAAGCGATAGGTGAAGCACCGTCTGAAGGGGCAAGCCAGCTAACACCAAGCTGGTGGCAACGAACCACGCTCACTATTACTTGGGTACTCGTGGTTTGCGCGTTAGCTAAACCAACCATTCTTGGTGAGCCGCAAGTTCGCGAACAATTAGGTCGTGATGTGATGGTAGTGGTCGATTTATCTGGCTCAATGGCAGAACAAGACTTTACCTCTAAGCGGGGCGATAAAATATCTCGTTTGGACGCGACCAAAGAAGTGCTGGCTGATTTTGCGACTACCCGAAAAGGGGATCGACTCGGTTTGATTCTTTTTGGTGATGCAGCGTTTGTACAAACACCGTTTACAGCTGACCAAGATGTCTGGCTTGAACTGCTTAATCAAACCGATGTCGCGATGGCAGGGCAAAGCACGCACTTAGGTGATGCAATTGGCTTGGCGATTAAGGTGTTTGAACAAAGCGAAAAGCAAAGTGCTGCCGTTCAAGATTCAAGTGTTGATGCCAACGAAAAAGAGAAAGTAGTGATCGTACTAACCGATGGTAATGACACTGGCAGCTTTGTTGAACCTATCGATGCCGCCAAAGTGGCGAAGGCGAAAGGCGTTCGTATTCACGTGGTCGCCATGGGTGACCCACAAACCGTTGGTGAAGTGGCTTTGGATATGGAAACCATCAAACGAGTGGCTCAAGAGTCTGGTGGCGAAGCCTTTGAGGCGCTTAACCGCGATGAATTGACTAAAGCTTACGCTCAGATTGGTGAGCTAGAGCCTCAGCTATATGAAAGTACCACTTATCGTCCTAAGCAAGGTCTACATCATTATTTGATGGCGATGGTTGTTGTGATGTATTTGACCGCGTTCAGCTTGGCGACGATACGTCGAAGATCGCTTTTGGCTTCTTCAACTAGAACTTTGAAAGGAGAGGACGATGCCTGATTCTCTCATGCTACAGCAGTTCTTTACCCAATTTCATTTTATTCGGCCATTGTGGTTATTGGCCTTTATACCGATGTTCTTCCTATTATGGATTCGTTGGAGAGAAGAAACTAAGCCAACGTGGAAAGACATTCTTCCTGATCACTTACGTGATGCGTTGACCATTGGTGAAACCGGTTGGCGTAAGCAGCTACCATTGAAGCTATTGGTGGTGATTGTAACTATCGCCATCATTATCTGTTCTGGCCCGACATGGCAACGTGAGGCTTCGCCTTTTGGTGAAGACAAAGCGTCGATGTTGGTTGTGCTTGATAACAGTGAATCTATGCTCGCTAAAGACTTACCACCGAGTCGCTTGGAACGATCTAAGCAGAAGATTAGAGACTTATTAGCAGCTCGGAAAGGCGGTAATACGGGCTTAGTGGTTTACGCAGGCAGCGCACACGTCGCGATGCCAGTCACTCAAGACAGCAAAGTATTCGAACCGTTTCTAGCGGCTATCACACCCGATATCATGCCGGTATCAGGTAAGTCAGCAGAAGAAGCACTGCCCCTGATTCATCAGCAACTGTCTGGTGAGTTAGGCTCTTCAATACTGTTGGTATCAGATGGTGTAAACCCAAGCACCATTAGGGCGTACGAGAGTTTCTTTAACGACAACCCGTATCAGTTACTAATTCTCGCCGCAGGAAACAGTAATGTGGTGAGCGATAACCCTGTCGACCTAGATTCACTGCGTAACTTAGCGAGTAAGACGGGTGGGCGATTGATTGAGGTGACCGTTGATGATTCGGATATTCAACAACTGAACAGAGCGGTTGAAAGAAACATGCAGCTCAACGGCGAATCTTCAATGCCTTGGAAAGACATGGGCTATGGTCTGCTCATTCCAATGGCGATCATCATGTTGTTGTGGTTCAGAAAAGGGTGGCTGGTGCAGTGGTGTGTCGTTGGTTTGATGATCACAAGCAGCATGTATTCACCAGACACTTTGGCGAAAACAGTTAACTTAACCGCTGAGAAACCAGTTGTGGTGGAGTCGGTTACGGCTTGGGACAAAACAGCTCAATGGTGGTGGGACTTATGGTTAACGTCTGACCAGCAAGGTCAACGCCTCTTGAACCAGAAGGAATACCTTGAAGCAGCAAAACATTTTACTGACCCAATGAGAAAAGGCGCGGCTTACTACTATGCTCGTGATTTTAAGCTCGCTCACAGTGCATTCCTGCAAACCAAAACTGACCTTGGTTTATACAACGCGACGAGTGCGTTAGCCAGACAGCGAGAATATCTTGCGGCGCGAGACCTTTTGAAATCCCTAAGCGAGAAAGAGGATCTTTCACCAGAACTAAGAACGGATGTGGAAAATAACCTTGCAGTGCTTAGCGGGATTGTCGAAGAGGTTAACCGAACCAGTGAAAGTCAATCCGGAACCACAGATGGCCCTGAAGAGTCTTTAGAACTCGAAGACGATCAGCCGCGAACGGGTGATGGCGCTGAAGAAGAAACGGTAGCGGAATTGATGCTCAAGGAAACGCTTAATGCCAATGAAATTTTGGGTAGCCAAGAGCTTGCCGATAAGTGGTTAAAGAGAGTAGAAGCGGATCCTAAGTTCTTCTTGAAGTCCAAGTTCCAAATTCAATTAAGAGACCCTGCACCTTCCATCGAACAAGCGTCAAAACAGGAACAGGCATCAAAACAGGAGCAAACCCAATGAGTCGATATGATTTAGCTCTTGAAGCCATTCAATCAAAGAGAGTGCGATTCAGAGCCCGTAAGTGGTTACTGTCGATGACTCTTATATTGAGTTGGTTTTCTCCTTTTGTTGCTTCTGCTGCAGATATCTTCGATCTCCAAAAAAGTGGTGACGTTGAGCTTATTGCTTGGGTAGGGGAGAAGCCAAAGTCAGGTGATAAGATAACGCCGACCAAAGTGAGCGTTAATGAGCAGGTAATTCTGAACATTGAGGTGGCGACGCCGCGTTGGTTAACGGGAGGGACTCGAATCGGCAGTATCGAAATCCCTAACGTGATTGCTAAGCAACGCAACCAACTCGCAACTAACTACACGGAACGGGTCAATGGCACTACATGGTCACGCCAGCGTTGGGAAGTGACGCTCTATCCGATGACTTCTGGCGAGTTTGTCATTCCAACCGTGCCGGTTCGCGTCCAAATTTCTGCACCTGATGGCTCTAACGTTGGCGGCACGCTTTACACGCAGCCAATTAAGTTTGAAGCTTCGTTGCCTTCAGGTTTACTTGATAATGAATCGCCTTGGTTTTCTGCAACAGAAGTAGATACAGAGCAACAATGGCAACGCTCGAGTGAAAACTTAAAAGTAGGCGATGCTATTACTCGAACGGTAACCATCAAGGCAAAAGACAGCCTTTCTGTATTACTTCCGGACGTGTTGAACAATGGATCGACCCAGCAGTACCAAGCTTACCCGCAACCTAATCGTTTAGATGATACTCAAGATCGTGGTAACTACCGTTCCAGTCGAATTGAAGAGACGGTTTATGTTATTCAGCAGGGCGGTGAATTTACGTTGCCAGAGTTTTCATTTCAGTGGTGGGACAGCAAGAATCAACGCATTGAAAACGTGGTGATAAAAGGGAATGTGTTTGAAGCAAAACACACAGTCCAATCTTTCATCAAGGCTTACATGTCAGTGTTTATTAGCGTTGGTCTGGCACTGTTGTTCAGTGTGGCGTGCTTTGTTTCTGTTAAACGTTATTATGCGAACCGCCCAACACCAGGTTGGTTGGCACTACGTCGTTTACTTAAGCAAGGTAATTGGCCTGCATTAAGAACTTTTGTCTATCGTCAACTACGCAGTGAAACCGCCCAACTCGAGCTGAGTAAAGCGCAACTTGGTAAATTGAATGGACAAAAGCGATGGGTGGAAGATAGCGAAGCGCTCCAGCAAGGGTGTAAAGATCAAGCCGTCTTTACGCGTTTATGGCGAGGGTTACGAAACCTATCATCTGGAAAATCAAAATCAGGCGCTTCTCGTACGATTATTAGCCGCTTGAAAATTCCTAAAGCATTGCCAGACTTAAAAGATAGAACTGAGTAGCTTTGCGATGAGAAGTGCATGTATGCGATGAAATCCGTCAAATTGAAATATCTATAAAAATTGTGGGCTAATCGCGGCATTACGCACAACTTTTAGCAATTCGCATCGAACATAATCGGCAGGTTCTCTAATATGGGGAACCTGCTTCTTTACTATGGAACTGTATGAAAAGTACTGAACTAAATTTAATTCCTATTTTTGTCGCTATTTATGAAGAGCAGAACTTGTCTAGGGCTGCGAATCGTATGGACATCAGCCAGCCAGCGGTAAGCAAAGCGCTCGCTAGGCTGCGTGATATTTATGACGAGCCACTGTTTCATCGAACTACTTCTGGCGTAGAGCCAACCACATTCGCTATTGATATCTATCCAGCAATGGCTGCGGCGCTTAAAAACTTTACTTCTACTTTATCCGCATCAAGAGATTTTGACCCTAAAACCTCTGGCCGTGTGTTTTCAATTGCCTGCGTTTCAGCAGCGAGTTATGAAATGATGCCAAGAGTCATGCAGTTAATCAGTCAAGTCGCACCTGGTATCGCATTAGAAGTTCATCCTCTATTTACGGAAGATTACGAGTCTGATTTAAGGCTTCAAAGACATGATGTCATTATCGATATGACGCCAAGAGGAAGAACCATGCTCAAGCATGAGGTGATCTCTAAAGAGGAACTGGTGGTGGTGTGCCGTAAAGACCATCCCACGATTGGTGACACTATCGATATGGAACAGTTTTTATCACTTGATCATGTGGTTGTTTCAAGATGGCATGCACGTAGAAGCTTATTGAGTTCTGAACACTACAGTGACCTTGAAAAACGCAGAATAGTCTATCGAGCTGCTGGCGTTGTTGAGATGCTGCCTGTTATTGAGGGCTCTGATTACATTGGCGTGCTACCTATGTCATCGGTGCGTTGCTTTTCTGAAAAATATGACGTTAAAACTCTGCCTTTGCCATTCGAATTGGAAGACCTTGATATGTGTATGATTTGGCACCCCAGTCGCACTAACGAACCTAGCCACAAGTGGTTGCGCACTAAGCTCAAAGCGGCGGCAAAAGAGTTATCAAGTTAGCTTTTAAAGGGCTTTTTCATAGAAAGCATTCGCGCAATTTTAAATGGAAAGAAAGCCAGTATCCTTGAGCTGAGGTAAGCGGTGTTTACTACAAGGGGACGGGATATTGACCTACAAGTTAGAGTCAGGTGGGACTCGTAAGATATGTTTCGCTTGGTGCTGCCCGAAGGCAGCCCTTGTTTAATCATAAATCAGTGAAAGAACTTAACTTACTGAATTGTTTAATTTAAGTAACGGATACTAAGCCTCTTTTGGGCTCTGTTCTGAGTTAAGCAAGAAGTAGGACACCCAATCATCAATAGGTAAAGGTCGCGCGAAGAAATAGCCTTGAGCGTATTTACAACCGATCTGGCGCAGAGTCGTTACATGATTCTGGGTTTCAAGGCCTTCTGCAATCACTGAGAAATCGAGTATTTGCGCGAGCTTGAGAACCGCGCAAGTAATCTCATAATCTACTTTTGACGAGTTAATATCTTCAATAAAGCTTCGATCTAATTTTACGCAATCGGCGGAAAGATTCTTCAACACCGACAACGAAGAATAACCCGTTCCAAAATCATCGATAGCGATCTTGTAACCCTTAGAATGAAGTACCTCAATGGTCCTTGAACAGGTCTCGAAATCTCGCATCATATCCCTTTCTGTGATCTCCAGAAGCAGCTGATGAGGCTGACAATCTGTTTCGTCGAGTATCACTTGTAACTGGTCTGCGAGATCGGTCATATAGAACATTCTCGCTGAGAAGTTGATGGAAAAAATCACGCCCTGTAGGTGCATTCCCGCGCGTTGCCATTCGGTAATCAGATTCGCTACTTTCTTAAATACCCATTTATCAATGTCGATAATGAGATCACTTTTTTCGGCAACCTCAAGGAAATCGACGGGCGGTAATAAGCCCAGTTTAGGGTGACGCCAACGTATTAGAGCCTCGGCACCAATGATGTCTTGCGAGTCTAAGTTGACTTTGGGTTGGAAGAAAACTTCAAGCTCGTCATTGGCAATGGCTTGATGAAGCCCCATGTTGGTTTCAATCAAGTCATTTACCTCGTGAGTCATTTCGTCCGCGTAGACGCGATATTGATCTCGGCCGTTTCGCTTTGCGTGATACATTGCTGTGTCCGCATTCCTGATTAGAGTTTCACGATCTAAACCATGAGTAGGGTACTCACACACACCAATACTCGCCGATACAAAGATAGAATTATCATCGATGTAATAAGGCTTTCTTAACGCTTGATTTAAGCGGTCTGCGATAGATTCGCCTTCGTCTAACCCAATGTTTGAGTAAACAACCAAGAACTCGTCTCCGCCCATTCGCGCAACAAAGCCTTTATCACCCACTAAGTTACTCAATATGTGCCCGACATTGACTAATAAGTTGTCACCTGGTGCATGCCCTAAAGAATCATTAATGGTCTTAAACTCGTCAATGTCGAGGTAGAACAGCAAGAAAGAGGCGTTGTTCTCATAGGATTTCCTGATCTCTTCATCTAACTGTTTGGTTGCTAATAGTCGATTTGCCAAACTGGTCAGTGGATCGTGGTGGGCGAGGAAGTCGAAGTTCTTTTTTTCTTCCGTGAGGTCTAGGTATGCTTTAGATAGCCTTGAAGCCATATCGTTATAGGCTTTCTCTAAGTGAGACCATTCGTCACTCCGGCCCAAGTTAATTGGGTTTTTTAGGCTTCCAGACTCTAGACGATCGAAGCCATGTCTCAGTGCATTGAGTGGCTTTCGAATGTGGTGTCGAACAACGTGGTGAACCAACAACATCGATAATACAACGGCTGAAAAACTGATAATAATGGCGTTCAGTCTTGATAAACCGATCTCTTTTTCAAGCTGGTCGGTTAATTCTAAGGCTTGGCTTTGTACGCGTGACTCGGTTTTTTCTACCATCTCCAATAGGTCGCTTTGAGCTACTAAGAGTGAAGCCATCACCAGCCAACGCTGTTCCAAATTCGCTCGAATGCGTTTTAAAGCGGCGTTGTATCGTTTCACCGTTCGATTGATTCTTTTCTTCTCAGCAATAACCGCCGTCGTTTCGATATCAACGTTTTCTAAGTGGAGTAAGAATATATCGAGTTCTTTCTCGACTTCGATAAGCAGTACTTTTTCCGTTTCTGGCGTGATGCGACTGTGAATGTCTCCAACCATTTTTCCTGAGGTGAGGAACGACTCTCTCAACATGTTGATAAGATCTAATTCATTGTTATAACGAATGAAATTGGGTTGGTCTAAGTGCCTAAGCTTGCTGTCGGCTATCGCAAATTCGAGCTGATCAAGCTGTTCGGCTAAGGTGGCGTCGATCTGATTGGTCTGTTTTAGAATTCGATTCAATGCGAGCGAACTGCCTAAGAAACGGTGGAAGTTATCGATAAAGGCATCAATTTTTTGCGAGAAACCTTCGTTAGTTGATAGGTCTCTGAGTCGTTGAAGCTGGAAATCCACATTAAATGCTTCTTCCGACAGTGTGGTTTCACTGAACAAAAAAGTTTGTTCAAGTAGCTTAACTCGAGAGGTGAGCGTAAATACGCGTCGGCTGATTTCAGAGTTAACAATCAAGTCTGATACGTGTGTAGAAGTTTCGTTTTTAAGCGTCGACTCGACGTAATACAGAGATCGAATCACCATGATGACAGCAAAGCTGACAATCAAAAGCGAAAGCAGGTTCGAAATAATGAGTCGTTGGGTGATGTTTATCTGAGGTAATTTCATTGTGGCTTCCAAATTTTCAGATACGCTTCACGGTAGCCATTTTTAGGGTCGTAGATGCCTTTGTCTGACTGGCTGATGAGCTCTTCAACATTATCGGGCGTGACGAGATGCACAGGGGCAGAGTAGCCACTTGGCGGCATGTGATTAAATGCTCGGTTGAGTTCGTCGACTATTTGCCAGCCTTGTAGATATAAGGGCTCAGGTACTGTTGCCAGTTGGAATTGACCGCTATTGATTCTTTTGTACGCGGCCTTGCTGCCATCACCCGCTGAGATATTTTGTGGTATTAACCGGTACTCCTCGAGGTTTGACTCCAAAGACGGGATAGCATAGTCAATGTACAGGTCGTTGATTGCCAGAAGATGAGTGACTTTCTCGCCGTACTTCTCATCTAGGTTCTTTAATGTCGCAGGCATTTGCTCGGCAATTTTATCGAGCGGTAAATAGTTAAGCTCAAGTACATCACAAGTGCTGCAACGCTTGATGGTATTGACCATCGCGTTGGCTTTGATCATCGCGATTTCATAGTTAGGGTCGGTGAACACCACGGTTCTCGCTCGACCGTTTGAGTTTACAATCGCGAGTAGCGCGGCCACTTCCGCCACATCGAGAGGGTCGGTGGTGATGTTGGTGTATAAACCTATTTCTGGATTACCACCGACAAGTTCAGTCGCGTGCCATCCAATGACTACAATTCCCAGATCTTCTGCTTGTTTCAAAATGGTTTTGTGTCGGACAGCGTCAATGCCGCCCAAAACAATGGCATCGGGTTCAAAACCAATCGCTTTCCTGATAGCTGCACCTTGGCGCACTTCTGAGCCTAATCCATCGATGAATCTAAGGTGCCAATTGATGTTAGAAATGGCTTCAGATATGCCTTTCCCAACGCCATAAACGCCACCATTACGTAAATCAGACGCGACAAAAATAACGTTCTTTTCATGGCGCACAGCAGGGCCTTGTGTGGGGCCATTCCACGTTCGCTGGTTGGAAACCGCACGCATCACTTTTTCTTCAGCATATTGGAAGAAACCGTCTTCATGATTACCCGCAAAACTCTGAGAGTAGCAAGTAATAGCGAGCAACAAACTCGCAAAATTTAATCTCTTATTCATATGGCTTATAAAACGCTTTAACTTATAATCGCTCTATATTTATAATAATGTTAATAAACATTCAAACATTTGGTAACAGTTATGCCGGGTCAAATTTGTAAAAACGTCTTGCTAACCCTACTGACAGCGTGTTTTTCCCTCCCTTTGTACGCCAAGTCCGACCGTATAAGGGTGGAGGCTGATGCTCAGAAACTCGAAAAATTTCAAGAGACTGTGAGTGGCGAACCGATTCTTTTGGCTCCAATGTCGGTAGAAAAACCGGTAAGAATTGCATTAATTTACCCAAGTGCAGATATTTCTGACTTTTGGACAAGAAATTACACAGCATTGAAGCAAAGGCTCGTCGCTTTGGAGTTACCATTTGAGATAAGCGAGTTCACCTCAAGGCAAATTGAGCACTCATTGCAGACCCAATACACCGAACAAGTGTTGAACTCTGAAACCCCTTACGACTTCGTTATTTTTGGCCCTTCTGAACTGGGTATTCAAGCGGAGAATATTCAAAAACTGTCTGCTTCGACAGAATTCAAAACGTTTATTTGGGCTTTTCACACGCCCAATGAACAATGGAAACATCAACCGGATAGCTGGTTTGATTTTTCAAGCGCGATGGGGGCCGATGTCCTGTGTGACCATGTGGTGAAAGAGCTCGGTAACGACGTAGAATTTTCAGCGAATCGTGGGATACCGGGAATAACCGATACCCAACGCTCGCAAGGTTTCATTGATTGCGTAGAAGACAAAGGTGATTGGCTAACAGTGTATGAGCATTTTGGGCAATACCAGAAGATAGGCGGTGCCGATGGAATTCGTTTAGTGCTCGGTAATTTCCCTGAGGTGACCATGGTTCACAATGCCAATACTGCGATGACCATGGGAGCGGTGGATGCATTAAACAATGCCGACATGTTGTCTGAAATCTATGTGACGGGTTGGGGCGGTACAGCGAAAGAGATTGAAAAGATTCGTACGGATGAATTGGATGCGACTCCAATGAGAATGAGTGATGACCTTGGTGTGGCAACTGCCGAGGCGATCAAGTTTCACTTGGAAGAGCGTGAGGCAGAAGTCCCACTGGTTTATTTAGGCCGTATCACGGTTGTGCACAACAAGATGAATGATGACCAGTTGGATCAGCTGACCAGAGAAGCGTTTCGATATTCTGGTAAGAACTAGGTTCGATTCGATCTGTCCTTTATCAATCAAAAAGAGCCGCTTATCTGTTTCGACTGAATCAGTCTGAATATGATAAACGACTCTCTTAATGAGTGGGTACTGGATTCGAAATCTAGCTCACGAAACCTTAGAGGTATAGTCTACTCAGTGATCTCTTGTAACACCTCTCCAATTGATCCGCTTGGTTGGGTTATCCCCAGTTTGTTCGAAAGTGTTGGCGCAATATCGTATGGCGTGATTGCACGCGAGATCTTCTGAGCTTCAACGTCGTAGCCTGCGAAGATTACAGGGACGTGCGTATCGTACTTCCATGGAGAGCCATGTGTAGAGGCGATTTGAAGGCCTTCCATGTCGTTAATGTAACTACGCGGTGCAAATACCACATACACGTCACCAGAACGAGCAGGGTGGTAGTTGTTTTTGATTAGCTGCATCACATGAGTATCAGGCACTCGGTTGGCTGCAATATCGCTGCTTGATACTGCAAACGCCACACCCTTCACTTTCGCTATTTCATCCGCGATCGCTTCCTGCACTTTAGCTAAGTCAAGTTTCTTCTCTGCGATTAAATCGTGATTCAGATAGATATAAGGCTGTGCATACAAGCGAATGGCGTCTTTGGATAAACCAAATTGATCCTTCAATCTTTTTTCTACGCCACTCGAGAGCAGTGTGTCTTTATTGAAGTATTGAGCTTGATTAAAGCCAAGCGCATTTGCCGCAGGTGAAGATTCAGGGACACCATGATCGGCAGATAACACAATTAATGTATTTTTTAGTCCGACTTGGTTATCAACGGTTTTAAGAAGCTTGGCGATCGTCTTATCAAGTCGAATTAGGTTGTCTTCTGTTTCTAGGCTTTCAGGGCCGTATAAATGCACCACGTAGTCGTTTGATGAGAAACTCACAGACAGATAATCGGTCACGTCACTTTGGCCTAGCTTCTCTTGCATCAACAGTGTGCTTGCAAAGTTTTCTGTGATCTCGTCACCAGCCGGGCTAACGGTTAGCGTTGTGCTGTAGTACTTGTAACTTGCGGGGCCATAAGGGTGAGGGAAGGTGCGTTGGAAGTCACCGAGTTTCACTTTGTGTTCGGTATTGTGCTCTTGAAGCGTGTACTTCTCACGTGGTAATGAGAGCTCCCACTTCTGTTTCGAATACTGAGCAGCAATCGCTTTCTCGTTCCAACGTGATACCCAATCTGGATACTCGTCGTAGTAATAGTTGCTGGTGACAAACTCAGATTGCGCTTTGGAGAACCAGAAGGCTTTACCACTGTGTCCCGCCAATGAGATTGCGCCGCGATCTTTCACTGATACACCGAACACTTTTGATTTGCCACTATTAGAAATCGTCAGCTCGTCACCAAACGTGGTGGAGAGTATTGGCACAGGGGAACGGCCATCGCCTTGTGCTGTCTTCTGCGTTGGGTCGATCTCAGTTGCTTTGTCGACACCCGCACCAGAGGTCAACATTTTGTAGTTGCCGTCTTCTACGTTATACACCAAACGCTCTTCGCTACGGTCATACCAAACGTTACCTACCATGCCGTGTACGCTCGGTGGCGCACCGGTTGCAAGCGACACATGCCCCACGATCGTTTCCGTGTTGCCATGTTGGTAGTTCGCGTTGGTGTAGTAAGTGCCGTCATCCATTAAGTACCGGAAACCACCTTCACCGAAGTTATGCTTATATCGTTCGATTAGGTCTGCGCGCAGGCCATCTACCGTGATTTGAAGGACTAGATCTGGCTTTTCCGCAGCCGAAACAGGGAAGGCACAGAGTAACGCGAGTGTAAGTCCTGAAAGCTTGGTGTATTGCATAGAGTTTCCTTATTCAGTATTGCAGCAGAGTTCTAAGGTTTGGTCAGATTTCCAACATTTGGTTAGATTTCTAATGTTTGTACAGTGCGAATCGTATTTTTAGGATTGTTTGTGAAGATTATTGAGTCATAACCGTCGGCATCTTTAGTTAGTTCGTATCCTTAACTAAACGCAGGCCCATATCTGACATAGTGATCGATTGGCTTGCGAAGTCGCGACGGTAACTTTCAGATTCATTTTCGTCATACGCAAAACTGCCGCCGCGTACCGACTTATGTGATAAACCAACGTCACTGTGTTTTGCATTGTTTGGGTTGTCTGTTGGACCGAATCGATAAAAGGTGTCATCGAAGGCATCAATCACAAACTCTCCAACATTTCCGCTCATGTCATATAAGCCTAGTTCATTTGGTTTCTTTAGCCCGACAGGATGTGCGCTATTGTTAGAATTTGCTGAGTACCACGCAACATCATCTAAGTTGTTGGAACCACTGTAAGTAAAGCCTTTACTTTTGTTACCACCTTTCGCTGCAAATTCCCATTCGGCTTCAGTTGGAAGGCGGTATTCCTCGCCCGTTAATTCGTTCAGTTGCTCAACGAAATAGTTAGCTTGTTGCCAGCTGAGGTTATTGACTGGAACCTGAGGGTTTTGGAAGTAACTGAGAGATGAACCCATAACAGATTCGAACAATTCTTGAGTTACCTCAAACTTTGCAATGTAGAAACTATTTACAGTTATATTACGCGCGGGTTGCTCGGCTTTGGTTGCTTCAGAGTTGTTTGAACCCATGGTGAATGTACCACCTTCAACCAGCACCATATCTTGGTCAATTTGTTGGGCGATTGGGTGTGTAGGCACGCTTACACAGCCACTCAGAAAAATTGTCATGGTAACGCTGCTAATCGCTGCTAAATATTTGTAATTGAAAAATTTCATCACGTGCCTCAAATGTTCGAAATAGGCTGTGATTCTAACGTTTAAGGTCATTCCTATTGGTTATAAAGGGTATAACATGCCACTGACTTTATTAGGAATTATGATGGGAACAAGACATTAAGATAGGTAGGTAAATCATGCACATTACTCAAGGTCCACAATATAACGGTAAAGCGTCTAAGCGCTTACATGTTATGGCTAAACCGATTGGCGCAGCGTGCAACATTGACTGTAAATATTGTTATTACCTAAGTAAGCAAGATTTGTTGGAGTACAAGAAAGGCAGTTCTCCAAGAATGGATGATGAGACGTTGGAAACTTACATCCGACAATACATCGAAGGACAAAATACCCCTGAAATTATTTTCTCATGGCAGGGCGGTGAACCGACCATGCTGGGTTTAGCGTATTTTGAAAAAGTGGTTGAGCTACAAAAGAAGTATCAACCTCAAGGTGTGTTGATTTCAAATGACCTACAAACCAATGGCACACTTTTAAATGACGATTGGGGGCAATTCTTAGCGAAGAACAACTTCTTGATCGGTTTAAGTATTGATGGCCCAGAAATGCTCCATAACGCCTATCGTACTAACAGAGCAGGGCGTGGCACATTCAAGCAAGTAATGGCGGCAGTCGAACTGCTGCACAAATATCAAGTGAAGTTCGCCACGCTTACCTGTGTGAATAATTTAACCAGCCAAAATGCATTAGAGGTGTATCGCTTTTTACGCGATGAAGTTAAATCACCGCAAATGCAGTTCATTCCTATCGTAGAGCAAAAAACCTTTAGAACGGTTGCGCCTCAAACATCTCAAGTGAGCGAACAATTAAAACAAGGCGACAAGCGTCTGATCCCTGGCCATAAAGATTCCATCATGGAATCGTGGTGTGTGTCAGACTTGGCGTGGGGTAATTTCCTTATTTCTGTGTTTGATGAGTGGTCGAAGAACGACATCGGTAAAGTGTTTGTTCAGTATTTTGAAGCCAGTCTAGAAACATGGATTGGCCGTCCAAACCCTCTTTGTACTTTGAATGAAATATGCGGAAAAGGGTTGGCGATGGAGCCGAACGGCGACGTATTTTCATGTGACCACTATGTATACCCTGAATACAAGATAGGTAACATTCATCATGAGAAGCTTGAGGATCTAGCGTACAGCGCGCCCCAACAGAAATTTGGCTTTGCTAAATCACGCACACTGACTAGCCAATGTCAGCAATGTGACTATAAGTTTGCCTGCCATGGAGAGTGTCCTAAAAATCGCTTTATTAAAACTCGTGCAGGTGAACCGGGCTTGAACTATTTATGTGCCGGTTGGCACAAGTTCTTTGCTCATGTTGATCAGTCGATGGCGTACATCGCTCGTGCGATGGGACATCCCGTTGCTCATGGAAAATTCAGTGACTCAATAGTGATGGCGCGTCGAGCACAACAGGTGCAACAAGCGACGTTTGAGACAAAGTTTTAACGGATTTTTTAGGTCAGCAGACCTTAATTTAATAAGAAACGAGTCTAAGGACAGGCTAAGTTCCCCAGTTTAAGGTAATACTATGATGAAGAAGAGTTTAGCGACGGCTGTTGCTTTATTGGTTTCAACGTCCGCATTGATATCAACGTCTGCGATGGCAGCGAATAGCGTTCAAGAAACCGTTGATGCACCTGCTCAAAATATCAATCAAGTGCTCGAAATGACGGACACTCAAACGCGTATTCAACAGCTGTCTTACATGGCTCAAGATCAGAATCAGTCCATTGAAAACCGCACTGGCGCGCTGCAGGAGCTAGCATCATACCCAAGCCAGAATGCGCTGGTGGCAGTTGCGCGAGGCTTAAAGGATCAAAACCCTGAAGTTCGTGAAGCGTCGGTTATCGGTTCTGCACCATATCAATTGGAGCACCGTTGGGCGTTGGTTTCTCCTTTGCTAAAAGACAGTGATTCAATGGTGCGTCACACAGCGACATCCAATTTAGTTCGTGATTACAATACGTTAGATGACGAGCAAAAAGCTCAAATAGAACAGCCTGTTGCTGAGCTAATCACATTTTTGGAAACACAAGAATCTGAAAAGTTTCAATTGTTGTTTGCTGATGTTTTACGTTGGCATAACGAATGGGAAAAAGCGGAAACTATTTATGTTGAGCTAGTGCAGTCCCATGGCAACAACGCCCAAGTTTGGTTGAGCTATGCAGATAACTTTAGAGCGCAAACTAAAGATCAAGAAGCAGTTGCGGTGTTAGATCGTGGTATTGAGCAAGTGCCAAACAACGCGGCACTGCATTACTCTAAATCACTGACTTTAGTTCGCTTAGAAGAAAAGAAACAAGCCGCTCAAGAGATCGAGGTCGCCGCTAACCTTGCAAAAGACAACAGCTACTATTGGTATCTCAATGGGGTATTACAAGAAGAGTTGGATATCGATAAATCGACTAAATCGTTCGAGAAAGCGTATTTGATTTCTGGTTCTCCAGAACAACTGTACGCGGTTTGTGATATTTACGTACGTTACGGTAATGAAAAAACTGATGATTGCCTGACAGAGCTAGGTAAAGTCGCACCAGACTATGTTATTGAGCAATTAAAAGAAAAACGAGTGAGCTCAAGCTCGTAAGTTTAGATTAACCGCGTAAACTTAGATCATCTGAGCACATAAGCTTAAAAGCCAGTCGATATATTCGACTGGCTTTTTTGCATTGACCTAATGCTTAGACAAAGCAAAGGTTGGAAAAGAAAAAGTGGGCAAGTTCGTTACTTACCCATTTCTATTGCTGTCCACTTATATTATTAGCCACCTATATCGTTAGTCACCTATATTACTTTGTTCATTTCGCCTAATTATTCACCCATAGAGCTAGATGCACGACGTCTGTCTGTTGCTCCATGAATTTTGCCATCTTTGATTTCAATGGCGTTCAAGCCGCTGACCACAGGAATAACGTGTACTGGATAACCGAGCTGAATAAACTCTGGCACCAACATTTCGGCGTAAGTTTTCTTCTCGACCAATAAACCGGTTGGGTCATAAGGTTTGGTGCGGTCGATCTTGGTGCCGTATTGGATGTTTGGAAGATCAATTGCTTCCTGCGCAGACAGATCCCAATCTAAAACACCAACGACGGTTTTCAACACGTACCCCGGAATTTGTGAGCTTCCAGGAGAACCAACCACTAACCGCAGGTCGTCGTTTTTATCCATCACCATTAATGGCGTTATCGCTGAACGAGGACGCTTACCTGCTTCGATGGCATTTTGAGTTGGCTTGCCGTTGATGGTTGGTTTTGTAGAAAAGTTTGCCATTTGCGCATTGAGAATCACGCCATCGACCATTACTCCGGAGCCCATTCCCGTGCCGACGGTGCTGGTCATTGCAATGGCATTACCATCTTTGTCGATAATGGAAATATGCCCAGTGTCTTGGCTCTCAAACCCTTGATACTGAGCGTATTCAGTATTGGATAACTTGCCTGCTTTCGGTTTGGTTTTAGCTATGCCCCTTTCAGGGATGAGTTTACGTCGCTCGTCGATGTAGGCTTTGTTTAGTAGGGCAGTAACGGGTGCCTCAACGAAATCCGGGTCACCTGCATAAGCGATACAATCGGCTTTGGCTATTCTCATTGCTTCTGTCATTAGTCGCCATGGTTCAACATCTGTTGTCGACATACTTGCCAAGTCGTAGGCTTCTAACATTTCAAGGCTTTGAGCAACCATCACGCCTCCAGAGGCAGGATAGCCAAATGACACAATCTTATTGCCACGATAGTCACTTTTAATAACATCACGTTGCTTCATTTTGTATTGTTCAAAGTCTTTAATAGAAAGCTTGGCGTGGTCTGAGTCGATTCGGCTGTTAACCGTCTCAACGATTCGTTTACCAAACTCACCACCATAGAGATATTGATCACCCCGCTGAGCTATGTTCGCGAGCGTATCGGCAAGTTTTGGGTTTTTCATTAAAGTGCCTGTTGGCTTAATCTCGTCGCTATTCCAATAGAGTGCTTTGATTTCTGGATCTTCAATCAACCGTTCTTGCTCACGAACTACGATGTCGTAGGTGTAGCTGTTCATCGCATAGCCTTTGCTTGCGAGATCTATGGCGGGTTGAACTAGTTCAGACCAAGGCATTTTTCCGTATTGTTGATGAGCGCTATAGAGCAAGCGGAGTGTTCCAGGGATAGCAACAGAACGAGGGCCTAAAATCTCATTTCGACTGAGTGCTTTACCACCTTCTATAAACATATCTGGAGTCGCGCTGGAGGGGGCTTCATCACGCCCATCGAGTGCAAGAAACTGGTCTTTGTCTTGTTGATAAAACAGCGCAAAAGTACCACCACCAATCCCTGTCATATCCGGTTCTACGACCGACATGGTCATCTGCATCGCAACCATTGCATCAATGGCATTACCACCTTTTTTGAGTATCGAATACCCAGTACTGCTTACGTATGGGTTAGTTGCACTTACCATAAACTTTTCGCCACTTTCATCTGGCGTAATTGGAAAAGGATTTGGCTCAGCCGCGAAACCGACCGCTGAAACCAAACTTAAAGATAAAGTCGCTATTCGCATGCGTTCTCCATTTAAGGTATCTGTTTATTCGCTCTTAGGTTGACTAAATAAAGGCGGTTAAGTTCGTGAGTTTGCAGCCTTCTTACACAATGCTGACGCTGCTGACAGAACCATTAAATTTTAGATCACTCTGCGACGTTAATTTATTACCAAGTTGAATGTAAGAAGGGTTTTGGCTTCTTTATATCGATTTAATCGTGACGATAGGTCTGCTCTTAAATAATAAAAATGAGGACAAAAACCGCAGAGCTATATTTTAAATAAAGGGCCGATATTTTGATGACTAAGGGTTTTTAATAAAATGGTTATTTATACATATTGATTTATATGGTTATTTTTCTGAGATAACAGTTTATAAATAATATTAACATTTCTGTCACTATTTTTGGTGTGACAGATTGATATACTGGTCAGATCTGTTATTGTTCGAATAATTAGTGCAGTTTATCATACTGTTTAGCAAGGAAAGCTTATGTTTACACTATCGATCAAGAATAGAATTCTAGCGTTATGTTTAGTTTCGTTAGTCGGGTTTATTAGTATTCTATTTGTTGGAGGGGATACATTAACCAACAATACAAAGCAGGTTAATCGAATTGATCAAGTGACTTATCCTGTCATGAATTCTGCTTCGTTGAATAGTGTTTTAATCTCTCAATTAGCAGAGCGTTTTAATTTAGCCGTGACTCTCGGTGATGAAGAGATTTTGGAGATGAATAAGCAAACTCTTGCTGCGATTCAAAGCAACTTCAATATTCAAATTTCATTGGACCCATCTTTACAGGGTTCATCCGCACTTTTGCAAAATCAAACCAATCAATATTTCGATCTGGCTTATCGTATCGCGCAAGGCATGATCGACGAAGAAATTAGCCTTAGTGAGGCAGGTCGTCTCGCGAAGCAAAGCACTGCAATTTTAGAAGAGCTTACTACGGGGATGAGTGAGTTTTCGTCGGCTCGTCAGTCAGAGTTTGAGAACGCAGTGCAAGAGTTGGAATCGAATAACAAAGCAGCTAACCAGATCATGAGTATTTCAGGTGCATTAGCCATGCTTGCTATGTGTATCTTTGGGTGGTTTGTTGTAAAAGGTATAAGGAAAGATTTAGCAAACATCAGTGATAAAATGCGTGATATTGCGGAAGGAGATGGTGACCTAACCGTTCGCTTACAACACGAGAAAAACGACGAACTAAAACCTCTAGTTGAATCATTCAATAGCTTTGTTTCTCACCTACAACAAAACGTGACGCATACAATCGAAAACGTCACTCAATTGGACACTATTTCTGGCTCTTTGGTGAGATCTAGTCAGGTCACGAACGAACTTTCAACCAAACAACATCTTTCTATTGAAGAAGTATCTAGTTCATTAAATCAGTTGTTTGTTGCTGCCAGAGAGATCGCAACGAACGCGAATGATGCGTCGACTTCTGCTTCGAGTGCCAGTGAACAGGCGACACTAGGAGAGCAGCAGGTTAAAAGTACCATTTTAGCCGTGCAAGAACTGACGCAAGATGTAGGCAATGCTTCACAAGTGGTTAAGCAATTGAATGACAAGACTCAAAGTGCCGGATCTATCTTAGAGGCGATAAGCGCTATTGCTGAGCAAACAAATCTACTGGCACTAAATGCTGCAATCGAAGCGGCACGTGCTGGTGAGCAAGGTCGTGGTTTTGCTGTTGTTGCTGATGAAGTTAGAACGTTAGCATCAAGAACACAAACGTCGACACAAGAAATCCAATCTGTACTTTTGCAGTTACAAGAGCAAGCTAAAACAGCCTCTACGATCATTTCGGATAGCGTGACGAAAGCTGAAACTTGCGTTGAAAAGTCACTTGTTGCTGAAAACTCGCTACAAAAAATCACTTCCGAGATCACTGAAATCAGTCAGCGAAACGAAAGTATTGCCGCTGCAACTGAAGAGCAGGAACAAACTTCAACTCGTATAGAAACTTTTGTCGAAGAAATTAGAAAAATGGCAGAAGGTACAAGCAACAGCGTTCAACAAGTCGATGCAGTTGCTCATGACATTCAGGAAGTCACTCGTAACATATCAACATTAACTGGCCACTTTAAGGTGAGTTAAGCCCCCTAGAATCATTCCTTCTCTCTTTTTGGCTATGCCTCAAGGAGGGCGGGAGTATGCCCCAAATATGGGCTGATTATACAAAAACAATTATATAAAAACGAAAAATCACATAACAATTGGAGTTAGTTATGAAGAAGACAGTGGTTGCTGCCCTAGTAAGTATGGCGTTTGGAGCAAATGCTGCAAACATGGATGATCTTCGAATTAGTGGATTTGGTTCTGTAGGCATCGGTAAGTCGGATAATGCGATCGGTTATGCGGGTTACACAGATGAAAAATTAGATTGGGAGCAAGAGACATTAGCAGGCTTACAATTTGATTTTCAAGTAAATGAACGTGCTAAGTTCGTGACGCAAATCGTTGCAAACAGCCGTTATGATTATGAGCCAAAAATTGAAATGGCGTATGCCTCTTATGATTTTGAGGACTTGACAGCTCGAGCAGGTAAGTTGCGTTTACCTTTGTTTTTCTACTCAGATTACACCGATCTTGGTTATGCATACCCTATGATCAGAGCTTCTCAAGAATTGTATGAAAACATTGTTTTAAAGGGCTACACCGGTGCTGATTTATTGATTCCGATTGAACTTGAAGATTCAAGTATTCTTCTTCAGCCAGTGGTTGGTATCGGTACTATTGATGAAGATGACTCAATTGTTGGTGAGGTGAAACTGGATAAACTATTCGGTATCAGTGCCAACTGGAACGTTGATGATTTTACTTTCCGTGGTTCGTACTTTGTTGCTGAGTCAAACCCTTCTTGTGATTTCCAAAACTCACAAGACCCGTATTGTCAATTGGGTGCAATGCTAGATAGCCAAGATGGTCAGTTCATCTCCTTGGGTGCTCAATATGACAATGGTGATCTGTTAGTTAATGTTGAAGCTGCGGATGTTCAGTTGGAAGGGCAGTTTTATGACTATCAATCGGTTTCTGGCTTGGTCGGTTACCGAATTAATGAATTTACGCCTTACGTTTCTGTTAGCTGGGTTGAAACAACAGACAACGAAGAACGTGAAAACATGACTACGACGGCAATTAAAGAGTCGATGAATTACGAGCGTCTTTCTTACTCTGTTGGTAGTCGTTGGGATTTCGCTAAGAACATGTCTTTAAAAGCGGATGTGACGTATGTGGATTACCGAGATACTAGTGGTGGGTTCCAAAGCAATGTTGAAACAACAGCAAACCCATATATTGCAACAGGTAACTACCTTGAAGACAGCTCTATTGTCTATTCAGCACGTCTTGATTTCGTATTCTAAGGAGGCAACATGAAAAGTTTACTGGCAGCAATAACCGTAGCGGTTCTTTCATTTAACGCTTCTGCTGGAATTGTAGTGATTGGTAACAATGCTGGCGTTGATTCTCTATCTAAATCTGACGTTAAAAAGTTATTCATGGGTAAGAAAAGCAAGCTATCGAATGGTACCAAAGCACAGATCATCGAGCTGGCTGATGGTTCTGAAGGTCGACTAGCCTTCCATGAGGTGGCGACGGGACGCAGCGAATCACAACTTCAATCAGCGTGGTCGCGACTTGTATTTACCGGTAAAGCTGAAGCGCCAATCCAGGTTGCAGACTACAACGAAGCAATCACAACGGTTGCTTCAAAAACCAACGCAATTGGTTATGTCGACGAAGCCGCTGTAACAGGTGACGTGAAAGTATTATTTAAATACTAAGCGTTGTTTGCTTACCAACATTAAAAAGCCCAAGGTTATTTGATTACCTTGGGCTTTTATTTAATGGTGATTGTTTAATTCTGGGTTAGAAAACGAAACTCAACATGATGGTGTAAAGGACGGCATCTTTATCATCAAAACCAGTAAGTGCATTGAAATCCTCAACAAAGGCACCGTTTGCTTTACGAGCCTCAAAATATTGCACTTCACCATTAATAGACACGTTAGGTAACACATCATAGTCAACGCCAATCAAGTAGCTGTTCCCCTCTAAGTGTTCATTGGAGTCAAATTGTGCGCCATAAACGACGTAAGGCGTGAATGACCCTAAGTGGTAACCAAGACTAGCGTACATGGATGAAGAGAAGTCGCTGATTTGCCCTTCACTGGCAAGTACAGCTTGACCAAATTCGTACTCAGCACCTAACGACCAAAGTTGGATGTGTTGGTTGTCTGCTGTTGGAAGTGAACCGATGTTTTTAATCTTTACGGTTTGGTCAAAATTGGAATCGAGGAATGACAAATTCCAACGATAATCTTCTCCACTCAATTGTAGATTGGCACCAAACATTCGATTGGTTTCAAATTCAAGCTCAGTTGTCGAATTGAAGTCGACTTCATTGTTATCTTTAATTCCGAAAAACGGAGAGAGTAGTAGGGTAGCTTCATCGCTTACATCATGAGTCCAGCTCACTTTGATACCATTGAAGGCAGTGATACCTAATACGGCGTTATATACCTCTGTAGGGGGTCTCGCCGTCATATAGGCTTGGCCGACATAGTAGTATTCAGAGGCAAGGAACAGTGGCAGCCTTAAGCGTCCAACACTGACATCGAAGTCATTAAACTCGTAACCGACGTAAGCCCACTCTAATTGAGGGTCACTCCAATCATATTGGGGTGGTTTGACAACTTGCACAGAAGCTTTGAATGAGTTGTAGAAGTAGTCTAACTGAACCCCAAATGTGGTATCACAGTCGTAACAATTTTCATCGGTAAAACCGCGGTTGATGATTAATGGATTATCGTTATCTGAGGTTGCCCAAGAAGTAGAACCGAATCCGCTTAACGAAAAATTATCGGTAAGTTCAATAATCGCAAAAGCCGGAGAGGCAACTGAAGCACACAGTACTGACGTAATTATTCTTTTCATATTATTTCTCCGAACTTATAACGTAGAGAATGTTGGCATTTTGAGGAACCGAAGAGAGTGGGGAGTAACCAATACGGTTTGGTTTGTCATCAAGCCAGTCCACTAAGCTGTCGGTTGACGCCGTTTTGATTTCTCTTGGATAACGCGCTTTTCCTGAAAAAGATAAACCAGCCCAGTGTGCATTCATTTGAGCGGCATTTTTTCCAAGCAAAAGCTGATAAAAGTCCTCTCTTTCGGCACTGTTCTCAGGCCAATCAGACAGTTCAACACGTTTGCCATTGAGGCGTTTAGTTTTCCCTCTATAGAGCTTTCGCGCTTTGTTTATTGATATCTCTTCAAATCCGGAGTCTAAAGAAAATATGGCATAATCTTCAGCGGCGTGAGCAGGGCTGAGAAGAAGCAAGCTTCCTAATAGCCCTACCGCGACTGGCAACATGACTCTGCGGGGAAGTGTTTTTATTGTTCTAATCCAATCCATGGGTATCTCCTAACAAGTCGCACTTTCTATTTGATGGAATAGCTTTTCTTTTCTTACGGGCTTCGCTACATATCCATCCATGCCTGAATCAAAGCACTTTTGAATATCATCGTCGATAACACTGGCGGTTAACGCGATGATAGGAGTTTTGCTTAAGCCTAGGTTTTTCTCATGCTCTCTGATCTCTTTGGTCGCAGTGAAGCCGTCCATAACGGGCATCATGCAATCCATTAAAATAATGTCGAAGCTACTGTCGTTTTGGTACATGTCGACGGCGATTTGTCCGTTGTCGGCGATTTCAAACGCGTAGCCCGCCTTTGTTAACATCACAGAAGCGACTTTTTGGTTAACTCGATTGTCTTCGACGAGCAGTATTCTTTCAGATTTACTCGGAACCGTGTTTTGTACTCTTTCTTCTGGCAATGTTCGCTTAGCCGCAGCATTAAGAATCGGTGTTACGGTCGTGGGTTTTTTCGTAGATTTAGTTTTGTAGGCAGCAGGAAGTGGCATCGCTTCAACGGCGGCAAGTACTTTTTCTTTTAGCATTTCAAATTTGAAAGGCTTTGGTACATAGTCATCCATACCTACGTCGAAACACTTTTGAATATCATCATCAATCACACTGGCGGTTAAGGCGATGATAGGGATACGACGCGTGGCATTGGTCTCTTTTTCAACGCGTCGAATGTTGCTTGTCGCTTCAAAGCCATCCATGATGGGCATCATACAGTCCATCAGTATCACTGCGTAATGAGGATTTGCGGTGAACATGTCCACAGCTTCCTGACCATTATTAGCGAACTCGAATTCAAAACCACTTTTACCGACATGAAGCCCAGCAATTTTTTGGTTGATCTTGTTGTCTTCGACGATGAGTATCTTATGTTGGATCTCTAGAGGTTGTTGGCTTGCCTCTGAAAGCTCAGCTAAACCCTGCGTATCACAGAGCTCAATAGCTTTAATTAAACGTAAGCCGAGTAGGGGTTGTGCGACTTGTGCAGTAACACTGTCGCCAAGATCCGCAGGCTCACTTAAGAAAGAACGTATCAAACAGATAGTGATGCCATTCTGGTGCAGCTTAGCTAAGTTATCTGCGTGGGTATTAGCTAGGAATGCATCATCTTCAGCGAAAACGACAGTAATCGGTTTATTGTGTTTCTGAGTCGCGAGTTGTTCGGTCATCGCGGAAGTGTTATTCATTCGCTGAGTTACCTTTAAGCCATAAAGGTTAAGGTCGCATTCTATTCGTGTAGAAAGCATGCTCTCGTTACCCAAAATATAAATGTCAGCGGTTGCCGTGCTTGGTTTAGGTAGCATGATGTCAACGGGTAATTCTAAGTCGAAGTAGAAACAGCTGCCTTTCCCCTTAACTGAATCGAGCTGAATCTGGCCACCCATCAGTTCGACCAACTGTGTACTGATGGCGAGGCCAAGACCAGTACCGCCAAACTGACGTGTAGTTGAGTCATCTTCTTGAGCAAAGGGCTCGAATATTTGTTTCTGTTGTTGCTTGCCGATACCAATACCTGTGTCGCGAACGGCAAATCGAATGGTGATATTATCGTCAGATTGTTTGAGTGTTTGGATTGATAATGTGACGCCACCTTCTGCCGTGAACTTCACTGCATTCGACATAAAGTTCATTAGGATCTGTCTTAAGCGGTGATCGTCGATCATCACGCGTGCAGGTGTGTCTGGGCTGATATCAACGTTAACCGATATTTTTTGCTCTTTCGCTTTTGGCGCAACAATAGAGGCTATGTCGTATATCGATTCTCTAATCGACGCCGAGTGCGGGCTGATTAACAGCATGCCAGATTCAATCTTCGAGAAGTCTAAGATATCGTTGATCAAGCTCAGTAGCAGTTGGGATGAAGTTTCAATCGTATCCACATAATCACGCTGTGTGGGTGTGAGTGGGGTATCTGCAAGAATCTCGGAAATACCAATAACGCCATTGAGTGGGGTACGAATTTCATGAGACATATTGGCTAAGAAGCTGCTTTTCGCTTTGCTAGCTTGTATTGCATGATCTTTCGCTTCTTCAGCGTCTTCTTTGGCTCGCTCAGCGTCTTCTTTCGCTATCGTAAGCCTGTCTTTTGCAAGTTCTCGCTCGATGGTCAACCGTTCAACTTGCTGAGCAAATAGGCTGAGTTCGTCTTTGCCTTGAATCAGCTTATCCAAAGAAGGTCGAGTTTCATCATTTTCGCTTTTCAAGAAAGCTAACACCAAATTCAGATTGTTGGTGACTTGTCGTGCCAAGCTTAGGGTTAATCCCATTACAATGGTCGCGAGCAAAGCAACGATGGAGATAAACAGTGTTCGTTGGATTTGCGCTTCATAGATGGCTTGCTCAACTTCCTGTTGGAACTCTTGCTTGATAACATTACCGAGGCTTTGCAATAAGCTGAGTCGAGCACTCATAGCCTCTAATCCGACTGAAATCTCTTGTGGCGTCAGTTGGCTGATTGCGTTTAGGTCGAGTAGGGCGCTGCGGATCTCTTGGCTTTGAGCAAATACATCGTTTCTAAACACTTCAACCATCAATGACACTTGATGTTCGTTGGCATTCAATGACACAAAGCGTTCTAGGAACAGTTGTTGTCTTTCACTCAGAGTTTCGATCTGTTCAGCGAGTTCTGGATCGTATTCTTGGCTATTTTGGAATATCTCAATCAATGAGGTACCCAGTTTAAATTCTTCATTTGACCAAAACATCAGCCATTCAAGCTGTTGTAACGCGGTGAGGTGCTGTTGAATTTCACGCTTGGTGTTTTCGAAAGGGACTTTTTCTATCTCAAGGAGCAACTGTTTGTACAAATCACTCTGCCATTCAAGTGCATCCAATTTATCGTAACTATCAGTCGCTTCCATCGTTGATAGAGTCGCTTCGCTGAAGTCTGCAACCAATTGGTTCATTTCATCAGAGGTGTTTAAAAATATAGCTGGAGAAAGCGTTTTTAGTTCTGCCTTTACTTGGCTGCTTTGTGTCGCGAATTCTTCAGGGCTAGAAGCCAGAGTGCTCCGATATAAGACCGAAATATCTTGAAGATACACAGATAACTGATTGGTTCGTTCAAAATCGGTTAACTGAGTCGTTAAAATATACGCTTGTCTGCCTGCTAGAAAGAGCAGTAGTGAAATGGGAAGTAGAACTAAGCCAAAGAGTTTATGTTTGACTGAAAGGTTATTCCAGACCGTAATCGCCATATAAGGATCCATCCAACTGTTTTTATATAAAAACAGTAGAATAAAAATGCGGATATGGAAACCTTGAAACGGTAAATTTAATGGAAGTGTGGGAGGGGTATAAGTTCTTGTGATTCCACAGCTTATTTTGAAATATCTTCTCTTACTAGCAACTTATAGCGATTGTCAGTCGGTTTAATTTTTATGCTTATTGATGAATAGCTTATAAAGCGAGTTAATGAGGACGCTTTTTATCGAGACTTAGTTCAAACAGAAGTTGCTCTAACACCGTTTTTGCAGAGGGCTCTAACGCCCAAATACCAAGCATTCTATTCAGTGCAGCGCGGTACACTCTGTTTTTGAGTAGGAAAGCGAGCGTACTCGTATCGTTGCTCAAAACATGTGTTTGTACGACGGTTAGCTCAGCTTTGTTCTCGATATCGATTTTCTGAAGGTTGAAAGCAGGGAGAAAGGCACACTCATACCAAACCTCAACGATCTCTCGAAGTTCGATTTCCTCTTCAGGAACATCGCAGTCCTGAAGTTGATGGTTTTCAGGAATTGCGGATAAGTAAGCTACATCAAGCTTGTCTGCAACGAATGTGTACATTTGCTTCCTTGTTATCGGTGATTTTAGAGCGAATCATCTCTCTCACTTATGTTTTTGTCAATTACATCCATTTATCGAACGAGTAATCTGTGAGTAAGCATCGCTGTGTTTAACTTAAACTGTTTAAGTATTTGTCTGTTAAGCCAAAATATTTAAGATTCCCGTCAGGCTCTAGAACCAAACTCATATTGGAAGTGGCGATCAAACCGGGATCATTGGTTGAAAAAATGACTGTTTTGTTCAACAACTTATCGCTGAACAACCGGTTAAAATACTGCGCGTTTTCATTTTCAGCCCCATTAAAGGGTTCATCAATGATGATCAGAGATTGCTCACAGTTGCCTAAACCAAGCGCCAAACGCAGCTTTTGCTGAATACCATTGGGAAGGCCTTTGCATTTATCGACACTCAATTGCGTTGCCAATCCTTCTGGTAGCCATTCGTCTAGTTCGAAGAAGCTCACCATTTCCTGCATTTTCTCTTTCGGAATCAACCCATTGTGCAAAATGAAGTTGGTCTCTAAAGAGCCTTCGAAAATGTGCAGATTGAAAGGGATGTAATTGATCGATGTGCGGTAGCGATAGCTGTTGAACTGCTTAATGTTATAACCATCGACAGATACGGCACCCTGATAACGATCTTCTAAGCCAGCAATAATAGAGATGAGTGTTGTTTTCCCACAGCCAGTAGGGCCGCAAATAACGACTTTTGCACTAGGAGGCACCTTGAAACCAAGGTTGGTTAAGCCTGTTGCTGCGCCTGTGTAACGGTGGCTCACACCACTGCCCACAATGCTACCTTGGAACAGGCGAATAGGCGGGCTTTTTTCTAAAGTCAGCTTGTCGTCATTCATCGACATCAAATTGTTTATCTGTGCTGATGAAGCCTTAATCGACTGGAATTTAGAAATTGAGTTGTAGATACCCATGATCGGACCTAACGCCTTCCAAACCAATATCACTGTCGCGAGCATCGCACCAGCATCAGAAGTCCCTTCCATTACTCCGATTACTGCGGTCACGATACTTGCAGTACCAATCACCTGAATCAAACTGCCGCCAGCAGCCTGAATCTTACTGTTAGTCACGGCAACTTTCTCGGCATCACTGGTGCTTTGCATATGTGAAGCACTGAAACGAGATTGAACGACACGAAGTAAAGGAAGGCCTTGGATAGTTTTGATACCACGAAGGATTTCATTCCATTGATACGAGACCATCGCATTGGCGCGCGAGCTTTTGGATGTGGCTTGCGAGTAGATATAGCGAGAATACACACAGAACACCAACATCAAGATTAAGCCACCCATCACTACAAGCGCTGCCGTACCCGACATAAGGGCAATGGCGATGATAAATACAATTACAAACGGCATATCAAAATAGCTAAGCGTTGATTCTGCGGTCACTAAGCGTCGGAAGGTGTCGATATCTTTCAAACGAGCCAACTGAGACGAAACCCCAGCGGTTGATGTCATCGCGTAGGGCAGCCATAGAAGTTTCGATATTACGGCTTGTGAGATGTGCACCGCGAGATCTTTACCGGAAGTCGCAATAATGTTGACGCGCATTTTCTTAAAAAAGTATTCAGAGAAGCCCACAATGATGGCAAATAAAGTTAGCCAATAGAGTGTTGCTTGAGAACTCGAAGTAAGCGCGAAGTTATAGACACTCATAATAAAGAAGGGCTGTAACGCGCCCAGTATACTGATGACGAAACTCAGTATGATCAAGCTTTTAAGTTCGTTGTTATAACGATAGAAAGCGTATTTTATCCAATTGCTTCTGTCTTGCGATTCCGGCGGTGGTTCGCGGAATAGACGAGAATATTCGCTAATCGAAATCAGCAAACAGGGCTTTTTACACATTGGGTATTCAATGGTGTTGTTGTTCGTGTAATCAAACAGGAGTAACTTTCCATCTTTAGTACCTAAGAAAATGGCACTAAGGTTCTCTATCTCAATAAAGCATGGGTGAGGGTACTGATCGATATTCTCGAGAGTTTTTAGCTTGGTCACATCACAGCGGTATCCAAGACGCTCTATAGTCGCAGTAAAACTGTCGCTGTCTTTTTGTTTAGGAATAAAAGCGTCACTGAGAATAGACGGCGTGCCTTCCCATTCCAGTGCTATCAGGGTGTAAGCTAAGCCACGAATCAGCGGTGACTGACTGTAGCGTTCATCATAACCACTTGCTTCAAAATCCAACACCCGCTGCGGAACATTGTTGAAGTCAACTAGGATGCTCATTGATCACCTCCGGTAAGTTTTACGCGTTTGAGGCGGTGGTTTAGTTTGTCCATCTTATTACTGGCGATGATTAGGATTTTGTCATTGGCACGATAGGCGGTACTGGTGAGCACCACTCGTGCAAATTCCTCATCATAGACACAATCGATATCATCAAATATCAATACACGCTTACTGGCGAGCAGGGCGCGAACCAATAATAAGGCGTAACCTACTTGGCGTGAGAATGGATTGCGCATGTGGCCTTTGAGTTCTGTGTAAAAACCAGCAGGAAGCCCATCGATTTGTGCCTTGATGTTCATGGTCTCGCACAGTGCAAACGCCGTATTATTCAAACTTGGTCGGAAGCAGGTTAGGTTATCAATAATGGTTCCTTCCACGAACGAGCTTGTTTTATCGACCATCAGCACGCTGTTACGCCATACGTTGTAGTTCAAGTCATCCAGAGGCGTGTCATTAATCATGATATCCAGTTTGTTATCGCTATTCTGCCGCGTAATACAGTTGGCGAGATGGGTCTTGCCTGTGCCACTTTTCCCTGTCAGTAAATAAGCTTGTCCGAGTTCAAATTCAATACGCTGATTTTCAGAATATTTAACAGAAATACGTTCTACTTCCGTTGTCTCATGTTGATGTTCAACAGACGCGGCCAGTTCAAGAAGCTCGGCGATACGCTGTATGTGAAGCTTGTTCAATTCCCAACGGCTCGCGGTACGCATCACTTGTTGGTAGGGCGCAAAGTAACGGTTGGTCAGCATGATTATTGCGGCCATTATGCCTTGACTTGACTCCATATTGATCACGGCTGTTGCCAATACCACAACAACACAAGCAATTGAGAGTTGTTGGATGAGCGCTAAGATCAAGCCAAAATTCGATTCAATCTGTTCGTATTTGATGTTTTCAACTTCACGTTCCTCGACCATTTGTGTCATCAGGCTTTCAACGCGGTATTCCATGTTTCGCGCTTTGATATCCAGCGGGCTTGAAATGATTTCAATGATTTTGGACGTCGTTAAGCCCTCTATATCGGACTTGTTCTGTAAGCTGCCAATCTTTTGTTTAGAAAGGCTCCAAGCGAAAATAGCTAAAATGAGCGAGGCAATCAGAAGCGTCACGCCAGCCCATATGTTGATGAGGCCAATAATAAGGATGGTTATTACGCTGACGGCAAGGTTGATCAGCGCTCGAACCGACTCGCCACCAAAGAAGGTTTTCAGCTCAGGAATGGTTGAGATCCGTTCTAGGTATTCCCCCGGTTCTAAACGGCGGAATTTGGAGATCTCAGCCAAACAGATGGATTGGAAGACCTTGTTGGTTAAGTTGGTCTCAAACTGCCTCATGATGACGGAAGATATCTTTTCCTCCTGATTTTTTAAGTGATAGTCGAGGAAGATGGAAATCAAGATAATCGCGAATAATAAGAACAGAGTATCCTGTGCTTGGTTGGGTAATACTCGGTCGAAAATGATCAGAATAGAGAAGGGCAGTACCAAGCCAAATAGAGTGGAAATTATCGTAGAGAAAGTCAGATAACACTTATCTGCCATATTGATTTTTTGAGAAAACTGCTCAGTTTGCATTGCGACCTCCTGTTTTCAACGACTCAGTTGAGAGAAGGTGTTTAGGCACTAATTCTTGATTGTTTCGTCCTTCGATATCACTCATCAATTGCATGATGCTCTCTATTGATTGAAGTGAGAGTATGCCCTTAATTTGCTCAAGCTTGATGGTCTCGATGATGTAGTCGTATCTTGCGCTTTCGTAGTCTCTTAAAGCACTGAACAGTTTACTTTCCGCCGCGAGTAGATCGGTGATGGTACGGGTACCTAACTGGTATGCCCTTTGGATCCCTTTATAAGACGCGTAGTTGGCACGAATGATGTTTTCATAACTGCTTATAGACTGTGAGAAATCGTTAATGTTGAGCACTGAGGTATTCACGCTGTTACGTGTGGTGTAAAGCGAGTCTTGGTAAAGTAGCTCGGTACGTTCAATGGCCGTCGATGATTTCTGATAACCGTAGTAATCAGAGCCACCGGACAAGATAGGTACAGCGAGGTTTAAGCCAACACTGGTTGAGTTACTTTCACCTGTCGCAGTGAGATCGGTTGTATCGTAGTTATTGGCGTCATCGTGACGATAGCTGGCTGAAAGCGACACGGTAGGCAAGAAGTTGGAACCGCTCTCTTTTAAGCTTCTGCGGCTTCTCTCGACGTTTTTCTTTGCCACCAACAAGTCGTTATTGAGCTTTAAGGCTTGATCCATGATCGTGCGCTGTTCGGTTTCATTTATTTCCTTTAACGGAACACTTTCATATATATCTTGCGATGGAGTGATAGGGTACTGAATCTGAACAGACAGCCCGTTAAGAATGACACGACGATCTTTCTGCAAGGTTCTTAATCGGTTCGAGACGCCTTCTTTCTGAGCAATCACTTCGTATAGTTCACTGGCGGCTGTATTACCTAACTCTACATTGCGTCGCATTTGATGTTCACGGGTTTCAGACGATTTAAGCTCAACCTTGGTCGCTTTAATTTGGGCGTTGTTTTTCAAATACTCAAAGTATTGAGAGCCGATTTCCGAAATGGTGCTTTGGATTTTGTTCTCGTGTTTAATCTCTTCGATATTGAAATCGAGCTTTGCTGTCCCGTATTTGAAAATGTCTCCAAGGTTGAATATGGATTGGGACAACGAAAGACTGTAACTGTTTGAGTTATAGCTTGAGGTTTCATCAGGCACACTTGATAACAAGGTTTCATTCTCATTCCATGTCGTGTCGGCAGCGCCATTAAGCGAAGGAAGAAACTTAGATCGGCTGATCCCAATGTTGTATTCGTTTTCTTCCACACCTTTATCACTGGCGCGAAGAGACAGGCTGTTTTGTAGGCCGAGTTCGACCGCCTCAAGCAGGGTCGTCGCCGATGCTGAAGGTGTCGTGCTTAAAGCAAGCGCAGCCATGATGCTGCTAGTTAAGTTTCTGAACCGCCACATACTTGTTGATCACCTTGATGATTTGGTCGCTTTTGTAAGGTTTGCTGATCACGTAATCCATTCCGGCTTCAATACAAGCCTGGTGTTCGTTACTGCTGGTCAATGCGGTTGCCCCTATGATGGTACAAGGGTTTTTCTCGTTTTCTTGTTCAAATTGGCGGATGCGTTTTGTCGCTTCAATGCCGCCCATGCCTGGCATGATGCAATCCATGAAAATGATGTCAGAACGTTTATTCATGAAGTGCTCCACTGCGTCAGCACCATCGCCAACCGTGTCTGGTTCATACTCTTGTTTAGTAAGAATTCGCTTAAGTAAGATCTGCTGAACTCGGTCATCCTCTACGATAAGGAATGAGCTATTCTCCATCTGCTCTTCTGATGCTTCCGCTTCCATAATGGTGAGCAAGTTAGGAATAAACTCATAAGGAATCGCAGGGGAGTTAATAATTTTGTCGACGAAGCTATGACACTCTTGTGCTTGCTGAGTGTTGGTTACTGACAGCAACAACTTGGTATTGGGATGATTTTTAAGTTGAGATTTCACCGTTTTACTCAGTGACGGCAGTTTGTTGGGTTCAAAGGTATCGGTTAGCATGATGGCATCGTACTCACCAAAGGTTTTCGCCGCTGAAAATAACTCATTGGCAGTGCGAATTTCAGTAATATCAAGCCCCAAGTTGCTGAGCATTTTCTTCATCACATCAATGCGAACTTGAGTATTGGCGCAAAGTAGTAAACGCTTGCCGTCGAAGCGAGTTTTCTCTGTGTGGAAATTTTTGGCCTTGAGATCAAGCTCAATCTGAAAACGTTCCTGTGTACCCGATTGGAACCAATGACTTTCGTAGTACCCGTAATCTTTTAAAACGCTTTTCGCTAAGTCGTCGGTGTTTGCGGTATGGTGTTTATGAGTGCTCCAATGAAGCTTATTGAGCTTGGCTACTGAGACATCTAACGTTGAAAGGAAGTTTAGGTTGATGGTGACACGGGTATTTTCCATATCAGAAGCTGCGCCAGACTCTATCGTCACGAACAACTTCTTGTTTGATTTAAGCTGGATGGCATTCGAAAGCTGCAGGAACAATATCCAGAACAAGCTGGTGGACTGGCCCTCAACACGATTCGGCAAATTATCAGAGATAAAGCAGTCTAGTTCGCCTTCATTTCGTTGAATTTTGGCGCTGATATGAATCATCAATTCCGATAATACGTTGAGCAGTGAAAATTCTTTCGACTTGCTTTCCGTACCCTGTGAAATCAATCGATTATAGTTTTCTGCTAGCTCAGATAGGGTGCTACATGCAGAGGTAATGTCCTTCGCCATCAACACGCCGTTTTCATCGGTTTCTTGAACGAGATACTGGACACCACCGTTAATCGTATTGGTGATTCCGCGAATCTCATAGCCGATGAGTGCATACAACTGTTTGTAGAGATCGTTATTGCGCTTTTGGTCTTCCAGTTTACTGAAGATCAGTTTTAGATGGGAGTAGATCTGACGCTGTTTGGGATTGATACTCACTTCATTAAGAAGCTCTTCAAGCCTTTGTAAATCTAACTGTTTTAGTTCTTGATACAGTGCATCGAACTCGTAGTCGATTTCGCGTTCGTTAGAGCTGGATTTTTTCAGCTTCAACATGGCGACTGCGTTAGATAGAACCGTTATCACGGCCAGTATTACGACCACCATAAACAACCAAACAAAGAACTCGTTTTTCTCAGACATCAAATCGCTCGCATGGTTGTTAAACATGGTGCGGTAGTTGTCATCCATCTGTAGATAGTTGTTGGTCAGTGATAGATATAAATCGAGTACATCGGTACGTGCTTTAGCGCTATCGGAGAAGCGGTTAATCGCTAATTCCAGTTGCGTGTATTCAGTTGCTCCAACCAAACTGAACTCAGTTTTGTTCAAAGAGGCTAAAGATCGAAATTCATCTATTTCACGCTTCAAGTTAACTAGATTGAATTCGTTAGTACCACAAGTGTCGGTACTTAAGCACTGCTGCAGAGTTTGAATATCTTGTTCGATGGTCTGATTAAGCTTCTGAGCTTGTATGAGCAGTGGGGCACTTTGCACTTGCGCTACTGAATCTACTTTTGACCAAGAAAAGTATAAATAGAAAGCGAGCGCAGCCAGTACGATGCTAAACAATATGCTCAGTCGTAGGGCGGGTACAGAAATATTGTATGAAGGTTTTCCGCTCATTGATTACCTCTCATCGAAAGCATCTTCGATGGCTGACATCACTGGCTTCGCTGCGTATTCGATCACACGACGCGAGCCTGTTTTTACATCGGCGGTAAATTCCATATAAGGTGATAATTTGTATTGAGTGCCTCCTCGTTCAAGAAAGTTTCGGTCAATTTCAATCTCTGCCAAATAGAATTCAGCGTCTTCTTCTTCATAAGACGAGCGGCTGATTGAGGCGATGGTTCCCTCAACAAATCCATATTTTGCGAAGTTATAGGTATCCATTTTTACTTTTACCGCTTGGCCAATTTCAACAAACCCCATGTCTTTACGTGGGATCTTCGCTTCACCGTGTAGGGAGTTATTGATTGGCGCAATATCGGCGATGCTCTCGCCGGGTGGAATTACCGCAGAGCGGAAGTTGAAGTGTAATTTGTCCACCACACCATCTACTGGCGAGTAGACGATTAAGCGGTCAACCTTGTCGGAATGCTGTGGTTGTAGGATCCGTTTCAGTTTGAGATCTTTATTGGCCTGAATGATTTGCGCTTGGTACTCGGAGTTTCGATTCTCAACCAAGTCACGGTGTTGCTTTTCCAGTTTGTCGAGCTGAAAACGTTCATTCATGACCGACTCATCAAGGTTCTCAATCTCACGCACCATATTGGATTCTTGTACTTTCATGTTGAGAACGTCGACATACGACGCCATCTCTTCTTTATAAAGTGTGTTTTTAATGTTGAGTTGTTTGCGAATGAGCGATAGTTGGTTCTCTGAGCTTTTACGACGCTTAAGCATCGACCTAATCAGAGAGTTTTTGTGTTTAATATCATGGGTAATGAGCTCTTCGTTGGAGCGGTTTTTAGAAAACTCTTGTTGCCACGTATTCATGTTGACCTGAACTTGTTCTGGGAACTTTTCGATATAAGAAGCAAAGTTTGGTTCGATCATGTCGCGCAAGCTTTCATAACGAATCTTGTCGAGTTCCAACTGAATGATTTCGGTGTTCACGGTATCGAGTTGGGTGTTGCGGTCGAGTGAGCGGATTCGGGCAATAGGTTGACCTTCATATACAACTTCCCCTTTTCTGACTAACAGCTCTTCTAAAATGCCGCCTTCTAAGTGTTGAACCTTCTCAACGTCAGATTCCAACAGCAGCTCACCACGCACAGAAACGACAATGTCGATGCGCGCCTGTGACGCCACGGCGATAGCGACCAAAGCGAGCAGGAATATGATGAGCAAGGTTTTATGAACGCTGGTCATAGCACTCGCAAGTACGATGGTGTCATCTGCCGTCACCTTCGAAGCCTCGTTATTAGAAACGAGTGCTTTTCTGAGGTGGTGCTCTATTTGGTTATTACTCATGACCTACCTCGATGACTTGTCATCGACCACTTCCTTAATATCCAGCAAGTGATTGATTTGTCGATTGACGTTTTGTAGTTCAGTTTTTACATCCTCTAAAAGCGCTTCCGGCGCAGGGAATTCGTGTTTACTCAAATGTTCCAACTTGGCCATTTTGGGCGGCAGGTCTTGGTCGCATAACAAAGTTAAGATGGTTTTCAATTTTTTAGAGTAGTTGTTGAGTTCATCAAAACGATTCCCTTTATGAAGCATCTCTATGTTCATAGGTGCGTCCGAAAAGTCCTTATAAAAGTCGCCTAGCAGCAATTGCAGCCCTTTGTGGTTGTTGTCGATTGAACGCAACAAATTCGTCATGTCTATCATCATTCCACTGCCTTAATTGCTTTAATCACAATAACTAAGGATCTTTAAAGGCAGTTTTCAAATTTTTTTTGATTCTTTATGTATAAAAAGAAAAATATGAAAAATGTTGTATAAAAACTTGGTTTTTCAAAATGGTGTCCTTTAATGCCTCTAAATACGATCAGTTAGCTAGTAGCAACGGAGGCTGTAATGGCAGGCGAAAATAACCAAAACAACCAAAATGAAGATCTAAATGATGCGGTAGAACAAACGGACACGAATGACGCGGGTACGCCCTCCCAACAGCAGAATCAACAAAATCAACAAAATACGATTGCGTCGACAATAGCGACGGGTGCTGAAAACACGGATGCGGCCGACGAGGTTAATCAGGCTTTAGAAGACAACCCGAGTGGCGCAGGTAATTCTGAAGATGCGTCGGCTTCTGGTGCGGCTGTTCAAGACGAGACGCCAGAAAGCGATGGAGATTCAGATACCGCTCAATCTAATGTAGTCGACAGTGTGGCTTCTGAAGGAGGAAGTACTGAAGGCGCATCCGGAAGTGGTGCTGGGGATTCTGGTGCAGGCGCACAGGCAGTAGGAGGCGGTGGTGCAGCCGGATCTGAAGGGGGAGTTGATGCAGAGGGCAATCAAGCCCAAGGTCAAGCAGTACAAACTTCAGCAGCATCAAGCTCTTCAACAGATTCTGAAGGGTCACAAGGTGGTGATAATCTAGACTCCGAAACCGCAGAAGAAACGTTTGCAGTCGATGTTCAGGACCAAAGCGGTGAAGCAACGAATCAAGTAAAAGAAGATTTTGATTCTGAAACGACGAGTGAAACTTTCCAAATCAATGTAGAAAGTGAAAATGACGCGCCAGAAGCAGAACAAGATCTGGCTTACATCATGGATGAAGATGGCTCCATAACATTCACTCAAGAACAATTACTCGAATACGCAAGTGATGTAGATGGAGACGAATTGGTTGCCTCTAACGTTCAAGTTGGTGCTGATGCAACAGTTCAAGACAATGGTGATGGTACTTTCACAGTAGTTCCTTCAGTTGACTTCAATGGTGAACTTGACCTTACTTTCGACATCAGTGACGGCCAAGAAACGATTAGCAGCGCAATTGATTTAACGGTTCGTCCTATTAATGACGCACCTGTACCAGAAGATAAAACCTTTGAAATAGAAGAAGACGGCACGCTTGTTTTCACTGATGCAGACCTACTAACCGGTGCAACGGACATTGAAGGCGATAACCTAACTGTTGAAGGTGTGACCTACGATGGTGGCGACGGTATTCTTACCGACAACGGCAATGGCACGTACACCTTTGCGCCAAACGAGAACTTCAACGGCGATGTAAACTTCGGCTTCGATGTGTCTGACGGTACCGATACGGTAGCGGCAAACATCGATGTAAGCGTAACAGCAGTCGATGATGCACCAGTATCTGGCGACCTTGCTTACTCAGTGGACGAAGACGGTTCGATTCGTTTAAGCCAAGAACAGCTTTTATCGCAAGCATCAGATGTTGAAGGCGATGACCTGACGGCCAGCGACTTAACGGTTGGTGGTGATGCAACGGTTGTTGCTAACGATGATGGCAGTTTCACCATCACGCCAGATGAGAACTTCAATGGTGACATCGATATCAGCTTTGATATCTCAGATGGCACTAACACGGTTCAAGCTTCTGCCGATTTAACCGTTAACCCAATCAATGACTTGCCAGTACCTCAAGATCAACAGTTTAGCGTGGAAGAAGATGGCACACTCATCTTCAGCGATGCCGACCTATTAACAGGTGCTACTGACATCGAAGGTGACAACCTGACTGTTGAAGGTGTGACTTACGATGGCGGCGACGGCATTCTTACTGACAACGGTAATGGTACTTACACCTTTGCGCCGAATGAAAACTTCAATGGCGATGTAAACTTCGGTTTTGATGTGTCAGATGGTACCGGTACGGTGTCTGCAAACATTGATGTGAGTGTTACGGCGGTTGATGATGCGCCTGTATCGGGTGACCTAGCGTACTCAATCGATGAAGATGGTTCGATTCGTCTAAGTCAAGAGCAATTGCTTTCTCAAGCATCTGACGTAGAGGGCGATGACCTTACGGCCAGCGGCCTAACGGTTGGTGGTGATGCAACGGTTGTAGCTAACGATGACGGCAGCTTCACGATTACGCCAGATGAGAACTTCAACGGTGACATAGATATCAGTTTCGATATCTCAGATGGTACCAATACCGTTCAAGCTTCAGCAGACCTAACGGTTAACCCAGTTAATGACCTGCCAGTCCCTCAAGATCAACAGTTCAGCGTGGAAGAAGATGGCACGCTCATCTTTACTGATGCAGACCTGTTAACAGGCGCAACGGACATCGAAGGTGACAACCTAACGGTTGAAGGTGTGACCTACGACGGTGGCGACGGTATTCTTACTGACAACGGTAATGGTACTTACACCTTTGCTCCAAACGAAAACTTCAATGGCGATGTAAACTTCGGTTTTGATGTGTCAGATGGTACCGATACGGTGTCTGCAAACATTGATGTGAGTGTTACGGCGGTTGATGATGCGCCAGTGTCTGGTGACCTAGCGTACTCAATCGACGAAGATGGCTCGATTCGTCTAAGCCAAGAGCAGTTGCTTTCTCAAGCATCTGACGTGGAAGGCGATGATCTTACTGCTAGCGGCCTAACGGTTGGCGGTGATGCAACAGTCGTTGCTAACGATGACGGCAGTTTCACCATCACGCCAGATGAGAACTTCAATGGTGACATCGATATCAGCTTCGATATCTCAGATGGCTCTAATACGGTTCAAGCATCGGCTGACCTAACCGTTAATCCAGTTAACGACCTGCCAGTTCCTCAAGATCAACAATTCAGTATTACAGAAGACGGTACGCTGCAATTTACAGATGCCGACTTACTTACCGGTGCCACCGATATTGATGGCGATGACTTAACCGTTGAAAGTATTAGCTATACAGGTGGGGATGGCGTACTGACCGACCACGGTGATGGTACTTATACCTTTGCGCCAAATGAAAACTTCAATGGCGATGTTAACTTCAGCTTCGACGTGTCTGATGGCACAGAAACAGTCAGCGCTAACATTGATGTGAGTGTAACGCCTGAAAATGATCCGCCAGTTGCGGGTTCAACCTCGTACATGGTCAACGAAGACAATGCCATCACAATTTCTGATGAACAGTTGCTAGCAAACTCTTCTGACGTTGAAGGTGCCGTGTCGGTTGACAGCGTCACTTATAGCGGCACAGATGGTGTGTTCCAAGATAATGGTGACGGCAGTTACACCTTCCTTCCTAATGAAAACTTCAGTGGCGATATCAGCCTTGACGTTATTGTTGCCGATGAAGACGGTTCGATTGATGAAACCACTGCGGGTATCACTGTTCTAGAAGTGAATGATCCACCGGTTGCGGGTCCAACGTCATACACCATTGATGAAGATTCGGTTCTGACGTTCAGTGAATCTCAGATTCTTGTGAACGCTTCGGATGTCGAAGGCGATGTAGAACTTGTTGGCATTAACTACGATGGCTCGGACGGTATCTTCACTGTAAATGGTGATGGTACATGCAGCTTTGCACCCAATGAAAACTTTAATGGTCAGGTTCAACTGGGTGTGACCATTCAAGATGAAGATGGCGCAACGGTTGAAACACACATTAACGTTGATGTATTGCCAATCAATGATGCGCCAGTATCGGGTGATTTGGCTTACACCATCAACGAAGATAGCTCCATCACGCTAAGCCAAGAGCAATTGCTAGCAAGAGCAGGTGATATCGATAGCGACAACTTAGAAGCTATCAATCTATCTACTGATGAAAATGCGACCATCCAACACAATGATGATGGCAGCTACACCATCACACCGAACGCAGATTACAACGGTGACCTAGATCTGAACTTCGATATCATCGACAACGATGGTGGTTCAGTTCAAGTTGGCCTAGACATTACCGTGAATCCGGTTAATGACTTGCCACAAGCGCAAGATCAACAGTTCACGATTGAAGAAGACGGTACCTTACTCTTCACCGATGCTGACCTGCTTGCAGGCGCGTCAGATATTGATGGTGACGAGCTGTCGATTGAAAACGTGCTCTACACAGGTGCAGATGGTGTTCTTAGCGATAATGGCGACGGCACATACAGCTTTGCACCAAACGAGAACTTCAATGGTGATGTTCAATTCTCATTCGATGTCTCTGACGGTACTGATTCAACATCAGCTGTTATTGATGTCAGCGTAACGCCTGAGAATGATCCACCGGTAGCGGGCTCGACATCTTACACAGTTCAAGAAGATGGCCAAATCACGATCAGTGATGAGCAACTATTGGCAAACTCTTCCGATGTAGAAGGCGATGTATCACTGTCAGGAGTATCGTACTCCGGTGATGACGGCTCTTTTGTTGATAATGGCAATGGTACTTACACCTTTACGCCAAATGAAAACTTCGATGGTGATATTTCACTAGACGTTGTTGTCGTTGACGAAGACGGTGCAACCGCAACTACAACCGCTGGCATCGATGTTATTGCTGTGAATGACGGCCCTGAAACATCTGGCATTCAGGCAGAGGTAGACGAAGATAATTCCATCACTATTACTCAAGAGCAGCTGCTTGCAAACGCAACCGATGTTGAAGGTGATGAGTTAACGGCAACTAACCTACAAACCAACGATCCAGATGCGACAATTGTTACTAATGACGATGGTTCATTCACCATTACGCACACAGAAAACTTCAATGGCGTGTTGGATTTCACATACAGCATCAGTGATGGTGAGAATGAAGTTCTGACGACACTCGACTTGACGGTTAATCCTGTCAACGATGCGCCGGAAGCGGACGATGAAATATTCATCCAAGCGCAAGAAGACCAAACCGTTGGTGTGACACTTCGTGAAGAACCAGCACTACGTTTAGACCAAGCGCCAGAAAACGGCATCATTGAAGCGAATGTGAATGACGAATGGGTGGTACTGGAAGTAGGACAAGAAGTTCCTGCAGATACCGAAGTCCGCTTTGTTCCAAGCGAAGATGCTCTTGCTGAAGGTACACACACCACACAAATCGGTACGTTTGACGATAACGCGAGTGTGGATGATTGGGGTACAGAAGTTGACCCTTATACGCGTGAGTTCTCAGATGGTGACTTAACGGTAACCGTTCAAAGTAACGATGACCCTCTTGGTGCCTGGAATGGTAACACCCACATTGGTCACGGACTTGGTGATACCGACCGTCAAGGCCTGAGTGGTGATGAGAAACTGACTGTTTCGGTTGAAGGTCAAGACATCAATGAAATCAGTTTCCACCTAGATGGTTTGGGTGGTTGGTTCATGGAAGAGTCTCGTCATTTTACAGAAGTCGAAATCAAAGCGTTCAATGAGGATGGCGACCTAATTGACTCGATGACTTACCACAAAGAAGACCGTGGTACTTTCGAGACAGATTACACGCTGACGGTTGATCAACCAGTGTCTTACTTTGAGCTTGGTACCGTGCAAGGTAATGGTACTTACGTCGTTCAAAACATGACAGTGTCACAAACTTGTCATGATGAAGCTGTGTTTACATCGATTGGTGTAGATGGCTCAGAGATTACTGAAACGGTTGAGTTGAATATCCATGCGGGTGACAACGAAATCGAGTTAACGGCTGATCTTCCGAATATTACTGTCGATACCGATGGTTCTGCCCAGTTTGCTTCGGTTGTAATTACCGAAGAGCAACTACTGGCGCAAGCATCTGATATTGATGGTGACGACCTTGATATTGAAAATCTAGAGCTAGTGGGTGAAAACTCAGAGCATGCAACACTCACCGATAATGGTGATGGCACTTGGACGGTAACACCGGATGAAAACTTCTACGGTGAAATCGAACTTGGTTACCAAGTTACCGATGGTGAGCTGACAGACAGCAATATCATCAACATCAACTTCGAATCAGCAAATGATGCGCCAATCGTTTCTGGCCCGATTGTTCTATCGACAGATGAAGATGAAGGTATCACGTTCAGTGCAGATGACTTGCTAGCGAACACCACAGATGTGGAAGGCGATACGCTGTCTATTTCTGACATCACTTACGGTGGTGATAACGGTGACTTGGTCGACAACGGCGATGGTACGTTTACCTTCATGCCGAATGAAAACTTCAATGGTGAAATCGACATCGACTACAAGGTGTTTGATGGTACTGATGAAGTTGCAACGCATTTAGACCTAACCGTTGTACCGGTCAATGATGTGCCGGTTCCGGGCGAACCATTGCATACCCAAATGCTTGAAAATGGATCTATGATCATCGAAGCGAAAGACTTATTGTCTGGTGCGACCGATGTTGATGGCGACATTCTTCATGTTGAAAACCTATTACTTGCAGACCAAACGCAAGGTACGTTAACGGATAACGGTGATAATACCTTTACCTTCGAACCTGCAGAAGACTTCTACGGTGAAGTTAATCTGACTTTTGATATCAGTGATGGCCAAGCAAGCGCACCAAGCACTGCAAGAGTTGACGTTGAAATTATCAATGAAGGCCCAGAGGTTAGTGGCCCAATTGAAGCCACTGTTGATGAAGATGGTTCAATCACTATTACTCAAGAGGATCTGTTAGCGAATGCAACCGATGTGGATGGCGATAACCTTGAAGCGGTTAACTTTGCGACCAACGATCCAAATGCGGTTGTTGTAGAAAACCCAGACGGTAGCTTCACGATTACACCAAGTGCAGATTTCTTTGGTGAGATTGAATTTACTTACGATGTCACTGACGCAATCGAAACTGTTGCCGCTGACCTCAACTTAACCGTAAATCCAATCAACGATGCGCCAGACGTTCCAGACATGTCTTTCACTACGGAAGATGGTCAAGCGATTACTATTACCGAAGCTGAGTTACTGGCACAGGCGACAGACGTTGAAGGTGATGAACTGTCAGTTGTGAATGTGACGAGCGCAAGCGACACGATAGAAGTCACAGACAATGGCGATGGAACATACACATTAACACCAGAGCAGGGCTTCTTCGGTAATGTCGACTTAGCGTTTGATGTGAGCGATGGCACTGACGTGGTTGCCGCAAACATTGACCTAAAAGTTGAGTTCGTCAATGATACGCCAGAAGCGACGCCAATGGTTGCAGATATCGACGAAGATGGTTCAATTCTCGTTACGCAAGAGATGTTGTTGGAAAACGCGAGCGATCAAGATGGTGATGAGCTGTTTGCGAGTGCGCTGGAAACCAACGATCCAAACGCCACCATCGTAAATAATGGTGATGGCACGTATACAGTGACGCCTTCGGAAAACTTCAATGGTGATATCGCATTCACTTATGAGGTGAGCGACGGTGAGCTGAGCACGTCTAATGACATGACATTGACCGTGAATCCGGTGAATGACATTCCAATCGTTGCTCCAGGCATGTACCACATTGAAGAGGATGGCAGCATCCTGTTCACTCAAGAAGATCTGTTGAGTGGTGCGATTGATATTGATGGCGACGACTTAAGCGTTACTAGCATCAATTACTCTGGTGATGAAGGCACAGTCACCGATAACGGCGATGGCACGTTCAGCTTCGTTCCTGAAGAGCACTTTAGTGGAGATCTACAGTTCAGTTTTACAGTTACCGATGGCACAACTGAAGTAGAACAAGACCTCAATGTTCACATTGAAGCGGTCGCAGATGCGCCGGATCTTGTGATTACCGATAGCGATGGCGTTAACGTCGATGACCAAGCGATTTTGGTTGAGCCAGGCGGCATTGTTGAACTGAATATTGCAGCGGCGCTTGTCGACCAAGACTTGTCTGAAACACTTACCGTAACTGTAGATGGTGTGCCAGAAGGTTCGGTTATTCAATACGATAACGAAGGCGTTCTGAATGACCAAGAGAACGGCATCACCAGTTACAACGACACTGAAATTACAGTAACGTTTGAAGGTGAAACTGCGGGATACCAAAACGCAGCGGGTTACTACAAAGTCGATGAAGACGGCAACATCACGGGTGTTGAAGTTGTCTATGAAAATGCATCACAAGTTGGTGGCGGTGGTGACCTTGTTCCAGGACAAGACCAGTTCAGCTTCCAAGTTGAAGAAGGTGAAAGTTTCAACCTGTTCTTGATTCCAAACGGGCATCAGCACAATGACTTTGACGCGATGCAGGAAGGTCAGTACGAGTTCCGTGCAGCGGATGGTTCGCCTGCAAACATGGATACGGTTGATCCTCAACTTGTATTTGTTGCTACCGATGGAACTGAAACTGTAGTTCAAGGGCAGAATGGTGACGCGATCTTCCATGGTGGTTCAAGCTCTCAGCTAAACCAAGATGGTATCGAACATACGCGCACGACGGTTAATGAAGACGGCGAGCTGGTTTACGGATTTGAAGATTTGTATGGTGGCGGTGATGCTGACTATTCAGACTTCAACTTCACAATCGATGTCGGTGAAGTGAACAGCCAAATCTACAGTGGTGAAGTGACGGTTGGTCCTGATGGTACGGTGAACCTACCAACAACGGCTATCGAAAATGCACTACAAATCCAGTTACCAGAAGACTTCAACGAACAGCTTGAAGTTCATGTAACAGCAACCGCAACAGAGCTATCGAATGATGATTCTGAAACGGTCTCTCAAACCATCTACATTAACGCGACTGGCGCCCACATTGAACATGCACCTGAAGCACTTCCTGTTGCTGCAACTGTGGAAGAAGATGGTTCTATCATCATTACGCAAGAAGACTTGTTAGCTAATGCTCGCGATTTAGATGGCGATCAGCTGACCGCTCTGAATTTAGCAACTGATGATGAGAGCGTTACGATTACCGATAACGGTGATGGTACTTACACATTAACGCCAGATGCTGACTTCAACGGTGATGTTAACTTCACATTTGATGTATCGGATGGTGATGATGTTGTTTCTACCAATCTTGAGTTAACCGTTTCACCAGTGAATGATGGCCCAGAAGCACAAGACCAGACATTCACCGTCGGTGAAGACGGCGTGTTAACGTTCAATGACCAAGACCTATTAACGGGTGCAACGGACATTGAAGGGGACGACCTAAGTGTTGAAGGTGTGACTTACACTGGCGCAGACGGTGTTCTCACAGATAACGGCGATGGCACATATAGTTTTGCGCCAAACGAAAACTTCAATGGCGATGTAAATTTCTCGTTCAATGTATCAGATGGTACCGATACGGTAACCGCTAACATTGATGTCAGCGTGACGCCAGAGAATGATCCTCCAGTGGCGGGTAGCACGTCTTACACCGTTCATGAAGACAACTCCATTACGATCAGTAACGAACAGCTATTAGCGAACTCTTCGGATATCGAAGGAGAGGTGGCAATTGATAGCGTCACCTACGGTGGCAGTGATGGTGTGTTGGAAATCAACGGCAACGGTACTTATACCTTCTCTCCAAACGAAAACTTCAATGGCGAAGTTAGCCTCGATGTGGTTGTTGTGGATGAAGATGATGCTGCCGTATCGACTACCGCAGGTATTACAGTCCTTGAGGTAAACGACCCTCCTGTGGCTGGTCCAACGTCATACACTATCGATGAAGATTCTGTACTGACCTTCAATGAGACTCAAGTTCTATTGAACGCATCTGATATCGAAGGTGATGTACAACTCGTCGAGATTAACTACGATGGCCCTGACGGCATCTTCTCCATCAATGGTGACGGCACATGTAGCTTAGCACCGAATGAAAACTTCAACGGCCAAGTACAGTTGGATGTGACCATTCAAGATGAAGACGGCGATCAAGTTGATACTCATATTACGGTTGATGTTTTACCAATCAATGATGTTCCAGTATCGGGAGGCTTGGCATACAGCGTAGAGGAAGACGGTTCAATTACCTTGAGCCAAGAGCAACTTCTTTCTCAAGCTAGCGATGTAGACGGAGACGACCTTACTGCTTCTAACTTAATTGTTGATGGAGACGCGACAGTCGTTGCTAACGATGATGGTAGCTTTACCATTACACCAGATGCGAACTTCAATGGCGACATTGACCTAACGTTCGACATTAGCGACGGTACCGATACGCTGGTTGCGACGGCTGACCTCACCGTTAATCCAGTTAATGACCTTCCACAACCTCAAGATCAAACGTTCAGCATTGGCGAAGACGGCATCTTGAACTTCACAGATGAAGACTTGCTAACAGGTGCTACCGATATCGATGGGGATGACCTATCGGTTGAAGGCGTTACTTACACAGGGGCTGATGGGGTTCTTACTGATAATGGCGACGGAAGCTACAGCTTTGCGCCAAACGAGAACTTCAATGGTGATGTGAACTTCAGTTTTGATGTATCAGATGGTACCGATACGGTTCAAGCCAATATTGATGTGAGCGTGACACCAGAGAACGATCCACCGGTTGCGGGTAGTACGTCTTACACGGTTCATGAAGACAACTCGATTACCATTAGCAACGAACAGTTACTCGCTAACTCTTCAGATATTGAAGGTGAAGTGGCGATTGATAGTGTGGCTTACACCGGTGCCGATGGTGTATTCGAAGACAACGGAAACGGTACGTATACCTTCTCGCCAAACGAAAATTTCAATGGCGAAGTTAGTCTAGATGTTGTTGTGACCGATGAAGACGGTGCAACTGAAGCAACGACAGCTGGAATTACTGTACTTGAGGTGAACGATCCACCAATTGCGGGTTCAACCAGTTACTCAGTCAACGAAGACGAAGTCATCACCATCAGTTCAGAGCAACTGTTGGCGAATGCTTCAGACATCGAAGGTGAAGTGGCGATTGATAGCGTTAACTACACCGGCTCAGACGGTATATTTACCGATAATGGTGATGGCACATTTAGCTTCGCACCAAACGCTAACTTCGATGGCGATGTAAGCCTTGATGTTGTCGTGACTGATGAAGATAGCGCAACCGTAGCGACCAACGCAAGCATTGATGTTCTGCCTGTTAACGATGCTCCGGTATCAGGTGACTTGGCATACAGCGTTGATGAAGATGGTTCGATTACCTTGAGCCAAGAGCAATTACTTGCTCAAGCTGGTGACATTGACGGGGATGACCTAACAGCGGCCAATCTAACCGTTGGTGGTGATGCGACCGTCACTGCAAACGATGATGGTAGTTTCACTATCACGCCAGATGCTAACTTCAATGGCGACATTGATTTGAACTTCGACATTACCGATGGTGATGCGACGCTTCAAGCAACGGCTGATCTTACCGTTAACCCTGTCAATGACTTGCCAACTGTCGGTGAGCCACAGTTTGTGACTCAAGAAGACACGAGCTTTACCTTTACAGAAGAGCAACTGCTGCAAAATGCAGGTGACATTGATGGCGACAACTTGTCGGTTGAAAATGTCGCTTCTGACAGCGGTTCTTTGGTTGATAATGGCGATGGTACTTACACATTCGCACCGAATGAAAACTTTGACGGCAATGTGAATGTGACGTTCGACGTGAATGACGGTACAGCGACAGTACCAGCAGAAGCGACGATTGATGTTCAATCTGTGGTTGATATGCCTGAGCTGTCGATTGCCTCTGACTTGGTGATTGCTTCAGATAACTTCGAGTCTGGCTCAAATGGCTGGAATGCGGGTACTGAAAGCTCACAAGGCTTTGAGTCGGGTGACATGCTGGGTCGCATTGGTCGCATTGGTGGCACTGGTGGCGATGAAGCGGTCAGTAAAACTTACGACATTCCAAGTGATGTGAGTGAAGTGAATATCTCATTCAGCTTCTACGAAATTGATTCTTGGGATGGTGAGTCGTTCCAAATCTTTGTAGGCGGCGAAGAGCTTACCTCGCTAGATAATTCTGCGTTCCGTACCGAAGATGGCACGACAACGTTGTACGATTCAGCTGGCAATGAAGTGGGTGAAGTCGTCCATGGTGTATCGCAAGGTGAAGGCTTCAGTGGTTGGAATGACCAAGCACACCAAATCAACCTAACGGTACCCGTTGAAGACGGCCAACTTGAATTAGGCTTCGGTTCAACCTTGAACCAAAGCGTGAGTGATGAGTCATTTGGTATCGACAACATTGAAATCACAGTGTCTGACGCGGATTACCAAATCATTGGTACCGAAGATACGCCAGTACCACTGGATATTGATGCGGCACTAACGGATACGGATGGTTCAGAAAACCTCGCTATCTTGATCGAAGATGTGCCGGAAGGAAGCTCGCTTTCTGCAGGTACGGATAACGGTGATGGCTCATGGTCACTGCAACCAGGAGAACTAGAAGGGCTAGAGTTTATTCCTTCAGGTGACTTCAATGGTGATGTGGTACTAACCGTTAAAGCGACATCGACTGATGTTGATACAGGCACCACTGCAACGGCAACACAAGATGTGACGATTCATATCTCTCCAGCAAATGATGCTCCAGAAGTTGATGGGGATATCAGTGCAGTCACTGCCGAAGACAATAGCATCACGCTAACGCAAGAACAGCTGCTAGAACACGCTGTCGATATTGATGGTGATGACCTATCAGCAATCAACCTAACCACCAATGATGAAAATGCCACCATTGAAATGAACGACGATGGTAGCTTCACCATTACCCCAAGTGAAAACTTCAACGGTAATATCGAATTTAGTTACGATGTCACCGATGGAGAAGAGATGGTGGCAGCCGGTCTAGACTTGACAGTAACGCCAGTCAATGACGCGCCAGAGCCACAAGATCAAGCATTCACTATTGGTGAGGATGGTGTTCTTAACTTCACGGACACTGACTTGTTAACTGGCGCAACCGATGTTGAAGGAGACGACCTAACAGTAGAAGGTGTGACTTACACGGGTGCGGACGGTGTTCTTACTGACAATGGCGACGGCAGCTACAGCTTTGCACCAAACGAGAACTTCAATGGCGATGTGAACTTCAGTTTTGATGTGTCAGATGGCACGGACACGGTTCAAGCCAATATTGATGTGAGCGTAACGCCGGAGAACGACCCTCCAGTGGCGGGTAGTACGTCTTACACGGTTCATGAAGACAACTCGATTACTATCAGTAACGAACAGCTATTAGCTAACTCTTCAGATATTGAAGGTGAAGTGGCGATTGATAGTGTGGCTTACACCGGTGCCGATGGTGTATTTGAAGACAACGGTAACGGTACGTATACCTTCTCGCCAAACGAAAACTTCAATGGCGAAGTGAGTCTAGACGTTGTTGTGACCGATGAAGATGGTGCAACCGAACCAACGACAGCTGGAATTACTGTACTTGAGGTTAACGATCCTCCAATTGCGGGTTCAACCAGTTACTCCGTTAACGAAGATGAAGTCATCACCATCAGTTCAGAGCAACTGTTGGCGAACGCTTCAGATATCGAAGGTGAAGTAGCGATTGATAGCGTGAACTACACAGGCGCTGACGGTATCTTTACTGACAACGGTAACGGCACATTCAGCTTTGCACCTAATGCAAACTTCGATGGCGATGTTAGCCTCGATGTCGTGGTGACTGATGAAGACGGTGCGACAGTAGCCACCAGCGCAAGTATTGATGTCTTGCCAATTAACGATCCACCGGTATCAGGTGACTTGGCGTACAGCATTGATGAAGATGGCTCGATCATTCTGACTCAAGAGCAATTGCTGTCTCAAGCTTCTGATGTGGATGGTGATGACCTTACGGCAAGCAACTTAAGTGCGGGCGATAATGCGACAGTCGTAGATAACGGTGATGGTACCTTTACGGTGACACCAGACGCCGATTTCAACGGTAATATCGACCTAAGCTTTGATATTTCGGATGGTACAGAGTCAATTGTGGCAAACGCCGATCTGACGGTAAACCCAGTTAATGACTTGCCAACGACATCTGATGTTTACGCGAACGTTGATGAAGATAATGTCATCACTATCACGCAGGAGCAGTTACTAGCGAATGCCGCTGATATTGAAGGTGATGATCTTGTCGCTTCCGACTTAACCTTGGTGGGAGATGATGCAACGATTGTCGATAATGGCGATGGCACATTCTCTATCACTCCAAGCGAAAACTTCAATGGCTACATCGATGTGGCTTACAGTATCAGCGATGGTGACACACCGATTGCGGCTAACTTAGGTTTGACGGTTGATCCAGTTAATGATGCGCCAATTGTTTCTGCTGATGTTGCGATAACCATTGAAGAAGATGGTTCGTACACCATTACTCAAGAAGAACTCCTACAATTCGCGACTGACATCGAAGACGATGACATGACCGCAATTATCGGAGAGCAGGGCGATGAAACGACCGTAACCGGTACGGTGCTGGATGCTGAAACGGGTAGCCCAGTCGTTGGTGCAGACGTCACAATGACCGATAACGCCGGTCACTCATACACCACGGTAACAGACCAATCTGGTCACTACTCTGTGAGTGGCCCTGTTGTTGACCAAGGTACCGTTACTATTGAACAAGAAGGCTCTATTACCAGCAGCTTCCTTGTACCAGCAGGTGAAGATACTAATGGTGGCGTGACTGCAATATCTGAAGTCCTTGAAGAAACAGATATGCGTATCGTCGTGACCTGGGGTGAGAGCCCTCGTGATATGGATAATCACCTATGGCTTTACGATACAGAGTCTGGCAATGAGCTAGACCATATCTACTACCGCGATATGAGCCATGACCTTGGTGAAGGCAATGTCGTCCAACAAGATGTTGATGACACAAATGGCGGTGGCCCTGAAACCATCACTATTCCAAATTATCAAGATGCTGACATGCACTATTCAGTACACAATTACACCAACAGAAGTTGGGATGTAGATGGTGTTGAAGATGTGCAGGTTCAGGTGTTTGTTGGCGATACTTTGGTTGAGACCTTTACCCCAGACTTGCCTGACAATCCAACGGGTGAGCATTGGCATGTGTTTGATATCGTTAATGGTGTTGTGGTTCCAAGCCAAGATGTGGGCAGCGAGAATGCGTTTGATTTACCAACGGCAGAAGAAGCGCTCGCGAATGAAAACGGCATTGATATCTCTGAGTTGCTAACGGGTGATGAAGATGGAGACTCTGGTGAAACGGGTGGTAACGAACCAAGTGTTGGTGACATCTCAATTGAGAACGCGCTTATCACTGACAATGGTGACGGCACTTACACCATCACTCCTGAAGAGAACTTCAATGGTGAATTCTCGATTAGCTATAACGTGGACGATGGCAACGGTGGGATTACTCCAGCAGAACTAGACGTTACCGTTACAGCAGTTAACGACCTTTCTGTTATTTACGACCACGACTACACCATTAATGAAGATGGGTCGTTGATCTTTACCGATGAACAGCTATTGGCTGGTGCAACGGATATTGATGGCGAGAACCTTTCTGTCGAATCGGTTAATTACGAAGGTACCGACGGTGTGTTCACGGATAATGGCGATGGTACTTATACCTTTGCTCCAAACGAGAACTTCAATGGTAACGTTGACCTAACTTACGATGTCAGTGACGGTACCGATGTTGTATCGGCAAACATTGATGTGCAAGTTGTCCCAATTAATGACGTACCGGTTGCTGGAACCACCGCTTACAGTGTTGAAGAGGATGGCAGCATAACCCTAAGCGATGCACAACTTCTGACGAACAGCTCGGATGTTGAAGGGGAAGTGTTTGTTAGCGATGTAAGCTACAGCGGCACAGATGGTGTGTTCACTGACAATGGTAATGGCACTTACACCTTCTCGCCAAACGAAAACTTTAACGGCGACATCAGTCTTGATGTGTCCGTTATGGATGAAGATGGCGCAACGGCCGAAACCACAGCCGGTATTGATGTCATAGCAGTAAATGACTTACCAGTAGCGGGTTCTACGGCTTACAGTGTCGACGAAGACAACGTCATTATACTATCTGACGCACAACTTCTGGCAAACAGTTCAGACATTGAAGGTGATGTATCCGTAAGTGATGTTTCGTACTCGGGTACAGACGGCATCTTTACCGACAATGGTGATGGTACATACAGCTTTGCACCAAATGAAAACTTCAACGGCAATGTCAGCCTAGATGTAACCGTTGCTGATGAAGACGGTGCAACCGCGCAAACGACGGCGGGTATTGATGTTATCGCCGTCAACGATGCTCCAGTATCTGGCGACTTGGCTTACTCAGTGGATGAAGATGGTTCAATCACGCTAAGCCAAGAACAATTGCTAGCTCAAGCATCGGATGTGGACGGCGATGACCTTACCGCAGCTAACCTATCTGCAGGCGACAATGCAACCGTAACAGCAAATGAAGATGGTTCATTTACTATCATGCCGGATGCTGATTTCAACGGCGACATTGACCTAAGCTTCGATGTTTCAGATGGCCTTGAAACCGTTCAAGCAGGCGTTGACCTAACGGTTAACCCAGTGAACGACTTGCCTACGGCTGAAGATCAAAACTTCACCGTTGAGGAAGACGGAACGCTAACCTTCACTGATGAGGATCTGTTAGCAGGTGCAGCGGACATTGATGGTGATGAGCTTTCCGTTGCTGATGTGTCTTACACTGGCGCAGAGGGTGTGTTCACCGACAATGGCGATGGCACTTACACCTTTGCACCGAACGAGAACTTCAACGGTGACGTAAGTCTGGACTTCTCAGTATCTGACGGTACAGAGACGGTTGATGCAAACATCGACGTAACGGTAACCGACGTTAACGATGCACCAGTGGCAGGCGCAACGTCTTACCAAATGAACGAAGATGGCACCATCACATTGAGCCCTGAGCAGTTGATTGCGAATAGCTCCGATGTAGATGGTGAAGTATCACTTGATAGCGTGAGTTACTCGGGTCCAGACGGCATCTTGGTTCAAAACCAAGATGGTTCAGTCACGTTTGCTCCAAATGAAAACTTTAACGGCGACATCAACCTTGATGTGACGGTTATTGATGACGATGGCGCAACGGCTGCAACAACGGCTGGTATTGAAGTGATTGCCGTCAACGACGCACCAGTAGCAGGAAACGTGGCTTACTCGGTTGATGAAGATGGTTCAATTACGCTGTCTCAAGAACAGTTGTTGGCGAACGCTTCCGATGTTGATGGTGATGCCCTGACCGCAAGCAACCTATCTGTAGGTGACAATGCAACCGTAACAGCAAACGATGATGGTTCATTTACTATCATGCCGGATTCTGATTTCAACGGTGACATTGACCTAAGCTTCGATGTGTCAGATGGCCTTGAAACTGTTCAAGCTGGCGTCGACCTAACGGTTAACCCAGTGAATGACTTACCAACGGCTGCTGACCAAAGCTTTACCGTTGAGGAAGATGGTACGTTAACCTTCACTGACGCTGACCTATTAGCAGGCGCTGCAGATATTGATGGTGATGACCTGTCTATCACGGATGTGTCTTACACGGGCGCAGAGGGTGTGTTCACCGATAACGGTGATGGCACTTACAGCTTTGCTCCGAACGAAAACTTCAATGGCGATGTAAACCTTGGCTTCACAGTGACTGATGGCACTGAGACAGTCGATGCCAATATTGATGTGACGGTAACGGATGTTAACGATGCGCCGGTTGCGGGTTCAACGTCTTACCAAATGAACGAAGATGGCACCATCACAATTAGCCCTGAACAGCTAATTGCTAATAGCTCGGACGTTGATGGTGAAGTGTCGCTTGAAAGTGTGACTTACTCAGGCTCTGACGGCACCTTAGTTCAAAACGATAATGGGTCTGTGACTTTCACGCCGAGTGAGAACTTTAACGGTGATATTAACCTGGATGTGGTCGTAACCGATGATGACGGTGCAACTTCAACAACAACGGCAGGTATCGAAGTTCTGGCTGTGAACGATGGACCTGAATCTGAGGAAGTGAAACTAACCACAGCCGAAGACAGCACCATTCTTATCACACAAGACATGTTGTTAGCTCAAGCTACCGACATCGATAACACCGCAGATGAATTGTCTGCTTCTGGTCTACAAATCGACCCTAGCTTGGGTGAGTTGCTAGACAACGAAGATGGTACTTGGTCATTCACGCCAAACGAAAACTTCAATGGCGATGTGCCGATGACGTTCAACGTTAGCGATGGCCAAGAGACAATTTCAGTCAACGGCAACATCGATGTCACGCCAGTGAATGATGCACCTGAAGCACCAATGATTCAGATGCAAGGTGAAGAAGATGTGGTCATGGTGATTGACCCAGCTTACATCGCGGATCAAGTTACAGATCTTGATGGTGATGAGATCAGCATTGAGAGCATCACAGTTCGAGCTCCAGCGAATGCGACCTTAACTCAGCAACCAGACGGCATGTATCATTTAGTGACTACGCAAGACTTCAATGGCTTGGTAGAACTGGGTTATCAAGCTACTGACGGCGAAGAAGTGGTTGATGGTTCGCTGAATGTGGATGTCATTCCGGTTAACGACGCACCATTCAACGTCGGTAACGCAATGATGACCACAGACGAAGATGGCGCGTTCACCTTCGATGCTGGTGACTTGATGAACTTGTTCGGCGACATTGATACCGCTGACCTTGTTGTTTCACGCATTATCACCGCAGACGGTGAAGATGGCGGAGAAGTAACAGACAACGGCGATGGAACTTGGACATTCACACCAACGGGCGACTTTGCAGGCGTTTCTGACCTACAAGTGGTCGTGAGTGACGGTGAGTTCGAAACGGTTCTTGATGTTCCTGTGTTTGTCCGTCCAGTCGCAGATGGTGCGGTTATTTCAACTGATCATGACGGTCCGTTAGTCTTCGGTGAAGATGAAACCGGTCACTTAGGGTTGAACGTTGGCCTAGTCGATGATTCAGAAACACTAAGTAACTTGGTGATGACAGGTTTCCCTGTTGGGTTCGAGGTGACGGATGGTGTGAATACTGTGATGATCACCGAGCCGGGTCAATACATCGACCTGTTTGACTGGGATATCTCAAACATTCAAATGACGCCTCCTGAAGACTTCCATGGTGAGTTCTTCGTAACCGTAAGTGCAACAACAGTCGATTATGGAGATGAGCCAGAAGCGTTTGATGATGGTATCGATTCAGGTGATTTCGAAACTGTAGCGGGTGATTCCATCATCCTAACAGCGGACGACCTAATCGGATTGGCTGAGAATGTGGATGCAGACAGCGATGATGAAGTGAAACTGGTTCATCTTGCCGACCGCAGCCAAGGTGAGATTGTCGATAATGGCGATGGCACTTGGACGTTCACACCAGCACCAGGCTTTACGGGCGAAGCAGACATTGCATACGTAGTTGATAAAGATGGCGTGCTTCATGATGAGCAAACTGGCGTAGTCGTGAAAGAAGGCGACTCGCAAGACAATGCAGCACCAGAAGTTAACAGTATCACAACGACGGAAATCGCAGCGGATGCCACTTTATCGTTCACTGATGAAGACATGTTAGCGAACCTGAGCGATGCAGAAGGCGATAGCTTGAGCATTGAATCAGTAAGCTTGATGGAAGGTCAGGGCGTAATAGAGAGCGATAACCAAGGTAACTATCAATTCACTCCTGCTGAAGACTACACCGGCGATGTTCAAGTTGGGTTTATAGCGACCGATGGCGAAAATCGCATCGAAAGCTTCTTCAATGTGGATATCCAAGGCGGAGATGAAGCAGCGGCGAGTGAAGGTTATGCCTTAGCTGATGATGGTTCACTAACTATCACGGATGCACAGCTGGTGGATGAGTTGGGCGTGAGTGATTCTGCACAAGTTGTTGATGTTGCAGACGCGAACGATGCTGGCTTCTTTGCCGAATCAGGTGAAGGTGAGTGGACTTACTGGCCGAACGAAGACTTCGATAGCAACTTAGCGATGAATGTTGAAGTTAACGACGGCGGTGAAGTATCAAGTCATAGCTTAAGCATCCAAGTTGAAGATGATTCAGTACAAAGTGATGAACCACAAGTCCAAGCTGCTCAAGCAACAGAAGAGCAACAAGTGGAAGTGGCTCAACAAGCTGATGACCAAGCTCAAGATGCTGAAACTGAAGACAGTACAGCAGATGTAACCGCGGCACCGGGTGATACCATCTCTATCTCGATTCCAGATGAGGTAAGTGGTAACGAATCGGTTGATTACGCTGATATGTCTGGTCTACCTGAGGGCGCTACTGTGAGCAACGCACTGGATAACGGTGATGGTAGCTTCACAATCAGTGGCAACCTAGAGCAGCCTGTATCCGTTGAACTTCCAGAAGGTTATGAAGGTACTAGTGAAATCCAATTCCAAGGTTACGACGAATTGGGTGGATCAATTGACGGCGCAAGCGGTTCTGTTGAAGTTGAGGTCGATGATCAATACACCATGCAAGGTTCTACCCAAGAGCAGCAACCGGACATGGCGGGTATGGAATCTGGTGGAAGCGACTGGACAAGTTCAGGAGGTCAAGACCAAGGTGTTGACTTCACGGACGACTCTGGAAGCTTCGATTCAGATTCTCAAACTGGTACCGATCAAGGCAACGACTTCGACCAAAGCTCGATTTAATCGAGAAGGCTTAGTTTTAGTCTGAACCGACATTTAGTCTAAACCAACAAGTAGATAGGGCAGCGTAAAGTTGCCCTCATTAAAGCCATGTAGGGTTATTGATACATGGCTTTTTTATTGCTTGTTCTTCTAAATAATATTGTTTGTTTCGCTAAATAAACTTGAGAACAGATAAAAATGTCCTTAATTATTAGAAGAGTTAGTTAGAAAGGAGGGACGACATGTATCGTTATGTCAGTTCACCGCAAGCGTCGAAGTACATCGTGCCACCACCTCAACATCGAGAGTTGTCTAGTGTGGACGTGCCTGAGTCTGAATTAGAGATGCGAGAAATATTGAATAATTGGTTTGCTGATGGTTTAGCGCCCATTATTGAAAGTGAAGATGACTACATCTCTGCGAGCGATCACGTTCGATTTGAAAAGCTCAGCGGCACCGTTGGGATGCTGTTGAGAAACAAAGATTATTATTTTGCGGCCAAACGGATTTTATCTGTGTGGGAACAAGATTGCCTTGAAACCACTTACATCAATTATCTCATTTTACGCAGTGAGCGAGTCACTTCTCTAAGGTAAGTTAATGCTGTTGCCATTAGCCATTAGCCATTAACGACTTACGGTTCGTGTTCTTACGATCTTTTTGTTTTTCTAGCGAATCAGGTAAACAAAACAGGAAAACAAAAAGGGCAAGCTTTGAGGCTCACCCTTAAGGTTATTTCTTTTACTTACGTTGCTGTTTCGGCTTAACGTTATTTTCACCCACTTCTAAGCAGGGTTATGGCTTACACCCAACCATCAAATTTGAGTCGCTTTTGAATTCTCTCGACTGCTTCTTTCTGCATTTGTCTAACACGTTCATTAGAAACATTTACATCTTGCATTTGTCCCACCTCAGACAGTGTTTTCACCTTGTTATCAAAGAAACCAAAACGGTGAATGAGAACCTTCTGTAATTTGGGTGGCAGTGTGTTTATTATTTGCTCTAGAGCTTGGGTAAAAGACTGATCTTCACAATCTTTTTGTGGGTCAGGGATATACTCACTTTCACACTGTTCAAGTACTATCGGTGCGTGGCTGAAACCAACCGTTGTTGTCACGTCAATAAACCCGCTAAGCGCCACGAGTTGGTCGACACGTTTTGCCTTTACGCCAGAGCTGTCTGACAACTCTGAAATCGAAATCTCTTTACTCATTTTTTTACTTACATCGAGCTTCTTGGACGCGAGGCTGTTTATTTCTTTGCATACGTGGGCGGGCAATCGGACAGTACGACCTTTGTTCATCAATGCCGCTTCAATATTCTCTCGAATCCACCATACGGCGTAAGTCGAAAAGCGATAACCGGGTTCGGGGTCGTATTTATCGATTGCTTTGATTAAGCCGATGTTACCTTCCTCGATCAGGTCGAGCAGCGTGAAGTTGTTGCCTTTACGTTTTAGGTAACTCTTTGCGATTTTTACAACAAGTCGCAGGTTTGATTCGATCATGATGTCACGTGCTTGCTTGTCACCCGCGCGATTCAATTTTGCGTAATACACCTCATCTTCACGCGACAGCAAATCAATCCCCACAATATCCTTTAGATAGTGAGCATAAGGTTCTGCAGTGGTAGAAAATGATTCTTTAATGGGTGTGTCATCCGTGAGCACCTGAAACGCAGCAAAACTGTCATTGTTCATTTCCTTGTCCTTTTTTAGCCGACTGAACGTTTTATTTTTTCATTTTATTATTATGCCACCAAGTGATTAACGCTTGGTTTCATTAGAGTGTAGATAACAGTTTCTTCTTTACCAATAAATAAAATGCAATTTCGTATACTTACGTCACAAAAAGATCTACAAGTATTTAACCGTTTTACATCTCATCGAACGTGTCGGTTTTTCATAGGAAACATGGACATGCATGGTTTATAAAGTATGTATTATGCATTGGTGCATGTAGATAAATCGAGTGAATTTATAGGAGCGGGCGGCATATAATTGATAGGGGAAATGAGGAGAACGTGGCAAGAGTCGAGGTTCCATGTTGCCAAAGCACCTCAGCTCTTTAACCTGTTCAGCTGACATTGTTTGCTGCGTAAAACTATAAAAACTATTAGTGAAGACTAAAAGCTGTTACGGAATACTAAAAGCTATTACTGAAGACTAAAAGTTATTACTAAAAGCTCAGTGAATTGACTAATAAGTGCTTAGCACCTCATCGATTTGTTTGTTGATGATCTTCATTTCGCTGTAGATAACAGAAAGATCATCATCTTGAGGTGCAAGCTTATTAAGTGTGTTTTGCTCGACTCTTTCTAAGGCCACGGTGGCGGTTTCTTCGCCGAAGCTGGCTAATATGCCTTTTAATGTGTGTACGGTAAAATGAAGCTTGCCCCAATCCTGTTGCTGTACCAGTTCTTGTATCTCTTCTAATGAATTGCCATGGTCTTCTTGATACACAGACAACACAGCGAAAATCACTTCTTTGTCATTATCTAAGTAGGCATTTAGGGCATCAAAATCTAGCATATAGACTCCTGTCGGCTGTATGTTGAAAATGGGCTGGGCGGCTTAGTAGAAAAACCAGATCTTAATGAATCACTGAGCCATTGGCTCCATCTTGGTGGAAGCTCTAGCTGTGCGAGCTGTTTCAAGTATTCGTGTCTAAGGTTTTCTTCTATATGAGCTTTATGGACGGCATATATATAGTCAAGTTTCGCCGCAATTGAATATGGGTAATTGTGAATGTAGTCCTTTAGTTCTTGGATGGAATCGGAATTTTCGATATTTACACAAGTAGAAGGGTCTACATCTTGTGATTCGAGTTGATGGTTTATTGTCTCCCCTCGAGCTTTTAAGCACTCTGCAACTAAGTGGTACAGGGAGTACTCGCCAAAGTGAGTTAAAAGAGGCAGCAATTGAAGCAATAAGTGAGTGGGTTGGTTGTAAAAGTTATTTGCTAACAGTGTCGAGGCTCGAATCACTTTCTTGTGAGCAACTTGAGGGCTGTTCTCAATGAGTAAAATATTACTTTGAAATAGGGCAAGGCTGGCCAGAACTTGTTGCTGTTGTTTTACCGGAAGTTTGAGGTTTACCAACTCTGTGAATTGATTAGCATGTTCCAGCAGAATGCGTTTGTACTTTAATTGTGTCTCACGTTGGTAGGTCGCCTTTAGTGAACTGAAGTGAGCGCTAATGGAATGAATAATATCAATGTCGGCAGACGATATATGCGTCGCGTACATCTCACCAAGCTTGATAAGCATCAGGGTGTTGTCGACGTTTTCTGCCAAGTCGATTGCTCTTATCGCACGGTGACTGATGCTAGGCGTCATTTCAAACGCTCTTATGGCCAGTTTAAGCGCGGGCAGTAACATATTATGTTTTTCATAAATGCAGCTTAAACAATCAATAACGTTTAATGACAACGGCTGAGCAATCAGGTAATTGTGGAGCTTTTCTATGGCTAGGTTCGGTTTACCCAAGCTGTCTAGAATTAATGCCTCTGCGACTAATTTGGTCGGGTGCATTTTCGTGTTCGAGTTGTCGATTGTGCTTGAAAGCAAATCCCATTCTTTGCCTCCAATTAAGTGTTCAATCAATGTCGCTTCAAACTGAACGCTATTGCCATTAGGGGAGATCGCTAACGCTTGTGTCAATCGCTCCAAATTAGTGATCGGATATAAGTCATTCAGTTGGGTGAGTTTCTTCGAAACGGACACAGCACTTTGAATCTTCTTGCCTAAAGATTGAGTATTGATCGGTTTAGAAACAAAGTGATGTGCTTCGCCAGAAAGGGCCGTCAATACGGTTTCCTGACGCATATCCCCAGAAACAAGAATCGTGGCGACTGTATGATCGATGAGCCTGTTTCGATAGAGGATCCCCAAAAGCTCAAACCCCGTGAAGGATTTTTCTAAGTGGTAATCGATGAGGAGTACATGAAATGAGTGCGTCTCGACCGCCTTGATGGCTTGTCGATAATCGGTCGCAATAAAGATGCAATCATGTGAAATGCCCAAGCTCGAGAGTTGCTGCTTAATAAGTATTGTTGCGCTCTTAGAGTCGTCGACAATCAAAACCCGCAGGTCTGTTGGTAAGGTCAAATCCATTTTCCTCAATACCAAATGTTATGTTTAATTTAGGTGTCAGGTTGCACATTGTCAAGGTGCCTATATCACATACAAACACTCAATAAACTATTGGTAATTAAAGAGTATTCGATAACATTTATGAAAGCCTTCAAACGCAGGCTGCGTTTACCTTATTTTTGTGGGGTTATCCGTGTTTTAGAAATAAAAAAGAGGTAAGCCGATAAGCTTACCTCTCTGTTTTCTTACTCGATTTTTTATCCGAAATGTAGCCTTTTTTGAAGCTTTACTAACTAAAAAACTAGCGCTAATCACGCATGTTAAAAATCAATACTGCCGCTAGAGCCAAGAACGCCGTCATCATTAAGAACACATCGTTGTAAGCCATGATGGCAGCGTCACGTTGCATGGTGCCAAGTAAACTTGCTTGAGCTTGTTGCATCGCCGTTGTGGCATCACTTCCTGACTGAATAAAGAACGCTTGTTGCTGCTGAAGCGTTTGCCAACCGAGTTGACTCACAGAAGGTAGCGACTCCTTGATGTGAGCCAGATGCTCACGGGTTTTGTTATCCAATAGCGTAGCGATAATCGCGATGCTGAAAGCGCCCCCTAAGTTTCGCATTACGTTGGTTAACGTTGATGCGTCTGGCGTGTCCATTTTGCTGATGTTCTTCATGGCAACCAAAGACAGCGGAACCATGATAAACGGACTACCAATAGCACGCAGAACCATAGACAAAATCAGCTGTTGGCCACCAAAATCGATTGTCATGTGCGTATTAACGTAACAACTGAAACCGAACATTGCGAAGCCAAAGGTCACCAAGTACTTAGGCTTAATTATCTGTGTTAGCTTGGGCACAATTGGGAATATCAGAAGTTGTGGGAAACCCATCCACATTAGCACTTCACCAATTTCCATCGCGTTATATTGCTGAATTTGAGTGAGATACATCGGCAGCACATAGATAGAGCCAAGCAACGCCATCCCCAAAATCAAATAGGCGATACAGGACATAGCAAACTGCCCATCCCGCAATAGCCGCAGGTTAACCAATGGCTTTTTGTGTTGGAGTTCGTTTATAACGAAATAAACCAAACTCACCGCCGACACGATACTCAAGCCAATAATAAAGCTCGAACTGAACCACTCTTCACGGTTACCTTCTTCTAGTACCACTTCCAAACAACCTAGCCCTAACGCCATGGTGGCAATACCAAACCAGTCCGCTTTTTTCAGGGTGCCAAGGTCGAGCTTTTCATCATCCAAGCCATATCGGATCATGGTGATCACAAGCAAAGCGGGCGGAATATTGATGTAGAAAATATAGTGCCATGAAAAGTTCTCCGTCAGCCAACCACCAAATGTTGGGCCGATCGATGGAGCAAAGGTCGCGGTTACGCCAAACAGTGCCATACCCACAGCACGTTTGTTAACAGGCAATAACTGAATCACTAACGAGAAAGCAAGCGGGATTAAAGCGCCACCACTGAAGCCTTGCATCGCCCGGAACACGATCATCGAGGTCATGTTCCAAGAAAACGAACACAACAAAGATGAAATGGTGAAAATGGCCGTCGTCCACGTGATATAACGGCGTTTACCGAGTGCTTTAGAAAGCCAACCACTGAGTGGAATAGCAATCATCTCTGCGACTAGATAAGACGTAGAGATCCACGAACTTTCATCTAAGGTGGCAGACAGCGCGCCTTGAATATCTTTGAGAGACGAGTTGGTGATCTGAATATCCAAAATCGCCATAAACGCGCCAATCAAACCGCCAAATAGGGCGATCCAATGACGTCTTGAAACCTCGCCATCATCATTAGTGTGGGTGACAACACCAGCGTTACTCATGGTCTAGCCTCGTTTATCGATGGTCGCTACCACAGACAAACCAGGAAGCAGTCGACCTTTCAATTCTTGCTGATCTGGAATGATGATTTTCACCGGTACACGTTGAACGATTTTAGTGAAGTTACCTGTCGCGTTTTCTGGCGGCAGTAGCGCAAACTTTGCACCAGTGGCAGGGGAGAAGCTGTCGACAACGCCTTCGAGTGGTTGTCCCGGGAAGGCATCTAATTCAACTTCTACGGATTGACCTTTATGAATGCCGCTTAACTGTGTCTCTTTGAAATTAGCTTCGATCCACACTTGGTTGTTTGGTACCAAACTCATAAGTGGCGCGCCGGCTTGAATCAACAGACCTTCTCGCACGCTGCGTTTGCCAATTACACCATCTGCTGGCGCGTAAACTTTGGTGTAATCAAGGTTAAGTTGTGCTTGATCTCTTTGTGCTTGAGCTTCAGTCACGGATGCGTTTGCTTGTTCGATTTCACTCGCAATCACGATTAGCTGATCATTACTTGCGACGAGGTTTGCTTTTGCTTCTTCAAGTTCTGCTTGGGTGACTTTTTGTTGTGCGACCATGCTGTCGACTTCATCTTGCGAAGCATAGTTACGCTTTAATAAGCTACGGGAACGCACGACTTGTTGGATTGCACGCTCGTATTCAGCTTGTGCGGAATCAACACGGCTGTCAGCTTGATTTATTTGGCTACGTTGTAACGTTTGTTGAGCGATAAGGTTGTGTACGCTTGATTGAACGACGCTTAAATGCGCATTCGCTTGAGCAAGTGCAGATTGGTAATCACGATCATCAATTTGAACCAACAAGTCACCTTGTTTAACCGATTGGTTATCACTCACGTAAGACTTAACAATATAACCCGACACCTTCGGGCTTATATTCGTGATGTCGCCTTGTAGGTAGGCATTGTCGGTAGATTCAAAGTATTGGCCATAGCCGTACCAATATCCTGCGCCAGCTAGACCTAATGACAGCATGATCGCAGTAGCAATAAGCGGGGCTTTTTTACGTTTTTTTGTGCTTACTGATTGCGAAGCGTTGTTGTTCTCTGTCATTTTTTATTTCTCATTTTGTTTTTATTTAGATGTAACGAATTGTAAATGAATTCGATTGATTGATAAGATAGGAAAAAAGGGAAACACTGTTGCAAAAATCTTACTAATATAGCTTTGGGAGAAGTACGATGGACTTAAATGCTGTGACTGTTTTTACACAAGTTGTTGATTGTGGGAGTTTTACGCACGCAGCTGAAGCATTGAACATGACCAAGTCGACCGTCAGCCGAAAGCTAGACGAGCTCGAGCAGCACCTAGGTGTGAGGTTGATCACTCGTTCGACACGAAGTTTAGTTTTAACGCCAGAGGGTGAGCGCTTTTATCAGTCGAGCATGCAGATGCAAGAGATCATGAACCAAGCTGAGTTAGAGGTTTCTGCCAATCAGGATTTGATCCGAGGGCAGTTGAATGTTGTGTTGCCTGTCGAATTGGGACATCAAGTATTAGCCACATACATCCACAGTTTCCTAAAAGAGCACCCAAACGTGACTTTGAACTTAGAACTGTCGAATCGAGAAGTTGACATCATTGCAGAGGGGATCGATCTTTACGCGCAAATTGGTGAGTTGGTGGATTCGAGCTTGGTTTCTCGCTACCTCACAACATCGAAGCGTGTATTGGTAGCCAGCCCTGAGTATTTAGAACAGTTCGGTGAAATCTCTTCACCCGATGACCTTAAGCCTCCATTTAGGATGATTGAAGTGGTGAACAAGGCGGCACGTCTACCTAAGTGGCATTTGCAATTAGAAGGCGGTGAGTCGATTTTGATCGATCTGCCGTGTCAGTTGCGAGTGAATACCATCACGGCATGCCTAACAGCGTGTGTGGATGGGCTCGGCTTGGCGGTGCTTCCTGAATTCATTTGTCGTGAGCACTTCAAGACAGGGAAGCTGATTCGTTTGTTACCTGAGTATGAGATGCCAGAAGTTTCAGTAAGCCTAGTGTATGCAGACAGACAGTTGATGCCGAAACGTAAAAAGGTCTTTATCGACTATCTACTGACTGCCTTTCAAAATAGGAAGCAAAAGTAACGGGGATAACCTTAGCGGGTAAATAAGTGCTTAGGCTTCCTATTAATCGTTTTTGCCTAAACCGTATCGAAGCTAATGATAAGTTGACTGCCAATCGACGACTTGTCCATTCGCCAATATAGCTTTGACCGACAGGGCCGCAATATCAACGTTATCGTGACGAAAGGTCTTGTTGGAGAAGTTGGCAATGATCTTACTCCCGTCACTGAACTCGGTTTGTTGAACATCTCCGTTCTTATCTAACCAGTCGAAATCGACCAACTGTTTATCCCATAACTGTTCGTGCATCGGTTCAAAGCCATTTTGATAGTGTTTCAATGCTCTGATTCTCGGGCTTGAACTTGATAAAGCTTCATCTCTGGTCAAGTGAACCATCGGTGGCGTGTTATACAGCATGGCGCTTAAGTCACGATTTGCTTGTATATTGGTGAACTTAAGGCTGTCTGAGTGCCAATGGTGCGTATTGATTACTTCATCATGGAAAACGGCTTGGTAAAGCGGAATTCGATATTGTGGCGAAAACAGTAGCGACTTGTAGGGCTCTTTAACCTCGGAGGGTTTAAAGAAGAAGTCAGGCTTGTGGTCTGGGTACCAACGACCTAAGTAATAGGGAGATCGGCGGTTCTCTTTCATGTCTTTATCTGTCCAACCAAAACCAACCGTTTCTAAGCCGTGCGCAAACGCGATGCCTTTTGTTGTTAGGCTGTTGCCGTCTTCAGATCCTAATACTAACGATGGTTGCTCGCTTAGCCACTGCATTCGGTTGTTGAAGGCAGAAAGCATATCCGATTCGTTTGTATCGCCATTACCATTGCTGTTGCTATGACTCTTGCTATGACTGTCTATAGAGCCTCTGTAATCCTCACGTGCCATGGCGGTTGCATCAACATCTAAGAACAAGCTGTTGAAGTTGCCGAATTTCATAATGTCTTGAGCGCGCTGCTTTACGTAATCTAAATGGCAATTCGGATTGAGGTAGAATCCGTTACCTCGAAACCCTTTTTTTAAGCTGCCATCCGCTAGTTCAATGGCACAACTCTCACGCATCGGCTCTGGTAATTGAGCGGTTAGCCAGCTGTCGTTCAGCTTCGCAGGAATGGCTGTGTTGTAGGAATCGTAGGTGCCGACCAGATATCCGGACTGTTTTGCCAGACCCACAGCGTTAGGTTGATAGAATGCTGGCATCCAATTATCGAATCCGAGCCAAAGTTTGTTTAAGCCTGCCTTATTTAGATTGGCAACCATGCCTGAAGACAACGCTTGTCCCCAAGTGTCTGACGAGTTTAGGTAGGGGGAGGCGTGTTCAACCAACCAATTTTTCTTATTCTGCGCTGCCACGTATTGAGCTTTGATCGTGTTGTTTTCGAGTGTCGGATTACCAACTGGATATAACACCTGCAACGACTGGCTAATAGAGTCTAACAATAACTGTTTGTGGTACTGACTGAACCAATCTTTACCCTTGGAGAGTGATGAAAGCTCTCTTTTTGCTTCCTTGGAAACGTTGAGTTTTGAGCCCTTTAGATACCAGCTTTTCAATCCCCACCAGTCGCTTACATCTTGGACGCTTAGTGGATCTTTGCCAAACAAATAAACGTGGCTCGCGCCGATCAACTTACTCACATCTGGATTGCGCTTTTGCTTTGCTACAAGTGTTTCAGACTGGTCATTATTGATGCGCCAATCTCGGTATTGTTTGGCACCATCTAACCACGAGTCTCCGAGGGTGATACGAACAATAAAAGGCTGTGACTGATTGAGCATCGTAAATTGGTGTGATGCCTTCATATCAATTTTGGTCTTTGTATTTGAGGAAGCATTAGAGGATGCATCTGAAAAGAGCAGTTGATTGTTGGTTGCATTAATCATCTGATAGCTAATGAAGTGGTCGTTCTGTTGTGCTGTCCAAAAAGGCATCTTTAGGTCTTGAGTGGTGTTGCTTCCAGAATGGTTGTCGACTAGATAACTACCCCAAAGCTTGTTATCTGTAGGTACACGCATGCCTTCGCCAAAAGGAAGAAATAGGGTCTGAGTTTGTTTTTCTGCAAGATCAAACCAAGCCAACTCTACGGGCTGGTTACGTTTCACCTGTATATTTGAAGGGAAGCTGAACTGAAAAGTGAGTTGATCTTGATTTAGTTCTGCCTCAATGTTTATTCCACTAGGTACTAAGGTCCAAGTTGCGGTCTTTGCTGAGTTAGTTTTATCGGAAAGACCAATGACTAGATTCGTCACTTTCTGTGGTTGGCTATCAACGGTGAGAGCGCCGCTGTTAACGCTTAAGCCGTTCCAATCTATCTCTAAAGTATTCGATGAAATAGAGACGGTATTGTTGGTAGCACTGTTAGCGTTGTCGCGAATACTGCTGCCGCTAATGCTATTTCCGCTAACGCTGCTGTTGCTAATACTGGTGAGCGTTATTTGGCTCGCTTGTGCGTTGGATGAAAACAGACAAGCTGTTGTTAAAGCTACAATGGCACAAGTAGAAAGATTGAGTGGGTGACGTACGCTGAGCATATCTAGATTCCGTAAAGGGTAAGTACGGTTATTACACCCAAGTAGCGCTAGTGCTTTGTCACCTATATGTCTCTATTTTCTGCATTACCTAGTTTCTCATCTTCTTCTGAATGCATTCCATTAGAAAGGCACCGCGACACGCTGCACATATTGGACTTCAATCGCGCCTTGGTATTCAAACATTTCAACCGAAGCACTCAAGTGTTTGGCATTAGTCCCTAGTGGGCTTTCTGTGGGAACGGGTGCTTGCGCTATCTTGATTGGCACTTTGTAGCCTAACAGGTTGTAGTTCTCATCGAACCATTGCCAACTCACATTGGCGTTAGGGCAGTTGTCGATCACCTTCGGTGGCGTGATCACGATATGTGGTTCGCTGAGTTTACTTTCGAGTGTTAACCATCGCTTGCTGTTGTCTAAAGCGACAACAATAGGATAGTGGTTCGAACCTATCCTTAGTTGATAAACACCAGATTCGGGTTTGATAAACATTTCACTAGTCTCAATCTCTTGATACTCATTGTTAGAAGCGAGTTGTCCATCGAGAAGGATTTTACCTCTTGGGGAAACCAGAGAGATAGGTTGTGTTTGGATTTTCGTGTCTTCACTGAGTTGCTCTGCAGCGACTTTGATTTGATAACCTTGCGATGACAGGCCGTAGCGTCGAATGAAGCTAACTTGAATGTGATGTTTCGTCTCAGTGTCTTGTCTTAGTGAAGTTCCGCATTGAGTTTGGCTCAATATCTCTTGTTTCACAGGCAGCCAAAGCTCACTATCGAGTGTTTGTTGATCGAGTGCGATTTGAAGCTCTTGCCACGCGACTTGAGGTTGTTCATCAAGCAGAGATTGATACGTATGTTGCAATGGTGTGTTGGTAAACCAAGCGGCGTGACACGCAAACGGCAAAGCGCAGATCAATGCGATTAACGAAGTGACTCTCATTATGATTCCCCAGCTAAGCGGTAACCAACGCCGCGATGTGTTTCGATCTTTAGGGTTGGCAGCTTCTGGCGCAAGCGCAGTATGTGATTATCCACGGTTCGGGTACTTGGAAAGGCTTGATAACCCCAAATCTTATTGAGTAACTCATCACGATGAAACACACGACTTTGGTTCTGAACAAACAAGACCAATAACTGGAACTCTTTAGGTTTTAACGTGATCGGGCTTTCATCCAAATAAGCGATTCGTTCTGACAAGTTGATTTGGATATTTGCGTAATTTAAGTGGCTCACCCCTAACGGACGAAGTTGGGTAATGACTCGAGCAAGCAACTCCTCGTTCGAGAAAGGTTTAGTGACGTAATCTTTGGCTCCTGCCATTAAGCCTTCTACGCGTTGTTGGACTTCCACTTTAGCCGTTAACACAATCACTGGTAGGGCTTTGAGCAGTAACCAATTCGGCAAATGTCGCAAGCTGTCACCGTCTTCGAGTTGTCGATCCAGTATCACTAGATCGGCTCGGAACCATTGCTTACTGGCACTCTCTGAATCCTTCGCCCAAAGGCATTGGTAACCATTGGACTCAAAGAAGCTGACGAGGCCCTGTCCAAGTAGATGGTCGTCTTCAATCAGCAGTAGGGTGTTCATAAGCTATTTCCAAAATACATCGGGTTGGGTTACGAAGAATAATGAGGCGGCCATTCGCTTGTTTCATCAAGTGTTCGACAATTGTGAGGCCAATGCCCATGTTGTCTTGTCTGTGATTGATATTCGGTGTTGCTCGAGATACTAACCGTTGCAGAAAAGAAGGGAAGTGACCTTCGTCTTGCACCTCAATCCTGAGCTTATCAGCGAGTTCTACCTTGACCAAAACCTCACCTATACCGTGCTGTTTAGCGTTCTTAATCAAGTTATCTAAGCAGATGGTTAGCCAGTAATACGGTAGGTTAAGTTCAGCATCACTTGAATCACATTGATACTCGATATTGTGCTTTTCACATACATGATCGAGCCACTCTTCTAATGAAGCGTTTTGCTTCAACAAAGGTTCTGACTGATCCGAACTTAGATACACTTTACTGTTTTCGGTGAGCTGAGAGAGCCTTTGATAGTCGGATATTAAACGCCAAACCGCATTTTGAGTTTCATCAGAAAAGTCATCGTAGCGATTTCTAAACATTTCGACGGTTAGACCTAGGCTAGTAATGGGCGTGCGAAGTTCATGAGTAAGAAGCTGTAAAACGAACTGCCTCTCTTTTCGTTGTTTTGTTCTTAGGTATAAGACTCTACCGAGTCCGGAAAGCAACGTTAACAGCAATGTAAAGATCAACGTTTTCATGATCAGATTGTCATTGCTAGGTTCGCTTAAGCAGACGTTGCTGTAACGAAAAGTGCAGGTTTCACCCGTCAAAGACACCTCTTGCTGCTCTGCAATAGGTAGCCAAACATTTAAGGGAATGGCTTTCCAGCCTTGTTCGCCACTTAACCAAAGCACATCGTCCTGTTGCCAAGCTCGGTACCCACTGAGCAGTGCTTCTCTGCCTTGAGCGGTTAGCGATTCTAGCTTGGTATATAAAGGGTGCTGAGGGTTGGTAATACTCAAAAACGGGCGTATTTGCTCGCTTACGTCGGGGTAAACTGCCAAATAATGATCAGCAAAACTACCACCTGCAGGGTGTCGTTTGGAGTGTGCAGCAAACCAAATGGAATCCAATGCTTGTTGCTGACACAAAGCGAGCTCAAACTCGATGGCGTCATGTAATGAAGGGTTATCGCTTTCAATCGCTCGGCAGTGATCTTGTATTGACGCTAACGCTGCGATGTCGTCCCAACTGAATTGGTTGAAATCAGGATAGCGGCTACGTTCATGAAGCAGAACTTTCGGATACTGAGCCAACTCTTGTTGAGATACTAGGATTGGGGATGATTGCCAGCTCAGTTGATACAGGGTTTGCCACTTGTCTTGCAAACTTTGGGCATTGGCTAGAGTGGGGAGCCAAAAGATCAAGCAAAGAGCTAAGGTAAACCTACGCATCCAATCATTCTCGTTAAAAGTCGTGGGGCGAGTCTAAAGAGTTTTGGACGTGATTTGTAACCTGAATGTCAACAAGTGTTCCTTTAACAACAAATTGTCGAGTGGGTCATGTTTTAAAATAATAAATTGGAAATGCAGTAAGTATCATTTGGATGGATTAAACTAGATTATTGTGTACTTATTGTCATTATTGAACGAATGGAGGGGACTATACTTGGCTCATACCTAATCAGAGGAACCACCATGAAAACACTCATTAAATCAGTATTGGCACTTAGTATATTAACAGCTGGCTCGGCTCAGGCATTCGAATTAACGAGTAATGATATTCAAGAAGGTCACCCAATGGCGAAGACGTTTGAATATTCAAGTTGGGGTTGTAACGGCGAGAACTTGTCACCGCAGTTGATGTGGAAAGATGCTCCAGCAGGAACCAAAAGCTTTGCAATCACGGCTTATGATCCAGATGCTCCGACTGAAAGTGGTTTCTGGCACTGGGTCGCGTTTGATATTCCAGCAACAGTGAGCGAGCTCCCTCGTGGTGTCGACATCTCTAAAGTGGGTGGCAAAGAAGGCCGCATAGATTATGGAACGGTAGGTTTCGGTGGCGCTTGTCCTCCTGAAAAAGATAGCATGCACCGCTACCAGTTCACGGTTTGGGCATTGCCAATGGATAAGCTCAACCTAGACGAAAACACGCCGTCGGCTGTGGTTGGGTTTACGTTGAACAGCATGGCTTTAGACAAAGCGAAACTGACTGCAACTTATACACGTTAATAGCTTATACACGTTAATAACTTATATACGTTAGTAACTTATACATGTTGATAGCATATACACGTTGATAATTTACGGACACTAATAAAGCGACCAGTTATTGATGCGATAGCTGGTCGTTAGTAATAAATAAAACAAGGGGACAAGATGAATCATCAATATGCAGTCACGGTTTTTCGCGCTGAACAGTTACAGAAACTGCGTAATGTGAGGATTCTATCCCCTAGTATTATCCAGATAATCACAGGTAGTAAGCGTCTGTTTTGGAAAGATTCAGCTGAAGAGCTATCACATTCACAGTTGTTGCTTTGTGAAGCCTCTGCCTCATTGAGCTTTGAAAATATGCCTCATAAAGGCCGTTTTCTATCGCGTGTATTCAGCTTCCATCACCAGCCAACTCAGGCAATGTTGGATTTAAGTGAGGAACGTTCAAATGATATAGGGCTACCTACAGTACAAGCTGATCGCAACTTACAAGACTCACTCAACGCTCTGTTTTCGTTTGATACACAGAGCATGAGCAAAGAGACCCAACAGTTTTGGTTGCAGGGCTTATACCAACAATTAGCTGAAAAAGGTGTGTTGCATCGATTGTTTGCTAGTGCCAACGTTTCGTTTAGCCAAAAGCTCAGCCATTACCTTTCACATTCACCTGATGATAAGCATCCGCTAGAGTCGGTCGCAGAGCGTTTTGCGATGAGCCGCGCCACGCTTATTCGAAAACTCAAACTTGAAGGCATGCAATATCGTGAGGTGTTGGCTGAGGTGCGGTTGAGTCACGCGCTTTATCTGATGCAAAACGGACAGCAGAATGTCGCGATGCTGGCTCAGTCTTGCGGTTACCAATCGGAAGGGCGTTTTAGTCAGCGCTTTAAAGGGAAGTTCGGTTTGACACCTAGCGAGTATATTAAGACCGTCGCGGTTCAATAGCCGCGAATAGTCGCGGCTTCAAATTCATACTTTCATCGTTTAAACGCTGACTTTCTTGTCTCTTGCTGCCAGTGCCGCGAAAATCGTGCACGCAAATGCAACGGATGCGATCAGCAGAATGGGAACACTCCAAGAATCTGTTTGAGCATGAAGCTTACCCACCAGCGTTGGACCTGTTGCTGCTAAAGCATAACCAATTCCTTGCGCCATACCCGACAGCGATGCGGCTTGGCTGCTATTCGATGTACGCAAGCCAACAAAAGAGAGTGCGATAATAAACGTAGAGCAGTTGGCTAATCCAAAAAGTCCCACCCAAAAGATCGCAAACTCAGGCAAATACAGCAGCCCAATTAATCCAATAAATACACTCGAAGTACAAAGCGTAATGAGCCATTGTTGGTTATCGCTTTTACCTAAGAACGGCAGTAACAGCAATCCAGGAACCATCGTCGAAAATTGTAGAAATCCATAAATGTAGCCCGCGTCAATTTCGCTGTAGCCAAGGTCGTTCAAGATCTGTGGCAGCCAACCCGCCAAAGAATAAAACGTGAATGAATTTAGCCCAAGAGCCAATGTTACTTGCCATGCAACGCCACTCTTGATCATCTTTTTCATCGGAATCGGCGTTTCTTGATGCTTGTTACTGGCCGTAGAAGAAGAGCGCTTTCTGACTTTAGGTAACCAGATCATCAGAGCTAACATTGGGAACACTATGTTCATTAACAGTGCTAATTGCCAACCCGTGATGGTGAATAAGGTTAGATTTGAAAACGGTACCATCAAACTTGAGCCTAACGTCGAGCCGATGCCCATCGTAAAGATGTACAATGAGGTGACCGTCGCAATACGTGTAGGGAAGCTAATTTTCACTACAACGGGCAACAACACGTTACCAATCGCGATACCAATACCGATCATCACAGTACCTATATACAAGGTAGTGATAACTCCAAAAGATCGCAGAGTGATCCCCGCGGTAATCAGAACTAAGCCTAATAGTAAGCTAGGTTCTAGGCCTATTCGTTGAGATATCTTGGTGACTAATGGTGAGAACAAGGCAAAAGTTAACAATGGCAAAGCCGTTAAGAAGCCAGCAGCAGAAGACGTTAGGTTGAGACCTTCCATAACCTGAGAAAGCACAGGAGCCAAGCTCGTAAAAGGCCCACGCAGGTTAAGAGCCAAGAATAGAATCCCGAGCATGACGAAAATGCTGTTACGAAGTGAGGCGCTCATAGATTGCTCTACTGTTTGCTTATGACAAGAAGTGCTAGCCTACAGGCCATTGAATGATTACACAAATACCGTTTAAATAGCGTTAAACCAAGTGATTGAACGAGAGCAGATTGCTCTATGCTAGAGAAGGTAACCATGACTGAATTGAAACTCGATGCTGAGTTAAACCTAGATAGCGAATTAAGCTTAGCTAGCGAATTAAACATAGATACCGAATTAGACATAGATAAGCTTGTTAACGACTTTCCGCTGTTGGAACAACTTGTAGCGTTGGAAGAGGTAAGTTGGTTTAACCCAGATGTGACGACTCTGGAGAGCGGTTTGCCTTATGTGGGGTTAGGCGAAGAAGATATTCACGACGCGAGCTTGAGGTTACAAAGGTTTGCTCCCTATCTTGCGAAGGCGTTTCCTGAAACTCAATTGACCAATGGCATTATTGAATCTGAACTTATCGATATTCCGTCAATGAAATCAGCGTTAGAAGCCCGTTATCAGCAGCCAATAAAAGGGCGTTTGATGATGAAAAAAGACAGTCATTTACCGATTTCGGGTTCAATTAAAGCGCGTGGCGGTATCTATGAAGTATTAACGCACGCCGAAAAACTTGCGATTGAAGCGGGCTTGCTCAGCGAAAGTGATGATTACAGCAAACTGCTCGAACCTAAGTTTCGTGATTTCTTCAAACAATACAGCATTGCAGTGGGTTCTACGGGGAATCTAGGAATGTCGATTGGCATCATGAGCGCCAAGTTGGGCTTTACAGTTTCGGTACACATGTCGGCTGATGCAAGAGCGTGGAAGAAAAATAAACTGCGTGAGCACGGTGTCAACGTAGTCGAGTACGAACAAGACTATGGCGTCGCGGTAGAACAAGGGCGTAAAGAGGCGGAGCGAGACCCACGTTGTTTCTTTATTGATGATGAAAATTCGCAAACCTTGTTTCTTGGTTACTCAGTGGCAGGACAACGACTAAAGCAACAATTTGAACAGCAACAAATAGTGGTCGATAAACAACACCCATTATTTGTCTACTTGCCATGTGGAGTAGGTGGCGGGCCCGGTGGTGTTGCATTTGGCTTGAAGATGGCATTTGGCGACCATGTGCACTGCGTTTTTGCAGAGCCGACGCATTCACCTTGTATGCTTCTTGGCGTTCATACCGGTTTGCATGACCAAATTTCAGTACAAGATCTTGGCATCGACAATCTAACGGCTGCTGACGGCTTAGCGGTGGGTCGTGCGTCTGGTTTTGTTGGTCGCGCGATGGAACGTTTGCTTGATGGTTACTACACATTAACCGACGAACGCATGTATCAATTGCTAAGTGAACTGAATCAAGCCGAGGGGATTCAATTAGAGCCTTCAGCACTTGCGGGCATGCCGGGTGTGATTCATGTTGAGCAGAATAGAGAATATCTTGATCGCCTAGAGATTGATGAGTCGACGCTAGCGAATGCAACGCATCTTGTTTGGGCGACTGGTGGTGGCATGGTGCCAGAGCAAGAAATGGCCGCTTACTTGGAAAAATCGTCGGTTTAGCCCTAAAGCGTTTGTAAGTTGATCGTTTATAAACTGGGTGTTTATAAATGTAAGCGGTTAAACAGATAAGTCAGGAGAGAAGAGTGATGTTTATAGCTTGAACACACTCTTTCTCATCTCCAATTCCCACCGTAATTCAAACAATAACCTGCGCAGATCGTTATCCAAAACACATATTTTATAAATTAGACTTCATAGATGTTCTAACTATCAGTTAGGTTGAGTGGCATTCAACTTGATAGGGATTGAGCAATGCAAACGGATAAAGTGATGCAGACAAGACACATAAACACACCAGAAAAATTACTACAGCGTTTAGATGCGATTGGGGAGTCTTTGGAAGCATCGGGTAAGGCTCATGCTTTATTGGGATTGGGCTCAGTCGGTATTGAGACAGAACGATTGGATCAGTATTCAGATGTCGATTTTTTCGCGATAGTACAAACAGGGCACAAGCAGTATTACTTAGACAGTTTGCATTGGCTCTCTGATATTCACCCAATCGACTATGCCGTAAGAAACACCGTCGATGGTTATAAAGTGCTTTACGCTGACGGAATCTTCTGCGAATTTGCTGTGTTTGAACCCCACGAGTTAGCGCATATTCCATTTGCTGAAGGGCGCATTGTTTGGCAGCAACCGGAATTTGATACGCAGTGTTGTATTCCTCCCGTAAAAGGGGAGTCAGACACTAACTCCCAAGAGTGGATCATTGGTGAGGCACTTACCAATCTTTATGTGGGCATGTCTCGTTATAATCGAGGCGAAAAGCTGGCTGGGAGTCGGTTCGTTCAATCTTACGCACTTGATCGTTTGATCGATCTTGTGGATCAAACTGAACATTCTGAGCCTGAATTCGTCGATGAGTTTATGTCGGATAGAAGGCTAGAAGCGCGCTTTCCTAAGTTTGCCCAATTGCTACCAACCTTTACCCAAGGTTACGAGCGCACCGCTGAATCAGCACTTGCCCAACTAGCGTTCCTCAACACCCACTTCACAGTTAACCAAGCCATGTGTGACCGAATCACTGAACTGTGTTCCGGTAAAGATTAAGCTTATAACCTGTTAATCTTAAAACCTATTTTCCTGGTGCGCGTAAATAACAGTTGTCGCTAGTCTGTATTGTTGATAGGTTTTAACCATGAAATTTAATTCTGCTTCAACTTCAATTTTCTTTTGGTGGTGCTCTTAATAGAGCAGCACGGAATATTCACATTCTTTAGCTGCTGGACGGTAGCTAAGAATGTCATCAAAAATGTCGCCTCTTTTTATCTCCAGTAGCCTTTCTAACTTGGAGATACCTCATGAAAACCCATTCAAACAGCCATATTGATAGCAACAGCGATGCGGTCAGCAACTATAGCGCTGGCAGTAAGAACAATACCAACAAGCCTGAAATCATTCTGACTGGCGATAGAGCAACTGGGCCTTTGCATTTAGGCCATTACGTCGGTTCTCTCGAACAAAGAGTTTCTTTGCAGCATATTCACGACCAAACGATATTGGTCGCCGACATGCAAGGGCTGACCGACAACGCCCATAACCCCTCGAAGGTTTCTTCTAACATTCTCAATGTAGTCGCTGACTATCTTGCTGTTGGAATTGATCCGGCGAAGACCACGATTTGTTTACAATCACAGTTGCCGGTGTTAGCTGAGCTCACCATGTTCTACAGCAATCTTGTTTCTATCGCTCGCTTGGAACGTAATCCAACGGTCAAAAGCGAGATTCAAAACAAAGCATTTGGACGCTCAATTCCAGCAGGCTTCCTCACTTATCCAATCTCACAGGCTGCAGACATCACCGCGTTCAACGCGACTTTAGTACCTGTTGGCGATGATCAACTGCCGATGTTAGAACAAACCAATGAGATCGTGCGAAAGTTAAATTCGCTCGCTGGCAAACCAATCTTGAATGAATGCAGGCCACTTCTCAGCAACGCCTCGCGTCTCCCTAGTACTGATGGTAAAAGTAAGATGTCTAAATCGATGGGCAACGCCATTAATCTTGGTTCAACAGAAAAAGAGATCAGAGCTGCCGTTAAATCCATGTATACCGACCCAAACCATCTACGAATTGAAGACCCAGGCAAGGTAGAAGGGAACATCGTGTTCACTTATCTTGATGCTTTTCACACAGACGTTAACTATGTCAGTCAGCTAAAAGAGCATTATCAAAGAGGTGGGCTAGGCGATGGACAAACTAAGAAAGTATTGGAAGAGTGCTTACAAGAGATGCTTCGTCCTATTCGTGAAAGAAGAGCTGAGTTACTGGATGACAAAGCGCAGCTCATCGATATTTTGCGAAATGGTAGCGAAGTCTCTAGGGAAAGAACGCAAAAGGTATTGTTCGATGTAAAAGGCGTCTTTGGTCTGAATATTATCTAGCATTTACTGCACCTGTCACAGGCTAAACGGCGGGAGAGTGAAAGCGCGATGACTTAGCAATCAAGAGTTTGGTATTCAATGACTGGTTTGGATGTAAATAAAGTCAATTGATTTGAATGGTGATTACGATTGATTTATAAAATGTCTTTTATGAATGTCTTTGAGGTTATGTGGCAAAGCACGACCTCAAAACCTTACCTTCAAGTAATGGTAATTAAATGAAAACTAACGTTTTACTCCCTACCTTATTTTCGGCTCTGGCCCTAATGTCGGGTTGTTCAGATGTAGTCAGCGATGAATACTCGACTTATGCACAAGCCAAAGAAGAACGCTTGTTTGACAGAGGTTGGTTACCCGACATCCTGCCTAAATCTACTTTGAATATTGAAGTGAATAACGATCTGGATGCGAATACATCAGAAGGGAGCTTTATCATCAACGAGCCAGCATTGTCCGAGTTTATTGCGAAATTGGAGTCGAGTGAGTCGACCAATGAATTTCACTTTGTAGACGGCGAAAATGTTTGGGTGTTCATTGTGGGAGAAGACAGTGTAGTTAACTACACACTAAACAAGCGTGACGACTAAGTTGCTGAATTCCGAAGTATATCTGTTTATTGCTGATATGGGTTGATAAATAACACGTTTCACCAAAGTACCAGCAAGCACTCATCATGGTTATTCTTCGGAAGGTAATCATGGAATTCAAACCGTTGAATTTGTAGACGCTGCGCTTTCGTCGTCGTTAACCCAAAGAGGCGACGAATAATGTTCAATCTTTGGGTTCAGTTCTTTGTATATGGATATAAAAGACATGAGGATAAATTCGTATTTTCTCGTTCTTCTTATTACATTGCTTCAGTTAACCATCAGATTTTACTTACTTTTTTTGACTGCATGTCTCAGTTCGTCTTGCTCCAGTAATTATGTTTTGAATTAAGCTCACGTATGCAACTAGGTTTATTTCTATATGTAGAATATCTATCGTTAAGATACGTGCTCATCAAGTTGGTGAATTTGTAAAACATAATTATAAAAGGTTACATATGCGTAGTGCACATTTAATAATGCTATTCCCAATAGCGTTTACTTCTCAAGCTGCTAATGTTGTTGACTATTCGAAGGTTGACTTGTCTAAAGTACTTAATAATACAAAACAAGGGCTTACAGTAGCCAGTGAACCACTGTCTTATCAAGATATAAGCCGAGTAAACACCAATACAACAACACTTTTACGTAAGAAGCAGCTCCATTATGGAATTCCTGTTTATGGACAATCTGTGGTCGTTGATCTTTCTAAGCAAGGTGTGGCAAAAGCTGTTGATGGCCAAGTGTTAACCGGTATTGAGTCAGATATTAGTTCAACACTGCCCATGATTAATGCTAAACAGGCGGTTGATATTGCGAAGTCACAACACAAAGGTATTGCAGCGGCTACTATCCGTGACCCTCACACTGAGCTTGTTATTTGGCTTGATGATCAGCAGTCTGCTCGGCTCATCTATAAAATTGATTTCTTACAGACTAAAGGGATGGCTCCTTCAAGGCCGATTACGCTTGTGGATGCTAAATCTGGTGAGCTATTGGAACAGTGGGAAGGCATCGCTTTTCTTGAGGCTGAAGGTCCTGGCGGTAACGAAAAAAGTGGGCGTTATTATTTTGGCTCAAACACACAGTATGGCGGTTTTCAGGTTAACCCGTATTGCCAAATGGACAGCGAGAACGTCGTTACTCTGAACATGAACAATCAGCAAAGCTCTGGGCAGATACATCAGTTTAGCTGTAGCGATAATAATGGCGTGAACGTTAACAATTATCGCGCAGTGAATGGTGCGTATGCGCCGATGAATGACGCTCACTATTTTGGCCAACGTGTATTCGACATGTACCAAGATTGGCTAAATACACGTCCGATTAAACAAAAGCTCACGATGCGTGTTCACTATGGTTCAAATTATGGGAACGCATTTTGGGACGGTCGTCAAATGACATTCGGCGATGGTAACCAATCGATGTATCCGCTAGCAACATGGGATGTGATCGCCCATGAAGTCAGCCACGGCTTTACCGAACAAAACTCAGGCTTAGAATATCGTGGAATGTCGGGAGGAATGAATGAATCCTTTTCTGATGTGGCAGCAGCAGCATTAAGTGAATATGTGCACGGTAGCTTCAATTGGAAGATGGGCGAACATGTGATGAAACATAGTGATGCAATGCGTTACTTCATTCAACCAAGCCAAGATGGTGTGTCTATTGACCACGTCAACCAGTACTACAACGGCATTGATGTTCACCATAGTTCTGGCATTTTCAATAAAGCGTTTTACCATTTATCAACAAGCAATAACTGGGGAATTAAGAAAGCTTTTGAGGCCTACGCGACCGCTAACCAACTTTATTGGACACCTAACTCGGATTTCCAACAAGGTGCTGACGGTGTCTGCAAAGCGGCCCAAGATCTTGGTTATGAAACCTCTGCGGTAAGGATTGCTTTTAACGAAGTAGGCATTGATGTAGAACACTGTGGTTCTGGTCAGCCTAATCCACCATTACCATCACCAACTTCAGACGTTGTGGACCTAGAGATCAATATGCCAACGCCTATCTTGAGTGACGGCGAGGATCAGCAACAGTTCGTTCTCAAAAACACACCAGCCGATGAGGTATGGGTGCAGACTTATAATGGGTACGGTGAAGTAGACATGTACGTTGCAATCGGTCGACCAGCCACGCTGAGTGACTACGATTGTGCGTCAACTAATCGAGGTAACCGAGAATATTGTGGTCTCAATGGTGTAACGGGCGCTGACATTTACGTGATGGCTTCTGGGGCTCAAGGTTCGATGGATGCGTATGTTGCTGTGAGTGCTGACCTAGAAGCTCCTCAACCTGAGCCACAACCAGAACCTAAGCCAGAACCACAAGGTTTGTGCGATAACCTTCAAGAGTGGAACCCAAATTACTATTACCCCGCAGGCACAGCAATTCAATATTATGGCAATAGATTCTCAGCGTCTGCGGATAGCTGGGGAGCCGACCCGTTCAACAATTATTGGTACTGGGTATTTGAAGGTACTTGTGACTAGTTAAAACGACTTAAAGTGATTCAAGTTAGCTAAAACCGATGAGAAGGGAGCGCAGTCTGTGCTCCCTTTATTCGTTCAAAGTGAGAAGTGAAGGTGTACGCTTATCTTGTGTTAGCAAATCCAACGTTAGAGTATGTAACTTAGCGTTATTCAGCATTGAATATTCAACATTTAGTAACGACGAGATAAGGATGATTAAATTGGAAATTAGCCATTTGGACCATTTGGTATTAACCGTTAAAGACTTATCCGTGACGGTGGATTTTTATCAAAACGTGTTAGGTATGAAGTCAATCCAATTCGGTGAAGGGCGTTTGGCTTTATCGTTTGGTAATCAAAAGATTAATCTTCATCAAAGAGGTAATGAGTTCGAGCCAAAGGCTGAGTGCGTGCAAGCTGGCAGTGCCGATCTCTGCTTTATTACCAATACGCCCATGATTGATGTTATTGAGCATATCCAAGCGCTAGGAGTCGTGATAGAAGAGGGACCAGTACCGCGAACAGGTGCAACGGGTAAAATCGTTTCTGTCTATGTTCGAGACCCTGATGGGAACCTGATTGAAATATCCAATTACTAGATGTTGGCGAGAGCAAAATACCAGACCGTTTAATAGAAAGTTAATAGCACACCAACTGCCTTTAGAGCCAATAGATGCTGGATGTTGAAAGGCAAATAAATTACAATCGAACAATGTTTTATTAATTCAAACTCTAATCCCTATGCTGAGAAATTTAATCACATTCATCGTTAGCCTATTTCTTTTGACGGCTTGTTCTACAACGAGCAACAATCAACTTGATGATAAGACATTAAGTAACGAAGACACTGTATCTAAAAGTGTAGAGGAAGAGACCAATCTAGACATTAGTACAGAAACAAACTCCGGTACTGACGCAAATGAAGATTCGAATACACACGCTAAGACAGAGCTTACATCAACCGAAACCTCTCAAATAACGGCAAAACATGCGGCCGATGAGCACGATAGTGAAAAGGGTATAGGAAACTATTTCTTGCAAAATAATGAACCAACCAAGAAGGTCATTAAATCGTTAGAGGGTGTGACAGACACATTGAACATTCTGACCTTCGGGATATTTGCGACGGGCCATGGATAAGCAAGTTGGGGGCGAACTCCAAGCTAAACTTTGTAATGAAGCGATGAAGGCGAGCTAAGTGGTTCGCCTTTTTTATATCGCAGCCTAATTAACTCATCGTTCTGTTGGCTATTATGTTTGTTGTTCAATATCCACAGCTCTATCTGATTGAGTCGAAACACGGTCAACTAACGTAGGAATTTTCTCGTTCTGGAAGGGACTAGTCGTATTTACTGTGTTCGATTTGTTATATGCACCAAGGCTTTTAATACTCTTACCCAAAAGTAAGCAATGAAATCTAATCTTGCTAAGACAATGTCTTATATTCACTTTGGAGCATAGTAATATGTTTGTTGTGAAGTTCGATGTTTAGATTAAGTTATCAATATTCTAGGGAAGAGATATGAAGAACAAGAGTGTGTTTTTAAGCGTTGCGATGGTCATGTTATCGGCTCAAGCAAATGCATCTAGCGCGAATCATGAAGCTGTTTCAGATGGAGTTATCGCCGAACAAAGAGCGAACCTTTCTGAAAATACTCAAGGGAAAGGTTTTGGACCGCAAGCCCCACGAGATTTAGACTCTTTAAAGGGAACTAACGCCCGCCTGTTTTCGGATGCGCCAGATTCAACAGCAATGAACTTATGTAATATTCACTTTCACAAGAACGCCGAACATAAAGGTGGTGAGTTTACTCAATACGCTGGCAATGGTGATGGTAAGGGCTTCCAAAGTGGTTTCAAATACACAGGTAAGCTAAGTGCGGTTGAACTTAAACCATTCGATCAAAAGGTTTGTCCAAGTGATCATGGTTCTCTTCACTCGGGAGATACTATTGAGGTGCATTACGTGTATTCAACGGCGCAAGTTGAACCGGGTGAAACACTGGGCGCTTGTTTTAACGATGCGATTACCAATCCGCAATTGCGTGTTGAAACTCAAGTCTATGTATTAGTTAATGACGACAAAGCTCTCGACTTCGAAGCATTAGCGAAACACTCTAAAGTCAACGGTTTAAACCAAGCCCCGAACATTCCACAAAATACGGGCTCAGCGATTCAATACGCAGGCTCTACAACTGGCCCTGGCTACAATGAACAAGGTTCACCGTTCCAAGTAACATGGAGCGTGAGACCACAAGTAGCGAAAGTAAACATTGCGACGGTTGGCAGCTGGTGTGAAGGCAATGACTTCAACGAAGATCACGCGCATGGTGTGAGAAACATAGTTGTAAACCCAGAGTTGTTGTCACCAATAGCGAACTAATCTTGTTACGTTGATTTGTAATCAATATTTTTCAAAGGCGAGCCACTAGGTTCGCCTTTTTTGTGTCTTAAAGAAAAACGCTTAGTTTCAGTTTTAGGCTTAGGCTTAGGCTTCGGTTTAGGTTTAGGTTTAGGTTTAGGCTTAGCGGGGAAATTACGCGTGACACTTATTCAAAACATGAGTTGTGTTAAACGTGCTTAGTCAAAAACGTTCTTTACCCGAATCGAAGCTCCATGATACGTTCATGATCAATTATGTTGGGTTATAGATAAGGACAGTCCAATGTCATTAGAAGGTGCGATTACATTCTTTATTGCCATGTTTATATTTGGTATTACTCCGGGGCCTGGCGTGTTTGCCATTTTAGCTCGTGGCATGGTTAACGGTTGGCGAAAGTGCATCACTCTCTCGTTAGGGATGATATGCAGTGATCTTATCTATCTTGCGCTTGCCTGTTTTGGTCTCGCGACGATTGCTGAGAACTGGTCGTTTGCTTTTGAGGTAATTCGCTACGTTGGTGCGGCTTATTTGATTTACTTAGGCTACAAGATGTTTAAGAGCCTACCGGAAGTGCAAGGCTCAGCGGAACTCGCAGCCAAACAAAGTCAGAAATCAGAACGCGCCAGTTTCGCACAAGGCTTTTTGATCTCAGCATCAAACCCTAAAGTGATTCTCTTTTATATTTCATTCTTGCCGACGTTCATTGACCTGACGGTTTTGCAGTCACAAGATATCATATTGGTTTCTGTTTTAGCGGCTGTTGCTCTGATGTCTGGTTTAATGCTAATTGCAATGGGCGCGGGCAGAATGGCCAGTTTACTTAAAACGCCACGCGCACATAAAAGATTAAACCAAAGTGCCGGTGGAATAATGATTGCTGCTGGCTCATATTTGGCGATAAATCGATAAACATGGCTTTTTAAGCACGACTCTTTAAACAAGAAGGCGAACCGAATGGCTCGCCTTTTTTGTTCTAGAGGAATGGACTATGTGCTTGTAAAAACTATTCTTATAAAAGGCGAGCGCTTATAAACACAGTTCATTTGCTAAATCTAAGCATCTACAAAAATCACTTCACCGGTAATGAAGCCATCGACAGAACGCTCGAAGGCTTTACCGACTAATTTGCTCGGTACAGGTTCAAAGCCTGGCATCATTTCACCGTAAACATCCCATGCTTCAGCAAGAACCGTTGGGTTGATTACATTGATACGTGTGTTTCTTGGCATTTCATAAGCGACACACTTTACGAATGTATCAATTGCGCCGCTGGTGGTTGCGTCTGCAATAGCGAAAGGGATTGGTTTAACGTTCAATATGCCACTAATCAGCGTAAATGAACCACCGTCAGCGATGTACTTTTGGCCGATACGAACAAGGTTAATTTGTCCCATCATTTTGCTCATTACCGTAGTCATCCACTGTTCTTCCGTCATATCTGCAAAGGTATTGTATTCGCAAAGGCCGACGGTGTTCACAACCGCATCAAAGTGTCCCACTTTCTTGTAAAGCGCCTCAATTGATTGTGGGTCAGTGATGTCAACAATATGGTCTACATCGCCAGAGCGACCCGCAGTGATAACGTTATGATTGCCTAAGCCCATTAATGCTGCTTGACCCATCTTGCCACGTGCGCCAATTAGAATGATTGTTTTCATGTTGTTCTCCGATCTGTATATGTTTCGTTTCGATGGAAGAACTTTAACCAAATAGCCAAACAAGTAGAAACAAAGCTTAGTTGTGAGTGTTACTGGTTTTATTTGTTGAGTGTTACACTGACATGGAATCCAACTTCACCGAAGCGAGTGCGTGTGAGCAAACTAGACCGATTAGACATAAAGCAACTTAGAGTTTTCCAAGCTTTAATCCGTGAAGAGAACGCGTCTAAAGCTGCGAATCAATTGGGGCTGACCCAGCAAGCTGTTAGTGAGCATTTGAAGAAGCTGCGAGAAGTGTTCGACGATAGGCTGTTTGTGAGAAAAACCAACGGCTTTGTTCCGACCACCTTCGCACAAGAGTTATCTGTTGGTGTTGATCGTTTACTGATCGATTTCAATTTGTTGTTATCTAGAACAAATTTCGTACCAGAGAAAGCTAAAGGGACGTTTGTGATTGCGGCGACGGATTATGCCCAGCAGATCATCTTACCAAGCTTAATTGCAAAGCTAAGGGAACAAGCGCCAGAGTTAAAGCTAATTGTGCGTGACTTCGAAATCGACAACCTGCACGAGCTAATGGAAAGCGGCAAGGTTAACTTAGCCATCGCGTTTCCGGACTACATTCCAAGCAGCTACAAAGTAATCAAGCTGTTTGAAGAGCACCATGTGTGTGTTGCATCACCTCATTCTTCAATAGCACAGATCACGCCTTCATTAGAGGAGGTGGCGACCTATCCAACCATTATTGCTTCACCATCGCGTCCAAACTTCAAAGGGTCGATTGATGAATGGTTTGGTCAGTTTGGGTTAAAGCGTAACGTGGTGGTATCTGCACCGTGTTTCTCTATCGTACCTATGTATTTAAACACTACTGACTCTATTGCTTTCTTACCATCAAGGGCAATCGAAGGGCTGAACTTGGTGACTATTCCAATGGAACAATCCCCCGAGAGTTTTGATGTGATAGCCGCATGGCACCCAAGGTATAACGATGATCCGCTACAAAAATGGGTGACGTCTTTGTTAGAAGTCGATTAATGGGAAGAGTGTTTTTGTATCGCAGCGAACCAAAGAAGGCTCTTATTGGGCTGTCTATGTGATTGGATTAGATTCGATTAGATTAGGTATTTCGACCTGGACCGACGCTAATTTAATTGGTGTTCTTGCACTTATTTGTTCATCGATATTTTTTCTTCTAACCTGAACTCCAACTACTTGATTTCCAGTTAATTGACCTTTATTGAATGATTTTGCGTGTTGCATAAACGTGATCAATATATGTTTTTTGTATTCTTCGGCTAAAGTTATCGGGCTTTTTACAGATAAAGGAATAGAGGCGAGCTCTAACACGAGATAAAACGTGCGAGCTTTGGTTTCGCTTTTTGAAACCTTTAGAGAACTTTTAACAAACTTGCGTCGAGACAACCTAAATGAAGAAAACAATCCTATTTGCCGTTTTTATTATGTTTGGCATTGCCGTCGCTGCGAGTATGGCGTCAACTTATTTCATTTCAAGCGAAAAAATTGATGAGATAATATTGAACAAATCTCAAGTTCAAGCTGAATTTTTGGCTGGGAATGCTGGGTATATCTTAGAGAATTCGGACAATCCAGTTCAAGATTTACAAAAGCTGGTGGGCGAGCTGAAACAGCGATCTGATGTCACTTATGCGATTGTTATTGATAGTAACGTAAGTGCTATTGCTCACAGCGACAAAAATAAACTGAATAAAGTTTATGAAGATAGCTATACCGTTAAAGGCGCGACCAAAGGCGTACAACAGTATTCAAAATGGTACGCTGATGTTCAACAAGTGTGGGTGTTTGACATCATGGCACCTATCTACGTCAACGGTGAGCTGTACGGTACTTTTGATATCGGTATCCCTATCACAGAGGTTAGCCAAGCAACGAATGGCATTATTAGCTACCAGCTCGCTTCAATGGTTTTCATTTTTGTGGTTTGTCTCGTTGTTCTATCACTTCTTCTTAGCAAACTGATGCAACCTCTCTTGGTATTGAAAAATACATTGCATGATATTTCTGAAGGTGATGGTGATCTATCAGTACGTTTGCCTATCAAAGGGAATGACGAAGTTGCTCAAATCTCATCGGCTTTCAATGTGTTCGTTGGCAAGGTGCACGAGATAATTACGCAAACAGTGAATACGGGTGTCGAATTAAATAAGACCGCTATTGGGCTTCGTGAACAGTCGCAGCAAGCGTTGCAAAGAGGGCAAGAACAGAACGAACAAACCATGTTGGTCGTGACGTCTATGAATGAAATGATTGCCACGGTTAATGAAATTGCATCTAGCGCAGCTGGTGCTGCAAGTGCGGCAAACATGGCAGCGAGTGAAACTCAAGAAGGTCATAAGACGATTGAGAAGACCACGACTTCAATTTCGAACCTTGAAGCCGAAATGAATAGTGCTTCTGACATCATTGTTAGCCTTGCTGATAATACCCAGTCGATCGGTACTATTCTTGATGTTATTCGAGGTATCTCTGAGCAAACGAACTTGCTGGCACTTAATGCTGCAATTGAAGCTGCGCGTGCTGGTGAGGCTGGCCGAGGCTTTGCGGTTGTTGCTGACGAAGTTCGTAACCTAGCGACAAAAACCGCGCAGTCTACCGATGAAATTGACACTATGATCAACCAACTTCAAACCGAAGCTAAGAACGCTGTTAGTTCGATGAGTAATAGTAAGAGCTTAATTGAAGAGGGTACGACTGAAACTGAAATGGCTCGCCAAGCTTTGGAAAAAATTTCCACGCAAGTTTTGGCTATTCTTGATATTAATACGCAAGTCGCAACGGCAACGGAGCAGCAATCAGCGGTAGCGAATGAAATTAATATGAACATGGATACGGTTAATAGCTCAGTCAAAAACGGTTTGAGCGCAAGTGAGAAGTTAGAGCAATCAAGCCAGCAGCTGGCAGAGTTGTCACAAGTTCTCGATCGTTATGTCGGTTCATTTAAAATCTAGACTTCCCAACATATCTCTTTAAGAGATGTGTTGAGTCTCCAGTTATTGAATAGCGCTTATGTCTTGCATGAGCGCTATTTTTTTTGCGATATGCCGACACAGATACTCCGATAGAGCGCAACAGAAATGAAGAATGTGCCTGCAGTGTAATATCGTGACAATTTAGCTCATTCAAAACAACGCGATCAAATAAGACAGCGACAACAAGGCGCTAATTTTTATCCTCCCATGCGCAAGGTCTAAAAATCGACTAAACAACAACTCTGACGCGACACATAAGGTGTTCCGCATCTCATCACGATGTATAGTTATTGATAATTCATTCAGTAATCGTATCTGTAGTTGTCAGTTGATGTGGGTGTTATGAAGAAAAACGGATTTACTTTAATGGAATTAATCATTGTGATCGTGATACTCGGAGTATTGGCCGTTACCGCTGCCCCGAGGTTCCTCAATATTCAAGAGTCAGCAAGAGAAGCGGTACTAGAGGGGGTTGCTGGTGCTATGGAAGGCATTATCACGCAGGTGACTTCTAAAGCCATTATTGTTGGACTTAACCCGGACGCAACAAACCCAGGTGATCAGAGCAACTACGTAATCGATTTTGGTATCGGTAGCGTTGAAGTCGATTGGGGAACACTTTGCCCTGAAAGCCGAGGGGAGTCCGGAGACAAATTAAAAATGCTCGATTTCCTCACATTGTCAGATGATGACAGTATTATCTCAGATTATGGAAATAGACATACGGTAGTCGGATACAATCAACCTTTTAGCGACGCAGACCTGAACAGCAATAACATTACCGACGATGCCTTACCTTCGGGTTGTTATGTTATCTATGATTCTTTTGGCGGCAGGACAAGTGGAGACACATGTCCAGTAGATGGTTGTGAGTGTACAGTTCGTGTTATGAACGATGAGTGTTAAACCAAGCACATCATCTGGTTTATAGAAATTCAATAAAAAAGCGCGTTATTGCCGAGTAGCAATAACGCGCTTTTTTGTATTAGCTTAATGATTTGTCTTAGTTTACCAATGGAGCACTTGCTGGTGGCAAGTCACGCTTCTTAATCACGTATCGCAAGCGAATTAACATCAGCGTCGCTGAAACACTCAAGCCCGTTAGGATACCAATCCAAAAGCCTTCTTCACCCATTGCTGGAACAATATGGTCTGTTAGTCCTAGCACCATGCCGAGTGGCAGTGCCAAGCCCCAATATGAAGCGATGGCTAAGATCATTGGGATCTTAGTATCTTTATAACCACGTAATGCACCGTTAGCGGATGTTTGTAATGCATCGCTGAATTGGTACATCGCCGTAAAGGTTAACAACACCGCTGCCGTAGCGCTTATTGCAGGGTCGGTGGTGTAAAGCCTGATTATCCATTCAGGGAACAGTAGGAACATAGCCACTGAAAGAAGCGAGATTAAAGCTGCAACCAAGATACCGACTTTGCTACGTTCAATCGCGCCAAGTTCGTCTTTTTCACCCAAAGCGTGCCCAACACGAATTGTAATGCCAAATGATATACTCATTGGAATCACGTATGTCAGGCTCGATATATTCAGAGCAATTTGCGCCGCTGCCACGTTCTCTGCACCAATACGACCAATCATCAGAGCGATTACCGCAAAGATACTGCCACATACCGCAATGTTCATCCCGATAGGTAAACCTAACCTTAGAAGGTGAAGCATCTCTTTTGCTTTTGGTTTTGCATCGGCAAAGCTAATAATGGTCTTGTAGTGGTGATGACCTTTAATGTAGGAATACAGCATTCCCGACATTAACCAATACACCAAACTTGTTGCCCAACCACAACCTACAGCGCCCATTTCAGGGAAGCCGAACTTTCCGTAGATAAGTACGTAGTTGACCGGAATATTCACCAACAACCCAACCACAGAAATGATCATTGGTACTTTGGTATTGTTCATCCCTTCACAGAAGCCGTTCAAAGTGTAGAACAGGGCAATACCCGGAACACCAAAGGCTAGGGCAAACGCATAATCGCTGCCGATAGGAATGATCTCAGCGGCGACTCCAATCCATTCTAAGATCGGTTTCGCACTCACCAAATAAGCGATAAGTAATACGCTAGCAATTAATGCCAACCAAACCATCTGGAAGAATTCAACAGAGATACTTTGAAAGTCACGTGCGCCGCGGTGGTAAGCGACAACGGGTGTTAACGCCATAATCACTCCACGTAGAAGAAGTAACACTGGGATCCAAAGGCTGGTGCCAAGTGCAATAGCGGCGAGATCGGCAGGGCTTACTTGGCCAGCCATTGTCGTATCGACAAATCCCATCGCTTGGGTAGCTATTTGAGTCAAAATGATTGGAATCGAAAGATGCATAAGCGCACCCGATTCACGAGTAAAAGGACGAAATTTCGTTAGCATGGAAGTTCACAACACCAATATAAATACACGAATGATGGCAGGATGGCCGGTGTGCATTTTAGGATGTGCCCCGTTGGGCGGGCGACAATATAAACACCTTACCGTATAGGGTCAAGCTTTGGATTTATAGAGTTTCACTAGCTTTGAGGTAGGGGCAGATTCTGATGGTCAAAACACAACACCAACTCACGTAACTTATTGATTTATTGTGAATCATGCTAGATGGATAATTTCTATATTTGCCACGCTAATCACTAAGGTTGTGGTATAAGTGATTGTTATGGAAAGACAAAGGCTAGTACAATTGATGGCATAAAGAGCTAGATAGAAATATTCTGTATTTAAATGCAGGATTTTCTGTCTAAGAACTGTTAGCTTTTTTGGAGGTCAATTGGAAGATTTAGTATTAATTTTAAACATTGCTGTGGTGGTATCCATATCCATCGGTGGCTTTCTTGTCAGAAACTACGTTCCCAAGTATTTGTCTGAAAAAGCCAAAAACTTAGCGACAAAAGAAGATATCGGGCAGATTACAGACCAAGTAGAATCCATTAAACGTCAGCATGCCGTTGAACTCGAAAAGGTCAAAACAGAACTTGATGTAAAAGGGGCTCTTCGTCAGTCATTTCAATCTAAGAGCTTGGACGCTCTGACTGCTATTGATGAGTTACTCGTAGAAATTCATTTATACAGTTGGAAGCAACTTGCTGAACGATCACCAAATGAACATTACGTCTGGAGGAATGTCGACACTTTAGCCGACAATCGACATTTTCATTATTATCGTGTCGCTATAGATAAAGTTAAAATGGTTCACGGTCTTTACCTTACTTCAGCAGCAAAGCGAGCTTTATCAGACTTATCTCAATCCATAGGGATGCTATCTAGTATGGAGCTAGCTCTCAACAATGATCCTGACGAAGCAATTTTAGAATCTGCTGTTCCAGGTTATTCGTCAGCGATTGAATCTGTTGAAAAGTGCCGAAAGAAGCTAATGCACGAGCTTGGAGTACAAAGCTAACAAACGGCTATGGCGCCAATAGCTAATTTGGCGCTATCTATCTTTTACATACCATCATTTCTTAGCTTCAAACCTAGTACCGTATCAGCCTCCTACTGCCACAGAGCCAACAGAAACACAAATAACCCAATCCCAAGCGTTACTTTTAGAAGTAAACTAAGAGGGGCTCCACCTTTCGGAGCTTTATTGCAACATCCCATAATCATTTCCTAATTCATCGTGACCGTCATACCACCATAAACCTTTCCCTTACGGTAAGGTCAATGCATTTGTTTACCTTGAATTTCAAATAACAAAAGGCGAACCATTTGGTTCGCCTTTTGTTATGTTTTGCTTCTTAGCACAGCTACGAATTAGTCGTCGCTAAGACTAGATATGCTTGTCGTTGCGCTGAAAACGAATAATATACGTCAACTTTGGTCACTAGGTTTAGTTATTTGTAGTTCATTTTTAATGGCCTACATTAGTGAGTTGTGTCGAATATTTACTGGTTAAACCTATGCGAGAATACTTTTAGCGCGAAAACTATGAAATTATTACAAGCGATTTTAAAAATTATTAATATTTAATATGACAGTTTAATTAAAAGGAGTGCACACAGTGAGGGATAGTCTGGTTCTAGAGGGGAATAACGTTTTTAGGAAATCGTGGACTGCGTATATAGACCCGGTACTAACTTTAGTTATCCTTTTTATCATAGTGTATAACTTTCCTTTGATTTTCAGGCTATTCCCTCGTGACCACCATGAATCTATACTTATTGTGGTTATTGCTTTTTTAGTCGTTTATATATTTAGAATAATACTTAAAATATTTAAAATAAGGAGCGTAAAGATTTATATCAATGAGTCGGGGGTGTGGTGTTATTCTGGAATATTTCCGTGGAGTAAAGGTACATATGGAGTTAAGTGGTGTAATTTTGAACAGGCTGTATGTTACCAGAATTTTTTCAACTGGTTATTTAAGTCGTATACTATAAAAATTAGCCAGCGGTTTACCCAAAGTAGTGAAATCGTGTTATCGCATATGAGGCATGGAGATGTTGTCACTGCAGTTATAAATAAATATAAAAAAAATGTCTTGCATGATAGGAATGATGTGCGACGAGAACTTACGGATTAACCGTTCTATGCTAGCTTTTAGTTTATTTGTGTTTAGCAACAAAATACAACCCTATTAGTATAATTCAGCGCTAAAGTTAGATTAGTTAATAATTAAAATCTAGGATGTCAAAAAAGCGAACCAAGTGGTTCGCTTTTGTTTATCTAAAATCTACAAAAATTAGTCTTCGTAGTTGTCGATGCTTGGACAAGAACAGATTAGGTTACGGTCGCCGTATACGTTGTCTACACGGTTAACTGTTGGCCAGTACTTCGAGTTCTTCGTTGCTTTCGATGGGAAGCAAGCCAGTTCGCGAGAGTAAGGGCGATCCCATTCTGCGCCTGAAATGTCAACTTGTGTGTGCGGTGCGTTCACTAGAGGGTTGTTGTCTAGTGGCCATTCACCGGCTTTCACTGCTGCCATTTCGTGACGGATTGCGATCATCGCTTCACAGAAACGGTCTAGCTCTTCTAAATCTTCTGATTCAGTTGGTTCTACCATTAATGTGCCAGCTACTGGGAAAGACATAGTAGGCGCGTGGAAACCGAAGTCCATTAGACGCTTAGCAATATCTTCTTCGCTGATGCCTGTGTCTTCTTTAAGCGGACGAATATCGATAATACATTCGTGCGCTACGCGGCCGTTAGTGCCACGGTAAAGAACAGGGTAGTGAGGACGTAGTTTCTCCATCACGTAGTTCGCGTTCAGAATCGCTACTTTAGTTGCGTCTGTTAGGCCAGGTTCGCCCATCATCGCGATGTAAGCCCAAGAGATAGGTAGGATTGAAGCACTACCTAAATCTGCTGCTGATACCGCGTAGTCAGAACCTTGTACACCGTTTTCGATATGACCTGGTAGGAAAGGTGCTAGGTGCGATTTAACGCCGATAGGACCCATACCCGGACCGCCACCACCGTGTGGGATACAGAATGTTTTGTGTAGGTTCAAGTGAGATACATCTGAACCGATGAAGCCCGGAGACGTTAGGCCTACTTGAGCGTTCATGTTCGCGCCGTCTAGGTAAACCTGACCGCCCGCTGCGTGTACTTGTTCACACACTTCTTTCACTTGCTCTTCGTATACGCCGTGCGTAGAAGGGTAAGTGATCATGATGCTTGATAGGTTTTCTTTGTGCTTCTCGATCTTCGCTGCTAGGTCTGTCATGTCGATGTTGCCATCTTCATCACACTTAACAACCACTACCTTCATTGAAACCATTGATGCTGTAGCAGGGTTAGTACCGTGCGCAGAGCTTGGAATCAGACAAACGTTACGGTGAGCTTCACCGCGGCTTGCGTGGTAACGTTGAATCGCGATTAGACCTGCGTATTCACCAGATGCACCAGAGTTTGGCTGTAGTGAGAAATCGTCGTAACCAGTGATTTCACATAACTTCTCTTTAAGATCTTTTGCTAGTGCCGTGTAACCAGCCGCTTGCTCTAGAGGTGCGAATGGGTGAATAGAACCAAACTCAGGCCATGTTACTGGGATCATCTCAGCAGCAGCGTTCAGCTTCATCGTACAGCTTCCCAGAGGGATCATGCCGTGCGTTAGTGAGAAGTCTTTGTTCTCTAGCTGTTTTAGGTAACGCATCATTTGCGTTTCGCTGTGATGCGTATTGAATACCGGGTGAGTTAGGAACTCTGATTCACGACGGCAGTTTTCTGGAATTGCTGCAAACTCGTTTGATGCAATGTCAGAAGAGAGTGCTTGAATGTCTTCTTTCACGTCGAAGATTGCGAACAGTGCGTTCACGTCGTCGATCGTTGTTGTTTCATCTAAGCTGATACCGATTTTACCATCAAGTCGACGAAGGTTGATGTCTGCTGCTTGCGCTTTCGCGTAGAGTGCATCTGTCTTGTCTTCTGTGTTCAGCGTAATAGTATCAAAGAAGCTGTTGTTCGTTAGCTCGTAACCCGCTTTAGTCAGGCCAGCCGCTAGGATAGCTGTCATGTGGTGTGTACGACGAGCAATAGTACGTAGGCCTTCTGCACCGTGGTAAACCGCGTAGAAAGAAGCCATGTTTGCTAGAAGTGCTTGAGCTGTACAGATGTTTGATGTCGCTTTCTCGCGGCGGATGTGTTGCTCACGAGTTTGCATTGCCATACGTAGCGCTTGATTACCGTGAGTATCGATTGATACACCGATTACACGACCTGGCATTGTACGCTTATGCTTTTCACGAGTACCCATGAATGCAGCGTGTGGACCGCCGTAACCCATAGGAACGCCGAAACGTTGCGCTGAACCGATGACTACGTCTGCGCCCATTTCGCCAGCTGGCTTAAGTAGAGCAGAAGCAAGTAGGTCAGTAGCAACCGTTACCAGTGTTTTGTTAGCTTGAGCTTTCGCAATGATGTCTGTTAGGTCGCGAACTTCACCCGTTGTACTCGGGTATTGAAGAAGCGCACCAAATACGTCTTGCTCTGGAAGTGTTTCAAGAGCGCCAACCATTACTTCAAAACCGATGTACTCAGCACGAGTTTTAACAACTTCTAGTGTTTGAGGGTGAACATCGTCAGCAACGAAGAATACTTTGCTCTTGCTTTTGCCAGCACGCTTACACAGTGTCATTGCTTCGCCAGCCGCTGTCGCTTCATCAAGAAGGGATGCGTTCGCGATTTCCATACCTGTTAGATCCATTACCATTTGTTGGTAATTGAGTAGAGCTTCAAGACGACCTTGAGAAATCTCTGGTTGGTATGGTGTGTAAGCTGTGTACCAGCCTGGGTTCTCTAAAACGTTACGTAGAATAACGTTTGGAGTGAATGTGTTGTAGTAGCCTTGGCCAATGAAAGTACGTTTCACTTGGTTTAGGTTAGCGATCTCTTTAAGAGAGGTCAGCATGTCCATTTCGCTCAGTGGCGCAGCAAGTGTCATTGGTTTTTCAAGACGGATTTGTGCAGGAACCGTTTCGTCGATCAGTGCGTCTAAGCTAGTCGCGTTGATCGCATCAAGCATTTTCTGCTGGTCTGCTTTATTTGGGCCGTTATGACGAGCAACAAACTCGTTTTGAGTACCCAAGTCTTTTAGTAATTGGCTTTGAAGTAATTCAGTCATGATATGTTCTACTTTCTCTTTGGAGCCGTGAGCTAGCCCCTAAAATTAAGCTGCTCCAAAGAGCAGCTTTATCGTAATGAGGAACCTATTAGTCTTCTTCGATAGAGCTTAGGTATTCTTCCGCATCTTTAAGGTTGTTTAGTTCAGACGCATCAGACATCTTCACTTTAACAATCCAACCACCTTCATAAGATTCTTCGTTAATTAACTCTGGGCTATCTTCTAATTCTTCGTTGATTTCTACGATTTCGCCAGAGATTGGTGCGTAGATATCAGAAGCTGCTTTCACTGATTCAACTAGAGAGAAGCTTTCGCCAGCTTCGATTTCGTCTCCAGTGTCAGGCAGGTCAACAAACACAACGTCACCTAGCATCTCTTGAGCGTGCTCAGAAATACCGATAGTCACAGTACCGTCACCGTTGTCTTTTACCCACTCGTGGCTGTCTGCAAACTTTAGTGTATTGTCCATTGCTTATTCTCCAAAAATTTATGAGGTTTTAATTTAAATCTTAAAAACGGTTTAACGATAAAGAGGGAAGCGTTTGCAAAGCTCTTTAACTTGCTTGCGAACACGTTGCTCAACTTCAGCGTTGCCTTCAGGGCTTTCAACTAAGCCATCAAGTACATCGCCGATCCATTCACCGATAAGTTTGAATTCTTCAGTGCCAAAACCACGACTGGTTCCAGCTGGCGTACCTAAACGAATACCCGAAGTAATCATAGGCTTCTCTGTGTCGAATGGTATGCCATTCTTGTTACATGTGATCCCTGCACGCTCTAATGCTTCTTCAGTTACGTTACCTTTCAAGCCCTTAGGACGAAGGTCAACCAACATTAGGTGCGTGTCTGTTCCGCCAGTCACAATGTCACAACCGCGAGTTTGCAACACTTCAGCAAGAACTTTTGCGTTGTCGATCACTGAATCAATATAAGTATTAAATTCTGGGCCAAGTGCTTCGCCAAACGCCACTGCTTTAGCCGCGATAACGTGCATTAGTGGGCCGCCTTGAAGGCCAGGGAACACTGCAGAGTTGATTTTTTTGTTGATGTCTTCGTGGTTCGTAAGAATCATACCGCCGCGTGGGCCACGAAGTGTCTTGTGCGTTGTTGTAGTAACAACGTGTGCGTGTGGTAGTGGGCTAGGGTGAGCACCTGTCGCGATAAGACCCGCGATGTGTGCCATATCAACCATTAGGATAGCGCCAACTTCATCAGCGATTTCACGGAACTTAGCGAAATCAATAACGCGTGGGATAGCACTACCACCAGCAATAATCATTTTAGGTTGGCTTTCGATAGCTAAAGTACGAACTGCTTCGTAATCGATTTCTAGAGTATCGCGGTCTACGCCATATTGAACGGCATTGAACCATTTACCAGACATTGCAGGGCGTGCACCGTGTGTAAGGTGACCACCAGCGTCAAGAGACATACCCAAAATAGTGTCGCCAGGTTGAAGCAGAGCAAGTTTAACTGCACCGTTTGCTTGAGCGCCTGAGTGAGGCTGTACGTTTACGTATTCGCATTTGAATAGTTGCTTCGCACGTTCAATTGCAATCGCTTCAACTGTATCTACATGTTCACAACCACCGTAGTAACGGCGGCCTGGGTAGCCTTCTGCGTATTTGTTTGTTAGGCAAGTGCCTTGAGCTTGCATTACTGCTTTAGAAACGATGTTCTCAGAAGCAATAAGTTCGATTTGTTCATTTTGACGAGTGTTCTCTGCTTGGATGCCAGCAAATACTGCGTCGTCAGTACCAGATAGGTTCGTAGTGAAAAAACTGTCTAAGCTATGGTTTTGGTAAGCGTTCATTGTCGAGACCTTTCATTAAGCTAATGGTGATTATTTTTATAGTCCATTAGGTCTTACGTTGATTTCTGCATCGGTATCGTTTGCGCTATATAGGTATAGATAAACGTGAATTGCGTTATAAATATACTCTTACAGCGTCTAAGCGATCGTTGTAGGGTCAATGCAGCACGAATTGTTTCCCAAAAAGTTCGGGTAAAAAACAGCTCTTACAAATGTTAAATCTATCATTTGCTGCAAGCTGAAGTAGCATCTCTTCATCTAACAAGTCGATAACATAGCTCCGATAAAATCAATTTTCAACAAAAATTTCCAATAGGAAACAACTTTTCTTGTTTTGCTACGGGGAGCACGCTTTATTTCTCTGTGTGCTCTTTAATCAACAAAGCGCTTCATGCAACAATGAAATTAATAGACAGGAAGCAAGAATTTAATGAGGGACCTATGTCAGAAGACATTTATGATGAGTACCCATCTTTAACGTTGGCGAAGGAAACGTTAGACCAGAATATCGAACCACTTAGGCTTGGCCAGCGCATTAAAGATATCCGCGGCAAGCTTGGGATTACGTTAGAAGAAGCGAGCCAACGTACTGGTTTAGCTCGCTCTACGCTCAGCAAAATTGAGAACGAGCAAATCTCTCCAACCTTCCAAGCGATGCAAAAGCTAGCGATGGGCTTACAAATAAATATGCCCCAACTGTTTGAGCCACCAAGGAAAAAGGTCGCAACAGGGCGTCGTGACTTAACTAAGGCCGGTCAAGGTAAACCTCACCCAACCCCAACGTACGAGCATGAACTGCTTGCAACAGAGCTGTCTAATAAGAAGATGATGCCCTTTAAGAGTCGCGTGAGAGCGCGTACTTTTGAAGAGTATAACGATTGGGTACGTCACGACGGTGAAGAGTTTTTGATGATCATCTCTGGTGATGTGATGTTCTACTCAGAATTCTACGAACCTGTGCCAATGAGTGAAGGTGATAGCATGTATTATGATGCCAATATGGGTCACATGCTTATCTCGACCAGCGCAGAAGACGCGCTCATTTTGTGGGTGACAGCAAAATAAATTAACAAAGTTGGAATTTCTTATAGTGAATGCAACCGTTTGCTATTGTTTCTAACGTTAGCCAACAGACGCGATATTGATGTGATAATCATCAATATCGCGTTTTTGTATGCATCGAAAAATTGTTTTTAAATTGTTAAATGTCACATTTTGAACTGTTTTACTATTGTTAAGGGTGTAAAACTGACTCAGGCTTGTTTATTATAGTGAACACGGTTTACTCATGTTGATTGAAGTTTACTGAAGTGAATTCTTAGAAAGTGACTTGTAGAGCTTTTGTACAGCTAACCTGATTTATCAAGCTAACGATATAAGCCTATATAAAAGACATCACTTTTTACTATCTACTGTTTCTAAGGTTAAGACGTCAAGGTGACTAACGCGAATACGCTGAGGTGACTAGTGATGAGACTTATCGTTAGAGGCGACTCTAAATAGAGATATAAGCGGCAGGCTCGACTTTGGACAGCCTGCAACGCTTCATGGAGAAGAAAATGACTCAAGAACACGCTAATCAAGACCTACTAACAACACCACTGCATGCACTTCATGTTGAAGAGGGTGCAAAAATGGTTCCTTTCGCTGGCTACGATATGCCAGTTCAGTATCCACTAGGTGTAAAGAAAGAGCACTTACACACTCGTGATGCTGTCGGTCTTTTTGATGTTTCTCACATGGGGCAACTTCGTCTTCATGGCGCAAACGCAGCAGCTGTCTTAGAATCTTTGGTTCCTGTAGATATTATTGACCTTCCTTCTGGTAAGCAGCGCTATGCGTTCTTTACTAACGAGCAGGGCGGCATTATGGATGACCTAATGGTTGCAAACCTAGGCGATCACCTGTTTGTTGTTGTAAACGCGGCTTGTAAAACACAAGATATCGACCACCTAACTGCGCACCTTCCAGCTGACGTAGAAATGGAAGTGATTGATGATCGCGCTCTATTAGCACTTCAAGGCCCTAAAGCGTCTGAAGTTTTAGCTCGTTTCCAACCAAGTGTTGCAGACATGCTGTTTATGGATGTTCAAAAAGTCGATATCGACGGCGTAGAGTGTATCGTGAGCCGCAGTGGTTATACCGGTGAAGACGGCTACGAAATCTCAGTACCGAACGATCACGCTGAAGCACTTGCTCGTAAACTAACATCAGAAGCAGAAGTAGAGTGGATTGGCCTTGGTGCTCGTGACTCACTTCGTCTTGAGTGTGGTCTATGTTTATACGGTCACGACCTAGACACAACGACAACTCCAGTAGAAGCTAGCCTTCTATGGGGTATTCAAAAAGTTCGTCGTACTGACGGTGAGCGTGCAGGCGGTTTCCCAGGCGCTGATATCATCCTTGAGCAAATCGCAACGAAAGATGTTCAACGTAAGCGTGTTGGTCTAGTTGGTCAAACTAAAGCACCAGTACGTGAAGGTGCTGAATTGTTCGATGCTGAAGACAACAAGATTGGCGTTGTAACAAGTGGTACTGCTGGCCCTAACGCAGGCAAGCCAGTTTCTATGGCGTACGTTCGTACAGACCTAGCAGCAATTGGCACTGAAGTATTCGCTGACGTTCGTGGCAAGAAGCTACCAATGACAGTAGAAAAAATGCCTTTCGTACCTCAGCGTTACTACCGTGGCTAATCTCTTTTAAGAGAAACCACTAAGCTAAATCAAAGCCTATTGTTTACCTCTTTATACTAAGATGTTTGACGGTAGGCTTTTTTGTTTTTCGCAACGTATAAAACTTAAGATGATGAGCTGAGGTAAGTTGTTTATAAATTCGTTTATAAAATGAGATATGTGGCTGTATCGTTACAATTACTTACTATACTCAGGGTTATGCCGTGTTATGGTGCCACACATCATTTTTATAAATAAGTCGTAGTGGTTACAAGGAGTTGACTATGAATGTGAACTATACAGTGAGTCCGGTTCGTAAAGCCGTTTTAGTGCTATTGGCACCGTTCATTTATACATCTAGTGTATTGGCGACGGAAAACACGGCTGAGATCAATCCTGATATTGGTGTCACTCCTTATATTGTGAATGGTAGTAACGCTTCAGTAACGGAATTCCCTTCAATGGCTAGCTTGTTCATCGATCGAATAGATTATGATGGCGTGTATTCGACGGGCCCATACTGCGGAGCGACAATTTTAGATCCAACGCATATTTTAACGGCTGCACACTGTATTTATGGAGATGAAAACGCTCAGCTATTTACTGTCGTAGTCCCTCAACTACAAGACACTTCTCAATTCCCAAAAGGAAGCATTGAAAAAATCCGAGTCTCAGAGGTGTTCTATCCTAGCGATTATTCTAATAGCTTGAATGTTTTGTTACGTAATGACGTAGCCATTTTAAAACTTGAAAGTGCACTCAATGTCGATTCAATTAATGATATTGTTAAACGACCAATTTCTGAGGGCTATCGTAGTTCTTTAGAGACGTTTACTGCTGTGGGTCACGGTGATACACGTTCTGGTTTTGACGGTACTACCTTGCTACAAAAATCCGATCTTAATTATGTAGATAACGCGACTTGTGCAACGGCCGATTTTATTGATGATGCAGCTTTAACTAACAAACAGATCTGCTTTAACGGCAACTACAGCTCATCTACCGGACTATTCAATGGTACGTGCCAAGGTGATTCAGGTGGTCCAGTGTACTGGAGAGATGGTGTTGACTATAGGCAGGTTGGAATCACTAGCTTCGGTCCAGGCACATGTGGTGGCACCTCCACCATAACTTCTGTGTTCACAGAAATCTATGACTATAGAAATTGGATTGACAGTGTTATTGCTGGTACTGAAACCGCTAAGTTTGTTTCTACTGATGCTAAGCGAACAGCTTATGTGAATGCACGTACATCGACTGGCTCTGGTAGCAGTGGTGGTAGTGTTTCATTTGGTTTGCTAGGCATGCTGATGTTGTTCGCGGGTCTTAGAAAAGCCGTGTTACGTTAGAACTTCAATGTTTTGAACAAGTCGACGCTGTATCTAACGATAGCGTCGACTTTTTTATGTCTGCAGGTTTAGCTGTTTAGTCATTTACCCGCTTAGTTGCTTAGTTAGTCAGTTCTACAAACGTTTTTCGGCTGTACCTTTCTAGAATCTCATCCATCTCTTTTATTGCATCATTGATGCTTTTGATACCAGCTTGCGCGACATCTTTTTCATTTTGGTTCAACGCAGAAAAAGCCTGTCTTAATTCCTTATCTTCCAACATGTTCCCGTGCAACAACACTTCTTTGTAAGTGAGTAGCCTATGCTGTACCGCGATAATTTGATTGCGGGTATTTTCTGATTCTAATGCGTGCTTGATGCAAGGAAATGCCAATGTATAGCGATTCGCAATTTCCAATTTGACGCCTTCATTATTCGCAATTTGCAATTTTTCTTATTTCCCAACACTTGAATATTCAAGTTTACTAGCCAGTACGCTCACGACCGATCTAAGTGTCAAAGTTTATGAAACGTAACGTTTTTTAATAATCGAATAATATGCCTTTAATGGCGTATGTAAACCGTTGCGAGTCAATATGGTCTGCTTCTTGCTGAAATTAGGTCATAACTGTCTATTGAGGATAAGCTTATGTCACAAGAACCCATAATCATGGCGCTGATTGATCGCAGGAAGCTCGCCAATTTGTCCCAGGAAAAATTAGCCTCAAGTGCGGGAATGAGCTTAAAAACCTACCAACGAATCGAGCGTGGTGAAGCTGATATCAAAATGTCTCAGTATCGTTCGCTCACTAGGACGTTGAAAGTTACCGATTTGGATGTAGTACTGGATGTTGTTGGCGCATCACAAGCGACAGCGAAAGATGTAGCGGCGGTCAGTCGTTTACTGACCAGCGAAGAGCGCATGTTGTTAATCAAGCTGATTTTGTCGGTCAAAAAACAGCAGTAGAGTTTTGTTCCATTAGGTTATTTTGGAATACCTAGCTTGCGCATGCCTAGCGTTCGAACTAATAGGCTTCGAATCAATACTTCGAACAAATGCCCTGCGAATAAATAGCGTTGGGTATCGTTTTTGTTCAAGCAAATAGAGTTAGAACGGCTGTTTGATGGGTGACGTGTTCACTGATGAAATCAAAAATTATTCTACTCTTCCACGCAGTTGCTTGGTGGAGCTTCTTTGTTTCTTTCCTTCTAAACGTCTTTTCTGAGAGCCACGCGTCGGTTTAGTTGCTCGTCTTACTTTTTGAACTTTTGTTGCTTCCAAGATCAGTTCTTTCAAACGCACCAAAGCATCGTCTCGGTTTTGTTCTTGAGTTCTATACTGCTGCGCTTTAATGATAATTACGCCATCTTTCGTGATGCGGCTATCTTTGTGCGCTAACAGTCTTTCTTTATAGAAATCAGGTAGTGTGGAGTGATTAATATCAAAACGTAAGTGTATCGCGCTCGATACTTTATTGACGTTTTGACCGCCAGCTCCTTGTGCTCTGATCGCAGTTAACTGGATTTCCCAGTCTTGAATTGAAACAGAGTTAGATATTTGTAACATAAACATCCATTTTGAACGGTAATATGGGGCCATGATACTGAATATTGGTTATGGTATCAGTAACTTTCTCAAACAGTGGTAGTAGTGATGAAAATAGATTTAACGGCATATGATGGATTAATCTTTGATATGGATGGTACGTTGATCGATACGATGCCAGCACATGTAAAGGCGTGGCAGCAAACGGCTGAAGAATTCGGTTTTCATTTTGAAGCGTCTTGGCTGCATAGCTTAGGTGGCATGCCGAGTTATAAGATCGCCAGTGAAGTGAACAGTAAGTACGGTTTATCGCTCGACCCACAAGCGGTTTCTACGTTTAAGATGGCGTCGTTTGCGGCTATTGAAGATAAAGGGGACATTATCCCTTGTACTCATTCTCTGTTGTTAGAGCATTTAGGCAGCAAAAAGATTGCGGTTGGAACGGGCAGCCAACGTAAAAGTGCCGAACAGTTGTTGGACAAAACAGATATCTTGAGCAAGCTCGATATCCTAGTGACAGCAACAGATGTTAAGAATCACAAACCCAATCCAGATACCTTCTTAGATGCGTGTTTTGGTATGGGATTACAGCCAAAGCAGTGTGTTGTGTTTGAAGATACGAACTTAGGTAAACAAGCCGCTCATGCTGCGAAGATGGATTGCATTCTGGTGGTAGAAGGGAACAAGTTAGAGTTTTACCCGGCCCCAAGTTGATCGAGAGCCTAACAAGAGTGCTTGTACTATCTTTTGTTAGGCTATTTCACTCATTTCTTTGTCTAGGAATAAGCATACATTGTTTCTACCTGCTGCTTTAGCTTCGTATAACGCTAAATCAGCGCACTTGTAGTTCAGTGCTGGATCATTGGTGATGTTAGTAATGCCGCCACTCACAGTGACTACGTTATCGAGTTCAAGGCTGACTGCAATTCTCAGCCTGTTGAGAACGTATTCAGCTCCTTCCGTTGTGGTGTGAGGAAGAATAACACCAAACTCTTCGCCACCAATGCGAGCAACAAAATCTGTTTCACGGCATTCACGCTGAAGTACTTGAGCGACTGTTTGAATGACTCGATCACCGTAGTCGTGCCCAAATCTGTCGTTAATGCGTTTGAAGTAGTCAATATCCAAGATAGCTAAGCAAGATTGCTCGCGAGTAGGGTAACGATTAACACGAGAACATTCGTCGCGAAGTTCAAGGTCAAATTTTCTTCGATTCCAGCAACCGGCTAATGCGTCCTTTTCACTTAGATTTCTGAGCTTTTTCTCGAGTTCTTTGTGCTTACTAATATCGACAAAAGAAGCGACGTAAAACTGAATCACATCTTTCGAATCTTTGATGGTTTGGATTCGTAGTATTTCGGTAATCAATGAACCGTCTTTGCGACGATTTATCACTTCTCCCTCCCACATGCCTTTCTTCTGGATTACGCTCCACATCTTGATGTAGAACTCCTGATTATAGCGCCCAGAGGCAAACATCGATGGTTGGCGACCTTTTACTTCTTCCAGTTCGTAGCCACTGACTCGAGTAAATTCTTGGTTAACTTTAATGATTCGGTTATTTCTGTCGGTAATGACCAGTGCAGACATACCGTTCATTGCTGCTTTGGCCAGTTGGCTATCGATGCTGTTCTTTTTATGGTTACTGTTCCACAAAACAAAACCAGCAGAGATCATAGAAATTAGGAAAGATAAGGTGATGACCTGCACGAATATAGCTTGTTTTTCTTGTAGGTACTGGCTGCTGAACCGTTGGTTTTCAACATGAAGAACCAAATAAATTGGTCCTTCAAATTGCTTTATTTTAGGGCTGATATCTGAGTGGAAATACCAGTTTTTACCATCAAAGTAGCTAGAAGAGGTATTTTCTTGAATGGCTTTCCAAAGTTCAGGGTAAAGCTTCGCGTAGGTTTTATCTGAACGAGATTCAATAAGATGCCCAAACGATTCTTCGATATCCGGGCCCATGATGACATGTCCGGTCCTGTTAAGAATAACAGGGACGGCGGATGACGTACCGATTTGATAAAGAAGGCGGTCGTAGACCTCGAGCATATTCAGGTTAGCGATAAAGTAACCAATAATACGATCTTCTGATGCGACTGGTGTCATTATCCTTAGGGCTGGCATCAAAGGATGGACAACCTCACCATTTTCAATCTCTAAATCGATACCGTTGGAGCTTACGTCTCCAATCTTCAGTCGGTGGAGATCTTTAAAGTAGCTACGAGCTGATTTGTTCTGCAGTTTATTCTCAGGAACTATTGTCGCTTTATTGTTGTTGTAATTGATACGGTAAACCTCGTTACCTTCTAGGTCGAGGTAGCGAAGTTGAGAATAGTATTGTTGTCCGCGAGCTAACATCACCCACAAATCTTGCAGAGCTTGTTTATGAACAATTGATGGTTCTTCAATTGCGCGAAGCAACGTTTGAGAGTCTGCGATGGAAGGAACAGAATTAGATATTTGCTCAACAATAACGGCCAGTTCGTGGAAGCTGTATTCAATTTGGTTTTGACTTGATTGCTTAATATTTAGCGTGTGCTGAGCGTCTATCCGATCAAATTCAGAGTTAATATAGAGGGCAGGGACTAGTCCTAGGGCAAAAATGGTACATAGAAATTGGCTGACTAGTTTTTTTATACTCGTATTCATCACTGTCCTCAAAGAATCAGCGCAATACTATATATTTTATGGGGTTTTTAATGTGATCTTGACCCAGAACTTAAAACAAGCTTTGCATATAATTATGGTTTTAGTGCAACTTTTTGCAATTAAGCTTGATTGTTGAGCAATCACTTCGTTAAAAAATGATTGCTCAATATAGAACGCCGATCTGAAACTTGAGCCCAATTAATCGCGATTAATTGCCGTTTATCTAGCTATGAGCAGCTAGCTTAGGCCGATAATATTTCCATTACTATCAATATCTAATGACATGAAAGCCGGTTTGTCAGGTAAGCCTGGCATGGTCATTACGTTGCCGCACAAAGCGTAGATGAAGCCGGCACCAGCACACAGTTTCAACTCTCTAACGGGTACGTCAAACTGAGTGGGTGCACCCTTTATTTGAGCTTCTGTTGAAATCGATAATGGCGTTTTTGCCAAACAAACCGATAGATCGCCATAGCCGTGTTGGTTGAACTCAGTTAGTTGTTTTCTTGCCAGTGGTGATAGCGAAATACTTGCTGCGCCGTATCCGACTTCAGCGACTGCCATCAGTTTCTCTTCTAAGCTTTGCTTAGAGTAGTACAAAGGCTTAAATTTACTCTCTGTTTGGCATGCTTTTACCACGGCGTGAGCCAACTGAACTGCACCTTCACCACCCTGACCAAAGGCTTCACTTACTTCAACGCTGACACTTGGGTCAAAGTCGGTGATCATTTGTTTCAAAGTATCGAGCTCTTGAGCTGAATCTTGTGGGAATCGATTGATCGCAACGACAGTAGGCACTTGATATTGTTTAACGTTGTTGATGTGCCATTTAAGGTTCTCAAAGCCTGCAGTGAGCGCGTCTTGATCGTCATTAAAGATTGAATCAGGCAATGGAGTACCCGGTCTCAAATCGTATAAACCAGAGTTGGCTTTTAATCCGCGTAATGTTGCGACAACTACGGCGCAATCGGGCTTCTTGTTCGACGCTTTAACCTTGATGTTACACGCCTTCTCAAACCCCATGTCAGAGCCGAAGCCGCCTTCAGTCACAACAAAATCACTGAGTTTTAGAGCAATCTTATCGGCAATAATTGAAGAGTTACCATGTGCAATGTTTGCGAAAGGTCCTGCGTGAATCAACGTTGGCACACCTTCAAGGGTTTGCATCAATGTTGGTTCAATAGAGTCCTTCATCGTTACTGTCATAGCGCCCGCGACGTTAAAGTCTTCTGCGGTTAATGGCGAACCTTGATTGTTATATGCGAGTACGACATGGCCGATCCGCTTGCGTAGGTCTTGTAGATCATCGGCCAGCGCGAGAATAGCCATCAGCTCTGAAGCGGCTGAGATATCAAAACCATCTTCGCGTTCAAGGCCATTAATTGTTTTGTCTGCTTCGTTTTTGCCTACTGTGATCATGCGCAATGCACGGTCATTATGGTCGAGTACACGGCGCCACACGATTCTGCTTGGGTCGATGTCTAATGATTTTAAGCCAGAGCGTGTTTCAAAGGCTTCTAATCCTTCACGCTGCTCATGATACAAGCGTGCATCAATGGCTGCAGAGGCGAGGTTATGAGCGGCTGTCACAGCATGAATATCACCGGTGAGGTGCAAGTTTAATTGTTCCATAGGGGCGACTTGAGAGTAACCACCACCGGCTGCGCCACCTTTAACACCAAAAACTGGGCCCATTGAAGGCTGGCGAATGCAGGCCATCGCAGATTGGTTAATCTTTGCGAGGCCTTGTGCTAATCCAATAGTAGTGACGGTTTTGCCTTCGCCAAGAGGCGTTGGTGTGATAGCGGTCACCACGACCAATTTACCATCTTGTTGGTTGGCGAGGCGTTCAAGTGATGTCAGAGACACTTTAGATTTGTATTGCCCTAATGGCTGATGTTCGTTGTGTTGCAGGCCAGCTTGTTTGGCAACTTCACTGATGTTTTTAAGGGGAGTAGAGCGACAAATATTAATATCAGACAGCATATTTGATCCTTATATCAGAACCGAAAGGTTGTACGTAAACGTTTGCGTGGCGATAGTACTGTATAAATTTGCCAAGTAAAGGCAAACCACACGAATTATGTGCTGGAAGATAACAGATCTAAAGAGTCATTGCGCGAGATCAAATGTTAAACGAGCAAAATATTCGATGTGACTACCTTCAGCTGCAGTTATATTGGTGCTGAATACAAAAAGGGCTGCATATAGCAGCCCTTCAGGAATGGAAAATCTAGCTGGTCATCAACTTTGATGAGTTAACAACCTGGCATGGTTGATTATCGATCCCAGTATGTTTCTTCTAAGCTATCTTCGCGTTCTGGTAGTGCACGAGAAAGGCGAGGAGAGTGCTGAGTCAATACTTCGTAGCTTACGCGGTTTGCGTACTTACAAATTTGAGACAGTGACGAGTAAGTTAAGCACGCGTGCTCGTGTTTCTCTGAATTCGGTACGTTCACGTGATGGTAACTGTTCGCTGCCATGTCATGTAGAAGTGCCGAAAGCGCGCCATCACCAGCACCGTTTGTGTTTTTAATCTCAAGTGGGCCACCTAAGTAAGGGCCGATGTGAGAGTACACTTTTACTGGGTCTTTACAGTCTTGCTTACGCATCGCACGGCTGAATTCGTATTTGTTAAATTCAGGAATATTACCCGGTAACAACGGTAGTGTGGTTTCGCGTTTCGCTGGCTCGTCAGTGTAGCCTGCCATGTATAAGCCGACAGGGCCTGCAGTGCAGAGAACTAGGTCAACCCACTCAAGCGCTTTGTTCGCCGCTAGCAAAGGATCTTTTTCACCGGTTAAGGCTTCACCTTCATCTTCGTTCATTGCGACGATGGTTACGTTCTCTTTCAGGTATTCTTGCCACCATTCAGCGTTACCTTCGATCACGTACTTCGTACCAAGCGTCAGTACAACTGGCACATTGTGCGCTTTCGCGTATTCAATCGCTTTTTGTACCGCTTTTGGCATCGGATCTTCAGGCTTACCGCGCATTAAGTATGAAGACACAACCAATGCAGACGCTTTTTCAAAAATCTGTTCAGGAATACTTTCAGGGAGTAGTTGGTTCATGTGTCCTTCGTTGATCGCAAACGTACGTTCGCCATCTTCGGTAATGAGCGTGTAACAACGACCAATTGGACCATCAACGGTTTGTAGGTGGTTTAAGTTCATACGAGAAGAAGTGCGGCAAAGGTAGCGGTAACCAAATGAGCCAACTTCAATCTTCTTAGACATTACGCCAAGCAGGACAGATTTACTGTCTGCAAGTACGGAATAGTTGTGCAATGTATTGCCGATAGTATCGCCAGGGTATTGATGCGTGATCAAACCGCGTTGAACTAATTCTTCATACAGCGCATCTGCTTTACTTTCTTCCAATACTAGTGAGTGACCTTTACTCAGCTCGTATTTTTCTAGGAACGCGTTGTCAACACGGGCCTCGATATCAACAATAGTTTGACCCACACCGACAATTGTTGCGCGGTGAAGCTTAGGTGTTTGTTGAATTTGGTTGACCAACGGATCACGGGCGTGAGTTGGAAAGTAGTGCTTAGATTTACGCTGTCCAGGAAATTTCATATGACAAATACAGTGAAAAAATTTTGCCGCATGATATCACATTTTGTTTCTGTTTCTTTCATTTTTATTACATTTTGAATCACCTGCGCAATGTCTGTACAGGTGATTCAGCTTACTCTTGCTTCAGACCATTCGTGTGAGACTATTCGACTGGAACGAGTGTTGCCGGATCTACGTAAGCCTTTGTACCCCATAGCGGAACGGTTGAAAGGCTATGTTTGAAACTGCCTTCTGTTTCTTTGGTTGTGTAAGACAAGTAAAGCAGCGATTGATTCTCAGCATCGTAGATACGACGAACCTTCATCGTTTTAAAAAAGATACTTTTCGACTGCTTGAATACCACTTCACCTGATTTACTTTTGTCTATTTTAGCAATCATTTCTGGAGTGATTTCGCCCGTTTGACGACAAGAGATAGAGCTATCGCTTGGATCAGAAAGGCTAAGATTTGCTTCGATTGATGCAATGTGACAAGTCACACCTTCGATCTTATCATCATCTAAAGATGACATTTTGATATCCTTCATTGTGAAGAATCCCAAAGAGACGTCGCCAACCTCGTTGTCCGAACAGCCTGCCAACATTGTGATGATACCTGCTGCTATTAAGGCTTTTTTCATAAGAAGTCCTTTTTATTTATATAGTTCTGTTTACTATAAGGATATTGAAAGCTTGAATACGAGTGTAGAGCTTTTCACCGAGTTCTTAAAGGATGTTATGAGAGAATGAAAAATATGAAGCATTTAAAGTACTTGTTGGCGTTAGTCATGCTCTGTATCCTTTCTGCATGTAGCTCGGCTCCTACGCCGACCATATGTCTCCCAAATAACTGCGATATTTGGGGTTACTAATCTTAGGTACTAAAAGAATGAATAACGAAATACCTGAAAGCGCACATAAGAAAAACCAATGGCTGTTTAGCCAACTCGACATTGCTTATCCCGCAAAGGAGAGCTTGCTAGGTCGAGAACTTTATAAAAGCAGACTCCCATCCAAGAATTACCAACTCCTCGCTCAAGATCAAATTCCTTCCCAAATTGATGAACTGCATAAAGTCGATTTCCATAAACTGACGGTACTTTTTTCACTTAACCAAGCCAGTGTTTATCACGATGAAACCGAAAGGGCACATATGCTTGAGTTCTTGAGTCAGATTATGTTATCTAATGAGCATGTTTTATACATTGGAACTCAAAATGGTGATGTTGTGGCGAGTGCTATTGTCACAGAAGTGGAAGACTCTCTGTTGATCTCCGACGTGATTATTGAAAACGGTCAAGATATCAACGGCTTTGCCAAGCAGTTACATGATTTTTGGGCACAAGATCATGCTTCTCACGATAAAGTGTGGGTCGAGAACTAAAGATTCTTTGAGAAAGCGTTAATCTAAGTACAATACCCCATCTTTTATAAAGGGTTTTGTATGTACAAGCTATTGATATCAATCGCTGTATTGTGTGTTAGCGCTTTTTCTACAGTCAGTTTTGCTACCGACTGGGATATCAAACGCATCCTAGTTTTACACTCATACGAACCTTCTTACCAATGGACTGCTGACTTTCAGAAAGGGATAGACAGTGCGTTCAGCCAATCTCAAACCGAAGTTAAACTCTCAATCGAGTATTTGGATACAAAGCGCGTCCATAGCTCTGAGTACTACCACTCTCTCACCGATTACTTACAAGCCAAATACGCAGGTTATAAATTTGATGGTGTTATTGCGACTGACGATAACGCGGCTAATTTCCTTGAATCACTGAGTGCGTTGATTGACCGTGCGACACCTATTGTTGCGGCGGGTATCAATGACATAAGCACCGATATGTATGCGGTGTCTGATAGAGCGACTGTGCTTTATGAAAACGATCAGATAGACGTTAATATTAAGCTGATCTCTAAACTAAGACCTAATCTAAAGAACCTCTATTTCATCAATGATTACAGTGTCACTTCTGAGCTAATCCGTAAAGATATAAGCCATATTATGGCAGACTTTCCATCGATTAATTTGGTAGAAATACGCGATTTGTCGCTCAAGCAAACAAGTGAGTTCTTGAAAGGGGTCTCTGTTGACGATGCGGTCTTACTGAGCCACTACAATACTGAGTTAGATCAAGGTGTATATCATACCTATCAAGAGGTCGCGGAAACCTTATCTGCATCGAGCGCCGCACCAGTGTTTGCGTTATGGCAGTTTAATATAGTCGGTGATGTACTCGGAGGTTATGTAAACCACTCGCGAAGTATGGGCGAAGAGGCCGTTAGTGCATTGGATAAGTATGTGCCTCTTAATTTTTCTACACCTTTAGTTCCCGGTGACAACAAGCGTTTTGTTTTCAATTATCCGGCGCTTAAAAAGTTTGGTATTGGTGATAACGTACTGCCGACAGGATCTGTGATTGTTAACGAGCCTTCCTCCTTTTTACAAAAGAACTTTCAATTGTTGTTGGGCTTAATCATGGTCATTACAGGGCTGAGCGTGATTATCGTGATGCAATTTATTACCCTGCGCCAAAAGAAAGAGTTGGCAAAAAAGAACAAGCGAATCCTTGCTCTACAGAAACAAACTTTGAATGTTCAAAAGGACATGATTCATGTGTTGGGTGAAGCCATTGAAACTCGCTCTGGCGAGACGGGTAATCACGTTAAGCGTGTAGCCAAGTTATCCGCATTGCTTGCCAAGTATCGTGGCTTGAGCCATCGCGAGGTCGAGATGATTGAGATCATAAGCCCGATGCATGATGTAGGTAAGATTTCGGTTCCGGAATCTATCTTGGATAAACCAGGTAAATTGACAGACCAAGAGTGGGATGTAATGAAACTTCACACCACTGCGGGCTACAATTTACTGAAGAGCGGAGCGGGTGATATTACCAACCTCGCAGCAATCATTGCTAACGAACATCATGAGCGTTGGGATGGCACTGGATACCCTAATGGTAAGGTAGGTGAACAAATTCATTTGTTTGCTCGCATTACTGCGGTAGCCGATGTATTTGACGCATTGCTTAGTGCCCGCTGCTACAAAGAGCCATGGCCATTAGAGATGGTCGTCGATTTGTTCGATAGAGAGTGTGGCTATCAATTTGACCCTAAACTAACCAAACTGCTACTGAAACACTTGCCCGAGTTTGTCGCCATCCGAGATTCGTATCCCGATACTGGAACTGTAGAATATGCGTCTGTACCTTCGATTGAAGTTAAGGTATTAGAAGAGTCGGTTGTTAGCTAACTCTCGCTCTATCTGAATAGTCTATAAGTCTTGGTTTCTTTATCAATTCGCCATAATCCGACTAGGACGTGGCAATTTATATTTTCCACTGAAATTAAGTCGTTTATGTAAACCTTGCAGTATTTGGTTTGGCAGATTCTGGGTTAATTTGATGAAAGCTGTTGCTTATGTCGAGCCATAAGGTGATCAAGCCCATATTTCGCGAAGAGAAATAAGCCTGCGTCCGTAAACTGTTATCTTAATCATCCCACGCATTGAAAGAACACTATAGGATAAAACTTGAATTCAATGCGAGTGAGAGAGCTATGCGGTTAGAACAGACTAAATGTGTAATTTTCGATTGTGATGGAACACTCATCGATAGCGAAAAGCTTTGTTGCCAAGCCTTGGTGAATGTGTTCACCGGCTTTGGGGCGGAGCTAAACGTTAATGACTGCTATGCGCACTTTCAAGGTGGAAAGCTGGCCGACATCTTAATGGATACACAGGAACGTTTAGGGCTATCTATCTCGATTGATACGCTTGAGCCGTTATATCGTATTGAATTAGAAGCCTTGTTCCAACATCATTTAAAGCCGATGGATGGTGCTATCGAGCTCATTGAATTTCTAAAGCGACAGGACATCGAATTTTGTATCGCTTCTAACGCGCCTAAGTCTCGGGTTGAATCTTCATTGGCCATGACAGGAATGCTTGATGACTTTAAAGGTAAAGTGTTTTCAGCTTTTGATGCCAACAGCTGGAAGCCAGAACCTGACCTGATTATGTATACAGCCATGAATATGGGCTTTTTACCCAATGAGTGTATCTATGTGGACGATACTTTAAAAGGAATTGAAGCGGGTGTTCGTGCGGGTATTCAATCATTCCGATTGCGCCCAAGTATCAATGAATCAGTCGTAGATCCCGAAGCCGACTCATCAGAGGTAGCGGCTCAGGATATCTACAGTTTGGAAGAGATTTCGGTTTGGATTAATGGCAAACACTGCTCAAGTGGTGGAATACCGAACCCTGCAGCTTTGGTGGGGTAGAGCCTAGCTGAAGGCTGACTACCTTACTAAATTGTTTAGTATGAAAACCGCAAGAGGCACAAGTAAACTTTTCTCCACTTTCTGAGAGTAGATATTCGTCGTGTTGGCATAAAGGGCATGTAATGTCGTCGGTGTTTGGTGTTTCTGTTTTATTCATTATGTGTCACCTGCAGCAAGAGGGTAAGCGAAAAAAGACCCGTTTAATTAGATTACCCCTAAGCTCGAATATTAGACAGTTTTGACACTTGATAATCTCGCCTTTGCGACTTGCTTCATGGTAATGATAATCTCATCGTTAAAGACCATGTGTTTCCTGTAGTTATTAAGGGAAGTTGTTATTAGTGAAAGTTGCTATTAACGGACGCTGCTATTAACGAACGTCGATAAAAAAGGACTCATGATGAGTCCTTTTTAGTTTCGCTGAATTTAACTTGGTCAGCCTAAGTCATCACTCAAACCTAAGTGCGGTATCTTGCCAAAGTTTTAGACAAAGAAACTGATGCGTCTGTCAGTGTCGACACGCCATTTGAAGAGTTTTGAGCCACTTCTTTAATCACATCGGATTGACTGCGAATATCGTTAAGTTCAGCTGCGATGGTGTTCGCTACGTTGCTTTGCTCGTCCGCTGAGGTTGCAATCTGAATACTCATATCCATTAGCGCTTGAGCTGAGTCAGCAATCGAGTTTACATCGTCCCCAATGTTTGAAATCAGTTGGCTGCTTGTTTGCGCTTGGTCGACCGTTTGCTCGGTGATCTTAGCGATATTTTGGCTTTCTTGCTGTAAGCGTTCAATCATCGCTTGGATTTCAACCGTAGCCGACTGAGTGCGACTTGCCAGTGTTCTTACTTCATCCGCAACAACTGCGAAACCACGGCCTTGTTCGCCCGCACGAGCGGCTTCAATCGCGGCATTCAAAGCAAGCAAGTTAGTTTGCTCTGAAATAGCGTTGATCGTCGTGATCACTTCATTAATTTGGCTCGTGTTCACATTCAAGCTGGTAACTGAAGATGAGGTTTGCTCAATCAAAGAAGAGAGTGTGGTGATCTCTGAGATGGCTTGTTGAACTTTCGTATGGCTGTCGTTGATTTGCTGCGCGTCTTGTTCAGTTTGTTCAGTTGAACGTGCTGAAATGTTAGAGACTTCATTGGCTGAAGCCGTCATCTGATCCATGGCAGTAGCAACAGAGTCTAGAGACGCATTCTGGCTCATAATTTGTGTTTCACTGCGCTTCATCTCTGCTTCGAAAGAAGCCGATGTTTCGCTTAGTGTCGCTGCACTGTGGTTTACATTGTTGACTAGCTCACTAAGCGTGTCCATTGAACGGTCAAGTGCACAACCAATCGTACCAAACTCATCTCGTCCTGGGTGGAAACCAAGGCGTGATGTTAAGTCGCCATCACCAATTTTTTGAGTAGTTGAGTAAAGCACCCACAATGCACCGCCTAGAAAAGTCGCCACCCAGTAACAGAAAAGACCAAAAGGCACACACCATAAAAAACTGAGTAATAAAGAGTACAGTGCTTGCTGCTTTTGATTCTGTGTATCGATATTTGAAACGGTAAGAGAGTAGTAGTTACCATCTTGTGCAATGGCTGTTGCTGTAACTGCACCACTCTTCAATATGGTTGTTTCTTGAGGACGTGTTTGTTGGCTAACTGAACGCACGGAAGCAGGGGAATCTGACGCTGATAAGATGCCTTGCAATTGATATTCAACCTGCTGTTTTGCACTTGCGTCAATTTGTTCCATATTGTTGACGTAGTTGAGGCCAGCGAGGCTTGCCACTGCGGCAAAAAAGATCAAGAAAATGACCCAAAACTTGTCGTTGATAGACATTTTAATAAACAGTTTATCTATCGTTCGAAATTGTACTTCTTTCATAAAAACTCCACGGTAAATCCTTTACCGTGGACTCTAAATAACCGACCTCAATAAAAATGTGATGCCAATCGACTAATTGTGAAAATTAATGATACCAACATATCGTTTATGAGATATCTATCAAGTATTTTTGTTCTCTATGGGTTTATTAGCCTAGAGAAGGCAATAACCCTACTGAAATAAGGATTTGAATCGCAATGATAAAAACGCCTACGCTGCCAACTAAAAACAACGCTTTACTTCCACCGAGCACTTGGTAAGTCGCTTCTGTGCCTTGAGGTTCTACAGAGAAATCCGTGTAACGAATCTTGTATACCATCACTGTCGGCAGCAAAATTGCGAGCACTGAAAGTGCTATGGCTGCGTAGCCCAGAGCTGTAATGAAACCCTGTGGGTAGAACAAGGCAAAACCTAATGGCGGTAAGAAAGTGATAGCGGCCGTTTTAACGCGTTTTGCACTGCCTAGTTTCTTGCTCAGTGAATCCCCCATGAATTCAAATAACCCCAAGCTCACACCAATAAAAGAAGTCAGCAGTGCAAGGTCTGCGAATGCGCCAACGATCACGCTAAGGTTTGATTGATGAACGGTTTGTGACAATGAGACTAATAGTGCGCCTAAGCTTGTATCCGACAAAAGCTGCTCTTGGCTGATCACACCTAGAGTCACACTCTGCCAGAAAACATAGATGACCAAAGGCAGTGCAGAACCAACAATCATGACCTTACGTAGAGATCGAACGTCACCATCTAGGTATCGAACAATTGAAGGGATGCTGCCGTGGAAGCCAAAAGAGGTAAACACAACTGGAATTGCAGCAACAATCAGCCCTTGCTGTAAAGGCATGCTCATTAGGTATTGAGAGGTGATGTTTGGTGCTAGGAAGCTGAGTACCAGTACCATCGCAATCAGTTTAAGTCCGAATAAAACGCGGTTAACTTTATCAACACTGTGCGTACCAATCGTCACAACGCCAGCAACTAACAGTGTGAATAGAAGGGTTGTAATTTGGCCATTAAGCTCAAAGCCTGAAATATCCGAGATACGCTGATTAAACTGCGCACCACCACCTGCGATATAAGCTGCACACAGAGCGTAGAAAAGGAACATAACTGCAAAGCTAGCGATCCACTTACCTTTTGTCCCTAAAATTTTGTCAGCTAGCGTATGTAGGGTTGCGTCAGAATCAGCGAATTGATGTAGTTCTACCATTAACAATGCAGTAAAGGCCATTAGAGCCCATAAGCCAAGCATTAGAAAAAGTGAGGTTGAAAAGCCAATACCTGCAGAAGCAAGTGGAAGAGCGAGCATGCCAGCACCAATAGTGGTGCCTGCAATGATCAAAGTACTACCAAAAACCTTTGATTTATTCATTGTATATAATTCTTTACGTTAGGGTGTGTTTTCATTGTAATTCTTCTAGCTTAAGCGCATAAACCCAAAGAATATCTCGATTTTAAAGTATTCTGATTGAGTTTAATTCCAAATGCAATGTCTAATGTAATTAAAAATATCCACTGTAAATTATAATTTACGACTGGTGGGTTGGAAGCACTCAAATGCCCGAAGCAAACGTTTGACCATGATCTGCTTCAAAATTTGTAGAGTAATTTGTTGTACTTGGTGTAAGGTGACAGTACATATGTCGTTCGCGTATACCCCTTTAGCGTAAACAAGCGCTAATGATCGCGAGTAGCTTCAAGCTATAAATATGGAATGGGTAGAGTAGAGTGCGTTCATCAAAGTGACATAATATAAGTCCAAGATGGTGCACTAGTTAATCGGACATCATGTCCGCATCAAGGAATAGAGGGGGCACTATGAGTGACCAATCTTTTAATGACGAAAGTCTTGAGTTGTTAGATGCCATGGAAATTGGCATTGATTTATCTGACTACGAGCAGGCGGTTAAACAATTAGCAGAAGAACTTTTTAAGTCTTCGAACTAGGTTTTACCTGAACTAAAGGTTTCTGTAGTTCAACGTTCTCAAATTAGACAATTCTTAAACTGAGCAAATCTCATTCGCTCACACGTCATAACAAAACTATCCTCATTAAAGTTCGCGAAGATAAACGAGTACGTTTACCATGTTACTTAGTTCTCGATACTTTAATGAGGTTCAATGAACTTTCTTGCACACCTCCACATCGCTCAACACTGTAAAAGTAACTTAGCTGGTAATCTGTTAGGTGACTTCGTTAAAGGCGACCCTAATAAACACTATTCAACCTCGCTTTCAGACGGAATAAGACTTCATCGATTCGTGGATAGTTACACAGACCGCCACGATGTATCCCGATCGGCAAAATCGCTTTTTTTAGACCAAACGCGTCGCTTTGCACCTATTGCACTGGATGTATTTTGGGATCACTGCTTAGCCAATCATTGGACTCAGTTCTCGCAGCAGACGTTAGAGCATTTTTGTTTCGATAGTCATCAACAGATCTTTGAACATCAAGAGCCTGACTGGCCTGAGAACTTCATTACGATTCATCAGAAGATGGCTGAACAACGTTGGCTGGAAAGCTATCAAGACATGTCTTCCATAGAGGTGGTATTGCAACGTATGGCGTTGAGAAGGCCCAAGTTAGGCATGCTCAAAAATTGTTACGACGACCTCGAACGTCACTATGATACGTTGCAGTGTCACTTTAATGAGCTGTATCCCAACGTTTTAGAAGAAGCGAAGCAGTTTAATGCACTTCAAATGAAGAAAAATCAAAAGGAAAGGTAAACAGCGTAATGCAGGTTTGCTACAATCCGCGCCTATTTAATCTTTGAGCATCATACTATGTCTGAATCTACCCGATCTTTTAACCAACTAGGATTGTCTGAGCAACTTCTTACAACGCTATCAGAGCTAAACTTTACGGCTCCGACTAGTGTTCAAGAACAAGCTATTCCATTGGTACTGGAAGGCAAAGATGTACTGGCTGGTGCGCAAACGGGTACCGGTAAAACCGCGGCGTTTGGTTTGCCGATTATTCAAAGATTAATCGAGACTAAAGACAATGTTATTCCGAACCCTAAGCTCGTTCGTGCACTTGTGTTAGTGCCAACGCGTGAATTGGCACAACAGGTGTTTGATAACGTAACGAGTTATGCGAAAGGCACCGATATTAAAGTTGTGGTGGCTTACGGCGGCGTTAGCATGAAGGTTCAAACCGATAACTTACGTGGAGGCGCCGACATTCTTGTAGCGACACCTGGTCGTCTTATTGACCATATGTTCACCAAGAACATAATGTTGAGCCAAACGGAAGTGTTGGTATTAGATGAAGCCGACCGCATGCTAGATATGGGCTTCATGCCTGACATCAAACGCATTCTTTCTCGCATGAACGACGTACGTCAGACGCTGTTCTTCTCTGCGACGTTCGACAATAAAATTAAAGCGCTTGCACATCGAATGATGCAGTCACCAAGCGAAATTCAAGTTACGCCAAAAAACAGCACCGCTGACACCGTTACCCAGATGGTTTATCCGGTTGATAAATCGCGTAAAAGTGAACTGTTGGCCTATTTGATTGGCTCAAAAAACTGGCAACAAGTGTTGGTGTTCACGAAAACTAAGCAGGGCACTGATGCTCTAGTTAAAGAGCTTAAGTTAGACGGCATCAAAGCGGCATCAATCAATGGTGATAAGAGCCAAGGTGCGCGCCAAAAAGCACTGGACGATTTCAAATCAGGCAAGGTGAGAGCGTTGATTGCAACCGATGTGGCAGCTCGTGGTATTGATATCCAGCAGCTAGAACAAGTTGTGAACTATGACATGCCATTTAAAGCTGAAGATTACGTTCACCGCATCGGACGTACTGGCCGTGCAGGTAATACCGGTTTAGCGATTTCTTTGATGAGTCAGGATGAAGCGTACCTATTGGGTGACATTGAACGCTTACTTGATACTCGCTTACCTCAAGAGTGGTTAGAGGGCTTTGAACCAAGCCTAGAAAAAGATGTAGCCCCTGATCGCGGTGGTCGAAGTAAAAGTCGTTCATCAGAAAAACGTAAGATGAAAGCGAAGCTTAAGATTCACCAAAACCGCGGTAAAGCACGTCGCTAACAAGCTGGATAAAGCTCCAGTTTAAAGATCTATAGATATAAAAATGCGCCGTTACAGTTGGTTCTGTAACGGCGCATTTTTGTTTCAAGTAAATCAATTTATGACCAAGGAAAATAAAAACACTGGATTAATGATGTTCTTGATTGCACTTCCATACACAGGGCACTTCATAAATTAGCTCATCTAGGCTAATTGGGTTTAGCACCCATTGGTCTTCGATTCTAAACTTACTTACCATTTGTGAGTTGAATAGTTGCCAATGCTTAAGTAGGGCATCTTCGGGCGAGGTGACCATATCGCCTTCGTTCCATGTGCTTTCCATGAAGGGAGTTAGGCATACCGCTCCGTGCGCATACATGATCATTTGCCATTTAATCTCATAAATGTTGATCAAGTTCTTTGGATTCGCATCGTTATATTGTTCAGCTAACATGTTGATTTCTTTTTCGACATCGCCAACATTGTCGATAAAATAATCGACCAAGTTGTCTTTTTGACGAACAGAGTCAGTGATAAGTTGCATCGGTTTTCGTGAGTGAATCATGTTGCTAAAGAGGCGCATACTAAATAAATAGATAGTAATGTTTGGTGCGACGCCTTTTGGTAACTCTTCCACTATCTTAGCAATATAAGACTGAAAATAAGCGTGTAAACAATCACTTATCGCATGCCAAATTTTTTCTTTGCTGCCAAAGTGGTGGCGAATAAGGCTATGCGATACGCCTGCTTTTTCACTGATGTTACGAAGCGAAACGCTATCATAACCATGCTCACAGAACATATCCGCGGCAACACCCATGATCAAAAATCTCGTCTCTTCAGCGTCTTTTGCGCTTCTTCTGCCTTGTTTCTTTTCAGTCATCTTCATTTCACACATTTACCTGATTACCACATTCTACACTGTTTTTACTCAAATAAAAAATACTGCACAGGTGGAAAGTAAAGCTTGTGGATTATGGATTTTTGAATATACTGCCCACCTGTGTAATAAATCATAATAATTAAATGGAGAGACATCATGCAGTCCAATTTGTCTATCAATGCCACATCGAGCAAGCGCATGGGAGCTGTGATTGCAGCACTATTGCTCGCAGGCTCTTTGACCGGATGTAATAAGGTTCAGTCAGAAGAAACGGTTCAAGTTGTTAAGCCTGTAAAGCTGTTTGAGATTCCTTTGCAGACGGATATCGAGCTTGATAGCTTTATCGCAAAAGTGGATGCAACCGACCGTGCTGCGCTTTCCTTCCAAGTAGGAGGCGACATTGAAACCTTCGATGTTCGTATGGGACAAGAAGTGAAGAAAGGTCAGGTGCTCGCCGTATTAGATGCGACGGATTACCGTATTGCGGTTGATGCAGCACAAGCCAAATTTGATCTTGCGAATAGCCAATATAAACAAGCTTCTGAGTTGTACGCGAAAAAGTTAGTCAGTACCGATTACTACGACCAAGCCGTGAACACTTTTACTGCCGCTGACGTTGAGTTGGACCAAGCAAAAACAAACCTTGGCTACACCACCTTAGTTGCTCCATTCGATGGCGTGGTATCGATGGTGTTTGGAAAACAATATCAATTGATCGCAGAAAAGCAGCCTGTACTGAATATTTTGAATCACAGTGAAATGGACGTGACGTTCTCTATTCCAGTATCAAAGCTTGAAGATCGTTCTATTCAAGACCTAACGAGCTCAAACATGTGGGTTGTGATGGATAGCCACCGTGGTATTCGTATCCCGACTCGCTTTAAAGAAATCTCTACACAACCAGATGAAGACACCAACAGCTACCAAGCGGTTGTATCCATCGAAAAGCCGAAAGGCATCAATTTACTTTCTGGAATGACAGCGCAAGTTGAAGTTCAGAAGCATAAATCTGACTACGGTATTGGCATTGTTGATTCAGCTTGGTTAACCAAAGAAGCTGACCATGGTGAGCTATGGCGCTATAACCCTGACTCTCAATTGATTTCTAAAGTACAAGTCCTTCTTGATGAGCAAGGCAAGGTTATTGACGGATTGTCGTCTGGCGACCTTATCGTTGAAGCGGGTGTGGATGTGTTATCCGATGGACAGCAAGTAAAAGCTTGGTTACGTGAGGGCGGTATTTAATGAACCTTTCCAAATTATCAATTGTTGTCGCGTCGGCTATGTTGCTTCAAGCCTGTAACAGTGAAGCCGTACATCGTGAGCAACCCCCTCTGCTAGTTTCTACCTTTGAAGTTGGCGCGCCGCTGACTGATCAATTCAGAAGTTTTAACGGTCAGGTAATGCCCGCTGAATTGACCCCCTTGGCATTTAAGCTCGCAGGCGAAATCCAACAAGTCTTGGTAGAAGCCGGTGACAACGTCGAAAAAGGGCAGTTACTTGCGACCTTAGACAACGCAACGTATCTCCAAGATCTTACTGACGCTAACTCTCAATTCAAACTGGCGAGCAAGCAGTTAGCCCGTGGTACGGAGATGTTTGGTAGCAAGATGTTGTCGCAGTCAGAGCTAGACCAACTAACGGCTAACTATAAGCTGGCATCAGCGAATTTGGCGGCTGCAGAGCGCAAGCTAAGTTACACAGAGCTTTTAGCGCCATTTTCCGGGACCGTTTCTACCGTGGACAAGCAACGTTTCGAAAACACGACACCGGGTGAAACACTATTAAGCGTGTACCAGAACGATAAGGTGTATGTGCTAATTCAAGTGTCAGATTCGATCTTGGCATCGATCAGTCCAGACATGCGTTCAAATAGCTATCGTCCTGAGGCGACCTTTGGCGGTCATACAGGGCAATATCCATTGACGTATTTGGAGCACACTAGTGAATTGCACCCGCAATCGCGTACTTACGAATTTTGGATGCAGATGCAGCAACCTAAAAACGAAATCCTGCCGGGTACCAGCGTTACGGTGAACGTGGATATGGCGAAAGCCGGCTTGAGCGATGTTCAAGGCTACCAATTACCAATGACAACTTTAGAAGCGGGTTCTGAAGCGAATCAGTTTTATGTGTGGAAAATGGAAGACGGACTAGCATTCAAAAGCGAAGTAGAAGTCGACAAGATCAGTGGCCAAGGCGCATTAATCGCTCATGGTGTTGAGCAAGGTGATCGACTCGTAAACTCGAATCTAAGAAAACTCCGTGACGGAATTAAATTGTCAGGAAAAGCAGAATGAACATCGCAGAATATTCAATAAAGAACAAAGTAATCAGCTGGCTGTTTCTCGTCATATTGGCCATTGGTGGTGTTACGTCTTTTGGTAATCTATCCCGTTTGGAAGACCCAGCTTTTACCATTAAAGATGCAATGATTATTTCAACTTACCCTGGCGCTACGTCAATGGAAGTTGAAGAAGAGCTGACTTACCCGCTTGAAAAAGAGATAAGACAGCTGCCTTATATCGACAAGATTACCTCAACGTCGTCGAATGGTATGTCTCAAATTATGGTGAGCATGAAGATGGACTACGGTCCAGACGAGCTACCACAAATATGGGATGAAATGCGTCGCAAGATCAACGATCTACAGCCCACGCTTCCTAGTGGCGTCAACTCAGTTCAGATCATTGATGATTTCGGTGATGTGTTTGGCGTGATGATTATGCTGACGGGTGATGGATACGATTACGTCGAGCTCAAACAGTATGCTGATTACCTCACACGTGAAATCGAACTGGTTGAAGGCGTAGGCAAAGTAAGCATTGCAGGAGACCAACAAGAGCAATTGTTCGTTGAGATGTCACTTGAGCGTTTAGCGGCGTTAAACCTAGACATGTCGATGGTAACGTCACTGTTAGCACAACAAAACAGTGTGGTATCGGCAGGTGAGGTAATGCTCAATGGTCAAAGCCTAACGATCAAACCTAACGGTACGCTGAGCACAGTTGAAGAGCTAGAAAACCTAATCATTCATGGTCGTGACACTGGCAATCTGATTCGTTTGAAAGATGTTGCTGAGGTCACTCGCGGAATCCAAGAAAAACCGGGCAATGTCTTAACTTACAACGGCAAGCCAGCTATTAACCTAGGTATTGCGTTCTCTTCAGGCGTAAACGTCGTCGAAATTGGTAGCGCGTTAGATGCCGAACTGGATCGTTTAGAAAGCATTAAGCCAGCCGGTGTTGAGTTGAATTACTTCTACAACCAAGCACAAGAAGTGGACAAGTCTGTTGCTGATTTCTTGATCAGCCTAGTGGAAGCGGTCGCAATTGTTATCATCGTACTTCTGTTCGCGATGGGCTTGCGCAGTGGTTTGATCATTGGTTTGGTTCTGTTGCTGACTGTATTCGGTACGTTCATTCTTATGGACTACAACGATGTTGAACTGCACCGTATCTCGCTGGGTGCTTTGATCATCGCACTGGGTATGCTGGTGGATAACGCGATTGTTGTCGTTGAAGGTATTTTAGTTGGCTTGAAGAAAGGCAAAACCAAGCTTGAAGCAGCGAAAGACATCGTGACACAAACACAATGGCCACTATTGGGTGCAACCATTATTGCTATCACAGCCTTTGCACCTATCGGATTATCAAAAGATGCAACGGGCGAGTTCATGGGTTCATTGTTCTGGGTTCTGTGTTTCTCGCTATTCTTGAGCTGGGTAACGGCGCTAACATTAACGCCTTTCCTGGCTGAGATGTTGCTTAAAGAAGAAGACAAGGTTGATGAAAACGTAGACCCTTACAAAGGCATCTTGTTCGTTGTATTTGGTGCGTGCCTGAAAGTAGCGCTTCGATTTAGATGGCTTACTGTTGTCAGCATGGTTGCGCTATTAGCGGTTTCCGTTGTCGGCTTTGGTATGGTGAAACAGCAGTTCTTCCCGCCATCAAACACGCCAATGTTCTATGTAGACATGTGGATGCCGGAAGGTACTGATGTTCGTGAAACGATCAAGCAGACAGAAAAAGTCGAAAGCTACATTCGTCAACAAGACGACGTAGAGTTTGTAACCACAACGGTTGGGCAGGGCATGCAACGTTTCGCGCTGACATACCAACCAGAGAAAAGCTACGAAGCGTACAGTCAGTTACAAGTAAGAACCACTGACCGTGACACCATGTTCGAAGTCCTAGAAGAGTTAGACAAGGACTTAGCCAACAAATTTGAACAACCTACGTTCCAATTCAAATTGATTGAGTTTGGCCCGTCACCAGCTTCAAAAATCGAGGCTCGTATTAGTGGTGCCGACCCACAAATCTTGCGCAGTATTGCGGTTGAAGTGGAAGACATCTTGTTAGCGGACCCTGGCTCTCGAAATGTTCGTCACGACTGGCGTGAACGTACCAAAGAGTTAGTGCCACTGTTTAACGAATCAAAGGCTCGTCGTCTTGGTATTTCAAAGACGGATCTGTCCGAGACGTTACAGATGGCGTTTGGCGGTTACAACATCGGTCTACTGCGTGATGGTACTCATATGTTGCCTATTGTTGCGCGTTTACCTGAAGCAGAGCGTTTTGATTTTGAATCACTGAACAATGTGAAGATTTGGAGCCCATCGTTACAAACCTACATTCCAGTTGAACAAGTGATTGATGGTGTAGAGCTTCAATGGTCTGAACCACTGATTCAACGTCGTGATAGAAAACGTACGCTAACCGTACTGGCTGATCATGATGTATTGGGTGATGAAACGCCGGCTAGCTTGTTTGCTCGTGTTAAACCAAAGGTAGAAGCATTAGAGCTACCAGCAGGTTACAACATTAGCTGGGGTGGTGAGTACGAAAGTTCGAAAGATGCACAAGAATCTCTATTTGGTTCACTACCAATGGGTTACTTGTTGATGTTTATCATCACCATGCTTTTGTTTAATTCGCTTCGTAAGCCACTTGTGATTTGGTTTACGGTACCACTTTCTATCATTGGTGTTTCGATTGGTCTGTTAGGTACCAATATGCCATTCAGCTTCACGGCGTTCCTTGGCCTACTGAGCCTAAGCGGCATGATTTTGAAAAACGGAATCGTCCTGCTTGACCAGATCAACACCGAACTCTCAACAGGTAAAGACCCATACCTAGCGGTTGTCGACAGCGCGATTAGTCGTGTACGACCGGTATCTATGGCAGCATTGACAACTATCTTGGGTATGATTCCTTTGGTATTCGATGCATTTTTCGGCTCGATGGCGATTACCATCATGGCAGGCTTAGGCTTTGCTACCGTACTAACGCTAATAGTAGTACCAGTGATGTTCGCTATTCTATATAGAATCAAACCGTCCACTGCGGGTTATTAGGGAATGATATAAAACAGATTCTTTTAAGCCAGCCCAGTGAATTTTGACTGGGCTTTTTTATGGGTGTGATTTGGCGACTAAGGGACTATAGCGTCAGCGAACGTTGCGTTAAGAAAGAGATAGGTATTAAAAAGCCGCTAACCAATGGTAAAGCGGCTTCCTGTAGAATAGAGAATAGAGAATAGGGAATAGAGAATAGGGGGCAGTTCTAGATTGCGAGGCGGAGATCTAACTCAATCGGCTTTGGCATGGCTAAGTGATAGCCTTGATACATATCGAAGCCTAAGCTTTGCATTGCTGCGAGCTGTTGTTCGGTTTCGATACCTTCGATTACGGTCTTAGCACCAATTTGATTAGCAAGGCTAAGAACCAATTCCATCTCGCTTGTGTCGCCTTGTTCAAAATCCAACATGACAGAGCGATCTATCTTGATGATATGAGGATTAATATGACGAACGCGCTGTTCTGTTGACGCTTGTGTTCCAAAATCATCAACAGCAATTTGAAAGCCGTTCTCTGCGAGAGAGTGAGCAGCATCTTTCAAGCGTTCTTCACTTTCTGCATTTAGTTCTACCAGCTCCATGACGATTTGTTCGCATGAAAGGTTAAGTTCATGCAGGCGTTTAGCCAACAGGCTGTCACTGACTTTTTCTGCGGCAAACAGCTCACCAACGTTTGGAAGAACGTTTAGGAAGAGGTGTAAATGACGAATATTCGATTGCGCGAAGTTACGGATATGGATAGCGCGACTCAGCCTTTCTACATTGATCTTGTCAGTGCACAAGGTATCGTCGGAATGGAAGAAGTGATCAGGACGAACAACATCCCCTTTGCTATTCGAAATACGAACCAAAGCCTCAACGCCTATCTGAGTCATTGAACTGTCAAATATAGGTTGATAGACACTTCTAAGTGTTAAGTCTTGATATTTCGCAATAAACTGCATATCGGCATCCACAGATATACAGCTAATAAATTCACTTCTGTCTGATAAAATCATAGTCGCTAATAAAGGTGTTTATTTAATGACGAAAATATACGTCATGGCTGTCACAATATTGACAGGTGTAAGTAAATTGTCAATTAATAAAAATTCATTTGTAGGGTCAATATTTAAATAAATATAATTAACGAAAAATCAGCATGATAAATGACATTAGCCATTAAATTTACTTATCATTCACTATATTTGATAGTTGCAGTGAATTTAATGGCTAAGTAACGTCTCTCATATTAACCCCAGCCAATATAAGGCTAGAATGCTGATACACCAGAGAAAAGTAGGGTTAAAGGCTTAGATTGTGGGGGAATGTCAAAGTTACAAAACAGAGAGACTAAGCGAGTTACATAGAAATGGTATCTATCTCTCAAAATCGAGACGGCAAGTACAACAACTATTAATAATTAAAACAGAAGGTTCGAATAATTAATGAACAAGGAATGAGTTGTCTTTTATAAAATATTGGGATGAAGGTCTAACAATTTACTTTCAATATTGAATGAAAAAGTTGACCCGTATTATCACTGCCATTGAAGTACCGCATAAAGTTGCAGGTATTTACGAACCAATTGTTGATTTCCTGACCGTTTGAGTGGGTGGCTGAATTTAATAAAGCAAGGGCTGATTCTGAAATTGTTATTTAAATCGGAAGCGAATTGAGAATCACTCTCTCTTAGAGTGATGCCTTGCTGGCTGTATTCCGTTATCTCGTCTGGGAGTTCTCCCATCCACCAATGTAACAACTCACTACTGTTTTTACTTCGGCTTATCCAATGGTCGGAGACAATGATCAAAACGTCATTTGGCTGAATGGCAAATCCATACTCTTGCTGCCAGTTATGAATGTCTAGCATCAACTTTTTACGACAGGTTTTTCCTGCACTCACCATATGATGGCTGATCATCCAAACGGTACCGATTTCAGAAGAGATTCGGAAGTGTCGAGGGTTTTCACCAGAAGAGAGTATTTCGAGTGGGCTGATGTTGCTTGCATGGTTAAAGCTAACAAAGGTGTGTTCCATTCGTCGGGCAAAGGCTTTGCCGATGTGATGCTCACTGATTCCTTGATTGTGTACCGTAGGGTAGTGGCGTTCACATAGCTTTAGGCAATCATCTTGAAATTGATTGACGCTTTTAATCACTAGATCTAATAACAATGAAGTCCCTTATACACAGTTACTATCTTATTGATGGGCAATAGTACGGTAATTGAGGTTCCGTTACCTATCGCCAAAGTGCGAGTTCTTGATCCCTCTATCAAAATTAGCTATTGCCGAGCGATTTTATGGATAGCACTGGCACTTCAATTGTCTGTATTCTAAATTATTAGGAATTCTAATTAGTTAGAAGGATTATGCTTAGTTAGCAAAGTTACTGGTGGCTAGCTTAATCTTAGTCAGCTAATCACAATTGATCTACTTACTCTTTATTTGGAAACATTCATGACCATTCAATTAGATTCGAAGCAAAAATCTGAGCTTACCCATGCCCTTCAAAAGTACCTTCAAGATGAACTTGATGTAGAACTCGGTCAGTTCGACACAGAATTCTTGGTCGACTTCATTAGCAAAAAGTTTGGTGCGGTGTATTACAACAAGGGGATAGAAGATGCTCAGAAAGTCATGGAACGAAAAATGTTGGATATCTCAGATGAGCTCTATGAAATTGAACAAATCGTTGAAATATAGACCCAGTAAACGATTGTTCGACAAAGAAATTTGTCAATAAAGCAACTTGTTCAAAAATTTTGAATAACTTGTTTAATTTGAAATGATGTAACTAATGTAAAGCTTGGTAAATAATATGTTACACAAACTTAGTGTAGGGTACGCTTTTCAAAATTACACGACTCGTTAACATTCGGAACAGATGCATGGACAACAACGTTAAAAATTACAATCCCTTAGCAAGAGCAATGCATTGGATTTCAGCACTCGCAATATTTGGCTTATTTGGTGTAGGCCTATGGATGGTTGATCTTTCATACTACAGCGAGTGGTACAAAACAGCACCAGACTACCACCGTTCGGTAGGCATTCTTTTGGCTACAGTTACTGTTCTCCGCTTGCTTTGGAAACTAGTTACCGCGTCACCTAAGGTGGAAGGTAAAAGCTATGAAGTTGCAGCAGCGAAGATCGCTCACGGCTTTATGTACATCAACTTAGCAGTTTTATTTGTTTCAGGTTATTTGATTTCGACATCAGATGGCCGCGGGATCGAGGTTTTCAATTGGTTCACTGTACCAAGTATGGGTGAACTGTTTGCAAACCAATCTGATCTCGCAGGTACGGTTCACTACTATGCTGCATGGGTACTGATCATTATGGCATCAGTGCACGCCTTAGCGGCGATAAAACACCACGTTATCGACAAAGACGATACGCTACGAAAAATGATAGGAGCTTCAAAATGAAAAAGTCAATTATCGCTACAGGATTAGCATTTGCTATGGCAATGCCTTTCGCTGCGAACGCCGCTGATTACGTGATTGATACAAAAGGTGCGCATGCTTCAGTTAACTTTAAAGTTAGCCACCTAGGTTACAGCTTTATCCAAGGTCGTTTTAACACGTTCTCAGGTGATTTCTCATTTGATGAAAGCAACGTTGAAGCGTCTAAAATAAACGTAACGGTTGATACTACAAGTCTTGACTCAAACCACGCAGAACGTGATAAGCACATCCGTAGCGGTGATTTCATCGATGCAAGCAAGTTTTCTGATGCTACATTCAACAGCACGAAAGTGGTTGATAAAGGTGACGGCAAACTTGAAGTAATGGGTGACCTTAAACTTCATGGCGTAACTAAGCCTATCGTTATCGAAGCTGAATTTATTGGTGCTGGTCAAGACCCATGGGGCGGTGAGCGTGCTGGTTTCGTTGGTACAACTCGTCTAGAGCTTGCTGACTTCAACATTCCAGTAATGGGCGCTTCAAGCTATGTAGACATGGATCTGCACGTTGAAGGTGTAAAGAAATAATCTAGCCTTCAATATTCGCTGACAGGTATCAACATTTTTTAGAAACATCAAAAGTTTGGTCGATACTAAAGAGGTCAGCAGTTGGCTAGTTAGTCATCGGGAAAGTAGTAAAACAGCTAGAAATAGAGAAAGGCGCAAAGTTTTCACTTTGCGCCTTTTTTATTGAGGTAAATGGCCACGCGTTTAGGTCTGTTTTGTGTCAAACCTTTTACTGCGTCTTAAGCCACCATTTACTTCTGCCAGTCAACGTTGCCATGACTGAGTTATCTAATTGAACTACTAACCCCTAATAGTTCAACTTACGATTAGTTAAGCCGTTTCTAGTTCAGCCTTTGGAACCACGTTTAGTCGGTCACCGTAAATTGGACGTAGTGCTTGCATCACTTCAATGCGAGTTAACACACCGACCATTACGCCATTTTCTAACACTGGCAGCATATGTGGTTGGCTTACTTTCATCGCTTTTGCACGCTCTTCTAGAGAAAGAGAAGTCAGGCGAGTGGCGTAGCCCATGCTTGTAGTAGGGTAAAGTTGCTCTTTGTCGATACATAGGAATTCAGCAACATCGACCAACTTATCACTAGCAGAGATAGCGACTACGTCACGGCTCATTAGGTCTACGACTTTCTGACCTTTTGTCGGGATGTAATCTTGGCACCAAAGGTCAACCATTACGTCGTGAACAGAGAAGATACCCACTAGACGACCTTCAACATCGCAAACAGGAGCGCTAACAAGTTGAGCGTCTAGAAGGGAATCAATTGCTACTGATGTAGGCATTTCTACGCTCAGTGTAATTGGTTGAGTGTTCATGATTTGCTTGATAGTCGTTGCTGTGTTCATAGTGATTTCCTTAACTGACGTAATTTCTGTTGTTTGTGTAATTGCTGTAATTTTTGCTGCTTTCAGCTGCGGGCGACGGTAAATGCTCCAGTTAGCTAAGCCGACCAATACTGAACCACCTACAATGTTGCCGATTGTCACCGGTATTAAGTTTGCGGTGACAAATTTCATGATGTTTAAGTCTGCGTACTGAGCAGGCGTTGCTCCGATTTGCATCCAAAAACTCTCTGGTGCGAATGTTTGAATCGTGATGCCTAGTGGAACCATGAACATATTCGCCACACAGTGCTCAAAGCCTGAGCTAACGAACATTGCAACGGGTAATACGGTCATCATTGCTTTGGTCATGGCGTTCGCAGAGCTGAACGTTAACCAAATCGCTAAACACACCAATAAGTTACAAAGCACACCCAAAGCAAAAGCTTGAACAGGGCTGTGGTGTAGCTTGTGTTGAGCAATGTTCAGAGCGTTTAAGCCCCATTGACCGCCATCCAGTTGATATAAGCCTGCTGCGCTTACCAAAGCCAATAGGAACATGGCACCGATAAAGTTACCGACGTAGACCTTGCCCCAGATAGACAACATCTTGGTGAAGGTTATCTGCTTGTTAGCCCATGAAATGCTTGATAACACTGAACTGGTAAACAGCTCGCCACCGCAAATCACAATCAGGATTAACCCCATACTGAATGCAAGACCGCCGGCTAAACGACTCAATCCCCATCCAGCATCAGCGCTACCCGTGGTCACCGTGATGTAGAATAAAAAAGCAAGCCCGATGAATGCGCCAGCCATGATTGCCAAACTCAATGTCATGCTGCTGGTTTTATTTGCTTTGCTTAATGCAAACTTCTCGGCTTCCGCCATCATTTCTGTTGGCGAGAACAGTTGCTGATTTTCAGAAGTGCTGGTTGCCATATCCCCCCCTTGAACAATCCGTCATGTGTAATTCCTAGTGTTAACGACTTGGTTAATCCGTAATGGTTAATCAGTGATTTTTTGCAGGGCTCGTTGTGTCCTGCCATTCCAGATTAGGGGGTAGAGGGGTAGAGGTAAAATTGATAATTTTTAGAAACCACATCAAATTTATTGATATAGATTGGGTTACGCGTAGAATGAAATTGATTGCTCATCGGCTTAAGAAAAAACGAGCAACAGGACACAAGTTATTAAAAGAATTAAGGATGAATTTTGCGTTATTCATTAAAGCAACTCGCGGTATTTGATGCAGTGGCAGATTCCGGGAGTGTAAGTCAAGCAGCAGACAGATTGGCGTTGACTCAATCGGCGACAAGTATGTCTCTTGCACAGTTGGAAAAAATGCTCGGCAGGCCTTTGTTTGAAAGGCAGGGCAAGCAAATGGCCCTTACTCATTGGGGTATGTGGCTAAGGCCTAAAGCGAAGCGTTTACTGCAAGATGCGCAGCAAATTGAGATGGGTTTTTATGAGCAGCACTTACTAAGTGGAGAGCTCAAACTCGGTGCAAGCCAAACACCAGCGGAACACCTTGTTCCTGACCTCATCAGTATTATTGATAACGACTTTCCTGAGATGCGAATCTCGCTCGGCGTACAAAGTACCGATGCGGTTATTGATGGCGTATTAGATTATCAATATGACTTGGGTGTTATCGAAGGTCGTTGTGATGACAACCGAGTTCACCAAGAAGTGTGGTGTACTGACCATTTAACGGTGGTTGCATCGGCTCATCACCCGTTTGCCAAGCGTGAACGAGTAAGCTTGGCGCAATTAGAACAAGCAAAATGGGTATTACGTGAACATGGTTCGGGTACTCGCAAAGTTTTTGATAGCTCTATTCATCATTTAATTGGTGATCTTGATGTTTGGCGAGAGTATGAACACGTTCCTGTTTTAAGAAGTTTGGTTGCAAACGGCCCATATTTAACGTGTTTACCTTATCTCGATGTCGAACAGTTTGTTGAGTCTGGCCAACTGGTCACGTTAAATGTCCCTGAGCTTGAAATGGAACGTACGCTTTCGTTTATCTGGCGTGCTGATATGTCTGAGAACCCACTTGCTGAGTGTATTAAGCGAGAAGGTAAACGCATGATGAAAGGCAAACCGTCGGTTCTGTAGCGATAAATTGATAAAAGACTAATAACCATTTATGTTGAATAAGCGATTCCGGTCTCCATCTGGTGATAAATGCATGTTCGCATACATTATTAATGTGATCATGATCGGCTAAAAGAAGGCGTTCTTCCCATAATATGCTTACTTGATTTTAAGTGAGGCTAAATCCGGTTGCGATGAATTACGTAATTAGGCTTTAGAAATAGTATGAGTACATTAGTCGCGATTTCATTAACAACAGGTATTTTGTCAGGTCTATGGGGATGGATTGCTATCTTTTTCGGCTTATTGTCATGGGCAGGTTTCTTAGGTTGCACCAGTTATTTTGCTTCGCCAACAGGCGGCGTTAAAGGACTAGCCGGTAGCTTACTGACCAACATGACAGGCGTATTCTGGGCAATGGTGATTATCGAAAGCTCAACCTTCGCAGGGTTAGAGATTTTAGGCTATATGATTACCGCTATTGTGGCTTTCTTTATGTGTATCCAAGCGAAACAAGCGTGGCTAGGTTATATCCCAGGAACCTTCATTGGTTGTTGTGCGACGTTTGCTGCAGGTGGCGATTGGCAACTTGTAGTACCATCTTTACTGCTTGGTGGTGTATTTGGATACTTGATGAAAGCAACGGGGCTATGGCTTCACGAGAAATCGACTCAATCTTCGGAAGTGGTTGAACAACACACTAAGCAAGCTAAGGCCTAATTAATACGTTAAGCCGTAGTTTAGTGACTGTAAACTCTTGCAAGATAACCCCCAATTAATTTGTATATCGATTTATACAGGCACACCACTTGGTGTGCCTTTTTTGGTTCTTGGTTAAGCCAATCAGTCAAAAAATTCATCTGCAGAAGAACCAATAGCATCTATCAATTAATTAAAGCGCTTAGGTGTTGCCGTTTGCCATGGTGATGACACGTTTTAGCGTCCACCTTAATAACAAGGGAATACAGTCTTGTCCTTGATTCTCACAATGAGACACGATCGCTAAAGCCAGATCTGGTTTTGCGTGTTTCTTAAGAACTTTAGCCACGACTTTTTTCGCTGGGATAGGGTGATCGTAAGGAATCTTAACCATGTCTCTGAAAAAGTTCTCAAACCCATTCATATACAAGTAGTGCTCGATGTCCCTATCAGGCAGTTCTGTGAGGCGATGTCGCTCTTGATCGTTCCCAAGTTTAGATAGCACTGTTGCCGCATATTTTTTGCCTGCTGCATCACCATCGGTGACGACATGCCAATCGATGCCAAACTCTTGCGCGACTTTGATTAATGCCTTTAGTCCTGATTGAGCGAACTCAATAATCTGAACGCCTTCCGCAGCAAGGTTATACCCACATTGGTTGGCTAGCTCGTTAAACAACCAAACTTCAGTCTCACCTTCTACCAATAACCAACAGCGAGCATACAGAGCACCTGAACGATGGAAACGAATATGAAAACCAATTCGACGAAGCTCATCTTTGCTAAAGTGGTTCATGTTGAGTTGGTTAGCGATGGTTTTATCGGACTGACGCACCAAACGACGAATCGATTGAAGTGGTACGGCAGCAAGTAGATCGCCACTGTTGGTGGTAAGGATTTTTTGCATGGGTAACTTCTGCATTAGGCTCCAAGCCCTTGCTAGGTGCGTTGGGTGCAGTCGACCTTCTGGATCTTCAAGGATCAAAAGAGGGCGAGCGCATCGTCTTAAGTCAGTCGGCCCTTTAGCCTGTAGATATGCGTTAAGTAACCCCATGAATAACAGTCGAGTTTGCTTATTCTTGGTCTCCTCGACCAATTGATGAATGCTCTTGTCGTTCGCGCCAGCGGAGTACAGTAGCCCGTCACGTGGTTTTCTCGGATTCTTACGTGAGACACTCTTAAACGAGAAGTAGTGTTCTATTAAGCTTTGCATTGACTCAAGACTACTGCGCATTTCACCTTTATTAACATGTCCGGGTATCGCCATAAGACGGCGGCAGGTGTTGTCGATGCGCTTTTCTATTCTTGCCTGACGGCCATTGCCGTTGCCGTTGCCATTGCTGCCATTTCCATTCGAGCTATGACCATTGGTCGTGTGATTATGTCCGTTCCCATGTCCGTTATTTGGGTTGTTGTTCCCATTTCCGTTTGCATTGTTAGCGTGACCGTTATTAGCGTGAACATTAGTCGGCAGGTGAGCATTGTGGTTGAGTGAATTTCCGTTGAAAGGGCGATCAAAGTGCCTTGCGTCTCGTAAACGGATCACAGGATGTAAGGTCATTAATTCTTGAGCGAGCTTTTCTGAGTGGTGGAGTTTGAGCGGATTACCGTCTAAACCTAAAAATGCGTAGTTTGTGGTCGTTTCATATTGTTCTAATGTGGCACTTATTCGGTAATAGATACGATAGACGCCAAATTCATCTTGAACCCAGATAGGTTTGAGCTTGCGATAACGACCAGCGTTGAGTTCGCTCTTGTCATTGGCTTTTAATGCGAGAACAATTTGAAGATGTTGAGACTGTGGATGTGAAACCGAGTAATCGACATGAAAATCAGTCATTTCGAAGTGATATGGCACACCGTCAGAGGGAAGAACGACGGAAAGGGCATCCAATAATGAAGACTTACCCCAAGTATTTTCACCAATCAGCGTGGTTAGCTCATCAAACGCGAGTGACATACGCTTAATACCTCGAAAGCCAGAAATCTCGATTCTTTCTAGTTGCATAGGCTTACTCCTAACGGAAGGCTCTGCTAATTGTTTGAAAGCTAACAGATATCTTTAATCATAATCGAAAAATACCAATCCGGTATGCTCACCTGTCACAAAACCCGTTGTTTATTTATACGGATCGAAACGAGATTTTTGATCTATCTCGAGTATTTTTTTGCAGTGCAGTTTCATAAAATTCACGATTCTGTCATGATTCTCGACCTAGTATGAAGGGACAAAGAGAGAAGAAAATATGACTAAAAAGAATAAGCCGACAAAAATAGTGTTGGCACACATCAACGACACCCACTCATACTTTGAACCAACCTCGTTACAGCTATCACTTAAAATGAACAACCACATCATTGAACCTTATGTGAGTGCAGGTGGCTTTGCTCGAATTTCAACACGCTTTAAACAAATAGAACAAGATGCCCAGCGTCAGAAGGTTGGAACCCTGTTCCTACACGCTGGTGACTGCTTCCAGGGGACTTTGTACTTTTCTCTGTTCAAGGGAAAAGCCAACGCCGATTTGTTGAATGCCCTTAATATAGATGCCATGACGCTTGGCAATCACGAGCTAGATATGGGTAATGAGCCCGTTGCGATTTTCGCGAAAAGAATCAAATTCCCATTGTTGGCCGGTAACTGGAATCTATCGAATGAGGATATCAATAAAACTCATACCTTAGCGGACAACGAAATTGTTAAGCCTTATCTGACTGAAACGCGAAGTGCTTCTTTTATAACGAAAGAGTTTGATGGCGAGAAGGTTGCAATATTCGGCTTAAGCATCGACAAGATGGCAGGCATTGCTAATCCAGATATCGATACACCATTTGAAAATGCTTTAGAAACAGCAAAAGCGACCATTGAGCAGATTCATAAAGCTGGCATCAACAAGATTGTGTTACTTAGCCATCTTGGTTACGAAGCTGATTTAGAGTTAGCAGCCAACGTAACAGGTATTGGTGTCATTGTTGGTGGTCATAGTCATCGCTTACAAGGTGATTTCTCTGATATTGGCTTAGTTAAAGATGATGATTACGGCGTGAAAATCGGTGACACTTATGTTGTGCAAGCGGGTTTCCATGCAATGAGTCTAGGACACTGTGAAATCGAGTTCAATGCTGAAGGCAAAGTGACTCACTTCAACGGTAAGAACGAACTGCTGTTAGGCCGTCGACTGTTTATAGACGCGAAATTGAGTGAAGTAGGGCAAGACGATGCCCACGATATGGCGTGTGAGTTTTTGAACAACCACCCCAATATTGCGGTATGTAAAAAAGATCCGGAACTTCAGAGCATTCTTACGGATAAATATCAGCCGAGAGTTCGAAAGCTTCAGCAACAAGTTATTGCTCATGCAGATACAAAACTGCGCCACATACGCATCCCGGACGAGAAAGGCCCGAGCCAACTAGCGCCCTTAGTTGCTCAATCATTTCACTACCTAATGAACAAAAAAGGGCATCAGGTTGAATTTGCCATTCACAACGCAGGTGGTGTTAGAAATTCACTGAATAGCGGCGACGTCTCTGTTGCCGATATTGCCGGAAAACTACTACCGTTTGCCGTACCCATTGGTGTGTATGAAGTAAAAGGTGAAACGATCGCAGGCATGCTTGAAGGTGCAATCAACAATGCTTTGGATAATGGCGTTGTAGGGACTGGTTCAGGCAGCTTTCCTTATACGCATAACTTGAGGTTTTGTTACCACAAAGAAGCACCTCTAGGGCATAGGGTTCACCATTTAGAAATTCACTCTGAAGTATTGGGCTGGCAGGCTGTTTCTCGTGACCGTATTTACCGAGGCGCGTCGTCAGCCTATACCATGAAAGGAAAAGAGGGCTATAACGCCGTCTTGGATATGATAGGTGATGGCGTGGTTACGACCGACTCAATGGCAGACTGTTTCATCGAGTTTCTACAAGACCACCCAGAGTCACTGCAACACAACGAGCCGCTGAATTGTTTGGAGTGTTTTAGATAGTCACAGGTAATACTTGTGATTGTTATTATTAGTTCTGACTATTTATAAATTTGGCATTGTTTATGCTTTATTCCTGCAGGTCGCCTTCTTGTGGAGATAAGCATGGATAAGAAAGATTGGTTAGATGCGGTAGCGGTGGTTGGTTGGGTATCGGTTTGGTCTGCGTTAGTGTACTTGGTACCCGCTGCAGGTTTATAATGTAGCGTGCCTTGAAGTGAACTGTCAGACAAAGCGCGTACCAGACTCGTTCGTTATTCGCATCATTGAATAACGGATTTGTATCATGAGTAATGGTAATAGGGGTTAATCCTCTCAGTAGCATTCTCAAAATCAATACGAATGTCGTTTTGACAAGCCTATAGAAATAAATGAGGAGCGTTTTGCTCCTTTTTTATTTATTTCCGAAAATTTTTCTAGACGAAACAAAGATAGAGGAATATTATCCACGCGTTTGGGGAGTAGTTAGCGCAAGTTTACATATCGTCATCTCGTTAGGCCAAGAGTCTATCCGGTATGTAAAGGTGAAATCCCATATTTCACTTCAACGAGACCAACGCAATCACAATCAAGATCCGTCGTGGAACTTGATAGTTTTGTTTGCGGAAGGTCTTTGTACAGTTCTTCCGCCCGGAGGAATAATGAACTCAACTCAATCTCTATTATCTACGAATAGTGAATCCTTTTTTTCATCGCCAATCATGACGACTTATGCGGGCTTTTTCCTGCTGACAGTCATTCTCGTCTCTATTGATATCTATCAGACTCGTGGTGGTAGTGTAACCATCAAGAAAGCGGCAATTTGGAGCGTTTTCTGGTTTGTGCTCGCGTTTTTATTTGCTGGTTCCATTTACCTTTTTTGGGACATCTATGCGCCGAATAGTGAATACACAGCCCAAAAAGCAACCGTGTCATTTATTACCGGTTACTTGCTAGAAAAATCATTGAGCGTAGACAACTTGTTTGTTTTCGCGATGATCTTTGCTCAATACCAAGTTCCTGAGCATCTAAGACCTCGTGCGCTTCTTTGGGGCGTAATTGGTGCATTGGTGCTTCGCGCAATTATGATCGCATTAGGTGCTCAGCTATTGGCTGAATACCACTGGGTGCTTTATGTATTTGCTGCGTTCCTAATTGGTACGGGTATTAAACTGGCGCTAGACAAGGGCGAAGAGGAGAGTGTGAATACGCTACCTGAGAAGTTACTTCGTAAAGTGATGCCTGTGACAGAAGACTTCCATGGTCCCGCGTTGATGATCAAGCAAGGCACTAAATGGGTACTCACGCCAATGATGTTGGTGATTGGTGCCATTGCGGTTATGGATGTCATGTTTGCACTGGATTCTATTCCTGCAATTTTCGCCGTTACGCGAGAGCCATTCTTAGTACTGGCTGCAAACGTATTTGCATTGCTTGGCCTTCGTTCTTTGTACTTTGTTCTGCAAGGCATGATGGATAAGTTCATCTACTTGAAGCCTGCACTGGCATTCATCATGGTGTTCATTGGTGTGAAAATGCTATTGGTTGACAGTGAGTGGGCTATCCCAACGTATTGGTCGTTAGCTGTTCTAATTTCTACTATGACGATTGCGGTTATAGCGTCGATTTATGCGAAGAAGCCAGACATTGAACAAGTAAATTAAAACAAAAATAACTTATCGAAAACTCGATAATAATTAGGTGGTCAATGAAGCTTGAAATTTATTTATGTAAATTTTTTGTGATATTGACCGCTGTTGTTTGAGGGTTATTTGTACTAAATGCATGATTTAGGCACTGCTGTGAATTTTTACTCATCAAGCGTGAATATGTATTTCGAGTTGTTGTTAATGATTTGTTTTATTAGAAAAACTAATCTCAATTTCTAATTTTAGTCATTTTTTAACCTGCAAAAGATCACCTATTATTCTTGTCATCAGAACGAACCACATAAACAAATTTATAGAGAGGCAATCATGGCTCAAGCAATGCAAATGAATACTATCGCTGTTCCTAACTCTATGGATAAGAAGACCTACTCGGTTAACATCAAAGGATTGATTGCACACATTTTCGATATTCTTTTCGTAGACAACTCTCCACGTAGTTACTACGCAAGCGACCTATCTGGTCACATGCAACGCGATATCGGTATCAACCGTTAATCTCTGCGTTAACATGTAAAAATATAGAATTTTAAAAAACGCCAGCTTCTAAAGCTGGCGTTTTTGTATCTGAAATAAGCTGTGCATCTAAAACAAGCTGTGTATCTGAAATAAACTACACATCTGAAATAAACCCAGCACCTGAAAGAAATACTTAGGCATAACGGTCTTTGTTTGAGCGCCAGTAAATTCGCTTTGTACGAGGATCTCGGTATGTCACACGCCACACGCAATTCATCATTGATTAAACTTTGTTTATTTGCCTTACCGATCGGCGCCTATTCCTCTGTGTCGTTTGCACAAATCTGGAGTAACGAAGGCCAGCCTGCTCAGGTTATTGAGCTGTTTACCTCTGAAGGTTGTTCGAGTTGTCCGCCTGCTGACACGTACCTTAGTACTTTTGCAGATCATCCAAAACTTTGGACCGAGGTCATACCGCTTGCTTATCACGTAGACTACTGGGATTACTTAGGCTGGGGAGACAAGTTCGCCAGCAAGGCATTCAGTCAGAAGCAGCGTTTATACAAAGCTTATGGGGTAACAAGTGGCGTTTATACTCCGGGCTTTGTTGTCGATGGAAAAGAGTGGCGTGGTTACTTTAATTGGCTAGACAGAACGTTGCCTTCGCTCCAACAACAAACTAATCCCAAATTAACAGTGCACCATAAAGGCGATACGTTCAACGTGAGTTACGAAGGCAAAGGGGATTATGTCGCTCATATTGCCTTGTTGGCGATGAACGAAGTCACCAGCGTTAAAGCGGGCGAGAACAGAGGTAAGAAACTTGAGCACGATTTTGTCGTGGTTTACGACGGCTATCAACGTGGTGAATCCAAATGGCAATTCAATATCGACTTCTCCCCGTTAGTCGCCACGCCAGATGCTGTAGCCGTATGGTTAACTGAGCTCAACTCATACACGCCAGAGCAAACGGTAGCAGGGTGGCTTGACTAAATTTGCGATAACTTGTTATCTGGATGTGTTTTACAGGGGCTTAATCGCTGAAACACGGGAGAAAGGGGCGATTTAGTTACGTAATACTGCTGAAATACGTTAATATAGCGCGCTATTATTTTAGCTTTGAGTTCCTGCAATTAATGACTAACACCACAACACCACCCAACTTCTCTGATCTTGGCTTAATCTCTCCTTTGATGGCTCGTTTAACAGAGCTTGAATACCAACAGCCAACGCCTATCCAAGCGCAAGTTATTCCAAGTGTGTTAGCAGGACGCGACCTAATTGCAGGGGCAAATACCGGTTCAGGTAAAACAGCAGCCTTTGCATTGCCGCTGTTACAACAAATCCATGAAGATGCACCTTTAGACCGAAGAGCAGGCAAAGGTAACTTTGTGTCTGGTCTTATCTTAGTTCCTACTCGTGAGCTTGCTAAGCAAGTGGCCGATAGTGTTAAGTCTTACGCTGTGCATTTCAATGGTGCGATCAAAACGGTTTGTGTATTTGGTGGTGTATCGGTAAACACTCAGATGCAAGCGCTACGTGGCGGCACTGATATCTTGGTGGCAACACCGGGTCGTTTGTTGGATCTGATCTCAAGCAACGCTATCAAGCTAGATAAAGTAAAAACGTTAGTGCTTGATGAAGCTGACCGAATGTTAAGCCTTGGTTTTACAGAAGAACTAGACGCGATCTTGAAACTTCTGCCAAGCAAAAAACAAACCTTGTTGTTCTCTGCGACTTTCCCCGAGCAAGTTAAAACGCTGACTCACGAACTACTGAATGATCCAATTGAAGTTCAACTTCAAAGTGCCAATGCGAGCACTCTGGTTCAGCGTGTATTCGAAGTAGAAAAAGGTCGTAAGACCGCATTGCTAGCGCACCTGATTCAACAACACGAGTGGCGACAAGCACTGATCTTCGTAAACGCGAAGAACAGCTGTGAGCACCTTGCAGATAAGCTTTACAAGCGCGGTATCATCGCAGAAGTATTCCACGGCGATAAAGGGCAGGGTTCACGTACTCGTATTCTTGAAGATTTCAAATCTGGCGAGATTGACGTTCTTATCGCGACAGACATCGCTGCTCGTGGCTTGGACATTGAAAAACTTCCAGTTGTAATCAACTTTGATTTACCAAGAAGCCCATCGGATTACATGCACCGTATCGGTCGAAGTGGTCGTGCAGGTGAGGTTGGCCTTGCGCTATCTTTGATCGATCACGAAGATTACCATCACTTCAAGATCATTGAGAAGAAGAACAAAATCCGTCTTGAGCGTGAGCAAATTGAAGGTTTTGAAGTGGATGAAGAGGCAACCGCTGAACTTGTTGCTGCATTAAAACCCGTTGCGCCACCGGCTGGTACAGGCAAGAAGAAAAAGAAGAAAGCACCTAAAAACCAAGATGTTTGGTTGAGAAACAACTGATATTGAGTCAGTAAAAATAGAATTTCTAAAGGCGCTTAATTGCGCCTTTTTGTTTTCTTATTCCAAGTTTAGCGCATCCGCGTAACGAGATTAAACGACACTCTTGATTCTAAAGAGGTCAGTAAATAATTTGCCTATCATTAAAATGATGAGCAGTGTGGTTAACATCAGCAAAGGTGTTTGAATCTGATAAACCGGTGTTAGATTGAGCGCGCCAGATGTAAGGACGACCAACAGGTTAATGCCAAGTATTCGGTGTACCATCAGTTTAGGCGTTGCGAACACTTTCCATATCACCATGCTATTAATGAAATAAAACAGTGCCAATTGCCACAATTCAGTCATCATCGGCATGATAAAGATGTATTGAAGTAAAATAATGGTACCTGTGCCTATCACCCCGAAAAACGCATCTTTGATAACACTTGGTGGCATCGTCGGCAACATGGAAGAAAATACGCCTGCAATCATCGGAAAAATAAAACCACCCGGCACAGGTAGATATATCCAAACCAGTAGCGACGTTACGAACATCGAGACTCCTTGTAAGACTTTTCTCCCATCTTCATCAAGGTGTTGAACAAAGGTACGGTGCTCATGGTGCCAAGAAACGTTTTTCTTCTCACTCTTCACAAACGGCACATCATCAATCAATGATAAGTGCGGCGCCATTAACTCTAGTTTTTCCATTTTTTCTGTGAGAATTGGCCAATCAATAGGTTGAGTCAGTTCATCCGAGGCGAGTTCAAGCAGACGATCTTGAATATGAGCCATTTCACGGACTCGTAAACGCCACGCATGGATATTTTGTTTTAGGTGATAACTGCCAGTGAGCGGTAAATCCAACAGTTGATAAAGCTTCTTAATATTAGCGGTATTGGACTCCAATGCTTCTATATCTAAGTTGTTAGTGTTGCTCATTGCTGTTATCAGCGTTTCTCTGCTTGTTTCAAATCGTTGTACGAAGTTTTGTTCAGTGTTTACCGGCCAGATTAGACGATAAACAATTGAGAAGGTGATAACGCCTAGCAAAGTTTCTTGTATTCGTAGTACCGCAAAATAAAATGTAATTTGGTTATCGAATCCGCCCATGCAAGAGATGATGGAGCAGACAGCAAAGCCTATAGAAAAGACATAACAGTATTTTTCATCACTCGACATGAAGATGCATGTACCGAGAAATAAGGTGAAAAACATCAGAAACAGAAAGCGGTCCTGAGAAAACATCGCAATTAAGAAAAAGGCATAACCCGTCCCTAACAAGGTTCCCATTAATCGGTTATGGCCTTTGTTTATTGAATGGGCAAAACTCTCGTTCAATGCCATGACTGCAACCGCAATTGCCGCCCAATAGGGCTTCTCCCACTGAAACCACAACGCAAGGCAGATAGAGATAACAATCGCGAGAGAAGCCTTAATTGCTTCTTTGGTCGATGCACTGAACATAAATGCCATCCAACTATTTGATTATTTTGATTGAAGCTGTCATGCCGACACGAAGTTGCAAGTCTTCAGGCACGTTATCGAGTACTACTTTAATTGGTATACGCTGAGCGAGGCGAATCCATTGAAAATTTGGGTTCACGTTGGGAAGAAGGTCATTACCAGTACTGCCATCTTGTGTCGCAATGCCAAAACCAATACTTTTAATATGGCCTTTTAATTGAACATCATTGTGCATCATGAGCGTGACGATAGCTTTGTCGTTTGGTGCAACGTTCACAAGATCAGTTTCTTTGAAATAACCTTCAATCCAAAAACTATCCTCATCGATTAATGCCACCACAGGTGTATTAGCAACAACTTGAGAACCTTCACGTAGGTTTAAGTTCGTGATGAAGCCATTCGTTGGAGCGTACACCTTGGTGTATTTGAGATTTAAATGTGCCTCTTCAACACTGGCCTTTGCTAGTGCAACGTTAGCTGCATTTGTCTCAACCGCGTTGTTCAGATTATTCAAGGTCAGCACAGGCAGCGCGCCAGGCGTTCTTTTTTCTAAGTTCAACGCGCGTTGCTCTTCGTTTTTAGCTTTTGCTAAGAGCGCGCGTGCCTGTTTCTGTGTCGCGAGTGCTTTATTGTAGGCTGCCTGATAAATGCTTGGGTCGATCTCAAACAGTAGATCCCCTTTAACTACCTGTGAGTTGTCTTCAATGTGGACTTTAGTTACTTGCCCGGTGACTCTAGGGGTAATAGAAACGATGTATGCGCTGACCTGACCATCTCTAGTCCAAGGATTACTTGAATAGGATTGGTAATAGTTATAAGCCACAGAGCTTGCGGTAACGACCAGTAGTAGGGTGATGAGATAACGTTTAATCAAGGTGAATGCCTCAGAAAATGGTAATAAATTGGCCGATAACGCCGACGAAAATAACGATTAAGCTTATTTCGGCTATTGCAGGAAAAGCGACATATTTATGTAGCCCAAGTTTTGTCGCGATTGAGCCAGTCAATATCGTCAATACATACGCTAACGCGATAACCAAAAGCAAAGGCGGGAAGTAGATCTCACCCCACACGAGTTCATGTGGCATTGTGTTCATGGGTCTGTCTCTATCGTTTGAAGAAGGTTACGATAAAGGAACTATGGCAATGTTGATAATCGTATATAGAGGATCGGATCCATCAAACGTAGGTAGGTTTAGGTATATACTAGAAACAAGAGTTAGCAAAAGGCACAAATCATTAGCTATTTAGCTCTGTCTTTTTATCATTATTATTCTGATGCAGTAGATATTTTTCTATCTCATATGCATGACTAAGAAAGTAAGCACATCAAAATGAACTTCAGTATTGAACAACTTCTCGCGTTTGTGACCGTTTATGAACAACGGTCATTCAGCAAAGCAGCAGTAAAACTCAACAAGCACAGAACGACCGTCGGCCAGGTTATTACAAATTTGGAAGATCATCTTGCTGTGCATCTTTTTGAAAGAGTTGGCCGCTCTGTTGAACCAACGGAGGACGGGCACCTCCTTTATCACTACGCAAAACAGACGATTGAGCAAGCTCGTACTTTTGACAAAGTAGCGTTGAGCCTTTCTTATGGTGGGTTAGAGAAAATAACAATCGCGTATTCTAGTTTCGTTCCACAACGTGTTTTGGTGGATATACGTAAACGACTTAAGCACGATTTCCCAATGATGCGAGTGAACTTTCTGGTTAGGAATAAGAACGAAATTAAACAAGGAATACAAAGTGGGGAATATCACTTTGGACTTGTGAATGCTCACAATAGCCGGGCGATGCATAGTTTTGATTCTACTTTCCTTGGGCATTTTGAGTTCTACCCATTCGGACAGAAAGGTGGAGAACTCTCACATATAGATAAAGACGAAGTATTAGTCGCACTAAGGAACTCTAAACAGTTCGTATTGAAGTCTCTGATTGACGAAGGTATGTCTGAAAAGATTATCGTGAGCTCTGACTATGAAGAAATCGATCAGCTTTCGTTAGTGATCAAAATGCTTGAAGAGGGTTTTGGATGGGCACTTCTTCCTAAGGCATTTTTTACCGACTCTGAATTTTCAAAACATTCAATTGAGCCCATTCACTCTGCGCAAATGGTGGAAGGATTCAAATTTGGATTCGCGTTGTGGTGTCCGCACTCAAAACAAGTCAGTGGTATCAAAGGCTCTTTGGTGTCTGTTATTAAAGAGTACCGCGAGCAACTTATTGATAGTTTTAAGTCGTGAAAATTTGAGATATTAAAAAGGCGCTAATTATTCATTAGCGCCTTTTTAGATTTTGTTCAGCGAAAAGAAGAATTACTTCTTACGGCAGAACTCAGCGATTACGTACATTGATTGACCGCCGTTTGTTTTACCAGAAACAAGCTTAGGATCGTCACCAACGCTGATGCCACGGATAACAGTACCTTGCTTAATCACTTGGTTAGTACCTTTGATTGGCAGGTCTTTGATTACTGTTACGTCGTCACCTTTTTTAAGTTCAACGCCGTTCACATCAAGAGGCTTGTCATCAGCAGACATGCCGATTTGTGCCCAAACTGATGTTTCTTCTTCAAGGTACATCATGTCTAGCGCGTCTTGAGCCCAGCTTTCAGAGTTCAGACGAGTAAGTTGACGCCACGCCATTACTTGAACTGGCGCTTCTTGGCTCCACATGCTGTCGCTTAGGCAACGCCAGTGGTTGATATCTTTTGGATCGTCAATCTCACCCAGGCATTTGTCACATACCATGATGCCGTGATCCACTGTTACGTGGCTGTGTGGCGGTACTGCGTATGCAGTAAGAGAAGAATCAGAACCACATAGTTCACATTTAGATTGGCAGCGTTCTAGCATCGTAGCTTCAGAAGACATAATGGACTCACATTTATTAGGTATTAAATTACGGGGCTATTATCCACTTTATTTACAATAAAGAAAGAGGTCGTACGGTATTCTGTCTTGATTAATTTTAGCTGAGATCAACCATTTGTGTTTTAAGGTTCTATGCAAACGGTTAACTAGGGACGATGAGATGTCGATAGATACAAAAATGCCAGCGGTTAGGCTGGCATTTGGTGTGGATAGAAAGGTAAGTTTTATTCCAAGACAGAGCCTACGTTTGATACTGAATCCAGCTTGTTGTCAGAGAAGAAATCAACCAGTTCTCTTTGAATTTCCAAGTAGTGGTCGTAATCAGCTGGAGGAGTTCCTTTATCTTGAGGTGCAATTGCGGTTGAGTGCTTAGCTACTGCATTAAACTGAATAAACTCGCGAGTAACTGACGTAGAAGGAGTTGCAGCTGATGCACTTATACTGTTCAAAACAAGCTTGCTAGCTAACGGCTCAGTACCAGCAAATGGCGCACTCCCAATCAAAGGATTATTGATAACAGCGTTTGGTACAGTTTCATCCCCGTCAGCTTGAAGCATTAGCGTAGGCAATGTGTCACTGTAATCTCCCGCATTGGTATAAGGATCGATTACATCTAACACCGTTTGGCTGGAATAAGCGAACTGAGCGAGTAGGGCTTGGAGGCTCGCCTTATTCGCAGAGTCTAAAATAAATTCATCCACACACTGTGTCATCGTGTAGCTATTCGGTTCACATGTTGTTGTGTTGTGTGCTACATAACTTGCTAATCCTCCAAGCGCGACGTTGTGTATAACAGTGCCGCCAAATGAGTCTGACCCCAATAATAAGTTTGAAATTTGACCGCCGGAATTAGAAATTACACCAGATGAAAACGCATAAATTGCATCTCCCGTAGGGTCACCAATTGTTTTGTTAGCTTGTGCTAACGCAGTAACACCAACAATTCCACCTAGTGAATGTCCGAATAGTCTAGGGTGGTTGGTCGTTGTGTTATCTATAGTTGCTAAAGGTGTTGATGTGAACGCGCCCTGACCTTGGTTAGAGGATAATGCGACTCGTAACCCAAGCACATCCAAAACACTTTGTCGTACATTGTCACGCGCGACAGGTAAGTTAGTAAGGTTTAGGTATGCCAATAGGTTAGCATTCGCTGAACGTTCATTTGGTATTTTATCTAAGCTACGAGTTCCATGTAGTGGCATATCGATACCTATCACAGCAATACCTTGTGCAGCAAGATTCGCAGCAAATGCATAAGCGTTTTCTTTAAGACTAGTAATACCGTGTTGATAAATAACGATTGGCATTGGAGTGCTAGGAATGGCTACAGGCGTAAACAAGATAAACTCTACATCTTGCAGTGATTTAACTTGCGGTACGGGAGCATATCGAGTGATGACACGTTCGGTATCTAATGCATTGCCGTTACTCAAAGTTAGATTTGCACCAACAAGTTTAAGTTGTTCTGCGGGGTCTGTAGCAAGCTTTGTAAGATCTACACCTAAGCTTAAAAGCTGTGCAGCCATATTTGCTTTTTCATCGGTGTCTGCAATAGCTGACGACACCTTGACAAGGCTTGGCATGCCTGACTCAAATGGTTGCGAATTCCATTCGGTTGTTCCTGTTTCCAAGTAGTAGGGTAGTTTTACATTACCCTTGGTGACGTTAACTGTGCCATTTAACGCTCCTCCCGTATAACCTGCTAACATAGCGGCTTTAGTGGAAGCCTCCATAAATGTATCAACAGTAGTATCCGCGGCTAATGCAATCGCCAATTCTTGTGTAGTACCAAATGTCATTTGGTAGGCAGATGTTAGGTCTATATTATTTGGATTAGCACTGCCTTTCCATACTTGTGCCATTCCACCCTGAGCTAAAGCGGATGCGGTCGCTGCTTTTGTTGAATAGATGGAACTACCGACAGACTCTGTAGTAAACCAAGTAGAGTAAATGATGTTCTCAGTATCAAGAGTAATAGCACCTTGAGCGTTCGCTCCTGCGAAGATTTTTTCAACGCCTTGAGTTACTTGCTGCGCTTGAGCAAGGCTACCTTCGGTATAGGTTACTACACTTGATTTCAGGGCTGCATAACTTGGTGACATGCCAACAGGATCGCCATTAACATCCGTTAGTTCATTGGAAAGTGCCAATACGTATTCACTTGAAGCATCTAAGGATTCATTGAACACAATTGTGAATGTGTCAGTTGAGGCGCTAGATAGAACTTTAAAGTCAGTGCCTTGTGCCAGTATGCCAGTAACAGTTGGTGCTGTGTCTGAAGTCAGTGAACCGCTAAGCTTTAATAGGTAAACACCACCTGTAGCGAAACCATCAGCTAAACCAGTACCTTCAAAGTTCATGATGATTGGCATCGAAGTTGACCAACCATCCATTGTATTCATTGCTGCAATAGGGTTGGTTAATGAGTCATCACCACCGGTCGGCAAGCCAAGTGTACCGTCGGTAGCATCCATCAACGCGAAACTAGGAAGAGGAACAGCAATATCAGCACCCGTTAATTGAAACTTGATGCTCGTCGCTTGTGTGAGTGAATCTTGAATGTATTGCTCATATTGAATCGCTGTTGAAGCACCTGAACTCGAAGAGTCATCACCACAACCAGCAAGAAACATTGCTGAAGCGAGCAGCGAAACATTAAATAACTTTTTCATGTTTTAATTCCGTTTAGTTGAAGGTGTAGTTCATTTGAATTGCAGATAGGTAAGCGACTGCATCACCAGAGAATTGAAGTTCCTGATCAAGTTCATTGGTTTCAGTGAAATCACCTTCTTTACTTTGAACAAGAGCGAAACCAGCATCGATTGAAAGGTTAGGGCTGTACTGATAAGTCAAACCTGCGCTGTACCAGAAACGGTCGCTGTCTGGAATACTCAATGTCGCTTCACCAGCTTGCTCGTCATAAGCTAAACCCGCTCTTAAGGTCCATTCTTGGTTTAACTGGTAAGTTGCACCCAGTGAGTAACGGTTATTGTCGTCGTAGTCTTCGGTCTTTTTAAAACACTCGCCATTTGCGCAATCTGAACTCGTCGCTTTAAGCTCTTTAAAGCTACTCCATCCAGTTTGTTGCCAGCCGTAGTGAATTGCCCATTGGTCGGTCAATTGGTGGAAAGCTGAAATTTCAATAATTGAAGGCAACGTGATTTTTAGACGGCCTGTTGTTGTCGTAGCACTACCTTGCACGATGCTGCCCGTGTAATCAGTAAAGTCACCATCATCAAAGTCGAGGTCTACCTCTGAACGATAAGCGATAGAGAATCGGTTGTTTTCATTCAGTTCATATAACGCGCCTACGTTCCAACCAAATGCAAATGTTTCACCTGTCATGCTGATCAGTTTTGTAGAGGCAGAGTCACCAGTAATGTTAGAGATAGAGCCTTGGTGACGATTAAGTTCAGCTTCTGCGTAAACGAGATTTGCACCCGCACCGACACTAAATTGATCATTAATACGATAAGCGACATTAGGGTTTACGTTTACTGATATAAGTGAAGTATCACCAGCAAGATCACCCGCATAAATATCATCTGGGTAATCGGTAGCAACTCCATAGTTAGAGAACATACCGATACCCCAAGCCCATTTATCGTTGATTGGGCTGATGTAGTAAGCAGCAGGAACGACTTGCAGTGGTGCTACGTCTTTGGATACTTGGCTCTGTCCGCCTGAACCTGGAACATTGTTTTGAGTAATATCCACCTCTGGATCAACGATAGAAACCGCGCCTGAAAATTGGGCTGTATCAAATAGGGTCATTGCGGCGGGGTTTCTCGCTAGTACACTCGCGTTATCAGCTACAGCACCTTCACCTGAAAATGCACGACCAAGACCTGAGGCAGAGTGCTCAGCAACTTGGAAACCAGCCGCAAGTGAATTACATGCAAATAGCACAGAAAGTGAAACGAGAGAGCGTTGTATTGTTTTCATCCTTGACCCTCCTAGGGCATCAAATCTCATTCTTATTGTTGAAAACACACTGAGCGTTGTTGGTGTTTAAGCTCTAATGTAAATGGCATGTTAAATTCATGTTTAATATAAAGTCAAAGAATGAGTTGTCATTTTGTGAAGTAATATTTTTAAGGGGCGGCACTCTAACACTAATAATATAACTACAATCAATGATTTATGGGTGGTTGGAGGTGTGACCAGAATGTTTATGTTAGGTGCTGGTATAAATAGTGTTCAACTGCTCAATATGTAACAACTTTGTTTATGTTTACCGTTAATCGCTAAATCGGCATAATATCGGTTCATATTGATAGTCATTAAATTGGAATTAAAGTTTGGAATTACTCGCGATAGAGTTTCTTGGAAAACCACTTCGTTTAGAGGGGTCAATGGCAGGGTGGCAACAGTTGTATTGGGACAATACTTTGGTGTCCCAATTAGATGCAACCACAGATCAAGATGACGCTCGAACTCATGCATTTACTTTGCGCGCAGGTGAAGAAACGTTGCAGTGTCACGTTGAGGCGGTCGTTCAGTGGCAACCGTTTGAGATGACCTATAAAGCGACCGTGAATGGCCAAACCGTTACCGAAGGCAATCGAAACACCAAAGATATCGAGCAACAAACCCCGGTTGTCGCACCAAAACCAGAGAAGCGTTTTAGCTTAATCGGGTTAGTTTCGCTGGGAATGAAAGCCCTCAAGAGTGCCAAGTTAATCAAGGTGGTACTTGCCTCTGCGAGTTTAGCGGCTTATTCGTGGCTATTTTCAATTCAGTTCGCTTTAGCCTTGATCGCTTGTTTAATGTTCCATGAATATGGCCACATTAGAGCTATGAAATACTTTGGAATGAAGACCAAGGGTATCTATTTAATACCGTTCCTTGGTGGCTTGGCGTTATCCGACGAAAAGATCAATACGCGCTGGCAAGATGTGGTTATCTCGATCATGGGACCATTGTTTGGCTTGATATTGTCGTTGATATTTATGGTGTTGTATTGGGCGACTGGCGAGATGTTCTTTGCCGGGCTTGCGGTATTTAATGCCTTGTTAAACCTGTTCAATCTACTGCCGATTTTGCCTCTTGATGGCGGTCATGTACTAAAAAGTATCAGTTTCTCGATGAACAGTGTACTTGGTATTGTCCTGTGTGTTGCGGCAGCTATTGCTGGCGTGGTACTGAGTTATCAGTTGAATTTGACCCTGTTTGGCTTCTTATTGATTATGGGCAGCGTGGAAATACTCTTCGAATGGAAAGGGCGTCACCACAGTCACTTGTTGCCATTAGACAAATACGGTCAAGTCGTGTCGTTTGTTTGGTATGTAGGTCTAGTGAGTAGTTTGATCGGTGTTATCTGGTATTTTGCATCTACGGGTGATCAGCTATTAAGCCTACCATTGCAAATTCTTGGTACTTAACAAGAATCAAAAACAAAAAAATGCCCTAACCAATACGGATAGGGCATTTTTGTATTCGAAGTTTAGCGTCTAAACGAATGTTAGATTACGCTTTGCAATTTGGTCTTAGTGAACCCGAACTAGGTAACGTTTTTATCGTCGCCTGTAGATCTTTGATACGCGTACTGTGGGAAGGGTGCGTAGACAGCAATTCTGGCGGTTGGCTACCACCTGATGCTTTCGCCATGTTTTGCCACAAGTCGACGCTCTGTTTAGGATCGAACCCTGCCTGAGCCATATATTCTAAACCAACAACATCGGCTTCTGATTCCTGAGTTCGGCCATACGGTAGAATAACCCCGTATTGAACACCTAAACCTAGGGCAGCCATTGTCATTCCTTGGTACTGTTTGTATTCTGATGCGCCTAACGCAACACTGGTAATGGATAAACCAGTATTAGCGATTTGAGACTGAGATAGACGCTCATTACTGTGGTCAGCGAGAACGTGAGCCACTTCGTGTCCGATAACCGTTGCGAGTTGGTCTTGATTGACCGCTACCTTAAGTAACCCTGTGTACACGCCAATTTTGCCACCCGGCAAAGCAAAGGCATTCACTTGGTCACTATCAAAAACAACAACTTCCCATTCACTAAAGCCTTGTTTTGGAATATGTTGAGTAATGCTATTTGCAACGCACTGTACATAAGCGTTCGTTTTCGCGTCTTTACTTATTGGCTGTTCTTTCTTCATTTGTTCAAAAGATTGCGCCCCAAGTTGAGACATGTCTTGATCAGAAAAAAGCAGTAATTGGTTTCTTCCTGTCGGGGAAGCGCTACATGCGGTTAGGCCTGCAAGTGTGAGAAGCGAGGCAAACTTCATCCATGACGTCATACAATATCCTCTGTGTATTCGGTTTTTATGCATGTTAACATCAACTTGCGTAATAACTAAGAGCTGTAAGATAAGTATTGTATTTAAAAACATTGTTATCGTTAAGATCACTATTAACGATAATGAAGCTATTCACTTACTAATAAAGCGATTCACGCACTAATAAAGTCAATAATTAAGGAACCCATATGAGTATTTGGAAAAAGCCCGTTGACCTAGATACCTTCAACGCGACCTCAAAAAATACCTTAATTGAGCACCTCAACATTGTTTACACAGAGGTAAACGATAATTCCTTAGTGGCAACCATGCCGGTTTGTCATTTTACGCACCAACCACTAGGCATGCTTCATGGCGGCGCATCGGTTGTGCTAGCTGAAACGCTTGGCTCATTGGCGGCTAATTTCTGCGTACCAGAAGGCTACTATTGCGTTGGCTTAGATATCAACGCGAATCACGTAAGATCAATGCGTGAAGGCCATGTTATCGGTACGGCTGAACCTATTCACCTGGGTGTCTCTACCCAAGTATGGCAAATCAATATCACTGACGAGCGTCAACGCTTAGTGTGTACGAGTCGATTAACGATTGCCGTGAAGAAACATAAGCGATAATAGAGTAGGAAGCAGTTAACTGTGTACTATTTAGAATAATAGTAATTTGTATTTAAAAGAAGTAGCTAGAGAAACCGATGGTCATAACGTTTAAAAGTGGAAAAGTTATCGCAACCGCACATGAGCTGGTTGTTCGTTTAGATGGTGAACATAGAGTCACGCTGCAAGCCCAAGTTGATGCGATTCAATTAATTGGAAAAGGGGCAAATGTCATTTCGGCGAATGGCTCTGAGTGCAAGTGGTCAATTAAATTAGATAATGAACAACAGCTTCGTGACATCGCCAATGAAATCGGCTGCGATGTGATGTAACCGTATGCTGCAAAAGTACTTAGCCATTCTGTTTGAATAACATCTTGGGACGTCATACCCAATAATTCGCAATAAAAACACGTCAGTAAGATTGATTTTACGTCTTAAAATAGGGAAACTGAATTCAATGTCCTTTGAATAAGTTTTCCTCTTTATGAGCAGCCCAAGACTTCGCGTTCAATTTGAAACCCTGTTTGAATACTTCGATGGTAAAGATTCTGATGTTCAGCTCGATGACATAACAGATGTACTCTGTTGTACCCGTCGTAATGCAAGAATGGTACTCAACAAACTTGAAGAACAAGGCTGGGTAGAGTGGCTACCGGCGGCTGGCCGAGGTAAGTTATCTCAACTTATCTTTAAGCAGAATCGTTGCGATGTCAGTGAAAACTTAGCGAGGCGGTACTTACAGGAAGGTAAAATTGGTCAGGCGCTGTCAGTGCTTGACCACAATGCTGCCAAGCTTACTCAGGTTATTCAAAACTATTTGGGTGTGCAATATCAAGAAGGTGAGCAGGTCATTCGTTTGCCTTATTACCGACCGCTCTCAATGCTTAACCCGACAAAATCGATGCGACGTTCAGAGCAGCATATTGCCTGCCAAGTCTTCAGTGGGTTAACGCGATTGGATGAAAATGATCAGTTACAACCCGATCTTGCTCATTCATGGCAAAAAATCAGTGACTATCAATGGCGATTCTTCTTGAGGCCGGGTGTTCGTTTTCATAACGGGGAGCCTCTATTAACGAATCATGTTGTCGACACGCTTCTTGCGCTCGAACCACTCAATTTGTTCTCGCATATTAAAGATGTCTCTTCACCCGCAAATTGCGTGGTCGATGTCTTCTTAACACGCCCAGATAAGTATTTCCCACTCGCGCTCACGGAATCGGTCGCTAAGGTCACTTTACCGATGATTTTACGTGGCGAAGACTACGATATTCGACCAATTGGTACGGGGCCGTATCGCATTGAAAAGAACGATGAGAAGCAACTCGTACTAACGGCTTTCAACGGATACTTTGGTTTCAGGCCGTTGATTGATCGCGTTGAGGTTTGGGTGGTTGATGAAGCGTATTCCTCTATGGTTTACCCAAGCCTTTCGAAACCGGTAATGGCCGACCGTGGTGATAGTGATGAAGTAGAGCTTGATCCCGGTTGTACGTATTTACTATTGAATAGAAAGAAGGGCATCGCACAAGATCCCGCATGGGCGGAGTTTTTGTCTAACGCATTGAATGCAGCTGATCTGTTTGTTCATATCCCAAAAGAGACCGTCATCGATTTGGGCGTTCTACACGCCTATGGGATAAAACCTGGCTGGTATGACATAAAGTTAAACACGCCAGTCTGTCCACCAGCAAATGCGAAACCAACCATTAGATTGGCGTACCAATGCCAACACCCGATGTTCCCAACACTTGCCAAAGCGATTGTCACCGTGTTGAAGCAATATAATGTCGATGTTGAGCTTATCGGTTACGAAACTGATCCTCCACACGCCGATAATGTTGATATTTGGATTAATCCAATGGGTATCGCTAACAACAGAGACGATGCATTGGCCGGCTGGTTGATGGATTACAGTTTTCTTGATGAATCTAGCCCAGCTGAAGATTTCGACCAATGGTGTCACATGATTGATCGTTGGCGTTCGGGAGAATTCGAGCAATTCCCAGCACGACAGTTAGGTAAACAACTGGTGCAAAGCAATCAGTTAATTCCGATGTTCCACTGTTGGTTGGGCGTTAACAAAGATCAATGTGGTACGTTGCAGAACGCAAAGTGTAATGCATTAGGTTGGTTCGACTTTAGTCAAGTTTGGGTGAAGCCTGACGTTGATTGAAAACCAAGAACACTTATTAGGACCAAATAACTCAATTAGGACAACACGATGCAAACTGTGATGGTTACATTTATTACGCTGGTGGCCTTTGCTGCTAATTCAGTTTTGTGTCGCTGGGCTTTAATGGATCAAACGATTGATCCTTTGAGCTTTTCGATCGTGCGCATCTTGTCTGGTGCGCTTACACTTCTGATTTTATTCACTTTATCTTCCCAACCTAAGCATAAACAGGAGTTAGCAAACAACAGCACATCGGTATATACAAAGCTAAAGTCACAGTTTCAATTCACATCAATATTGTCACTGCTTGTGTATATGTTTGGCTTTTCATTCGCCTACTTAAAGCTTGGCGCAGGTCTCGGTGCGCTGGTGCTGTTTGTCGCAGTACAATTTACGATGATTGCCGCGCACTTGTTCTCTGGAAACAGAATATCATTACTTGAGTGGGGCGGATGTTTGTTATCTGTGGCAGGGCTTGTTTACTTGTTAATGCCAACTGAATCGACACAGGCACCAGACTTAGTTTCTATCATCTTGATGTCTCTGGCAGGAGTTGGGTGGGGTATTTACACATTGGCAGGAAAGAAATCTTTAAACGCACTGCAATCGACGACCGCTAACTTTGGATTTAGCTCGCTAGTTATCCTTGCAGGTTTAAGCCCTCTAGTTGTAATACCTAATGCAATGCCTCAAGTCTCTATCACTGAGCAAGGTTTGATTTACGCGGTTATATCGGGCTCAGTGGCTTCTGGTGTGGGTTATAGTTTGTGGTATTACGTGGTGAAAAAGCTGAATACAGTGGTCGCATCCATTGCACAGCTTTCTGTGCCGGTTATCGCGACACTCGGTGGTGTCTTGTTACTCTCCGAGCCGGTCACCATGCAATTTATTATCTCATCGACCGTTATTTTACTCGGGATAAGCTTGGTTCTTGTCGCACCTAAACTTAAGAAATAAAGAGTTCAATCATTAACTTCTATGGCTAAACCAAACAAGAAACAACCAACCAAAACGGTTCAGATTTTCTGTGCGAAATGCAAAACGCAACTTTTTAAGTATCGGAAAGGTGGCAAAGGTGCCCTCGTGAAGTGTTTTAAGGAACGTATTGTTGAAGATTTCACTAAAGAGCCATGTGTGTGCCCTGAATGTGGGATTGAATTCGCGCGAGATACCTTGGTTCGAGGTACGCCAGCCTACAAGTTTGTGGGTGGCAAGGTGACTATGAAGTAGAAAAGAACAAATGCCACGACACAGTTTCTGTGTCGTGGCATTTAAATCGACTTATTAGCTTATAATCAAGAAGTTGAGCGGGCTATCCACGAACTATTGAGCTCTAACTCGCCCTTGAAGTTTCAGAAGTAATAGCGAGACAATAGCACCCGTTGTATCACACAGCATGTCTTTCTGCGCATCCCAAATATCACCTTGTGAACCGAGGAATGCGATGCCTTCATCACCACCTGCAATCTCCGCGTACCACCACTCAATAATCTCATAACCTGCGGCAACACTCATGATGGCAAATAAAGCAAAGAAACAAGCTAATGCAGGTTGAGCCAATTTCTTACGAATCAAATACTCGGCGAGCGGGTAAGCGTAGAGACCAATCGAAAAGTGCGCCACGCGGTCAAAGTTATTACGCTCAGATCCAATCAGGTTATTAAACCAATCAAAGGGGACTTCAGCGAAAGTGTACTTAGCGCCAATCGTATGCAGAACCAACCAGATGAACATTAAAACGTAAGCCGTCTTTGAAAAGGTGAGCTTGGTGGATAGCCACCAGATACCTACTAATATCGCTAGAGCAGGAACAATTTCGGCAATCCATACTGCTCTTGAAGAGGGAGCAAACGCTGAAAATAGAAACACAATCAGATAAAGCGTCGTTAATGAAAGCAATGGTCGATTTTGAGCAAGTGGCGTAATTGTCATATCGAGATCTCTCGTCGAAGTTTTTAATAGTGTTACACAATACTGAACAGTGTTCAATTGAGCTCTAGTACCCATATTTGTTGAAAACTGGCGTTATCGCCCAGTATCTAGACAAACGGTTGCGAGAGTTTCACAAAAGTTTGATTTACAACAAAGCGATCCTTAAAATCGCTTTATCACTACATAACAAGAAAGAAAAGTCATGAAACTGGAAACTGTCGATTACCTTGCTGACGACGCAGCAGAACAATTTGTTCGCTCTCTACGTGAAACTGGTTTTGGTGTTCTTAAGAACCATCCAATCCCAAAAGAGCTTGTTGAGTCTATTTACGAAAACTGGTACCAATTCTTCATCTCTGAAGAGAAAGAAAACTTCCACTTTAATGTTGAAACACAAGATGGATATTTTCCACCATCAGTGTCTGAAGTTGCTAAGGGCCACACTGTAAAAGACATCAAAGAGTACTTTCACGTATACCCTTGGGGCCAAATTCCTGAGCAGCTGAAAGAACAGATTCTAGATTACTATCAACGCGCGAATGCTTTTGCTCAAGAGCTTCTAGGATGGGTTGAAGCTCATGCTCCTAAAGAAGTACAAGAGAAGTTCTCTATCGCGTTGTCTGAAATGATCAACGGCAGTGAGCAGACTCTGCTTCGTGTTCTTCACTACCCACCGATGCAAGGTGACGAAGAGCCAGGCGCTATCCGTGCAGCAGCACACGAAGACATCAACTTACTGACTGTTCTTCCTGCAGCAAACGAGCCGGGCCTTCAAGTTAAAGCTCAAAACGACGAGTGGTTAGATGTTCCATGTGACTTCGGCAACATGATCATCAACATTGGTGACATGCTTCAAGAGGCATCGGGTGGTTACTTTCCATCGACAACTCACCGTGTAATCAATCCATCAGGTGAACGCCAAGAAAAGTCTCGAATTTCTTTGCCTCTTTTCTTGCACCCGAAACCAGAAGTGGTTTTGTCTGAGAAGTACACGGCAAACGAGTACCTAATGGAACGTCTAAGAGAGCTTGGCGTTATCTAATTAGCGAAATATGTCGTGCTAAAATTGGTATAGATATCAAAGGTCAGCTAAATTGCTGACCTTTTTTGTACCTGTACTTCAGGATCACTTCTGCATTGATGGCAGTTGCACTCACTTAATGACTTTCAGTTTCATGATGAAAGGGTGCCTTTGAGCCAAGCGTTTGAAAGTTGTTGGTCCATTAGCTCGACAAATCACAGAAAATCGCTTTCAATTAAAAGAGATACGCCAATGGTTATGATGTAGGTTGCTCATTGTATCCAATGCCCTAGTCATCCATTAATACAGAAAATCTAACTGAGTCCACTATGTCGAATCATCAAGAGGTGAGAGCAAACTTTCATTGCCATATGGAGAACCCATTGCTTTGGCCGATTATGGAAGTGCTCAAGCAAAAGCCAAGCGGCTGGAAAGTACACACATTGGCGGCTCATCTTAACGACCTTGGGTTTGTGCCGGTGCTAGACCCAGCACCTGAGAAAGAGTTGTTTAAAAAGAACTTCCTCATCATGAATGCGCTTTATCAGCTTCAAGAAACCTTACACCCTGATGGTTGGCTACAAGTCCAAGCGATGGATATTGAATTGATGAATGGTCGTTATCACGGAAGCAGTCACAGCATCGATCATCAAGACCCACTGCGAGAATACTACATTAATTGGATTAACTATGAAGCGGACGAGGGCGAAGTCAAAAGGCTGCTGAACGAGTTCTGGACTCGGTACAGAAAGTTTGTCGGTGGCGATGAACTCGATATGGATAGAAGCCGAGCGTTAAACTTGTTTGAGTTACCGTTGGACGCGACTCACCATGAGATTAGAAAGCGCTGGCGACAATTGGCTTTGCGCTGGCATCCAGATCGGGACGAGGGAAATACGGCGAAATTCCAGACGCTCTGTGAAGCATGGAATGTATTACGAGGCTCGTAATCGAAAGTAACTCTTATTGCGCGGTTTATTGACTCTTAGGAGAGAAATTTAGGCCCTAATATATAAAATTGAAAAGCCCCACATTGTGAGTGGCACAAGTGGGGCTTTGTCGTCATTAAGCTATGTTCTGTAACTATATTATGTTTTGTAAATACGTTATGTGTTGCTTTTACATTATTCGCTGTTTCTACACTATGTGTTGCAACTAGATTAAGTGTCGTTACTACTTCATTTAATGGTGCTACGACTGGTCTTTGCTTTCACCACTTTTATGCTCAAATGCATAATCGAGTACTTTACGGATATATGGCGCGCCGACTTTTGAGCCACCGTTACCGTGTTCAATGACCACCGTCGCGACGTATTCAGGGTGCTCATAAGGTGCAAAGGCCGTGTAAAGCGCATGGTCGAGTAAATGCTTAGCCAACTTCTTCGAGTTGTAGACTTGATCTTTCGCAAGATCAAAGACTTGTGCCGTACCTGATTTTCCGCCGCTAGTGTAGTTGGTTCCCTTAAATGCACGCCTGCCGCTACCTCGACTGCCGTGGTTTACCAGTCTCATTGCATTGATGGGTACATCCCATATTTTGTCAGGGACTTCAGTGATAGATGGCATAGGTTCAGGTTTAACGAGTTGTTGTGTGTCAAAGTCCTCACCATGATCCAAGATTGCTCTCAGGATATGAGGTGGCATCACCTTTCCATGATTGACCAACACTGAAGTCGCTTTGGCAAGTTGCATTGGTGTCGATGTCCAATAACCCTGACCAATACCAATAGGGACTGTGTCACCTTGATACCAAGGGGTACGATAGCGCATCATCTTCCATTCTCGAGTTGGCATATTGGCGGTACTCTCTTCATAGATATCGATACCTGTAGGTTCACCAAAACCAAAGCGATTCATCCAGCTTGAGATACGGTCAATGCCCAAGTCAAAAGCGGTTTGATAGAAGAACGAATCCACTGACTCTTCAATGGCTTGAGTAACGTCGACAGGGCCGTGACCCCAGCGTTTCCAGTCTCGCCATGATTTAGAGCTACGCTTAGAACCAGGGATTTGCCATGAACCGTGATCATCACGAATCGTATCCTCAGAGATGACATGCTCTTGCAAGCCAGCTACTGCCATAAATGGTTTGATGGTAGATGCCGGAGGATAAACGCCGAGAGTAGTGCGGTTTACCAATGGGTGAGCAGGATCATTCAATAAACGCTGATAGTTCTTGCTAGAAATACCGTCGACAAAGAGGTTCGGGTCGTAGCTGGGGCTTGATGCCATTGCAAGTACACTGTTGTCTTTCGGGTCCAGAACGACTGCGCTGCCTGTTCGGTGATCAAGCTGGTCGAATACGTATTTTTGTAGTTCGAGATCGATATTTAATACGATATCTTTTCCTGCTACTGGAGCTACATACTCAATGGTGCGGACGACTCGCCCACGGCTGTTTACTTCAACTTCTTGATAACCTTTGGTGCCGTGCAAAATGTCTTCGTAATAGCGTTCGACACCAAGCTTACCGATAATGGTCGTCGCTTGATAATTCGCTTCGATGCCTTTTTCTTCTAGTCTCTTAAGATCGCTATCATTGATGTGTGCGACATATCCTAAGACATGGGTAAGTACCTCTCCATTTGGATAAAATCGTTTCAAGCTGGTATCGATCGATAAGCCGGGGAATTGGTACTGGTGCACTGAGAACTTAGCAATTTCTTCTTCGCTTAGGTTCTCTAGTATCGTGACAGATTTGAAACGGCGAGTGTTGTGATAACGCTTTTTGAAACGAGCAATCTGCTCAGCCTCTCGCGGGATGTATTTGTCCAACTTGGTAAGCATTGCATCGACATCATCAGTTTGCTCTGGAATCATCGTCAGATTAAAGACAAGTTCATTCTCGGCGAGCAACACACCATTGCGGTCGTAAATGAGCCCGCGAGTTGGGGGAATAGGTAATACTTTGATTCTGTTGCCGTCGGCACGAGTTTGATAGCTTTCAAAATTTTCGACTTGAAGTCGGTAAAGGTTGCCGACTAAGACAAGAGTGAACAGCAAGATCCCACAAAACGCAACGGTTACACGGTTTTTGAACAGATTTACTTCTTTTTTATGGTCACGCATCTTAACGCGTTTATGATTCATTGAAGCCTCAAGGGTTTGTTACATTTAGTTACACCTATCGAGTCGGAACTTTATATGAATATCGCCATAGTTTTGTAAAAGCTGTGTCATGATTTTTAGGATAAGCACAATATTGGTGGGTTTTATCGCTAAACAAGAAAAGTGAGGCAGGAGACGGTCTTAAGGCTGTATACCAATCGTAGTAAATAACTGGTCACCCTAGCTTGTTAAAAACCTCGACAATTTCGTTAGAATTTTTGATTATAGAATAACTACTTATCGAAAATCCTGCCTTGTTCTCAAGCTTTTTTCCTACGCTATTTTTGATCACTTACTTACTGTGATTGGTATTAGATATAGAGCTAGCGAATAAAAAAACGGCCCTCACAATGAGAGCCGTCCATACAATTTATGATGCTTGGATCTAACTTAGTTCGAAGGTTTGAACTGAGATTTACGCATACGGTTTAGTGCGGCCATTACATCCAATACTCTTGGTTTCGCTAAATCACCGTAGTTTGGCATATTAACGTGCCACTCATCGCTTAAGATAGCGCTAAACTCTTTAGCAGGGTTGTTTGACCAACCCGGAGTTTGTGCAAACTGGAACCATGCCCAACCAATCGCGTTCACTTCTGATGTTGACTCTAACTGCTCTAATGCAGAAAGATCAGCGAATTCCTTACCAAAACGCAGTGACTCTTTGCCTTTCGCGTTAACTCGGAATTTGCCGTCAGTAAGAATGTTCATCAGTGCAGCACGGTTTAACGAGCGAGGAACAAAAGTTTCTAATGCTGTCTCACATTCGTTAGTTCGTTGAGTAGGGTGTTGAGCGATGACTTCTTGTGCTTTTTCAGTGACGTCTACCGCTTGGTAGTCGTGCATTTGAATCACAGTGTCAGCCACATCTAAGTAATCACCAGAACCACCCATTACCACGATAGTTGAGATGTCCATCTCTTCGCGAAGTTGGCCAATACGGTCAACAAGTGGAGTGATAGGCTCAGCCCCTTTTGATACAAGCGCTTGCATACGCTCGTCACGAATCATGAAGTTAGTCGCTGACGTATCTTCATCAATAAGTAGCGTTTGAACGCCTGCTTCAATTGATTCTTGTAACCAAGCCGCTTGCGATGTCGAGCCAGACGCATCTTGTGTACTGAAATCAGACGTGTCTTTTTGCATCGGCAAATGGTTGATGTAATTTGATAGGTTCAAGTTGTGAACACAGCGGCCATCTTCAGCGCGGATCTTCATTGTATCAGTCGCTGTCACGATACCTTCACGACCGTCACCAGGAATATGGTTGTAGATAGAACGTTCAACGGCGTTCAACAGCGTAGATTTACCATGGAAACCACCACCAACGATTAGCGTGATACCTTTTGGAATGCCTAGGCCAGTCACATCACCTTTGTTCGGTGTGTTTAACGTAACACTCAACGATTCTGGAGCAGAGAAAGGCACAGCACCTTTCATTGGTAGGTCACAGTTACCAGCAATACGAGGTAATACGCTGCCATTTGCTACGAATGCCGCTAGGTTGTTTTCTTCCAATTGAGCACGCAACGCGTCTTGGTCTTCAACGGCTTCACAATGCTTAATCATCGCTTCAATGTTGAGTTCGCGTTCAAGCGTTGCACGACGAATAAACTTAGGCAAATAGAATGTAATGATGTTGATTGCTTTCTTTGCAAGAATACTACGACCATCAGCAGGTAGGTTGATACGAAAACGGATTTCGATACCGTGCTCAGTGAAAACCACTGAGGTGTTATCCAAAACAGTTTGGCCTGTTAGTGCGATAGACACAGTCGTTTCTTGCTTAGCAAATTCAGAGAAGCTACGTGCAATGAAATCACGCGCTGCTACTTGGTATTCGTAAGACTTTTCTTTCAGCCAACCTAACCCTGTTAACGACCAGGCGCGTGTTGCGCGAAAACGTGAAGAAGATGCGTACGGGTCACCTTGAACGTGGTCGATGTGTAATTCGAAATCAGCAAAGTCGTATTGACCTTTAATTTGTTGATATGCGCGGAAGTTTTGTTTTTCGAGCTTTTTAAGCTTTGCAGTCAACTGATCCATAACGAGGAATGCCTATATAAAGGGAAGATTAAAACAGAAAGGCGGCGATTATAAAAATCACCACCTTTAGAGTAAAGAGAAAGTAGGCCTAAATCCAAAACAAACTGCTCTTTTTTGCTTTAAGCGTAACGGGTTGTCCCCAAATAGTTTTGATTGATTAAACTGTGTTCGAATTCTTGGCTCGGCATTGGCCGCCCATAAAGGTAACCTTGGCCCACATCGCAGCCCTCGTTGATAATAAATTGCTCCTGAACTTCCGATTCTATCCCTTCAATCGTGACTTTTAGGTCGAGCTTCTTCGCGATTTGGACAATAGAACGAACGATTTCCGAGTCTTCGTGTGAGTTAAGCATCTGATCGATGAAGCTCTTATCAATTTTAATCGTATCGAACGGAAATTTCTTGAGATAACTGAAAGAGGCGTAGCCCGTCCCAAAGTCATCCAGTGACAATGTAACGCCAATGTCATGCAGCGATTCTAAGGTATTCTTAGCGACAACTTCATCGGCAATCAGGCCACTTTCTGTCACCTCGAGTTCCAAAAAATGAGGTTCTAGGTGATAGGTTTCGAGTAGGTGAACCACTTGTTCCGCAAAGTGCACGTTCTTGAGTTGAATTGCAGACACATTCACAGCCATCTTGAAATCTTCAACGTATTCGGACCACTCTTTCGCTTTTTCAATCGCATTACGCAGAACAAAGCTTCCGACTTCGAAAATCAAGCCGTTTTGCTCGGCCATATGTATCAAGGTTTCGTTGGAGATATCACCTAATACTGGATGGCGCCAACGTAGTAGGGCTTCAGCACCAACCCAACGATGCGTTAATGGACATACCTTAGGTTGAAAGTAAAGCATGAGGTCATCATTACGGACAGCTTGAAGCAAATAACCTTCGATCTTATTGATGTGACTTTGTTGTTCAGTATGAGATTGAGAGTAGTAAGCGAATTTTTGCCCGGAATCTTTACAGGCGAGCATGGCTTCTGATGATTTCTGGAGAATGCTCTCCGCATCATCTTCGTTATCAGTAATCGCGATCCCGATAAAGGCATGCAAATGTACTTTGTCACTGTCGATATCGAACTCTGAATGGCCGACCTTAACGAGCGTCTGGCAAAGTTCTTCTAGGCGTTGGTGCAAATCTTTTACGCTGAACGCCAGTACGAGATCGATAGAAGTAGGGCGTGCAGTTAGTACCTCGATATCAGAGACACTGTCGATACGTTTTCGGTATTCAACCAACACCTGGTCTAACGCGTCATAGCCATATCGAGCCTGTATGCGCCTTCCATTCGTAAACCCTATATGAATAACAGCAAATGAACTGTCCGTCAGCCTTTGTTGTGACGATAGTTTGTTATTTAGGCGAGACTCGAATGCGGTTCGGTTCAAAAAACCGGTGCCGATGTCATGATTCTTTTGGAAGTTTATCTTTTGTTCAGCCGCTCTTCGCTTATCAATTTCTTGGTTTAAAGAATAATTGAGGCTCGCGAGATCTTTAGTGCGAGTGTAAACCCGGTTCTTTAAGTCACGATTCATTTGGGTGAGTTTAGCGTGCTGAAACAAGGTTTTAAGCTGGGATTCTATCGAGGTACGAAAGCTTTCTAATAGCTTGATATAGGTAGGTGTATAGTGATTCTCTTTCGAGTCCAAGATACAAATGGTGCCGAATAATTCGCCGTTAGGCCAAAATAGCGGAATGCCACAATAAGAGATTAAGCCAAGTTTTGTGTCGGGGTTGTTTTCCCAATCAGGATCGGCAAGCGCATTGGGCACCACAAGCTGTTGCTGAGATTCCATCACCGTTTCGCAGTAAAGCCCATTACCTAAGGTTTCAGAATCGCCTTTGTTGTAAGGGTTATCCTCACTGCGACTGGTAGAGAAAACTTCAATGTAGTTGGTGTGAACGCGCATGATAAGTGCGGCGGGAACTTCAGTGATTTGAGCCAAGAGGTCGACAATATTCTGCCAACTGGAGGCCATATCGTCAGGGATATCTAAGTCTATCGTTTTTATCTTCTTCATATGACTCCGAGTCAATTATGCTAAATGCATCAACACATCCTGTGTTAATTAAGATGAACCAAATAAACTGTGAATCTTACTTTTACTAAGTATAAGAAATGTTGCACAAAAAAACCTCTGCAATTTTGCAGAGGTTTTCAAATGTGAATCTGGGTCTCAGTAATGAGATAAGTTTCGATTAAGGCTTTAACTTTATAAAATCATCAGTGTTAAGTTTCTCTTTATAGTCTACCGACGGTTGAGCAAAACCGTTCAACTGTAAAAACTCTTCTTTGAATCCTTGATAGTCGCCAATTGCTTGAAAGTTGTTTTCATCCATAGCTTCAAGTAGCTCAGTCACATGGGCTTGGGTTTCTGGATCGAGTTCCCATTCATCCATCCGAATTAGGCGTTCGCCGTCCAGAGGGACTTTTGATTGACCATAGAGTTTGCTACTAAACAGACGCTGCATTTGTTGGATACAGCCTTCGTGCGTCTCTTTCTCTTTCATCACTTTATATAAAGCGAGTAGGTAAGGGCTTAATCCCGGAATGAATACACTGGCTTTGGTGACAAGTGCCTTACACACAGTCGCGTAGGCATTACCGCCGAAGTTTGCTAGTTCAAGATTCAGCGCATGGCTGGTTTGGTGAAGGTCTATTTTAGCGCGTCCCAAAGTGCCGTCTAAGTAAATAGGGTGCGTGACTTCTGGACCAACATAGGAAAATGCGATGGTTTTACAACCAGGGGCAATGGATTCAGCGTTGATGAGCTCATCTATCCACTGTTCCCAATCTTCGCCGCCCATGACTTTGAGTGTACTTTCGGCTTCTTCTTCTGTCGCTGCAGCAAGTGTGTCTGTCACCCAGTTGTCGTGCTCTAGCGAGATAGTCGCGCCGGTAACGCTTTCACCAATAGGCTTAATGGCAGAACGCCAAAGCTCATCAGTATTTGGCTTAGGTCTAACGCCAGCCGCTAAGCTATAGATAATCAGATCCACTTCACCTTCGAAGTAGGTTTCAATGGCTTCGACAACTTGTGTACGTGTTTCTTGTGAAAATGCATCGCCAACGATGTTGATAGCAGTGCGTTGCTCTCGTTCGGCTTCTTTCTTGAAGTAGATGTTGTTGTACCAACCAGCACTACCGAGGGACTTTTCGTTAGGACCGCGCTCGAATGAGACGCCGATGGTGTCAGCTTTTGCACCGCCAAAGGTCACGGCAATACGAGCGGCAAGGCCGAAGCCTGAGGAAGCGCCGATAATCAGTACTCGTTTGGGGCCATCTTTGATTTGCGGCGCACTCTTAACAAACTTGATTTGTTGCTTTACAGCTTCTTGACAGCCAAGAGGGTGAGCGCTTTTGGCTACCACACCCTTGATAATAGGTTCGATCAGCATAAATAACCTTACAGTTAACGGTGATATGCACTCAGGCTAACGTAAAGCTGTGTAAAATTTATTGAGCTAGACCATTAAAACTTAAAGATACTGATATAATTCTTCGGCGACGAATTCAGCGATCCAAGGTTGAGCTTCTGGTTTTGGATGCAGTCCGTCGTTCATCATCCACTCAGGTTTAAGGATGATATGCTCTAGGAAAAACGGCAAAAGCGGCACATTTTGTTGATCAGCAAGCGCTGCAAAAACGTATTCAAATTGCTGGTTGTAACGCTTACCGTAATTCGGTGGGATTTTAATCTGCATCATAATTGGCTTGGCGCCCGCAGCTTTTATCTGCTCAATGATTTGATCAAGGTTCGCAGACATCAGCTTAGGTGGGAAGCCACGAAGGCCATCATTTGCACCGAGTTCGATAAGAACAGTGTCTGGAGCATGTTCTTCAAGTAATTGTGGCAAACGAGCTAACCCGTTGCCAGTTGTGTCACCCGAAATACTGCCGTTTACCACGGTAACTGTTTTGTCATGCTTCGCTAATGCGTTTGGCAATAGACTTGGCCAACTCTGTTTGATGTCCATGTTATAACCAGCACTCAAGCTATCACCAAGTACCAGTAACTTAGAATCTAACTCGGTATCTTGAGCCAAAGAAGCGGTTGAAAATATAATAAAGAATAAAAAGGAAATTAGTCGAGTCATGCATACATCCATCATTAAAGCTGAAGCTGTTTCGAAGACAGTGTCTACTAATCAAGAACATTTAACAATCCTAGAGCACGTCGATATTGATATTCGTGAAGGTGAAACTGTCGCGATTGTCGGCACCTCTGGCGCAGGTAAATCAACCCTAATGACATTGCTTGCAGGGCTTGATGTGCCAACGAAAGGCGAAATCAGTTTATTAGGGCAGCCGCTTTCACAGCTTGATGATGAAGCGAGGGCTAAGATCCGCAGTGAGTCTGTCGGGTTTGTATTTCAGAGCTTCTTATTAATTCCAAGCCTTTCTGCGCTGCAAAATGTCACGCTTCCTTGTCTACTTAAAGGGGAAGACGAAGACATCGAACGTGCGACGGCTTTGCTTGAATCAGTGGGCTTAAAAGACAGGCTTGATCACCTGCCATCTCAACTATCAGGCGGTGAACAACAAAGAGTCGCTTTAGCTCGAGCTTTTATGATCAAGCCAAAAATCCTTTTTGCTGACGAACCCACAGGCAACCTAGACCAACAAACTGCAGCCAAAATTGTCGAGCTGTTGTTTGAGTTGAACTCATCACATGGCACAACGCTTGTTCTAGTGACGCATGATCCTAAACTCGCACAACGTTGCCAGCGAACACTTAAGATGCATGTCGGTCAGATAGAGGAAGTCTAAATTGAATTCATCAAACGGACTGAATAAACGCCTGTTCTCATGGAGTATCGAAGAGATTCGACACGGTCAATTGTGGCCAGTTTCCATAGCATTAACACTGATCATTGCGTGTGTTTTTGCATTGTCGGCGTTGGCCGAACGTATGGAACAGGTGATTGTTAAACAGGGCAAGGATGCGCTTACTGCCGATAGCGTGTTTATCTCAGCAAACCCAATCCCGCAACCCTTGCTAGACCTCACTCAGGTTGAACAGTTAGAAAGCTCTCAGTTGACCCGTTTTTCAACGATGGCATTCAGTGATAACTCGATGCAGCTAGTGACGGTGAAAGCGGTTGAAAGTAATTACCCATTACGTGGAGAAATGATACTAGAAGGTGCGGACAATGTGTCTAGTAACCATGTTGCGCCAGGTGAACTTTGGTTAGACGAGCGTATATTTGCACAGCTTGATGTTGAAATTGGTGACAATGTCACTATTGGCGATGCCGATTTAACGATAACAGGGCGTATCACCCAAGAGCCAGGTTTGAGCTTTAACCCATTCCAACAAATGCCTGCTGTGCTAATTCATACAAGCGATATCGAGGCCACTGGAGCGATTCAACCGGGCAGTCGTGTAAGCTTTAGGCTGTTTCTTAACGGTGATGATACAAAACTGAAAGCCGCGCAAGACAGTGTAGAATTGACACCGAGCGATCGCTGGCGCACGCAAGACTCTGCGAGTCGCACTAACGACATGTTCGAGAGCACAACTCAATATCTTTCGCTAACGGTTGCTATCGTTGTGATCATGGCGGCGACCACTTTGGTGCTCACTTGCCAACATTATGTGGCGAGTCGCCGTAAAACCATCGCGATGCTTAAGAGTTTGGGCGCGAGCAAGCAATGGATCATTAAATGGTTGTTTGTACAGGTGTCTCTGTTAGTGGTCATCGGCGCTGTACTGGGAATTACAATAGGGGTCGGCTTAGAGTTTCTACTTCGTATACCATTAGGTGATTTGTTGCCAACACCACTTCCTAGCTATGGCATTGAACCTGTCATTTTGGCGATTTTATCAAGTATCCTCATTGGTGTACCTGCGCTTGGAATTCCGTTAATTGGCTTGGTCAACACTTCGGCAATCAGCGTGATTCAATCAAGTCATCAGTCCAATGAAAGCTACAAGAAATACCTGTTGTTGCTGGTACCTATTATTCCAATGATGCTGATGTACGGCGATAACCTGTTGGTATGGATAGTTCTAGCGGGTATCGCATGCCTGTTCTTAGTGCTCGCGATTGTCAGTACGTTTGTTCTGCGTTTGGTCGGCAAGCTGCCGACGTCGACATCTATGCGTTTGGCATTGAGCCGAATTAATCGCACACCATTAGCAACAGGGATTCAATTTGGTTCTTTAGCACTGTCTTTGATGCTGCTATCGATCATATGGCTAGTGAGAAGTGACTTGCTGTCGGATTGGCAGCAAACCTTACCTGAAAACGCGCCAAATGCGTTTGCGCTGAATATTGCGAGCTATGAGAAAGACAGTTATCTCGAGACGATTGATGCAAACGAAGTAGAGCGTACTCAAGCGTTTCCAATTATACGAGGAAGACTCACAACCATTAACGGCGTTGAGGCGGCAAAATACAGCGAGACCTCAGAAGAAACAGACGCACTAAGCCGCGAAATCAACTTCACTTGGGGGGATAGCCTGCCTGAGTACAATGAAGTGTTAGAAGGCAGTTGGACACAAGAGCATGGCGTATCTGTGGAATCCGATGTCGCGGAGCAGTTGAGTCTAAAGATTGGCGATGAGCTATCGTTCACAATCAACAGCCAGAATGTCTCTGCCAAGGTGAACAGCATCCGAAAAGTAGAGTGGCGAGAAATGAAGCCGAATTTCTACTTCATATTTACGCCAGATGTTTTGAGCTCTATTCCTTCTACTTGGCTCGTGAGCTTCCGACTGGAAGAACAACATAATCAGATACTTAACGAACTCTCTCGAAATCACCCAACCGTGAGTTTGATGGATATTCGTAAGATGGGTAGCAAGATCCAAGAGTTGCTCAAGCAGATTGTTTGGTCGATAACCGTACTTGCGGCTTTGGGTGTGGTAGCAGGGTTGTTGCTAATCTTTACTCTGTTGCGATTGAGCTTGTCTCAAAGACAACAAGAGATACGTTTGTACCGCACTCTAGGTGCGAGTAAGAAGCGAATTCTCAACACGATTTGGTGTGAATACGGGTTAATGGCGCTAGTGGCTGGCTCGATTGCTGCGATGGGTTCTGAGCTCAGTGTTGCAGGGGTAGTGAACTTTGGCTTCGAGTTAGAACCTTCACTCCACCCAATGCTGTGGATAGCGCTACCCGTGCTAACGTTTATCACATTGGCCGCGGTAGTGAATAGCTTAATCAAACGTTTGTTGGCACCAGTAAACAAGGATTTTGGCTAGTCTCTAGCGAGATCTCACAAATGCTTAAAACGGTCTAAAAGTGACATTATTTATATTTAGTCATGCACTATTTATAAGGCGTCGCTTTAGACCGTTTTTTATTTGACCAATTGGTAGCACAAGTAACGAATATCGCACCTTAATTTTCCAATTTTTTAGTGTTTTTTAAAACTAATCGCACAATAATGCCGATTTAATGAACAGCGGTTAGTCCCTGTAAACAAAGGGTTTGCGCAACTTAGCAAGAACGTTATCAACAGTTATCCACAAAAACGGTGGATAACTTTAGGGATAAGTTAACATCTATGTTTTAAGAGTACTGAGGCAGCCTTTATGTGGCGTCACTTAGGACAATTTTGACTGTTAGAATAACCTTTAAAACTCTATCTGGAGTTATTGAGTCAAGAGATTATTTATGTTTTTTACATAGATATTAAATCCCACTGAACTAAGACCTTGATAAAAATGTGTTTTAATTCATCGCAGAACAAAAGTAGAATAGCGGCAGTTAATCTTATTCTACAGAACACGATGAACCACAACAAAACGGATACAAATCAGCCTTCTATTGCCATTGTTGGTGGTGGTATTGCCGGAACAACGAGCGCGATTCACTTTAGTGAGTTGGGTTTTAAGGTCACTATCTTGGAAAAAGGGCCGAGTTTGGTTAATGGTCCACCAATTTGCCACCTGCACGCTGGCGGCAATTTGTATCGGGATATTTCTGTAGAGCAGTGTCTTCAGTTGCTCACTCAGTCAATTGATACTGTCCGCTTGTTTCCCCACACGATCAATATTCGTCCGACAATTATTGCTGTTCCACACAGTGATGGTGGAGAGCCGTTGGATCTACTTCCGCGTCTAAAGATAATCAAGAACGCTTATGCTGAGCTTGTTAATCAAGATAAAAGCAACCAAGTGCTTGGTAAACCGGAAGAGTATTACAAGCTGTATGGTAAAGAAGAGTTACTAGCACTTGCTACCCGAACACAGCCTCTGAAACCAACATCGCTTGATGATTGGTGTATTCCTTTTGCGAAACATACGGATCTAGAAACCCTTAAGTATCCTGTTGCTATGGTCCAAGAGTATGGCTGGAGTGTATTCCGCTTATCTGCAACTGCTCAACTGTCTTTGGGGCAACAATCGAATTGCTCAGTATTAACCAACAGCCGATTACAATCTGTTGAATCGTTAGAGCAAGGCTGGTCTTTGACTTATACAGACGCTGAGAACCAAAGCTGTCATCTAACGACCGACTACTTGATTAATGCAAGTGGCTTTGAGACGGGCATCGTGGATGACTTTGTCGGTTCTAAGCAACAAAGGCTTGTTGAGTTCAAAGCCGCATATGTTACAGAGTGGCCGTATTCGCAAGAATGTAAGGAAGAGTGGCCAGAGGTGATCTTCCATGGGCCGAGAGGCACACCGCAAGGTATGGCTCAGCTAACGCCGTACGCTGATGGTGTATTCCAACTTCACGGTATGACAGAAGGGATTACTCTGTTTGAGGGGGGGCTTGTTTCATCATCAACAGATTCATCACAACCTCAACTGCCTTCTAAGCTTCTTAAGAAAATCGTATCAGGTTGGAGTGAAGAGCAGCTTGAATTAAGAACTCGCGCTGCGATAACGCATATGTCTCAGTTCATCCCAAGTTTTAGCTCTGCACTGGTAGGTGGTAAGCCTCTATTCGGTGCACAGCAGATTCCGGGAACCGATCCGAGCTTAAGAGCTTCAGATGTTTCATTCTGTGGTGAGCGCTATGCTCGACTTGAAGTAGTCAAAGCTTCCTCAACCCTTGAGGCTGCACAAAAGGTTGCTGAGCATTGGTTTGATGTCGCAGAGTCAGTATCGATTGAAGATACGCACTCGATGACAATGTCACTTAATCTAAATGCTATTGAAAACAGAGCGATAGATTTGACACAAGAACGTGGATACCCAGAAGCGCTTGCAAAGGTGTCAGGTCAAGACCACGCTTAATACTCAGTCATAATCGACTACGCTCGGCTTACTTTGACAGGTAAGCCGAACCTTTAACTGAAACGCCTGCTAAGATACCGAAAATCATCCGAACTACATGTCTAGGCAATTACTCTTAGCTACAGAGCAAAAACTAATAGCCGAAAAACTGAGCCCATTGGCACCACACATCTTGTAATCCTAAGCGATCGCCTTTACTAAACGAGACCTCATGTCCAGGTTTGGCTTGTGCTAAGCGTGGTAAATCGATTCTGGCGACACATCCAATCTTTGGGTAGCCACCAATGGTTTGTCTGTCATTAAGCAACACGATAGGTTGCCCATCTTGGGGGATTTGAATCGCACCTAAGGCAATGCCTTCTGACAATAGCGAAATATCAGGTGAATCAACCGATTCACCACTCAGTCGATAACCCATGCGATTTGAATTTTGGTCAACGTGATACTGTGCGTTATACAAAGTCTCTTTTGCTGACTCGGAGAATAGTTCGCTTTGATAGCCTTCAATCACTCGCAGGTTCACTGGTAGGTTGTAATTAGGCGTGTATCGGAAGGTGACACTCAACGCTTTAAACGGGCGAGAGAGTTTGTGTTGGGTAAACGTAATTTGTTGCCCTTGCTGGCATGGCTCTCCATCTTGCGTTAATCCACCAATCTTTTCTCGAGTCACCGTAGAACAGCTATGAAGAGTTGATGGAACATCGAAGCCCCCCTTAATGGCTAAATACGCCCTTAGACCATTTTTAGGTAAACCAAATGAGAGAACTTGCCCTGCGAAAGCTTGAAAAGTACGCCAGTTCGACTGTGGTTTGCCATCAAGCTTCGCTTGTAAATCGCCACCACATAACGCCATCTCACAATCAAAGTCGATTCGTAACGCGCATTGCCCAAGAGTGATTTCCAACGCCGCTTGGTTGACTGGGTTTCCGAGCAGGTGATTGGCCCAGCTATATGAGTAATCATCAACAGGGCCACCTTGTGTCAACCCGAGATGAGCGACACCAAATCGTCCGAAATCTTGAATCAAACTCAACGGGCCGGGTTTAATCACTGTTAGTGTTGGTTTAGCTATTGTATTAACCATTAGCGACATCTCCACTAATCTCCATAAGCCTAAGCTCTACAAATTCTTGTTTTGAAATCGCGATGAAACGGACCGTATCACCGACATTAAGTAGAGACAGCGGCGTTTGCGTGGTATCAGCGTTCTTCAATTGGCTGTGATCAAACAGTGCGATCGGGCAATTGCCAATAATATTCCAACCGCCCGGTGAGTCCGAAGGATACACCGCCGTTTTCGTATCCGCGATGGCGATGCTGCCTTTCGGTACACTTAAACGTGGGGTTGAATGACGAGGCAAAGCAAGCTCGCTGACCACATTAGACATAAACGCAAAGCCAGGCGTAAACCCAATCGCACTGACGCTGTATGTTTGTGAGGTGTGATGTTGAATGATTTCATCCAGCGAGATGCCTTTGGCTTGATATCGGTCTAAATCGAGTGCTGTTTCTGGTGAGTAATAGGCGGGAAGCTCGATAGTGTTACGCGTGTTAATAACACTAGAGAAGGACGAAATAGCATGACTCAACAAGGCGTTGAGTTGTTCCATGAGCTGCTGTTCTGATATTCGATAAGGTAGGTAATCGACCAATATTGTTTGGTAAGCCGGCGTCACATTCATCAACACCGATGCTAAATTTTGGCGAATGGCATCGGAAAAGTGAGCCATGTACTGCGCATATTCGGCGCTAGACTGATTATTTGAAGGCGATAGCGCCAAGGTGACCAAAACACTGCATTCTGCGACTGGCGCTATATTGAATTCAATTTGATTCGTCGTCATTTCGTTTCCATACGTTTGTTTGCCTTTGATTTACTTACTGCCTTTTATTTGCGTATTTGGCGTTTCTAACTTCCGTGTCCAAACCAATACAAAGCAATTAGACCTTACGAGCAATTGGTTAAGTGCTCGTAAGGCGAGCGATAAGGCCATGCGCCATACCAATCACACGCTTCATATTAGTTAAAAGCGTTGAGGTCTTGTCTGATTTTTCTAATTAGTGCGATGGATTGGGGGTTATCACCATGAACACAGATGGTATCGGCTTCAATAGGCAGTCTTTCACCTTCAATGGTCGTGACCGAACCGTAGTTAATGATTTGCATGACTTGGTTGTAGATGTCGTCTTGATTGACGTAAACCGAGCCTTTTTGTGTTCGCGGCGATAACTGCCCATTATTCAAGTATGCACGGTCGGCAAACGCTTCAAACAAGAGGGGTAAGTCATGATCGTCAGCAATATCTAAATACTGCTGATTGTCTGACGAAGAGAGGATCATTAAGGGGATGTTAAATTCAGCGACGGCTTGGGCAACGGCATTAAACACATCAATATTCGCCATCATATCGTTGTAAAGGGCGCCATGAGGTTTCACATAGCCAACAGAGGTGTGGTGATAGCGGCAAAGCGCTTGTAGTGCACCGACTTGATAACAAACCAGTTCACTGATCTCGTCCATAGTATGAGGAATAGAACGGCGACCGAACCCAACTAAATCTTGATAACCAGGGTGAGCACCTATTTGGGTGTGATAGTGCTGTGCCAGTTTAATAGTCTTGGACATAACGTGCGGATCAGACGCGTGAAAGCCGCAAGCGATGTTTGCCATATCGACCCATTCCATGACCGACTCATCATCGCCCATCTTCCAAATGCCGAAACTTTCTCCCATGTCGCAATTAAGCAAAATCTTCGTTGTCACGTGGTGCTAATCCTTTACGTTGAGGTAAGTAATGACGGTCTTATAAATGCCATAAATAAACAGTGACCTGACTCAAACTTTCGATACCGAAAATTTACCAGTATGGCATTTCATATATAGTTGAACTATTGATTAAAGGATTAATATCTATCTGTATATTAGGTGAGCACATGATATCGCGCCAGGTTTGCTTAGGACTAGCATTAACGACACCTGTTTTTGTAGCTGCTCAAGAAAACTCTTTAGACCAACTCATGTCGATGAGCCTTGAAGAGTTGTCTATGTTAGATGTTGAGATGGAAACGGCTTCGAAAGTGACACAAAAACTTGCCGACATTCCCTCATCGGTTTATGTACTTTCTAATGAGCGAATTCAACGCAGTGGGGCGAAAACCATTGCGGAAGTGCTGACGCTAGTACCCGGCCTCAAAGTGACTAAGTTTAACGAGACCTCGTGGTTTGTTTCGACGCGCGGCTTTCATGATGGGCTGTATAACAAAATGCTCGTGATGATGGATGGACGAAGCTTATTTAGCCCAGTCTATGGCGGCACGTATTGGAGCGATGTTGACTATATACTTGCCGACATCGAACGTATCGAAGTATTAAAAGGCCCCGGTGGAACGATTTGGGGAGGCAATGCAGTTAATGGTGTGGTGAATATCATTACTAAGTCTGCCAATGATACTCAAGGGACGTATCTCTCTGGTGTCGCTTCTAATACTGATAATTACGAGTTTAGTGTTCGTCAGGGTTTAAGCTTGAATGACGATGTGAATGCGCGTGCATTCTATAAGTACCGAGAAGAACCCACGTATCGCACAAACGAATCTGAAAAATGGAAAGCGCAAACGGCTGGGATGGTGTTTCAACCAAGTAATACTGAAGAAAACTGGTCATTGCGTATCGGCGGCGAGAAAAGCTTTTACGAGTCGGAACTCTATACGTTCCAATATGATAACTCAGGCTCGTTTGTCGGTTCACAAGCCAATGATTTCGATAACAAGAGCCAATCTGTTTACGTCCAATTCAACGACTCTCGCCATTTTGATGAAAGTTCGACACTCTCATACTCGTTATGGGGGGAATATAATGAGGATAACGCGCCAGATGCTCCGGGAAGCTACTCGACCCTCGATTTTGATTCGACCTATATCAACCAGCTATCTGTAAAGCATCAGATGACACTCGGTGGTGGCCTGCGATATATGTATCTTGATTTCTCGTCTAGCCAAGTTTCGGACGTTGATTGGTACAATCCCGATAACGAAGGTCGAGCCTACAATATCCAATCTGCCAACGATTATATTGCGAACGCTTTTATACAGTCTCAAATTCAAATGACGGAAGCGCTATCTATTACTATTGGTGCCAAGGTCGAGCACTTTACACAGAATGATTCAACTGAGCTTTCACCTCAATTGCGAGGTTTATATAAGTTAACTCAACGTCATTCTGTGTGGGCGGGGCTCAGCCGTGCAGTGGTTGCACCATCATATATGGATTCAAACTCTACATACTACTTCAACAGTTATAATACCGATTCAAACGACAGTTATCTGGATGTCTATAAATCAAACTCTAACCTTGAAATAGAGGACGTCATAACGGCTGAAATGGGGTATCGTTACTCTAACAATTCAAATTTCGAGCTCGATGCAACAATCTACCTGAGTGAACATGACAATCTACGCTTCCACAGCTATGACCCGAATGATATCCCCGCGAATCATGTCTATGTCGGTGCATTATCTGATGATTATAAAGCGAAAACCTATGGCTTAGAGTTAGGCGCAAGTTATCAAATTACAGAAGATCTCACCAGTTACCTGAGTTATGCCTATTCAACGTTAGAGGGTGAAAACAAGGGTGATGACCCTAAATCTAGCCCACAAACTGGCGTCTATCATGACATTGATAATGAACATTTAGCCACGGCACAGTTGATGTGGAATATCACCGATAGCTGGCAATTCGATGTTATCGGCCAATACATTAACGTGAATTACCCAGACTATTGGATAGCAGGCGATGGCACTCAATACGAATGGCAATCTTACCCACATGAAATAACTTTTGATGCACGTCTTGCATGGAAAAAATCATCCGCAGCACCTTTAATTGAAGTGGTCGTTGAAAACATTGGTAAGAGTGACGGTTATCAAGCTGAGTTCACGTCTGAAAAAAGTGTTAACCAAGAGTCCGTATATGTGAGGGTCTCTCATGAATTCTAAGTGGCGCAAGTACCGTATTAAGCTTGGTTTTACTAAGCTCAGCCTTGCCACTTTAGCTATGTTTATTGTGCCTTTGAATACATCGGCGGCTAGCTTCAAGCCTTATGAAGTGAAAGCGGTGTACCTATTTAGAATTGCCAACTTTATTCGTTGGAACGACGAAAGCACCATGAATACGGTTAACTTCTGTGTGATTGGCGATGAGAAGGTAAGCAAAGCACTGACGTCGATTACACAAGGAAAATCTATTCGTTCTCTTGCTATTCAAGTTCATCAATTGGTGACTCCTAAGTGTGATATCACTTATCTATCTGATCTCGATAATGATGAATTTAGCCGTAAAGCCCACTCACCACATACTGTGACGATTAGCGATATCCCAAACTTTACGGACATGGGAGGAGTCATTGAGCTAACGCACATCGATAATAAGCTAAAGCCTAAGATCAACTTAGTGAATGCAAGACGCGGTGAATACGTCATCGGCTCAAACCTGTTACGAATCGCTATAGTGGAGGGCCAATAATGTTGTCTTTCATTAATAATTTATCGATTAAAAACAAGCTGATATTACCGATTGTCATCTTCATCGCGGTTACTTTTGTGACGATTCAATCAGTTAATTACACTGTCACTTTTGAGCGAGAGAAAGAGAGTCTTATTCAGCGAGTTAAAGTGTTGGCACAAGGTGTTGCTTATAACCTACAAGCTGCGATTCTATTTGAGGATAAATCTTCGGCTCAGGAGATTTTGTCAGCCTTCGTTGCGGATAAAGATATCGTCAGGGTGAAGCTCTATGACATTAATGAACAGCTTTTTGCGAGTTATCAAGTCAGTAATACGCTAGTTCCAAGACCGAATACAGATGAATTAAATGACATCGCGGATCACCAATTTGCCATCTCCGAGAATTTCATCTTTTTGCTTGTTCCGGTGACGCTGGACGACGCTGTGATCGCTAACTTGAGGGTGACAATATCAAAAGAAACGTTTAATACGATCTTAACGAATATTTTTAAGGTTGCAGCCGTCTATTTGCTGTTTCTAGTGATCTTAGGCGGGGTACTGGTCAAATTGGTTCAACGCTTGATTATCGAACCGATGTTTGACCTTAATGAGGCGATGCAAGCCTTTGTTGAACGTCGTTCAGAACAACAAAAATTAGTCGCAACGAACCACGATGAGATAGGGGATCTGGTCCGAGCTTTTAATACCATGCTCGAAAGACTTCAACATCGTGACAACCAAATCAATTTTACGCTCGATAAACTACAAGAAGAAAAGTCGTTTGCAAATGAGGTAATTGAAACTGTTCAGCACTCGTTGTTGGTAGCCGATGAAAAAGGGTTCATCGTTCATGCGAACGCTGCCACTCGTGACATTTTTAAATGTACCGAAGCGTTTCTTGAAAATTTATTGATCCAAGAGTTGATTGCGACAAAGCAAACTGGGCTCTTACAAGAGGTTATCGACGCTAATATTGAGCTCAATGACGAACTACTCGAAACCACCGATCTCTTTCACTCAAAACGCTGGCTTCGTGTGAGTAGCCGTTCGTTGTCAAAGCACGGTCGTATTCTTTATGCAATCCAAGATGTCACGGGGATAGAAACGGCCATGAGTCGCCAGCGTATAGCAGCGGGTGTTTTTGAGAACAGTAAAGACGGCTTAATCGTACTGAATTCATCCAACGTAATTACCATGGTCAACCCAGCGGTCACCCAACTTCTTGGTTATCACGCTGATCTGCTGGTGGGCAAAACACCATTTGACGTTTTTTCTTGGCAACAGTTTTCATCCCTAATGCCGACAATTCGCAGCTCATTGGAAAATTATGGCCAGTGGCAAGGCGAGGTATGGGAGAAGAGTGCATCCGGCACTTTGGTTCCAATGTTTGTAAAAGTGAATCGAGTTTCGTCAGACAACGAGAAAGACGAGTTTGATATGGTACTCACATTGTCTGATTTATCTAATGTCAAAGAGATGGAAAGGCTCGAACACTTGGCTCATCACGACGCATTAACGGGTTTGGCCAACAGAGCTCAGCTGTATAAAGTTATGGATGATGTCGTCACGTCTAGCCATTATTCTAATCAACACTTCGCGGTTATCTATTTGGATCTCGATGGCTTTAAACACGTTAATGATAACTATGGACACGATGCGGGCGACGAAATCCTCAAAGCAGTATCGAGCCGGTTGTTATCTCAAGTTCGTGCAGGAGATTTGGTAGCACGTTTGTCGGGTGATGAATTTGTTCTTATTATTAAACAAACCAACAAAGTCTTGTTAGCAAAGTTAGCGGAGCGACTGTTGGAGCTGATCGGGCAAGAAGTAACCCATAAACAGCGCTCGCTTCATGTTGGAGCGAGCTTGGGCATACACTTAGTTGATGGTTCAGAGCGTGATATAGACGTGATCCTAAAGGTTGCCGATGAGGCGATGTACCAAGCAAAACGCAAAGGAAAAGGTCAATTTGTGTTCTCTCGTGATAGTTAATAGCCGTAGGCGTTTGTGACCTCTACCTAAGTTGTTGTATCATAAGTGATAGGTTGAATATTTTTAATTAAAAGGTCTGCTAAACATGAATGTTTTAGTTACAGGTGGCATGGGTTACATCGGTAGCCATACAAGTATCCAGATGATCAACGCAGGAATGACACCTGTACTTTTTGATAGCTTGTATAACAGTAAACCAAGCGTTCTAGAGCGTATCGAAAAAGTATCTGGTGTTCGCCCTAATTTCATTGAAGGTGACGTTCGTCATAAAGCGCTTTTGACTGAAACCATGAAGCAACACAACATTGAAGCAGTTATTCATTTCGCTGGCCTAAAGGCGGTTGGTGAATCTGTGGCTAAGCCTCTTGAATACTATGACAATAACGTCAACGGCACGTTAGTCCTTGTTGATGCAATGCGTGACGCTGGTGTGAAAACCTTAGTATTCAGCTCTTCAGCAACGGTCTACGGCGATCCTGCGAGTGTGCCTATCACCGAAGATTTTCCAACAAGCGCAACCAATCCTTACGGTCGTAGTAAGCTAATGGTTGAAGAGTGCTTAACCGATTTCCAAAAAGCCAATCCAGATTGGAGCATTACGCTGCTGCGTTACTTTAACCCAGTAGGTTCACACCCAAGTGGTGAGCTAGGTGAAGACCCGCAAGGTATTCCAAATAACCTAATGCCATTTGTCTCTCAAGTAGCCGTGGGCCGCCGTGAATTCCTATCGGTATTTGGTAGCGATTATCCAACAAAAGATGGGACTGGTGTTCGTGATTACATCCACGTCATGGATCTGTCTGATGGTCATATCGCAGCGCTTGAGAAAGTAGGGCGTAAAGACGGTCTTCATATCTACAACCTTGGCACTGGTAACGGTTCGAGTGTATTAGATATGGTTAAAGCGTTCGAGAAAGCGAGCGGTAAACAAGTCCCTTATCAACTGGTCGATCGTCGCCCAGGTGATATCGCAGAATGTTGGGCAGACCCTGCTAAAGCTCAGAAAGAGCTCGGCTGGAATGCGACGCGTACATTGACTGAAATGACCGAAGATACATGGCGCTGGCAGTCAACGAATCCTAATGGTTTCCCTGGCTGATCTAGTAGTTTCATGAATGATTAATATACAAAAAGATGCTTTAGGGCATCTTTTTTGATCTAAATCGAATAAAAAGTGAATTAGTGGTTAAAAAGTATCATTCTGTATCGGTTGTTGTTATCATGCTCGCGAATTATATGTTTAATGTTAATTTTCTTTGGAGTTAATCATGGAACTAGGCCTAATTATCACTTTCATCATTGCTGCTGCAGTAATGGTTAAGAAAGAGATGGCAGAGAAGTAATTTCACTTTATCCCTTTTTTATACAATTTTTAGTGAAATAATAAAAGCCAGCGTTTAGCTGGCTTTTTAGTATCTGCTGTATACGTTTCTGTGGTTCAGCTTACTAACGAATTAGAATTCGTATTTAGCGGTGATTGACCAGTTACGACCAGCTTGCGTGTAATCTTTATCTTCTTGTGAGAATCCACGAACATCATTCCACGAATAGTACTCTTCATCCGTAACGTTGAAAAGACCAGCTCTAAGCGTAAGATCCTTCATCGGCAAGTAGTATGCAGTTAGGTCAACTACTGTTGCAGAATCAGTCGGTAGAATTTCGTCTTTTAGACCCGCGCTATTTATATCACTAGACTTCTTGCCAGCTGTATAACTAATGTTAAGTGATGTACCCCATAATGCTGAAGGAGCATCATAGTTAAATCCAACTACAGCATTCCAAGGGTTCACGCTGTTAAGAGGGTTACCTTTACCGTCTTCACCTTCTGTGTACGTAGCTGCAACACGGGTACTCACACCTTGTACCGGCATGAAGCTATTCCAAGACAACGTGTTTGAAGCCTCGATACCTTTGATTACTGCTTCATCAATGTTGATATTCTTATAGACTGTCGGATCCATAGGAGAGCCAGAACCACTAACAGGCTGAGTATCAATAAAGTTATCATAGTCGCTGTAGAAGATAGCGATTTCACTTGATGAATAATTTGTGTTGTGGCGCCAACCTAGCTCGTATGAAATACTTTCTTCAGCTTCTAAATCTGGGTTAGGGGCATTAACATAACCGTGAGCTGGATTACCAAATGAATAGTAAAGCTCTTGGAAATCAGGAGCTCTGAATCCTTGGCTAATTTGACCGAAGATCTTATTTTCGTCATTAAGCGTGTAAGTTGTACCTAAGCGTCCAGTTACAGCTGAGTCTGAATATTTTGCATAAGCTTCTTCAGGGTTTCCACTTGGGTTTTGGCTTGTATTACCAGGATCCGTTTCAAAGCCGTCAAAACGAACCCCCGGAGTAATCATCCAATTTCCGATCGTCATTTCATTTTGTGCAAAAAATCCATACTTTCTTTCTGATGCTGAAGGAATATAGAAGATAACTTGGTCTGCACTGATTGAGTTATATTCGTTATTAACGTTTTTAATATCTTTGTCCGAATATGAAGCACCATAGATAAAGTAATTTTCTACATTACCTGTCATGAAGAACTTATCGAATTGCACATCAAGCTGGTAACCTTTATCTTCGTAGATATAGTCCTTTTTCTGAACGTTGCCAGCTGGCGGTAAGAACATACTACCACCCTTAGATGTACGATTAGTTACGCCATTTTCTTCTTTGCTCAACCAGTCAGCTTGCCAAGTAACGGTGTCGGCAAACGCTAAGTTAGCATCCCAAATATGTTTGATACCAATTTGTTGTTGACTAGTCGAATCTTCGCCAGTGTAACCGGTGTAGCTTGAGCTATTTAAATCGGTATCACCTGAATTCTCGATAAAATTACCTGAGAATTCTAAACGATGTTGTTCATTTAATTGATATTGAAGCTTAACCAGTAAGTTGTTGTTTTGAGTGTCTTGCTCATTAGGTGTACCGAAGTTTTCAGTTTGCTCACCATCCCTGCGAGTATAAGCAACTAGCGTTTCAAGATCTCCAATACGATTCGCTAAGGCAACAGATTCGCTAAATGTGTTATCAGATGAAGAGTAGTTGAACTTCGCGTGCCCCCCGAAATCTTTGCCTTTTAAAAAGTCACTTGGGTCTTTTGTTTCAAACGCAGCAATACCACCAATAGCGTCTGAACCGTAAAGAGAAGAAGCCGCACCTTTAACTATCTCTACAGACTTCAACATGTCCGTATCAATATCAACGCGCGAAGAGTTGATGAAGTTATATGACTGAGTACCACTCGGGGTAAATTGGCTAGTTTGTGATACTCCATCAACGATAACCTTTACTCGGTTACCTTCCATACCACGAATATTAATACCTTGAATCCCCTGACGAGAATTCGTAGTGACGGTGACACCTGGTGTGTACTTAAATAAATCGTTTACATCCGTTACCATGTTTTTTTCGATATCTTTATCGTTAATCACAGTTACCGATGCAGCAACATCTTCAAGTTGTTGATTAGTACGAGTCGAAGATACAACAACCTCATCAAATAGGGCATAATCGTCAGCAAAGGCTGATGTTGATGAAAGCGCTAAAACGATTGAAGCAGAGAGTAGGGATTGCTTATACATCTGATAGTTACCTTAGTTCCATAGTATTATCTTGATTTGCGAAAGATAATATTGGATCTAAATGATAATTACTATTATTTGCATTTAAATAATTTTCAATCTTATCAACTAATTCATAATTAATAATCTTAAATATCTGTATTAAAAAGACTTTTACAGTTCCATTCATAGCCTGAATGCTTCTGTTTTTGTGATTCAAGTCTCATTTATAAAGTAGGAAAGCTATGCATAGTCCAATAACACTTGAAGCATTACACATATTAGATGCCATTGATCGTCGTGGGAGTTTCGCAGCTGCAGCGAATGAACTGGACCGAGCGCCTTCTTCATTGAGTTATCAAATACAGAAGTTAGAGCAAGACTTAGATATCATGATTTTTGATCGCTCAGGCCACCGTGCAAATTTCACGGAAGCGGGGCAGTTAATATTAGAGCAAGGTAGAATCATTCTTGGTGCCACTGAACAACTCGTTAACGATGCGAGTATTCTTGCTAATGGCTGGGAGCTAGATTTAACCATTGCCTTTGATGGCATCATTCCTATTGCCAATTTCTTCCCGTTGGTCGACGAACTAGGGAAAATCAGCAAAACACGTGTTCGCTTACAAGAAGAGATCTTAGCCGGATGTTGGGAATCCCTGACAGATGGCCGAGCCGATTTATTGGTATGTCCCAAGCTCGACACGATTCCAAACGATATGAAAAGTGACATCATTGGTAAGATGGAAATGGTATGGGTTGCTGCAACAAACCACTACGTTCATAAGCGCTCTGGCGATTTCGATCAAAAAGCGAGGGAAAGTTACAGGGTTATTGCAATTGCGGATACTGCACGCGATCAACCGGCATTAAGTATCAATATTCTAGAGAAACAACCCCGTTTAACCGTAACGAGCTTCCCTGCAAAGGTGGAGGCTCTAACAACTGGATTAGGGATTGGCACCTTACCGAGTGTTATTGCCGAGCCTTTGATTGAATCTGGCGTTCTACAGCAGATTTCGGGTACAGAACCACAGCCGATCGATATCGTCATGGCTTGGCGACGCAACAAAATGGGCGACGCCAAGTCTTGGTGTATCCAACATCTTAAAAAGACATGGGCGTTAAAGTAACGGTAACACCATATCTGCAGTACCATCTTCAAAACTGATATCTAGCTCGAAGCCGAGCTTTTGAGCTAGTGTCAGCATCCCTCTATTCGTTGGCATCGTCATGCCCGACATCTGTTTAGTCTGCTTCGCACGGCAGTAATCAATAACCTTAGTCATAAGAATACGACCTAAGCCGACACCTTTCAGATCGGAACGTATCAGAATCGCGAACTCGGCATCGGTGTTCTCTGGGTTAATTAGCGCTCTCGATACACCAATAATCGCAGGCACACCTTGTTCCTTACGAACCACCACAAACGCGATTTCTCTATCAAAATCAATCTGAGTAAAATTTGCCAATGCCTCATGGTTGAATTCACCAACATCACTAAAGAAACGCTTATAAAGATCCTCTTTAGAGACGCGATTAATAAAATCGGCATGAAGCGGTTCATCTTCAGGAAGAATAGGGCGTAGCAACACTTCGGTGCCGTCCTTGAGTACGATATTCTCTTCAAGCTCGACCGGATAAGGGCGAATCGCAAGACGTTCTTGTGGATCGCCTTCGTACGCTTTCAAGATGATATCGGCATCTAATATCGTGAACTTGTCACCATTGGCCAGTACTGGGTGGATATCCAAATCATGTATTTCGGGGCAATCCACTACCATTTGCGATATACGAACCAGCAACTCAGAGAGACCTTCAATGTCGATCGGGTTAGGCAGTTTTTGCAGGCGAATCTTGCCACTTTTTATCGCCCTAATGATCAAGTAACGCGCCAGTGTCATGTTAAGCGGTGGGAAAGCAGCCGCGGCATCAATTGATTCGTCCCACTCAGAGCCACCTTGGCCAAGTAAAATGATAGGGCCAAAGGTTTCATCCGTTGTAACCTTAACTCGCAGTTCTTGGCCGCCTGCAAGCTTGGCCATACCTTGAATCAACAAGCCATGGATATGAGCAGTAGGGAACGACAATTGAGATCGATCGAGAATTGCCTGAGCGGCATTCGCGACTTCACTACTGTTTCGTAAATTGAGCATCACACCTTGAACGTCCGACTTATGCGCAATGTCTGGCGAGCGAAGTTTTACGGCGACCGGGTAACCGATCGTTTCAGCAATGTGCACCGCTTCACTTGGGTCGGAAGCTATCCAAGTTGGCAACACATCAAGATTGAAGTGCTTGAAAAACTGGCTGTTTTGATGGGTATCAAGACTAACTGTTTCTTTATCCAGTAGTTGGCGCTCTATCCAATGTTTGGCATCTGCCAAGTCTTCAATGTGCACTTTTTCTGCCGTGGTCGGCGTTTCCATTAACTGACGTTGGTTGCGTCTGTACTCGACCAAGTGCATGAATGCGACCACTGAACTTTCAGGCGTTCGATAGGTTGGGAAACCCGCTTCCGTAAACAGCTTTCTCGCTGGCCTTGCGGTTAACTCCCCAGACCAATTCGTTAAGATATTAAAGCGCTTGTGGCGAGGATGCTTTTTAATCGCCTCAATAATTCGCTCTGCTGTTTTGGCTGAATGTGCGACCGCAGAAGGGCTGTGCATGATAAGAATGGCATCCGCTTCATCACCATCGAGCAAGATGTTTATGGTGTCGATATAGCGTTGATCGCCGGCATCGCCAACAATGTCGATAGGATTGCTATGAGACCAACTCGATGGCAAAACCTTACTGAGTTTATCGAGCGTATCTTCAGATAATTCTGCGAGCTTACCGCCGCGGTCAAATAGGGTGTCCACGGCCATAATTGCAGGGCCGCCACCATTGGTAACAATAGCCAAACGCTCGCCACGCAAGGGCACTGAATGAGTCAGTGTCTCTACCGCAGCAAACAGTTCATGTAAGTTCTTAACTCGTAACATACCGCTACGTCGGATCGCAGAGTCATAGATAATGTCTAAGGTATCGGCACCACCGGTATGTGCCATGGCCGCTGCTCGGCCTTTCGCGGTACGCCCGCCTTTTAGTACTAGAATTCGTCGATTGCGTGACGCTGCACGCGCTGCAGAGATAAAGCGCCTCGCATCAGTAATGCTATCGACATAAAGCAATATCGCTTCGGTGTGAGAATCGGTACTCAGATAATCCAAGAGTTCCGAGAATTCAATGTCACTGCCATTGCCTATCGAGATAAACGCTGAGAAGCCAATCTCTTTGTCGTTCGCCCAATCGAGAATCGTGGTACACACTGCAGCCGACTGAGAAACAAAGGCGATTTTACCTGGCAGCGCAGTTACCGGAGAAAAAGAGGCATTCAAATTTAACCAAGGGACAATAATCCCCAAGCTATTGGAGCCAAGCACCCGAATGTTGTGTTTTTTAGCAATCGCTAGGCATCGTGCATCATACGTTTCGCCATTATCGCTTTGTTGCTGCATGTCGGAAGAAAGCACAATGACAGAGGCTATGCCTTTCTCGGCCAGCTCTTCAAAAATGGCCACATTACGGGTCGCATTGGTACAGAGAATCGCAAGGTCAGGCACGATAGGCAGTGACAAAATGTTCTTGTATGAGAGTACGCCTGCCACCGAGTCATATTTTGGCGTAACGGGCATCACCGCACCTTTAAAATCCCCGTGCAACAAATTGTTCATGACGATATATCCCGCGCGCGTTTCTCGTTGAGAAGCACCAACAACAGCGATTGAACGGGGTTTAAGGAGGGGATCAAGATGATTCATAGACATATCCTAGCAATGCACGTAAGTTCATCGTAACTTACTTTTCACTCGCGGGTTGATGGCAAATTCACCGAATTCAGATGAATAAGCAAACACTGCATAAAGTTTGTGAAATAGGTCACCCACTAATGGTGTATAATCTCAAAGTTAACTTGATTCTAAACCGACGTATCGGCATGATTTATAGTAATTATTATTAAGGATATAGAGCTTTCCATGAAAAAATTTGCAATTGTGACTTTGCCACTGCTCTTGGCTGCATGTGTATCTGACGACTACGTTACAAATGTAACTTCAGATAGTTATCAAGAAGAGTACAAAACGGCAAAAGTTGAAGCTCCAGTTGTATCTCAATCTGAGCAAACAGGCGTTGTTGAAGAAAACGTTGTCAACGTGATCAGAACCGAACCTGTTGAGCAGAAAGTCACTCAAACGACTAAAGCTAAGCCAGTTGCAGTAGTAACAGGCCCAACGAAGAAACAACAAGATATGAACCAGCGTTTTGGTTACACGGTTCAAGTTGTTGCTGTTGGCAGCCAGAGTAAAGTCGATTCTTTCGTGAAAATGCTACCTACGACTTCTCAACCAGTTTGGGAAAACTACAAAATGGTTAACGGCACTAAGTGGTTCACCGTACTTTACGGTGATTACGCAACACGCTTAGAAGCTAAAAAGGCAATCTCAACGCTGCCAACCACTTTCCAAAACTTGAAGCCGTTTGTTAAGAGCATTGATGACATCAAGAACTCTGAATACCCAACGCTTAACAAGTTGAACTAAGTTTTAATTCAGAAAGAGGGAGCAAATGCTCCTTCTTTTGTTTTAAGACCAGCAGTTTTGTTTAATAGTTAATCGCTCGATCTTTCGAACACAATTTTAACGTTCAAAACACTGTACCTATTTCGACTTTTGTTTATCATTGAAGTCAGTATTCCTAGTTTCAAGGACCGAATTTACCCATGAACACCATTAACATCCTTCTACTTTGTGGCGGTGGATCTTCAGAGCATGAAGTCTCTTTAATTTCAGCCAATTACCTTTTTGAACAACTGAATAGCGTTGCAGATTTTAACGTTGTCAGAGTTGAAATTAAAAACGAAGGCTGGTGTCTTGATTCAGGTGAATTGGTTTATCTAGATATCAATAATCAAACCTTACGTGGCGACAACCTCGAGTCTAAAGTCGATTTCATTGCGCCTTGTATTCACGGCTTCCCGGGTGAAACCGGTGACATTCAATCATTGTTTGAAATGGCTAAGATCCCGTACTTAGGCTGTGGTTCTGAAGCGAGCAACAACAGCTTCAACAAAATCACTTCAAAGCTTTGGTACGACGCACTCGGCATCCCAAACACGCCGTATCTGTTTTTATCAGACAACAACGACCAAGCTCATTCACAAGCGACTCAAGCTTTTGAAAATTGGGGCAAAGTGTTCGTGAAGGCGGCTCGTCAAGGTTCTTCTGTAGGTTGTTACCAAGTTAACCAAGTGGAAGACTTAAGCGAAGCGATCAATAAGGCGTTTACCTTCTCTGATCAAGTGCTGGTTGAGAAATCAGTTGTGCCTAGAGAGCTAGAAGTTGCCGCTTATGAAATCGATGGTGAGCTACACATCAGCAAACCGGGCGAGGTGATTGCACCTAATGGCGCATTTTACTCTTACGAAGAGAAATACAGCTCAGACAGTCACTCAATTACCGAAGTTGAAGCAAATAACTTAACAGACGAACAACTAGAGTTAATTGCAGACAGTGCACGCAAAGTATTCACCCAAATGAAGCTTCGTCACTTGTCTCGTATCGATTTCTTCTTAACACAAGACAACGAGATCTACCTGAATGAAGTCAACACCTTCCCAGGTATGACACCAATTTCCATGTTCCCTAAAATGGTTGAACATGATGGCCACAAATTCAGCCAGTTCCTAGAGAACTGTGTGAGAACAAGCATTTCTTAGTTGTTCCAAAATATCTTAGCGAGTCTTACACCACTGGCTAAATAAAAAATAGCGCCTTGAGCTTACCCGCCAAGGCGCTATTTTTTTAAGAGTCCGAGCTTTTTTTTTAAAGCCAGTCGTTTATTGATCACACCGTTTTTTAACTAGCTGTCTATTAAAAGCTAACTATTCAAAAAGTACAGCCAAGGTACTATTGGTTTAATGCCAACAGGTAGTCAGTTTATTGCCAAGGCACTAGTGTTTTAAACTTCACCTTCTCAGTCTCAGCCGTCCCCGAGTAACCCACATATTGCGCAGGCATTGCAGGGCTGAGCCAACGACCAAAATCCTGAATCTCCCTCACCTTAAGACCTTGTTTTGACAACTCTTGTGCGGCACCCACACGAATCGAATTCCCTGAAAAATGGTGGTTTTCTGCGAGTTGAAGTAAGTCGCTTGCACTTCTTAGTATCCTATAGATCGACGAATCATCTAAAGGTTGCAGGCTGATATTCTCATGCTTGTCTATCGCTCGAAACACGGGTAACTCATCTTGTGTTCCAGTAAACGCAAACCAACGCTGAAGTGCAGCACTGGCTACTTGCGACAGCCGATACGCTGAATCTTTTACTGTAATCAGGTAATCAGTTTCAACGCACTCGACATTACCCATTGATAACGCCTTAAGTTCTGATCGTTTTAAAGCACACTCAAACATCACATTATAAATGGCGATGTCTCTGATCTCTTTTAAGCTCGATTTCTCATTTGAAAGTAACGTGTTTAACTCAGCGAGGTGTGCAGATGTCATGGCATTGGTTTGCTTAGCGTCGCCAGCCATTTGAGCTTGCAAGTGGAGCAGGGCAAAACGAACTTGTCTATGCTTGATTGGGTTGGCAAAGCTCAACACAGTATGCAACAAACTAAGCGTTGCAGTGTAACGTTTTAAAGATGCGTATTTTCTGTCACTGGATTCAGTCTCTAGAAAACGACGAACAGCAGTAATAGAGGCTGGGAGAGTGTTGATACGGTTTTTAGTACAGAACGCATGGTAGCGATTCCAATCACTGTAGATACCCAGCAGTGAGTTACGAGAGTACTGGTATCCTGTTAACTCATCTATAATTTCAATTGTCGCGTGCCTGTTCAATTTTTCAACAAATGAATTAATTGTCACAGAGTCGGTTAAAATAGGGACTTTTTTTCGCAAATTACCGTACCTCGACAGGTGTTTTTACCATATTATGCTTGATATCATTATAAGTATACTTATGATTAATACAGTGAAAACAAAAAGATGATTAATAGATATGGCTAATTCAATTTACCGTAGCGTCCATCTGCAATCGATGGATGCGAATAACACCATTTGGCGTGCTAAGTTAAAAAACAATGTGATTCAGGGCAACCTAGCTGCCGTGAAGAAGAGTATTGATTGGTGGATTGACACGGCGTCTATTATTGACCCTAAAGAGTTCACTGCATTAAATAAGTCGAGAGGAACTGGTGGCCTAACTGAAAACTTCAACGGCTATCAGATCAAGAATGACACCGGTGAGCCTAACGCGTGGTATTGCATGTTTAACGGGCGTCTTATCAAAGGCGGCAAGATTGCAATCCAGCGTCATATAGAAGCTTACTTACTCGCAAAACAAAAAGCAGAGCAACAAAAGAAGTAATTTATGAGCCTAGTATATTCAACAGAAACAGGTCGCATTAAACCTGAAGAAGAGAAAGTCCAACGTCCTAAAGGCGATGGTATCGTTCGAATCCAAAAAGAAACCAAAGGCCGTAAAGGCAAAGGCGTTTCTATCGTAACGGGCCTAGACCTAGATGACGCACCATTAAAACTAATGGCAGCGGAACTCAAAAAAGTGTGTGGCTGCGGCGGCTCAGTAAAAGATGGCAACATCGAGATTCAAGGCGACGCTCGTGACAAGCTCAAAGCGCACCTTGAAAAGAAAGGCTACAAAGTTAAATTTGCTGGCGGTTAAGCTCTAACTAATGCCAGGGGTAAAATCGAAGATTATTATCACTGGTTATTAGGTATTTTATGGTAAATAGCCAATATGGTTAAATACACAGTATAAATCAGAGAATATCGACACCAAATAAAGGCAGGGCATCACATAAAGATACCTGCCTTATAAACACCAAAACCAATTTAACATAACGTACATAATACGCACTGAGATTGTAAGCCCCAGATAGTAATGTCACTATTTTCTAAAGCTATTCTTTTCATCGTTTCCCCTTAAACCCTTAATACAACTGGTGCCTCAAGCATATTGAGTTCGCCAGCATTCTCTCAATGTTCTCTTAACCCAACCGTTATATGTGTGGCAAACATCTTCTTGTACTAATGGTTCCCCGTGCTGTGTGTAAACCTTGTGGGTATTGCTGTCGTTTCTTTTTCAGATTTTACACACGCCACCGTGTTTTTTGTTGGCTGCACACGTTGAATACTGTTTTGAGTTATCTACTTAGCCAGTTAAGTTTTCTCACACGAGCTCGTCTGTAATTTTCCATGCTGAATTTTTTTAACTCAACTTACAGCTCGCTCTAAAGTTTGTGCTTGTTGGTTAGATTATTGGATTACTCTGTATGTTCCTCAGAACTAAGTAATGTCACGAACAGATATGTTCAAATCAGTTAAGTCGCTTTACTGAAACCACAAACATTCACGCTCGCGGTTACTTAACCTTAGATCATCGTTGGAATGGATTTAGCTACACTTTGACCGTGCTACCTTGGTCACGCCTGAATGTGCGACCAAACTTAACCTAACTAATCCTCAATAGTTTTGACTGATAATCTATAAGGCTATTTAGTCTTCGACTCTTAACACGACGTTGCCCTGCTTTAGCAGAGCAGAAATCGCTTGTTGGTACGCTTCTTCGACAAGACTTTGTTCCAAACGCGCTTATAATTAGGTAAGACTTGCTGCCGAAAGATAGTCGATACGCCGACGCTCAATTCACCCTCAATACGGTGTCGTCGAATGGTGACCAATTTGGCCTCAGTCCATGAAGGCACTGGTTTGGTGGGACGTTGAGAATGAAGTGCTTTTTTCTTTTTCACCATGTCGAACCCTCGTCTGCGTAGACCATCAGCCTCCCAGAGGTGGCAAAAACGCTTTACTGTTTACTCAGCAAAAATCGACGTAAATCTCGCTCAGCGCGCATCACAAACAAGATGTAAACCTTGTTATCTTGCTGCTTGTAAAAAACACGACAAGGGTTGACCACGACTTCACGATAATTGAGGTGCTCGAGTTCGGGAGGCAGACGCCCAGATTCAGGAAAGTCGACGAGGCGTTCGACTTTGTCGAAGACGTTTTGAACGAGTTGTTTGGCCGCGACCAAATTTTCAAGAGCAATGTATTCCGCGATATCGTTCAGGTCCGATAACGCGGGCTCACTCCAAATCACTTCAGCCATTTTGACATCTTGTCTTTGGCTTCGTCATGACTCAGCGCTTTGCCTTCAGAAATGGCGCGCTCACCGCGGGCGATCCCTTCCAAGATAGCCAAACGGTTTTGCATAAACTGGTAGTCATCAACGTCAACCAAATACGCAGAAGGTTTGCCATGCTCGGTGATCAACACGGGCTCTTTGGTATCGTGTAGGTCGGCAAGGATTTTGGTCGCTTGACGCTTAAGGGAAGTAACGAGCTCGACTTTCATGAGAATGACTCCAACAGAAGACTAATAAAGTGATACTATTGTACCACTTTTAATCTTACAAGTTTATCTTGAAAAATAAGCGCGCCAAATCACATTTGAAACGCTTGTTATCAGCCTACTCCAACCAACCTTTAATTTCTTCAATCCATTCAGGAACTATATGAGTTTCATTCATTTTTTCTACGTATTTCTCAGCGAAAACAAACTTATTATTTTCATAATTAAAGAATTCATCAATTAATCCCCATTCACTGGTACGTAAATCAAGTGATATTTTAGAACTACTATGTGCTATTTCCGTTGGAAATCCAGACGCAGATAGAAAACCCAACAATTCGGGATAAGTACTTTCAAAAGTTTTTAATGTATCAAGAAACAGTTGCCCATTTAGAGCATCTTCAATTTCAGTTGCAGGAGATACAGGGTTAGACTGAATATTAACTAACTTTGTTTTTCCTGAAGCATCACAGTTAACCATACGCTTGCAAATTAAATTATTATGTTGAGCTACGTCATAACGAACTAATTCTGCATCAGTGTCTGATATCAAAATAATTTTCCCTGTAACCTCATCTTTAAAGTCTTCATAAGATGTAGCTAAATGGTTATATAATCTTTTTATTTCTTTTGCCCCACCAACAGGTACAATTCTCAGTTTCTTCGTTTCAATGAGTTCTTTTAGATAAGCATTCAAGTATATTTTTTCTGAAGAACCTTCACAAATAATCCAGTTATAAGGTTGTTCTCCAATAGAACTTGTAATAACTGATTGAACAAAATCATTTATACTTTTAAGTCTAATATCATAAGGTAAACGCCCTCTAGAACCTGCAGTTAATTGCTTAATTTGTTCACGATACCCAGCCAAGTTTATTTGGTCAAAAACATGATTACCATCCTGTGACGAAATAATTGTGGCGCTTCCTGTTTCTATAGTTGGTAAAAAACCATACCAATGTGAAGAAAAAATAACTTGTCTACAATCGCGGCTTATTTCATATAGAGAGTCAAATTGATCAAAACATGCAGACATATGCAGTGAAGACTCAGGCTCATCCACACCTATAATAAGATTTTCACCACTAGCACGATGGTTTGTCAACAAGCTATGGGCAACATCAATTATAGCTTTTTGTTTTTCACCTGAGCTTAAAGAACTAATCTCTAGCCATGTATCACCTTGCTTTTTGTGCAATTTTCTAACATTAAAAAACGCTTGAATAATAAGGTTGTATACATCAGTTTTTCTTAAGTTTTGTTGCCTTTCAGTTGGTGTTCTATATGCGTATATGTTTAACTCATCTGCTAATGTATCTATAAATTCATTTAAACTATTATTAATATCTGCGATTTGCCTTGCTGGTACTCGTTGGCTTAAAATTTCAGTTAAAGTTTCCCCCATTAGCACTTGAATTTCATCCGTTTCAAGTCGTGTAAAGGATTCAGGATCTATTTCCCTGGGGATGTAGATATACTCTATTTCAGATTTTATTTTATCTAAAAGAGGATTGAATACTTTTAAATCCTCATCGCTTAAGCTTGTTTTGCTTGACTCAAAGTCCTCACCTAATAATTCCTCTACAAGTAAGCGATTATTGAAAGCTGATACCGTTACATCTCCCTTGTAGTCAATACCAATAGGTATCAAGAAAAAATCTTCAAGGTCTTTCCTTAATAATATTTGTTCTCGATGTGTTACAAACCTTTTAATATGTGACTTTAATGATGGCGACACATTGTCTTCGGCAATTGACATAGTGACTTTATTTAAAATTTCAGCTTTTTCTAAGATATCACCATCAAATTTACTTTTTTCAATGCAAAATATAGGAACAATTTGAGGTTTAGTTGTTGATTTACCACTACGCTTAGTTGCACTGTTAAAATTCCAAGGTTTTGCATTAAATAGAGTATCCAACGATTCAAGTATTGAACTTTTACCTATACCATTATTACCAACTAACCCACAAAATTGATCATCATCAGTTAAAGGAATGTAGTTTATCCCTTGATAAGTTTTGTAATATCGTAAAAAAACACCAACTATCATTATTTATTCTCATTATTATAAAGTTTACATTACTATTTTAAGACTTATAACACCGCAGTGAGCAGCCTATCACCACACTTAACCGTTGGTTATGTCAACCCTTTTTAAAAACAAGTAGCCTAGAATGTTGAGTAGCTCCTCTTTCTTCTAATGCCTCAATAATCTACTTATAGCTTGTTTTCTTCAAATCCATTTTATTCACCTACTTGCTGCATACTTATTGATAAAAACAACATCTATTAGACAACAAACTTTGCACTTAAATACAGAGCAACAGACCGTTACCTGACTTATAGGATGAATTATAACTATAAACTTGATTTATAACAGTGATTTAAATCATCAGCACTAAAACTAAATGCTAAGTGTCTAATTACTTATAGATGAGATGCAAAAAGAGCCACTTTTATAAGAAAGGGGCTCTTTTATTGGTTAGGTTAGCGTCGTTTCTTATAGCGTTTTCGTGTGGTATTCGCCCTCACTACGCGCCCATTTTTGATCGTGTAACCTTTCTTAAGTTGGTCGTTTGGTCGGCGCCCTTTGCACTTGTGTCCTTTCATTCGGTATCTCCAGTTTTCGTATCCGTTGCTCTTAGTCTTGTTGTACTCGTTTTATCCCGTCGATGTCTGTTTTCAAAGCCGCAATTGTGCCAAGGCTTGAGACTCCACCGGTAATCAGAGCGATGATTAACGCATCAAGGAACACCATCACTTCGTTTTCCATCGAGATGCGTAGTATTCAAGTAGGTATCGCACCATGGCGCGCATGCCTAGCGTGTCGACTACAACTGCACCGACGACAAACCAGTAAGGGTTTTAGGGGATTTCTGCAGTGCATTGAAGCCTTGTTCGACGTATGGCGCGTAATTGGCAATGAAAGACAAGACGAGTGGTACGAACGTTCTCTTAGACAACTAAGTGTTTCGATAAAATTGAGGTTAAAAAGTGACACTGCAACATAACGGCCCTCGACTTTAATTGATGAACAGTAAACAGTGGCCTTGTGACTCGTTATCACAGCAAGCCATAAAGCTCGCACAAACCGCTCTGATTACACAAACCGAGCTACTTTGAATTTAACTGTATAAATATACAGTTAAATTATTACCCCCGTAAAAACCGCACTTATTGAGCAAATAACATTCAGAATCAAGGCTCTGCGTTCAAATTTTAAACTTGAATTTGGTCTAATGGTGCGCTTTCCTGTATAACCGTCAATTCTGGATAAGTTCTGGGTGTAGCAATTTTATCAATGCTAATACTCTAATCTCCGATTGCGCCAACTCTAAGGCATTGCGCATTACATTCGAATCACGTGTACGGGTTAGTATCATGAGCGACAAAGCATTCCGAAAACTCAACATATTTCTTTCGATTTTTTGCCTAGCAATCACGTTAGTGTCGTTGATCTCTTTTAATACGCTCATGAATAAGAGCTACGTTATTACACCAGACAAATACCCGACACGCGTTAACACAGACAGAGACCACGATGGTGGCACCGTAGGCTCATTACATAAGTCAGAAGATGGAATTGAGTTACAGTGTGACTTTGAACGAACCTATAGCTTACCCTTCTGTGAAATTGAATTCGTTATATCGACACAAGGTAAAGGGCTCGATCTCTCTACGTACGATTCGGTCACCATTAATATGGATTACCAAGGCCAAGAAGACCCAAGGTTTCGCTTCTACATTCGTAATTACGCCAAGAATTACAGCGTGAAAGGCGATGCTATGTCGAATAAGTTCAATCGCTTAGACTTCTCGTTACCAGATAAAAACAACATCGACTTAAACTACTTCAACGTCCCTTTTTGGTGGATTGACCATTACAACCAACCTATTACTAGTAGCGCGGTAGACATTACCAACGCGGTGTCTGTTGAGCTCGGGCTCGGAGCCAGCACGCTTGATGGGCACCATTCAATTAAGATCTCGAGCATTGTTTTCCACGGTAAAATCATCAGCAAAGCTTTGTTAGGTGAACTCTTAATTGGATTATGGGTGACCTATGCCATCTGTTATGTAGGTTGTGCGTTACACATCGCGCAGCGAAGCAGAACGCGTGCAGCAGAGCAACAACGTCATTTGACCGAAGAAATTGAAGAGCTCAAGGTAAAGGCAACAACCGATCCGTTGACCGGATGTAGAAACCGAACCGAAGCGTTAGATACCTTCTATGATTTCGAATGGCTGGCGCAACAAGGAAAAACCATTCACATCGCGTTGTTTGATTTAGACCATTTTAAGCAGATCAATGATCAACATGGCCATGAAGTGGGTGACAAAGTACTTATTCAGTTTGTCGCAACGGCGAACGAGAGCCTTGGTGAGCAGTACTTGCTTTATCGCTGGGGTGGTGAGGAGTTTCTACTCGTTTGCCTCGATCAAACTGCGCTACAGTGTAACGAATCTATCGATAATTTTTACCTAGCAATGGACCAAAGCCCTTGGCCTAAAGCACTTAAAGTAACGGCTTCGACGGGAGTAACGCAGCTTAAAGAGCATGAATCGATACGTACTGCCATCAAACGTGCAGACAAAGCGCTCTACCAAGCGAAAGACAACGGACGAAACCAAATCGTTACGTTTTATTAAGGCTCGCTAGACTGGACCGCAGCTACACATTCAACTCTGGGCCACTACTCAATCAACAAGCCATTAATACCCAGTCGATATCTACTCTCCACTTAAGCACCCATCAAATTTTTAACCGCTGACTAAACAAGCCCATAAGCTTTGCTGTCTCATCAGAACTCAAATCGATTCGTATGCCTATAAGCGCACTCTCGCCATCTGCTATAACACCGTTTGCTTGCTATAACGCCATCTGTAATAACGCCATCAATAGCATTCTCAGGTTGATACTTATCGTTCCTGAATCACTCTATAAACAGCTCTTCCGTACGCCTCTAAGTTTCCTAACCACTTGTTTAAAAAAATCCACACATTTGGCTAGTAAAGCGCGCTCTAACCAGTGGTTAGTCAGTCGCGGTATCGGTTTTGAACATTACCGTCGTCACTTATCTCGCACTGTTCTTCGATGAAATCCTCATTTGTCTGCTTCTGAACATTCACGCACTCGTATCCTCTAAAAATAAAAGTTACAACGTTACTAGCCTTAAAAAACGCTATATATTGAACCACTTAGGCACAGCGACATAAATACTGACACCTAAAGTGGCAATTGTTTTACTTTCATATCTTGCTGTAATTTAATTACAACTCAAAGCCAAGGAAAGCCTGAAAAGTGGATTACTCCGACGTAACTGACTGAATATAAGGCATTTAAGGATTTTTGGAAGATCGGGTTTTAGGGTAACTAAAGAGTTCGGATGTACGAGATAATATACTAGAGGGTAATATATTTAGTTATAGTGCACTAAGGTGTTAAAAAAGAAGGGCTGATGCCCTACTCTTCTTTATTACTCATTTCTTCACGAATTTGCTCAGCAACGATTTTGATAGCTTGTGCTGTGCTGATGCCCTGAGTCATCATTTCTTGAATTCGTTCAACAGCTTTCTGTTGTTCTTCGTGAGAAAGGGTTGGTAAGTCGTTTAGCATGCTCTGCTCCTTTATTTAGGAGCAGAACTATATAAGGACTGTTAGTAACTAGCAAGGAAATTGATTGAAGCACCCATTGCATTTTCGTTTGTGTAGTTTGCACTTAGATCTAACTGGAACAAGTTGAGTGGCGAGATACCAATACCGGCTGTGACTGTTCCTTCCGAATCAGAGTAAGCTAGGTTCTTGTAGTACCCTCCCCTTAACTTAAGCTGACGCAGAAGATCGACTTCGGTACCAACACGAATCATCTGTTCGTTATCAGCAAACGAAGTAAACTTCTCAGCTTCATTCAAATCATAATCAACACTCAACGTAAAGTAGTCAGAAACGATACCCGCCCCTACAGTGTAAACAGGCTCTAATTTGTAGGCGTATTTGCCCCCAACTGAATGTCCGGGAACGATTTCTTTTGTAGAGTCTTTTGTCTCGATGTCTCGAGAGATTAAGTTAGTCGCTGCGAATCCAACTCTAAACGGGCCAAAAAACCACAGTGCGCCAGCATCAACGTTAAACGTCGTGTCACCATCACCATTTTCACGTACGTCAGATAAGTCATAGTCGTTTACCGACGCAACATAATTGTACGTGTAGATACGCTGGAGTTTTGGTGAGATGCCAAATGATAAGTGCTGCCCCATAAAAGTTTGATACTTCGCTAAGGATATACCAACTTCAGCGACTCCAATTGAAACCGCTTCTACTGCCGAACGCTGCAAATTATCCGCGTCACTTCCTGCCGTATACACATCTGGTGTTACAAAACTTTCAGTGTACGCTTTACCAAATATATTCGCAGCGACAAATTGATTAGGCAGTGCAAAAGCTACGACGCCACCTAAGTCAAAGTTCGCTTGATTACCATCAAGCTTCTTCAATCCATCTGTAATATCACTGCCTGAAGCATCAAGCACTGCATCGATGTTCGATTTCATGTCGTTGGGGTCGTTATAGCTACCACCAAAACTTGGCGTGATCATTCCCATATCATCGTTACGACGATAAATGGCAACAAGTGCTGGGTTATAGAATGGAGCGGTTAGGAAGTTTGCTGAAACAACACCAACACCACCCATCGCATCACCACGCGCTTCAATGGCGTAGTTTGCTGCTGAAAGAGGAAGACTGGCGAATGCAATTGATGCTGCGAGTAGTTTAGTCGTATTTTTCATGCCGTTTATCTTTGTTAGATCCCTTACATAGTTAACGGCTCAATTCTAAATTACTTTAACTCTTCTTCGCTAGAAATATCATAAGTTTTACTGATAGTTTGTGCTTGTTCTATCGCTATGTCACCTTGCCAGCGTGAATGCACCATTGAAACCGCCAAAACATAGCGATCATTTGGAAGTTCTTCGCCAGTGAGGTTCATTGGATAATCAGATTCATAGCTCTTGCCCCACACCTGCTCATAGTGTTCATCGACGTAATCGTACAAACCAATTTCGAGCTTAGGAAGCGGACAATAAGGGTTCAGCAGTTCTTTTTTATCGATGCGCCACGTGTCTTTTGATGCCCAACGAACTTGCTGACGAAAAGCAACGTCACCAAGAATAATCCAAGTACTCCATGAATTACCGCCATCGCCTTTCACACTTAAACGATACAGGCCTGACTCAAGTTGAGATGCTAAATTGTAACGCTTGCGGTATAGGCTCACCGATGCGTTGTTTACCACTTCACTGTCTTTGGTTAGCTCACTGTCCGATGAAACAATCTTATCGACCCATTTCTCGAAGGTAATATCTTGAATGTTGTTTTCGGATTCAACATCAATCGATACGCGAAAAGTATCTCGGCCAGGGCTTTGAATGATGTGTCTTTTAACGACGACTGAACTGATCCAATCTGGGAGTGTTTTTCTGGTGAGGGTTTTACCACAATCTTTGTTCAATGCTTGATCGAACAGCTCATTGAGGTGATCTTCTCGTGATTGAGAAGAGTTGATTTGCCAAACTTCCACTAGTGAATCAAACATCTGAGGTAAGTCATTATCCAACAGATGTTTATGAACTTGAGTTAGAGTATCGCTACTCTTAAACCAATCTGCAGCTTGCGCGGTATTCACCACGCAAGACAACATTAATAGTGGAAGTAAGGCTTTTTTCATTACGCTTTCATCTTGTAACCAACGCCACGCAGCGTTTCGATTTCTAGACCCGGCAGTTTCTGTCTTAGTTGCAGAACGTGCGTGTCTACCGTACGTGTTGTTGGGAAGTGGTTGTAACCCCATACATGGTCAAGCAGCTCATCACGTGTGAAAACACGGCCAAGGTTGCTTGCCAAAAATAGCAGCAGGTCGAACTCAGTACGCGTTAACGTGACTTCCAGTTCATTGAAAAACACTTCACGTGTCGCTTTATCGATAACCAGATTTTGAGCCATCACTTTTGATGCGTCTTGATCTTCAGCATCAGGCAGGCGTAACTGCGCGCGAATTCGAGCAAACAATTCAGCTTCAGCGAAAGGCTTAGTTAGGTAGTCGTTTGCACCTGAGTCTAGGCCCGCAACTTTGTCTTTTACTGTTACGAGAGCCGTTAGCAAAATAACTGGGATGTCTTTCTTTTTTTTCCAACCTGGAAGTGAATCTACTGAGTCACCATCAGGAAGTTGACGGTCTAGAATCACTAGGTCCGCTTGTTCCCAGTAGCCTTCAACTTCAGAGATCAGTTCTGCATGCAAACATTCATATCCAGCTTGCTCAAGGCTAACTAATAAACCGTCAGCTAAATTTTTATCATCTTCAACGAGAAGCAATGTCTGTTTCACAAGGTATCTCCAAAATAAATGTTGTTGGGGGGCCTATAAGCGTCATGTGACCGCCCATTTTTCCGACCATAGATTCCACTATCGTCAGACCTAAACCGAGTCCACTCTTACTTACGAATGGCTTTCTTAGTTGCCCCCAATCTTTGCGGGACAAGTCTCCATTATCTATAACTTTGAATGTCAGCTTCTTGTCAGAAGTATTCAGTTCTAGTATCACTGGTGCGACACCGTATTTCACGGCGTTCCTGATCAGGTTGTCGATGCACGTTCCTAACCAATATACGTTTATTTTTGCAGCAATATCTTTGTTTACACGGAGTTCAATGCCCGGTGCAAATTCTTCTTCAACTTTGTATTGAAGCCACTCTTCTACGCTTGGTACCCACTCTGTTGCGAGCGGTTGGTTGTCTGATTGCAAATAGTCTTTACTTGCTTCTGCCAACTGTCTTAAACGGCGTGTATCTTCACACAGCCTACGAAACTCATCATATACCGATTCTGGTAAGTGTTCGAACTCACGTCTGAACCCTTCAACCGTCAATGACAAACTTGCAATCGGCGTTCTTAATTCGTGCGTTAGGATTTGAAGCACCAGCATGCGGCTCTTCATCTCTTGTTTCTTACTGTTCCAACGGTAAACCGCCCACCCCAAAACAAGCATGATGTTGGCGAGCACCAAGATAAACATAGCGACTTGCAGAAGCTCTGAATGATCTTCTATCTCCCAACATACATTACCGCGCTGAACAAAACAGCTTTTGCCTTCTGAAGATAAACTGAACGATAAGCCGGCAAGTGTCGCGTTTTCATTCCAGTCTGATTCTTTGTACAGGTAATATCTGTCGCCGCGTTTTACCCACATTTCGTCAAGCTCGACAAACATGCTCGAACCGGCTAACAGTGCCGTGATGGCCTCACTGTCCATATTTTGTAAACGAGATAACAGTTCATCATGTTCAGTGTTTGGACGCTCTTGAATATGCATAAAGCGTTTCAAAGAGTCGAACTTGTCAGGATACTTCTCTACGTATCGCGCCGCATAAGAACCACCACCAGGGTGAATCAAGCCACTACGGCTAAACCAACGATCAGAAAGCTTCGTTCCTTTACACATTGCACGAGTAAAGACCAATGGTTCAGTGATCAACGGGCTTAACGGTAATTTCCCGCTACAGGTTTTTGATAACTGGTATAAGCGCTGTATGTCTTTTAATGGGTACTCTGCGGTTTGTGGCAGCATAGAAGACGGCATGATCAAACGTGTTGGATAATCAGCCTGCAACAATCGAATATCATAAGATTCGATTGCGGTTTCATGATCAAAGAGTTTGGTGAAATTATCGATACGCTCAGGTAAAGAGTCAGCAAGCGCGTTTGCAGACACAGATAACGTCGCGATAAGAAGAGTAAATGTTCTTTTGATGATCACAAACCAACGCAAATTCATATAGATCAAACAAATATATACCATTCGCTATCAAAGATAAATTTTTAACCGCATGAAAAACAGTGGGAATGGTGAGTTATAGCGATAAATTCCATCATATTAGGATTGTGTTGCACAGGCGTACTCGCTAGCTGATTGATGAATCCAGCCATCATTCGAATGGGTTTCCTTGCCCTGTTTGTTGTGGGCTTGGATTAAGACTAGTTCTGAGGATCAAAAAAAGGAGCTCAAATGAGCTCCTAGTCTGATTATTACATGGTGCTTAGAAAACACTTAGAAAACTATTAGAAAACCCCTCAGAAAACTCTTAGAAAACTATTAGAAAACTTCTTAGCAAGAGATTAGAAAGTGCTTTCTATAGATGTTCTAGAATGCCTAAACAACTCTGTTTAGCATCACCAAACAACATCTGCGTATTCTCTTTGAAGAACAGTGGGTTTTGCACACCGGCGTAACCTGTGTTCATCGAACGTTTGAACACGATAACATTCTGAGCATTCCAAACTTCAAGTACTGGCATACCAGCTATTGGGCTGTTTGGATCTTCAAGTGCTGCAGGGTTCACGGTGTCATTTGCACCAATAACCAATACAGTATCTGTCTCATCGAAGTCATCATTGATTTCGTCCATTTCAAGAACGATATCGTAAGGTACTTTTGCTTCAGCAAGCAGTACATTCATGTGACCCGGTAACCTACCAGCAACTGGGTGGATACCAAATCGAACTTTGATACCCTGCGCTCTTAGCTTGTCAGTGATTTCATGCACTGGGTATTGAGCTTGAGCTACTGCCATGCCGTACCCTGGAGTGATGATCACTGACTTAGAGTTTTTCAACATGTCTGCCACATCTTCAGCTGATGTTTCGCGGTGTTCACCCTGCTCTTCATCGCCATCAGACACAACGACGTCTTGGCCGAATCCACCAGCGATAACACTAATGAACGAACGGTTCATCGCCTTACACATGATGTAAGACAGAATCGCACCTGATGAACCGACTAACGCACCAGTTACGATAAGCAGATCGTTCGCAAGCATGAAGCCTGCTGCCGCTGCTGCCCAACCAGAGTATGAGTTCAGCATAGAAACAACCACTGGCATATCTGCGCCGCCAATCGATGCCACTAGGTGGTAACCGAATGCGAATGCGATAAGAGTCATCACCATTAATGCGAACATACTGCCGTCAGCTTTAACGAACATAATCATGAGCAATGTAGAAGCAACGATAGCCGCTAGGTTCCACTTATGCTTATGAGGGATGTTCAGTGCCGACGAAGAGATAACGCCGCGAAGCTTACCAAATGCAACAATAGAACCGGTGAAGGTTACCGCACCGATAAACACGCCTAGGAACACTTCCACTAAGTGGATAACGTGCTCTGCATGCGTTGCCGCTTCTGGTGCATCAATGTAGCTGTTGTAACCAACAAGTACCGCCGCCATACCTACGAAGCTGTGCAGAATTGCCACCAGCTCTGGCATTTCGGTCATTTCTACTTTCTTCGCGAAGTGGATACCAATACCACCACCGATCACCATAGCAATGATGATCCACACAATTCCTGCAGAATGAGGGCCAAAGATCGTCGCGATCAACGCGATTGCCATACCCGTAATACCGTAATAGTTACCTGCACGTGCAGATTCCTGTTTCGATAACCCGGCCAAGCTCATTATAAAGAATACAGCAGCAACAATATAAGCTGCTTGTACTAATCCTTCAGACATCTGTTACTCCTTAGTCTTTACGGAACATTTCAAGCATACGTTTGGTCACGGTAAAGCCACCAAAGATATTGATACTTGCAATTAATACGGCAATAAATGATAAGAATGTGACGACGCCACTTCCTTGTCCTATCTGTAACAGTGCGCCTACTACAATGATCCCTGAAATCGCGTTAGTTACGGACATCAGAGGTGTATGCAGAGAATGGCTTACATTCCAAACTACGTAATAACCCACCACACAAGCGAGAACAAAAACGGTAAAGTGAGATAAGAACGCAGCAGGAGCAACCGAAGCTATCCAAGCGAAAGCACCAACAGCAACCGCCATACCCGCCACTTTCTTAATTGGAGAGACAGGTTCTTGAACTTTTGGTTCAGGTCTCACCGCTTTAGGCTTAGCTTGTTGTTGTGGTTGAGCAGAAACTTGAATTGGTGGAGCTGGCCAAGTCACTTCGCCCTCTTTAACCACCGTTACGCCACGTAAGACGACATCTTCAAAGTCGATATTGATGTTGCCATCTTTCTCTTTGCAAAGCAGTTTCAGCAGGTTAACTAAGTTAGTCGCGTATAGCTGAGATGATTGAGTCGGCAGTCGACCAACCATATCGGTGTAACCTACCACTTTCACGCCATTAGCGGTTGTGATCACTTGATCTGCAACCGTGTATTCACAGTTACCGCCATTCGCAGCGGCAAGATCCACAATGACGCTACCTGCACTCATGCTGTCTACCATTTCTTTGGTAATCAGTTTAGGTGCCGGGCGACCTGGGATCAGTGCCGTTGTAATAATGATATCGACGTCTTTTGCTTGAGCCGCATAAAGCTCTTCCGCTTTCTTGTTGAATGCTTCAGACATCTCTTTTGCGTAGCCATCACCCGCGCTGGTATCTTCCTTGAAATCAACTTCCAAGAATTCAGCGCCCATAGATTCGACTTGCTCTTTTACTTCAGGACGAACATCGAACGAACGAACGATCGCACCCAAACTACCTGCAGCACCAATCGCCGCTAGGCCAGCAACACCCGCACCAGCAACCAATACTTTCGCTGGTGGAACTTTACCTGCCGCCGTAATTTGACCCGTGAAGAATCGACCAAACTCATGTGCCGCTTCAACAACGGCACGATAACCGGCGATGTTTGCCATAGAACTCAATGCATCTAGCGCCTGAGCTCTCGAAATTCGTGGAACAGAATCCATCGCCATCACGTTGATGCTACGAGTGGACAATTGTTCCATTAATTCTGGATTTTGAGCAGGCCAAATAAAGCTGACCAATGTTGCGCCATCTTTAAGTAGATCGATTTCGTTTTTAGACTCGTCAACGATCGGAGCGTTAACTTTAAAGATAATATCGGATTTCCAAGCTTCGTCTGCAGTAACAACTTTTGCTCCAGCTTGTTCATAAGCTGCATCTTCAAAACTTGCTAACGCACCTGCTTGTGATTCAACACAAACTTCAAACCCTAATTTTAGAAGCTGTTCTACCGATTTCGGCGAAGCAGCGACTCGCGTTTCACCTGCGAGTGTTTCTCTTGGTACACCAATTTGCATAGCGATTCCTTGACTATTGGCACGAATGACTTATTCGTTTGTATCTAACGACAACTAATACTTCAAGCGTTTTGTTCAAAGAACAGGAAAAGTTATTACTTATAACGATTTGGATGGAATTTGAGCGCTTCATTTGAAGAAATGACGACCGTCTCGAACTAAGAGGTCAAACCACTTGCAAATAATCCTTTAAATAACAACTTACTAGCTGTTCTTTGTCCCTAAAACTAAAAAGAGCTTTCAGCATATACACTGAAAGCTCTCTAAATTATGACCAACATCAATTCTAACCCTATTTGGTTAGCTAAATATATTGTCGCCCATTTGGTCGATGAACATCTGCGATTTTTTTAGCATCAATTCATCGGCATCTTGTTTGTTTGAAACAACATCTGAACGAATAAAACGATGAGTTTTGATTTCACCGTCGAATTCTTTCTCGATTCGCCCAGCAACACGGTATTGACCAGATTCTGCAATGGCATCTTGATAGATATTGAAACCTTTATATTCGACTGGCTCAATCTCTACTTTTTGTTCGGTTTTTTCTTTGCCACCAAATAATCTAGAAAAGAATCCCACGTTTTTTACTCCTTAAATGACCGTATTAACCCTAAACTATCACGACTGTTTACGGTTCAACAATGGCTTTTCATACCACTGCAATTCTACGTCATCATCAAAATTGTGTTGACTAAAGATAACGGGCACATTGTCGTCACGTTCGCGTCTTCTATCGTCAATGATCATACTTTCTGCATTCTTGACCGCGATCTCACTATTTCGTTTATAGAGTACCAATTTGTCTTCTGGCAATGCCGAAAGAAAATCGATATCGAAACGAATATAGATGGGCTTAAGTTGACCTAAAGCCAAACACGCGAGATCAGCCAACTGTTCGTTGTTATAACTAGACACATACTCCTCGGTAGCCAAGACCTGACCCACCAGCGTTTCCATATAGTTGTGAACATCAACACTAATTTGCATACCACACCTCCATTTGTAGCTATCACGACAGATCGAGTTCTAGCCTGATTGGCAACGACCTACATATTGTTACCTTACTATACCCTACTCATTACTACAGATTTACTAACTGCATGTTAACTAACTATAACGACTAATTAATTTCTCATATATACTGTGTAGTTGGTTCTATGGTTAATAGCAACTCAAATACATATAAAAATGGTTGCACTATTAGCGGCCTATGACTATGTTTTTGCTCTAATTTAAGTAAAAAGCTTGGCATTCGCTTGTTTAACCGTATCCTACGTATAAAATTAAATTATAAGATCATCAGTATAATTAGGCTCACCACGTAAATGGCATCTTCTTTTGTAACGTCGAGCATGTTTCGATTTTGCTTCCCTCTATTTTTATTGGCAATTTTACTCGCTGGTATGAACAACGTCATTCTTGTGACGGATTCAAACCTAGGGTTTGCTAGCAACCTTCCATATATCTTATTGAGCGTTGCCGTTTTGCTATGCCATACATTCAGACAAGGGCGCATGGCCATGGTGTCATTAACCATGCTAGTAGCCTATTTGATCATCCAAGTTCGCTTACAGACCCCTTTAAACACCGGAACCACCTTATTAGAGCTGTCGTTACTTGCGGCATTAGTACCGGTTACTTGCTTATTGGTGTATGCCTTCCCGGATAACGGTGTCAATTCAAAGTCGATGCTCCTCTACGCCATCGTTCTCGTGCTGTTTATGGTTTGGGCGCAATTGATCGTTTCTCATTTCCATGCTGGCGGTTTTGAATCATGGAGTGAAGGCCTACTGTTCATTGTTAGAGACTTCTCCAAACTGCCTTTTGTTTTGGTGTTGTATAGCCTTTGCTTGCTTGGCCTTACAGCCATCCTAGTGCTGGTGTACAACCGTTCTATTGATGTTGTCGTTTATAGCACTATCTTGCTGTCTTCTTGTACGTTCATCTTCTTTGACGTGCAGTACATCTCTAGCACTATGTTCTCCTTATCAGGCACGTTGATCATCGTCTATGTGATGTCTGCTAGCCACGATATGGCGTTTAATGACCAACTGACTAACATCCCAGGTCGACACGCCTTAGAAGTCGATATGAAGCACTTAGGTCGTAAATATTCGATGGCTATGGTTGATATCGACCACTTCAAGAAATTTAACGATACCTATGGCCACGACATTGGCGACGATGTGCTGAAACTGGTGGCTCGTATTCTTAGAGAAACCACCGGTGGTGCGAAAGCGTATCGCTATGGTGGAGAAGAGTTCACGATTATTTTTAAAGGCAAATACACGGAACAGGTGAAAGAGCACCTTCAAGTTCTGATTTCAGAGATCCAAAACTACGACATGACCATTCGAAATAGCCTCGAGCGCCCTGATGACCATGAAGTGGGTATCAAAAATCGTGGTCAGAACGGGAAACCATCGGAAGTGGTAAACGTGACGGTAAGTATTGGACTGTCTGATAGCACAACCACCAAGCATCCTGAAGAAGTATTGAAGCTTGCTGACAAGGCACTCTACAAAGCGAAAGAAACCGGCCGAAACAAGCTGTGTGTTGATAGCTAAACGTAAGTGTCGATAACTAGACTAGAGTGAGATTAATCTTGGTTGAAGAAGATAACTAAGCTCCCTCCTTTCAGACTACTTCCGTAATTGATCGTAAACCCAATTCCAACATTATCAACCCAGTCGTTAAATAGATTTGGGTTGAGTAGCCAACCTACACTGCCTTCGTAGTATGACGTTGTACCCATAGAAGCAACGGTATCACCACCGATATCAATTCTTCTTATACTGGAGTACATAGAAGTAATGTTCTTATCCCAGCGTATTAAGTCATAGAAAATCTTGGCTTCATTGGCGATATACCAACCTTCGGGATATCCAACGTTGCCATTATTAGCCTCTCCCCAACCTATACCATTGAAGTAATGCCAACTAGTACTTAACTTGTATTTTCCCCAGTCATTCTTGTCTTCAAAGGTCATTTTAATTTTAGGTTCAATGATGTAAGCCCATGCATCGGTATTGAGATAAACGTTATCCAATTGATCTTTAATAGTCTCAAGCAATGATGAACGATATTCGAAGTCGTTACGGTAATAAGAGATGTGGTTACCAATAGCAGAACTGAAACTCCAGTGCTCATCTAATTGGGATACATTCGCAAATTCTACATAGCCAGAAATGACTGATTCTTTTTGAAAATCGCTTTTCACCGTAGACGCGTACGAAATGTCCTTCTCAATACGCAGTGCAGACAAACGCAATGTTATATCTTGATGATTATCTTCAATATATTCAGGTAGTTCAAACGTATACGGAAGGCTGATTGAAGTAATATCTTTTCTGCGACTTACAGAGTCTTTTGAACCAATATCTTCGTTATCTAAACTAAAGACTTTGTTTGGATCAAAATTATTAATACCAAAGGTAAACACGTCGGTGTCGTTAAGCAGTACGCTCGTCGCGAATGTTCGTTCGATGTCCTTTCTGAATGCATCTGTCAACGAATTTGCATTACCTATTGTAGGAAAGATAAAACAAAGCAGTGGAAGTATGGCTGCCCTATTTATATTAACCCTAGAGCATAACTTTGAATGTGGCATTTCTTTTATCACTAAATCGGCTTCCTAGCTCAATGCTATTAGAAGTATAAATTCAATTATCTAAAAGAGCTCACCAACTAACGTGCAAGCTCCAAAATAGTTCGCTGTATAAAGGTATTTCTACCACTTTGCTTTGCTTGATAAAGCGCCTGGTCAACCTTGTCGTAAATAGAGGCCGTAGATTCATCACCTCCGGGTACAAATGACAACACACCTTGTGACACTGTCACCCTATCAGATACCGTTGAATGATCGTGTGCATAATTCATTTCATGCAGCGCTTCTTTGACTCGGATAGCTTGTAACTTAGCCGTTTCACTGTCGGTATCACTCAGAATCAAAACAAACTCTTCACCGCCATAACGCCCTACATACTCACCCGCACGAACGAAGAGTTGCTTTAAGGTCGTGGCAAGGCCTTGCAAGCAGGTATCCCCTTGAATATGCCCGTAATTATCGTTGTAAGGCTTAAAGAAGTCTACATCTAATAAAATGACTGTCATGGGTATATTACGCCTTCCATGCCATGCAATACTTTCTTCAAGCTTAGTGTCCATATATCGACGATTATACAGTTTGGTGAGACCGTCTTCGTTTGCTTGTTGCTGTAGGAGTATGTTGAGTTCTTCGAGTTTGGCAGTACTCTGCTTTAATTCTCGTCGCATGTGCGCGATACGCTGCATTGCGATCAGCTTGGAATTCAAAACAACTTTGTTAACTGGCTTAATCAGGTAATCGTCACCGCCCGCATCAATCGCCTTAGCGATCATTGCTGGCTCTTCGTGACCACTCAAAAAGATGATAGGAACCCATTCAGGGAATCGACTGCGAACCTCATTAGCTACTTCAAAACCATCCATGTCTGGCATACTGATATCGAGCAATACGAGTTCAGGATCAAAATCAGAATAAACATTCAGGGCTTCCTTTCCGCTGCCAACAGCTTCAACAATATGTCCTAATTGCTTAAGTCGAATAGCAAGTTGCATCCGGTCGAGTTGAACATCATCAACCAGCAATATGCGCATCGAAGATCCCTTTTCTATCATCACATCACCTTTATCTAGTGTTGAATATTCAAAGTAGCTCAAATTTGGGCTTAAATCATGCCCTAATCTCTATATTATATTGACTTTTTTACAGATCTTTTTAGCATTGTTTCTTTTTAAAGAGAAATACTATGTCAGACGCTACAAACAACGAAGTACAAGAAATCGATTTAACCACTATCTCACCAGAGCTTCGCCAAGTTATCGAATTTGATGAAGTGCCTAAAGAGATGCACAACATGGTTACTTCTATTCATGAGGTGTCTGAAGAAGCAGTGCGTGAAACTTGGAGCAGCCTTCCAGCAAGCGCACAAAATGTTTTAGACAACTTTGAGCAATTCCACGCTCTAATCTCTGTTAGCCAAGCTTTCGCTGGTGTAAACATGATGGAGGAGTTCCCTACTCTTAAACTTCCAGAAGGCATGTCTGATGAAGAAAAAGAAGAGTACCGAGCTCAACTGCTTGACCAAATTTTACATAACTGTGTAAAAGACATGGCTAAGCAAATCAAGAAAGCGCGCCGTGATGCTATCTTGAAGCGTGATTTCAAAGAAGTTTTCATCCGCTAAGCTATTCATCGCACCTAAATTTAGGTTGAATGTTTAACGAAAACTTAATGATTAAGCCGTATGTTATTTAAAACATGCGGCTTTTTTGTGCCTGCAGCTTTTTCTGTTCGTTGCTTGAGAGCTTCGCTCACAATATCTTTGTGTTTTTTGCCACTGAAGCTCTTGTCAGTGTCGCTTTTGACATTCTACAAATAATTAATATGCCTTAACACTCATACAGTGTGGCGTAAAGCTGGCAGTTATACCGTAAAAAAATGACGCATGTATCCATTCATGGAATCAAGATCAATATTCATATCGCGGACAAGTATTCATATTGCAGACAAACAGTAAGTATCGCAAACAAGCAGTAAGCATCACTGACAAACGTTAAACCCGCTGAAAAGCAGTAAACATAGAAAAGACAATGACCGAACTTATCTCACTCATTGCCTCAAAGGTCGCGCCTGAATCAGTGCGTGACGGCAATATCTCGCTGAGCGACACTCACGCCTTTAATTTGAGCGTAGACTTGCTGACCGATTTCCAAACTCAACTCGTCCAGAGCCCACAAGGTTATGGTCGCCCACAAGTAACAACCAGGCTCTAGCTCCAGCTCTACCGCAACACTCTGCTTATTTGAGCCTTGCTGGTGCGTCTCTACGCTTTTAATGGTCACAGGAAGGATATTACGTATCGAAGTGCCTTGCGGCTGTTCTAGCGTGATAGAGACATCATTTGCCCTAACTTGTAACCTTACTGCGGCCCCAATGTCGCTCGACACCTTCTGAACCCACAACGATGTCGATTTACCAAGCTTCAGTCGCGATAGTGCGTAATCGTCATTGTGCTCAGCCAGCGTCCCCTCAAACAATGAACTTTGTTCTGAGAATGATTGCCAAGGCTGCATGGCTCTTGAAGCCCACACTTCTTCCGTCACACCCGACGAAATGACTTTACCTTGCTCTATGATCACAAGGTGATTGGCCAAGCGTAGGATCTCATTAAGGCTGTGCGTAACGTAAATGATTGGAATATTCACTGTTTCAGAAAGGTTTTCCAGAAACGGCATCACTTCACGCTTACGAGGTAAGTCGAGAGAGGCCAATGGTTCATCCATCAACAAAATACTCGGCTTAGACAACAAAGCACGTCCAATTGCCACACGTTGCTTCTCACCGCCAGACAGACGAGCTGGATAGCGATCAAGCAATGAGTCCAAAGACAACAGCGAGACTATTTGCTCAAAGTGCGCTTTGTCAGCACCTTTCATGCCGTACTTAAGATTCGCCGCGACTTTCATGTGCGGGAACAATCGCGATTCTTGGAACACATAACCAACGTTGCGTTTGTGGGTTGGCAAATTAATGCCATTACGACTATCAAACAGAGTGGTTCCAGATACGCTGATCAAGCCTTTGTCCGGCTGTTTAAGGCCACTGATCGCATTGATGAGGGATGTTTTCCCCGCACCAGAACGACCAAAAATCGCCGTAATGCCGCTACTAGGGAGTTCTAAGTCGATATCGAAAAAGGTTTCACCAAGCTGTTGCTGATATTGAAGGATCAAAGCACTCATGCATTTCCTCCCAAGCGTTTTGCTGACTTTTTGTTGAGCCACTCAGATAGCATTAATGAACCAAGCGCTATCACAATTGAAATGACACACAAACGCGCCGCTTCCATTTCCGCGCCAGGGGTTTCAATAAAGGTATACATGGCCAATGGAATGGTCTGAGTTTCACCGGGAATATTTGAAACGAAGCTGATGGTCGCACCAAATTCACCTAGGCTTCTTGCGAATGAAAGCATGGTGCCGGTAATGATCCCAGGGATCATTAAAGGTAAAGTGATGGTGAAAAACACGCGAAGAGGTGAAGCGCCCAATGTGGCTGCGGCCTCTTCCAGTTTACTGTCTACGGTTTCTAGGCTCAGGCGAATAGAGCGAACCATCAATGGCAGCGCGACAACAACACACGCGAGTGCCGCGCCCTTCCAGCTAAAACTGAATACGATACCAAACACGTCATTAAGCCAAGAGCCAATAACGCCTTGCCTACCCATCATCACTAGCAGCAAATAACCGATGACCACAGGTGGAAGTACCAAAGGCAAATGGACAATACTTTCTACAATGCTTTTACCCACAAATTGTTTCTTAGCAAGCAACCATGCTAAGCCGATGCCGATAGGAATAAGCCACAAAATGGCAAAACCAGCGACTTTCAAGCTCAGCATTAAGGCTTGGTATTCGTATTCCGATAAATACATCATTTAACGCACTTCAAATCCAAAACTGTTCAAGGTGTCCTTCGCTTTTTCGCTATTTAGGAAAGTATAAAACTCTTCTGCGACGACTTTATCGCTCAATTTCGCTACAGGGTAACGTATTGGCGTATGTAAATTTGATGGGAACGTCGACACTAGGTTCACTTCTTTAGAAAGCAACGCATCTGTTTTGTAGACAATGCCAAGCTTAGCTTCACTACGCTCTACCAAAGCCAATGCCATACGAACATTGTTACTTGGTGCCAATCGAGTCTTCACATCGTCCCATACACCTAAAGTTTCTAGCGCTTCTTTCGCATAGATACCCGCAGGAACCGACATGGTGTTGCCAACCGCAAGTCTTTCATTCGTTAGTAGTTTAGCCCATTGGTCACCGTTTGAGAGATCCAACGATATTGGCGTCTCTTTCGGGGAAATCAGCACCAATTTGTTTTCGCACAAGTTTGTGACATTGTCACTAGAAACCAATTGACGATCAACTAAATGCGTCATCCATTTTTCGTTTGCCGAGATAAAGATGTCTGCTGGCGCGCCTCTTTCGATTTGGCGTACCAAAGATGACGTGCTCGCATAGACTGGAATAACATCGACAGAATGATCTTTCTCAAACTCTTTGACCAATAAGTTAACCGCATTCGTCATCGACGATGCAGCGTAAACTCGTAGCTTTTCCGCAGCCAAAAGATGACTAGAACTCAATGCCGAAGTTAAGGCGATGGTTAAAAGGATGACTCGCTTTTTCATTGTGATCACTTATCTATTGTTCGTTTCAGTTCTTGAGCTCGCTTTTAAGTCAGACTCAACGGTTTAACGTAAGCTCAAGCTATTAACGCAAGCTAAAAGCTTTTAACTCTGACTGAAGCTATTAAGTCAGACATAAGCTTTTGAATTCAGGCTAAAGCTTTTAAATTCAGACCTAAATTGTTAATTCCGGCCAAAGCAAATCAAGATTTAAATGCTCTTCGATGGCATCAGCGATTCGATTAATACCCAGCTCTTTAAGCTGTTCATGGTCAATCGCTGTTACATCGTTGGCTCCTGCCCATTCGCAAATAAGCGACAACGCATCGCTGTTATCGAATACGCCATGCAGGTAAGTACCAAAAATTGAGTTATCTTGATTCACAGCGCCATCAAGGCTGCCTGATTCTAACTGAACCGGTAATGCTATTTCTTTGACATCAGTCCTACCTACGTGGATCTCATACCCTTTTACTTGTGCTGTTTTACCATCAAGTGTCATGGTGCCGCGCATGTTTGTTAAGGTTTTCTGTTGTGTTAGCGTCGTTTCAGTATCGAGATATCCTAACCCTTCGCTGCTTCCTGGCTCACCTTCAACGCCATCTGGATCGTGGATGATATTTCCTAGCATCTGGTAACCACCACAAATACCCATCACTTTGCCGCCCAAGCGTAAATGACGCTGAATATCTTTATCCCAGCCTTGTTGTTTTAGGTAATCCAAATCAGCTCTTACCGATTTTGTACCCGGCAAGATAATCAAATCTGCATTGTTTATACGTTCACCTTTACCGACATAACGTAAATCAATGGAAGGATTAAGTCTTAACGCGTCGAAGTCCGTATGGTTGCTGATTCGGGTTAGCACTGGCACCACCACCTTAAGCTTAGCTTCTCCGTCAGACTCTTGAGCTGAGGTAATGGCATCTTCCGCTTCTAGGTTAAAACCATGGAGATATGGCAATACACCAATCACTGGCTTGCCGGTTTTCTCTTCTAGCCAATCAAGTCCAGATTGAAGTAGCGCGATATCGCCTCTAAAGCGGTTTATCACAAAGCCTTTTACGCGAGCTTGTTCAGATTCAGATAACAACTCTAATGTGCCGTAGAGGTGTGCAAAAACGCCACCACGGTCAATGTCAGCAACAATGATCACAGGGATATCCGCCTTTTCAGCAAATCCCATGTTCGCAATATCATTTTCGCGGAGGTTAATTTCTGCTGGGCTACCCGCCCCTTCAATCATCACGCTTTCGTATTCGTCAGAAAGTCGGTCAAATGAGTCAATAACGGTATCCATCGCCACTTTCTTGTAATCGTGATAGCCCGTAGCTTCCATGTTACTGATCGCTCGGCCTTGCAGAATCACTTGTGCGCCAGTATCTGAATTGGGTTTTAGCAATACCGGATTCATGTGAACAGTGGGTTCAATGTTACAAGCTTGCGCCTGAACGGCTTGAGCGCGACCAATTTCGCCGCCATCTTTTGTCACCGCACTGTTTAACGCCATGTTTTGTGGCTTAAAAGGTGCCACTTTGATTCCTTTCCTTGCCAAAACACGGCATAAACCTGCCACCAAAACACTTTTTCCGGCATCTGACGTTGTCCCTTGAACCATAAGGGCGTTTAACGGTGATCGCATCTGTACTTAAATCCTTAATTTCTTAATTTCTTAATGTTCAATTTATAGCTGTACGCAATATTTCTCTGCCTCCATCTTAACGTCATTGCCGAGTAGATGCTCAATAAAATGAATGGAAAATGAATGTGTTACTCACTCTGGATTCAACCCCGGTGTTGTTTAATGGCTCCATCGAAACGAAGCTTATGAACAATAAGCAGCGCATCAACAAATAAAACGTACTAACGAAAAGAAACGTTTCAAATTCAGAAAAACGTTTCTACTAAAAACAACATTAAGGGATTCACCATGAAAAAAACTGTATTAGCTATCGCATCTACTATTATCCTTGCCCCTACTTTCGCAATGGCTAGTGACCACAACAGCAGCAATACCCACAACAGCAATAGCAAGCACGAGAGCGCTATCGCTTACACAGGGCCGATTGAAACCGTTTCTGTTGCGACACTACTTGCAGACACAGGCATGTTCGCAGAGCAAGAAGCGATTGTAGATGGCAAGATTGTTCGTCAGCTAAAGAATGATACATTTGTCTTCTCTGATGGGCAGAGTGAAATTCAAATCGAATTGGATGATGATATCCGCCTAGCACAACCGCTAACTGCTGATACTAAAGTACGCATCTTCGGCGAATATGAAGGCGGCAAGACACCGGAAATCGAAGTGGATCATATCCAAGTTCTATAAGCGATAAATACAAAACATACTGACTTCAAGTAATTGGCCTGCATATTGCAGGCTTTTTTGTATTATACTGCCGAAAAATACAATTTATATGGAGTCACCATGCTAGGTTGCACGAATAAGACTGTCCTTTTAGGACTAGCTGCACTGTGTTCATTCTCTGCGTCTGCAAACAACTTTAACTACAACACATTCGAGCTACGCATGGGGGCTAGCCCTAGTACGTTTGGTGGTGAGTTCACAACACTATTTACTCAAAATGCTCATTTTATCGGTCGTATTGATAGTGGTTTCGAAAGTGACTGGGATGCTGCAGCTGGTGTTGGCTTTAATGGTCCGATTGGACAGTTTGCCGATATCTATGGCCAGATGCTATTACACAACATCGAGCGAAACGATGAAAACGACATTAAAACGGAAGTAAATATCGGCGTAAAAGCCTGGATCATTGCAAATGTTGAAGTCAACGCACGCCTTGGTCAACTGATTGATAACGATAACAGCAACTCAATTGTTGGTTTTGGTGCTCGTTTTCACTCAACCGATCAACTTTCTGTTGGTGTAGATCTGCGGAACAATGGTACTTATGGCCACCAAATCTTAATGTCTGCTCGATTCGGCTTCTAAACTGAATCGGCTGCTAAACTGAATTAGTTGCCTTAGTTAAGTTCTGTTTCTAAGCTAGGGTCGACTTTTAAGCTAAATTCCCTTTCTAAGTAGTGATACAGAGATACTATTTAAAAAGCCCCGAGCACAATCATGCTCGGGGCTTTTTATTATTCGCTGTTATCGCTCGCTTTAGCCACATTAAGGCTTCGCGAGCAATTTGCATCTATAGAGCAACCATCAGCATCTTTTTCTGATGATCTAAGTACTCTTCATAAGTACCTTGGAAACTAACCAGTTGCTTGTCTTTCACATCAATAACGTGTGTCGCCAAAGAAGAAACGAACTCACGGTCATGGCTTACGAAGATAAGTGTGCCAGTGTAAACCTTCAACGCATCGTTAAGCGCTTGAATTGCTTCCATGTCCATGTGGTTCGTTGGTTCGTCCATTACAAGCACGTTGATGTCTTGCATCATTAGCTTGCCGAATAACAGACGGTTCTTCTCACCACCTGAACAGTTACGCGCTTTCTTGTTCGCGTCATCAGCAGTAAACAATAGACGACCTAGAATGCCACGTACCATAAGGTCATCGTGCTTCACTGTGCGCCATTGAGAGATCCAATCGAAGATGCTCAGGTCGTTGTCAAAGTCAGTCGTGCTATCTTGTGGGCAGTAGCCTACCGATGCGTTTTCAGACCATTTAACGATACCTTCGTTTTGCTCTAGTTCTTGAACTAGGCAACGTAGCAGCGTGGTTTTACCCACACCGTTCTCACCAATAACAGCAAGGCGTGTACCCGCTTCAAGCAGCAAGTTACCACCAGCAAACAGTGTTTCGCCATCGAAGCCGTGACCAAGCTCTTTAAGTTCAAGCGCTTGACGGTGTAATTTCTTGCCTTCACCAAAATCAATTGATGGGCTCATACGGCTCGATGATTTCACTTCATCAAGCGTGATTTTGTCCATTTTCTTAGCACGTGAACTTGCTTGCTTCGCTTTAGATGCATTTGCGCCAAAACGGTTAACGAAATCTTGAAGTTCGCTAATTTCAGCCGCTTTCTTAGCGTTGTTTGCTAGAAGTTGCTCGCGAATCAAACCAGAAGCTTCTAGGAAGTACTCGTAGTTACCAGGGTAAACACGTAGCTCACCGTAGTCGATATCAGCCATGTGCGTACACACAGAGTTCAGGAAGTGTCTATCATGCGAAATGATGATCATTGTACATTTACGCTGGTTTAGCTCTTCAGCAAGCCAGTTGATCGTATGAATGTCCAAGTTGTTGGTTGGTTCATCAAGAAGCAGAATATCTGGGTTTGCAAATAGAGCCTGTGCCAGAAGCACACGCAGTTTCCAACCTGGAGCAACTTGCTGCATCAGGCCGAAATGGAACTCTTCTTCGATACCCGCTTGAATTAGGATGTCACCTGCACGGCTTTCTGCTGTGTAGCCATCCATTTCAGCGAATTCACTTTCAAGTTCAGCGACTTTCATGCCATCGTCTTCGCTCATTTCTGGCAAAGAGTAAATACGGTCACGTTCTTGTTTTACTTCCCACAGTTTTCTGTCACCCATGATCACAACGTCGATAACGCTGTATTGTTCAAAAGCGAACTGATCTTGGCTTAGCACACCCAGTTTCTCTCCTGGAGTGATAGAAACGTTGCCCGAGCTTGGCGTTAATGCACCACTTAGGATTTTCATGAACGTTGACTTGCCGCAACCATTGGCGCCGATCAAACCATAGCGGTTGCCGTTACCAAATTTAGCAGAGATGTTTTCAAACAGCGGCTCTGCGCCAAATTGCATTGTGATGTTCGCGGTAGATATCAAAGAACTAATTCCTAAGCGTGTACTGACAGATAATTATTAGGCTATTTCAAGAACCTAAATAAGAAGTACGAAAGTATGGATTAAACAAAAATCGAAGCGCGGATTATATAGAGATCTCGATCACGTTGTCGAGGCCAAACCGTAAACGAATGGTAAACATAGACCATTTAGATGCTTTTCATACGTTATTAACGTGTAAATAGAAAAATCCCCGCCAGTTGAACTGACGGGGATTCTATTTATCGACACTAAAGTGTTCTGTTAAAGCTATCTCTCTTCAAGTCTAAAAGCCTTGATTATGAGAAGAACCGTTATTTAGTAATTTTCTTTTGAACGTACTTTTGACTTACATCCACTACCGCAACATCTCTAAAGAAGCTTCTACCCAATAGAATAGGGAAAGAAAGATGCGTTCGGTCTGCTAGCGTAAACTCAGTTTTGTCTTTCAGATCGCCGATTTGAATTGAAGCGACGACAACAGCACGTCGCTGTGTGCCTTCCGCGCTCGACTGCTTGATCTTAACCCAACGCTCTACCGGTAAACTGATCTCTTTGGTTGTGATACCGTCATGCTCAATTTTAAACTTAACCCAGTCTTTTCCATCACGCTCAAAATCAACGATATCTACAGCACTGATCGAAGATGTTGTTGCGCCTGTATCAATACGAGCTTTAAATGCTTCTTTCAAACCAGGAACAAACACCCACTCTTCTTCGCCAAGAATCAGTTTTCCATCATCCGTTTTTAACGGTTTTGCTGGTGGCTTTTCAACTGGCTCAGGTTTAACTTCTGGCTCAGTTGGTTTTACTTCTTCAGGCTTCTCTGTAGGTTCCGTTACTTTCTCGCCTTCAGTTGCTTCAGTCTTTGAAGAGTCATCCACAACGGGTTGTTCTACTTGAGGCTTTTGCTCTGGCTCGACAGGAACTTGAGTCGTCGTCGAACAAGCAAACAGGCCACCACTTAGCATTAAGACTACAATCGCTTTCCAATTATACATTCAGTCACCTTCTATTTCGAAACGTTAGCTATCGCTTTAGCTACATAAGGAATATGGGATTCAGAAAGGCCTGCAATATTGATGCGTCCATCACCAACACCATAGACTCCATATTCTTCACGTAATTGATTCATTTGAGTTTCTTTAAAGCCTAGTACACTAAACATACCTTTATGGCTTTCAATGAAGTCAAAGTGTGACGTGTTGTAAGTATTTCGCAATTCATCACATAAACTTTGGCGCAGATTTAACAAACGTTGCTGCATTTCACTCAACTCTTGCTTCCAAATCTTCGTTAGCTCTTGATTCTGAAGAATTGTTTTAACCAGAGCAGCACCGTGATCAGGCGGCATAGTGTAAGTTGAACGAGCCAGCGTAAGAAGCTTGCCTCTTGCGTTGCCAACGTGTTCGCTGTTCTTACCGATAACGATCGCAGCACCCGTTCTTTCACGGTACAAACCGAAGTTTTTTGAACAAGACGTAGTAATCAGCATCTCTTCTACGTTGTTAGCCATATGTTGAAGACCTTTTGCATCTTCTTCTAGGCCGTCACCAAAGCCTTGATAGGCAATATCAACGAACGGTAAGAAACCATTCTTTTGCGATAACTTAGTGATTTCCTGCCACGCTTCAAAGTTGATATCAGCACCCGTTGGGTTGTGGCAACAACCGTGAAGAAGTACCACGTCTGATGAACCCGCTTTTGAAAGATCATCCAACATTTTCGCAGTATCAACTTGCTTCGTTTCCGGACTGAAGTAGTTGTAGTATCGAACTTTTAAGCCCGCCGCTTCCATCACCGGTTTATGGTTAACGTAGCTTGGGTTTGAAATCCAAACCGTGGTGTCTGGTTGAGAGACTTTCATCAAGTCGCCCAACATACGAAGTGCGCCACTTGCACCTGGTGTTTGAATCGCAGCAACACGATCCATTGCTGAAGTCCCTTTAAGCAGCAGATCAACCATACTCTGGTTAAACTCTTCACAGCCTGCTAGGCCAACGTAAGCTTTGGTTTTCTGAGTATCGACAACAATGTCTTGAGCCATAGAAACGGCTTTCATGATCGGTGTTTCGCCTTGGTCGTTTTTGTAAACGCCAATGCCCAAATCGACTTTGTCAGTACGAGGATCGCCGCGGTAAGCGACAGAAAGAGATAAAATTGGATCTAAAGTTGGTTTTGGTAGATGTGAAAACATGAAAGTCACAACCCTTTGAAATTCAAGTATTGAATTTCACGTTAACATTTTCGTACTAAAATCAGAAACATTTTTTAATAGAAGAGCTTAGTTACCATAAGTAATCAGAGATTGGTCATTTTAAGCCAAGATAATGTGAAAATTTCGGGCGTTTAATAACCAATCACAAAATAAACGGGCTTATTGTTAAGTCTTTTATTACGACTTCAATTAGGTGTTCTGTTTGAATTGCCTCGGTGTCACTCCCGACCAAGCCTTGAATCGAGTACTAAAGTTAGCCGCATTCGGGTAACCCACGATCTCGCCGATGTGTTGAATCGACCAATCACTCGACTTCAGCAAGCGTGCTGCGTACTCCATCCTCATACGCATAATATGAGTCATTGGGCTGTGTGAGTAATAGCGCTGGCACAAACGATGGAAATGCGGCTCTGAACACGGGAATAAGCCTGCCAGCTCATGAACGTTCCATTCCTTGTGGAGCTGCTTTTGTACGTTGTCGAACACTCGTCTTAAACGAATCAAATTGCGTGATTGTTGCTGAGGTACCGGCGCATTAATCATGTGTTCTATTTGAGCCACACTATGATTAGCAATTGCTCCACCCAAATCGATCGGTAAAGCAATGCTTCTCAACAGAGTATGAATGCACGACGAGACGACTTCTGCTGCGGGAGACAGCGTATAACTCACTTCATCACTGAAGACATTTTCCCATTGTTTATCGGGTGAGAGAAAGATCCATGCGATTTGCCATGTTTCTTCTTCAATCCCGAATCCATTCTCAATGCCCGCAGGCACGGTAATACACGACCCTGGCTCTAGAATGTAGCGACACGCCCCACTTTCTAACCAACCCTTTCCTCTCACGGTATACAGCAACATGTGTTTTTGTTGGTTTTTCCGATACACCGAAAAGAAATCACGACACGACGCCGTCCCACACTGAACGATACCTAGCTCTTCGAATGCCAATACATGACTTTGGTCGACAAACTCTTGATGCGTGTTTTCAGAAATCTCATACCTTTCTTGCTTCTCACTCATTTCTCTTTTCGCTCATTGGGTTTGCCTGCAACTGAGTCGCCACGTAAGTAGTTCGATAATTTTGGAAAATAGATAGTTTGGCAAAAGTTTGTGATGAACAGGAACAATACAGGCAAAACAAATGCCGATAAACTTCTCGCATATTAACCACAGGAGAAATGCGATGCTCTCGACATATCGTCATTTGGACAAAGAGTTTTGGCAAAAACTGTTACACATTGGTTTACCTGTCTCACTGCAAACCATGTTGTTTTCATTGCTAGGCGTGGTCGATATCTTTATGGTCAATCAGCTTGGTGATTCTGCAACCGCCGCTGTGGGCGTTGGCAACCGCATCTTCTTCTTCAACTTGATCATGGTATCGGGGATTAGCGGCGCCGTCAGCGTGCTAGCTTCGCAATATTTTGGTGCGGGTAATTTCAAGGGGATTAGACGCACACTAGCGCAATCGTGGGCATTGTCGATTGTCGCCATTATCCCGTTTGTGTTGATTTATACATTGGCTCCTGAATCAGTGGTGTCTGTGGTGGCCTCAGACCCTGATTACATCCGCTTGGCAACGGATTACCTTTGGATAACAGGAGCCAGCCTTTTTGGTACCGCGATCGTAGTGCCCTTAGAAAGCGCACTGCGATCGGTCGGCGAAGCAAAGCTACCTACCAAGATCAGCATCTGGGCGATCATCATCAATGCGATCCTCAATGCCTTTTTGATCTTTGGTTTATTTGGATTCCCAGAACTGGGTGTGGTTGGCGCGGCAATCGGTACTACGGTGTCTCGATTCTTTCAAACGATTGCCCTGCTTGTTATGGCAAAGAAACACTACGCCCACCTTTTCCCAACACTAAGTAATTGGCGCGATGCAATATTGCCTAAGCATAGAAAGAAGTATTTCAAGATAGCAATTCCGATGTTGGTTCATGACACGGCTTGGGCGGGTGGCATTCTGATTTATAACGTTATTGTTGGTCAGATGGGTGTTGGCGAGCTTGCGATAATCTCATTATTATCACCAGTAGAAAGCATCTTGATCTCGGCGTTCATGGGCTTTGCCGTCGCTGCTTCGATCATTTTAGGCAACGAGATCGGTGCAAAGAACTATCAACGTGTTGAGAATACCGCTTGGGGATATGTATTGGTCAGCTGTGGGCTTGCGGCTCTGTTAGCCTTGATGTGCTGGTTTGCTAAACCCGCGATCATATACATGATCGGCCTTACTCACTTAGAGCTAAAAGACACGGCCGTAAACGTCACCTTAGTCATGGCGCTCGGCATGATACTGAGAGTCTTCAATATGGTTGGTATCGGCGGTGTGCTGAAAAGTGGTGGAGACATCAACTACAGCATCTTCATCGATCTGTTTGGCCAATGGGCGATTGGTATTCCCCTTGCCTACTTTACTGCGGTAGTGTTTGGTTGGCCGCTAGAATGGGTTTTGATGATTGTGTTACTCGAAGAGCTAGCCAAAATAGTTCTGACCAGTCAGAGGATTCAATCCAAGAAATGGATAAACAACCTAATCGATGAACCTGAGCACATTCCTATTTAAACAGGCGCCAAACCGACACTTACGTATCGGGCGATAGATTCAAAAGAACTCACACCCAAGGGCTGATTTGTAGCATTGCGCTAACGATGAAGCCCTGTTTCTGTTTACGAGAATACTGAATCAGAACAAACCTTATAAGTTTATAAGTCAGTAAATCGATGGATGATTTGGTTCGAGCTACCACGCCAATCTAACATTGGGTCCGCTTTGTCTTGCTCGAAGCGGCCGTCAATCAAAGTATCTACGTATTTAAGCACTTGCTTCTGTTTCTCGTCAAGTTCGTCTAGCTCGTAACCCGTCCACATCCAGATGTCTTTGCCTTCGCACTCCGCTTTTACACGCTGAACGAGCTTAAGCACTTCAGACACATTTGCTGGATGCATTGGATCGCCACCAGAAAGCGATAAGCCACGACGTTTGATCCGCGGATCGTTCAGATCAGCAATAATTTGGTCTTGCAGTTCTTGAGTAAACAAATGCCCAGAGTCCAATCGTTGCGTCGACTGGTTATAACACCCGCGACACTGGTGCACACAACCCGACACAAACAAAGTGCAGCGAGTACCAGGGCCATTTACAACGTCGATTGGGTGATATTGGTGATAATTCATAAGGCAGTATTGAAAACTCGTTATTGCTTAATAGTTTGAAGTGAAGTGCTGTAACAGCTGAAACGAAAGAATTGGCATCGACATAGCGCCGATACCAATCTTATGTCTTGAAACGTAGCTCTTCTAAGTGAGTGAGCTAGCTAAAGATCTCAGATCTTAACTAAGATCCTTCGTTAGATTAAAGATGCTTCACGCGGCGTTTAACTTCTTCTTGCTTACCGAAGTTAAATGGTCGTGCATCTGGGCTACCAAGGTAACCACAAACACGGCGTGTTACCGATACTTTGGTTGAGTCGTGGTTGCCACACTTAGGACACGTAAAGCCCTTACTTGTACAGTCGAACTCACCGTTGTAACCACATTCGTAACACTCATCAATCGGCGTGTTGGTTCCGTAGTAAGGAACACGTGTGTAGCTGTAATCCCATACATTTTCTAGTGCTTCGATGTTCTTCTGCATGTTCGGGAATTCGCCGTAACAGATAAAACCACCACTAGAGATTTCAGGATAAGGCATCTCGAAATCGATCTTGTCGTATGGGTTCACTTTCTTCTGCACGTCTAAGTGGAAGCTGTTTGTGTAGTAACCACGGTCTGTCACGCCATCAATCACACCAAACTCTTTGGTATCAATGCTGCAGAAACGGCTGCATAGGTTTTCACTTGGTGTGCCGTATAGGCTGAACGCGTAACCTGTTTCTTTGGTCCAAGATTCCACTTCACGCTTCATGTACTCCACTAACTCAAGCGCTTTAGCACGCATTTCGCCGTCGTCATACAGGTGAACATCTGTGCCGTAAAGCGCAGTCATTGCTTCGTGGATACCAATGTAGCCGAGAGAAACAGAAGCACGGCCGTTCTTGAAGATATCGGCAATAGAGTCGTCCGCTTTCAAGCGAACACCACATGCACCTTCCATATATAGGATTGGAGCAACACGTGCTTTGACGTTTTCTAGACGAGAGATACGAGTCTCTAGAGCACGACGAGCCAGCTTCAATTTTTCATCAAGCAGTTCGTAGAACTTAACCATATCTTGCTTCGCGTTAATCGCGATACGTGGCAAGTTGAGGCTAACTACACCTAAGTTGTTACGGCCTTCGTGAATCAACTCACCATTTTCTTCGTAAGTATTCAAGAAACTACGACAACCCATAGGCGTTTTAAATGACCCTGTCACTTCAACTACTTTGTCGTAGTTAAGAATGTCTGGGTACATACGCTTAGACGCACACTCAAGCGCCAATTGCTTGATGTCGTAGTTTGGATCTTGCTTCTGGTGGTTCAAACCATCTTTAATTGCAAACACCAGTTTAGGGAATACCGCTGTTTTGCGGTTCTTACCCAAACCTGCAATGCGGTTTTTCAAGATAGATTGCTGGATAAGTTTCGAACCCCAGCTTTCGCCTAGACCAAAACCAAACGTAACGAATGGTGTTTGACCGTTAGCCGTGTGTAGCGTGTTTACTTCGTATTCCAGAGATTGGAACGCGTCGTAACACTCTTTCTCGGTACGAGAGATAGCAAAAGCTTCTGGGCTATGAATGTCCCACTCTTTCGCTAGTGATAAATGCTTCTCGTAGCTCGCCATAACGTAAGGCTCTAGAACCTCATCGATACGGTTAATCGTAGTACCGCCATAGATGTGGCTCGCGACTTGCGCGATGATCTGCGCGGTTACCGCTGTTGCTGTAGAAATAGACTTAGGCGTGTCGATCTCCGCGTTACCCATCTTGAAGCCATGCGTTAACATGCCTTTCAAGTCGATAAGCATACAGTTAAACATTGGGAAGAACGGTGCGTAGTCTAGATCGTGGTAATGAATGTCACCACACTCGTGAGCTTGTACGATGTCACGCGGCAAAATGTGAGTTTTTGCATAGTGTTTAGCCACGATACCCGCCAGCAAATCACGCTGAGTTGGGATAACTTTACCGTCTTTGTTGGCGTTCTCATTGATCAGATCAACATTGCTTTCTTCGATCAAACCTTCGATCTCGCGAGTTAAAGCGCTTTGCTTCTCACGTGCGATGTCTCGGTCATGACGATACTCGATGTAGGCACGAGCTAGAGACTTATATGGTCCCTGCATTAGCTCGTTCTCAACCAAAGTCTGAATTTCAGAAATATGAACTTCATCGTAGTCTTCGAGCTTCAACTCAACTGCTAATGCCACATTCAGAGCATAAATAGCAATTTCCTTATCGGCTTTGTCTGATGCTGCTTCCACTGCAGCTTGGATACGATCTCTACTGAATGGAGCTCTTGAGCCATCACGCTTGATTACGATTGATTTCACCACTTCTCCTTACTCTTGAGGTATTCACAGACTTATCCACAAACACACTATATAGAGCGATTTATCGTTTAACTAACACTAGATATTGTGGCGTATTTAACGAGAACCACCAACTTTGAGTATTGATTTGGATCAATAAAACGCGCACGCTGAACAAGATAAATCCAATATTATTACGTGAGTTCTCAAGTCGAAAAGAAACAATGTAACAATAAAAAAACTGCTAAAAAGAGTTGAATTTTTGGTAAGTGTTGTAGGATAACGGCTCAACTATATTGGACACCAAAATTAGGGATATTTGGGATGAAACGACTTCAAAAGTGGATAATGTTAGCTTGCTTACTCAGTAGCCAGACATTTGCTGAACCTTTGACCATATCCAGTTGGAATATCGAATGGTTATCAACCAACGAGGCTGTGAATAAGTTTTCTTCCAAACGAAACCAAGCAGATTTCGATAAACTCGAACAGTATTTCCAATCCTTAAATGCGGATGTGGTCGCTTTTCAAGAAGTCGATGACGTCAATGCCATTCAACGCATCGCTGGCGATCAATACAAAATCTTGATGTCTGATCGTTCATTGCCCAAAAACAGTAACCGACAATTCAAAGAAGTGAACCAATATACGGGCTTCGCGGTTCGTAAAGGAATCACACTCACCGACTACGCTGACTTTCCTCTGGAAGCGAGTGCTAACAGCAAGCTTAGGTTTGCAAGCTATATGGTTGTAGAAACGGATACAAAGCCAATTCACATGTTGTCAGTGCACTTAAAGGCCGGATGCAGCGGCGCTTACAAGTCGAACCGTGACTGTTCAAGACTTAAAGACCAAGCTAAGCAACTGAATAAGTGGATACAGCAAAGAGAACGTAATGGTGAAGACTACGCGATTCTGGGCGACTTTAACCATAACCTCTCCTATTCAAGAGATTGGACGTGGAAAGATATGACGCAAAATACCGATGCTCAGTTGGCAACAAGAAAAACTCGAGCAGATTGTAAGGTACGCTCAAACCGCAATAACCATCGCACGCATCAATTTCGTTCGGTGATTGACCATATTGTTGTGAGCAAGTCCTTGGATGCCTCTCCTGCGAAACAAAAGGTGTTTGAAACGCAAGATGTGCTGGACTACAAACTCAGCGACCACTGCCCAGTTTCAACAACGATCAAACAGTAAGTTATAGATAACTGCAGATTGTAGATAAGTGCAAATAATAGAAAACAGTAGATATAGAAAGAGGCTGACTGGCTTTTACTGAAAGCGGGTCAGCCTCTCTGTTTGGTCAGATAAGATCGAATCCTCTCAGCCATGCAAGAAATGGTAGGCGTACTGCTAGCAACCTTTATTGGTTCGACCCGCTAGCCACATCCCCACCAGCATACTTAAGACGAACAACCATACCGTAGGGTTACCGCCACTAAGGCTGGTTACTGCAGGCCCTGGGCAAAAGCCTGCAATCCCCCAGCCTAAACCAAAAGAAGTTGAACCTAAGATCAACTTTCTATCTATTAGTGGATTATTACTGCTATCTAAAGGTTCACCATTGACGGCTTGAGAGCGCTTTTTAATGACCAGATGGTAAAACGGAGCGAAGACCAACAGCGCGCCACCCATAACGAATGCCAAACTAATGTCCCAGTTACCGGTAATGTCTAAGAATCCGAGTACCTTGTTAGGATCAACCATGCCTGAAATGATCATGCCAGAGCCGAAAAGAATACCTGCGAGCAAGCCGATAACGATAGTAAATGAAGAGTTTTTCATTATGCCCCCAAGCCAATCAGGTTTTTAACCAACACTGTTGCCATCGCGACACCCATAAATACAAAGGTCGCGACAATTGAACGTTTAGACAAGCGCGCCATGCCCACAATGCCATGACCGCTAGTACAACCGTTCGCCATCTTGGTACCGAAGCCCACCAATAGTCCGGCTATGATAACCGCTGCGAAGTTGATCTCTTCCAATTGCGGAAGTTGGTAGCCCGTCGGAATCAATAACCAACCGCTCACGACCATTCCGACAATAAAAGCAAGTCGCCAATGTTTTTCGGTTTTCTCTGTGTTGGTTTCCGAGCTGGATTCAGATCCTGATTCTAATCTTTTGTTCTTTCTAGACGGTAATAAGCGGCTAACGATTCCACTGATCCCCGCAACTCGCCCGATACCCAACATCAGAACAATTACCGACGCGCCTAGCAGCATGCCACCCAAAAATGCATCCCAAGGTATTAAACTCATCACTGACCTCTCCCATCCACAAACTTAAATTTAACTCGTCGCACTTTAAATCAGGTCTTACTAATAAATATAAATTAGAGTTTACTAATAAATATAAATTAGTCAATGCTAATGTAATGGCGTTATGTTTCGATTTGTAAGTTTGGAATTTAAAAGCGTCCCACATGAAAAAAGCCCCTAGGCGTTAACCTAAGGGCTTATGATTTGATTCGGTTTATTGTGTCAGTTACTTAGTCTTGTTCTTTTCAGCTATCCATTGCGACATGTACTTGGTACTCGCCATGCTGTGGTGCTTGAGCATCGAACCAAAGAAGTTATCCAGTCGATGAGATTCAAGATCAGACTCTAACGCAGTTAATCGCTCAATCAATTTGTCGCCGAGTTGATTCTGCTCGTAGTGCGCTTCAAGGATTGAATGACATTGGCTTTGTGCCTTAAGCCACTTCTCTTCATCTTTATAGAGAGCTACAGCTTGCTCAACAAACTCATCAATATCATCAGCCACCGCGCCCGGCCATTGTAGTTCACCTTGCGGTAACATGCCTTCACTGCCGATTTCGCTGGTCACGTTCGGAGTTTGTAACTTCATCGCATCAAGCAATTTACCTTTAATGCCCGCGCCAAATCGTAGAGGTGCAACACAAACTCGTGCCTGCTCCATCACTTCTTGAGCGTCTTTAGCCCAACCTTTGATATGGAAACCGGTTTTAGGGTTGTGTAATGCGGTCGCTTTTGGCGGCGGATACGATCCATAAATATGAAGTTCAGTGTCAGGTAGCTGTTTGCGAATCTTCGGCCAAATCTTCTGTAACTGAAGTACAGCATCCCAGTTAGGTGCGTGTCTAAAATTGCCTATCGTCATGAAATGCTTACGTTCTTCAAAGCTTTTCGTGCTTTCAGGCAGCGTATTAAGATCAACCATGAACGGCAAGTGATGAAGCAATTTTGGATCGATATTGAACTCAGATTGAAGAAGTTCCATCTCGTAACTTGAAATGATCAACGAAAGATCACAGCGCAGAATCGCAGCAATTTCACGTTTCGCTAAGTCACTGTACAAATACGCTTTGGTCAGTTCAGTCTCTTTCTTAACAGCTTCATGCCGCGCGTTACGTAGGAACTGTAAATCTTCAGTATCCAGTAACTTAAATGCATTCGGGCATACTTTCTCAACACGCCAACCAAACTGCTCTTCCATCATAAAACGGTCGAACATCACGACATCGGGTTGCAGCTCTTCAATGTATTGGTCAAAGCTGTCGCAATTCAACTGTATAGATTGGCTTGTGATGCCCTCTTCAGAAAGATCGATCATGTGCTCGGTTTCTTGAGCTGGCGTTGCAAATTCAACTGACCAACCTTGTCTCTTGAACAGGCGTAAAAGTGACATCATATGGCTACCCGCCGCCGATGAATTCGGTTCTGGCCAAACGTAGCCAATTGCTAAAACTTTCTTCAAAACACTTCCTAAGAAATAACAAAAGGGACTGTAGAAGTCCCTAATTAAACGTAAGTCGATTTATACCGCTGATTATAATTAGTTCTAAAAACTCAGCGATCAGATTCGCTCACCTATGTTGCGAGCGATCATAAGTACTTCATCAGCAGAATACAGGTTTGAAATCGTGGTTTCGACTTCTGCACCCAACGTAGATTGATAAAGCTTTTGTGCAAAGTTGTCTGCTCTGGTGGTCACTAGCACGTGTTTGAGCGTCGAGCCTTGCTCTGCTAGCTTCTGCTTCACTTGCGGCAAAGAGTCTAGAATCAGCGTTTTTCCCAATCCTTGCCCTTGCACGCTTGGTAACACGGCAAGTTGCTCTAGTTCTAAAACAGCTTCAGGTCTAAACCCGCTTTTCTGAACCCAGATGATGTAACCCAAGATCTCGCCTTCACTCTCCGCAACAAAGTTAATAAAACGCGGTGCAGCATTTAAGTTACATTGTAACCAACTTCTAGAGTGCTGTTGTCGAACAAATGCAGCTTGGTGGACTAAAGCCGCCTCATCAAGGTCGGCTTTAGTCATAAGACGTACTTTGACGACTGTACCCATCAGCGTTATTCGCTCGCTGAATTCGGGTGTGTTTTACAGTGTAAAATGGCTCTTTCTAGAAGCTCTAAAGCGGATTTATCAGCTTCTGGAAGCTTAGCATCTGATTGACCTAGCGGTTCAACACGGTTACCCCATTTAATGTGGCCAGCACCCCACGTTAAACCCGCACCAAACGCTGCAACAAGAATATTGTCGTTAGGCTTAACGAAACCTTGCTCTAGCGACTCACATAATGCAATTGGCACAGTAGCGGCCGATGTGTTGCCGTAGTTTTGGATGTTAACAAACGCTTTCTCGCGATCAATACCCGCCATATCACACAGAGTTTGGATGATTCGGATGTTTGCTTGGTGCGGGATCACAACGTCGATATTGTCGGTTGAGATACCTGTGCGGCTCAAGACTGTGTGTGCCGCTGCGCCCATGCCTTTCACTGCACGTTTGAAGATCTCTTTACCAACGAAATCGAAGTCCCAGTAACCGTTGTCAGCCGCAAAGCGGTCCATAGAAGTACCGAATTTTGGTACCGCTAGAATATCGCGGCCTTCGGCGTCACAACCGATTTGAGCTTCTTGTAAGCCGACTTGTTCTTCAGTGCGAGATAAAACCACAGCGCCAGCGCCGTCACCGAAAAGAACCGCGGTATCACGCTTGGTCCAATCAATGAAGAATGACAGACGTTCAGCACCCACAACGATGGCGTTGCGGTAATTACCCGCCTGAATCAGTCGAGTTGCCGTTTCAACGCCGTAGATGAAGCCAGTACACGCTGCGTTAAGGTCGAAAGCCGCTGCACTCTTAATGCCTAAGTTCTGTTGAACCTTAGATGCGGTATTTGGAATAAGGGAGTCTGGGCTGCACGTCGCGATAATCACGAGATCGATATCTTCGGCTGTTAGGCCAGCACACGCCATGGCATGTTTCGCTGCAACAGTCGCTAGCTCAGAGGTATTTACATGACTGATACGACGGTTTTCGATACCAGTTCGAGTTCGAATCCACTCGTCAGACGTATCAATGAAAGTGCTTAAATCATCATTGGACAGCACGGCTGGTGGCAGACACTTTCCCCAGCCAGTAATTTCAGCGTAAAATTTTGTCATCATTTACCTGTTTATTGTTTGTTTTTATTTAAGTATCGTATTCTAGTTTTAAACAGTATAAGCGCTCCGTGCGTGATTCGTAAATCGCGTTAGACACGGAGTTACAATAAAAAGAGAAAGTTATGTCTACATTCAACACACGTTGCCCTTCTTGTAATGGCGTAAACCGAGTTCCTTCAGAAAGAATTTCAGAAAGCCCAACCTGCGGTAAATGCAAAACAGCATTGCTCGATGGCGCTCCTATCGAGGGAACGTCACTTAATTTCCAATCTATCTTGAACAGTTCACAGCCTGTGGTTGTCGATTTCTGGGCAACATGGTGTAACCCGTGCGTGGGCTTCGCACCCGTGTTCAGTGACGTTGCTAAAGAGCGTTCGGGAGATGTTCGATTCGTTAAGATTGATACTGAAGCTCAGCAGCAGCTTGCCGCAATGTATCAAATCAGAAGTATTCCGACGGTGATGGTGTTTAAAGATGGCAAACGTGTCGATACGATTAACGGTGCGTTACCAAAAGGCCAATTTGATCAATGGCTTAATCAAGCTCTAACCAAGTAACACTATTGTTTAAGCTATTGAATTAGCTTTTGCTTTGTTCTAAGTAAACACACAAAAATAGGTTAGAGAGTCTTATCAAATCAAGACTATCTAACCTACTGTTTTATTTATGGTTATCACTTAACTTCTTGAATTAAACCACAGCTTCGCCTTTCGCTTGAATACTAGATTCTTGCTGACCTAACCCGTATTCCTCTTTGATTTGATCTGCGATTTTTTCAGCAATCATAATGGTTGGCGCGTTGGTGTTTGCCCCAATCAATGTCGGCATCACAGAAGCATCAATGACTCTCAAATTATCCAATCCATAAACTTTAAGATCGTTATCTACCACGGCTAATGAATCACTGTTAGGGCCCATTTTACAGGTCCCGACCGGGTGATACTGAGTGTCTGCACGGTTACGAATGTCTTGCTCGATAGCCTTGTCATCACTGGCGTCCACTGGGTAGAAAGCATTGCCACGGATGTCATCAAACGCCGAACTCTCTAACATTTGATACTGCTTCTTCCAGCCCTTAATCATGATCTCCATATCTTCAGGATGACTGAAAAACGCAGGATCGATCTTGGGCGGATCATAAGGATCATTACTATTCAGCGTTACGCAGCCATAGCTCTTCGGTCTCAACAAGGTGACATGAGAGGTAAAACCATGACTAGTATGGATTTTTCGTGCATGGTCATCCACAACAGCGACCACAAATACAAACTCTAAATCCGGCACGGCGATATGATCTGCGGAACAAAGAAAACCAATCCCTTCAGCAAAGTTGCTACTCATCTTGCCACGGCGTTCTTTGTGCCATAGCGGCAGAGCTTTGGTCATTTCAGAGGCCATTTGCAACGAGATACCGAAGGTTTCACGCTTTTCACTGCATTTGTACGAATGCACTAAGTCGATATGGTCTTGTAGGTTCTTACCTACTCCAGGCAATTCATGAACCTGTTCGATGCCATGCGTCTCTAGTTCAGCTTTAGCGCCGACACCCGACAGTAACAGTAATTGGGGAGAACCAAATGCACCCGCAGATAAAATCACCTCTTTGTTGGATCTGATCTGATAACGCTGCCCGTTAGAGCCATATTCAACCCCGACCGCCTTCTTGCCTTCAAACAAGACCTTATGCGTGGTTGCCTTGGTCACGACCGTAAGATTTGGTCTCGAAAGGTTTGGCGTTAAATAAGCCTTGGCAGCACTGCATCGTTCACCATTAATTTGAGTCACCTGAGTCGGCATCGCCCCAAATTGTGCCGCACCGTTGATGTCTTCATTACGAGGAACCCCTATCGACTCACACGCTGTTAAGTAACGTTCCAACATTGGGCTCGGCGATCGAAGGTTCGCCACATTTAATGGACCACCTTGACCATGAAACTCATCTTGATGAACTTCGTTGTTTTCGGCTTTCTTGAAGTAAGGCAGACAAGAATCATAGCTCCACCCTGTGTTACCCAAGCTTGCCCATGTGTCGTAGTCGGAACGGTGCCCACGAGCGTACATCATGGCATTGATAGAACTAGACCCGCCAAGTGTCTTACCTCTTGGCTGATAACCTCTACGACCATTTAAACCCGGCTGTTCAACGGTTTCGAAAGCCCAATTATTGAGTTTGGTTGGCATCATAGCCACCACGCCAACGGGTGTATGAATGAATGGGCTCGTGTCTTTACCGCCCGCTTCTAACAAGCAAACAGTGACATTAGGATCTTCCGACAACCGAGAAGCCATGACACACCCCGCAGAACCACCGCCAACAACAATAAAATCATAACTATCCATTAGTCATCTCCGCTATTTCTAGTGGGTGCAATTCGCGCTTCAATATTTTGCCGGTTGCTGTCATGGGTAAGGCTTTGCGAATAAATACCTTACGCGGATATTTGTAATCGGCCAATTGCTCACGACACCATGTAATCAGAGCTGCACTATCACATTGCGTATGTTCGTGAAGCACCACATGAGCGTGAATCTCCTCGCCCAGGCGATCATGATGTTCACCCACAACCGCGACCATTTCGACATCAGGATGACACATCAATACTTCTTCGATTTCGCGCGGATATACGTTGTACCCGCCACGGATGATCATGTCTTTAACGCGATCAACAATGAACAAGTTGCCGTGCTCATCGGTGCGTCCAATATCTCCAGTTAGGAACCAACCGTCTCTGATGGCTTCTGCTGTCGCCTCTGGTCTTTGATAGTAGCCTTTCATGACACTTGGACTTTTGATACAGACTTCACCCAGTTCACCCATTACAACAGAGTTGCCTTGTATATCAGTGATCTTGATAAGGTGACCACACAAAGGTTGACCCACACTGCCAGACAATCGGTCACCGTCAATATGATTAAAGGTCGCAACTGGCGCTGTTTCTGATAAACCATAGCCTTCTAATACTGGAAGCTCAAAGCGAGACTCAAACTGTCGAATAACCTCAAGTGGCATAGAAGCACCGCCAGAAACACCCAACCTCAAGCTGTGTTTAACCTGTTCAGAGCGTTTGCTTGTGTTTTCTAAGCTATCAGGAGACTCTTCTCCCGCCTTTAATAGCGCGATATACATAGTAGGAACGCCCGCAAACACGCTGACTTTATGGTTAATGATCTGGTCGATCACCAGTGACGGTTCGAAACGCGGAATCAACACCATGGTGGACCCTGTTAGCACACTCGCGTTCATCATGACCGTCTGGCCGAAGCTATGGAATAAAGGCAGTGTGGCCATTGTGGTATCGCTGTACTCCAATCGCATTAGATACTGTGACGACATCGCATTGGTTTGCATATTGGTGTGAGAAAGCTCTGCGCCTTTTGGCTGACCTGTCGTACCTGAAGTATAAAGAATCACAGCGGTATCATCACCATGGCAAGCCACAGACTCAAAAGGAGTCAAAGGTTGTTCTAACCAGTCAGTGATTGATTCATGCTGCTCGTTTCTTTCTGAAGTCGTGTCTGCGCCGGTTGGGATGGGCATCTCGACAAAGTGTTCACAATGGTTTGCCTGTTCGAAACCTTGTAAGCCATAGCGACCTATGGGCAGCTCTTCACTGCCCTCAAAGCATAAATAGGCTGTCGCGTGCGAGTCATTAAGGTGGTAAGCGATCTCTCTTGCTTTAAATAACACGTTCAAAGGCACCACGACGCAGCCTGCTTTCAGAATTCCATAATAGGCAATAGGGAAATACGTGACATTCGGACACGACAACGCGACCTTATCTCCTTTCTTGAGCCCCAGTCTCTTTAAATTAGCGGCGACGTTTCCAGAAAGTTGTTCCAACTGAGAAAAGCTGACTTCATCCGTCCCCATTCGCAGAGCGACTTTATTTGGGAAAAGCGAAGCGCTGCGCTCCAAGTTAACAGCAAGATTGTGCATCCATGATCTCCTTATTCGGCTTAGACCTATTAGTCACGGTCACCGTAGACGTTGTTGTGTTTTGTTTCGAATATGTGTTTAACCTATGTTCATTTGCTCTTTGCTTTCGTTTCTAATCTATTGTTATTTCGACCCTATGCACACGTGTCCGTGTATGACTTATTAAATTACAACATTTTGATAACATCCTGCAAAGGTTGCAAAAAGACAAAAAACGGTGATATTCGGACATAATTGCAACACAGCCGACGAAAAGATGTTCGTGGTTAAGATAGAATAAGAACACTCAACAAGAGGCATATTATGGAATACACCGCAGTTTACGAACCGGATATGCAGGCATTTGGTATTCTTGATCTTCAACTATTGTCTCGCTATTTTTCATCATCCTTGACGGTCGATACGTTATTGAAAGGCAGTAACATCGATGAGTTCCAGCTCAATACGCCAGATACCCACATCACGCTCGCACAAAAATTAGCGGTGTTCAGTAACGCGCTTGAGAATTCCAACGTAGAGGGGCTAGGACTAAAAGTTGGACAGGAAGCCCGATTTAGTGATTTTGGTGTGTTGGGTTACGCAGTGTTCAGCAGTGAGACACTGTTAGACGCTCTTTTAATGGGCTTCAAATATCTGCGTCTTGCGGGCCCTGTTCTCAAGAAGACCATGTCCGTTGAACATCAAACCGGATACTTTCGCGCTGAGCAACTTATCGAGCTCGACTCTTTGTTGCCTTTCTGTTGTGAGTATTGGTTTTCCGCTATTCAAAGTTTGTGTGAAGAAGTGCTACAACAGCCGTTTCCCTCTCTTGTGATCCGCTTCCCTTATCCTAAACCTACCTACGGCGATCTCTATCAGGAGATTTTCCGTTGCCGGGTAGAGTTTGATTGCGAGCAGCTTGAGTGGCAGTTCGATGCAACACGCCTATATTCACCTTTACCAACGGCTAACCCAATCACCTTACAAATGTGTTTGAAATCTTGTGACGACATGTTGGCTAGAGTCAGCGCGCCCACCAGCCTAAAAGAGAAGATCTCACAGATGTTTATTGAAAGGCCTGGCTGTTACCCTTCCATTGAAGCGCTATCCACAGAATTGGGAATGTCTTCGAGAACACTACGTAGACACCTCAAAGCTGCAGACACGAGCTATCAGAAAATATTGGATCACGTGCGATTTCACCTCTCTAGGCACTATCTTTCATCGACGCATATGAGTATTGAAGAGATCTCCGATAGAGTCGGATTTTCAGACAGTGCGAACTTTCGGCATGCCTTTCGTAGGTGGAGTGGAAGCTCGCCCAGACAATACCGAAAAGAAGTGGTCTAACACGATTAAACGCCCTAAATTAAAATCTGATGAATACAACGAATCTCTCTCCGTCTTTCAAATTAAATAGTCGTTTGAACAACGCTTTATCGGCTATTTAACCGCAGAAAATATCGCGAAAACATGAAATATCACAACGGTATTTTAGCCAACAAACACGATAGATTTCTTTTATCTTAACGACCATTTTTATTCGTTTTACCCAATTCAGTTTCTCCCCCATAGTCGCGGAAAATTCATCGTTTCTTTTACTATTTAGAGGCTCCTGCATTGGACAACATCCAACCAACAACTCGCATAACTGTTCCTGTTATTGCATTGTCTTTTTACGCGATCGCTTCAGGCTACTTAATGAGTTCATTACCATTAATGCTGTCTGAGTATGGCTTAGACAGTAATCTATCGAGTTGGTTGGCGAGTGCCTTTTATGCAGGTCTTTTAGCGGGTACGTTATTGATTGAGCGTGCGATCGCTCGCGTTGGTCACAAAGACGCGTTCGTCATTGCACTTAGCGTATTTATCGCAACAATTCTTGTATTACCATTGGCGCCACATCAATCAGTTTGGTTGTTGGCTCGTTTCGTCGCGGGTGTATCAGTCGCTGGGATCTTTGTAATTGTGGAATCTTGGCTAATGAGCGGTGAAGAATCTCAACGTGCGAAACGTTTAGGGGTTTACATGTGTTCGTTATATGGCGGTTCGGCCGTTGGTCAACTTGGCATCGGATACCTTGGTATTACGGGCGGCGTGCCTTTCATTGCAATGTTCACCTTGCTGTTTGGAGCAATCATTGTATTGATGTACGGACAAGCAACAGCACCACAAATTCACGATGCGCAGTCTTTATCACTGAAACAAATCAGCAAGCTAAGTCACAGCGCTTTGATTGGCTGTATTGTTTCTGGGTTAACACTTGGGTCTATTTACGGATTGATGCCTGTAGAACTCGCTCAGCGCAACATCGCACACCAAGACATTGGCGGTTTGATGGCGTTAGTGATTATGGGTGGTATGGCCGTTCAACCGATGGTGACGTGGTTGTCTCACCACATAGGACAAGTGTTATTAATGGCTCTGTTCTGCCTGCTAGGGGTTGCAAGCATTGGTGTGCTCACTATCAACCATGATTTTTACGTTCTCGGTATGAGCTTGTTTGTTTTAGGTATGGCGACCTTTGCACTTTACCCAATTGCGATTAACTTGGGTTGTCGTAACTTAGACCCGAGCTACTTAGTTTCAGTGACTCAAGTTATGTTGTTGTGCTACAGCATCGGCTCTGTAGCAGGGCCATTGGTTGCGGATAGCTTTATGGATTCACAAGCAGGCTTATTCACTTACCTGTTCGCGTCTCTACTCGCTACAACCATCTACATGCTAATTGCTAGCCTAAAACGTTCTCCTCTACAGATTGCAGGCGAGTAAATCGAATAGACAGGCACAAGAACTGTATCACTAGGGCTCTTAGTTATGACTTCCCGTCTAAATTAAGAGCCCTTTTTGTTTTATGTCGTCTGGAGGAAAGATCGACAAAAAACCAATAGCAAATAGCAAATAGCAATAAAATCTATTATTTCAAAAGGTTAAGGTTGAAATACGTAACCTTCACCAGTAATCGTGATGATTAATCCGTCTCCGAATAATGATCTAATTTCGGATATCGCAACAATCACAGATGAGTTGGTCACTTTCTCACTTTCCCAGCCAATCTTCTTTAATTGGCCAACACTGAACAGTTCACCTCGATGTCGATTCATAAATAAAATGATCTTTCGGTACGCCAAAGGCATGGTAGCCAGTACGTAACCATTTTCAACATTGCGAATGAGTTTGGTGTTGAGTTCAACAATTTTACCGTTTAGTTCAAGTACTACGTTGTTTTCAGAGTGGTTCGTTTCTATTGCAGGATAAGAGTCCATTTTTATATCATTCCCTTACTATATAGCCAGCGACAAAGTCAGATTCGATCGTATTTATATAACGTCGCTTATAAGTGGACGTTTTAGATTTGACGATAATCAATGGAATTCGTACGGTAAAGAGATTAAATTTTTATTATTAATATATTAACAGGATATCAATAGAAGATTATTTATTACTCCATGACATACCCTTCGTTGGAAACGGTTTGTATACAACGGCAGTCAAGAATCCTCCTTATCTCGTAAATAGCAACCAACACAGATGCAGATGTCACCGCTTTACCTGCCCAGCCTACACGCTTCAAAATTTGCTTGCTCACCACTTGGCCTCTGTTCAGGTAAAGATAGAAAAGTACTTTACGATGAGGCTCAGCAAGCGTTCCTATTATTGAACCACAACCCTGCTTGCGTACGATTTTAGTGCCTGATTGAAACTCTTTATTGTTTAAAATGAGCTTCGACGGAAGAGCTAAATCATCCGTCTCACTGATAACTTGGTGCATTAATTCCTCGCATTGCATATGCAGTCACCCTCTTGGATATTTCCAATAGTACCGAATAGAGTAAAAATACTAAATTGATAGATAGCTCAATACGGTAATATTACTGCAAAGCTTGATCTTGCGTAATTGATCGAGGAAATAAGCAAGGCTAACCAAGAAGTCGATGGCTTTTTCGATACTGGCTGGGTGACAGACCAAAATGTTTTTTGAAACGATGTGAAAAGTTATAAGGATCTTTGTAGCCCAACCGATTCGCAATCATAGAGACTGACCAATCTTGATATTTCAGTAAACTGGTGGCTTTATCCATGCGTAATTGAATCAATTTACTGCGTGGTGACAGGTTGAATAGCGTCTTGGTGACTCTATTGAGCTGCTCTTCACTGATGAACACCCTTTCGGCCATCCCTGCGACGGTCCATGGCTGGTGCAGACTGCTTTCAATCTCGTTATAGAGTGCTTGAACACGTGCTGTGGTGCTGGTCGATTTGGGTTCAAACCCCGTCAACGTTCGGATGATTTCACTCAAAAGTAACTTACGGTAACTGGCTCTACCGCCTATCTCAAAGTAAACCAAGTTCATTAATGACCAGATCTGCTCACACTCTCCGAACGGCACTATCCCCTGACCTAAACTTGCTATGTGCTGCCATTGCTGCGTATCGGGCGTCAGCATCCACGCCATTTTCCAATAATTGTATTGAGGATCGAGTTCAAAACGAAATGGGGTTTCAGCAGGAAGAACTACCAGCGTATAAGGTGTAATCGCTTGTACCGAGGTTGAAGTGGTTAGAATTCCGCCCCCTTCTTGAGTAAAAATCAACGTATGAACATTAACGGATTCGCGCTCAACCCAGTAGCCATCATATAGCTTCGCCATGCCGCCCATATAGACACCAAAGCTTTTCATCTCTGGAATATCTTCAACGGTCAAAAAACGTTCTTTGCACTGTTCAGCGAGAAAAACATCATCGCGCCAAGTTGATTTTGGTCTCATTGAATCAATGACGGATTTGCACAGGTTTTGTTGTTTTTTAAACATGTTGTTACTTCGCTCAAAACACTATAGTTCTGCCATAAATCGGAGAGCTTATGACAACTAACATCAACCCTAACTCATCTATGAATAACAAGCCAGAGAGCATCTTACCTCGTATCGTTAAACTTGGTTTACCTGTTGCTTTGCAAAGTGCGCTTGTCGCTATTCTTGCCCTTGCTGACGTATTAATGGTCAGTGATTATGGTATGGAAGCAGCTGCAGCTGTGGGAATTGCATCAAAATGGCACTTCGTTGCGATTATGATTATGGCAGGGTTGGCCTCAGCAAACGGTACATTAGTCGCTCAATACTGGGGAAAGAATGACCGAAAAAGCGCACGAACAGTATCATCGATTGCGATGATATTTGGCTTAAAAGTTCTGTTGCCTGTTACTGCAATCATCACTCTTGGTTCTCAGTTTTTAATGATGTTGCAAACCAGCGATCAAACCGTGATTGAACTTGGCGCGACTTACCTATGGTATGGCTTCCCTGTTCTACTTCTGACTCACATTGTTGTCGTGGTAGAAGCTAGCATGCGCTCATCAGGTGACACCGTAACTCCGCTATTATTAGGTGGCGTTACCATCGCACTCAACATTGCGCTTAACTTCGTTCTTATTAAAGGTGCTTTCGGCATTCCAGCAATGGGCGTAGCAGGTGCGGCATTGGCGACAACCTTAGCGCGATTGATTCAAGTGGGCTTAATGTATAGCTACATGCGTATGCGTAAACATTGGCTATTAACGACACCGAGCTCACCACATCGCCCGTCATTGTGGTTGTCTTACCGTCGCATTGCTTTGCCGTTGACGATGAATGCTGTGTTGTGGGCAATGGGTACCATGGCATATCAAATGATTTTCGGTCACATGGGCACGACCGAGCTTGCAGTATTCTCGATGCTCGCACCATTTGAATCGCTGTGCTACTCGATCTTCTTTGGTATCTCAGTGGCGTGTTCTGTTTTGTTAGGCCATTCACTAGGCCGTGATGAATTTGATGACGCGATGAGCATGGGTCTAACATTCATTAAAGCCGTCGTTGGTTTTGGCGCGGTCGTTGGGTTACTACTGTTTATGGGTAAAGAACATGTTCTATCATGGCTAAACCTTTCTACCGATGCATTGTACCCACTCGCTGCACCTGCAATGACTATTATGTGTTTTGCGGTAGTCATTCGTATGCTCAACATGGTGATCATTAACGGTATTATTCGTGCTGGTGGTGATAACGCTTTTTGCCTGCGAATGGATTTCATCGCGATGTGGATGGTGGGTATTCCAGTATGTGTTTACGGTGCGTTTGTCGCTGGATGGGATTTCAAATACATCTATGGTCTGATGTTGGTAGAAGAAGTGGTGAAGTTAGCTATATGCTCGCACCGATACTTGAGCCGACGCTGGATCAACAACCTCACAGTGACCTACGACAAGCCTCAAGCGGCATAAGTTACCTGTCTAGCTACCTAGCTACCTAGCTGCATTCAAGCTTAGATAGAAGTGTATCTACATCAAAAAGGTCTGAGTAATCAGACCTTTTTTGTTTCGATTACTTTCATATTACACATACTTTCACACAGTAAACAATGTGTTACTTCTTATTCATTCGGATATGGCGGTTCGACACATTCGGCAATGGCTTCTCTGGCACTTTCCGCTTCTCATGTATCAAATGTCGTATCGCTAAAATCGGATGCTTGAGTAGCATTCTTGGCCCGGCATATCGCATCACTAAACGCATCTGCTCTTTAGGATCAGGCTTATAGCAATGAATTGGACACTTATTGCAGGTTGGTTTCGCCTCGCCATAAGGACAGCGATCAAGTCGTGTTTCGGCATAACGCAACAGTTGCTCGCACTCTTCACATAACGCGTTGTCCAAACGAACAGCACCGTGATGATCTTTGCAATAGATGTGCACCATAGCAATAACAGTTTTGTACTCGGTTGCGAGTTCGCCTTGCAGAATGTTGTTATGTTGAAACATGATTAATTACTCAGTGATAGACCGTACAGGTTGAGATTGACGCTTTCATTGATCGCCTCTTCAACTCGCTCAAACACAAAACCCAACTTAGTCAGCAGTGCGATGCTTCGAATATTATCAGAGGTCGTGATGGCAACTAAATGATCGATATCAGCATTATGTTGAGCTTGTTCAATTATCGCTTGTGCCGCTTCCTTTGCATAACCTTGGCCATAGACTTCAGGTACAAAACCATAACCAATATCATGCGCCTCTAGTGTGTCTCTTTTAATCAAACCACAGACACCGATTGGCGTTGAAGACTCTTTAATCTCGACCATCAGTAAACACACACCCTTCTCTCTATACATCTTAAGAATGTTGTTTTCGATGTATTCAACAGCCTTGCAAGTATCTGTAATTTCCTTGTCTCCGATGTAACGCAGGAAATCTTCTGAGCTATATAATCGCTGGATAAACGCCGCATCTTGAGGTGCGATCATTCTTAATCGTAAGCGTGCGGTTTCGACTGCCTGCATAGTGATATTTTCCTTGCTGGATGCATGTAAATATTGAGTTCTAGATCTAAAATGATTATCCTCCACCGCATAAACTAAATACAAGGCTATGCAGCAATGAACCGTAAGAAAAAAATCAATCAAATTCTAAAGAAAAGACAGAAACAGGCGACGTCTAAACTGCATGGTAGCAACAAGCCTCGCTATATTTCTAAAGCTGACCGCGCAAAAATGGAAGCTGAAGAGCAAGCAAAAGCCGCTCAAGAGCAAGCGGAAGGATCGGTAGAAGCTTCTGTTGAATCTGAAGAAGCTGGTATCGAAACTAAAGATACAAAAGCTGCAGAGTAAGTTTTAACTCACGATACTCTTGCTCAGCACTCTTGCCCAAAACTCTGACCAGAGCCTACGGACAAGAACAAAAAAAGCAGCCTCTATTTGGGCTGCTTTTTTGATCGTGTTTTTTGAACGAGCGGTTTATTAGCTAACTTGTTTTAGCCACTTAACCTTTGAAAGGCTCAACTTCCCAGCGAGCAAATGGCGCTTTTGCGTTAATCCCTGCTCTTCCCCAGCGGTCTACCGAGTCAACTACCAGAATTCGCTCATTAGGCACCAGTGACTTGATCAAAGTCGTCGGCTTTTTCGCTGTGACTAACCAAAGCGCATCATCTTCCGAAAACATCGATTTGAGCTTCGCTTTATCTTGCTCTGTCCATTCCAGTTCTGCTTTGAACATACGCGCTTCAACAAACAGTTGGCTACCCGAAGCAAAGTCTTCCAAGCTTTCTGAAAGCAACAATACTGAATCTACGTCGTTATCCAGTAACACCGCTTGTTGCTTGTTAATCAGTTCACGAACATCAAGCATCACGCGCTGCAAATTACTATCAATAATTTCAGCTTGTGCTGGCCACAATAGCTTAAAGTCATCAGCCACAATTGCCGCCATACGCGTTAAGTTTGTCGGGTTTAACCACGCGTACTTAGACACATCACCGCTCGATAACGTTAACGCAGCGACACCTTGTGCTCGTGGAGTAGTCGCTTGAGCCGCATCCACCTCTACCAAACGGATGTTTCCCTGCCTTGCGTATACAAATGTAGGGTCAGCTTGCCAGATGGACGACAGCGTTAATGCTACGGTCGCCTTTTCTCCTGATTGAAGGACTTTGCTCGCCCCCTTAGTGCCAAACCAATTAGGCAAGCGATCAATACCGTAGCGTTTTGGTGGTAGGTATTCAGTGGTAATATCGGTGCCTTTGGTTAACTCTGTCGCTAATGCATAAGTCACAGGTGTACTGGTTAGGATATCTTCCGCATGAACGTTGAGTGACACCATTAAGCCACCTAACAGCATGCTGCTAACTGCACTCACTTTAGCCGTAGCTTTTACTGAGCTTGAAATACGATTAATTAAACAAGTCATGATTACGCCTTTCTTACAATTCGGTATAGCGTTGCCGCTAGGAAAAACGTCGCGGAAACGATAATAATTGAAGCGCCGGATGGTACCGGTAATTTTAATTCCATAGGCAACACCGTTCCAACCAAACACGCGATGGTTGCCAAGAGTGCGGACAGTAGTACAAAGCTACCCATGCGTTTAGTCAGCAATCGAGCCGTCGCACCCGGGATCAGCAATAGTGCACCAACCAGAACCGCCCCCACGATCTTCACAGCTGCAATCGTCACTAATGTAATCATCATGACAAACAAGTAGTCGTAGAAGCTGGTGTTGTAACCACGAACCTTCGCTATATCAGGGCTGATACAAGTCAAGAGAATGCGATTGAATGTTGGTATCAAGAGCAGAATAATGAGTGCGCAGCTGCCTGCAAGAATCGCTAAGTCTTGGTCTGTTACCGTAAGAATCGATCCAAACAGTACGTTCTCAAGCATGTGAATATTGATCTTACGTGCCACGTACATCAGTAACGCCGCACCCACTGCCAATGCTAGCGCTAGAAACACACCAACTAAGGTGTCATATGGCACGTTGGTTCTGTTTCTTACAAAGTGAAGAAGCAAAGCGAAGATCATACAGAAGCTAAACAAGCCAATAATTGGGTTTTCTGGTGGCTCACCAAGCAGAACACCGATAGCGATGCCGGTTAAAGCCGCGTGGCCGACAGCTTCAGAGAAGAAAGCCAGACGCTTTGCAATCACCAAAGTACCAAGGCCACCTAGTAACGGGCCCAGTAATAATGCAGCAACCAGTGCATTCACCATGAACGCATACATGAAGCTGTCTGATAACCAACCCGCTTCAACGCCACTTACGGCAAGTTGTCGTAACCATTCCATTACGCAACCTCCTTCGATTTAACGATGGCAGCACCACTGCTGTAATGCTGAAATAAACTCTCAATTTTACTTGGGTGTAGCACTTGTTCATGTAGGCCACTATCCACCAAGAATCGATTCACAACATGTACATTGGCTTCAAGGCGACGCACTGCGGTTACATCATGGTGAACAGCAAGAATCGTACGGCCTTCATCAACACATTCACGAATCAGCGATTCTAAATAACGAACGCCCTGCTCATCCATGCCAGTCGTAGGTTCATCCAACACCAATAGACTTGGGTTATCCAATAAGGCTTGAGCAAACAACACACGTTGTTGTTCACCGCCCGATAGCTGGCCCATACGGCGGTCGCTACGAGTCGCCATACCCACACGATCCAATTGCGCCAATGCAAGATCCAATTGCTTAGATTTACGACGCCAAAATAGCGGAATTCGAGTTTGGTTAAGCAACACGAAATCCATTACCGTTAGAGGTAAGCTAGATTCGAAGGTCGCTTTTTGAGGGACATAACCAATACTTGGCTTTTCAGGCCAATGAATATCGATTTGCCCAGAGAAAGGAGTAAGGCCAAGTGCAGAGCGCAGCAAAGATGTTTTGCCTCCGCCATTTGGCCCCATGATGACATGGCACTCGCCCGCTTTGAGTTCTAGTGATATGTCATCAAGAATCACGTTGTTGTCGTATTGCAGACCGAGTTGATTGATTGAAATTGATGGGCCGAGCATTATGCATTCCCGCTCTTCGCTTGGTTAGCCGCCGCAAATTTCATTGCTTCGATTAACGTCTCGAGGTTCTTCTTCATCTCAACTTCGACTTTGTCGTCTTCATATTCGCCATGCGTCATGTGAGAAAAACGGTAAAGCTGAACACCTGTTTCCGCTTCAATGGTGTCAACAAAGCGATTTGGCATATTTAGCTCATAGAACAGAACATCAATACCCGATGCGCGGATCTTTTCGATCGTATCTTGTAGTTGGCTCGCACTTGGTTCAACACCGTGCGCAGGCTCAATCACCGCCGCCACATCAACACCAAACTCTTGAAGGATGTAGCCATACGCATTGTGTGTTGTGGCTACTTTCATGCCTGACGTATCGAGTTCGCCAAGTGACAACATCGCATCACGCTTCATAAAGCGAAATTGTTTAGCGTACTTACGTGCGTTCTTGCGGTAAAACGCGGCATTGTCTGGGTCGAGCTTAGAGACTTCGCTCGCGATGGTGTAAACCTTTTGAATCGTTGTCGAAAGACCAACAAACGTATGCGGGTTCACGGCACCTTGACCAACAGACTGGCCTAATGCTGGAAGTAGAGGCACTTCTTTGTTCGCTTCGATCACCACTAAGTCATCACGTTGCGCGGCTGAAATCACTTTAAGCGCGAAGTCATCGTGACCAATACCGTTTACCACAATCGCATCCATCTGGCTCAATCGCTTTAAATCATTGGGTTGCGGTAAGTAGTTATGAGGATTAAACCCAGCATCAACCAAAGGAAGAATGTTCACTTTGTCACCCACCACGGCTTTTACGTAGCTGAAATAAGGCTGAAGGGTTATGCCAATCGTCAGCTTATCACTGTCGATCTTATATTCTTTTGCTAATGCATTGGGTGTCATTAACACCGCCAATAACGACATGAACAGAGTCATAATTCGCATAGTAAATCTCTTATTATTTTTGAACATTTTGTTTTTCGAGAATCTGGGGTTAATGAGAAGAAGCATCATGCTGATCAGCAACTTCTGACTCATTCACCACCAATTTCCAACCGGTAGACTCAAGCGTGTGTTGGTCAAAAGTATCTGGCTGTTTCGCTACACCACCAAAGAAAATCCAGATTTCAGGAGAGACACTGTTGGCGTTTAAAATAAAGGAGTCAGCAAAGCCATGTTCGCTTTGTGCAGCGTATTCGCTTGGCGTCGAAAAGTAGTAACCACGCTCGTCCAATAACCAATGATGAGAACCTTTGCGCTTCCAACTCTGGTCTTCAACAAATGGCGCGACCCATTCATCTTTCAATGACATAACACTTGGCCATTCGCCATCAGAGTCCATACGCAGGTCGCGAATCTCTTCATGAGCTAAACGTAGCTCTGATAACATTGCCAAGTTTTCTTGCTCAACATCGGTCACTAAGATTTGATGATCAAGTACCGCTTCGATATGCGATTCTGCTTGATGAAATGGGATAGCGACCGTGGCAAAGCTCAGGATGAATACAATGATCAGCCCTACCCATTTGCCTTCTCTGCCACCCGTGTCAGCACGTACGCCTTGAATCATCATTTCTCGCTGATCTCAACGACATCGACTTCAACAGGAAACTCATGGCCTGAATCAAATACAAGGTAGAACTCAGTGTCAGGATTTGGGAATTCAACGATAGAACGTTTATCTGTCATCTCTTTTGCAATCAAGTTGTCTTCGTAATCGTACATCTCAACCGCGTAATCAATCGCTTTGCTGCCATCCGAATAACCCGCTTCACATGCAACGGTCTTGCCTTCAAACCAGCAGCTCATCAGTGGAAAGTGTGCTTGCGCAGGTAATGCAGCGAAACCAAGTCCCAGTGCCAAGCATGGAGTGATTATCGATTTTAGTTTTGTTTTTATTCTCATGGTTCGTACCCTAGCCACAGTGCAAATTCTCAGAAGTTAACTGAGCGATAAAGGGCTCAAATGAGCCCTTAAGTTTTTAGTTGCTTAATCAGGAATCGAGCCCCGATATCACAGATTATTGAAGCAATGCTTCGAACGTTAGGTGAACGTTCGCGCTTGCTTTGTCTGCCAGTGGGTTGTCAATCAACTCACCTTTGTAGTTCGCTTTCATTACGTAACGACCCGCTACGTCTGGAGTGAAGGTAATTTCACCGTTCTCGTTACTCACAACATCAATCTGCTCTTGGTGGTTACGGTAAAGCGTGCCTTCTCGAGTGATCTCCGCTTTCACGTCTTTCTGGATTTCACCGTTGTAGAAGAATTGGAAAGTCACTGGTTCACCTTCAATGATGTCTGAAGGGTGCGTTACTGGCTTCATTTCAAGTAGCTTGCCTTCAATTTTGAAGACTGAATCCGATGGCTTGCCCACTGTGATGTAACTTTCTGCACGAGTGAAGCTGATTTGTGTTACCACGTCACGCGACTTTTCAGGAAGAACTGAATCACGTTCCGCTTTGTTTGCTTTGATCCATTTCACTGTGTCACGACGACCCGCTTTGTATTGTGTGTAGTAAGAAGGCTCATTGTTGATCGCAACTTTATGCGTACCTTCTTCTTCGAAGTAGAAATCAAAGATTGAACGACGTTTGCCGCGAACAACAAAGTTTGGACGTTCACTGCGACCATCTGGCATGATGACATGTGCGTTTTCGCTGCCTGCAGGTTTATCAAAAACAAACGTACCGTGAGACGCAGTCACATCGAACGTTAGCCAGTCACCGCCTTCTTTCGATACAGTAAAGTGAGATGGTAGTATCCAACGCGGGTGAGCTTGTGCTGTTGTCGTTGCGGCTAGGCCGAATGCCATCACACCCGCTAGTGCAAGTGCCTTGATTTTTGTCTGTTTCATCATGTTCAATTCCATTATTTATAATTGTTAGCCGTGTCGCTCTATCTGAGCCTACGATGACGACTGTCTATTCTGTTCAGTTTGCTTTTGCTATTCGTGCTTACTATTTAGCGATGTAGTTCAGAGTGATTTCACCCGTCTCTTCTGTCGCCTTTAGCTCATAAGAAGCATTTACATCCGTTAGTGATACTTTTTGACGAAGGTAATTACGGCCACCGTGTTCGCGAACCACTTCGATATGGACCGTGTACTCGCCCTGCTCTAGAGTTTGGCCATCATCGCTCTTACCATCCCAAACGAAACGGTACTGGCCAGCAGGACGCGTTGCAGACGTCACTGCATCAACCAATTCACGATCATAACGTCCCACCTTTCTCCACCAGCTACGTAAGTCTTTAAGCCATTCATCTTTGCCGACCCAGAGCTCAATGGTTTTCACTGACTTTCGTTCGCTGTTCTCTACCCATACCGCCACATAAGGACGTGCGTACATAGAGGTATCGATCTTTGGAAGCTTAAAGTTCACATCAAGTTTTGCCGTATCAGGGATCGCTTGTGCCATACCTATGCTTGGCAAAAGAGATAAAGCAAGAAGCGCCTTGCTCCAGTTCATTTTTTTCATGTTTAACAACCTTTTAAATCCGTTTAACCTTTAGTTCGTTCTTCAAGCTGATTCATCAAACAGACTCATCAACCTAATGGAGGGTTAAGGTACGGCGACAAAATAGATAGCAAGTGAGATTGCAGACCCAAACACCGTCCATTTAATGGAGGTATTGAGCGTTTTTTTCTTAGGTAACAGTAAGCACACGCCAGTAAGTACAAAGAAGATCATCAGTAGCGCAGTGATATCGATGAACCATTTCCAAACTTCACCGCTATTACGCCCTTTGTGTAGGTCGTTCAACAATGCGATAACGCCGTAATTAGTAGTTTCGACTTCTACAAATTCAGACGTCACGTCAACGAACACAGAAGCGTTGTAGCCTGGTCCTTTGAAGTCCATAGACACTTCGCCGATGAGCAACTCACCGTCTTCAATCTCTGCGTAGATATCTAAACCTGAAGGAACGCCCGATAGGTTGGCTTCTTCAAACAGAAACGTTTCAAAGGCCGTTTCATCGGCTTTTAATCGCCCGTCTTGGATTGAAAATAAACTTGTAGGAAGCGTTAACGTAGACCGTTGGATATTGGGTTGTGTTGATTCAAATAACTCAGGGCGATTAAGGGTGATGCCTGTCACTGAGAAGAAAAGAACAACGAACAGAAGCGCCATTGAAATATAAACATGAAGTCGACGAGCCCATGATTGAACTGCCCTACTTTTTAACGACATACAAACCAATACCTATAAATTTTATGGCGTCAATTTAGTTGATAATCATTCGTATTGGCATTCAATTTACATTGTTTACGTTTGCCGAGCAGCGTAAGGAAATTTACATAACATTACATGGGAAGTAATCGAACTGTTTATCTACTCTGTTAACATGTAAATCTTGTTAACGTTTAGAGTTGGCGGTAATAACTGGTTAAAACGTAAATCAAGGGCACAAACGTCAATCTGATTCAGCCGAAAGATCATAGATAGAAACCAATAGGTGGATACACCGTGCATTCAAGGAAAGAAAACTGGAAGTATTTAGAACTGAGATCACTATCAAGATCATTAACATCACGATCTGTTCAAGAGTAGTTTAAGCTTATTGTCTATAAAACGAGCATGGCGATACATGTTTAAAAGGATTTTGAAATGCGTATTATTATTTTAGCTTTTACCCTGTTGGTAACGGCTTGTACTAGCCAAATTATCGGCACTGACGAACATATCGAGAGTTATATCGGCTCCAATATTGCCGACGCCCAAAAGTTATATTTAACGCCTCACTCTCAAGCTGTTTCATTTTGGGAGTCGCGCACGTTTGCTTGGGTAGAAACTCAAACCCCACTCGAGAATGGCGAAACACAACATGCTTTCAAAAATCCCTATCGTGACTGCACTATCAACTGGGTTGCTGACCAAAACGGAATGATCGTCGCGGGATCGCACAGTGGCGAGATGTGTAGCCCTTAATTTTGCCTTTGCTCATACCTCGATCAAACACCAAGGCCTAATGAAGTACTAAGGCTCAATTTTATTCAATATATAAAAAAGGGCGTCATTTGAACGATCAAATGACACCCTTTTACTTTTCTTATTTCTAGCTTCTATGAGCTGTCTCTTATCTTCTTTTTTTAGCTATCAGCAGTTAGACGTTTCCGTTATCACTAACTGTTCTTAGCTGAGTCAGATATTTAATCCAACCTTTTGCTTCAGAAGATGGTTCAATGTTGTTCGCACGCTTCGCTTGAGCAAGGGCGTTATCTAAGTTCTTTAACTTATACCATGAGCGCACTTTTGCTAATGCAACGTCGGCCTGTTTGTTTTTGTCTTGCACTTTGTCTAAAACAACAAGCGCTCGGTCGTAGTAACCTTGCTGAACCAATAGTTGAGCTACATTCCAATGATATTGAGTGTCTTTTTTAGACGCTAGCGTCCACACTTCAATCGCATTGTCCCACTCTTTCGCTAGCTGCCAGTAAGTTGCTTGCTCCGCCAGAAGTTGAACGTCGCTGTTCGCATCATCTAGCTTGCTAATTTCTTGTGCTGCGCGTTCTGGAATGCCGCGTTTCGCGTAAAGCTGTGCCAACAAGCGGCGATCTGAGTTTTTCAGCTCAACACCTTGTAGATCAGCCAGTGCTAATGTGTTCAATGCATCACGATTACGTTCTAATCTTAGCTGAATACCAACAAGTTGACGCCACCAATTATCTTTCTCAGGTTGAAGTTCGATGAGGCTTTCCAGTGTCGGAATAGACTGCTTCCACTGTTTTAACTGAAGCTGTGCGCCCAATTTTAGCGATAGAGGCGACAACTCTGCTTTTGAATTGAATTTGTCTCGATTACCGATGGCAACTAGGACTTTCGACCAATTTTCAATTTGGTATTCAGCTTGTGCAATTCGCATCCAAAGCGTATCTTTCTTTTCTTTTTCTGGCGCTGTTTTCACTAACTGATAGTAGTGCGGAAGCGCGTTTTCAAACTGCTGATCGTTCAACAACAAATCAGCCAGCATGCGTTTCGTTATCCAAGCCTGTTCATCAACCAGCAAATTGCTGTCGACCGCATAAGTAAGCTGCTTAATTGCCGTGTCGGTTTTGCCATCTTGCCAGTAAAACACACCAAGCATACGAGCTACGTACGCTTTGTCGTAGCCTTTAGAAAGCTCCAAGCCTGCAAGAACGTCAATCGCCTGTTTAACCTGTTCATCTTGAGCAAGCTTATGCGCCTTTTGAACACGAATAGCAGTATATTGAGTTAGCTCTTTTGCTTGTATTGTAAGGGGCATTAACAACAAACCCACTAATATCCATATCTGTTTCATCATTTTGCCAACTTAAACTCTAGTTTCACGGTTTGACCAACCTGAGCTATCGCTTTTCCATCGACGACTTTCGGTTGATACTTCCATTTTTTAAGTGCTCTCATCGCTTCACGTTCAAACATACGACGTGGGTTCGCGTCAGTGACTTGAATGTCAACTGGGCGTCCCGTTTCATCGATGGTAAAAGACATAATGACATGCCCTTCAGCACCACGCTTAAGCGCTTTTGCTGGGTAACGAGGTTCTACTCGATACAAAGGCATTGCCTGTTGGTTTGACCCAAAGTCCGAAAATGTCGGCGCGTTAATCGCGAGGCCATCAACCGATGTATTCAAATCCAATGAAGGCAGTGAAGACATCGAGTTCAGAGGCGTGACTTCAGCTTGTGACTGAGACGTTTGCGCTTCTGGCGGTGGCTCTGGCATTTCTGGCTGTTCAGGAACTGCACGTTGTCTTCTCTGGACTTCTTGTTCAGCTTCAACCATCACCATGTTGAAACTTAACGTCTCACTGTTGTCTGGTGAACGTTTGTGGCCATTATCAACCATCCAAGCCATGAAAGAAAACAGCGCTAGACCCAATGCCCCCGCTAGCGGTAAAGCAAGAAATAGGCGAATCATTTATGAAGATCCTCCAAGATCATCGCTTTTCAGCAGCAAGCGCAATGTTTTTAACACCCGCACCTTTAGCGGCGTCCATCACTTTTACGACGGTTCCGTTATAAGCGTGTTCATCCGCTTGAATGACCAAAGAAGCATCAGGTTGTTCTAGTAATAAATGTTCTAACGTCGCTTGAACACGTTCAACATCAACGACACGTTTATCAATGAAAATGTCATTCGCAGACGTAATCGCAACAAAGATGCCCGCATCCTTTTGGCTTACTACGTTAGAAGCTTGTGGGCGATTGACTTCAACCCCTGATTCACGAACAAATGAACTGGTCACAATAAAGAAAATAAGCATGATAAATACAATATCAAGCATCGAAGTAAGGTCTATTTGAGCCTCTTCGTTTTTAGAATGACGTCGACCGAGTCTCATCGTTGACTCCTTAAAGATTTTTCTAATTTCAATTCTAAGCGGTTACACACTTTCGCTAAGCGAGCGTGAACAAACATGCCCGCTAGTGCAGCAACCATACCCGCCATGGTTGGCAGCGTTGCCAACGAGATACCTGAAGCCATCAATTTAGGTTCGCTGCTGCCTTGTGTCGCCATGACATCAAAAACAGAGATCATACCGGTTACGGTGCCTAACAAGCCCAACATCGGACAAATAGCGACTAACAGCTTAATAAAATTCAAGTTTTGGTTAAGTAAGATACTCGCTTGGCCTAACCAACCTTCACGAATGGCTTTAGCATGCCAAGAAGAGTGATCTTCTCTTTCATGCCACTTTGCAATCCAAGCTTGGCGTTGCTTTGGAAAATAGAACGCAAGATAAAGCACGCGTTCTACCACAAGCACCCAATACACTAGGACAACAGCCGCTAGCCACCACAGGACAAAACCGCCCTGTTCCATAAAGCTTGATAAAGACAGCAGCCAGTCACTCGTTAACCAACTCGCTGGTAATAGAGAACCCGACAAAATATCCATTACGCAGCAGTCCCAACTGGTGAAACGACAGCTTTTGATTCAACTGTTTTTTCTGCCTGCTCAGCAACAAGGCCAATACCCTGCTTCTCAAGAATATTACGAATGTTCTCTGACTGAGTGCTAAGAATGTTATGTGCCAATAGCAATGGCATTGCAGCAACTAGGCCAAGTACCGTTGTTACAAGCGCCATCGAAATACCACCAGCCATCACTTTAGGGTCACCATTACCAAACTGTGTGATCACTTGGAATGTTTCGATCATGCCGGTTACGGTGCCCAACAAGCCAAGCATAGGTGCAAGTGCTGCTAGAAGTTTGAGCATCGATAAACCTTTCTCTAAATGAGTCTGTTCATCAACGACGGCTTCTAAAAGACGCAGCTCCAGTGCTTCAACCGTTTGGTTTTGCTCTTTGTTGTAAACTGCAAGAACACGACCAAGAGGGTTGTCGCCCGCTTGTTCAGGGTTCTTAAGTTGTGCGCGAATCTTCTGACGAGCGATAGCCAAAGAAATACCACGAACCAATGCGATGATTAGGCCAATAGCCAACAAGCCAAGAATCACTTTACCAACGACACCACCCGCTTGAAGGCGGTCAACTAGGCTTGGGGTTAAAGCTAGTTGTTCAAGCATGAATCCACGAGAAGGATCGACAACGACATTAGATATGTCACCATTCGCAAGTGAAGAAAGTGACGCTAACGTTGGACCATTTGATGGCTGTTTCAGATACGCAATTGCATCTTCACGCTGAGTGTTCCAGCTAACATAGCCTTGGTCTGTCACTAAGCCAATTGAACCTAAACGATAAGCGTCGACAGACTGTGTGTTGCCTTCGCCATTGATGAATGCAATTTGAGATTTGCTAAGCTCTGAGCTTGCTTGGATCTGTTCCACCATGCTCATCCACAAACCAGAAAGTTGTGGCATTGATGGCAGGGATTTAGCATCGATAATTTGGTCAACGGTCGCTGTGTGCTCAGCACGATCAACGCTATTTACTGTTGAACTAAGCTCTGCACCTAGTTCTTTCGCGTTTTGACGAACGACACCGAACAACTCACCAAGGCTACCCGTTTCTAAACGCAATTTTTCTTCTAAACGAGCAAGCTTGTTTTCGTTGTCGCTGAAGGTTTGAGTAAGAACGTCTGTCGCATTTTGAACCGATGTACGTTTCGCTTCAAGCTGCGCCTTGATCGCTTTCAGCTCTTGTTCTGTCTTTTTAAAGTCAGCTTCACGAACTACGTTGTGAGAAGCTTGAGTACTATTCTCTGATTTAGCCTTGTTAACTAGCTGAGCAGTCGTATCAGAAGCTGAGAAAGCAGAAAATGAAATTGAAGTAATACAAAGCAATGCTGCTAATGGCTTTAAGTTCATTACTTAACCTCCGCAACAGTTAAAGAAACAGGTAAAGTAATCAAGCTTGGTGCCGCTTGTTGACCAGCAATATCGTAGGCTTTATCTAGCTCAGACTTCATCGAATGATCAAGCTCTTGCCACTGAGCATTTGTTTGATTCCAAGCCCAGTACTGGCTGCCATTTAGATTGCGAGCGACTAAAGATATGCGACCTAGGTGCAGTACATCAGCCTCAATCGTTTTTTCACTGGTCAATGCTACGCGACCTTGATAGACACCCAGCTTGATACCGTAATCCATCTCAATTTGATATACCTCCAGGATACGACGATACTTTTCTGCATCACTTACGTCAGCGCGAGTCATCATAGCTTGAAGCTTTTCAACTCTTTCTAGACGCTGTTCTTTCTTGATTGGCACATCTTGCTCAACTAACTGCTGAAGGCCATCAATCATCTGGTACATCAGAGGCACAACACCTTGACGTGTATATTTGATTTCGTCGATCTGCGCTTCAATGCTCTGAGCTTCTTGATTCTGGCTCTCAACCAATGCAGCAAGATGGTCGTGATAGATTTCTAAGTTTTTAACTTCTTCTTGCAGACGCTCAATCTCAGCTTGCAGCATTAAAGTCGCTTGTGAGCTTTTATCAATAACCTTTTGGCTCGAAGCCGACGCGTTATTGGTCTTGTTTTGAATTGATTGAGCTTGATCCAAGCTGTTTGCCATCGAAGACGTTGCAACCAAACTGATGGCAAGCGCTAGGCTAGTTTTTAAAAGATTCATAATTGTCGTCATTTACTATAAGAAGAAGGTCAAATGAGTTTTATTGATAAGCGGTCTCATTATCATTAAAAGTCACTCGCATTACTAGGGATATTTTTACTAAATAGCAGAATCAAGAAAGGGGAAAGTCGAAACCTTCCCCTTAGTATTTAAGCTATCAATGACACCCTACAAACAAATTAGTATTTAACCTGCAGTGTTGCCATGTAGTTGCGGCCTTCGCCAATGACTACGTCTTCTGCAAATTGGTGTTTTGAAGAAGTTGAACCACCACCCGCTAGGTATTCTTTATCAAATACGTTCTCTACTGTTAGGCGAGCAACGAAGTCTAGAGAGTCGTCGTACTTAAGTGTGTATGCTGCACCCATATCGACACGAGCATAGCCATCTTTCTTGAACGTGTTCGCACTATCACCGTAACGAGAACCTTCGTAGATAAGACCTAGGTTAACATCAACTTCGTTTGTTGCTGCGTAAGTAGACCAAACGCTTGCTGCAAACTCAGGTACGTCAACTGGACGGTTACCTTCATAGGTTTCATGGTTCGTGATTTCAGCGTCTAAGTACATTGCAGAACCAGACATAGAGAATTTTTCTGAGATAAAACCTTGCGCTGCTAACTCAGCACCACGGTGAACTTGTTCGCCACCTTGTGTCTTCGTCCAATCGCCTGATGAAGTGTCTTCTACATCCATCGAGATGTTTTCTTGGGTAATATCGAATACCGCACCTGAAACGAATAGACGCTCGTCCATCAGTTCCCACTTAGTACCAACTTCGTAAGACACACCTGTCGCAGCATCAAGAAGTTCGCCATCGTTCGTGTAATTACGGCTACCGCTAGAGACAACACCTTGTGGCTCAAAGCTTTCGGAGTAAGAAGCGTAAATGCTACCGTTTGATGCTGGGTGGTAAATCACGCCAAGCTTAGGTGCTACGTTTTCTTCTGCAACGCCATCACTTACTTTACGGTCGAAACGAGCACCCGCAAGAACTTGCCATTCGTCATTGATAGTAATCAGATCTTGGATATAGAAACCCCAAGTATCGTAAGTGCTCATCTTACCTAGCGATGTTGACCCCACTGACGGTGCTGGTACCGTTGCATCTGGTGCGTATTCACCGCTGCTGAAGCGATCCATACCACGATAATAGCTGTAACCTAACCAGTTAGCGCCGAATAGTAATTGGTGCTCTGTGCCAGCAAGATCAGCGGTTGTAGTTAGATCGACGTAAGCCGTTCTGAAACGCCATTTATCGTGACGATAGTTACCACCTTGAGTGACTGTACCCGTACCATCAGGGTTCATATTTCTAAAGCTTGGGTAGCTTTCCATATCAATGCGTTCGAAATCTTGGTAGTTGAAACCTGTTTTTAAAGACCATGTGTTTGTCAGGTTAGCAGCAATATCAAAACCTACGTTCTCAACATCGTTTTCAATTTGTGACCACTGCGCATCCCAAATGTGCTTGTCGCTACCCACTCGGTTGCCGTCTAGTGTGTATAGTGCACCAGAATCTACGCTACCTTCGTCGTTAGTCTTGTCGTAGTGAACAGAAACCGTCACGTCTTCAGATACATCGTAATCAACGAAGACACCACCAACAAAACGCTCTGTTTGTGGTTCAGTACCATCACCGTATGTTCTCCAAGAGCCGTAGCTTTCTTTAGATAGAATTGCGCGGCCGCGTAAAGTTTCGGCATCGTTTAATGCGCCACTTACATCTAGAGTCGTGCGAGTGTGATCATTAGAGCCGATGTCTTGGCTAAGGCTTACTTGTGTATCGTAAGTAGGCTTCTTGCTTACCATGTTGATCAAACCACCTGGAGCAGAAATACCGTAAAGAAGACCTGATGGACCTTTAAGTACTTCAACACGCTCTAGAAGTTCGATTGGTTGGCGGTAGTGAGACCAGTGTTGTTGACCATTTTTGAGGAAGCCCGAAGAGCTCTGTACAGAAAAACCACGTAGAGAAAAACGCTCACGGTTACGGCTTGTGCCACCAGCACTTACACTCGCGTCATTCTTAAGAACGTCACCTAGCGTTGTTGCACGCTGTTCATCGATGATTTGCTCATCGATTACTGAAACTTGTCCCGGAGTCTCTAATTGAGTGGCCTCCATGCGCATTGCTGTTGTGTTTGTGTCGGCCTTGTAACCGTAGTCACGACCTTCAACAACCATGTGCTCGTCTGTTTTTACTGTTTCTGCCAATACTGCTGGTGAAGCTAATACTGCGCCGATCACTAAGGCCAATGGGCTCTTTGAAAACATGTCCTTTACTCCGCTTTTATTCTTTTGTACGAGCACTTTGTTATTTATTCGATGTGCTCGGTTGAACCGTTTCCGGTACCACTGAATCATTTCGGGAGTGAATATAAGTGATAATTATTACCATTTGCATTAAATTTACATTCTTTGCATTCGTAAAGATTTGTAAAGCCCACTGAACGTACACTTTCTTTAGCTCAACAAAATCAATTCAATACGTTAATTGAGCGTGCAGATCTGTAAACATGAATTCAACATTTCACTATTAGGTTATTTGTCTGATCAATCTAAGCAGCCAAAATCAATACAAATACTGTCTTGTCTTATTTACTACCTTTGAAACGACTGATTGATGTATAAAACCCTCGATAAATGTAAATAAATGGTGAATTGTTTTGTTTTTATTTGTTTAATTTACACAATTATCAGTGATTTTGATCACATCTATAATTTCAAACTCATTTTTTGTTTTTCGATTTGATCAACCGACTGCTAATCTCCCGCTCACTTTGAAAAGGTATCAAAGTTATAAATAATAAGGAGTGTTCTAAATGAATACCAAGAAACCTATGTCTCTAACTGGTCGAGTTATCCTCGGTATGGTCGTGGGCATATTAACGGGATTTGCCATTCAATCCCTTTTTGCAGACAGCGGATTTGTTAACAACTACATCGTTAACGGACTCTTTGAAGTAGGCGGACAGATTTTTGTCGCCAGTTTAAAAATGCTTGTTGTGCCACTAGTCTTCGTTTCACTAGTGTGCGGTACAAGCTCTCTTAAAGACTTATCAACTCTTGGCCGTATGGGTGGCAAAACGCTTGCACTTTATATCGGCACTACAGCCGTTGCTATCACTCTAGCACTTACTATCGGCAACCTGTTCCAACCTGGAGCTGGTGCGGATCTTACTGCTGCGAGCTCTTTCAAATCAGCGGATGCCCCTTCTTTGGGCCAAGTAATCATCGACATGTTCCCAACCAACCCTATTCAGGCGATGGCTGAGGGCAAAACGCTGCAAGTTATCGTATTTGCTGTGTTGTTTGGTATTGCAATCAGTGCAGCGGGTAAACCTGGCGAGCGTATCGCTGCGGTTTTCTCTGATTTGAACGAAGTGATCATGAAGCTTGTTGCGCTACTGATGAACCTTGCGCCTTATGGTGTGTTCTTCTTGATGGCGAAGCTGTTCTCCGGCCTTGGTTTAAGCGCAATCTGGAACCTAGCAGAATACTTCTTAGTACTTGCAGGTACCCTACTCCTACACGGTTTGGTTACTTACAGTGCGATGCTAAAAGGTTTCACAGGTTTAAGCCCTATTACGTTCCTACGTAAAATGGAAGATGCCATCATGTTCGCATTTTCAACGGCTTCTTCGAATGCGACGATTCCAGTAACAATGGAAACGGCTAAAAACCGCATGGGCGTTGACAACAAAGTCGCTTCTTTCACTGTACCACTAGGTGCAACAGTGAACATGGACGGCACTGCTATCATGCAGGGTGTTGCAACGGCGTTTATCGCACAAGCCTACAACATTGACCTTACTATGGGTGACTACTTGATGGTTATCCTAACAGCGACATTGGCGTCTGTTGGTACTGCAGGTGTTCCTGGTGTTGGTCTTGTTATGCTAGCAATGGTATTGAACCAAGTTGGTCTACCGCTTGAAGGTATCGCGCTTATCATGGGTGTTGACCGCCTTCTTGATATGATTCGTACCGCAGTAAACATCACAGGTGATAGTGCCGTAACTATCATTGTGGCTAAGTCTGAAGGTTCTTTTGACGAAGCTCGCTTCAATGACCCTGCGGCTGGTGAGAAAGAAGAAGAAGTTAAGCTAACACGCCAACAGGCATAATCTAGCTTTTCCGTCGCTCTTACCTTCAAGCTGAGGCGTAATTAATGGCTATGCCTTAGCTGATAATGAAAAGCGTATAAATAAAAACGCCACTGCTGATGCAGTGGCGTTTTTTATTGGGCTATGTTTCTAAGCTATATTACTTAGCTATATTTCTAAGTAATGTTTCTCAGCACGCTTTCAGTCATCGTTATAGATGGAGCACGACAGGTAACAACAAGAGGCTAGTCGGCGATTGGGAACATAAGGTTCACTCTAAGCCCTCCACCGTCTCTATTCTCAGCAGTAACATGCCCATTCATCACTCCCATGGCTTCCTTCACGATCGCTAGCCCAAGACCGTAACCACCAGACTGTTTATCACGGGCTGACTCTATACGAGTAAACGGATCGAAAATCCCTGCAATCTTGTTATCAGGAATGCCATGGCCGTCATCTTCTACAGATATGACACTGTAACGTTTATCGGTTAACAGTTCATAGGTAGTCACGACAACATGAGCATTCTCACCCGCATATTTGATCGCGTTACTGACCAAATTACCGATAACTCGCAGGAGCAACCTTTCATCAACATTAACCATTGATGTCGGCGTCTCTAAATCGCCCACTAAGATTTGATTCGGCTTCAAGTCGTTTTGCATCTGCGCGATGAGCATCGAACAGTAATGCTCAAGATGCATCAAGCTTAACTTTGAGTCGTAACGAGACGTTTCTAGGCGGCTGAATTCAAGGATTTCCCCCACCAGCTTGTTCATCTCTTCCGTTTCGCTTTCCATTCGCTCAAGCAAGCCAATACTCTTATCATCTACCTTGCTGCGCAACAGGTGCAATGCGAGGTTTTGCCTTGCCAATGGTGTTCTAAGTTCATGAGACACATCACGAATCAAACTGCGTTGCTTTTCAGCCAAAGACTTAATCTCAACCGTCATATGATCAAAATCATGAGCAAGTTCGTTGAACTCCCGCGTCGTAGAATTTAACTCAGAAACAACACTGACAGTGAAGTCGCCTTGCGCTAATCTTCGGCTCGCTTCTCTTAATCTATCCAGCGGCTGCTGCAGGCTTTTCGCCATGATGATTGAGAACAAAGACAACACGATCAAAGCTATTACCGCTTTCAACATGTAAGAATATGGCGCAAAGGATTTAGCCGGGTGAAACTGGTGTGGGAGTTGGATAACCAGTGTTTTACCGTTATCGAGTGGCAGGCCGAATATCGGCTTACTCACACGGTCACTAAGTTGATGATCTAAAGTACGCAGGTACTTGAGTTTGAATTCAAAGTGCGGATGCATGTGTCGATGGGTAATTGGTCGATTATTTTCATCAATCACAAATAGATAGTAACCTTGAGCATTGCCCCAGTCAGCTAACTCATCCATATCCCCTTCTTCGATCAGAACATTAGCTTGATACGCAAGATCCAACATTTCAGCTTTGACGGATTCTGGTACCTTCAACAAAGCCTTCATCAACGCTCGTTCAGCCACGCCTTGAAGGATTAATATACTTACCAGAATCACCGTCAGGTAACTGAACAACTGGAACGTTAAGCCATCCTTACGCTTGGCAATAAAATCAGGGCAACGCAGCAGCTTCTGACTCATACCCCTACCGACTCTAGGTAGCTATAGCCTTTACCACGAACGGTTTTGATATGTTGCTTAGACAAGCCAGCTTGAACGAGCTTTCGACGTATATTACTGATATGCATATCTAAATTACGATCGAAAGGACAGAGTTCTTTCTTTAGAACATGGATTTGAAGGTCAGATTTAGATACAACAATACCGTCGTTTTTGACCAAGTAATCAAGCAGTTCTTTCTCAGTACCCGTTAACGGTAAACGAGAAAGTTGTTCACACAAGCCTTGATTAGGTGAAGCCAAAGATTGCCTTTGACGTTCAAAACCAACGCGGCGCAAGATCACCTTGATTCGGGTTAGGAGCTCAGGAACATTGAAAGGTTTGGCGATGTACTGGTCGGCTCCAGCTTGGTAGCCATCCAGCATAGAGGCATCGTCGTTCAGTGCAGTCAGCATAAGAATAGGAGTAGCAAAACGCTGACAAATACGCCTCGCCACTTGAATTCCGCTCAAGTTTGGAAGCATTACGTCTAGTAGAACCAAATCGACAGGGTTCGATTGAATAAACTCTAGCGCAGATTCACCACAATGAACGGTATCGACGTGATACCCCTCATTTTCCAATACTTCACCCAGTAACTCACACAACTGGATATCATCATCAACAACTAAAACGCGAGACATTGCACACACCGATAAATAAGAACAGTTTGCATTCTAATTATCGTTATTATTGATTTCAATTATAAAGTGCAGGATTTCCTCTATAGAAGAAAATCTTTTTCAATCGGTACAAATTTTGAGGCAGAATCGATAAGATTTTGAGCAGTTAACCCCGGTACACCATACACTTCAACAGGTTTGCCAAAACGCTCTTTGATTCGCTCTACAAGGATTTCGAAATCACCGTCTCCAGATACCAAAACAATCGTATCAACCGTCTCTGCGAGTTCTATCGCGTCTAACGCAATACCCACGTCCCAGTCGCCTTTTGCACTGCCATCTCGACGCTGAATAAAGGGTTTTAACTTCACATTAAAACCAACACCACGAAGGATATGATGAAATTGACGCTGCTTTGGATCTTGGCTTGAGATTGCGTAAGCATTAGCTGCCACAACGTTACGCCCTTCCGTGGCAACATACCAAAACTGGTTATAGTCGAAGTTAGAACGGTATTTGTCGCGCGTTGTGTAGTAAACGTTCTGAACGTCGACCAAAATTGCTATGTTTTCCATAATTTCATACCTTTAGATTTTCCGTATACCCTATTCTATTCAACTCTAAAATGCGAGCCGCTTTCTTTAATAAAAATGAACTCATTGGCTATGCTTAACGTAGCTATTATTGGCTTAACGCAGATGTTATTGGCCTAACGTAACTGTTATTGGCTTAACGTCGCTACTATTAGCTTAACGTAGTTGTTATTAGCTTAACTCAGAGCTTGTTTGAGTTTATCAAGGAAGGTGGAACATGCAGTACCGACAAATAATCAGATCGTACGTTGGCAGCAACACCAATGGCTCAGTATTGCCACGTTGCTGCGCAGCGATAACCAAAGCAATATCCAACCCATTGAAAACTCTATTAACAAGCGCGGTTATGTTTATGATTCTGTCAGTCAACTCGTTGCACGCTTACCCAGCCTACTCTCACTCCAAGGCCTTGCCGCACCGCAGTGTGATCTATTTTGCACCGAAGGAGGACTCTGCCGTCAAAGAGTTTCTCAATGAAGTGTTGATCAATAACTGTCAATTGGATGAACGAGACGTGGTTATCATAGTCATCGCGGAAAGCGGCTACACAGTCCCTACTTGGCTTGAAGAAGAATTTAACTTAGAGGCGGTAACCGACAGCTATGGAATACCGAAAGGCTCACATACTGCTGTTTTGATAGGTAAAGACGGAAAAGAAAAGCATCGATGGAATGGGAAGACTGATTGGAACCTTATCACCAACATTATTGATGAGATGCCTATGCGCCAAAAAGAAATGCAGCGACAAAGTAGCCGCTGCAGTATTTGATTCTTAGTCAGCTAAGCGGTCGCTTAACACATTAACTTGTAAATTAATCAATTAAGCTTGCTTGTTAAACCAAGCCAATTTTTCATGAAGCTGAGCAACGCTACCTACCACAATCAATGCTGGGCTTTTTGCGACACTCGCAAGGTTGGCTAAGTCACTCAAACCACCACGGAACACTTTCTGTTCTTGGCGCGTACCATTTTCAATAATCGCAACAGGCATGTCTGCTCGCATACCGTTATCTAGTAAATTTTTCTGAATGTTCGGGCTCTCTTTTAAACCCATGTAAAACACGATCGTGTGATTGTGTTGAGCAAGCGAACGCCAATCAATATCTTCACCATCTTTCTTTAGATGACCAGTAATGAATTGAACGCTTTGTGCGTGATCTCTATGTGTAAGCGGAATACCCGCATACGCGGTCGCGCCTGCAGCTGCAGTAATTCCGGGTACCACTTCAAATCTCACACCATTTTCAGCCAGAGTTTCGCACTCTTCACCACCACGACCAAAGATAAACGAGTCACCGCCTTTGAGGCGAACAACATGTTTATTTTCTTGCGCTTTAGTTACGAGCAGTTGGTTGATCTGATCTTGTGGTACACAGTGATGGTCGAGCTTTTTCCCCACATACAGCATTTCTGCATCGGAGTTAGCCATTGCCAAGATATCTTTAGATACTAAGCGGTCATAAACGACCACATCAGCCTGTTGAATAACACGTGCCGCTTTTAGGGTAAGTAAGTCTGGGTCTCCAGGGCCTGCGCCTACTAATGAAACCAATCCTTTGGTTACTTCTTTAACATTCGATGACGATACTTCTGACATGCTGTGCTCCGAAGGTTTGCTTGTTTTATCTCAAGCTTCAATCTATGTGATAAGTCACTGTATTCATGATGACTTATCCAAATCCTTAACCCTTAGACTATCAGGTGTTGAGTTAAATATTCAGTCTAAATACTAACGAAGATAGAAGTAATTATAACAAAACAGTCTATTGCAGGTATTTGATACCAATCGTAGTAAATAACTGTTCATCCTAGCTGGTTAAAACGCTCGATAACTTCGTTAGAATTTTTGATTGTAGAATAACTACTTATCGAAAAATTCCGCCTTGTTCTCAAGCCTTTTTCCTGCGCTATTTCTGATCACTTACTTACTGTGATTGGTATTACTCAATAAAAATCAACGCATTGATGATGTTTAAGGCGTTCGAACTAAAAAAGCCCCAAACATGTTGTTGGGGCTCTTAATCTCATACTAAATTACGTTTCACCGTATTCAGAGTTACTTGGCACCTAGAGAAGGAGCGGTTCTAGCGTGTGTTAGGAACAAAGGAACACATGTTAAGAACAAACCACCTACGATGTTACCTAGGATTGTTGGGATAAGGTTGAAGTTCAACCATGTCGCGATACCGAAATCAGCGCCTAGAATCATACCTAGTGGGAATAGGAACATGTTTACTACTGTATGCTCGAATACTAGTGCGAAGAAGATAAAGATTGGGAACCACATCATTGCTACACGACCAGACACAGTACGTGCTGTCATGTTACCAATCACGCCTAGACATACCATTAGGTTACAGAAGATACCGCGTACGAAACACGTGATCCATCCGTCCATACCCATGTTTTCAAAACCTAGGCTACGAGCTGTAGAAACCGCAATGAACTTTTGTGCTACTGCGTTTGGATCTAAAGAGAAGTTACCCGTTAATGAGATAGCAACCAGTACCGCAACGATTAGAGAACCGATGAGGTTACCAAGGCCAACAATACCCCAACAACGTAGAACACGACCCCAAGTCACACCTGGGCGGTTATCAAATTTAGCTAAAGGAGCAAGGCCAAATACACCCGTTACTAGGTCGTAGCCCATAACACTTAGAATAACGAAGCCCACTGGGAACACAAGAGCGCCAACAATACCAATGCCTGTTTGCACGATAGTCGTAATTGCCACAACAACAGCAAGAGAAAGAATGATGCCTGCCATTGTGCTTCGAATCAGAAGATCGCGAGTACTTGTTTTCGTTTTCGCTTCACCCACATCGATCATCGTTTGAACGAATTCAGCTGGTTTAAAATCAGGAGACATAAGGTTGTCCTTAAAAAGTTAAAATTAAAAGTTAAAATCGGATAGGAAAAGGTTCTAGTTGCCGAACTAAGGCAATGTCGATAACTAGAACCCTTGATCTATCAAATCTTGTTACGTATTCGATTATGCTGAGATTTCAACAGCACCTTTGGTAATTCGAGCTTTATACGCTTTCACGCTGAAGTTCTCGTCTTCCATACACACACCTGTTGCTAAGTTAAAGCGTTGTTTTTTAAGTGGGCTCGCCACCCAAAGCTCACCTTTGTGCTCAACCGTTAAACCGCGAGATAACACGTTTGATTGGAAAAACGGGTCAGTATTACTAATAGCGAACACTTCTTCGGCTTTAGTTGGGCGGAAAATAGCAACTTGCTCACCACCAACCAATGCACAAACACCGGTACCTGGAATAATATCTTCGATCTTACAAACTTTGGTAAATGCCATGATGTCGTCTCCCAATTAAACCAGTTCAACGTGAAGGATGTCGCCCTTCGCTTCTGGGTGTTTTTCTGTAAATGTTGCTGGGCGGTGTTGTTCACGGCCATCGTTAACAAACACAACGTTTTCATCACGGTCATCAGCATTGATAAAGTGTGAGAAGCGCTTAAGTTGAGCTTCATCGTTGATAGTGTCAGTCCACTCACAAGCAAAGTTACCCACTAGGCCAGCGACGTCAGCTTCAAGCTGGTCGTTGATGCCAAGTTTATTATCAACAATCACTTCACGTAGGTAGTCAACGCCGCCTTCTAGGTTATCCATCCATACCGAAGTACGTTGTAGTGGCGCAGCCGTACGGATGTAGAACATCATGAAACGATCGATGTATTTCAGCAGTGTTTCTTGGTCTAGGTCGCTTGCCAATAAATCTGCGTGACGAGGCTTCATACCACCGTTGCCACACACATACATGTTCCAACCAGCGTCCGTTGCGATAATACCTAAATCTTTACCTTGAGCTTCAGCACACTCACGAGTACAGCCAGACACACCAAACTTCATCTTATGAGGAGTACGGATGCCTTTGTAACGGTTCTCGATCATCACGCCTAGGCCAACTGAATCTTGAACGCCGTAACGACACCAAGTTGAACCGACACATGTCTTAGCCATACGCAGTGCTTTTGCGTAAGCTTGACCCGTTTCGTAACCGGCTGCGATTAACTTCTTCCAGATTGCTGGTAAGTCATCTTTCTGAGCACCGAATAGACCGATACGTTGTGCACCAGTGATCTTCGTATATAGGTTGTATTCAGCCGCAACATCCGCAAGAACGCTTAGAGCTTGAGGCGTTACTTCGCCACCCGCCATGCGAGGGATAACCGAATAAGTACCATCTTTCTGAATGTTACCTAAGAAGTTGTCGTTGGTATCGTGCAGTTTTACTAACTCAGGCTTAAGGATGTGTTCACCCCAGCAAGAAGCAAGAATAGAACCCGCAAGTGGCTTACATACTTCACAACCGTAGCCTTTACCGTACTTCTCAAGTAGCTCGTCGAATGTTTTGATTTCTTCGATGCGGATTAGGTGGAAAAGCTCTTGGCGAGAGTAAGCAAAGTGCTCACAAACGTCGTTCTTCACTTCCACACCCGCTTTAGCAAGTTCAGCGTTTAGCACAGAAGTCACAAGTGGAATACAACCACCACAACCTGTACCTGCGCCAGTCACTGCTTTGATATCACCAATGGTGTGGTGACCTTCAGCAACAGCTTGAGCGATCTTGCCTTTGGTTACGTCGAAACAAGAACAGATAACTGCAGTTTCCGGTAATGAGTCAGCGCCAAGCGTTGGTTTTTCACCGCCAGCGTGTGCTGGAAGAATCAATGCATCTGGATGTTCTGGTAGGTCAATTTCGTTCAACATAAGTTGAAGAAGGTCACCGTAATCAGAAGTATCGCCAACCATTACTGCGCCAAGCAGTTTCTTGTTGTCTTCAGAAACGATTAAGCGTTTGTAAACTTCTTGCTCTTCGTTTTGGTAAACGTAGCTTTTACAACCAGGAGTACGACCGTTTGCATCACCGATTGAACCTACTTTCACGCCCAGAAGCTTAAGCTTCGCAGACATGTCAGCACCTTCAAATGTGCTTTCGTTACCAACAACGTGGTCAACAGCAACGGTCGCCATTTTGTAACCCGGAGCAACAAGGCCGTAGAACGTTTGGTTCCAAGACGCACACTCACCAATCGCATAGATGTCTTTATCCGTCGTTTGACAGTGATCATTAATCTCGATACCGCCACGAGGTGCGATACCCAAGCCCATTTGACGAGCAAGTTTGTCTTGTGGGCGAATACCAGCAGAGAATACGATGAAATCTGTTTCGAGCTCTGTTCCGTCTGCAAAACGCATCACGTTACGAGCTTCAGTGCCTTCAGGAGCAATCTCAAGCGTGTTCTTGCTTGTATGTACGTTTACGCCCATACGTTCGATTTTTTGACGAAGTTGGTTACCACCCGCTAGGTCAAGTTGCTCAGCCATTAGCTTAGGAGCAAACTCAACAACGTGTGTTGTCACGCCAAGTGCTTTTAGTGCACCAGCCGCTTCAAGACCTAGTAAACCGCCACCAACAACAACACCAGACTTAGAATTCTTAGCGGTTGCTTCAATAGCTTTTAGATCTTCGATTGTGCGGTAAACAAAACAGTCTTTACCTTCGTTGCCTTTAATTGGCGGAACGAAAGGGAAAGAACCAGTAGCAAGAACAAGTTTGTCGTATTGGATTTCACGGCCAGTGCTTGAGTAAACCGTTTTTTTCTCACGGTTAACGTTGATTGCACGTTCACCGATCAGCATGTTTATGCCGTTTTTCTCGTAGAAGCCTTCTTTAACTAAAGAAAGTTCGTCTGCAGTGTGGTGTGAAAAGTAAGAAGAAAGGTGCACACGGTCATACGCAACACGTGGTTCTTCACAGAACACCGTAATGTCCATGTTCGCAACATCTGTCTTCTCGACTAAATCTTCGATATAGCGATGACCGACCATCCCGTTACCGATTACGACTAGCTTCATCTTGCTCATAAGAATTCCTGAAGGTTATATATTTCTTAACTACACGAATAATGAATTATGAAAGAAAATGAAAATATGATGTAAATCAATTACGAAAACGAACTACCCGAAAGGGGTAGAACAAAAGAGGTAGATCTGCTTATTTATCGAGCTAAGCAAACGAATAACCTTGGTTTTGATAGGGTTTAGCGGGATTTTATATACACTTTGGCGCACTAGAAAGAGTGTTGTAAAGTTTCATAATAGGTTAGCAACAACGTAAGTAAATGACAATCATTTTCATTTACTGTTCCATTTTCTACTCTACAAATTGCCAAACCTCTTACTTCATGAAGAAGTGTGAGTAATTGTGAAGAGTCATATGATCAATTAATGGTGACAAAGCAAATACCATCTCCTCCACTATTACGCATAACGTGTCTATGACAGACGAAACTATTACCTTCGCCATTTTACTCATCCATACCTCGACACTACTCGCGGCCGCTAACAACTTAAAATGATAGAACGGTTAGGATCACGGGCTTTGTCAGACATTGTATGGATATGTATTACAGCAACTGTAATCACCCAATATCACGCGACATTTCGGTATATTAGCACTACGTTCAAAATCATAAGATGTGTCCCATGAAAGTGTTATCTTTAACTGCATTCGCTGCCACTGTTCTTCTTGTCGGTTGTAATAGTTCAAGCCAAAGCAAGCCTGTGGCAAGCCAAGAAAATGTCAAACCATCCGTTGTTCACGGGATCACAATAGAAGCAGTCCCTTCTCAGTTCTCTGCGTATTCCAAAGCAGGTTATAACCGACATGTCGCGGTCAATGCCCCCAATGGCAAATCTATCCATATTCTAATTATGGATCGCCTGAGCGATTATCAAATAGTCAAAGCAGTCAATGTTCTCAACCACTATCTAACCCCCGTTGATGGCACTAAATACGGGAGCGCTGACTCAAAACGCGATATTGCAAATGCTATGGCGAACAATGGCGCAATATTGAAGCTAATGAATTACCACGATGAGCCCCAATATAACGACGATTTGGATGGCCAACCCTTGTTCGAAGAGGAAATTCAAGTAGAAGGCGGAGAATGGTACGTTCGACAGGATTATGAAGAGCATCGCGATGCGTCTTACGAGGAAATTCTCCACCTAGTCCATGACTATGGTATTGGTGTTCTTAACTCACCTCAAAGTGGTGAATCGGCATTACCTTTATTTCAAAAAGAGCTGAATACAATACAGACTCAGGCTTTACATAATACCTACACACCTCCAGTTGACACTTTGGAAGAGTGGCAAGAAGAAGTCAGTGTTGACCAAGAGTACTTTGCAGCCGTCATTGATAGCTATTACGGGCTTTGGGGGGCGTATAGTGGCGAAGGTATGTGGGGGTTATACAAAGTTAAAACTCGCGACGACTTCTCTACAAGAGATCCTAACGCGCAATATATTACGGAACAGATTTTCGCTCCAACACTGGCTTACGACGCATACATTGCAGATACATTCACCGGCACTTTTAAAATGCAATATGACCCAGCAACACCCTACACTCATCACTCTCAATATCTGACGAAACTAACGCTATCGGGCAAGAATAACGCAAATATTGAGATCAATGGATATGATAATAAGGTAACCGGAAATTTAGGTGTTAATACGGTTGTAGTACATGGTCCTAAAAGTGAATACCAAATCCACAATCTTGGGGGCGGTAAATTTCAGCTCAATGACACCGTTACTTCACGCGATGGCTTGAATACCCTATCAAGCATTGAACAAGTGCAGTTCACTGATCAGCGTTGGACTCTTTGATTCACATACACGTGTTTACTAATCAAACGGAGATATGATTCAAAGTACTTGCTTCCTTAATGATTCTGAACAAAGACAGAACAAGAAATGTTTTCTAAGTACACTTTCCTACAGACGTAAAAAAGCCCGATCATTTCTGATCGGGCTTTTAAAAAAATGGAGGCGCCTCCCGGAGTCGAACCGAGGTCCACGGATTTGCAATCCGCTGCATAGCCACTCTGCCAAGGCGCCTTCAATAGTGTTTAAAGAGAACAACTCTCTTGAGTATTACCTAACAAAAAGTAACAATCAAATAGATGGTGCCCCGGGCCGGACTTGAACCGGCACAGCGCGAACGCCGAGGGATTTTAAATCCCTTGTGTCTACCAATTCCACCACCAGGGCACGCAATTCTTTATTGCGATGCCGATTACTGAAAAGTAAAACACCATCTTAATGTCAAAATGAATCAACATTACAAAATTTGGAGCGATACATCGGGTTCGAACCGATGACCTCAACCTTGGCAAGGTTGCGCTCTACCAACTGAGCTAGTATCGCAATTTCATTCTTTTAATTTCTCATTAATTAAATAAGAAAGAGAATGGAGGCGCCTCCCGGAGTCGAACCGAGGTCCACGGATTTGCAATCCGCTGCATAGCCACTCTGCCAAGGCGCCTTTATCAACATAAAAATATATTGAAGTGTTTAAAGAGAACTACTCTTTGTTCAACACTCTACTTAAAGTAGAAACTAGATAGATGGTGCCCCGGGCCGGACTTGAACCGGCACAGCGCGAACGCCGAGGGATTTTAAATCCCTTGTGTCTACCAATTCCACCACCAGGGCAACGCAATCATGCGATGCTGATTACTGAAGAGTAAAACACCATCTCTCTGCGACCTAAGCCGTGAGAACGAGGTGTACTTTAACGGATAGAAAAAATTCGTCAACAGTAAATTTTATCTTTCAATTCAAGTGATTAATTATCGAACTCAAACGAATGAATTTAGTGCAGCTTGTACGGTTCTTATACGTAGATTTTGAGTTTTAACGGGAACTCATAAGCCGAAATCTAGTTCGAAGATTCATTAAATACTGTTGATTCCATAGAATGAACGAAACACGCCTTCGTTTTCATGTGCTTTTCACATTCAAAGACTAAAGTTTTAAGTAACGACTATTACGAAATGACAACGTGAAGCCACTAAAACGATACCAATATGAACGCTACGCCGTGCTCTGCAACCTCGCCTACCCTAGAGTATTTAAACAAACTCGTTACGGTTTTGATCCTAATGGACAGCGCATCATAAAGAATCAGTTTGGCAAAACCATGATTCGAGTCTTATGGAGCAGCGACAAAGATGAAGTTGTCGTGGTTATCAAGGGGTCACACAGCGTTTCTGACTGGCTACTCACTTTTGCACTATGGACCAGAAGCTGTAAAAGGATTGGGTTGAACTATCGGGTACACGCTGGCTTCTATCATCTTATGTTCCAAGAAAGCCAACCGGGTCGTAACGAAGACAAGCTTGGGCAAACCGTTATCGAACGCTTAGAAGCCACGCTCTTGCCTTTGCTAGAGCAAGGGAAAAGAGTTTCTATTACTGGGCACTCTTCTGGTGGCTCTATTGGTTGTGTATTTGCTGACTACCTAGACCAAAAGTATCCAGGCTGTATCAAACGAATTGTGACTTTTGGACAACCTGCAATTGGTGATTGGAGTTTTAAAAAGAACTACCGTTTGAGCAAGAAAACCTACCGTATCTGTTGTGACATCGATATTGTCACCTTCATGCCGCCCGTGCCACTGCTGTATTGGCATGTAGGGAAAGTACTTTGGCTCTATAACGGCAGGATCTATGAAAACACACCAACGTTAATACGCCTTGGACGCTCAATTTTCAGTTGGTTGATCCGGCCTTTCTCTTATCACCTAATGAGCAAGTATATTCGTAACAAAGATTTCTTCGATAAGCACTGAGGCAGTGAATTAAGTTGATGCTGGCTGGATAAAAAAAGAGCACAAGCCTGTAATGACTTGTGCTCTTTATGGTTTTAACTGCACTTAAAGTTTAAATCTTGATAGTTCCTGTTTGAGATCGTTAGCTAAGTGGCTGAGCTGATCGGCTTGCGAAACTGCATCTGTCGCATCAAGCGCCATCACATCACTGACTTCACGAACAGACTCAGTATTCGCATTGATTTCCGCGGTAACTAAAGATTGTTCTTCAGCGGCAGAAGCAATCTGAGTCGCCATATCACTGATCATCTGAATCGCTTCACGGATTTGAGCTAGGCTCTCTCCGGCCATGTCCACGTCATGTACGCTTGTTTTCGCCATATCATGGCTTTGTGTCATCACTTTCACCGCACCATTGGTCGCTTGTTGTAAGCGTTTGATCTTGTCTTCGATCTCTTCTGTTGAAGCATGAGTACGTTGAGAAAGCACACGAACCTCGTCAGCCACCACAGCAAAACCTCTGCCTTGTTCGCCTGCCCTAGCCGCTTCAATGGCCGCATTGAGCGCGAGTAAGTTAGTTTGCTCCGCTATTTCACGAATCGTCGCTAAGATAGACGCGATTTGTTGACCATGCTCTTCAAGCTCGCTGATGATAGACACAGCGCTTGTTAGCTCAGTAGCAAGTTCATTGATCGATGATTGGCTTTTGGCCATCTGTTGGAAACCTTGCTCGCTCAACTCCACCGAATGAGTCGCACTTTTGGCCGTACTCTCAGCATTCGTGGCGATTTCGGCTGTTGCTGTCGCCATTTCTGTCACAGCCGTTGCTACCATAGTGATCTCATCTTGTTGTCTGCTTACACTATCACTGCGCTTCAACGCACTGGTATTAGCATGCTCGGCACCGCTGTTCATCGCGGTAGAAACTTGAGTGACGTTTTGCATCATTTGATGGAGTCGATCAACGAAGACATTAAATTTATCGGCAAGTTGACCCACCTCATCTTGGCTCGACACTTGTAGTCTTTGGGTGAGGTCGCCTTCCCCTTCCGCAATATCAGCTAATGCTTCACTCACTCGACCCAGTTCAACTAATTGACGAGCCACAAACCATGAGGTTGCTACAGCCATAACGATCAATACAATCAAACCTGTGGTAATTTGGCTAATCAACATATCGAACAGGGGCTGCTCTAGTACGTCTTTATCCATTTCAATCACAAGTAACCAGTCAGTGCCTTTAATTGGCTCAGCCATGATGACTCGCTCGGCACCATCCACTTGCGTAAAGATCGTCGTCAAGTTCTGCGCAGCACTGTTTAATCCAGAAACACTTAATTCAGGTGCTATCTCTTTGACTTCCTTAAGGATGAAATCTTTATTCTTATGAGCAACGACCGTGCCTTGCTTATCAATTAGTATCGCTCGTCCATTACCTGGAACCTGAATAGCCAACACATCTTCAATTAGCTTGTCTAACGCAAGATTAGATGCCACAACACCGATGATTGAACCATTTTCGGTCACAGGATCGGTCAGTGTCACCACCAAGGTTTGCATCGTCACACTCACATACGGCTTTGTTGTCACAGCTCGATTTTCAGCCAATGTTTGTTTATACCAACCTCGGACTCTTGGGTCGTAACCCGCTTTATTCAATGAAGGATCATGGCGAAACATCTCACCTTCTTTGTTACCGTAATAGCTCAATCCAAACCCACCAGATACCAAGGTTTGACGTAAATGAGGAACGATATCTATTGAAGGGTTAAGCTGTACTTGTTGCTTAAGCCCGTGTACTGCTTGCTTCTTATCGTAAAACCAGTCGCTGATGCCTTTTGCATGAGCTTGAAGCGTATTGCGGCTTTCACTTTCGATTGCTTGCCAGCTGTTTGTTTGAAACGTCTTATAACCCATGAAAAGAAGAATGGGAGATGTAACAGCAATCGCCAAAACTACAGAGAAAACCATTTTCCTCTTTAGACTAAATTGCATATTTAAGAACCTCTTATAGAACAATTAAAGAAATATAAAAGAGGGACACTATCACTCATACACATGTTTTAATTTGGGTTATCCCATAAAACAATGAAACAAATTGAGCATTATGGTTAATTGTGACTTTGGTTTATTTACCTGTCTATCAACAAAGGTTCAACTTAGGATCTCATCAAAATAGAGTGGGTCTATGAAAGGTAAAGGGGAGAAATGAAGAGGCAAGGATGGAGAAACAAGAAACAAAGAAGCCAGAAACGAAAAAACCAGCCACAAGGACTGATTTCTTCTAAATGATGGAGGCGCCTCCCGGAGTCGAACCGAGGTCCACGGATTTGCAATCCGCTGCATAGCCACTCTGCCAAGGCGCCTTCAAGTCGTGTTTTAAGAGAACGACTCTGTTGATCACTACCAAACAAGATAACAATCAAATAGATGGTGCCCCGGGCCGGACTTGAACCGGCACAGCGCGAACGCCGAGGGATTTTAAATCCCTTGTGTCTACCAATTCCACCACCAGGGCACGCAATTCTTTATTGCGATGCCGATTACTGAAAAGTAAAACACCATCTTAATGTCAAAATGAATCAACATTACAAAATTTGGAGCGATACATCGGGTTCGAACCGATGACCTCAACCTTGGCAAGGTTGCGCTCTACCAACTGAGCTAGTATCGCAATTTCATTCGTCTAATTTCTCATTAACTAAATAAGAGAGAAAGAGAATGGAGGCGCCTCCCGGAGTCGAACCGAGGTCCACGGATTTGCAATCCGCTGCATAGCCACTCTGCCAAGGCGCCATTTTTCAACACGTTAGAACCGACTAAACGTTAGCCCCGCTGTGTTCGGGTGCCTACTTTACGGATTGAGTGAAGATAGTCAAACAAAAATGTGAATTTAAATTCTGTTTGCTGACATTTAAATCAAATTGCTGCATGTTCGATCTTTTTATTCAAAAAGCATACAGCAAAGTCGATTCATTTAAGGAGTTTGCGCACTACCACTTTTTCATGAAGCGGCCAACGAGGCTTGGATGATACGACCAACAGTGATCAAACATGGTCATAAGTTGAGGGTTACCATACTTAGAAAGACTAACTGCATGGAAACGGTTTTTGTGCGTTTTAAGTTTCTCGACTTGAGCAATCATTTCATCAGACTGCTTTGGTGCGATAAAGTCAGAAAGAACGATCAAATCAGCATTCTTGTACTTGTCGCCCATCATCAAATCTATCGACTTCATTAGCACTGGCTCAAGGTCTGTCCCGCCGTGGAATGAGTAACTTAGGAAGTCACTGGCTTCACGTAGGCCGTCTTGTCGCGTCAATTCATAAGTAATGTGTTCTGAAGAGAACAAAATCACATAACAGTCGCGTTCTTCAGCTAAGGCGATTTGCATCAAGGCATAAGCCATCGCTTTTGCCGACTGTTCTGGGAAACCACTCATTGACCCCGAAGCATCAACACAAACAATAAATGGACCTTTTTCAATGTCCACCGATTTGCTGTCTGGCTTTTGAGCTTTCACCTTACGTAGCGTTCGAGATTTACCTTGCGAACGATAGCTAAGCAAACGCTTATCAGCCAAGTGTTTGTAGAAAATCACTTCTAACTCTGGGTACGCTAAGAACATGGTCTCGTTCGGCAGCATTTTGTTGAGGTCATCACTTTCATGAATCCCAACAATATCATCGACTGCCTCATCACTCTTCTCTTCAACCATCTGTAGTTCTTCTACAGGGGCTTTGTGCAGAGAAGGATCATCTTCTAAGCCAGCCATGCGACCGAGTTTTTCCGCAATTTCTTGAAGGCCTTTGTGCTTATTTAGAAACTCCGCATGACGCTTCATTACTGTTAGGTCGGTTTTACTCAACTTAGCCGAAGCCATGTCCCACAAGCGCCCTACACTGCCTTCATCACCCGACTCCGTCACTTTATCCATGTTTTTCATGGTTTCCATGCGTTGATAAAGGTCAGCTAAGACTTTTTCTTTGCTTGTTTCAAGTTCGGTTACTTGAGCTTGCTTAATCGCATCTGAAAGCGATTGATACCACTGGTCGCAAAAGTAGTGTGGAAACATTGCGTTATAAACGCCTTTGTTGTTTTCCATTAAACGTCTTGCTTGAAGGTAGAACGCTGAGTGCCACTCCAATTTTTTGATGACACTGTCAATCTCATCAAAAAACTGGGGTTCATCCCAGTAGATAACCTCTTGGTACAATGCAATTTCTTCTTGGAAACGATCAGTTTCACACACCTTAGTGACACGTTTCTTCACTTTACCGCGCCACTTAACCAAATGGTTTTTAACCGACGTTTTCACGCCCTTGTTCTCAGCAGCCATCATGACTTGAGAACGAGCGATGAGATCATTCATCGCTGTATCAATGATTCCTGAGTCAGCTACCATCAAAGCGAGGTTTAAGCCGTCTGCTCCTAACATATGCTCTCCCCTTACTCGAAGTACTGACTCATGAACTTAATGCGCTGTGCGATCTTACTGCTCTTCACTTTCGTGGTTTCAAGATCTTGCGTTACAGCTTGCAAGCTTGCTTCCATTGCCTTCGGTAAATCAGGATCAATATAGTTGTGAGGCAACGCATCATGGAATTCAGTTCGAACTCTCTTTAACTTAAATTCAGCCTCAGTTAACTGTTCTAAGGCTTTCTCAGCGCCACTCAACCACTTGTTATACAATTCTTGGTCTAAACCGTCGGTAGTAACCACACTCACCAATACAGAGCGATTGGCAATATCTTTAATCACTAATTGGTTCGATGCATCCAAGTCGAGTTTTAAACGGCATAGGTTTTTATTTTCATTTACGTAACCGTAAATATCGCCGTGGCCTTCTTTAAGCGCACGGTCAAAATCGTCTTTGGCTACATATACCCAACGGCTATCGCCTTTCTCAGATTCAGAAACCGACATGTTGCTTTGCAGCATAACCAGTTTAACTAGGTTGTAAGCGCTGCCGACGCTGTACATTTTCGCGTTCTTGATATCATTTTGGTAAACATCTTTACGCAGTAAGCCGCTGGTTGATTCCATAGAGAGCGACACCGATAACGTTGATTCAACATCATCTTGAATTTCTTCAAGCTCTTCACGTGACATTTCGATTTGAGATTTCGACTCTTGTTGGTCAAACGCTCGGTTCAATGCAAAGTCTTTTACCACACTACGAACCACATCACGCGATTCTGGGCTATGCCATAAACAATCTTGCAGTAGCATAATATCCAGCGGGTTTACGCTATCACGACCACTGAAGAATGCGCTTGCCTTCAACAGCTTGACCGCTTTCTTCCAGCGTCTGTCCGATACATATAGATCAGTTTCAGTAGCCGAACTTTGCTTTTTGACAGTCTCTTCGAGCATGGTTTTCAGTTCAAATAGCTTGTTAAACGAGTTATCCGTCAACTCCAAGTTATCGAGCTCTTTCTGCCATTGATGGTATTCAATATCAGTAATCGCCAAACCTTTTGGAATCACAGCTTCCTGAGAAGTACCCGTCGTCAGCATCGATTTGAAGTTTTGTTTGTTTTGAATACGGTTTACAAACACACGAACCAGCATCCGGTCGTAAAGAGCTTCTAAGCCGCTGTCTTCATCTGGAAGTTCGTTAGATGCAGACACTAATAAACGCATCGGCACGCGCTCGATGTCTGCGCCATTTTTGAACGTCTTTTCGTTAACGACCGTGAGCAAAGTATTTAGGATTGCAGGACCTGCTTTCCAGATCTCATCAAGAAATACAACTTGTGCGGTTGGTAGGTAACCCTCGGTCAGTCTTACGTAACGACCGTTGTCTTTTAATTCTTGGATACTTAGCGGGCCAAACACTTCCTCTGGTGTAGAGAAACGTGTCATCAAATATTCGAAGTAGCTACTGTTGTCAAAAGCTTGGATGAGGCGTTTAGCGATAAGACTTTTTGCAATACCCGGAGGGCCTAATAGGAACACACTTTCACCGGCAAGAGCCGCCAGTAAACAAAGCTTAATGGTGTCTTCTCTTTCGTAAACGCCATCTGAGAGAGCATGCGCTAATTTGTTGATTCTTTCAGAGAGTAGCGCCTTGTCAGCATGTGAGGAAATAGAAGGGTTCATGCGTTACTCCGAAAATCTTTGAACAGTTGAGAGTGTAGATACGTTTTTATACATTTGTTAGCACTTTGTTACAAGTATCTTTTATTATCGAGTTGTCTTTATATCAGATGGTTACGCTGCAATTTTCGCGTAATCATAGATTCCAATTATGAGAGTAACATCACGAACGACGTCAAATTAAATCTATTGCTAAGCCTAATTTTTCTTTTATTTTCGACACCATAGACGTTATGGTGGTACACGTCTTCAGTTATACGAAAAATTGGCAAGGAATGTGGCCAAATTGCATGAGTAAAGTTATCCATCAATGGAAAAGTATTTCTCTCATCGAAGAGAACGTGACGCTCCCTACGAACGTCGTGGTAAAACATACAACAATACACCACCCTGGCGCGGCCGTTATTCTTCCTATCACTTCGTCAGGAAAAATCATCCTCATTAATCAGTTTCGTCCTTCTCTTAAGAAATGGCTTTTGGAGCTACCTGCAGGCACGATGGAAATTGATGAGACACCTCTTCAATGTGCCCAGCGCGAACTGGAAGAAGAAACCGGTTACAGTGCAACTTTTTTTCAGAGCTTAGGACAAGTCACACCTTTGGCTGGATTCTGCGATGAGATTCAGCATTTATTTGTCGCAAAACATCTTAGCCTCACTACCCGATTTGAATGCGACGAAGATGAAGTTATAGAAGTGATAGAGCTGAGCTTAGAAGAGCTGCACAACAAAATACGACACGATCAAATCACCGATACAAAAACTATCGCTTGTTTAAGCAAAGCCCAACTATGTGGCTATCTATAGCCAATTATATGACTACCTAAAGTACTCTAGGAGAGAAGCATGGACTTTCGTTCTGATACCGTAACTAAACCTTCGCAAGCTATGCGTGACGTAATGGCAAATGCAGAAGTGGGCGATGATGTTTATGGCGATGACCCAACCGTAAACGAATTGGAACAGTGGGCTGCCAATGAAACCGGCTTTGAAGCAGCGATGTTCACTTCTTCAGGTACACAAGCCAACCTACTTGGTTTAATGGCACACTGTGAGCGTGGTGACGAATACCTTTGTGGCCAACAAGCGCATAACTATAAGTATGAAGCTGGCGGTGCTGCAGTGCTCGGCTCGATTCAACCTCAACCCATCGAGAACAACCCAGACGGCACACTCGACTTTAAAAAGCTTGCCGCTGCGATTAAGCCAGATGACAGCCACTTTGCTCGTACTAAGCTTCTTAGTTTAGAGAACACGATCAATGGTAAAGTGCTGCCAATGTCTTACCTAGCGGAAGCACGTGAATTCGTAAACCAACACGGCTTACAAATGCACCTAGATGGCGCGCGCGTTTATAATGCAGCAGCGGCGCTGGATGTACACATCAAAGAGATCGCACAGCACTTCGACTCTATGACAATTTGCTTATCAAAAGGTTTAGGCGCTCCAATCGGTTCACTACTCCTTGGCAACAAAGAGTACATCGCTAAAGCTCGTCGACTGCGTAAAATGGTCGGAGGCGGTATGCGCCAAGCGGGTATTCTAGCCGCCGCAGGTAAAATGGCGCTGACTGAGAACGCAGCTCAACTTAAAAATGATCACGAGAACGCGAAAAACCTAGCAATTGGCCTAAGTAAACTAGAAGGTTTCTCTGTTAATCCTGATTTCATTCAAACTAACATCGTGTTTGCTAAGTTAGATGAATCTGTGGATATTAACCGAATCGCAAGCGAGTTAAGTGAGCAAGACATTACTATGTCGCCTGGTAATCCAGTACGTTTTGTTACCCATAGAGATATCAGTTCAGAAGACATCGTTACTTTCCTAACAAAGCTAGAAAATGCGCTTTAACTCTTGACGAGATTAGCCTCTATAGCAATTGAGATTTGGGCTTCCCCTGTGGGAAGCTTTATTCTTTCAGCAAAATCATTAACCCATTCCACAACCCAAATAGCCTTCGACACCTGCTAATTTTCTAATAAACACACTTGATTGACTGGAACAGAACGCGATCTCGTTTTGGCCTATGAGAATACTTTCTGAAAATTATTCTAACATTTAAACATTAAATTATTGTTTAAGTTGGATTTACATTAATGGCTTATCAGCATTGTATTGTCACTAAAGGTAAATGACTTAGTCATAATAGCTTCAAGTTTTTAATCACCACGCACACGATAATCAAAACTAGAACACATCAATCCTAATAGATTCTTGTAAAGAACTAATTTCAATAAAGAAACAGTAGATATTCGCCCTCCATTATTACAATCTGAAATCGCTACAATCAAATTATAAATTAAATAATCAAATTAGTGTTTTCGTTAATAATGCTGTCACATTCATGATGACAGTAACCCATCAAAAACTCCAAAACACCCGTGTAGACCATAGCTCTATTTTAATCAATTAAATAAAAAATCTCCGTCAATATTAGTATTGAGTAAAACCAACCTATCTAATTGAATATTAAATTATTATCTAATAACTTCGCTTCTACCTCTCAGCTTAAAATCATACTAAAAATCATACTTCTCCTAAATAATAAACTTTTTTTACTACTTCACCATTTTTTAAAGCACTTATAGTTTTGAAAGTTAAGCAACAAGTTACATTCAATCAGTGAGAGGTGAAATTATGTTTAGAGTATTTCGGATTCTTCATAGCTTCACCGTCTTCGTGTTAATTTTGGTTCTGTCAATTTCATTTAATGTCAGTGCCAATACTTTAACGTTAGGAATTAACGGCAAGATCAAAGATCGATGCGAAATAAATTTTTTCTCTGGCAACATTATGAAGTTTACCGAACATATCGATGAGCAATCGTTGCCTTTTAATGTGTATTGTAACCGCCCGTTGGGTATAACGATTAACTCAAAATACGGTGGCCTAAAATATCAACAACAAGGCGTTGATATTATTGAAACTTATAATTTGTCATTACAAATAGATGAGCTTCGTCTTTATGAAAGTCGACACAGCAACCAACTTATATCATCAGTAATGATAGACAGTTCTGGTGTTATTCCTTTCGCTCAACATGGGAGCCTTAGGGTAGCACTCGAAAATAGCTTGCGTTTCGCAGGTTATTATCAAGACGTTATCGAGATCGAAGTTTACCCTTCGATTCATAGCGTGACAAAGTGAAAACTCTGCAATGTATCCGCAGAACAACAAACGCTCAGCAGTATTCGAGCCAATCATTTAAGATAAAGGAATTTCTAATGAAAAAGCTAACACTCTACGCAGCAACAGTCACTGCTATTTTTGGTGCTCAAGTCCAAGCCGCTCCTGGTGATGTCCAGTTAGTTGGTTTTGTTTCACCTGTATGTGAAGTTACTGGTCTTTCAACGCAACTGATGGACTTCGGTAACGTATCTCAAATTCAAAACCTTTCTGTTAGTGGTCTTAACATGAAGTGTAATGACGTCGATGGTGCAACTGTGACACTGACAAGTGCTGAAGGTGGTCTAGAGTCAGACGATAGCGAAGACTACGCTCTTACCTACGATGCAACATTTAATCCTTCAGGTTTAGCTCCTTTCACGCTTAATGCACCAGGGGGCCCAGGTCTAAATGACGTTTCAGTCAGTAATTCTTATGGCGGTTCTGGAGCATTAGCGACAGGTGTTGCCGCATCTATTGATATTGTGACAACAGAAACCTCCCCATGGGCAGGTGGCTACTCAGATACATTAACCGTAAATATCACCTCAAATTAGAGGTTAATAAGTCGGGGGCTATTATTTGGCCTCCGACTTAATCTCATCTCAATATCAATATCAAAGACATAAGTTTAATTTGGAGCTCTTCGCTATGTATAAATGGATCATGCATAAATGGATCGTTCTTTTCCTATTGTCATTCACTTCTCTGTCCGCTCATGCGTTCAAAGTCGAACCGATGTCTATGGAAATGACACCGCTTGGCAAAAGAGCTCAAATGACCATGAGGGTTGAGAATTCGTCTACCGAACCACTCACGGTTGAATTGTCTCCAGTATTTATGACAATGAACGAATATGGGAAAGAGACCACGACGCCTGCAGATGACGAGTTATTAGTGATACCGGTGACCGCAATAATAGAACCTGGAAGATCACAATCCATTATGGTGCGGTATTTGGGCGATCCTTCCATCACAGAATCTAAAGCGTATCGCATTGCTGTTAAGCAAGTAAAAGTTCAAAGAGCGAGCAGTAATCAAGGGCAAGTAAGTCTTTTGCTTCAGTTTAATACGCTTATCAACGTACGACCTCAGAACACAGCTTCTCAGCTAGAAATTAAAAGTATCGAACAAAATGACAAAAAGAACAAATGGGTTCTTGAGGTACTTAACAGTGGTAATAGTTATGGTCGATTAACCAATACAACATGGAAAATATCTGATGGTAAAAATTCAACATATTTAAAAGGCGTAGAAATCGCTAAACGTATTCCGGGTACTTTAGTCCTACCCTACTCCACTCGCTTTTTCGAAATGCAGCCTCTTAAAAATTATGATGTGGACACCCTATCGATTGAAATAGAGCAGGATCAATAACAATGAGACGTTATATCTTGGGTGGGCTCATTTGTTGCTTTCTGTGTGCTCAAACGTTTGGCATAACATTGTTTCCAACCGTCATCGAGCTCAACACAGATCACCGGGCAACATCGCAACTGGTTGTAACTAACAATTCAACACAAGCTCTCCCACTTGAAGCTAACGTTCGTCGTTTGAACTTCTTATCTGATGGCACGTTCCAAACATCAGATCTATCGAGTGAAGAGATGTTTGTGTTTCCACCAGCCGCAATGTTGGCACCAGGTGCACGCCAAGTATTCCGTATACAGTGGTTGGGAAACCGACCACTCGAAACCTCCCAGAGTTACTTCGTTCGCTTCAGTACCGTGAATATTGGCCAGAACAACGCGAGGATAGACAAACCCATCGGGCTAACAACCGGTATCAATTTACAAGTTCACTACAATGCGTTGTTGCACATTCACTCGTCCTCTTTAGAGCCTGACGTGAAATTACACATAGATGAACAAGGTCAACTGACACTCACTAATTCTGGGTCGCGATTTACCTATACATCGTTACTTCATTTTGCGGGGCTCGAATCTCAGAGCCAAAAAGTACATGAGGCTTTAGGTGAGCAGTTTATTCCACCACGCTCCATTATTACTTTGCCTTCTTCTTTAAATTATTTACCAGTGGGCACTTACCATGGGCATGAAAACTGAAACCTATCCCAAGATATGGCAAGTTTTGTATGTCTTGGTATTAGTACTTTTTTATTGTGCTGCCTTAAGCCCTGCTGCTTGGGGTCAAGAAATGGTCTTGAACCCGACAGGACGAGATATTCAACTTACCTCTTTGTTAAGAATAAGTGACACCATACTTGGAGAAGCGGACATTATCATTACCGCAAACAATGAAATCTTGTTACCGAAGGAAAGTACGCTTTCTCTCCTTTCGTCCGTCGTAACTCAAGAAGGTATTGGGAAACTCAATGACACGACACGCGATAAAATGCTGTCTCAGCACCATTTTGAGAGCGTAGGATTAGGTCTTAGTTTCGATTTCTCTTCATTAGAATGCATCGTGACGGTACCGCCTGAATTTAGCTTAACCCAGCAATTGTCTATGAACGGTGCAGATGATTTTTATAACTATGCCGAGCCAAGTTTGCTTAGTGGTTACGTTAACTTTGCCCTTTCGGCTAATGAGAGCCAATATGTCGATCAGAATTCGTCAAGGCAGGACCTCTATCGCAGTCAGTTTGACTCAGCACTTAACATTGGTTTTCTAAACTTTGAATATGAATCCTATTTAGAAAACAGTTCATCACAAGATTCGCGATACGTAAGAGAAGGATCTCGTCTTAATATTGACTTTGCAGAACAAGGCACACGACTTGTACTCGGCGATATGTACAACAGTGGTCAATCTTTTCAGGACAGCACCGACATACTTGGTATTGGCTTAACTCGAGATTTCACACTCATTCCAACCAGAAACGCTCGACCACGGGCCAATCAATCATTCACGCTTCAAAGAGCTTCAAATGTCGATGTCTATATAGATGGGATTGCAGTCCAGCGATTAACGCTAGGCGCTGGTAGCTATAACCTTAGTGATATACCCCTGGCGCAAGGTAGCAATGATATTGTACTCGTCATCACCGACCGCTCCGGGAATGAAGAACGCATCGAGTTCTCTGTTGCGACCGGTAACGACTTGCTCAATAGCGGTGAGTTTGAATATAGCGTCATGTATGGAGCGCCTTCTGAATTACAGAATGGGCAAATAGAATATCTAACCGACGAACGTATTTTGCATGGTTATATCGATGTGGGTATTAACCCTTGGTTAACGTTAGGTACCAACTTCCAAACCCGTGAAGATCTTTACCAATATGGAGCCACCGCTTTACTCGCTTCTACATGGGGCGTCACTGAACTCAATGCTTCGCGTAGCGAACACCCTACATTTGGAACTGGCGACGCTTACAAATTTGCGTTCGATGCGGAATTTTCTAATACGAACACGCTGTCCCCACAACTGAGTGTGAGTTATGAATATCTGACCAACAATTTTACTGGGGTCTCAGGGTTTGATGCTTCCGATATCGATATCAATTTAACCACCCATTATGTATCTGCATTCAGCTCGATTTACCTTGGTCAGTCTTTACGTGCCGCCATGACCCTCAATTATCGCTCAGGGGTAGACAAAGAGAACGATTATTGGTTGATTAGCCCGAGTTTATCGGACGGACTATTTGATACTCCCGCCACCTGGAGTGCACGCGTTAACTATCGGCATAACGCAACCGAAGACGATGATATCAGCACGACTGTCACCATAAGCTGGCCTCTCAGTCGACAAACTCGTGTTGTCGGTCGTTACACCACAGAACTTAATGAAGCCGCCTTAGATTACAGCTATCAGAATAATATTGGTAACACAGGAGGGATGTCGGCGTTTGCGAGTGTCATTACTAATGAAGAAACGGATGCCGATATGGATGCTGGTATTAACTACACGGCCAACCGTTATGAATTAAACGCGACCCACGCTTCGCGGCTTGAAGACATTAATGGTGAAACACGAAATCACAGTACTGACGTGACTATAAGTAGCGCCCTTGCTTTTGCAGGCTCATCTGTGACGGTCGGCAGACCGGTGCGCGAAGCATTTGCTATTGTTAGCAAGCACGAAAGCCTCGCAAAAAATGACGTCGCTGTCGACCCAACAAAAGATGGTGAGTACGCACGCGTTTACCTTAAAGAAGATGCAAGTGCCATGGTTCCTGACCTTGTTGCTTATAATGGCCAAGTAGTCGGTTACGAAGTCGATAACTTGCCACCAGGGTATGACTTAGGTGATGGTGCTTTTTGGATTAAGCCTGGTTATAAACGGGGATTCCAGCTACAGATCGGATCGGATGCGGTATTAACGGTTATTGGCAAGCTATTCGATCGTCAAAGTAACAACCCTATTTCACTTGTCGCTGGTGTCGCACATTACCTTGGTGATGCAAAACAGTTACCGATTGACTTCTTTACCAATCGTAACGGCATATTCGCAATCTCTGGATTAAAGCCGGGGAAATATCAATTGGTACTCGACACTAAAGAACAAGAATCAGTCATCATTACCCTCAGTGAACGCAGTGACAACTTGATAAGACTAGGAGATGTTTATGTGGAATAAACAAGTTCTTTGGGGATCCTTGTTCCTCATCGCCATAAACCATGTACCTTCGGTATTGGCGTGTGAAGCCAGTGCCTTGGCTATTCAACCCGTCTCATCGAAATCACAATATGATGTTTTCAGCGCAGGAACTTTCGCAACAATAAACACTTACCGTATAGATGCGATCATAATTGGCGAACCCTGCAAATTAGACTTAATTTTACAACTTAACGATACCAGTCGATCGTTAAAAGGGGTAAACCAAGCAAAACTCGGCTTTGAATGGAGTGGGCAGATTGGTATGTCAGTGGCTAATCAATGGCACTTATCATTAACCGAAAACCAACCTTCGGCAACGATACAAATGCGTTTCCCAAGTAAACAATGGTTAGCGTCAGGAACCTATCGAGGGTTATTGGAAGTCTCGCCTTCTTATACCTCAGATAGTAAACAAATAGAAATTAGCCCTAGTTCACTCCCGGTATCTGTTAACGTTCCGCCTGCTGCAAAAATTCATTTTTATGGATTGACCCAACAACATTATGACCTTGATCTAGGGACTTTATATTCCAACAAGGTTATTCGTTCCGCACCTAACCTATGGGTTCAAAGCAACACAGCTTATACCATTGTATTGGAATCAACCCATCAAGGAATGCTACGTCATGAATCTAATGAGGAAAAATGGGACATTCCATACCAACTTTCCCTTGAGAACGACAGAGTAAACCTTGAACAACTGGATGCAAAAATTCAACGTCTTTCCGCTACGATTGGTCAGCCTATTCCTTTGAGTTTTGTCATCGGTGAGACAGAGAACAAACCAGGAGGACAATATGACGATACATTACAAATTTCTATCGAACCCCAACTTTCACAACAACCATAATTATGTAATTATATAAAAAGTGAGATATGCAACTCAATTATATAAAATCTATCATCATACAATCAAACGTGATTTTTCAGTTTCGGAGTAAATTATGTATGAAAATAAAAATAATTTAAAGCACATACTCCTGGTAGGTGACAACGGTATTAACAACCAGTTTATTCAACGAGAAATAGGGAAATACAGTGATTTTTCTTTTAGCAGAGAATGTATTTTAAGCATTGAGCGCTCTCGTAATCATAAAACGTTCGATGTCGTTCTCATTAGCTACTTACTCTTGGAAAATATCGAAGATATCAACATCATCTTATCAAAAATAGAGTCCAGTAAATGGGTAGTCTATGACGTTCCCTCAGATATTACCGGACAGAGTATTACCGTAATGCAACTATTCAACCTGTTTAATATAAAGGGGATGATTTATCAAGATGCTCCTATTGAACACCTTACACGTTGTTTAAAAACAGTATGTGATGACGATCTATGGCTACCTAGGAAGTTAATGTCACATATTTTATCCAATGCGTGCTCTTATACTTTCAAGTCTCAGGTAATACTGTCTAACCTGACGAAAAGAGAGGCTCAGATATTTAAACGAGTTGTCAGAGGAGATTCAAATCTAGAGATATCAAGCGAACTATTTATTTCAGAAAGCACGGTAAAAACGCACGTATACAACATATACAAAAAAATAAATGTCACCAATAGAAAAGAAGCGATAAGAAAAGCACATTTTATCAATAGTTTAGAGACTATTATACAACCAGACATATAGTTGAAATTATGAACATAAAAATGCCGATTGCAGTTTTTTTTCAAACAGACGTATTAGAATTTAAGCCCTTGAAAGGTGACCTGATATTATTCAGTTCCTCATAGAATCACTGTCAGGCTAATAAACGAAGTTTAAATCGAATCGTCTGTGGTTTAATCACATTTTAAAAAGTAGAAAAACATCCCGCCCTATAAAATACGAGTCGAACCTGTTAACTCACGGAAACATCACTTCTGCAGCCCCTCTACTTACCTAACAGAGCAAAAAGTACGCTTTAACTGTTAACACCATTAGCATCTATAGCAATTCAGACTTGAGCTTCCCCTTAGGGTAAGCCTTATTGTTATGTTTTTAACTGGAGTAAAAACATGACTTATCAATCCTTCGCTTTACTATTACTCACTCTTTCCCCTAGCCTTCATGCCTCTGATTTTGGCGATCCTGAATTGGGTAAAATGAAATCACCAAGTTGCGTTTTCTGTCATAACCCCACGGGTGAAACAAGTAACACTGATTACCCCAAACTTTCGGGTCAAAATTCAACTTACCTCTATAACACGATGAAAGCATACCAAAGCGGAAATAGACAAGGCGACTACGCAGAAATGATGCGAGTTCAGCTCAGTAAGCTCGATGATCAAGACTTGAGAGATATAGCAGCTTTTTATTCATCTCAAGATAGTGGTTCCATAACTCATGTATTAGATGGAAATTAGTAAAAAGTCCCAATATTCAATTGGGACTTACTCTCTGAGGGATGAATTAAGAGGCTGCATTATCCATAAATTCTTTCTCCGTCAGGTATGCTTCAACAATCTTCTCAGCAGATAGGTCGATGTCTTCAGTCGAAGTATGGCAGCTCAGAACAGAGAACAGCATCGTCTTCAAGCCTTTGTAACCCGAAGTTGATGGATATAATGTTCCCTCTTCCTGTAAACGGTGAACTACTCGATCTGTTAGTTCATTGCGGTAAGTGTCATCGCCTTCACCAAATTGTGCTGAGAAACGATTAGAAATAACATCATTCAAAATCGTAATACCTTGCACGGATGAAAGCTTATTCGCCATACGCTGAGCTAACTCAGTACAACGATCAATGTGTTCAACAATCCCTTCTTTGCCTAATGATTTGAACGCTGCATACACAGGAACTCCACGTGCTCTTCTTGATGCAGAAATACCAAAATTAATCGCATTTCGATCTGGTTTTTCCATTGCATCATTAAGGTAGTCACCCATGTTACTACCGCCCATCGCTTTAGATAGTGCCGCTGCATCTTTTACGATGATCATTCCACTGTCATACGGCATGTTGAACCATTTATGCCCGTCAGTATCAATAGAATCTGCGCGTTCAATACCTGCTAATAAGTACTTTTGTTTATCACTTGCGGCAGCCCATAAACCAATTGCACCATCTACGTGAAGCCACGCGTTGCCGTGGTTCTCGACAGCATCAGCCAATTCATTAAATGGGTCGAAAGCACCGGAATCAATACAGCCAGCTTGAGCGCAAACAAGCGTTGGGCCTTCTAAGCCTGAAATAATTTCTTTTAAGTTATCTGGGATAATACGTAAGTTATCGTCGGTTGGTACTTTGACAATCGTTTCAAGACCAATGCCAATCATGGATAGCGCGCGCTTGATCGTTGAATGAATTTGATCACTGACAACAACGCTAATACGAGGAGCTCCAAACAAGCCTTTTGTCACCACATCCCAACCAGCGCGTTCAAGCAGTGTATTGCGGGCAGTAATCAAACCGGTGTAAATCGCTTCTTGAGCACCAGAAGTGAAACCTACCGCCGTACCTTTATTTAAACCTAGTAGCTCAACCATCCACTCTGCAGCTGTTTCTTCAACAACAGACATAGCAGGGCTAGAAACGTAATAAGGCACATTTTGGTCCCAAGCACTCACGAGCCAATCGGCTGCTAGTGAAGCGGGAAATGAACTGCCAATCGCGTACCCAAAGAAACGTGCACCACCAGATGCCATTAAACCAGCATCGACATTCTTTACCATGTCATTAATCACTTGTGATGGGTCTGTTGGTCGCAATGGTAAATCCCCGCCGATAGCTTCACGTAACGCTTGTGAGGTTGTACCTTTGTCTACCGGTCTATCTGCTAAAGATTCTAGGTAAGAAACTGCATGTTTGAGAGAGCTTTCAAGTGGTAAGCGATATTCATTAAAACGGTGTGACATGATGATTCCTCTATTTGTTGTCTACCCAATCATGTTATTGGATCAGAGCGTTTAGGAATTGTCATATCGCGCCACGGGAATGCGATTTAATAAAGTTCATATATCCAGCACAAAAACGAGAAACCAAAGACGAACTTTTCTAATCAATGTATAGAGTTTTGAGTCAATCATATAATTACCCCTCACTGACAGAAAACTATAAACCTTGATGTTGGCTGCGGAACTGTGAAGGAGTAAACCCTGTTTTGCGTTTAAAGAAACGAGTGAAGTTAGCAGATTCACCATACCCGATATTGGTTGCTATTGACGTTATTGAGTCGTCCGAGTACTTCAGCCGAACCTGAACTTCATTTAGAATAAGATCATCCAATACTTCGCGATAAGTTACACTTGCGCCGAATAAGCGCCTCTGGATAGTCCTAGGACTCATTCCCAGTATGTTCGCAGCCGTTGATATGGGTAACTTTCCCATCGACAAATATGGTTGCATGGCATGTTTGAATGAGCACAAAAAATCACTAGGTATACTTTCTCGATCTATGACCTCTCTTCCTGAATTTTTTATTAAGTTAACTTTTTGACTCAAAATTTTGTTATTTAGACGAATACCTGTGACTGAGCGGAGTGTAAAAAACTGAACATGTGCTAACTGTGAGCATTCAAAAAAGCACTCCGTATGTGGGCTGACAATTGTCACATACTTTTCTTTGCTGTTGTGTTTTGTCAAAGCTGTTATCAACTCATCCAGGAAAATGAACGAGAATATTTCCGCGTACTTAAACCAGTCTTGTGTCGCACCCTCTTTTTCGCGAACTAACCAGTAACAATCATTATGGAGCTTTAACGATATTTTAACTCCGCTTGAGTAATATCGAATGATTTCACAGAATTCTTCTAGCGCTTCTTTTACAGTGCCCTCCCTTGCTTTAACCAACTGAGCAATCACGCCCGGTATATAGGTGTTCTTACACATTAACCAAACACGAGTCACAAATGTGTCCAACGAAACACTTTCACCAAACATTCTGATTATGTTGAGTAAAACAGTCTCAGGTATAAACGGGAATTCACATCTTTGTATGTCAACCGGTGCTTTAACACCAGTAATCAAAGAATAAACATTAATATCTCTTTCACTAAAGAGTTCAGCCAGGTCATGAACACAATCTGTGCGAACAAGTGGTACTCCTCTATTCGGTAACGCCATACGTTAGGACCTTCTTTATAATTAGATGTTTCTCGTTTGATATGTTGACAGTCGTGCCTAAGAATTAGAAAACCCCTTACTTGGCAAATCAAATAAGGGGTTAGATTCATACTATTTAGTTATATTTAATATAAAGCACCTTTCGTAGGCTATTGCATCGACTCTTATCCAGAGGGTCTCCTAAATAATCGCCACCTTCTGCAGCCCTTTTCATTAATAACGCTCTTGCACGTTCATCACTAAGTAGATCTCGGTACTTTTCATAGGTTTTCAGTTTGAGAATTTTATATTTCGAATTTTGGCTAGGGTCAGAAAAGTTATCGTAGCAGTAATTCATAGCACCTGAGTTTGCGCCAATCTTACTGGCATCTGTGATTGCATACGCGTTGGAAGTCAACACAATCATAGAGAATGCGAGAATCTTTATCAGTTTCATATCCAGTACCCTTTAACGTTAATCTTGTTTCAATTGCAGTTCTCGAACCTCTTAATTGGCTGCAATTGATGTTCAAAATCCATGTTAATCATTCATCTAACGTCATGCTTGCCATTTGGTGACACATCAAAAATAACCAATTTAATTAATACCGATTTGACTCTGCCTAGCATATGTTTCAATTTCATCACGAAAATAAAAAAACCAATGTCACGACATGGCCATTAAATCAAGATATTTGATCTTATTTTTATCTTAAAAATGGTTCACTCTCTCATTAATAACGTGATGGTTCATTGATGGGAGTAGAACACCTAACTCCCTACATATCAGAATCTTAAATTGAGAGCCTCACATGTCAGAAATAAAAAAAATCGGCACTGAAACGCAAAAAAAGAAACCAATCAATAAAGTAAAAATAGCGACAAACAGTCTGTTGGCATTCACCATACTTTCTATTGGTATCGCTGTAGTTTCAGACAGGATTATTCCAACTACCGACAACGTTAGAGTTGAAGGCAACGTCATTTCCTTAAAACCACAAGTATCAGGTTTAATAGAACAAATTAATATTACAGCAAACACTAAAGTAGAGAAAAATGACGTGTTGCTCAAAATTGTCTCTACCGACTATGAGATAGCCGTTAAACAAGCAGAAGCAAAATTGAAGATAGCCGGACAGCAAGTTGGGGCGCAAATGGCCAGTATTATTTCCGCTCAAGCACAACTCACGACATCGTTAGTTGCACAACAAAATGCTCGGCGTCAGGGTCAACGAGTATTAGCGATGGCAGACAAAGGGGTTGTATCAAAGTCAGATGCAGATACAACACGTGCCACGATTGATAAAGCTAATGCTGAGGTCATGAACGCTCACGCTAATCTAGAAAAAGCTAAAGCTCAAGTGGGTTCAGAGGGAGAGGAAAATGCACAAATACAATCAGCACTACTTGAATTACAAAAAGCCCAATTAGACTTATCGCGCACAACCCTATCAGCGCCTTCAGATGGTGCGGTAACCAACTTGAATTTATCAGAAGGTTCATACGCTTCTTCAGGCTCTCCATTAGTCACCTTCGTCGAAAGCGACAATTTATGGCTTGAAGCTTATTTTCGAGAGAATAGTCTCGGTAACATAAAGCCAGGCGATGATGTTGAAATCGCATTAGATCTTGCTCCAGGCACTACGTTCAAAGGCACAGTTTCTTCAATCGACCTGGGAGTCACATGGGGTAAAAACGAACAACTTGGCGACCTTGCGAGTGTACAAAACCAAAATGGATGGTTAAGAGACACACAACGTATTCCAGTTACGATCAAAATAAACGAACCATCAGCGATCCAATCAATGCGAATTGGAGGCCAAGCAGATGTCATCGTTTATACTGGCGAAAACACTCTATTCAACCTACTTGGAAAATTCTGGATTAACGTAGTGAGCTTGTTCTCTTATGTTCGATAAAATAGAACAAGCACAAGAGCGTAGGATTTTTCGCTACGTCACGACAGTCGGCTTGGCAACATTCCTTGCACTATGGTTTAACTGGCCATTAGCTTTTTGTACGCCACTTCTGACCGCAAAATTTATCACTGGTAAACCTCAATTTCATATTCTCCATGTCAAACAGTTGGCCTATGCGCTTCTATCCACCGCTGTAATTGGATTCGTAGTATCAACGGGGCTACCTGAGTATAAAATTGCCTTTCTTTCTATACTCACACTCGGGATGCTTTGGGCATACTATTTATTTACCGACCCTAAATGGGTCATGTTCGCAACATTCTTAATGATCGAACTGATATTACTTCCATCTATAACGATAATCGATCAAGCATCCGCGCTGAATGTAGGAATCGGTTTTGCGTTTTCAGGCACTTTGGCCGTCGCTTTGTATGCCCTTTCACACGTTTATTTTCCCGAAGAAGAGAAGACGGACTTTGTTGGCTTTCCCGTATCTCCACTTACCAAAGAAATGCGATGGACAGCCGCTATACGCGCATGGGTGATTTCATTTCCACTCGTATGCTTTTACTTCTATTTTCAACTTTCACAGATACTGCTTACCGTTGCATTTGTAATGTTATTATCGTTAATGGCAAGCAGCGAAACGTCCGGTAAGACCGCGTTATTTTTCACAGTAAGTAACATCCTCGCAGGCCTGATTTCATTCGTCACTTTTCTCATCATATCTTTAGCACCTAATATGTATGTATATATGATGGTTGTACTCAGTGTCATTGCGCTTTTCGGAATAAAGATTTATACCGTTCCACAAAAGGCGCCTATATATATTACGGCCTTTACCGGATTCAATGTACTTATGGGAACATCAATAAGCAGCGGCGCGTTGGATGACAAGTTTTACGTTCGTATTTTCCAGCTATTTTTAGTCTTGCTATACATGGTATTTATGACCTATTTCTTAGAGTCACGAACTAGGAAATAACCCGTCAAAAATCAACTTTCAGTCGTTCGTACAATCTCATCCATTGTTACTAGGTGTTGTTAAATGGCTGGGAAACTCCTGCCATATCTAGTCATGTGACAGCCACAGCCCCTAGATAACACCGTAAAGACATAGCTTCAGGTACAACATAGCGCTTTACACGCCCTAGCGAACCCTTACAATGTGCAGCAAATATATTTATCAAGGTTTATCTCTATGTCTATTCAATGGTTTCCGGGTCACATGCATAAAGCCCGCAAAGAAATCGAAGAAGTTATCCCACAGGTTGATGTGATCATCGAAGTACTGGACGCTCGTATCCCGTTCAGTAGTGAAAACCCAATGATCTCTTCACTGCGCGGCGATAAGCCTTGTGTAAAAGTGTTGAACAAGCGCGACCTTGCCGATCCTGAGCTCACTGAGCGTTGGATTGAGCACTTCGAGAAAGAGCAAGGCGTTAAAGCGATTGCGATTACTACTAGCGTAAAAGAAGAAGTTAACCACGTGATGGAGCTGGTACGTAAATTAGCACCGCACCGTGAACAAATGGGTAAGAACATTCGCACGATGATTATGGGCATCCCTAACGTGGGTAAATCGACCATCATCAACTGTTTGGCTGGACGTACGATTGCGGTAACGGGTAACCAACCTGCTGTAACTCGTCGTCAACAACGCATCAACCTGCAAAACGGCGTGATCCTTTCAGATACTCCTGGGATCCTTTGGCCTAAAGTAGAAAACCCACACAGCGGCTTCCGTTTAGCTGCGACTGGTGCGGTAAAAGATACAGCAATGGAATACGACGAAGTGGCATTCTACACAGTCGAGTACTTAGCGAAGCAGTACCCTCACCTTTTACAAGAACGCTACCAAATTGAAGAGCTGCCAGAGTCTGACATCGAATTGATGGAAGCAATTGGTCGTAAGCGCGGTGCACTTCGTGCAGGTGGTCATATAGACATTCACAAGTGTTCGGAAATCCTACTTCACGAACTTCGCAACGGTACTTTAGGTAAAGTAACGCTAGAACTACCAGAGATGATTACCAAAGAATTGGTTGAAGTAGAAGAAGCGGCTGCGCTGAAAGCTGAGCAACAGATTAAGAAGAAAGAAGAGCGCCGTAAACGTTACTTGAAGAACAAGCGCTAATCGCTATTAGTTTTTGTTAATCTGCATTAGTTTCTGTTAACCAGTCTTACACCAACCTCTAATATATTCACGCTCTATCGATAATAGGGCGTGAATATTGCGTTCTACCGTTTGTTGATCTAGCTAACATACTGACAAATCTATAGAAACGGTCATTTACAATCCCAAAGACTGTGACATACTACGCAAATTATTGTGTATCAATCTCGGTTAGTTTCTCAATGCGCTCTTATTCTGGGTTCAAGAATCAAAGATTTAAAACCTATTTCGATAATGAAATTTATTTGCCGTATATAAATTTCATCTACATTCCAATCTCAATATTCTGTGCTTTCATTGTTACCGACTACATCCACTTTGGTACAGAGTGCGTAACCCCTATCATTTTCCGAGTCATACTTTTTCTATTGATGATGGCCGTCGCCAGATACTGCATTACAAATAAACCCAACGTTTTAGAACTCGTAGAAAGTACCTTCCTTGTAATTAGCTCGCTTTTCTTGGTCTATGTAGGTCGACTCGCTATTGAGTTGAACAATTTCGATTACCAAGGTGGCATCATTCTCGTAATGATCTACATCGGAACCTTTTCAAGACTGTCTGCTAAATACAGCATCACTACTCTGTCGTTTATGTTTTTGGCTTATCTCATCGGCCTTGCTCCAATACTTTATGAGGCAGAGCCAAAGCATGAGATCGAAACAATTTCCGTTTATATTTCAGCTTACATCCTAATCTCAGCGGCCTGTATAAGGCGAGACTTAGAAGTACACAAACGTTTTGCTCAATCCGAACAACTGCGTAAACAAGCAATACAACTCCGCAAGCAATCTAATATGTTTGAAGCCCTTTCTTATCAAGATGCGCTAACGGGTTGCTACAACCGCCTTTATCTTCATCAGGTGATCGAACCAAGCATAGACCGTCAGTTATCCATAACATCGATCATGATAGATATTGATCATTTCAAATCGATTAACGACACCTACGGCCACCAAATGGGTGATATGGTGATCAAAGAACTGGCCGATGAGATTCAAAAAAGGCTACCAACCAGCAGTAACTGCTTTCGATACGGCGGTGAAGAGTTTTTAGTGATGGTCCAAGGAGAAACTGAGGCTTCAATTGAATCGCTAGTTAACTCCCTATTAGGATCTCCTTCTCTCCTTCGGTTAGAAGTAACGATTTCAATCGGTGTGAAACATGCGTCACAGGCTCTCGGCTCTGTCGAACAACTTATCGACGATGCCGATCAAGCACTCTACATTTCGAAGAAAAGCGGTAGAAATAAGATCACATGGAGTGATTAATCACACAGTATTTCACGCGCGTTAGCGATTCATTATAACGACCATTAATCCAATCAAAAAAGCCCCGAACAATTGAATGCTCGGGGCTTTTGTCTTCGTTCTTCGGCTTTAAAGTGACTTCAGTATATAGTTACTTAAATAAGAAGCTACTAAGAATACACAACGCTCGCTGTTTTCTGTTCAAGTTCAACGGGAGAGCTCCAAGAAATCACTTTTTCATTCACTTGGCTGCCACATGGTGCGTTCCAAACTTGCTCTAGTTCTTCTTTGCCACCAATTGCCTGATAAAAAGCAATCGCTTGGTGGTTCTCAGACATCACCTCTAGGTAAAGCCCCGAATCAGAATAGTATTGCTGCAACCACTTTGATAATTCAGACAATAGACGCTTGCCAACACCACGACCGTGGTAATTATTGTCTACGTGTAACGCATCAATGAACGTGCCACGTTCAAAGTTGTGATTACCAAACGCGCAGACGAAACCAACCAGTAAACCGCCTTCTTCAAGCAATAAAACATGTTGGTTGAAAGGAGGATTAATCAAACGAGTCTGCCAAATAACAGATCTGTCCTCCAGAACATCATTTTCTAGGTAATCATCAGCAAGAATGCCACGGTAATATAGCTTCCAGCTATCCGCGTGTAATTGGGCAATCCGCTCATAATCTTTATATTCAGCTACCTTAATTTCCATTTATTAGCCCTTAGTACTTCCATTTATGACTTGCTACTACATTTCACACTACCTTTATACAATATTTAAGCAAAACATACTAATACACGTTTACACTTTCAATATTGACTTACACGTGTACGCTGATATTCTAGCGAACAGATGTAAGCTCAATGGAAATTTACTAATGAATAGTGCCGATAAACCATCAACAAAAAAGCCACCACTAATCTGGCTCAATATTTTTGTATTCTCTTTTAGCATGCTGTTAGCTGTTGTCGCGGCTCCCGTTTATGGCTACTTTTTTGGCTATGGTATGGAGCACTGGATATGGCTAGCGATCTGTTTTACGTTCTGTAATCTTTCTATCACGACGGGTTATCACCGCTTATGGTCACACAAAGCATTTGAAGCGCATTCAAGCCTAAGATTTCTATTTGCATTAGGTGGCGCATTTGCTCTACAAAACAGCGCGCTACACTGGTCTTCTGATCACCGTGTGCACCACAAGCATGTCGATAACAACGACAAAGACCCATACTCAGCAAAACGTGGCTTTTGGTATTCGCACATCGGCTGGATGATTCGTAATTACAATACTGCAATGTACACAGATTACGAAAATTGTCGCGACCTGAAGAAAGATAAGATTCTTATGTGGCAGCACAAGCACTACGTTTCATTAGCATTGCTTATGAACTTCGGTGTTCCAATCGTATTAGGTGTAATTTACGGAGACGTACTTGGCATGTTGTTAATTGTGGGCGCTGTTCGTTTGGTACTTAACCACCACACAACTTTCTTCATTAATTCTCTTGCTCACATCTGGGGCAGCCAACCTTTTACCGACAAAAACACAGCGCGTGACAACGGTGTGCTAGCGGTACTCACTTTTGGCGAAGGCTACCACAACTTCCACCACATCTTTGAGAACGACTACCGTAACGGCATCTACTGGTGGCAATACGATCCAACTAAATGGTTGATTAAGAGTGCTTCTTTAATGGGCTTAGCAAGCAAGCTTAAGAAAACGCCTCAAGCTCGCATCGAAAAAGCCGAAGCATCAATGTTATTAAAGCGCACGCAGCAAAAAATCATGCACCGTGCCGATAAGCAACAAATCGCGGAAAAGCTTCAACAAGAATTCGATGCACTTGTATCAAACATGAACGAATACTACGAAGTCAAAAAGCAGCTAATTGAAAGTAAACGCGAAGATGTTGTGAAAAAGTACGAACACTCAGTACTTAAGGTTCGTTACCAACAAATCAAAATGAATTTTGAACAGCAGAAGAAAAATTGGGCTATGACAGTGGAACAGTACGCTTAACCTTTTAATAACATATTCTTTTTTATCAAGCGCCTAGGCTCAAACTGTCTCGGCGCTTTCTGGTTTTTATGACCCTATTGGCGATTTGGGTTGAGTAAAAACTCTAATCAAAAATGGACCAATGTCAAATATCACACATACAGTGTAAGAAAACGTTTTCTTACATTACCAACTGTGACAAGAGTCACTTACAGGATTTCATTTTGTAACATAAAATGCGCGCCCTCCTATTCCACGGACTACAAAAGCGAATCATTTTATGAAAATGTTAAAAACATCACTAGCGCTAGCAATCTCTACTACCCTTTTATTCGGCTGCGGTGACGAAACAACTAATAACTACTACCCTCAAGAACCAACCGTACCATCTTCTACAGAAGCTAAAATCGCCGTATTCAACCTGTCTTTTGACCGTTATACCTACGAAGATCTTGTAGCTGAAATGAAACTGACTAAGCCAGAGCAAGACGCATTGGTTGAAGGCTGGGAAAATGATACTTTGTCTGAAGAAGCCAAAGCCACCGCTCTTAAAGTAATCCAGATTCGTAACGTAGCTGCAATCATCCAGACTGAACGCCCAGAAGTAATCATGATGGCGGAGTTTAACAACGATGGTACCGCTGAAAATAACGATGCTCTTATCGGTTTCCGCTTGAACTACCTATCTGTATCTCAAAATTCAAATAGCTTTGATCAAGACGGCACTCAGTTAGATCCAATCGTATTCCAGTACTTTGCCAACTTCGCGACCAACACTGGCCTTTTAAACGAATTTGGTTTTGACCTAGATAATGACGGTAATCCGGGGCAACTACCAGGCGATGCATGGGGCTTTGGTACCTACCACGGACAATATGCGTTCGCTCTAATGTCTATGTATGAAATTGATCACGACAACATTCGTACTTTCCAAAAGTTCAAATGGAGCGATATGCCTTCGGCTACCATGCCAACTATCACCAACTGTAACGATTCTTGGAACCCTATCCCAGATGGCATGGAGTGTGGTGACGACTGGTATACTGCTGAAGAGTGGGCAGAAGTTCGCCTTTCTTCTAAAAACCACGTTGATGCACCAATCCTAATCCCTCAAGAAGACGGTACCTCAGAGACGATTCACCTACTTATGTCTCACCCAACGCCACCTATTTTCGACACGGGTAAGAACAAGGTTCAAAATGCAGATGAAGTTAATTTCTGGGTCGATTACATCGATGGTCAAAGCTACATGTACGACGATAAAGGCGTGACTGGCGGATTAAGTACAGACGCTAAATTCGTTGTTATGGGCGACCTTAACGCTGACCCTCTTAAAGGTGATGGTGATTTGACAGCAATCAATGCACTGATGGACCACGACAAAGTTAATCGGTTAGCGACGTTCGGTCCATTAGCACCTGCCAGCCTTGGTGGCCCAGAATGTCTAGCTCTTGGCGAATGTAAAGAAGCAAACTGGGATACTCCATACCCTGGTCAAGTGACCAGCACGAGCGGACTACGCCTTGATCATGTTGTACCATCAGAAAACCTAACGATTTCAGACTCTGGTATTTACTGGCCAGCAACGTTCGAAGACGGCCGTCTATTAATGAATGACGAACGTGTAGGTAATTACGGAAACGGTAAGGACATATCTTCTGACCACCGTATGGTTTGGATTAAAGCAGAAATCAACAACTAATACTTTCGAATAAACTCTATCATCCATGTCCGACTATTATAGTCGGGCATTTTTTATTAAAGAGACTGGCTTTAATTATGGATTAAAGTATCCATAGTAATTGGATCTAGCCAATCTTTACCCCTCTCATTCAACTGCTTATATTAATTACACTTACCGAGTGGAACACTGAGGAATAAAGAATGAGCAAGCTGACTATTATTGCAACAATCGTATCTAAAGAAGATAAGATTGAGTTAGTTAAATCAGAGATGATTAAATTGATCGACAAAACCCGTGTTGAAGATGGTTGTATAAATTACGACCTGCACCAAGATAACAGTAACCCAGCTCATTTTGTATTTCATGAGAACTGGGAGTCGGAAGTTCATCTAGAGAAACACTTAGCGAGCCAACACATTGCAGAGTATGTAGCTGCGACTGAAGGTTGTATTGAAACCTTCGTGCTTAATAAAATGACGCACATAGCCTAACTAGCCAATGCAGCACTGATATAAGTGACAAACCCTGCTCAACCGATTATTGAAAAGCGCACTCGTGGTTACCTTGCCAATAATACGGTGTTTGAATACAGCCGTAACTACTTCACGTCTAACGATTACCGATTTACTTTGGTCGCAAGACGCCAAAGATAATACTCATCAGCGAGTTTCTATAGTCGTAATATGACCAACACAGAGAGCGCCTGTTCTCTGTGTTTCTATGCTGTTATCTCAATCATAAACCTAACTTTCTCCCCAAAATATTCCTAAACCAATGTCAAGCAACCTCACGAAAGATCATTCACGTTCATTTAAATACTGTTCGCGCACTTTGAACATAAACTAAGCGCCAAATGACAAAAACAACAGTCGACAGGAATGTAGATGAATACCAAACAACTTGAGGACGCTGTAAGCGAAGTGAGCTTATTCAATCAACACCTCCACTTAATCCAATCCGTGCATACCATTCCGACCCCAAAAATGAATTGGGAGTCGATTGCGATGGAACCTGCGCCGGCAATGCCAACGGTCCGATTCGATCATAAAGTCAAAGCCATGGAAGCACTCGATGAGTACAAGCCTAACTGGCTAGATATGCTGTTGGGCAGCAAGTCGAAGTTGTACACACTGACCAACAATATTGAGCGTGCCGCCGAGAAAGACATCGAACAATACAAAACTGAGTTTGTAAGTTGGGTTCAACACTACAGCTACTGGGCCAAAGGTAATCAGTTGTCGAAAGGCATTTTAAACAACGATAGTGGCGCCAAGCTTTCTGCCCTTTCAGAAGCGCAACAGAACCCTATAAACGCCGCGGTAGTCGACACCAAGCTGATAAACCATAACTTTAATACCTATAAGAATGGGCACCTGTTAGAAGTCAATATTCAGGTTAATAAGCACAACGTGATCCCAAAAGAAAAAAAGGTATTGTGCCAAGGCGAAGTAAAGTTAGAAACCTTATCCCTTTCAGACAGCAACACCTTATATCGTGAGTATGTGTGTAGCTGTATTCTTAAATGCGCGCAAGATGCTTTCAACGTCTTGCCTGAGACGAGCGTCTTAATCAATGTTGAACAGGTTTTAGCTGACTATTCGAGTGAGACCATTGTTTCATGCCATGTCGAACAGGGATTACTCGAGTTCCTATTAGTCGAAGATGATAAACCCTCTGAGATACTTGAATTTTTCGTTCACATTGAAGACTTCAATCCTCATCGAGGTAACGGGTTTTCAGCGATCAAAACGATCTTTTCGCCTTTGCCTATCGCGTCGTAACTCACTCGACCTTACGGTTCAATCATTGACTGCTCATCACGACTAACTCTTGGTTGGTCGTGTTCAATCACCTTATAAACCAAACCATTATGTCAACACACACTATCTCACAAACAACGCGCCCATTAACAAGCACAGTTTCATACACACGTTCCCTAGCAAAGCTACCTATAGTTCTAATCGCTATCTCTATGCCCGTATTTGCCGAAGAGGTTGATGAAGTGGTACTCGAAGGCGACGTCGTATTAAGCGAAGGTTCTGAGTTAAAAGAAGAAGCTGAAGAATCTCCTTTTACAACCCTGACTAAGCTTGGGTTTATCTACTCGCAAAACACCAGTTCATCCTTGTCTATCAATTCTGGGATATCCGTTGGCTACAAGAAAGAAAACTGGGGGCAGCGAGTTCAGTTCGACACCTACTATACCGATGCTGAAAATGATGAAGATGGTACTAATCGTTATACCACCAACTATGGCATCAGCTATGACTTAAACGAAGTCACCTATTTGGTTGCGACAACACGTTTTGAACACGACCACTTTGGTACCTATCGTAAGCAGTTCATTGCAGCTACCGGACTAGGTCGTCACTTTTACGATACCGAAAGAATTAAGCTTCAAGGATCGGCGGGCCCGGGTTATCGAATCAGTAAACGACAATCCTCCGATGAAGAGTTCCCCAACAAAGAGAACTATGAACTGATCGTTAATGCCAGTGTTGATGGCTCGCTAACGCTCACAGAAACTTTTTCTATGGGTGCAACCGCTAACATGGCTTACGGTGAAGAGAACACCAACTACAACCTTAAGGGCTATCTAAAGAACATTCTGATGGGCAATTTAGCGCTAACCTTTGATACTGAATATATCTACAACACAACTGTTGCCTCAGACCAAAGCAACGCCGAAATCTACAGCTCAATGAATCTAAACTACGATTTCTAACCGTCCGCACCGCTCATTTCGCTTAATCTAGAAACCCCCATAGCAAAAGGCCCTCACAACGAGGGCCTTGAAGTATCTAGCTTAAACTTAAAGTATATCGCTATGCTGCTTTCGTTCTCAAGCAAGCTAATATGTCCGTCTGTTTTAGGTTCGCCATACCGACGTAAGCCACTGGCACTAAGAACAGCGAGAAGAAAGTTCCGGCAGTCAAACCTCCGACCAACACTAAACCAATATTGATACGGCCTAATGAACCCGGACCATCCGCTAGTGCCAGTGGCAATGAACCGAGGATCATAGTGAGTGATGTCATCAAGATAGGACGCAATCTTGAACGCGCACTGCTGATCGCCGCCTCTTGAGCACTTGCACCCGATTTACGTTTCTCGTTAGCAAATTCCACCAGCAAAATACCGTGTTTGGTCACTAAGCCTACCAAAGTCAGCAAGCCGATTTTTGAGTAGATATTAAGGCTTTGGCCAAATATCGATAGCGTCAGAATCGCACCCACGATACACAACGGAACCGTTAGCAAAATGATCATTGGATCAACAAAGCTTTCAAATTGCGCCGCCAGAATCAGGAAGATGAAAATTAACGCCAATACAAACAACACCTGTGCACCGGCTGTTGAATCAACGAGGTCTTTTACAATTCCATTGAATTCGTAGCTCTGTGCAGGTTTCAATAGGCTTGGAACGGTATCATCAATGTAGGCTTTCACATCGCTCGCTGTGTATCCGGGCATTAAGTCAGCCGTAATTTCAGCGCTGTCTTTACCCATAAACGTCTTAAAGTTAGATTCTGATGTCACTTGTTTAATCGATACAAACTGAGATAAAGGAAGCCTTTGGCCAGACTGTGAGTCCACATACAGCTTATCGAGCACCTTGAAATCGCCAAGATCACTAAGATTTACTTGAACTTGAATTGGGTACGTATAGCCATCATCCGCTTGTAGATCTGCCGCCTTCACTGATCCTAAGAAAGTAGATAGCGCATTGGTGACATTACTGTAATCCACACCAGACAATACGATAGCATTGCGGTCAATCGACAAGTCATAACGCAATTGGTCACGCAACATCGAATTTTTAATGTTGGTCACGCCCTCATAACTCTCAAGCGCCTCCACCACCTCATTCGCCGTTTCCGACAATACGGTGGTATCACGGTTAACCGTCGTTAACTCTAGGATCATATTAGTGGCAATGTTCAAGTTATCAGCCGAGCGAACCTTGAAAGACATGCCATAAGCAGAGACCGAACTTTGCGCTTTAGCGATAAACTCGTTCACCAACTCATCAGCTGACTGGTCACGCTCGCCCCATGATTTCAATAAAACGTGATTGGTCGGAGTCCCTTCGATGTAAGATAAATTCGCTTCTACTGAATTATCACCTTTGAACACACTGTTAAGTTGCTCGTTGTTGTCTAGGTGATACTGACGTCCGACTCCTGTAGGAGGCGTTGAAGTGACCTCAACAAAACCAGTATCTTCCGTTGGAAGCAACACTTGAGGCATTGTCCAAACCGCCAAAGCAGATAGAGCAATCAATGCCAAGGCAATACCACTCATCAGTGTTTTACGCTCAAACCATTTGCTAAGTTCCTTGGTGTACAAGTCAGACAGAACATTCAGCTTCGCATCAACTTTTTTGTACCACCTTGCCGGCTTTGTAACTGGCTTCATTAAGTAAGCACACATCATGGGTGAGAGCGTTAAAGCCACAAACCCAGAGATGATCACTGCTGCTGCTAACGTGAAAGCAAATTGTCTAAATAGGTCGGCGGTTAAGCCCGACATCAAACCAATAGGGAGATACACGACCGCTAAAGTCAGCGTCATCGCTATCACAGGAAAGACGATCTCTCGGCACCCTTTGATTGCCGCATTAAAAGGGGTTTCGCCCTCTTCGATATGTCGGTAACAGTTTTCAGCCACAACAATGGCATCATCGACGACCAAACCAATCGCAAGAATGATGGCCAAGATAGTCAGCACGTTGATACTAAACCCAAGCACATGCATAACTGCAAACACACCAATCACACAGACTGGGATCGTGATAATAGGAATCGACGCCACACGAACTGAACCAAGGAACAACACGACAACGGCTGAAACAAGAACAATCGCCTCAACTAAAGTCATAAAACCTTCATCAATCGCAGTTTTAATGAAGTCGGCTTGGTTATAAACCATCTTCATCTCAATGCCTTCTGGCAACTGAGGCTGAATCACGTCTATTTGCTTCTTAACCTTATTGGCAACAGTCACTGGGTTTTCACTTTTCAGTGGCAGTACCTGAATCGACATTGCTAAGTTGTCATCGACTCGAAGAATACTCGGGGTTAAGCTTTCTTCTCCCATTTTAACTTCTGCAATATCGCCGACACGAATGATCTTGCCGTTATCAACACGAATCACCAAATCTCGCACATCATCAACACTGGTCACTTGGTTGACCGGGTTAATAGAGAAATCTCTCACCTGACCTTTGATAGTACCCGCGGTAAATGTCGCGTTGTATGAGCTTAATGTACCAACTACATCCGATGCACTCATGTTAAGCGCCATCATGCGATCGGGTTGAAGCCAAACACGCACCGCCTTTTCACTGCCGCCGTACGGTCCCCAAATACCGCCAACGCCTTGTATATGCTTAAACTGAGGCACAACCTGTTGGCTAATGTAGTCGTACATATCTTGCTTCGACATCTTGCCAGTATTGACAAAAGTGATGATGTTACTGGGCATACTGGTGTCAGAAGAGTCATCCGTTACCGTTGGCTTATCCGTCATACTTGGTGGAAAATCGCCAATCGCTTCGACACTGCTGCGCAGGTTGTTCATCAAGCTGGTGTATTCGACATCATCAATGTCATCTTCAAAGATGATTTTTAGATTACACGTACCTTCCTGACAGTCCGTCGTCATGGTTTTCACACTGTCGAGACCGGTTGCAGCGGTAATCAGTTTGTCGGCCACGTTACGTGACATGAACTCTGCGCTCGCACCATTAATCGCCGCGGTTACGGTCGCTGACGGTGTTTTATGTTCAGGGAAATATTGGATCGATAATTTCTGAAATGACAGCAGGCCAAATAAAACAATTGCGATACTCAGTACTGAAGCAAAAACTGGATGCTTAATACAAATCTCAGGAAGCCTCATTCGGATTCTCCTTCGTTACGGCTTCCTTGCTCTGGGTTTCCTTACTTTGGATTTCCTTGCTTAACGTTTCCTGGCTTAGGGTTTCGCTCGATAACGGCTCAACAGTCGCGCTTGCCTCTGCTTGCTCGGTGTTTTCGTTGATCGCTTCGTCTACACCTTTCGATGCATCTGTCCAATCAACCGAAGGCTCTACCGGATGTTGTTCATCCACCTTTGTTACGCTCTTTTCTACTTTAGGCTCAACAGTCTGCTGAGTGTTTTCTTTGCCTGTCGGTTCCGTTATTAGCTCAACGGTTTTCTGCTCCGCATTAGGGTTCATTACCTTAACTAGAGACGCTTTCTTTAGGTTCTGTTGTCCCGTCACTACGACCTTATCACCCAGTTTCAAGCCTTTCTCGACAACAACGTATCCGTCGTTAGTATTTACGCCCAATTCAACAATGCGTTGTTCGATCTTTTCGCCATTCACAACCCACACAAAGCGCTCAGCATCTTTTGCTTGAACGGAATTTTGGGAAACCACCATCTGCGTTGTGTCTTCGCTCGTCATTTGGCTTACTTTGGCAAACATACCTGGAACCAAACGATGGTCTGGGTTGGTTACGTGCGCGTGTACTTCTACACGGCCTGAACTCTCATCCACCGCGGGGGCAATGTAATCCACTACGCCAGAAAAGGCTTCATCGACAAAAGCATCAACTTGGATGGAAACGTTCTGTCCAAGCTGCGCGTTACCTAAATCCGACTGTCCAATGGAATACTGAACTTCGACAGGATCGAGTTTGATCAAACTCACCAACGCGGTTGCGCTATCAATCTTACTGCCCACTGAGTGGGTAAAATTAGTTAACTGCCCATCAAATGGCGCTACCAATAAATAGTCATTCATCAGCGCTTCTTTCTGACGGTAATCCGCTGCTGCTAGATTCGCCTGCTCTCCCAGTTCTTCCACATCTTGTTGAGACATAGAGTCAGGCTGTTTCTTTAGTAATTCTTGTACTCGCTTTAATTTCGACTTTGCTAGCGCGAGCGAGCTTCTTGCTTTGTCTAAATCGGCTTTCGCTTTGGTATTGTCCAATTGAGCGATGAGTTCGCCTTTTTTAACTGAATCTCCATCTTTGAAATGGATGTTGAGAATTTTTTCGGAGGCACTAAATGTCAATGCAGCAGAGTCCGTTGCCCTGATTTTTCCAACTTCGTTGATTGAAGAAGTGAATGCTTGTTTGTGCGCTTTTTCGATAGTCACAGGAATCAAGTTCGAGTCTTGGGCAAACGATGGAGAGATATGTAAGGCAAACAGTGCCAGACAGATTGTTTTACTAAGCTTTGTAAATTTCATTTTTAATAACCATAACCGTTGAATTCGTCTGAATTAAAACGTTTTTCTAAGCAGCTATTTCTTACTTAATGAGCTTCCAGCTATTTAAATAATGCTAAAACAGCTAATAATGAGAAAAGGGCTCAACTCACTGTCGAGCCCTGCAATTTTTATATGATTCCTAAATTTTTACGTTCTGAACTCCAAAGTAAAAGTTAAAAACGATGCTGATATTGAACACCAAGCAAGAGAGCATCGGCAGTCACATCAGCAGTTATATTGGAACTCGTTCCTGGAATCGTCGTCAGGTTTTCGTCAATATCTTGTGATTCTCCGATGATAAATCCGACTCCAACGTCCACAGAGCTGGCAGCCGTGAAGCTATATGTCCCTCCAAATGTGAGCCAGTGTCGGTTTACATCAGGTATAGACAAGGATGTAAGTTCATCGGTCGGTGAAATGTCGTACATGTAGCCCGCTCGTAGAACGATGTCCTTTGACATGCTGTATGTACCACCGACAGAAACATGCCCTGCATCTTTCCATTGATACTCTTTGATCGATTCGTCATAAGAGTCAGATGTTAGCGAGTCAAATTCAGACCAGTTCACCCACTGCAGGCTGTAGTGAAAAGCCCACTGATCGTTGAGTTGGTGCCAACCGGAAAACTCTAGAGTGTCTGGTAACGGGACATTCATTTTGTCAGCAGAAACGCCTGCTTTAGTGATGTCACCTTCCACTGCGATATCTGGGCTGTAACGGTAACTAATACCGAACTTGTTATGTTCGTTGACTTGGTAAGTCGCACCAACATTCGCACCCAGACCGAAACCGTCCGCATCTACATTCAACAAGCCCTGACGGTAGATCTCACCCTCACCGTAGATAACATCCAGCCCAACACCTAAGTTGATTTTTTCAGACAACTCATAAGCAACAGCAAAGCCAACGTTGATACTGGAAAGCGCCGTTTTGCCCCCAAACTCATCGGCTTCGAACGAGTTATCAAATTCGACATCGGTACCAAAGTTGGAGTGAACCGTCGCACCTAATGTGAACTTTGAATCTTCGATAGGATGAACATAATGAATGTTTGGAACTAATGTCCCTGCGTCTAATGATTGGTCATCCAACATTTCAGTATCACCAATCATTGGTGTGTAGCTAACACTCGACACATCAATACCACTATCGATATAGATAGCGCCGACAGAGAGTGTTGGTTGCTCGATGTAAGCCATCGCAGCACTGTTCTTAGCAACAATCGCAGCGCTATCGGCTATCACAGCATCACCCGCGAATGCACGACCTAACCCTGTTGCGGACTGTGCATTAAGTTGAAAACCGGCCGCGTTAGTCAGGCAAGGAACAAGAGCAACTACAGTACCCAATAAAAGTTTATTCTTCATTTTGAGGCACCTCTGTTTCGATATGATCTTCGTTCACTATTTCGATTGAGGCACCCTTTGTTGTTACCATAGAGGCAACGGCGACCTGCTGAGTATTGGTCGCATCCCAAACAAAATTAAGCTCTTCTGAATCTGGAAACCCGGGTAATCCTGATTCGTCCATCGTTCCTTCATAAGGGAACAGGTAAGTACCATGTCCTCCCGTGGTCGTTCGAATGACCCCGCGAGTTTCAGTAGTAGTTAATGGTTGTCCTGTCGTGCCCGTAATTGGGGCCAATCCCAAAGCCTTAATAAGTGGCTCGGTTCCCGTTCTTATATTGTCTGGAGCTGAGTTGGGAACGACACTGTCTGGAATGTAATCCACGCCGACATCACATGAGTCACCGCAGTCACCTACAGCCGCCAACAATAACGTTGGTTGTTCGTTGTTGGCTTGACGAGATGTAAAACTCGCAGGATCTGAGCTGTCGATGGCAGCCTGAACTCCCTGCTTTAAACCAGTCACAAGAAGGTCATAAATATCATTTTCTAACTGGCTAACCGTAAGAGCATTTTCGGAAGATAAACTGACAAATTCGTTCAACGCCGAGATACATTGTTGATTGGTCGTATATGTCACGCAGCTTTCAGGAACAACTGTCTCAGCAATACTGCGCTGTACATCTGGGGATTTCTTAACACCCTCAGACATCTCAGGCCCTAAAGTTTGAGATGCTAAAGTTAGATTGGTGAGCCCCTGTCCTGGTACGACGAAGTTAACTGTTTTAAAACCAAACAAAGGGGAGTCTTGACTGAATTCACTCACCATGACAGACATGATTCCACCCAAGGAGTGCCCGACTAAGTGAATGTTTTTCTTATCAACCCATGGCTGACCATTCAAAGCAAAACGTAAACCTAAAAAATCCGAAACCGACTGTTGTAAATTGGAGCGAAGAGCAAGAGGCGAGTCGATATTGATGAAGAAAGATTTGTTCGCCTTAGCACTAATTTCAAGCCCATTTAAATCGTATCTCATGCGCTCACCATGATAAGGCATATCAATAGCCACCACCGCAAAGCCCTGTGTTGTATAATCTTTTGCCATTAGCGAAGCGGCAGACTTATCAGCTGTAACGCCATGAACAAAAACCACCGTCGGTAGCTGCTCGATTCCATCCCAACGAGCTGGGGTGTAGATATCAGCATTGATAATTTGTGACTCTACGGCAATTGGAAGTGGGTCATCTTTAGTAGGAAAGCCACCAGAGCTTGTTTTCATCCATTCATATAACGGTGGGCATGATGCTTTAGGCTCGTATTGATCATAATTACATTCAGCCTCACGACTTTCAGTAAAAGGTAAATAAAATGGAAGCTTCAATTTTTGAGTATAAAGATCATATTTAGTCGTTTTATCTTCGACTAAAATGAGCTCTCGTGAGAAAGTCGTTCCTTCAGAAATATGGTTATCTCTCATCGCATCTAAAGTCGAATAAGCACTCTGCGTTGTAAACTGAGCGGCATACACAGGAACACCTTGTTCAGGAAAGTGCTTGTAGTATGCGTCCATAGCACTAAGTACTTGTTTCTGTAATTCAATATCTCTTTCACTTTCAAGGGGAACACCTGAATATAAAAGGTCATTGAAAGATTGCGCAGCTTGAAGCGACTCTCCAAATTCTGTTTTCACACCATCAGTTACAACGACTGAATAAATTTCATGAGGTTTGAGACTAGCTTCACATTGAATCTTAATATTTGAACCATCAGCTTCGACGCGAGTTGCAACTAATTCCCCACTCTCATCAATTAACACGACATTATTTAATAAAGAGTTGTTATCTAATGGATAACGTTTATCGGAATTAACACTTTGCAGAGGAATTAAAATCGGTTCTGCACAAAGGCCCCAGCCGTCTAATGCTGCGTATGAATTGTTGTAATCTTGATAATAGGCATCGTTAGCCGATGACATTACGACAGCGTCTTCTCCAATTCCCGAGATAGTTCCGTCTTCGTCATACCCATACCCATCATTCGGTTTTGGTAGTTCGTTAATGTTGTAAGGAACCAAAACTGAAACAGGTTCTTGAGTCGAGTCTTCAGACTGACAGCCGAGTAAGGCAAGCGTAATTAGTCCACATATATATGGCTTATTGAAATCTTTCAAAACAGCTCCTTCGTAGCTTTCGCATTTAACTGGTGTGGTCATGCGATTTATCGTTATTTGAGTTGCCAATTGAGTCGGAGGTAAGATCGACTTTTATTCGTAGAGAGCAAGGCAACACAGAGTTGGAATGACACGTTGATAAAACTACGTAAGAAATTTGAGCAGTTAACCCACACCCACTAAATCAGCGTCACCCGTTAATGATCCAATAGCTACTAACGGCAAGCACCTGAAACCGCATTAAACAACCTCAAAAAGGTATATAAGGAAATATAATTAGGTAAATAATTTACATTAATTCAGTCACTTAAATATAAAAGACAATGAAATCAGTAAGTTTATGTTTGTTGTAATATTTGTTATATTTAGGTTAGAACGCTTATAACAATGAGAACCCAGATGTCTGCTGAATTTATTATCAATGATGATATACAGATCAATTTAGAAGAGAGTGAAATCCATCACTTTAAGACGGGCCGTACCTACCCAATAGGTTCTAATGAATCAGAGCTGCTTAAGTTTTTTATCTCGAGACCCAATGAGGTGATCACTCGCCAAGTTCTGATTGAACAAGTTTGGGTGTCTAAAGGTATCTACGTTGAAGATGGCAGCCTAATGCAGACCATCTCGATTTGCCGAAAAGCATTAGAAGATAAGAGCGGGATGATCATCGTCACTGAGCGAGGTAAAGGCTACCGATTTGCAGGACAAGTGACACAAGACAAAGAACGCGCGCTGAGTAAAATTCAATCACAACCCAAACAAGAAATGAAACAACCTGAAGACAACACAGCGACAGATAGCATAGCGACAGAAAATTCAACAACCGAGAAAACGGCCGCAGCGATAAAAACAAACAGTGTACTAGCGCTGGTTGCATTATTTGTGGTGACTGCAGGTTTATCCCATTATTTATTTTCTTATTTAGATAGAAATAGCCTAGGCGAAGAGCTCGTGGGTCAGCATTTTATCTCTTGTAAAATCGAATCCGACGAATTCACTTTTAACGAGTTATTCAACGTCACGCTTTATGAATATAAGGAACGAAAAATCATCATCGATAATTCAGGAAAATCTCTGAGCTTTCCAGCAGGATTTAAAGGAGTGACTTGTGAATAACAAAAAGAATACAGCAATTTTTGTGGTACTGCTTGGCGTATTAATCGGTTGGCTTTCTACCTTTATTCCTAAGTCACACCTTGAAGGGCATTATTTAGCAAATACAGCATCGATTATTAACCCGTCCAATAATATTATTCATAACCAGTCTTCTATTAACATCGAATTTAAGAAGAATGACAGTTATGACCTATTATACGTGTCGACCAAGCAAGTCGGTTTTACTTCATCGGGATCTTACTCTGTCACTCAACACGACATCTCACTCGATGAGAACCAACACCAGCAAATCATCCCGAATCGCGAGTTATCGTTTTACGAAAAAGTCATGATAAGTGAAGGTTCTACCCTATCTTCTGACGCGATGCCTTACATTCCATTGAATAGAGAAGAGTTTTTACTGGTGACGCGCTATGGGATGATTCATTTTTGTAAGAAGGTAGTCTGCTCTGAGCTGTCAACGTATTCAAATGACATTCCTGACGTTGATATGAACTAAACTCACTCGCTATTTTTAACCCTAATTATACTTTAGTGCTAGCTTGTGTTTTAACGCTTACTTAGGGAAATAAGTAGGCGTTAAGCGTCAAAGCTAAGTAATCGTCAAAGCTAAGATTCTCACCTCTTTACTCCGATAAATACCCACTTCGTTACACATTCCCTTCCAAAGTACAAAAAACACTCAAGATTTATAAAATAACGCATCCATATGCAACTAGAACAACCAAAAGTGATCCAAGTTATATTCTAACGAGCTACAAAATTTGTTTATTAACATCTAAACAACAGTAGTTAATCACGATTTACAACCACAATTAACATCGAAAAAAATGTTTGTCTTAGATCATATCAACCTCAACTATGCCTCGTGCCACAGTGCAGTTTTCTGTACATTCATTGTCATATTCTGAAACACTTTCTTATATTTTTTAAACTTTGTGGAGATTTCTATGTTAGAGCTCTTGATCGGATTAGTGATTACTATCGCTGTTGGTTACTTTATTGTGAAAGGCTATAAAGCGGCAGGCGTATTACTAACTGCTGGCCTTGCCCTACTTCTTATTACTGGTCTTATTGGTCACACAGTCTTACCAGCTAAGGTCGCTTCAACAGGTAACATGGTTACCGACTCACTAGAATTTGTTAAGTACATGCTTCAGTACCGTGGAGGCGGCCTAGGCATGCAAATCATGCTTCTTTGTGGCTTTGCTTCTTACATGACGCACATCGGCGCAAACAACGTGGTAGTGAAACAATTCTCTAAACCGCTTGCTGCTATCAAATCTCCATACGTACTTCTTGTCGCGGCTTACATCGTAGCGTGTCTAATGTCTCTAGCAGTAAGTTCTGCAACAGGCCTTGGTGTGTTGTTGATGGCTACCCTATTCCCAATGATGACGGCAATGGGTATTTCACGCCCGGCAGCGGTTGCAGTTTGTGCGTCACCTGCAGCAATCATTCTTTCACCAACCTCTGGTGATGTGGTTATTGCAGCTGAAAAATCAGGCATGTCTCTTGATGTATTTGCCGTTCAAACGGTACTACCTGTTTCTATCTGTGCAATCATCGTGATGGCTGCGGCCGCTTTCTTCTGGAACAAGTATCTGGATAAGAAAGAAAACACACCAATGGAAAAAGTAGACGTTTCAGACATTGAAACAACGGCTCCCGCTTTCTACGCTGCACTGCCATTCCTGCCTATCATCGGTGTATTCCTATTTAACGGCCGTACGATTCCAGGCCTTTCACTTGATATCTACACCATCGTCGTGGGTTCTATCTTCGTGGGTGCTCTCATCGATTACGTTGTGAAGAAGTTCGACGGTGAGAAAACATTAGAAGACCTAGATTCTTGCTACCAAGGTATGGCTGAAGCATTCAAAGGCGTGGTAATGCTGTTGGTTGCGGCGGGCGTATTTGCTCAAGGCCTAATGTCTATCGGTGCAATTGATAACCTAATCGGTCTTGCTGAGTCAGCTGGTGCTGGCGGCATCGCGTTAATGCTTATCCTAACAGGTCTAACGGTTGCAGCGGCTATCGCGACAGGTTCTGGTAACGCACCTTTCTATGCATTCGTAGAACTGGCTCCGTCACTGGCTGCGAAAATGGGCTTGAACCCAGCATTCCTAATCATCCCAATGCTTCAAGCATCGAACCTAGGTCGTACCATCTCGCCAGTCTCTGGTGTAATTGTCGCGACATCTGGTATGGGTAAGATCAGCCCATTTGAAGTAGTAAAACGTACTTCTGTCCCTGTAATCTGTGGTCTCATCACGGTTATCTTCGGTACGCTTGTTCTAGTACCAATGGCAGCTTAATTGTCAGTAAAACAGATATGATTATTTGGATATAAAATGCCCTAACAAAAAGGCGCTGAACTTAATAAGTTCAGCGCCTTTTTTAATGTCACGTGTTCAAAATCATTAGAGGCTATTTAGATGCTAAATTAGAAGTTATCGCAAGGAACTGTCGTTAAAATCTCACGCTTTTGCCCCTAACATTTGAAACTAACAGTACGGCTTGAAATAGTTTTATTTCAAAGGAACAAGCCCTACTTCATGTCACCATAGCGTTCTAGATACAGAACCGTTGCTGCAGTACGTGAAGGAACTTGTAGCTTTTTCAGCAAACTCTTCATATGTACCTTAACTGTCGATTCAGAAATGAACAGATGGTCTGCGATCTGTTTGTTGCGGTAACCTTTTGCAACTTCTTGAAGGATCTGCATTTCACGTTCGGTCAGTTGGTCGAAGATATCGTTGCGGCTCTCAGCATCATTTAAGTAGCGAGATACAACACTGCTGTAGGCTTTGTCGCCATGGTGAGCTTGTTTCAGTAATTCGATGAGTTCATCGGGTTCAGTGTCTTTAAGCAAGTAACCATCAGCGCCCGCTTTTACAATTGCTTCAATATCTGCTGGGCTGTCAGAAACCGTTAGAATAACGATGTTAGCGCTTGAGCCATCAGTACGAAGTGCCTTCAGCGTGTCAAGGCCAGACATGCCTTTCATATTAAGATCCAAAAGGATCAGGTCCGGTTCTTCTTCATGGGCAAGAGCGACCGCTTCAGTACCGTTACTTGCTTCTGCAATCACTTCGAATTCATCTTCAAAGCTCAGTAATTGGCTTATACCTCTGCGCATCAATGGATGATCATCAACCAGCATTACTTTACAAATCGTCAACTTTAACTTCCTTCAAACTTTTATATTTCAATATGACTGTACAGCCTTCACCTTGAGCCGCTTCAATCGTTAAGTCGCCATTCAGTCTTGCCGCACGCTCCTGCATAATGCTCATCCCGTAGTGGTTCATCTTCGAACTACTTGGGTCAAAGCCATCTCCATTATCTTTAATCACGACGAATACTTCACCTTCCTCATCGATACAACATACATCTATCAAGTCGGCATTGGCGTGTTTTATTGCGTTTATTGTTGCTTCACGAATCAATTGAAGCAAGTGAACCTGACTGTGCGCATCAAGCTCAATCGATGAAAGATTATTGGTTAGGTTAATCTTCGCTTCTGTTCTTTCGCTGAGTTCTTCAAGCATGGTGCTCAAAGCCTCTCCGAAGTTGCCCTCTTTTATCGTCAACCTAAAGGTTGTGAGCAACTCTCGTAACTGAGTATAAGCATCAGCCAAACCGTTACCGATCTCCGACGCTATTTGTTCCGACTGCTCTCGGTGTTGTTGCTCTGGCAGTTTGCCAATCACACGCTTCAGCAATGTCACTTGGATTTTCAAATACGACAGTGATTGAGCCAGTGAATCATGCAGTTCACGTGCAATTGTTGCACGCTCTTCCATAATAATAAGCTGCTCAGCTTTTTTTTGCGCACGATTATAATAGATAGCTCGCGATAAGAGTTGGATAAAACTCTCAATCAGCGTTCTGGTTGAATGGCCATGATGATATGAACAATATAAATAGCCCAAGATAAGCTCATTGTCATCCAGCTTCATTTCAAATTTTTCATAATCTAAGTTCGAATCGTACCCTTCATCCATAATCAGTGAACGACCTGAGTTGTCTACAATCTCTAGCCTTAGCGATTCGATGCCCTCTAAGCTCACGAGGTGTTGCAGGATAGCTCGGAAATTCTCTGGGGCGATACGTGTTACGGTCAGCTCTTGTGAAGAGTGATACAACGCCTGGAGTGATTGGTTAGCGTTTTGTAGCTCTATTGTCTTAGCATCCACAACGTCTTCAAGATTTCGATAGAGCGCACCCAAGTCTTTCGCCATTGAGTTAAATGTCTTGGTCAAAATACCCAGTTCGTTGTTATTGGTGACCTTCAACTCGACTGCAAAATCACTGTTTTTGATTCGCTGACTGGCGCCAACGAGTGCATGTAACGGCTTAACAACTTGTTTACGGACAAAGTGAACAACAAAAAGAGATATGACGAGAATTCCCCCTAAGCCAATACCACCAGCCCACGCCAACTTTATCAGCTTATCTTCAGAGAACTCTTGCAGCTTAAAAACGAAGCCATCGATTTCAGCAACGAAGTTTTCAACTAATACGAGATAGTGCTTTCGGTCTTCGCTGCTTAATACCTGTTTAAGTTCGTGCCAACGACCAATAATTAAATAGTAATCTTCGGTGATGTCTGTAGGAACTTCCCAACTGACCAAGTTGGCCATTGAAGGGGAATAAAGAGAACTTTCGAATTCACGAATATGAGAATCATAATCAGCTGATTCTATTTGAATATCATGCGCTAAACGATAGCTTTGCATACGCATTGAGCCAGCCACGTTAACCGCCTCTGCGTCGTTGAGACTTGACGCCAATGTGAAGATAGCAAAACCAGTAGTGGCAACCGAAAGGAGCAGTATGGACAGTAATGATTTAGCTATTGTACTCGTTACAGATGAAACTGGTTTAATAAGCAAAATCAAAATCCTGAAGGTATATAAGTGGCTGTCCGAAACCTATTGTCACACATCAAAAAACAGAGCTCCATTCAATATGTGACCAAACGCTTCGTAATTTATTGATCTAAGACAATATAGGATCCTATTTAGCCCTTAAGGGGTATTTATACAAATATTTCTAAAACTACACTACTTGTGAGGATAAATGACAAGATATTAACAAAACAATGATCTACAATTACAACATCTTAGCAACATTAGTAGGCATTTAGTGGTAGACCTATCGAGACGACGCCTATTTTCTAGGCGAAAAGTAGATTCAAGCCAGATTCGATTGCCTTGGATTAACAGCCTAGAAAGCTTTACAGATGACTGCACTCGTTGCGGTAAATGTATCGAAAATTGTGAGACTAAGATAATCATTGTAGGCGATGGTGGTTTTCCTACTGTCGACTATTCAAAAGACGAATGCACTTTTTGTTATCAATGTGCTGACGTTTGTCCTGAACCAATTTTTAAACCCAAGGAAGAAACACCTTGGCAAGCAAAAGCAAGTATCTCTGATAAGTGCTTAGCGCAACAAAATGTTGAATGCCGAAGCTGTGGTGACATGTGTGAACCTATGGCCATTCAATTTCAACTTAGAGCAGGCAGTGTTGCTCTACCAAAAATCGAGTTAGATGAGTGTAACGGTTGTGGAGCCTGCGTAGCAGTTTGCCCTACTTCAGCTATTCTTGTGAGTAATGCATAAAACAAAAATAACGAGAGCAATTTATGGCACTAAATGAAGTGCATATATCAAGTTTAGTCGTGCATGTGAGCCCAGAGCATCTAGACGAGATCAAAGCACAAATCGAGAAATTCGATAACGCAGAGATTTACGGCAGCAGCCCTGAAGGCAAAATCATAGTAGTCCTAGAAACCGAAAACCAAGGTTTTGTAACGGACACCATCGAAGAAATTAATAATATTACGAACGTTTTAGGCACAGCTTTGGTTTATCACCAAATCGAAACTGAGCTCGACGAAACGGATTTAGAAACTGGAAGCAACAATTCTCAACTTGAGGGTGAAGTATGAAAATGACAAGACGCGCGTTTGTGAAAGCAAACGCAGCTGCATCAGCGGCAGCCGTTGCAGGTGTAACTCTGCCAGCAACAGCAACCAACCTGATTGCTAGCTCTGATCAAACAAAAATCACGTGGGATAAAGCGCCTTGTCGTTTTTGTGGTACGGGCTGTTCGGTACTAGTTGGTACTCAAAACGGTAAAGTGGTTGCGACTCAAGGCGACCCAGAAGCACCTGTAAACAAAGGCCTTAACTGTATTAAAGGCTACTTCCTTTCAAAAATCATGTACGGTAAAGACCGTCTTGAACAGCCTCTTCTTCGTATGAAAGACGGCGAGTTCCACAAAGATGGTGATTTTACACCAGTATCTTGGGACCAAGCTTTCGACGTCATGGCTGAGAAATGGAAAGCCGCTCTTAAGAAAAACGGTCCAACAGGCGTTGGTATGTTCGGTTCAGGCCAGTGGACTGTAATGGAAGGCTACGCAGCCGTTAAGATGATGAAAGCGGGCTTCCGTTCAAACAACATCGATCCAAACGCTCGTCACTGTATGGCTTCTGCGGTAGGTGCATTCATGCGTACCTTCGGTATCGATGAGCCAATGGGTTGTTACGATGACTTTGAACACGCAGACGCATTCGTTCTGTGGGGTTCAAACATGGCAGAAATGCACCCAGTACTATGGACTCGTATTACAGACCGTCGTCTAAGCCACCCACACGTTAAAGTAAACGTACTGTCTACTTACTACCACCGTTCTTTTGAGCTTGCAGACACGGGTTACATCTTCGAACCTCAATCAGATCTAGCGATTGCTAACTTCATTGCTAACTACATCATTCAAAACGATGCCGTTAACTGGGATTTCGTGAACAAACACACGAACTTCAAACAAGCAACGACAGACATCGGTTATGGCCTTCGTGATGATGATCCTCTGCAACAAGCCGCTGCGAACCCTAACTCAGGCAAAATGACTGATATCAGCTTCGAGAACTACAAAGCTTCTGTTGCTGAATACACCGTTGAAAAAGCGTCTGAAATGTCAGGTGTATCTCAAGATGACCTTATCAAGCTGGCTAAGCAATACGCGGATCCAAACATCAAAGTAATGTCACTTTGGACTATGGGTATGAACCAACATACTCGTGGCGTTTGGATGAACAGCCTTGTGTACAACATCCACCTTCTAACAGGTAAGATTTCTACTCCAGGTAACAGCCCATTCTCACTAACTGGCCAACCATCTGCGTGTGGTACAGCTCGTGAAGTGGGTACGTTCTCTCACCGTCTACCAGCTGATATGGTGGTTGCTAACCCTAAACACCGTAAGATCGCAGAAGACATCTGGAAACTTCCAGAAGGCACTATCCCGGCTAAACCAGGTGCTCACGCTGTTGTTCAAGACCGTATGCTTAAAGACGGCAAGATCAATGCGTACTGGGTAATGTGTAACAACAACATGCAGGCTGGTCCAAACATCAACACTGAACGTCTGCCAGGTTACCGCAACCCAGACAACTTCATTGTATGTTCTGACCCGTACCCAACGGCCACAGCTCAAGCGGCTGACCTTATCCTTCCAACAGCAATGTGGATCGAAAAAGAAGGTGCTTACGGTAACGCTGAACGTCGTACACAAGCATGGTACCAACAAGTTAAAACGGTTGGTGACGCGAAGTCTGACCTATGGCAAATCATGGAGTTCTCTAAGCGCTTCACTATTGAAGAAGTTTGGGGCGAAGAACTTGTTGCGAAAATGCCTGAGTACCGTGGTAAAACCATGTACGACGTGCTTTACAAAAACGGCAACGTTGATGCATTCCCACTGTCTGAAGCTCAAGAGCTTAACGACGATGCACAAGCTCAAGGTTTCTACGTTCAAAAAGGTCTATTCGAAGAATACGCAGCCTTTGGTCGCGGCCACGGTCACGATTTAGCACCATACGATCGCTACCACCAAGTTCGTGGTCTACGTTGGCCTGTTGTTGACGGTAAAGAAACACTATGGCGCTTTAAAGAAGGTTCAGATCCATACGCTAAGAAAGGTTCTGATTGGGACTTCTACGGTAAGCCAGATGGTAAAGCGCTGATCATCAACGCTCCATACGAAGCGCCACCAGAAGTACCAAACGATGAATACGATATGTGGCTATGTACAGGTCGTGTTCTTGAGCACTGGCATACAGGTACTATGACTCGTCGTGTACCAGAACTTTACAAAGCAGTACCGGATGCACTTTGTTACATCCACCCTGCTGACGCTAAAGCTCGTGGCCTTCGCCGTGGTGATGAAGTTCTTATCGAAAACAAACGTGGTGAAGTACGCGTTCGTGTTGAAACTCGTGGTCGTAACCGTCCACCACAAGGCTTGGTATTCGTACCATTCTTTGATGCAAGAATTCTGATCAACAAGTTGATCTTGGATGCAACGGATCCTCTGTCTAAGCAGACGGATTACAAGAAGTGTCCAGTTAAGATCACTAAGGTTTCTTAAGCGCCAATTGCTTTTGGAACCTAGATACAAGATCTAACGTATTTAATATTGCGACTACTTTTTTCATCACTTTTTGAAAGAAGTAGTCCACTCAAAGAATTAGCCTTTAGGCGGAGAAATTAACCATGAAAAAACTGATTACTGCCCTACTATCAGCTGGTCTTTTGCTAGCTGGTGCAGTTCAAGCTCAAGCTGAGCTGGATAACCCAGGCGGCATTGGTGGCGTAGAATCTCTACGTGGTGCAAGTGAACTTGAAGCTACTCGTGCAGCAGATGACTTCAAAAAGTTCCCTCGTGACCAAGTACTCGAGAGTGACTACGTATACCAACCACCTCTAGTGCCTCATACTATTCGTAGCTATGAAGTTTCTCTTAACGCAAACAAGTGTCTTTCTTGCCACAGCTGGAAAAACGCAAAAGAAATGGGTGCGACTAAAGTGAGTGTAACTCACTACATGAACCGTGAAGATGCGGTACTTGCAGACGTATCACCTCGTCGTTATTTCTGTCTACAGTGTCACGTACCTCAAGCTAATGCTAAACCACTAGTTGAGAACGAGTTCAAACCTGTAGATTCACTGCGTTAATCGTAGCCAGACGGTAAGAGAGGCTATATATGATAAAATTACTTAAAGCGTTTTGGAAAAGACTCGCGACACCAAGTAAAGCAGCGGTAGGCGTTGTACTTTTCTTGGGATTCGCAGGCGGTCTTTTGTTCTGGGGTGCATTTAACACAGGTATGCAAGCAACCAACACAGAAGAGTTCTGTTCTGGTTGTCACGCTCCTATTGTTGCTGAAATCCAAGAAACAATTCACTACTCTAACCGCTCAGGCGTTCGTGCTATCTGTTCAGATTGTCACGTACCTCACGAGTGGACAGATAAAATTGTTCGTAAGGTTCAGGCATCTAAAGAGTTGTACGCGCACTTCATTGCAAAAACCATCGATACTGAAGAGAAGTTCAAAGCACGTCGTGCTCACCTTGCTGAACGCGAGTGGAAACGTATGAAAGGCAATGACTCACTTGAGTGTCGTAACTGTCACCAGTTCGATTACATGGACTTCTCAGAGCAGAGCCCTCGTAGTGCGAAACAACACTCAACTGCGCTAGCTTCTGGTGAAAAAACGTGTGTAGATTGCCACAAAGGTATCGCACATAAACTACCAGACATGCACGGCGTTGAAGGCTGGCAATAAGGAGCGATTGAATGAGTACTTTAGAAAGCGTAATTTGGCACATCCTAGGTTACAGTGCTATGCCAGTTATCATTCTTGGTGGCTTTGCAGGTGTTGCAGCCGTATCTCTTTGGCTTTTATCTATGACTAAAGACAAAGAAATCGATTAGAAATCGAAATTACGTCAACTTTTACCAGTTATTTTTGAAATGAGTTGATACTAGAAAGCCACTGAATTCAGTGGCTTTTTTATTGTCTGGCATTTCTTACTTCTACTGTTGAGGTATTTCTACTGTTAAGTAAGAGGCAAAACGTTAAGCTTGATTTTCCGAAGCTTCTGGATCGACGCTCTCTTTATCGACATCTTCCTTATCAACAATCGGCAGTACCTGTTTTACATAGTTACCCGGTGCTTTACCAATTACAGGGTGAAGCTCGGAACCTTGATTGAAAGGTTCGATTTTCTCGTCAGCTTCAAAGCCTTGTAACCATTGATCCCAGTGTGTCCACCATGAGCCTTCGTTGTGACTTGCGTTATTTAGCCATTCGTCAGCGGAATCGTCTAGGTTATCGTTCAACCAGTAGCCGTATTTCTTTTTCTCTGGATGGTTAACAATGCCGGCAATATGACCCGACTCACCCAGAACAAAAGTTTTGTTTCCACCAGTGTTCAATGCACCACGGTAAGTCCCTTGCCACAAAGCAATATGGTCTTCTTTGGCTGAGATAAAGTAGCTTGGAATTTTGATCTTATTCAAATCAATCCAAACACCGCCTACTTTTACGCCTTTGTCTTGAACCAGTTTGTTTTCAAGATAAAGCTCTCGCAGCAAGAAGTTATGGCATTTAGCCGCCACGTTAGTGCTATCACTGTTCCAGTACAGAAGATCAAACTCCATCGGGCTACTGCCTTTGAGGTAGTTATCGATGTAATAGTTCCAGTATAAGCTGTTCTCTCGAAGCAAACTGAACGTCACGCTCAACGAGCGACCATCCATATAACCTTTAGCGTCGTTCTGTTTCTCAATAGCGTCGATTATCGTCTCATTGATGTACGCCCCAACCTCACCTGGCTGCGAGAAATCTAATAACGTGGTAAAGAAGGTCGCCGTTTTTATGCGCTTCTTCATACGCTTAGCCGCATAGTAAGCCACTGTAGATGCGAGTACCGTACCGCCAATACAATAACCTGCGGCATTGATTTGCTCTTTGCCGGTGATGTCTTCAATAGCGGTGACCGCCTTAACGACACCTTCCGTGACGTAGTCTCCGAATTCTTGGTCTTTCTGTGCCACACCCGGATTGCGCCAAGACATCATAAATACGCTATGCCCTTGTTCAAGCAGCCAGCGCACCATCGAGTTCTTTTCTCGAAGGTCGAGAATGTAGTACTTATTGATAAACGGCGGAACGATCAACAATGGTGTCGCATTGACTTGTGGGGTCTTCGGGTGATACTGAATCAATTCAAACAAATCATTTTGGAAGACGACATCACCTTCTGTATTCGCAACATCCACACCCAATCGGAATGCATTATTGTTGGTCATACGGATCTTAAGGATGTCGGCACTCGCTTCCACGTCCGCTTGCAACTGCTCTAACCCATCAAGAAGGTTCTCGCCATTTCTCTCAAGAGTCAGCTTCATCAGCTCCGGGTTAGTCGCGATAAAATTACTTGGGGACATGGCATTGATAGCCTGACGTGAAAAGAACGCTACACGCTCTTTGGTTTTCTCGTCAATGCCTTCAATCGAGTTGATGGTATCGATATAGCTTTTACTAAACAGCAAGTAAGATTGCTTGATGAAGCTATAGAAAGGGTCGTTCTTCCATGCATCATCGATAAAACGCTTGTCACCACGATCTTCAGCGATAACGCTCTCGGTGTTACCCATCAGTGCAGCGTTTTGCCAGATTTGCAGTTGCTGTTCCCACCATTGGGATTGCAGTTGAAGTAGAACGGCTGGTTGGTTTGCGGCTTGCTCAAAAATTTTCGATGCATCATTAAAATTCAATTCTTGCATCGCTTTATTTAGGGGAGATTGCGCGGCTTCCTTGTTTTGTTCAAAATTTTCCCACCATTGCTGGTTCGTTTGTTGAAGCTTAACAAGGTAGTCCGAAAAGAAGTGTTGAAACATAACATGACTCCAATAATCGGAAAATCGCCACCAAGCGGCACAGGCCAACCTGTACCAACTTGAAGGCGACTAATTTTATGCAGGTGTAACTGTTTTCAAGTTTTCAGTTGTTAGTGTTTCAACATCTTCTTTGAACTCTTTTGCAGCAGCTTGCATTTTTGAGCTATCAGTCATCATCTGTTGAGACAATTGAGTGAGTGCCGTTAGTTGCTGGCCGTTAAAAGCGGTGAGGCTATTTACGTCTTTAATTTCACTGACTGCTTTCATTTGTGCAAGACCCATATCGGTATAAGTCTGCAACGCATTCATTTGAAGTTCAGTCATTGTTTGAACGTTCTTTGCAACCAACTTATTGAATTTCAAGTACGGTTCGAACTGCTTTTCAGTTTGGTCTGTGATTGTTTTGAAAATATCCGTGTACATAAGTAACTCCTGGTGAATACATAGTTAGTGAAGAAATAGCTTAATAAAGAAATAGTTAAAAAATAAATAGCTTAAAAAACCAATTTGGCTCGCCTACGGCACATCGAGTTCTAACCCTCGATACCTTTCAGCAAAACAGCGGTTCCCATTCCCCCGCCCACACAGAGTGAAGCAACACCATAATTGGTATGTTGCTCGATCATCTCGTGGATGAGTGAAACAATAATTCGGTTACCTGATGCCCCTAAAGGATGACCAAGTGCAATAGCGCCACCGTTGACATTAACTTTAGATTTGAACGCTTCAAGCGGCAGATCATGTTGTTCAGACAACTGGTACATTACGCCTAACGCCTGTGCAGCGAAGGCTTCATTCAGCTCAAATAGCTCAACTTCTTCTAAAGTTAAATCCGCTTTATCTAGCGCTTTAGATACTGCTTCTACTGGGCCCAATCCCATGATCTTTGGGTCTAAACCCGATTGTGCGTAGCTGCTCAGCTCTACCAGTGGAGTCAGGCCGTATTTCAAGACCGCAGATTCAGACGCTAAGATAATGGCACTTGCGCCATCATTGATGCCCGAAGCATTACCAGCGGTGACCGTTCCTTCTCGGTCGAAGGCTGGACGAAGCTTTTGTAGAGCTTCGAATGTCGCGTCTGACTTCGGATACTCATCGGTATCAAAAGTGACGGTTTGTCTGCGTTGCTTAACTTCTACAGGCACGATTTGCTCGTTGAACTTACCCGCTTCGATTGCAGCTACTGCTTTCTGTTGGCTTTCTAACGCGTAGTTATCTTGTGCGAGACGCGAAATATTCAAAGCGTTAGCAATGTTTTCAGCCGTCATGCCCATGTGGTAGTGATTGAACGCATCGGTTAACCCATCACCCACCAACAAGTCTTTCATCGAGATGTCACCCATCTTGTGTCCGTTGCGAATACTCGGTGGCACAATAAAAGGAATCTGAGACATCACCTCAACACCCGCCGCAATAACGACTTCAGCATCTTGTGCTTTGATGTGCGACGCTGCGTCCATCACCGATTTCATGCCGCTGCCGCAAATCATGTTCACACCGTATGCAGGTGTTTCCTCAGGTAACCCTGCATAGATGGAAGCCTGACGAGCAACCCCCATACCTTGACCTGCCGAAATCACATTACCAACGATCACTTCATCAATCGCATCCAACGAAAGATCTACGGACTCCAACGCACCTTTGATCGCAACGCCAGCCAACTCACCCGCAGATACGTTTTTTAGCGACCCGGTGAATGCACCAATAGGAGTACGTTTAGCCGCAACAATAAATACTTTTTCCATGATTCTATTCCCTTCAGTTTCGCCAATTAGTGCATGTACAAGCCGCCATTCACAGACAATGTTTCGCCTGTAATGTACGCGCCAGATTCACTTGCTAAAAAGCCCACTGCGTCTGCAATTTCTATAGGCGTCGCTAAACGTTTCATTGGAATTTGGTTTTTAATTGAATCAAGGACTTCAGGCTTCATTTGCTCAACCATAGGTGTGCCTGTGTAGCCAGGGGCAACCACGTTTACTGTCACTCCACTTCTTGCACCTTCAGCAGCCAGTGCTTTTGAAAAACCAATCATTCCAGCCTTTGCTGCGGAATAATTGGTCTGTCCGAACTGACCTTTAAGACCGTTCACTGAAGAAATGTTGATGACTCGGCAATTGCCCTTTTCGCACATAGGTGCAAACAGAGGCTGTGTCACATTGAAAAGGCTGTTGAGGTTAGTCTCAATCACATCTTTCCAAGCTTCGGCATCCATCTTTTTGAAGACGCTGTCACGAGTAATACCTGCGTTGTTGACCAAAACATCCACCGTGCCTTCTTCTTCTAACAACTTGCTTAAGCTCTGTGCACATTCAGCGGTGTTGGTGACATCTAATTCAAACAATCGCACTTGATCTTCAGTAAATTGCTTTTCATTAAACCAATCCAGTGCGCACTGATAATTCCCAGTAAAATAGGTCGCGATAACACGATAGCCATCCGCGACTAATTTAGAAGAAATTGCTGAGCCGATACCGCCTTTTGATCCTGTAATTAGAGCAAGCTTTTTCATTAATGGTTCCATCCCTTACAAGCGATTAAATAACAATGATGTTAATAAGATAATGTCTTAGTCGATAATTAAACTTTACGTTTTTCTTTAATTAAACCCTACAGATCAAAATCAAAAATTATTATTACAAATATAAAATATTTTCGTATCATGATTAAAAACTAGACTTTCGTCCCAAAATCAATGAAATGTTACATGGATGTAAAGCTACACAATGATTTGATTTTAATAAGGTTTATTTGATTTCACTTTTATCACCAAGCAGATAAGTCTTTGTTAATACGAGACAAACCTATATCTCTCAGCTTGTTTCAAGAAGAATGCAATGTGGGGATTTGAAATGATTGATCATGAGAATAATAACAAAACTCTAATTAGCCATTAATAAATGGTTCCTTATCATTCTATATAAACCTCAATATAATTAACGTTCTGGATTGGAAAGCTGAACATTATGAATAGACAAAAAAAGCCCACTCAATCTATGAGTGGGCTTAAGTAAATGTTATTAATAAATAGAGCGCAGGATTCTACTTCGTAAATATTTCATTTGTATTTACATCTAAATAAATTTTATTTTCAAGCGATAGTCCGCCGCAATAAATAAAATAGACATCTCGGTCACTGTACTTTACCGATTTCACCCAACCACCCAATTCTTCGAAGTCACTTGGGTCACATTCGCCATCAGAGATCAGCTCAGCAACCGTATTGCGGAACTTCTCTTTATGGATCTTAAGATCGTCGGATTTAACCAAATATGAATCCAATATCTCTATGCTTTCTTTCTCGGAAATAATCACTTCATCATTAGATAGGCCAGACATCGAAACCCATTCGGCTGTCTGTGGTCCGCCTTCTTTTAGAACGATATAGTCTGAGATACGTACCCATTCACCCTGTTTTTCGAGTACTTCGACTTTTTCGCCTTTGTAGAGGTAATCTGTTATCAAGCCATCAACTTCTGGTTGTTCTACCACTTCAAGCTTTCTATCCAGAACGTAAAACTCTGTCTGTTCTGGCTCAGGTTTAAGTTCCATGATCGGTTTTAAATCAGCTTCAGGCTGAGCAACTTCTTCAACGGACTCTTCGGTTTTGTCTGCTGGTGGTGAGTCTTTCTTCATAACAAAGAAGTAGTACGCTGCTCCTCCTCCGCCCAATATTAACAACACAAGTAAAGCGATCAGCGCTTTTTTCATCAAATCCACCAGCTCTTCCGTCTTAGGTATCTTTTAAGTGTACATCAACTCATGCTGCTGCTCATCTATACTCTCAATAGAGAACGCAGTAAGTAGAGGAAAGTCATGAGTTTTTGGGTGAAGGTTATCATTGTGAGTGTACCTTTGAGTGCTAATGTCGCGCTAGCAAACCATTGTGACCGTGAAAACTGGCAAGTACTGTTGGACCGCCAACTCTCATTTGAAGGGCGGTACAACCAATACACTAAAGAATTCAACCAAGTTCTCTCAACCTATGAATCACAAACTCTGCTATCTAAACACTTCAACGAAACACAGGTCATTGAGCTTTGGGCAAAATATGAAGAAAGGTTTAATGTGCAGCTCAATAGTCATATGAATACCGCTTATGATGTCTCTGAGATTTTGTTAAAGCAGGCATACGTAGTCTCTACCGAATTAGATGGAGCTCAATCTCTCATTCACTCATGGCAAGCCGTGGCTCAACACTGTGCTAAAGCAAAGCTACCGCGCCAAACTGAAAGCGCACAGTTGCACGTAACAAGCTCGCAATCGCTCTCCAAAGATCTCCATACACTCAGTGAAAAGTTCCGTCAGCTGTCTTCAAAATACCGCAAAGAAGCCACGATGATTGACGAAGCACGCCACACAAACCAACCGACAAACGATGACCCAAACTGAAAACATTTCTAGGTTTCATCGCTTTCTCGACTGGATTTTTCCGATAAATATGCTTCCCTCAAGCCAAAATAGTCAGATAAGTCGTTAATCAAAGCTTTATCAATAAGTTGTAAAACTAATGTGCGAACTATCAACAATAAAGTTCAATTTCCGACCAATGCAAGCGAGCATATGAGATATTCATCACAAAATAGATTTACAAACGCCAAGAAATTGTTATCATGATTATTCATATAACTTAATAACAAGAAACATTTTGGCTAGGTAATATGCAAAAAACTATGGCTTTCAACTGCTTGAGTAACACGGAATGGACTGCGGAGATAAGAGGTAAACTTTTATCTGTAGCTAAACACATGGAAGAGTTCGGTTCAGTAAGTGAGCTAGAGCTATGTAAGATATTTGGAGAGACGATTTGGAATGACGGTGTGGATTATCATTCACATGCTTTCTCATTCAGAATTAACGCTCAAACTGGGGATTGTTCAATCTCTAACTTTAAGTATCACTAAGTTTTGCACCTATCATATGCGGAGTGCCTTTCTCGAGGCGCTCCGTTTTTTATTGCTGCGCATCTGGTATTTGACGACAGTCTTTAAGAGCAGCGGCACCCTAGTTTAACAACGAAAGTCATTTCGTTTTCAGCTCATTTCACCCAAAGACGTATCCCCTACTACTGTTCAGTCAGTGTAAACCGGAAGTGGCGCATTGCCTTTCACCTGCCTAATCGCAAGGTGAGTATGTATATCTTTTACGTTAGAGAGACGCTGTAGCTTTCTTGTAAATGCTTCATAAGCCATAAGATTTGGGCTGACAACTTCTAAAAGGTAGTCATAAGCTCCGGATACAACGTGGCAGCTGATGACCTCTTCCATCTCGACAATTGCACTTTCAAATTTATCAATCGACACTTCTTGGTGGTTGTTTAAGCTCACCTCAACAAACACACTCATTGCGATGCCGACCTGTTCTCGCGACAGGCTCACGCGATAACCGTCAATGATTCCTTTCTCTTCCAGTCTTTTGATGCGCCTTGCGCACGGTGAAGCCGACAAGCCAACCTCATCAGCTAGCTCAGCCGTGGTTAGCCTACCGTCTTTCTGAAGCAACTCAAGAAGATGTCTATCAATCCTATCCATAGTAAATACCGATCATTGGTTAAATTCATTAACAATTAGGAAAATATTAGCAGAAATCATCAACCATGACTCAAGTTAGAACAAAATTTGCCAACCTGTGGCACACCAAGTACCCCATAATGAGTCATCATCCACTTTCCTTGTTTATTATGAAGCTTGGCTACCTATCTATTATTGTCACTCTGCTCATCTGGGCGAGCTTTTTCCTTTCTCTTAAAGGCGGCGCAAATTCAGACTTAACACCTGCAGACATCGCACTGACTCGATTCCTCATCCCTGCATTAGTGCTATTACCTTTGATGTGGAAAGCACGCAGCACGATCGCTGCTGTCCCGAATCGATACTTGGCCGGTATGTTTGTGGGGTGTGGGTTGCCTTATTTACTCGTTGCTGGGATAGCCATGCAGTTTGTTCCGGTATCACATGGCAGTGCTTTGGTTCCGGGAACGCTTCCTCTGTTCGTAACAGGCATCGCGGTACTCCTTTTTAAACAACCGCTTAGCCGACACCGTGTCGTTGGTTTAGGTCTTGTTTTACTCGGGATATTGTTGTTTCTAGGAAATAGCTTAAGCAGCTTCAACTTTGAATACACCAAAGGTCACTTGTTGTTTTTGTGTGGCAGCTTAATGTGGGCAACTTTTACCATCTCAGCACGTGTTGCCAATCTTAATGCGCTTGTGAGTGCGGGTTTCATTTCATTCTGTTCCACTTTGCTATTGCTGATCCTTATCCTTACAGGAACCCTCCCTAGCCATTTAATGAGCACACCAATTGCTCAATGGCCAGTCACAGAACTTGCCATACATTCAGCGGTACAAGGCGTTGGTGCAGGTTTAATCGCGGCTTTCACTTATTTATATGCTGTAAACACGTTAGGGGCAGAGCGTTCAGCCGCCTTTGGCAGTGCAACACCTGCCGTTGCAACGTTGTTGGCGATCCCTCTGTTTAACGAGATTCCGGATACGATGACTTGGTTAGCACTTGGTTCAATTTGTATCGGCAGCTTGGTCGCGAGCAACATTTTCATGAGAAACGACCAGTCTATGCAGTATCAACCGCCAAGCCATAGTAAAGCCTGATACTGCGTTCCAACCTAAATACAGTTCCCCTAAACATCAATTTTAGGGCTTGTAGTACACAGATAAGCCTACAAACGTAGGCTTATCTAAAATCTCCTTTTTCTGAGCTCGCTTCTCCATTAAACTGTCCGACCTTTTTGCAGATCCAAGAGAACACCATGCAACGCGATTACACTTTAACTTGCTTAAACAACATGCCTCGTGAAGAACTAGAAGAATTTAGTTTAAGAATGATTCATCGCCTTGTCCCTGAAGATGCAATGACGGAACTGTTTACGTTCGAACAGGAAGAAGTGACCAATGAAGAGCGTATGCAATCAGCGAAGTTTGATGCGATGCTTAGAATGACTGCAATCGCGCTGAGTGAAGTGAATCTTGCGTTTAGTGAGTCGGATAACTCGCAACAAAACATCGAGCGCATGACTCGACTATTGCTTTGGCACTTCTATGCAATGTCGTTCAACCTTGAGCAAGCGATCAGCCTTGAAACTCACTGTGATAAAGTCGAGAAGATTTTGTTGAAAGCACCGACAGAAGCGTTTGGTTGGGTAAAAGAGCTAACAGAGTTGCTTCACTTCTATGCCAAAGTGAATGACGACAAAGAAAACGGATAGACTCGAATATTTCCGAACCGAAGGCAGACAGGGCTATACCGAAGGCAAGTAGAAACTTTGCTGAAATGAGTTCTCTGCCTTTGTTGTTTCTAACACGCTGTGATGCAACATCAGTATCGACTGGGCGATTTTAGTCCCAATACCCAGCGATCCATTGGGTGCTTCCAACTCGATCTCATTGTGTATAACCACTTTCACCCGTTTTGAATCAGCTTCTAGACCAACATTCATCGATACCACCGTTCCACTTGGACTATGCCTCAATGCATTATCTAACAGATTCAAGATCAATCTCTCAAGCAGATCACTGTCACCTACAGCCTTAATCCCATCTGGTATTTCGATATTGATCTGAACATTTTTCTGCAAGTATTGGCTTTGTATCGTCTCTAAGCACTCTCCCATCAACACATTGATATCAATCGAAGCATACTGATAGGTTGGCACAGGGTTATCAAGTTTGGCGCTGTCTAACAGAGAATGCAGCTGTTGAGATAGCTTGTTACCATTACGGTAAGCAACGTCAATCAACGGGTCTGACTTCGGATTTTGAATCTTCCACGTTTCTAAATAACCAAGCACACTGGAAAGCGGCGTTTTCAAATCATGACTGAGCTGTAATAAGCTTTGTCTACGATGCGAGGATTGATATTCAAGTTGCAAGAATTGTTGTTGAATGTGTTTCGCCATCAATTGATAAGAACGTGCTATGGGCACTAATTCTGGTACTTGGTGTGTGAAATTAGGTTCTAACCTAAAGTCTTGTTCAGCTTGTTGCTGCAATTTATTGGTTACCGCCTCTATTGGGTTCAACAAGCTGCGTTTCACTAACAGATACGCACCAATTGCAAAGCCCAAGATAGAAACCAGCACAAGCCCTGCTAGCGCGATATATGGCGTATCAACCTGGGAATTAGTAATCACAGTATGGCGATTACTTCCAATAACCACATACAAATAGCCGACAGTAGAACCAAGCTCTTCAATCGCCGCAACAGAAAAGACTTTAGGTGACTCGGGGTTAATCGGGTCCTCTCCTAAGATAGGATAAGCCCCTTCATTTAAAAACTGTTGGATAGGCGCTAAATCGATTTGGCTCGATAATTGGGTACCTTCAGGCGCCGCATGTGTAGTGATATTGCCCTGACTATCAAGAAAATAGATGTCGAAATCAGGTCCTATCAACATCAATGTATGGAATATAGATTTGAGTGCTTTGGGGTTGTAGTCGGTACCAATCATGAGAGGATTATCATCACGCATATGAACTGCCAGATCTTTATGTAAGCTCTGCTTGGTTCTTTGTTCTATGGTCTCTTTTTGCCAATGATAAGTGTAGGCGATGACCACACTCACCAACAGAAACCACAAACTTGTGAACAATACTAAACGCGATTTAAAACTCATGTTCTCTCCTCTATGGCTCGTAGATCTTACTGACTTTTTAATAAGCTTAGAAAGCGATACATAAACCTATACTTTCGATTCAAACTTGTATCCGACACCCCAAACGGTTTTAATGAAATCATCATCGTTATTGGGCATGGCAAGCTTGGTTCTTAGACGGTTGACCGTGCTACACACAGTGTGGTGGTAGCCAGAGTGATGAGTGTTCCAAACATGATCGAGCAACTCGTCTTTGCTGTATACGCGTCCCGGTCGGGTGGCTAAAAAGTGAAGTAAGGTAAATTCTGTTGCAGTCAACGGGACATCTTGGTTGTTAAGTGAAACCTGATGGCGCTCAGGTTGGATGGTGAGCCCACCAAAACTCATAATCGATTCTATTGTTGAGGTAGACTGGCCGGTTGATTCAACATGGTTTAGACGACGTAGTACGTTCCTCACGCGAGCTTGAAACTCCAGCACGCTAAATGGTTTAGTGATGTAATCATCGACGCCAGCTTCTAAACCCGACACCTTGTCTAGCTCCGCATCTCTTGCCGTTAGCATCAATACAGGTGTCCAGTCCTCTTGCTGACGTAACATTCGACAAAAATCGAGCCCATCTCCATCAGGCAAGCCTCGGTCAAGTACAACCAAATCAAACTGATCATTACTGTATAACGCGTTAGCTTTATCAATTGAGTTGGTTCTTGTTACGTCATGACCTTGGAACTTGAGATGCATTTGCACCAGTTCTGCCAAGTCATCATCGTCTTCGACCAACAATATGTTTGCCATCAAATTTACCGCAGCACTATTCATGATCCCTGCTCTATTCGGAGTCTGCCCACCTAAGATTGACCGGAACAGAGCAGGAATTCTTTCATTACACCTTTAACTCAGTTAATCGGCTACTCAGTTCGAGTAATAGTGATTCTTGCGCCTGGGTTAAGGAAGCGATGGTTGCCACTTAATGCCGACGTCGTCAGGCCATCATCTTGGCTTATTACACCTGCATGGAAGCTCACTACATCCGTGTCATTTCTTGTAGTGTTAAAGCCTTCACCACCGCCGGCAGGCCCCGGAATAGTCGCAGCAAGCTCGTCATTCAGCTCAGTCCCCGAATCCCAAACATTCATGTTCATGACGAAGGTATCACCCACGGCTAATGACTTGAGCGACAAACCGGATTCACCAACAAACGCATCATTAGTGTTTACCAGCATTGAAGCGACGGAGAGGTAGCCTTCTTGGTTAGGATCGACACGGATTGAAACAGTGTCGCTTTCACCTGAAAGAATCAAACCATTGCCAGAGATGCCTTGATAAACATTGGCATCACTGTCGCTTAGTGCCAGCAATTGAGCATTGCTGCCACCTTCCGCTAAGTATTCAAGATCCACCGAGGCACTTTGCCCGATTTCAAACAGATTGAAGCTATTATTGTGAGTCAATACCGCGAGTGGCGACATCGGCTGGTTTGGAGTGAGGTTAGTCACACTCACATCATAGCGATAGTAATCGTCGTCATCGTCCGGACAACCTGCTAACACAGCTACTGATGCAGCAATAAATAGAATTCTAGCTTTCATACATCCCCCTTACTTCACAACAATGGTGATAGTTGCAACAGGGTTTAACCAACGATGGCTGCTGCTATCGAGGTCACTGATGCCGCCCGCCGCATCACTATCACCAATGTTACCCGGATGAATATGAACTTTAGCGTTTGACACTGCAGTTTCAACTCCGGTACCACCAGCACCAAAGGTAATAAATGGCGGGTTTGGCATGCTGCCCGCTAGCTCATCATTGACTTCTGTGCCTGCGTCATAGCCATTGAGGGTCGCTTTATAGGTGCCCGCTTGAGTTGGGATTTTCCAACTGTCTAAGCCAACAAAGCCGTCGTTGGTTGGCAGCAGCATGGCACCCAATGACAAGTAAGCTAAATCACCGGTGTCGATATCAAACGTAGTTGCGACGCCCGGATTAAGAATACCGCTAGCTGGGTTTTCAACCACCACACCACCCGCGTTTGCAATCAAACTCGATAGACCTGAAATATCGCCACCTTCGGCCATCGATTCCAATTCCGCAGAAGCACTCTCACCCGTTCTAAACATGAACAAGCTGGAGTCATGAGCGGCTGCCAAGATAGGCGTAAAGTAGATCCCTTTCGTTGCGTTGGTAACGGTCACCTCAAGCTCTGCAGCCTGAACCTGAGCTGCTCCGAGGGTCAACATAGCCGAGCTGATCACTAAGCTGATTTGAGTACGTTTGTTCATTTTGATTCCATCCTTTATCGAGTCCTATCGTTGCCAACAAAACGAATAACAGCGATATACCGTTACCTTTGCCAGAACGAACTGTGGTGTTGTTAACTCTAAGAATGGCGATCAAATCTATCAGCAACTTCATTGAATTCTCATAAAACTCTCACAAGTTTATTCAAACTTCTTACCATCCAGAAAGACAGACCTAAAATACTGATATGTGAATAGAAACTCTCGTTCCAGAAATGAGAGATACACCAGGAATCATGGTTCAAGAATAGCGCAGACCAAACGCAAAAAGGCCCAATCGATATACCGACTGAGCCTTTCACTGATGTATAAAGCTTATCTCAGGAAAGCTCTATTCGCTTCCAACTGAGTTCGCCGAACAACACCAATTTAGAATGCGTAGTTTGCGTCAACAAGTTCGCTTACTTCTACTTTGCTTACTTCTGCGCGAGCTTCAAGCCACTGCGCTACTTGCAGTTGCTCTGCTTCTGTCACTGAACGATAGCGCTCAATAGAACATAAGAAACCTTCGAACAGCTCTAAACCACCGCCACCAAAGCACAGGCCGATGCTGTCGATAAAATCGATAAATTCATCGATGAACACATCGTATTGGTCAAAATCAGCAATCGAAGTCGTGCAGCTTACTTCAAAACCTAGAATAGCGAATTCACCTAGGTATAACTTCTTGCGTAGGCGGCGATTTTTGTTTTCGATTTTATCTAATTTCATAACTGTCTCTCTTTTCGTTTGATAAAGCATTTATACACAGTTCTTCGTTAATTCCCAAGAGTTTTGTATTGCACGAGAGGGTTAGCAGCAAAAATCGTGCTACAGAAACAAAACCTTAATCAAAACTATAAAAATCTGTCACTTAACTGCTTCACGATTGCTCACACATCAGCCCAAGTTATTAACCAATTCATTAGTAAGTGGGTAAGTCATAAATAACGAATAATAAAGTCAGCCAACAGGAAGCAGTCCCGATGAGCAAGGAAACATTTGATAGCACTCGATTCAATAAGAGTAACAACAAGCCTTTCGAAGAAGTTCTAGATGCAAACCTTTCAAGAAGAAACGTTCTGAAAGGCGGTTTAGGCATCAGTGCAATGACCGCATTTGGCGCGTTTGGTTTAGCGGGTCACAGCACGGCTAACGCTGCGACAATGCAAGCAACGGGCGCACAAAAAAGCACTGCAACACTTGCATTCGAATCGGTTAAAGGATCATTGACAGACAGTGTCGTTGTACCAAAAGGCTATACAGCACAGGTATTGGTTCCTTGGGGTACTCCACTCAACAAGCAAGGCAATGCTTGGTTAAAAGACGGCACCAACAATGCACAAGATCAAGCCAACGCATTAGGCATGCATCACGATGGCATGCACTTCTTCCCGCTTAATGGCAACAGCAATGATGGCTTATTGGTAATCAACCACGAATACATCGACCAAAAAGCACTGCACGCTAATGGTCCTACATACGATGAAGGCAACCGCCCTAGCCTTGATGAAGTTCGAAAAGAGATCAACGCGCATGGCGTCAGTGTGGTTCGTGTGAAACTTGAAGGCAACCAATGGGTGATGGTCTATAACGATCCTCTGAACCGCCGCTACACAGGCGCAACAGTAATGGACCTGTCTGGCCCTGTTGCTCACAGTGAATTTACCAAAACCAAGTTCTCACAAGACGGCAGCCAAGCTCGTGGCACGTTGAACAACTGTGGTAATGGCTACACGCCATGGGGCACTTACCTAACGTGTGAAGAAAACTGGCCGGGTTATTTCGTAAACAAAGGCGAGACAACACCGGCACAAGAGCGTATTGGTATCGCAACCGACAAAACACGTTACGGTTGGGACACACTTTCAGGTAACAAACAAGAACGCTTAGACGAGTTTGCACGCTTTGATGTGACGCCAACAGGTGAGTCAGCAATGGACGACTACCGTAACGAAGCACATGGTCACGGCTACATTGTTGAAATCGACCCATACACGGCGAACTCTCGCGCGAAGAAACGTTCTGCACTGGGCTGCTTCCGTCATGAAGGCTGTGCGTTCGGTAAGTTGACCGAAGGCGAGCCGATCGTATTCTACTCTGGTCACGATTCTCGTTTTGAATACCTGTACAAATTCGTTTCTGAAGAGAAATGGGACCCGCGAGATGCAGAGCCGAGCAATCGCCTAAGTGCGGGTGACAAGTACATGGACAAAGGCACACTGTATGTGGCTAAGTTCAACGATGATGGTTCAGGCACTTGGCTACCACTGACTCTGAGCAGTAAGACCACAAACGGCGGTAAGCTAGGTGATTCATTTGATTCTCAAGCAGCACTTATCATTAATACCGCAGGCGCGGCCGACCTTGTTGGTGCAACGCCAATGGATCGCCCTGAATGGTGCTCTGTTGACCCGATGACAGGTACCGCTTACCTAACGCTGACTAATAACAACAAGCGTAAAGAAGCGAACTCAGCGAACCCTCGCGTAAACAACAAATTTGGTCATGTTATCCGTTGGGATGAAGGCAAAACAGCAGGCGAGTTCGATTGGGATATCTTCGTATTTGGCTCTCCAGCTGTGGAAGACAAGTCTATTAACCGCTCTGGTCTAACAGACATGAACCAATTCGCGAGCCCTGACGGCTTAGCGTTTGATGCTCGTGGCATCTTGTGGATTCAGACAGATAACGGCGCAGATGAAGTAACGGGTTACACCAATGACCAAATGCTGGCAGTGGTTCCATCTCAGTTAACGGATGACAACGGCAACAGCGCGGTGATTGATGCAAACAACCAAGCACAGCTTAAACGCTTCTTTGTTGGTCCTAACGGTTGTGAAGTAACTGGCTTTACCATTAGCCCAGATTTCAAATCACTGTTTGTAAATATTCAACACCCTGCAAACTGGCCATCGTCAGACGATGCGACGGCTCAAACTCAAGGCAATGTTCGCCCAAGAGCATCTACGGTTGTGATTCGTCGTGAAGACGGCGGTGAAATTGCCGTTTAATCAGGGAACTAAAGCTGGTCTCTTTGATATCTATAGTGACTAAAAACGGCTCACTCTAAATACGTTACAACGAAAAAGAGCGATAAGGTTAAATACCCTATCGCTCTTTTTATATTCTATTCATTCTTCGGTTTAAGTAAGAATCCGAGCTTTCAAAACTCCTCATCAGCCCAAGTACGCGTCATCCTCGAGAAGGAGGAATGACTGACCCGAGGAGCTGTACCCGTTATCGCAGCTCAAAATTAGCTAACGAACAACCACACACCAACGCCCATCATCAGCGTACCTGCGATACGGTTCATCAACTTGACGTTATCGGCTTTACCCAGCATATGTTTTAAGCTCTTTCCGCCTGTCGCGTACAAGGTCATGCAGACAAATTCAGAAACCAGAATAATAGACACTAAAATCAACAATTGCGGGGCTAAGTCTTTATTACTGTTAATGAAAGGAGGCAATAACGAAATCATGAATGCCCAGCCTTTCGGATTCGCAATCGCTGTCACGAAGCCTTGAACCACCAAGTCCCAATCATTGCTGACTTTTGTTGTTTGGTTGTCAGTGCTGATCGCCAGTTTGCCTCTCGAACGCCACATCTGAACGCCTAAATAGAACAAGTAAGCTGCACCAACAAATTTGAAGCCCGTAAATAGCCACGGGTAGTTCAACATAATAGATGCAATACCCAATACCGCAGCAATAGAAACCACCGCAACACCAGCCAATTCACCGATCATCATCCATAATGTACGCTTGTATCCAACACTCATTCCTAGCGTCAAAGCCAAGGTCATACACATACCGGGCGTAATTGACACAAAGAAAAATGTGGGAATAAAAGCCCAAAGTAGCGCGCTGTCCATATTATTACCTTATCGACTTATTTTTATTTGAGTGTTTAGCTCGTTGAGCTGTCTTTGTAAGGAGTGACCTTGTATTTAGCTACACAACGAAAAAGAGCCACAATACAGTGGCTCTTTTTCATTACCAACCGTAATTTTACTTACGACGGTTTTTAATTCGCTTCATCATAGTCAAACGACGTTCAGCGCTTGCTTGATCTTGAGGCTCTTCGCTCGCGTTGTTCTTGCGACCTTGACGGTTTTTGTAAGCCGATTTTGTGTTCAACTTCTCGATGTAAGCATCACGTTTCTTCGGTTCATAACCTGGTTGTTCGACACGGCGAATACGTTGTTGGATCAGTGTTTCAACTTGAACAACAGTCAGCTCTTCTTCGCGGTTAACGAAAGAAATCGCATGACCTTGTTTACCAGCACGACCTGTACGGCCAATACGGTGAACGTAATCTTCCGCTAGGAAAGGCATGTCGTAGTTAATTACGTGTGGTAAGTCTTCGATATCAAGACCACGAGCCGCAACGTCGGTTGCTACCATTACGCGCGCTCTGCCTTCTTTAAAGTCATCCAGAGCACGACGACGAGCGCTTTGCGCTTTATCACCGTGACAAAGTACCGCTTTAATGCCGTCTAGCTTAAGCTCTTTTACCACATCATTCGCTGTTTCTTTGTAGTTCACGAATACAAGAACTTGGCGCCAGTTTTTACGGCCAATAAGCTCAGAAAGCAGTTCTGTTTTACGCTCTTGATCTACTGGGTAAACCACGTGACCAACAGTAGCAGCCGTTGAGTTTTCACGCTCAACACTAATACGTTTTGGTTTACGTAAAATATCAACAGACAATTGGTTTAACTGAGTAGAAGTCGTTGCCGAGAACATCATAATTTGCGGCGATGTTTCTACATCTAGCATGATCTTACGAACGGCATTGATGAAGCCCATATCAAGTATACGGTCAGCTTCATCGAATACTAGGAATTCTAGGTTAGCAATAGACACGTTACCCGCTTCTAAGTGCTCTTCTAAACGGCCTGGTGTTGCAACCAAAATATCAACACCCAGTTCTAATTGACGAACTTGTGAAGACATCTTGTTACCACCGTAAACCGCAGAAACGCTTAGTTCAGTGTATTTAACGTAGTCTTTAATGTTTTGAGCGATCTGCGCAGCTAGCTCACGAGTTGGCGCAAGAATTAGGCCACGAGCCGTACCACGAGATGCTTTTTTACCGCTATTCAAAAGACTCTGAATAACAGGCAATGAGAATGCCGCTGTTTTACCCGTACCGGTTTGAGCAGTAGCAAAAATATCATGGCCTTTACGAGCCATTGGAATCGCTTTTTGTTGAATTGGAGTGAGTTTTTCATAACCACACTCAGTCAACGCTTTGACTAATTCAGGAGCAAAACCTTGAGAAGAAAATGACATTGTTACGGGTTCCTTAAGCAGACAGCCTACATTCTTATTTCAGCCGAGCACTATAAAGTAATTAGAGTGATTTATCTCACATTTATCGTGATATAACGCAAACTTTCTCATTTAATCTGGTGTTTACTTCACCATCCGCGAAGCAAACACCAGAATCATCGTTTCAAACAGGATAATTGGGCTATTTGATACCACACAGCTTGAGCAAAATCTGTTCGAGCTCAGCCCAAGGCATCTGTTGTGAGTCAATCACTTCAAGTCGAGATTCGAAGCCATCAAGTGTTATTTCATTCACTGATACGACTTGATTCGCCACGTTAAACGCGTAACAACCTTGGTCAGTATTCACCACCGCTTTTACACGCTCAGCCGTTAGATCCGACAACATAGAGAATAGCTCATCAAAATCAAATTTATGCTCTGCGCCAAATAGCCAACCACAACTAAAGTAGCCTTGTCCTTTGTTCTCTTTTCGGATGAAAGCTTCACCGGGAGGAAGTTGGAATTGAGGCTCTTGCTCAGCGTGATCATGATGGTGCGACTCAATGTGAGATGAAGCACTGCCATGTACCCTTTCAATATCTAAGACTTCTAAGGGTACTTCACCGTCATGGATTAACTTATGAAATACCTTTGATGGTGATTGGTTAGTTACCCAGTCATTGAATACATCGATATCTTCAGAATGCACTAAATCGACCTTGGTTCCTAAAATCACATCGGCACTGTCTAGCTGATCATTAAAGTTCTGATTAGACGTGTACTTTTCGTTAGATAGGTTTCTTGGGTCAACCAAGCCTAGCGTCGCTTTTAAATCAACATACGGTGTGTACTGTTCTGAAGTCAGCGTAGCAATAACCTGTTTGGGATGGCCAAGCCCAGTCGGCTCAATCAATAAACGATCTGGCTTTTGGCGCAGCAAAGCATTGATGCCTACCGACATAGGAACGCCGGCAGTACAACACATGCAACCACCCGGCACTTCTTTAATCAAAGCGCCTTGATCTGTCATCAATGCGCCATCAATGCCGATTTCCCCGAATTCATTAACCAGAACAGCCCAGTTTTCATTCTCAGGTTTGTTTTTTAGTAGGTTCAAAATAGCGGTCGTCTTACCGACACCCAGAAAACCCGTAATTATGTTTGTAGGAACTTTTTTGGTCATATCAGTTCTCCTTTTTCAGGGAGTATATACTCAATCACCGAAAAGTTGACCCCAATCGATTGTTTATACTGAGATTCATTAATAGAGATATGGCGCAAATATAATCAGAAGAGATAAGAGTAGAGATAAATAGAAGGTAAATAGAGAAGTAGATGCGAAAGTTGGATGCTCCAAACGAACTAAAGGCGTACTTTATCAGTACGCCTCACCCTCGTTACTCAATCGTGAGTTCGCGAATCAGGAAGCCTTAAATATCGACCTGAACAATTAACGAGGAACTAAAACTTTGTTTCTGAATCCATCCAAATTGTGTGTAAAACCTCACTTCTCCTTGCGGTTTGTTATGTTGCTTTACGATCTAACTATGGTTCATTTTTGGGGATATTCAAGCTACCACCAGATATTCGATCAAAATTGTGACAGTGATTCCACTATTGTCCATAGATTCCATTTATGAAATGAGTATATTCCATAAATGAAAATCAACTTTTCATCTTTATTGCTATAGGATATGTATAGGAGGCGTATAATTCAGTACAGCCCTCCTTTAACGACTCAGGAACCTAGCCTCAATGACCAGAAGAGAGAAAATTAAGCAGTCCTTGCTAGCAAAAATGCCAAGGGATGCTATCAATCAATTTCTCTCAAGAGACAAAACACCCGCTTCTGTTCTCTTTCTTTCTTGTATCGTTGGCGTACTTGCTGGGGTTGTTGGCACCTATTTCGAAGTAGCCGTTCATTTCATTTCAGAAACTCGTACCGATTGGCTAAAAGATGAAATCACCAATTTTGTTCCTCTTTGGTTAGCCGCTTTCATTATCAGTGCTGCATTTGCCTTTATTGGATATTTCCTTGTACATCGCTTTGCTCCAGAAGCCGCAGGTTCAGGTATACCTGAAATTGAAGGGGCGATGGACGGAATGCGCCCTGTTCGATGGTGGAGAGTATTGCCAGTAAAATTCTTTGGCGGTATGGGCGCATTAGGTTCTGGTATGGTTTTAGGTCGAGAAGGACCAACCGTTCAAATGGGCGGCAGTATTGGTCGCATGGTCACCGATATCTTTCGGGTCAAAGATGACGACACTCGCCACTCACTATTAGCTTCGGGTGCCGCAGGTGGTTTAGCCGCCGCATTCAATGCACCACTGGCTGGCATCATGTTTGTAGTCGAGGAGATGAGACCACAGTTTCGCTACTCACTCATATCAATTAAAGCCGTCATCATCTCCGCGGTTTCAGCCAACATCGTTTTTCGATCAATCAACGGACAGTCTGCCGTTATCACAATGCCTCAATACCAACCGCCTGAACTGGATGCTCTGTGGTTATTCTTGTTGTTAGGTGTGTTGTTCGGCCTGTTTGGTGTGATTTTCAATAAGCTGATTACACTTTCGCAAGACCTGTTTGTGGCAATACACAAGAATGACCGTAAACGCTACTTAATGACAGGTTCCCTGCTGGGCGGTTGCTTTGGCTTATTGCTGCTCTATATACCGGAGTTGACTGGCGGTGGTATTGGTATCATCCCGAATATCACTAATGGCAACTACAGCGCAAACGTGCTGCTGTTAATCTTTTTAGGGCGCGTGCTCACCACGCTACTTTGTTTCGGCTCTGGTGCACCGGGTGGTATCTTTGCACCAATGCTTGCTCTAGGAACGCTCTTTGGTTACGCGTTTGGGCTTATCGCGGCGGCATTCTTCCCTGAACTGAATATAGAGCCGGGTATGTTTGCGATTGCTGGCATGGGCGCATTATTTGCCGCCACCGTACGAGCGCCTATCACTGGCATACTGTTGGTTATTGAAATGACAAATAACTACTATCTCATCCTACCGTTGATCATCACCTGCTTGGGCGCAGTAATCATTGCTCAGATGTTAGGAGGTCAGCCAATTTATAGCCAATTACTCAACCGTACGCTCAAAAACGAGAAACTAAGACAGCAAGACCTCCCTCAGCAAGAGGAAGTACGTTAACGACATTGAGAACGGTAGTTCAAATGTGGAACTTAAACGTAACTCGTCAAGTTCCACTAATACAGTCAAGTTCCATTGATACATGAGCAAACCCAGCTCGGTATTTATAAATCACTCAAAAAATAAAGCACACTTTCCTCGTGCTTAATGTCCCGATTTCGTATCAAAATCAAAAAAGCAAACGTTAAACTTGCTATCATCCACTCAAAATTATTTGAGTGTCCTTAACATCTATTGAGGACACAACTGAGCGCTCACTCTAGAGCAAAAATTCTATAATTGACTCAATATTATATAAACAGCTCACATTCTATAAATAACTAGTTGGAGAAAGACGTTGAACTGGAGAAGGTTAACCCAAGTAAAAAATGTGCCGCCATCTCAGGCGTCTTTGGCACTTGGTGTTATTGGACTAGGACAAGCTTGGGCATTATATCTGCCTGGGGTTGGTGAGATCATTCGCCCTTACCTTGCTGCATTTGGCGCACTGTTATTGCTACCCGTTTTACTTCGTTATCTCACCAGCTTTAATACTTTCATCAATGACATTCGTCATCCGCTTAGTGGAAGCTTGATGGCACCAATGAGCATGGCGTTATTGATTCTATGCGACTATTTAGCCGAAATCTCTCCAGTCATTGCTTACCCAGTCTGGTTCTGCGCGTTGTTATTACATTTTACCATGATGGTGTTGTTCTTTAGTTTCCAGATCATCAACTTCAAAATGTCGAACATTGTACCGAGTTGGTTTCTGTATCCGGTGGGGTTAATCAGCAGTTCCTTAGCAGGTTCACAATTTGGGCACACCGTTTTTTCAGAAACACTTGCGGCCACTTGTATCGGTATCTATTTCCTAATGCTGCCAGTGGTGTTGTACCGATTGGTATTCGAAGGAAACCTGCCACGCCGAGCAAGACCAACCTTAGCCATCATGGCAGCACCTGTGAACCTGTCTTTAGCGGCTTACTTGGTTAACTTCGACAACCCAGACCCTATTCTAACAGGCGCGTTGGCTGGCATTGCCATTACCATGACGCTACTGATCTACTTGTGTTACATACGATTGATGCGTCTGAAATTCCAACCTTCGATTGCTGCCGTCACTTTCCCTTCCGTGATCAGCGCTATTGCCATGCATCGTCTAACTACGTTTTTCGGCGCGGAATACCCACAATGGTATTGGCTGCACAAGTTTGGTTTCTTCGAGCTAACCATCGCGACTATCCTAGTGATTTGGGTTGCAGGTGGTTACGTGAAGATGTATTGGCCGGAGTTTTTTGATACTGACTACATGTCTAAAAAGGTCAAACGTTCTTAGCGTTTACTTAATGAAATTCTGTTGCTTATCTGTGCTAACAAAACTTAGCGCCTAGTCCCAAAAATAACGCCATTTGTTACATGTAACAAATGGCGTTATTCGTTCGCGCTAAATCAACTTACAACAATAATGTTTAATCGATCAAAGCACCATATTCGTCAAAGAATGGATAAGGACCATCACTATCTTCTATATAACTAATATGAGAAACCACGGACTTCTTAGCTATGGTCAGAAGTTGTATCGCTTTAGGTTCTAATGAAAAAGATGAATTTGCCTTTGGGTCGAGATCTAATGTGACTGAATGACTATGAGAAGGCCCCACCCAAACTGGAATTGAATTCCAAACTGCTGTAATTGGTCGATGTAGGTGGCCAGCACAAATACCCAGGATATTGCTAAAAGGCTTAATGACTTCGTAAAATTCATCAGCATTCTGTAAGTTCTGCACATCCATATGATTCAATCCTACGGCCATCGGAGGATGATGAATAAACAACATTATTGCCCTATCTCGATATTGTTCTAAGACCAAACTAAGCCATTCCAAAGTATCCGCAGTTAAATATCCATAGGGTTTACCAAGAACTGAAGAGTCTAATCCAATAAGTACCTCGTCATGACTATCTACGACAAAATTACAATATTCATCGTGATCAAACGAAACAAGATTCGACAACCCCTCACGCAGATTGTGTCTATCATCATGATTACCAGGAATGACATATAACGGCATGTCGAACTTCTCAAGAGCTTCGTTGATCAGTTGGTATTCTTCGATCAAACCAAAGTCACCTAAATCACCAGTAACTACGACACAATCAGGTCTCGGGCGTAAGTCGTTGATATGGTTTACGGCATCATATAAACATTTCAACGTATCAACTTTCTTATAGGCCTGCTTGCCCCCCTGCTTGATGTGCAGGTCTGTCAGTTGTGCAATTAACATAGTATTACTTCTTTAAAAGAATTAGCCGCTCAGGGGCGAACGAGATAATGACAACTTGACCAATTTGATAATCAACTCGAGCAAAACAATCAACCATCAGAGTTCTGTTTTTCTGTAAGCCCGACAACGTTACGCGCGTGCGGTCGCCAAGAAATACAGTACTGATAACCGTTGCAGTTAGTGCGCTGTTTTCATCAGTTACTTGCGTTAGTAAAATATCTTCAGGCCTTAACATTACACTGATTTCTTTATTAGTAGAGACCTGTGAGAGCACTTGATCAGACAAAGTAATCTGTTTGCCTGTATCCAACATCAGTTGTCCATCACCCACACTCCCTTCGAGTCGGTTCATTTGACCAATAAAATCGGCAACAAAGTTGTTAACTGGCTTCAAATAGATATCTTTTGCTGAACCAATTTGCGCAATTTCTCCATGGTCTAAAACCGCAATGCGATCCCCCATAGCCATTGCCTCTTCTTGATCATGAGTGACATATACCGCTGTAATGCCGAGTTTTTTTAAGAGATTTCGGATATCACCACGTAACCTTTGTTTCAACAGAGCATCTAATGCAGATAACGGTTCATCAAGTAAAAGAACATCGGGTTCAGTGATTATTGCTCGTGCTAAAGCGACGCGCTGACGCTGGCCTCCTGAAAGCTGATGGACATTTCGACTCGCATATTTTTCTAAGTCGAACATGCTAAGCATCTCTTTTAGCTTTCCGGTTATCTCAGACGGAGCGACTCCACGAACCTTAAGCCCATACGCAATGTTTTCGCTAACATTCATATTCGGGAATAGAGCATAAGACTGAAACACCATCCCAACTTTACGCTGTTCGATTGGCAAACACGTAACATCATGATCACCAAACTCAATCGTGCCGCCATTTTCATCCGCAAACTCTAGGCCTGCAATCATACGCAACGTAGTTGTCTTTCCGCATCCTGATGGGCCAAGCAAAACTAAGATTTCGCCCGCCTCAATTTTGAGATTTGTCGGCTTTAACGCCAAGGTTCCATCTGGGAATGTCTTCGTAATATTATTTAGCGAAATTTCCACGCCATTTTGTTGCTCTAACATATTGATTTTTATCTTAATTATTTACCACTGGTTTCTTGTTCAATGCTTGAGCCAAGACCAATAGAGGGAGAATTAAACAAAGGAAAATAAGTGTGTACGCTGAACTTATCTCAAGTCGCATAGAAGCATATGAATCAGCAAGTCCAACAGGCAGCGTTTTCGTCAATGGTGTGTGTAGCATCCACGTCAGGTTAAACTCGCCAATAGACAAAGTGAGTGTCATCAACATACCAGCGACAATACCAGCCTTGCAGTTGGGTACAATCACATCAAAAAATCGCTGCCAAAAAGTCGCTCCAAGACTTGCCGCTCCTTCCTCAAGAACACGGAAGTTAATACTCTGCAAAATTGATAGAACAGACTTAACCATGAAAGGCAGTGTGAAAATCACATGACCAACGAGAATAAACATCCAACTTGATCGGAAGTCAGTAAACCCTCCATACGCTAGAATCAAACCTAACGAAATAGCCATTCCCGGAATTGCAATGGGGAGTGTAAGTAGCTCGTCAAAAATAGAAGCCCATCGACTTTTACTTTTCGCAAGTACGTAAGCACACGGTACACCTATGACAACATTGATTAACGTGGTTGTAATGGCTATTTGTAGGGTTAACCAAATCGTATCTGAATACAGTGCCCATACTTGTTCAACCCAACGAAAGGTAAACCCACTTTTAACACCAACAAAATAGTTATTTGTGAGACCAGCAACTACCGACATAAACACTGGCACAATTAAGAATGCACATACCGTCAATGTGAAAAACAGCTGCATGTAAAAGTATTTATCTTTTTTCATTATTATCCCCCCATCGCTGCAGATGCGTTGCCATGACGCTTAGCAAACGCCAAACAAAACCAAGTCACTAGGCCGAGAATCAAACTCAGTGCAGCTGCCATTGCGAAATTGGCATTGAGCGTAAATTCGGTATATATCGTCATAGGAAGAACGTTGATATTAGTCGCCAACGTAAACGCGGTACCAAATGCACCCATAGATGTAGCAAAACAAATCGAACCCGAAGAGATTAGGCCAGGGGTTAGCGCCGGAAGCGTCACGTCTTTAAAGATCTGCCAACGATTTGCACCTAGGGATCGACCGGCTTCAAGTAGATTGTGATCGAGCTTTTCCGCCGTTCCCATTACGGTCAATACAACCCGTGGAATAGAAAAATATAAATAACCCAAAAACAGCCCTGCCATCGTATAAGCAAACATCCAACGTTCACCCGTCAGCATCAAGCCAAGCTGAGCGAAAAGCCCCTGCCGCCCTGAAAGCATGATGACAAAAAAACCAATAACAACACCAGGGAAAGCCAATGGGAAGCTCAGCATTGCAACCAAGACCTGCTTACCTTTAAAGTCATAGCGAGTTAAAAACAATCCTGAGATGGTCGCTATCGCTAAACTAACCAGAGTTACTAAAACAGACAGTCCAACTGTCGAAATCAAACTTTTTAAATAGATAGGTCTAGTTAAAATATGCCAGTAACTTATAGCACCGCCATCTATTAGCGAAACCTTGATTAACTGCACGACTGGCAATAGAAAAAATGCACAGCTAACGGTGATGGCTGGCAAAATCAGAAATAAGGAAATACGATCATTTTTCATAGAGATATTGGCGGGTGTAACCCCGCCATCCAACATTTTAATAGGCTATTAGTTCACTTCTCGAATATACATATCCGCAAATGTAGATTGATTTTCAGACATTTTTGCGAAATCAACAGAGCCTACTCGTTCGTACTCTGAAGCTGGGAGGAACTTACTTTGCGCCTCTTCGCTCATCACACCATCAATTACTGGGCGTAAGTAGGCTTCTGCCCATAATCGTTGACCTTTATCTGACAAGACAAAGTCTAAAATCTTCTGAGCATTCTCTGAATTCGGAGCATTCTTCACTTTACTCATTACATAAGGAACAGCGATAGAGCCTTCCTTGGGAATAACAAAAGCCGCATTAGTAAAATCGTTGTATTTTGCGCGATACGCATTGAAGTCGTAATCAATTAAAATAGGGATCTCACCAGAAATCACACGGGCATAAGAAGTTTGTCGAGGTACAATTGGTCGATTATTCGCTAACTGTTGAAAATACTTAATGGCTGGTTTGAAATTATCAATATCGCCACCCATAGCCTCATTAACTGCTACAGCACTTGCGTAACCAACAAAAGCACTCGTTGGATCTAAATACCCAACCATGCCTCTATAATCAGGCTTCAACAGGTCTTCCCAGCTCGTCGGTACTTCTGCGCCATCAAGAGCATCAACATTCACAAAAAAGCCAATCGTGCCGGAGTGGATAGCAAACCAGTTCCCGTTAGGATCTTTCATACCTTCTGGAATCTGGTCCCAATTTTTAGGCTTATATGTATCAACAACGCCTTGTTCTGTTGCGTTAATACCAAAAGAAACACCGTAATAGACCACATCAGCAACTGGGCTATTCTTCTCTGCAACCAACTGAGATAAAGACTGACCTGAGTTCTTATTGTCCATAGGAACTCGGATACCCAACTCTTTATTAATTAACTGAAGTTGTCCTCCCCAGTTAGCCCATTCCGGTGGACAGTTGTAACAAATAGCATCAGATGCCTGCGCTTGAAAAGCGACGCCAGCAAAACCAAGAATTAAGCTCGCTAATTTTCTAGTTTTTGATGACTTGTTAACTCGTAGTAATTGATGTTGTGCCATTATGTTCTCCAACGAATTTTCCATTAATTAAATTGGGTTATAACGGGAACCGCACCAAGCGATCCCTTCATTTGTAATTCATACTTCAACGCAAATTCAAACCGCTCGATTGAGCCTGCTTTTGCGTTAAACAAAATATCGACGGCCATTTTCCCCATATCAATATGAGGAACAGCCACAGTAGCCAAATTCGGACTCACCAATTGCCCAAGCCCCATACCATCAAAGCCCACAACCGAAACGTCTTGTGGGATTCGTCTGCCTGTACTCTTCAACGCATTCATTGTTTTCAGCGCAAGTAAATCATTGCTGCAAAACCAAACCGTAGGACCACACTCACCGCTTAATAAGCTCATCTCAGAGTCAGTGAACGGAACAAGTTTGTTTTGGTCGACTTCAAGAAGCTGGCTTAATTCACCCCCCTTCTCATAGAGACCTTGTTTGAACCCTTCATAACGCTTTTTTGCACGGTCGGATGAGGTAAAGTGCCCTGTAATCATTCCTATTTTGATATGGCCATATTCTAGAATTTTCTCTGCAACATCCTTACCTGCTTGATAGTTATCAACATAGACACAAGGTTCATTTTCAACAGATTGGTTGTGAAGCAAACAGTAAGGAAATTTAAAACTGCGGAGTAATTCGAGTGCAGCATTATCAGACACATCGGCTATCGTTAAGATCACACCTTCCACTCTTTGACGGATCAGATCGATAGCTGCTTGTTGTTCTTGTTCACTGTCATATTGGGTGTCCAGCACTATAGTCGAGTAGCCAAAATGCCGTGCGCGCTGCTGAATACCTGCAACAACTTCTGAAAATACGGGATTCAATAAACTCGGAATCAATACGCCAATCGTTGGGTTTTTATTGAACTCAAGAGCATGCGACTTCCTGTCTATTCGATAACCTGTCGTATCGATGACACGCTCGATTTTTTGAGCTGTAGCAGAAGCCACAGATTCTGGTGTGTTAACGAATCGGGAGACTGTCGCAGGGGAAACACCCGCGAGAACTGCCACATCCTTGATATTCATTCGTTATCCCTAGCCATCCCGTTAATTGATGAACGCAAGACTAGATGACGGGTGTGACAGTTTTATTAATGAAAATAGGCAACATCTATACTTTTAACCAACGTTAAAAGCACTTTCAAAGAAAATAGCGACATTTTAATTCATGAAACAAATTCGTTTCACTCAATAACACGGATTTTCTAATGATTTATTTCGAGTGAAAAAAAGTCATTTATAAGAGATGTAAGCCAATAAGATCAGCGTAAACGATTCGACTAACTAGCACTGGCGATTTCTGCGACTCAATCTAAATTGCGTGTCGCATGTCGCTTAGTCATGACGAACACTATTTGAAGAGACGAAAACCAAAAAAGGCCTCACAATGTGAGACCTTTGAATAGGCAAGGTGTTAATAGTTCAGGCGAGTGTTAATAGAACTGGCGAGAGCTATTAGAAGTTAGCGTGAGGGCCAAATACTTCGTAGTGTACGCGTGAGCGATCTACTTTAAGTGCGTCTAACTGCTCTACGATGTTCTTCATGAAACCAACAGGGCCACAGATATAGAAATCACTCTCTTCAAAGCCTTGAGTATCAGAGATAGACGCTAGATCCATCTGGCCTTGATGTGTGTTTTCACATGCAGATTCGTCTTTGTTCATGTACCACGTTTTCGCTTCCCAACCTTTGTCGGCAACAATATCTTTAACACGAGTCGTGAAAGAGTGTTGGCCTACGTTTTCACAAGCGTGAAGGTAAAGAACCGGTTCGTTTTTCTGCTCGTTGTTCAAGAACTCAAGCATAGACTGCATTGGCGTTACACCAACACCTGCAGAGATGAGCGTTACTGGCTTGCTGCGCTCTTGATACATAAAGTCACCTGCTGGTGCGTATAGGCTAACTTCATCGCCGATAGCAACGGTATCGTGCATGTGGTTAGAAACAACACCTTGCGTTTCTTGACCTTGGCCTTCACGCTTCACAGAGATACGGTAGTATTTTCCGTTCGGCTTATCTGACAGTGAATACTGACGAATTTCGCTGTATTGTGCGCCTTCAGGTTTTACTTCAATGCCGATGTATTGACCTGGTGTGTAATCCAAAACCTCACCGCCATCTTTTGGCTGTAAGATGAAGCTTGTTACGAGTGCTGACTCTTCGATCTTGTCTGCGATTACAAACGCACGTGCTGCTTCCCAACCGCCAACAGCCTGCTTGCGCTGTAGATAAAGTTCAGCTTCACGGTCGATGAATACTTGCGCTAAGAATAGGTAAGCGGCAGTCCATGCTTCTTCTACTTCTGGAGTAAATGCCTCAGTAGCTAATTCACGCAATGTTTCAATCAGGTGCAAACCAACAATTTGGTAGTGCTCTGGTTGAATGTTAAAGCTTGTGTGTTTCTGTGCAATACGTTCAACCGCGGTGGTTAGCGCCGCTAGGTTTTCAATATTTTTAGCATAAGCCGCGATAGCTTCAAACAGTGCCACACCTTGGCGACCTGTTCTTTGGTGAGTCATATTGAAGATATCTTTTAATTCAGGGTTATGCGTGAACATACGTTGATAGAAGTGTTGAGTTAAAGCAGGGCCTGCGCTTTCTAAAAGAGGAATCGTCGATTTGATGATGTTGATATGTAGATTGTTTAGCATTGATTTACTCCGAACACTTAGTCTTTTGACCACTTGAGTCAAATTGACTAGTTTTATTTAAAGATGACTTTATACCAATTCATTCTCAATGAGCTCTCTGGCTGCATTTTTTATGAGAATCACGTGGACTGATAAATGGGCATTAATTGATTCAAATCAACTATAGGTCAGTTATTCAGTCATATAGACAACACGTAATGGACACATTGCACAAACGGTGCCAACATGCGAAAGCTTGCTGTGTCTGGCATCCTTTCAAAAATTCACTTCAAACTTTAGTCAAAAAGACCTTTTTTTTGTGTCATAAAGACTCTACCATGTATAAAAATACAAACAGTATGAGCCCTTTATGCAAGACATCTCAGCATCCACTCTTATGGAAATGACCATTGGTTTAGCCAGCGGTGTGAACGATCAAGACCGTTTTAATCGCCTAATCGATGCCATTCGTAAAACCATAACGTGTGATTGCGTCGCGCTTTTAAGCCTTCAAGGCGACACGCTAGTACCCATCGCAATGCAAGGGCTCAGTCGAGATACATTCGGTCGCCGCTTTATCATTTCGGAACACCCACGCTTTGATGAGATTTGCGCATCACGTTCTCCTGTTCGTTTTGATGCTGATAGCTCATTGCCTGATCCTTTCGACGGCTTACTAATCGACCACGACGGCGATTTACCCATGCATGCCTGCATGGGTTTACCTCTGCTGTTTGGTGACAAATTGTTAGGAGTGCTAACCCTAGACAGCCTAAAACCTGATGTCTTTGCGAATATTCCTGCTCGTAACCTAGAAGTTCTCGCTGCTATTGCGGCTTCAACCATGCAGATGGCGATGACTTTCTCGCAACTTGAGCATCAAGCAAAACAGTCAAAGCAATTACTGGAAGAGTTGAACGTAGAAGCGTGGGAACGTGACGGCGGCGAGTTGATTGGTAACAGTGACACCATGGTCGCGCTTAAGAACGACATCGCGGTTGTAGCACCGTCTGAGTTTAATATTCTGATTCATGGTGATACTGGTGTTGGTAAAGAGCTCGTTGCTCGTACCCTGCACCACCAATCGCAACGTAAGCGTAATCCGCTGGTCTACGTGAACTGTGCTGCTATTCCTGAGAACTTGGTAGAGAGTGAACTATTTGGTCACGTTCGTGGCGCATTTACTGGCGCAGACAAAAACCGCTTAGGTAAGTTTGCTCTAGCCGATGGCGGCACGCTGTTCTTAGATGAAATTGGTGAATTGCCTTTGGCAGCACAAAGTAAGTTACTGCGTGCGCTGCAAAACAACGAAATCCAACCGGTAGGCCAAGACAACATCCAAACCATTGATGTTCGTGTTCTGGCTGCAACCAACCGAGACTTAAAGCAAGAAGTTGAAGACGGTCGATTCAGAGCCGACTTGTATCACCGACTTAGTGTATACCCTATCGCGGTACCTGCATTGAAAGAGCGTGGTGACGACATCAGCTTATTAGCTGGCTTCTTCCTAGAACAAGCGCGCCGTAAGCTTGGCATCAACCAAGTTAAGTTCCGTTCTGATGTTCTGGTATTCCTAAACCGTTACGGTTGGCCAGGTAACGTTCGTGAGCTTGAACACGTTATCAGCCGTTCAGCACTGAAAGCATTGGCTCGCAGCACTAACAAAAACCTCGTGACAATCACTAAAGAAGATTGTGGTCCACTCGACCAAGATCAACCGATTGCGACGACACAGGTAAAAAACACACCATTATCGACACCAACGATCGACCTATCCGCTGGTTTACGTGGCGCGACGGACGATTTTCAACGCAGCATCATTACTGAAGTGTTGGAAGATGCCAACTTTAACTGGGCGCAAGCAGGACGAGTTCTGAAAACAGACCGAGCAAATCTGACTCGACTGTCTAAGCGTTTAGGACTAAATGTGGCTAAGTCTCACACGATCGAACGGACAAAATAGATATTAGCGGTTTGTTGCGAGCATCTAGCAAAACTTGTGTATATAATGCTGCAAATTGTAACGCTAATTTTAAATATGTAGAGAGAGTTATGAAGTTTATCCGTTGGTTCTTAGGTCGTGTCATCTTGTTATTGAATTTTGTATTCAGCCCACGTGGTGTGAAGCGCTCTCAAGAAGAGCAAAGCAAAGTGAATGAGCAAGCAAAGACGCACACGTTATACCAATTCGAAGCGTGCCCATTTTGTGTAAAAGTGCGCCGCGCGATGAAACGTCAATCGGTTCAATTTGAACTTCGTGATGCAAAGAACAACGATCAACACCGTGCAGAGCTTGAAGCTGGTGGCGGTCGCGTTAAAGTGCCTTGCCTACGTATCGAAAAAGACGGCAAAACTGAGTGGATGTATGAATCTTCGGATATCGTTACTTACTTAGAAAAGCAGTTCGCATAAGCTAACCTGCGTAACGAAAGTCAGATACAAAAAATCCCTCAAATATGAGGGATTTTTTATGTCTATTATTTGGAACTCGTCGCTTTCAATTTAAGGAAGAAAGCTCAAATGACTACTTCGACACAATCAGCATCAATTCTACACGGCGATTACACGCCTTGCCTTGCGGAGAAGCGTTAGTACAAGCAGGTACGTATTCGCCAAAGCCGCGAGTGTAAATAGCACGACTCGAAACATAGTTACTTTCCAAGCGCGCTTTCACTTCTTTTGCACGTAGCTCAGAAAGCGGATCATTAACACGATCACTGCCCGTGTTATCAGTATGGCCCTCAATCACCACATCAATGTCTTGGCGTTGAGAAAGGTAACTGCCTAAAGTATCCAGCCATTGATTGTAGGCTGGCTCAGGGAATGCCGAACCCGTTTTAAAGTTCACGTGCTGTTCCAGCTTTACCATCACATGGTTGCCCGGCAGTACTTCAAAGTCGATACGGTTTTGTCTTAAAAAAACTTCCAGTGGGTCATTAGTCGAGACACCACGTCCATAGTTGGTTGTGATGGTTTTTTGTTGATGAGTGCTGTTCTGGACTGAGTAACTGCGATTGCTCGCTACAGATGTCGTTTGAACCACACCCCATTCAGGATGCATAAGGTCGTAATCGGTTTGCGGAGCAGTTTCTAGCAGATCGTCACCTAACATACCCGTTGGTAACGTCGTTTCACACCCTGCCAAAGCTATGCTTAACATTATCGCTAAATATCTCATTACTTCACCAACCACTCATGCAGATAAACCATTCACTAATGTCTATATCGGCACCGAGGGAAAAACTTTAGACAAAAACTTTATACGAAAAGAAAGCACATCCAAAAAAAGTGCTTTTGATCACAGTTAACCGTCAACTAGCCTGTCATCAGCCTCTAGTTCGAACTGTTTGCATTTATTTACCTTATAATTGTTTTCCAATTCGTACTAAATAGTTAGAATCTCACGACTTCTCAACGCTAGAGCAAACATTATGTTTAAACCATTTACTAAATTCATCACAGCACTCGCTGCCGTACTTATTATTGCGGGTTGTAGTGAAACAGACGAGCCACAGAAAGGCGTTCAATACGAAGCACTTCCTACTGCTCTAACTGAATTTAACCTGTCTCCGATCACTGAAATCTTCTCTTTAAACTGTGGTCACTGTCGTCAAATGGAAAGTGCAATTCCAGAGATTGAGTCGCTAACAGACCAAACTATTGGCAAGATGCACGTAACGTTCAATGAAAGTGCTCAAATCAGCGCAATGATCTACTACACAGCAGTGATGCAACTTGACGCGACACCTGACCACGCGTTCATGGACGACCTATTTGGTGCCGTTCAAATGGGTGCAGATGCAACGCCAGAACAGCGTCAACAAGCACTAGAGACAGCATTCACTTCTCGTGGTTTGGTTAGCCCATACCAACTGAATAAAGAACAGCAAGTTGCTCTATTTGACTACGTTAAGAAAGCAGAAGAGATCTCAGTAAAAGGTCAAATCAACTCAGTACCAACATTTATCATCAACGGTAAATACCAAGTACTCACTGCAGGTCACCAAGACGTTGCTGGCATCGCAAAAACGATCAACTACCTTTTGACTCAACCCTAATCACGGCTTTAGCCCATTGATTAACACACTCTGTATTAACTGCGAAATTCTGCATTAACTATCAAATACAGCATTAACTATAAATAGGTTTTACTATGTCTAAATTTATCATCCCGGTCATTGTCTTTATTTTGGCTGGCTTCATGATCTACCGCACTTGGATGAATCATAAATCTGGCGAAGAAAATATCGAGCAAGGCCAACAGTTCCTTGTCGAAAACGGTGCTAAAGAAGGGGTTGTTACGACTGAAAGCGGTCTTCAATACCTTGTACTTGAAGAAGGTACAGGCACAGAGCACCCAACTAAGAACAGTAAAGTAACGGTTCACTACCACGGTACACTTATCGACGGCACTGTTTTCGACAGCTCTGTTGAACGCGGCGAGCCAATCTCATTTGCTCTTAAGCAAGTAATCAAAGGCTGGCAAGAAGGTTTGACTTACATGGTTGAAGGCCAAAAAGTTCGCCTGTTTATCCCGAGCCAATTGGCTTACGGTAAAGGCGGTTCAGGCCCTATCCCACCGTCATCAACTCTGATTTTTGATGTTGAGTTAATCTCTATCAAATAACCGAAGTGACTGATATAAGCCCCAACATACAAGCTATGTTGGGGCTTTTTTATATGTGAACATTTGAATAGTTGAAGCCACTTTTACAACGACGGAATATACCGTCAAAAATCGATAACTAGACGACTGGTCTAATTTAATTTATAGTACTGTCCATGAACGAAAAAACGAATGACACACGCCTGCATGTTTTAGATGTTGGCTACCAATTAATAGTGAACAACGGCTTTAACGGCGTTGGCTTATCGCAATTGCTTAAAGAAGCGGACGTGCCGAAAGGGTCGTTTTACCACTACTTTAAATCGAAAGAGCAATTTGGCGAGGCTCTGATCCAACACTATTTTGAGACCTACATCAGCAGAGTTGAAACTATTTTGGTTCATGGCGAAGGAAACCATTACCAGAGAATTATCAGTTATTTCACTCGATGGTCACAGATTGAAAACGGTACCTGTAACGCTCATAAATGCTTAGTCGTTAAGCTCAGCGCTGAAGTTTCTGATCTTTCTGATCCTATGCGTCAAGCCTTACTAAAAGGGGCTGAAAAAGTGACCTCTACGATACAACACTGTGTTGCTGGTGGTATTGAAGATGGCTCCATTAAAGTTGAAGACAGCCAAGAAACCGCTCAAAATCTATATTCTATGTGGTTGGGCGCAAGTTTGTTAAGCAAACTAAGCCAGAGCTCAAGCAGCTTAGAATCAGCTTTAAACCTAACCCAACAGATTTTAAAAGGTAAAAACTAACCACGTACTGTGTTTAGTCTTTATTAACGACAGATAACCCGCCCTCTTATCAATTTGATGACGGCGGGATTTTTAGATAACAAGACTAGACGACTGGTCTAATTCAAAATAAACATAATATAAAATTAAGGATATCCAATGACTCAACAAGACAATCGCCGCATCGTATTGGCTTCTCGCCCAGTTGGCGCACCGACTCAAGATAACTTCCGTTTAGAGTCAGTAGCCGCACCAACAATTCAAGATGGCGAGATGTTACTTCGCTCAGTTTATCTTTCTCTCGACCCATACATGCGTGGCCGTATGAGCGATGCTAAATCTTACGCAGACCCAGTTGCGATCGATGAAGTGATGGTTGGCGCAACCGTATGTCAGGTTGAAGAATCAAACCACGCTGATTACGAAGTTGGCGAATGGGTACTGGCTTACACTGGTTGGCAAGATCTTGGTGTGTCTAATGGTGAAGGCCTCATCAAACTAGGTAAAGAGCCAACACACCCTTCTTACGCACTGGGCATCATGGGTATGCCTGGCTTTACAGCTTACATGGGTTTGCTTGATATCGGCCAACCTAAACAAGGCGACACTCTAGTCGTTGCGGCGGCAACAGGTGCAGTAGGCGCAACCGTTGGCCAAATCGGCAAACTAAAAGGCTGTCGTGTTATCGGCGTTGCTGGTGGTCAAGAGAAGTGTCAGTACGCGAAAGACGTGCTTGGCTTTGACGAATGTATCGACCACAAAGCTGACGACTTCGCGGAGCAACTGGCTAAAGCATGTGACAACGGCATCGACGTTTATTTTGAAAACGTTGGCGGCAAGGTTTTCGATGCCGTAATGCCATTGCTTAACACCGGTGCTCGTATTCCTGTATGTGGCCTTATCTCTCAATACAATGCGACATCACTGCCTGAAGGCCCGGATCGCATGTCTAGCCTTATGGGTACACTGCTGGTCAAGCGTATTAAGATGCAAGGCTTCATTATCTTTGATGACTACGCGCACCGTTATAACGAGTTTGCTGTTCAAATGACAGAATGGTTGTCTCAAGGCAAGATGCACTATCGTGAGCACCTAATTGAAGGTCTAGACGAAGCGCCACAAGCATTCATGGGTCTTTTAGAAGGCCAAAACTTCGGTAAGCTTGTTATCAAAACAAACGAAGCTAAATAAATTCAAAAACTGAACCCGTTAGTTAACTAGGTAGAATCATGATTACTTTGCATCACCTGAATAAATCACGCTCAAAGCGCATCATCTGGCTGTTGGAAGAGCTTGGGGTAGATTACCAAATCAAACCATACCAACGAGACAGTGTCACTTTTCTTGCGCCACCAGAACTTAAATCCATTCACCCATTGGGTAAATCTCCTGTCATTGAAGACGATGGCGTCGTGATCACTGAATCTGGTGCGATCACGGAGTACCTAATCGACAAATACGGTCAGGGTAAGTTCGCACCTACACGCGGCACAGCTGACTACGTAGAATACTCACAGTGGCTTCACTTCGCTGAAAGCTCAGGTATTTTGCCAATGTTGCTTAAGATCTTTGTAATGAAAGACGGCTGTGAGACTAACTTCCTAGGCGGTTATGCCGACGACGAAAACCAAAAGATCTTAACTTACGTGAATAATGCACTTGAAGGTAAAACCTACTTGGTTGCAGACACACTAACAGGTGCAGACTTTATGATGTCGTTCATCGTAGAAATCGTTGGTAACTTTGGTGCAACTGCGCTTTACCCTAACATTGCTAAATACGGTAAGCTTTTGGCTGACCACCCTGCTTACCAAAAAGCAGAGCAAGTAGAGCTAGAACACTCGAACTGATCGAGTTTCAATCAAGCTCGGACGCGCTTAGGATAAGCACAAGCAACTAAATGAAGCCAAAGCCGATTTATCTTTCGCTTTGGCTTCTCATTTGCCTTCATTTCGTCAACAATACCGAACTCTAACTGAACAGCCATAGAGTTTGATCTTCATGTCAGCAAACCTTGCTCAATACACTCCACTGCACGCTTTAAACCAACCAGCGAACCAAGACTTATCGCTACCCACTCGGTTTACGTTTCCGTATTACTATACTCCGCACCCAATGTGTGAGTTAGCAATGCTGCAGCTTCAACAGTCACTGCTCGACTGTGGTGTGAATGAAACATCGCAAGGCAACCTCTATGCCGTACTTCTTGTTCAGGAGCCAACAACTCAAGAGCTAGGGTACCTTTCTGCATTTTCAGGTTTGCAGTTAGATCCGTCTTTGGCCTCTCAGTTAAACAACATTAACTTTGTTCTACCAGCCTTCGATTCAGAACAGTTTCAATCTCACAATAGTGCAAACCTCGCTCGCCAATCACAACTAGCGGATGACATTAAGAAGCTACAACAATTGCACAACCTAGACGTATTAGTGGCTGAGCTTGAAGAGTTAACAGTCGAATCAGCACAAGCTATCGAAGCCTTTCAGTTGGCGATGACCATGAATAAAGCTCAACGTAACGAACTCAGAGAGCAAGCCAATCAAGAAAAGGCATTGGGGAATCTAGAGTCAGCGGCGAATTTGCTCAAACAACTGGGCAATCAAAGTAGCCAAGAGAAACGCGACCTAAAAGCGCTTCGTATCGAATGGAAGCAAAAGATCGCAGAACGCCAATCACAAGTTGATTTGATCGAAAGCGAACTGAAAAACCGTAAGCAAGACCACCAAGCCATTTCAGAACAGTTAGAAACTCAACGTCTCTCTCACTATCGCTTTATCGATCAAGCTCTCGAATCAAAGAGCCTACTTGAATTGTTAGATGGCAAAGACGCTCTTGAAGGCTCTGGCGACTGTTGCCTGCCCAAGCTGCTTAACTTTGCTTTTGAACACGGGTTTAAGCCATTAGCTTTGTCTGAGTTTTGGTGGGGATCACCTCCAACAGCTGTCATTCGCCAACACGCAAACCTATACCCGGTTTGCCAAAGCAAAAGCTTCGAGATCCTCGACCACCAACTGAGTGGTATTGAACTAGAAGATAACCCGCTTATCGTGAACCCTGCTGTAGGTAAGTCTTTTGATATTGTCTATGAAGACGACGAGATCGTGGTGGTGAATAAACCTGAGGAGTTCTTGTCGGTCCCTGGTAAGTTTATCGAAGACTCAGTTTACACACGCATTAAAGCGCGTTACCCGAATGCGACAGGGCCTTTGATCATCCATAGATTAGACATGTCGACGTCAGGCTTGTTGATCTTGGCGCTCACGGCGGAGTCAAACAAGCACATTCAGAAGCAGTTCATTGATAGAACCGTAGAGAAGCGCTACACAGCTCTGTTAGATGGTGAAATCGACGGTGAATCTGGCGATATCAGCCTGCCTTTGCGCGGTGACATCACAGACAGACCAAGACAACTGGTTTGCCATGAACACGGCCGAAACGCAGACACCTATTGGGAAGCGATTGGTACCAGCAATGGTAAAACCAAGGTTCATCTGTATCCGAAAACAGGCCGTACCCATCAGCTGCGTGTGCATTGCGCTCACCCGTCAGGCCTTGGTGTACCGATTCGTGGTGACGACTTATACGGATACAAACGCGAGCGCTTGCACCTACATGCGGGTTACCTAAAGTTGATTCACCCAACAACCGGTGAATGGATGGAATTTGAAGTACCTTCTGAGTTCTAAGCCGTTTCCATTTGGTAGGGCTTCGTGCCCTACTCTTATTTCCTTTGCCTCTCATAGCTATCGCTACATGTCGAATAAACTTAGTACGAAGCAATGACCAAGAAGCCAGAACCCAACAGAGTAACCATCGCGGGAATACCATCTTTCCACGTATCAAAGCGTAAGTGGAAATAAAGCGCCCCTATCGAAGTAGCCCCCAATATTGCACCACCCATCAATTGAGTCTGTGCTGGTGAGATGTCACATAGGGCTAAAATCAAGAGAGCCGCTCCGGTCAATTCGACTAACCCCACGAGAAACATGATCTTTCTATTCAAGCCATAGCTTTTAAAGAAACCAAGCTGAATTTCAAAGACCTTCTTTTGCCAACCAAGCGTCTTGATTGAGCTCGCCAACACAAAGAACATCACCATCAAAATACTTATTACTGTACTCATTCCGCCTACCTCTATAAGAATCATTAATTTCAACGATGTTATTTAATCATTCATAATTAAGGTGATAAATGCTAGTTTCATAATAGTAAAGATTCCAAATTGGAATAGATAAACACAAGGTGAGTAAGATGGATAAGATTGAGTGTATTCGTATCTTTGTGGAAACCGCGCAACTGAGCAGCTTCACCGCAACCGCCAATAAGTTAAACATGACACAGGGTGCGGTTAGTAAGAAAATCGCATGGTTGGAGAGTGACTTAGGGATGACTCTGTTTCAACGAAACAGCCGCAAGATATCCCTCACTCATGCAGGAAAAGACTACCTAGAATATTGCTCTCGTTTACTCGAAGAGATGTCTGCCATAGAAAGCAGGCTCAAACGTGAGACAGAATCCGTAGAAGGTGAGCTTAAGATATCTGCGCCAAGTGCCTTTTCATCGATGTTACTCAGTGAGCCGCTTCAAGCTTTCATTGAACAGCACCCAGGTATCCGCATTAACCTCAGTGTCGACGACCGCATTATTAACCTTAATGAGCACAATATAGATGTCGCCATTCGAGCATCACAACTTGCAGACTCAGGGTTAAAAGCTCGCTTTCTTTTCAACAATAAAGTTCAGTACTTTGCATCGCCCGATTACTTAAAAAATCACGGGAAACCTATACGTCCGCAAGATCTTAGCCAGCATAAGTGCTTAACTTATTCTCTGATGAATCCAGCAAACGAATGGCGTTTCACCGACAAAGATCGCCAAAGCACCAGCGTAAAAGTAAACCAAACTTTAACCTCAGACAGTCCAGAAATGTTACTTAAGATGGCTAGACAAGGTTTAGGTGTGGTTGCTTTACCGGATTGGATGGGCAAAGAATTTGTAGAGACTGGGGAGTTAACGCAGTTATTAGAAGATTGGAGCAATGACTACTTGCCGATGTACGCGGTGTACCATGCAAGTGATTATTTGCCCCAAAGAATTCGAGTATTTATCGATTTTATTGCGGAGTGTTTAAGTTCTACAAACAATTAAAGCTCAACCAGAAATCAATCAACCAATCGATCAATCAATCAATCAATCAATCAATCAATCAATCAATCATCAAGCCTCTATAAGCGACTAATCAAACATTAAGATGGTACTTAGCCCATCACATCTGTACGTTGCTCGACGCATTCGAAAGAGCCCATTTCGAACTCACGACAGATCCAAGGTCGGTTTTCGTAGATAGTACACATCAGTGTTTCTCTATCAACGGCCGAACACCAGCCGTCATCTAATCTCAGCATGGTCTCGCCGCCCCATTCGTCATACGCAATATGCTCTTCAGGAACGCCGGTATCTGTGATGATCATAACCTCTAAACGACAACAGCATGCCTGACAATTGGCACATGTTACTTCGGGTTCGGTTACGTTCTTTATCTCTATGGTCATAAGTGACTACACTGCTAAATTTTGCGTATAGTAATCGAAACCGCTCGCTACGGCTAATAAAGAAAGCGAGATGCACCGTTTTCAGGTGGGTAAAAATAACAATAGGCGTTGTGATTTGCTCACAACGCCTATTAAGTTTTCTCGTTTTAACCGAATAGCGACCCTATTTAGAATAGGCTCGCGAAGAACAATTTAATGTAGTCCATCAGACGTTTGAATATGCCACCTTGTTCAACAGCCTCTAACGCAATCAATGGTTGAGTTTGAACATCTTCACCGTCTACTGTGTAGTGAACCACACCTAGAGTTTGGCCTTCTGCAATCGGCGCCTTTAATTCAGAATCAAGTTCAATCGATGCCGTTAGCTTTTTACTGTCTGACTTAGGCAAAGTAATGAACGTATCTTCCGCAACACCCAGCTTCAACGTATCTTGTTCACCAAACCACACCTTCTCTTCAGCCACTTGGTCGCCGCCTTGATGTGGGTTTAGCGTGTCAAAGAATCGAAAACCATAGCTCAATAGCTGCTTACTGTCTGACTCACGGCTCTTAACGCTCGATGCGCCCATAACCACCGCGATCAGTCTCATTTCACCCTGTGTTGCCGAACTCGCTAAGCTGTAGCCTGCGCCAGAGGTATAGCCCGTTTTCATGCCATCAACCGTCAAGCTTCTATCACGCAGTAAGCCATTACGGTTGTGTTGTGTGATGCCGTTGTAACTGAACGAACGTTCGCTGTATAAGCCATAAACATCCGGTAAGTCACGAATAATCGCACGACCTAATAATGCAATATCGTAAGGAGTCGAATAAAGATCGTCAGCGTCTAAGCCATGCGCATTAGCAAAGTGGGTATTTTCTAATTTTAAAGATGTTGCCCAAGAGTTCATAAGATCCACAAATGCATCTTGTGAGCCCGCAACGTGTTCCGCAATCGCAACACTCGCATCGTTACCTGATTGAATAATCAAGCCACGGTAAAGATCCATCATCGCCACATCGGTGTTCACTTCAATGAACATCTTCGATGAGTCTGGGAATTTTTTCGCCCACGCGTTCTCACTGATTCGTACCTGATCGTCAGCAGAGATGTTGCCTCGCTTCATCTCTTGCCCAGCCACATAGCTGGTCATCAGTTTGGTCAAACTCGCTGGGTTTAACTTAGTGTGTGCGTTTTTTTCTACCAGCACATCACCAGAATTAAAATCAATTAACACATACCCTTTTGCGCCTAGGCTAGGTGGGCTTGGTACTATAGAAGGTGCTGCGATAGCTGCATTACTTACCATCGCTGCGTTACTTACAATGAATATACTTAATAGAGGGAGAGAGTATTTGGAAAACAGTTTCATTGAATCAAACCTAAGTTAACGTTTTGAGCAGTATAGACAAATGCTAGCAAAAGAAGCGCGAACTTTACGTTGCTTTACGTATTTGTACCATTCGTTACAAATAAAAAAGTATAATCTGCGATCTGACCATATTTTCAACAACTAATATTGACTCAACGAATGCATCTAACGGCTTATTCTATCGCTCAGGCATGCGTCTAAATAACATTTCAACAAAGCCAGTAATGCGCTGTTTGCTCTCGCTTGGCTCTAAATCAGGTTGAATGCCAGACTGTGCTAATGCTTGCCATTGTACGACCTGAGAGTTAGGTACGAAAAAAGCAATGTACAGCGATCCTTTCTCGGCGACCTTCCCGTCACCATCATAAAATGGCACCCCCGTTGAAAGCTTAATCGCATCGAAAATCGAGTCATCATTTAACTCTGATTCTTCGGCCAATCCAAAACCGACAACAACATCACCAACTGCACCATTTTGATTCAGTTGATAACCTTTCGTAGCGAGTTGATCTTCAATCGCATCACGCACCAGATCGGTTACTACGGTCTCATCGTATTTTTGAGAAAGGTAAACCTGCTCTGATTCAGGGTGCCACGAGTACGTCGTTACTCCGTGTTTCATGAACTCAAAATCACCACTGGTGACCACACCATAATTGTGTGTTGGCGGCATTTCTTGTGTGGTACATGCTGTCATTCCAATCGCTATCAAAGCCAATAACACTGCTTTTTTTATGCTTTTTGTTGCACAAATGGATCGTTTTATCATTCGCGGCTTCCTTACCTATATAAGAATAAATATCAATTAGCCTCCCAACATAAATAGTAATTATGTTAATAGAAAGGTCATTAAACGTTTGCGTAATCGCTAACCTTCACTTCTGCCCGTTTTGGGGGTTTAATCACAAAAACAGAGTTGGTATAGTCTACCTCGTTAAACATAACCAGACCATTCGAGGCACGGAGCTTCCTCAATCATCTCATGAAGAGAAGAATTGGTACCGACAAAGTATCGGCAAATTTAAGAGGGTCAAACAATGGAATTCAATATGGTTGAAATTTTAGGTTACGCGGCATCTATTATGGTCGCAATTTCATTAACAATGAAAGATATCGTTCGTCTGCGTGTCCTTAACTTTATTGGCTGTACTCTCTTTACAGCATACGGCGTTATGATTGACGCATGGCCAGTGGTCGCGACCAACGGTTTCATCGCTTGTGTAAACATCTACTTCCTTGCAAAAATGCAAAAGGAAAAAAAAACGGAAGCGATGAAAGCAGCGAAAGCTTAAATTAGCGATTAGCATTTCAAATATTTCTGAAAAGCCCAAATAGAGCGATCTATTTGGGCTTTTTTGTGTCTGTCGTTCTCAAGAGCATGATTTCCAATCTTCCAGCCTTTGAAGACATCGATTCTTTCAACTGATCACATATAAGCAACGCGATATTCGTTCTTTTGATACGTCTGAGTGTTGTTACGTCCTCTCTCTTTTGCTTGATAAAGCGCTTTGTCAGCTTTATCGATCGCTGTTTCAATATCAGTGAGCGCTCGATCGTGACAACAGCCAGCACTGATTGTGACAGGTGACACCAAACCTTGCAGTTGCTCTACACTTCGTCTTAGTTCCTCAGACAATTCGAATAACTCACGCTCATCACAATCAAACGTCACCAAAATAAACTCTTCACCGCCATAGCGTGCAATCAAGCGACGACGATTAACAAATCTCTTCAGTGATTTTGCGACCTCACAGATAACCCTATCGCCTTGAGCATGACCATATTGATCGTTCACTCGTTTGAAATGGTCAATATCAAGCAAAATGACACCGACATTTGTTAGCGGATAAGGCGACCTTTGAGCAATTTTCAGCTTTAACTGCTCAATAAAACTCCGTCGGCTAGGAAGACCAGTGAGGTAATCGAGGCTCGCAACATCCAATATTTTGAGATGACGATGCCGCAGGTAAAGCACCAACACGATGATAATGCTCAATAGGCTCACGACTAAAGCCATCAAACTAATGAACAGCAAACTATGATTTCTATTGAGCTCTTGCTCTAAAATACCCGCGGAAATGACCCAATTCAGATAGGGGTAAAATTTATAGAAGACGTTTTTGTTGGTCGTACCATTGTCACTGGAAATTGAATAGCTAAAGTGACCTTCTGGCTGGGTTGCGATTCGATCAATTAGCAGTTCGGACGAGTAGCCTATCAAGGCTTTCAATGACTTGTGTTCATAATCAGGATGAAGCACTAAGTTACCCTGAAGATCAATAATGTACACATATCCGCTATCACCGAACGCGTACTTTCTCAGCTTATCTTTTAAGCCTTCAAGATCGACCAAATACATCAATTCTTCTTTATAGGTCGTCGCGACCAAAGTATTGCCACTCGGTAGCCTCATCGAATAGGCAACTTTTGCACGCCGACTTATCTCATGAGGATTAGCGTGAAAGTATTCGATCATACCAGAGTCGATACTGAGTTGTTTTTGGATATGAGTAAGATGCCCGCGCTTCTTGCCTTGCAAGAAAGGATGGTAGAGGTGAACACCTTGCGGTGACATCAAATAGATATAACCTGATTGTCCAATGTGCAGTTCACTGGCGATCTGGCTTACTTGTTCAATTTCTTGTTCCGGTGTGGCATGCCATACATGGGACGCAACGGTATCGGTAATTCCTTTGAGATATGTCTTTATCGCCTCATTAACTGTTGTGTCGACAATATCGTAACTCGCATTCACAATCGTTCGAAAAAATAGCTGGTTGGATTCCAACAGTGACCTTTCAGTTCGGTTAAATTGAAAGGCCGAAAGAATCATCGACACAATGGCGAGCGCAATGGAAAAACTAAGAATGTATTTACGTCTGACTTTCAAGATTACCCCATAGATTTATAATTTTAGGTAACGCTGTGACTTCTCTTATATACAGACTGTTTTATATCATGGTTTTATTTTTTACTGAACGAGTGTCGATATTTTTAAGGGTTTCTATACGCAATCTGTGACTTAAAGCAAAAACGCCGAACTGGATTCAGTTCGGCGTTTTAATTTTACGTTGAAGTTGATTACTTAAATTACACTAAAACCCTGATAAATAGACTTAAAAGCATTCGTATTTACTGACTATCAACGCAACCTATTGTCTATAAATGGATCAGTTAGCATTAAATTAAGAACAAACCTGAGTCCAGCTACCATCGCTACCCGGTTCAGAACTTGTCCACCAGTTCGCTTGGTAAATACTACCGTTATGGACCACTTGGTCGCCAGTGTTTGCATGGCTTGGGTTACCCGCCCAATCTTTCTGAGGTAAGTCTGGGTAAACCGCTAAACCGGCTGTATCACATGTACCTGGGTTGGTGCCACCATCGCCAGGGTTACCGCCACCTGAACTGATATCACCTAATGGTAGGTCTGGTTGTTCAAAGCTAAAGGCATAATCGATACCGTTCACGCTTACTGCATAGTTAGCAGGGCCTGAGATTGGCAGGTAATACACCATATCTAGCTCATACACGCCACCTGCTGGAAGCTCTTCCCATGTAGGCAAAGTAAACGCCACTCGGTGCATGGTTCCATCTAATCCACCAATGTTATCCGCACGAGTATGACCCGAAGCAATCACCGTTAAACCACCACCCGATTGATCTTTTGCATTGTCAGGCGCTGACACTGGGATATCGAACTGGAACTCAGTACCGCCCGGAAGTGCTTGACCTGTGTTGTTTGTAAACGTGATCTTAGGGTTAATTGGGTAGTTTTGGTCACCGACTTTGAAGCCACCAACTGACACCGTAATATCTAGTGCTTCTGTCGGGATAGCGCCCGTCGCTACCTTGTTTCCATATGGGGTCGCAGACTTAAACTTATCGTAGATAGCTTTCGTCATGGTGTTACCCATGTGGAACTCACCGTTACCGCTGTTACACGCTTGTTCTGTCGTATCGATAGACGTTCGGTTGCCACTTGCATCGAGTACATAACAGTTGTAATCCCCTGCCAGTTCCCAGAACATGATACCGCCGATCTCTTTGTCGATAACGTAGTCTGCTTTCACGTTGATAGAATCTTTATCTTCCGTTGAAAGGAATACGCCCTTCTCTGCGTTCCACAACCAAGGGGCAACCGCTACACTGTCGTAGTTACGCGTGTAAGTGCCCGTTAGAATATCAGATGGATCATTAACAGGATCAAGCTTGTAAGCCTCTGCATAAGAACCCCAAATGCCTTTCTCTAGGTTCTTCGCGTGCCACATAGGGTTAGAACCCGCGCCCATTTCGTTACCTTTTGGATCGGTATCGTGCCACATGTTGTCGATACCAATTGCACCATGACCACAGTTATTCTTCTCACCTTCCCCCGTACCTGCTGAACATTCAGCTTGGTTTGGAAGTGCAGCTCGGCCCCAAAGACCATTTTCGCCTCCGGTTACACCTTGCCAACCACGAGTATAGTAAGGCACACCGATATTAATACGACCTGCTGGCATAGAACCACGGAAGTAATGGTAAGCCCAATCCGTGTTCAGATAACCGATACCACCGTAAGCCGCAGTGCCGTAAACGTTCCACTGTGCTAATTCCGAATCTTTACCTGTATCGAACAAGGCTGCGTTATGACCGACGTGATCGTTCCACGCACCGTGAAGGTCGTAAGACATGATGTTTACGTAATCGAGGTACTTAGTCACATCGAATGTTTCCATACCGCGTAACAGGTAACCAGAAGAAGGCGCCGCGATAGTTAACATGTAGTGATTGCCATCTTGCGCAGACGCCGCATCAAGCTTCTCACGTAATACTTTCATCAACACTTGGTACGAAGCCCATAAGTATTGACGACGTGGTTCCATAAAGTCTTTGTCGTATGGGTTACCTGCGCCCGCCATAGAGGTTGGGTATTCATAATCGATATCTAAACCATCAAACTGGTACTTACGCAGCATTTCAACCGCTGAAGTGGCGAATGTTTCGATACCTTGATGGTTAATAGAACCGTCGGCGTTGGTCGTCATTGTGTAGAAACCACCATCAGCTACTCGGCTACCGTCAGTGGCGAAGTGACCACCCGTTTCCGCCCAACCACCGATTGAGATTAAAGTCTTAACATCGTGTTTTTTCTTAGCGGTCGCTAATGCACCGAAGTGACCTTTGAAGCCTAAGGTAGGATCAACTTCAACGCCCGGCCACTCTTTACCAACCGCTGCGTTATTCGGATCGTTCACATCACCCACGTTTACTTTGCCATCTGAGCCAATGCTCACGAAAGCGTAGTTAATGTGTGTGAGTTGTTCCCAAGGGATGTCATTTACTAGGTAAGCAGCTTGTGGGTCGTCCCCTGCACGCCAACTGGTGAAGTAACCAATGACACGACGTGGGTGATCCGCGCCCATTTTCTCACGGCCTTCATCATCGTAAATAGTACAGTAAGGAACATCGACACCTTGAGTTTGATATAAGCCATCAGGTCGACAAGTGCTCACCGTTGGTGTGCCATTCACCGTCAAAGAAGCCAGCGCTGAATCTGTCGTTGCGCCTTGATTGTCAGTCGCTTTTGCGTAAACCGCTAAAGAACCCGCTTGAGTGGTTGTGTAATCAAGCGTGTAAGGGTTAGTTGCAGCTGTTCCAATAAGAGCGCCTGCCACATAGAAATCTACTTTATCAACCGTGCCATCGCTGTCTGCTGCTGTTGCGGTAAGCGTTACTACACCACCAACATCGACCGAAGCTGCTGAAAGCGCAACCGAAACTGTCGGTGCTTCATTTCCTGGCATAGCTGAATCAACAACCACTGCAACTTCACTAGCAAGGCTTGCCGCACCTTCGTTGTCTGTCGCGACAACAGAAACCTGATGGTTACCCGACGTTGCAGCCCACGTTGCTTCAAATGGTGCCGCTGTCACAACCGCGACCGAAGAACCATCAACAAAGAATTCTACGGAAGCAACACTACCATCAGCGTCCAGTGCTGTTGCGCTTAATACGACATTGTCGCCTTCAACAATCACATCTGATGCTGTAGGCGTTGTTAATGAAGCCGTTGGTGCTTCGTTTGGTGTACCACCACCGCCATTACCACTACACACATCGACTTTCTTCCATTGTGCGTAATCGCCTTCAAATTGGCTTGGGTTGTTATTTTGATTCCAGTAGTTTGCTGAGTACGCGCTGCCGTCATGTGAAACCTGATCACCACCGGTATAAACAGTGGCAGAGTCCCACGTTTCTAACGTTGAGCAATCAACAGCCGCATAACTGTTGAACGCCATCAAGCATGACGCAGTGAGAGTACTGAGTGTAAAAACCTTCTTGGCCACTCTTCCTTGGTTTAGGTGCATGTTGGCTATCCCTTAAGTTGTTGTTTCAAGATGTTTAATTTAAATGAGACTTTACTCACCACTTAAATCTCTTCGCAAAACAACTGTAGGTAACAACGCAAATTTAACACCTAAAATATTCTCTATTTATAAAATGACTCGCATTAATTTGTTTATAGCATGCAATGAGTCGACACTTATTTTGCACCAACAACTAATATTAATTTATTTCGGAAAGCTAAAAAATAATGTCTCAAAAATCAGAAATGTGACTCAGCGTTGGGAAAAAATTCGTATCAAAACTGACCAAAAAGTAGAGATTTACAGTCGATTTGGCTTTCTTTTTGGAATTCGCCCACCTTTTGATAACAAATGTGTTAGTATCTGCGGCTTTTTTGACGAACCTCACACTTCTATGCAAGTGTGGGAGAAATACATAGGCTTGAAAGAGCCAAATATAGCGAAGAAATAATGTCCAACTTGACGCAAGTCGCCAACGAAAACATCAACGCAGAAGCTACTTCTATCGATTTCAATAAAGCTCAATCTTTGGGTGAAAAACTGGAACTCGGAAACCCAGTATTTTGGCTTAGTGGGAGTTTTTTAACCCTCTTTGTCGTCCTTGCTTTCACCAACACCTCCGTGTTGTCCGAACTTGTAAACATCGGCTTTAGTTACTCAACTAAGTGGTTCGGTGCTTTCTGGCAAGTCCTACTACTACTCAATTTCATTATCGGCTTAGTGCTTGCACTAGGACGCACAGGCCACGTTCGTTTAGGAACGCTTGCTCTCCCTGAAATGACCACCTTTAAATGGATGTCTATCGTCCTATGTACGTTGCTAGCCGGCGGTGGTGTGTTCTGGGCAGCCGCAGAGCCTATTGCTCACTTTGTTTCAGCTCCGCCACTTTATGGCAACGCTGATCCTCAAGCGATGGCGTTCAACGCCCTATCACAATCTTTCATGCACTGGGGCTTCCTTGCATGGGCAATCTTAGGTGGTTTGTCTTCCATCGTGTTAATGCACCTGCATTACGATAAAGGCCTTCCCCTTAAGCCTCGTACTCTTCTTTACCCAGTACTTGGCGACAAAGCAATCAACAGCTGGATCGGCAACGTAGTCGACGCGTGCAGCATCGTTGCAGTCGCTGCGGGTACTATCGGTCCTATCGGCTTCCTTGGTCTTCAAATCAGCTACGCACTGAGTGAACTGTTTGGTATTTCAGACACATTCGCAACGCAAAGCGTCGTGATCATTTTTGCTATTGCTATGTACACGCTGTCTGCATTGAGTGGCGTTAACAAAGGCATCCAACTGGTAAGCCGTTACAACATCATCTTATCAGTGTGCCTAATCGGCTATATTCTGTTAGTAGGCCCTACAAGCTTCATTATTGATGGCTACCTGCAAGGTATGGGCGAAATGGTCGATAACTTCATCCCAATGGCACTGTACCGCCAAGATACAGCGTGGCTAGGTGGCTGGACGGTATTCTTCTGGGGTTGGTTCTTAGGCTATGGTCCGATGATGGCGATCTTTATTGCTCGTATCTCACGTGGCCGTACGATTCGCCAAATGATCGTTTCTATCAGCATCGTTGCACCGCTAGTAACATGTTTTTGGTTCAGTATCGTTGGTGGTAGTGGTCTAGCGTTCGAATTAGAGAACCCAGGCGTAATTTCTAGCGCGTTCGAAGGCTTTAACCTTCCTGCTGTGCTACTGGCAATTACCGCTCAACTGCCGTTCCCTACTTTGATTGCGATTCTGTTCCTTATCCTGACGACCACGTTCATCGTGACAACAGGTGACTCGATGACTTACACCATCAGTGTGGTAATGACAGGCACTACAGAGCCAAACGCAGCCGTACGTACCTTCTGGGGTATCATCATGGGTGCAGTAGCCATTGCTCTTATCTCAATGGGTTCTGGCGGCATCTCCGCTCTACAGTCATTCATTGTAATCACTGCGGTTCCTGTATCGTTCATCTTGTTGCCGTGTCTATGGCACGCACCGAAAATCGCGAAGCAGATGGCCAGAGATCAAGGTCTCGCTTAATGCCTGACCCGATTTAGTTTTGGGTAGCGTATAAAATTAAAGAGCCACTCAAGTGATTCACCTGAGTGGCTTTGTTGTATTTATAATGTTTTATAAGGTTATTGGTACCAGTATCTTCAATTACTGGAATTTTTCACCCGCAGCAACCATAAACGACATCTCAACCAATAGCTCAGGGTTAGCAAGTTCAGCTTTCACACATGCGCGGCTTGGCGCACAGCCTTCAGGGAACCACGATTCCCACACTTCATTTAACGCGTCAAAATTGGCAAAATCTGTTAAGTAAATCGTTACCGACAATACGCGAGATTTGTCACTGTCTACCAAACTCATCATTTCTTCAGCTTGATCAAAAATTTGCTTAACCTGACTCTTAATTCCTGCAGATGTATCCGTCTCTGGTACCTCAACAAAACTTGCGATGCCATTAAATACAGTTACATCTGACCAGCGTTTGGTCGGGTTAATTCTATGGATTTTCACGAGCGATTCTCTTCTTATAATTAGGGATTTACGTCAAAGTAATCTAATCCAAATTCCTAATATTGAAAACAAAAATTAGAAAGCTCGCTGTACCTTTTGAACAGCACTATCGCCTACACATTGCCTCGGTTCTAAACATCACCAGTATTTAAGTTCATATCGAGACAACAAGTCTCTACCTGTAAAATCTCTAGATAGATATATTAATTATTATTCTCAATGCGAAATTTAACCTGAACTCCTGCGGTCATATTCAGGGATTTTATTAAATGGAGTACTTTTATGCATGTTCAAACCTATGATTTAAAACAGAGTAATGTCGGATACAACCTAGGCGTGATTGGCGTAGCATTAGTGTTAGCTTGGATTGGTATTTACAAATTTACACCAACTGAAGCGATGCTTATAGAACCCCTAATCACAAACCACCCAGCAATGAACTGGCTTTACAATCTGTTCTCAGTGCAAGCTGTGTCTAACATGGTGGGTGGTGCAGAGATCATCGTCGCGATTGGATTGATCGTTGGATTTAAGAAGCCGACAGTCGCATTCTATTCAGGCATTGCAGCAGCGGCTATCTTTGTTGTGACACTCAGCTTCCTGATTACAACGCCAAATGCTTGGAAAGTATCGGATGGCATCTTAGTCACTAACTTCTTCCTAGTGAAAGATATCCTGTTTTTGGCTATCGCGATTAGCGTAATCGAACGTAACAAACCTCAGCAGTAACCGTAAATCTAGAAGTGGCCAAAACCTAGAAGTAACCTTGAAATAAAAAGACTCGAAGCTGGCTAGAAGGACGCTGCCAGCTTCTAATGTAAAAGGCACTGATAGTCACCTAGTCAGCTAAAACCTTACGATAATAATGAGCATCTTGATCCTTCCCTTTGAACACGGCGTAACTTTCAACGCGCTCAACTAAATCAAAGCCTGTATTGGATAAGATTTTGTTTGAACCAACATTACCCACTAACGCATAGGCATCAACATATTTAAGGGATGAGTGCTCGGCCAAGTAGATAAGTAACTTCCTAACCGCGTTAGACGCAATGCCTTTTGAAGCAAAGGGTCGACCTACTCGATAACCTAGCTCCCCACTTCCAGCGTTCTGGTCGATATCACGAACATTGATTCGCCCACAAATAGTGCCATTAGCGTCTTTAATCAACATAGGAATCATCTCGCCATTGTCATACTCTGTTAGAAAGCTAGTGACTTGCTCGACAACACCCGTATTAGAATAGAAACGGTCTTCCCGAGCTGGGACAAATTGCTCAAACCACTCTCTATTTTCAACTTCAAACTCCAATAAAGCACTGGCATCGCTTGGATGAAGTACGTGTAAAAATACATCCATAATAAATACCCTGTCGCTTATCTAAAAAAGCCGCACCTTATGATTCATACAGCTCAGCTTGTCTTATGAATCTAAGGTAAGTCTCTTAACTTCTTAGCAGGGTTGCCAGCATAAATACCTTTCTCGGTGATGTCTTTTGTCACCACACTGCCCGCACCGATTACCACTCCTTCACAAACACTGACAGACAACATTGTCGCATTAGAACCGATGGTAACGTTATTTGCGATAACGGTCCGTCCCCAACTGTCTGGGTTTGGATCTGGTTTGCCATCTTTGAACAAGTCATTGGCAAACATCACCCCGTGCCCAACAAAGCAGTCACTTCCGATAGTCACATACTCGCAAATAAAGGTGTGAGATTGAATCTTACTCCTCTCGCCTATCACGGAGTTCTTTTGAATCTCAACAAAAGGGCCAACTAACACATCATCTTTAAGCTCACAGCCATAAACGTTGCTTGGTTCGATAATCGTGACATTCTCGCCACAGGTAATGTCAGTAATCTGTACCTTTAACACTCTTGGACTGGCCATACTTCCTCTCGACATTAGCGTCACAATTCAACCTAAGCGATTGTGCCGTGTGCATTAAATCGCATCAAATAGAGATAATGAGAGTTAGTAATGGGTCAAAGATTCTGCATAAATTAAAACAACCCAACCAGCAAAACTGACAATACCACTCCACTGATAAAACTTGGCGCATGAAATGGGCGAGCTTTAGATTTTACGTACTCTTTCTGAAGATCTTCTTGATAAGTTTTAACAGCGAGTTCTTTTACGTAGTTATTTTGCATAATAAGCTCCTTCTTAATCAGTAAGAGAAGCTTAAGACTTGAAGTTAGGTTGAGGTAAAGCAAAAATTCAGATTAATTGAACACTTTAGTTTTGTTACTCGAGGATTACCCTGAACACATCGTTATTCACACCGCCAACATCCACTAATTCGCCCTGCTTCATAACAAGCGAAGCGTTTAGTTGTCGTGTTGAACGCGGCTCTTCCTTTTCTCGAATCACGAGTATATCGACGAAGTAGCCAGAATCTTGCTTACGTATTGCCCCTGAAAAAGTCACGCTTTCAACCCTATCCGCGAGCACTGAACTAAATGTTTTATCTTCTAAAACACCCGAAGAAATCGAAGTGTCACCATAAAAAAGAGTGATAGTTTTTGGGTCAGGAGCTAGCTCAGGTTTGGATGAACAACCCATCAGGGCTAGGCACAGCATTAAAATAACTCGAAATTGCATAAACTGGTATTCTTACGTTAAGCGTCTGTTTTTCATATTAAAACACTTCACATCAATAAACACCATATGTCGGGCAGAAGCTTGTTTAGAATGAACTATATAGCAAGGCTTAATGATGGGGTTACGTCTTGGGATGGAGTTCGCGAATCAGAGAATCGGCTCTGGTTCCTTGTTAGGAACTAGAGCCTTAATTTAATTGCTTTTATCGAAGGGGTTCAATGGTTCTAAGCAACACCGTCTTGTGGAGGCGTGCCTTCACAGTTAGAAACAACAGCATCAATTTGTACTAAAGCATTCATTGGGATTTCTGAAACCCCTACTACGGTTCTTGCCGGCAAATCAGCATTAAAGAATGCGGTGTAGATTTCGTTTACCGCATCAATATCTGAAATATCCTTAAGTTGAATATTAATTTTCACCGTATCGTCCATGCTATGGTCAACACTTTCAATTATCGCCTTAATATTTTTTAAACATTGCTCAGCTTGTTCTTTTAGCCCACCAGCAACAATTTCATTTGTTTTTGGGTCTAAAGGTAATTGGCCTGAAATATGATTGTAGTGAGAGAAAGCAACAGTATGCGAATAAGGCACGAATGGTGCAGCAGCAGTATTATTGGTTTCAATAACCAGCAAGCGAGTGTCTTCTGGTAATTGCGGCGGTGTACCGTCGCCATGTGAAACGGATGTATCAATTTGAATTAAAGCACCCATTGGTAATTCAGCGGCATTAACAACGGTACGAGCAGGAACATAGCTTGGGAAGAATTTAGCACATACTTCATTTACCACTTCCGCATCTGCGATATTTTTTACGTAGATAGTCGTTTTAACCACATCATTCATGACATGTCCGATGCTTTCTAAAATAGCTTTAATGTTTGATAGACATTGGGTCGTTTGCGCTTCGATACCACCATCAACCAACTCACCTGTGGTTACATCTATCGGTAACTGAGCTGAAAGATTGTTGTAGTGAGAAAAAGCCGCAGTCTGCGTGGACACAGCACTTTGAGGCGCATTATCCGTATTTCTTGATACCTTAACTAGTGCGCAAGGTGCTTGTGGTTTAGTGCCTTCGCCGTTTGAAATAAGAGCATCCATTTGAACTAAAGCGTCACTGTTCGGTAGCGCAGCGACACCCACGACTGTTCGTGTAGGAAGGCTGTTGTGGAAGAAGCTTTTGTAAACTTCATCAATAGCATCGATATCAGAAATATTCTTAACGAAAACATTAATCTTCACGACATCATCCATAACATGGTCGATGCTTTCAACAATCGCTTTAATATTATTTAAGCATTGCGTTGCTTGGTCTTTAATATCACCAGTTACTATTTGACCTGATTTAGGATCAACAGGTAATTGAGCAGAAAAGTTATTATAATGAGAAAAAGCGACCGTTTGTGTAGATACAGAATTAATTGGTGCATTTTCAGTATTTCTTGAAATCTTAATGATATCGCTACTCATCGGTATTATCCTTTTAATAAAATAGGCATACGTATTTATATTTAACAATCGTATTGGAAAGAATGATTAAAGTAGCGCCATGTTAAGTGAATTATTTTAGGGTAAACGTGATATCCATCAGACTCTCAGTTGACTATAAATCAGCAAGTTACAGAATAATTAGTCATCGAACGACTAATTATCCGTAACACTAGGCTTTATCAACTGCTAAATTCTCTTTAATTTTAAGTCTATTCAATAATCCTGAATACTCTCTCTGAGAATACGATGAGTAATTCCTAAACTTTAGATAATATTTGATAGGTTGTTCACACTAAAAGTCCTATAACTCTTTTACTAGCCTAATTATTGAGCTTACTCTCTTATATACGTGCATAAACTCTTAGGCTGTTTAACTAATTATTTTAGAGAGCTATTTTTATATAAATACGTTAATAATATACTCGACAATCAAATACCAACACACTGAAAATGCCCACAATTAGATACATTTACTCACTTAATTCAACAAGACAACTGTGTTCGTTCAAGGTATCCGATAAGTCGGCCTAGAAGTAGCCACTGTAATTTTCAAAACATTAACGACGAGCGCCTAAGAAGCTTGACCATTTGTCTTTTACTTCAGGCGTTAAATCTAGCGAGAATTCGTAGCCTAAATGATTTTCACGTGTGACCTCAAAACCTAGATGCTTGTGAAACCGCACCGACAACTCATTAAGACGTAGGACATTACTCACTAACACAGTTGAGTGATTGTTCTTAAGTTTATCGGCAATTGAACGAAACAAAGAAAGGAAAGCCGCCTTACTACGATAGTTTGGGTGTACCACAAACATAGGTACAAACCACTGACCATCGCCTAAATCACGCAGTGTCGTATAACCAATTAACTTGTCGCCTCTACGATATTCAAAAAGTAACCCCTGCTCAATTGATTCAGCACGTGACGCCAAATAAACATCTCTTTCGATCGGAAACCCGGCTTCTTTAGAAATTGACTCCAACGTGAGCATATCTAGTTCCAAATACTCTTCCATTACTTCCTTGTTAGCTAACATCTTATGGTGAACCTTTAAATATCATGGATGCACAAAACACACTTCAAGCTAAAAATTCCAAGCATTAAGTACCGTTGCGACGCATTTTTTCTGCTGTGACTCAAAGAAATTGAAGAACTAAGCAAGTAATAAAAGCAGGTAAGCCTGCAATAAATAACACTTCTCGATCAACCAAAAGATATACGTGATATCGCGCAACATGAAATACCGCACGTTTCAGAACATAAATATTGGGTAAAGGCTAAACAGCTCTTGGAGTAGTGTTGAAGTGGCGCTTAAATTCGCGGCTGAATTGAGATGGGCTCGAGTAGCCGACTCGGCGGGCAGCATCGCTGATGCGCAGGCCTTCTAGCTGAATCAATTCTTTGGCTTTGTTGAGCCTGACCTTCTTCAAGTATTGCAGCGGTGATTCGAACGTTACGTTACGAAAGGCGTTGTGGAACGCAGACACACTCATGTTGGCTTCGTCGGCAAGCGATTGAACAGTGATGGTTTGGTCGTACTCTTCATGCACTTTAGACAGCGCTTTAGCGACACGTGCATAGTGTCCGTCATGATGAGCTAAATCAAACAGCACACGCCCTTCTGAACCTGTTAATGCGCGGTAGACAATCTCCGTCACCATGGCATCTCCCAATATATTGGCTTCAATGTCACAATGTAGAGTTTTGACCAATCGAGTAAAGCTCTCCAGCATTTGCTCTTCCATCGGCGTGGACTCTAAGCCGCTAGAATTCTGTTTGTGCTTATTGCAGTAGCTCTCAAGAAAGCCTTGGTCTTCTAACTTTTTTACCAAGCTGTGCAAACGTTGAGAGTCAATGTTGATAGATAAACCAAGCAATGGTTCACCATTAACAGGCAAAGCCTCACACTCCAACGGCATTGGCACACCGACTACAAGGTAATCACCAGCTGCGTAAGTGACTGGGCGTTCGCCAATATAGATATTCTTTTTACCTTGCCCCAGCATTATGATGCCAGATTGGTAAGTAAAAGGCTGACGCTGATTGCCGCCGCTGCTTCTATATAACCACACGCCGTCAATTTCTGTTTCTCTGATCCCTTCAAGATCATTCCAACCTTTGTGTTCAACGTAAGACTGTAATAACTGCGCGAGTTCTTTCATAAGTGGCGACTTTCCATTCCAAGTGCTAAGAGTATGTAAGCTAAAGCAGAGGAAGAATATCAAGTTTGTAGAAATAGGCAATTTATTTGGAGAAACAGCCCTTCATTACCCCGAATGACTGTACTAATATGCAAATATAGAAATTGAGCAATAAACCAAAATAACAAATTTAGCTTTACACAAGGAATCTCTAATGCAATTTACTTATGTTAACCCTACAGTTATCCACTTCGGCCAAGGCCAAATCAACGCTATCAGCCAAGCGGTTGATACTTCGAAGAAAGTACTAGTCATTTACGGTGGCGGTTCAATCAAAAGCAACGGTGTTTACGACCAAGTTGTCGCTTCTCTAAAGGATCACGCTTGGATTGAGTTCGCTGGCGTTGAAGCAAACCCAACCAAAGAGACGCTAGACAAAGCCGTCGCTCTTGTTAAAGAAGAAAACGTAGAGTTCATTATCGCTGTTGGCGGTGGTTCAGTAATCGACGGTTCTAAGTACGTTGCTGCGGCGGCTAAATACGACGGCGACGGTTGGGATATCCTAGCGGGTAGACACCAAGTAACAGAAGCGACACCAATTGGTGCGGTGCTGACACTTCCTGCGACAGGTTCTGAATCTAACATGGGTGCGGTAATCACTCGTAAAGAAACTCAAGAGAAACTGGCATTCATGAACCCTGCGGTACAGCCTAAGTTTGCGGTTATGGATCCAGATGTAATGAAGTCTCTGCCAGAGCGCCAACTGATCAACGGCTTAGTTGATGCGTGGGTTCACGTATGTGAGCAATACATCACAATGCCAACAGACGCGATGGTTCAAGACGGTTACGCAGAAACACTGCTTAAGAACCTACTTGTACTGGGTAAGCAATACGACGAGCGTGACAACGACGCTTGGCGTGCAAACCTAATGTGGACAGCAAACCAAGCGCTTAACGGCCTGATTGGTACTGGCGTTCCTCAAGACTGGGCAACACACATGATTGGCCACGAGTTCACAGCACTATGGCACGTAGACCACGCACGTTCTCTTGCGATTGTTCAACCTTCACTACTTCGTAATCAAATCGAAGCGAAGCGTGGCAAGCTTGAGCAAATGGGTCGTAACGTGTTTGGCCTAGAAGCGGGTGCGGATTTAGCAGAGCGCACTATTGCTGCAATCGAAGCGTTCTACCACAGCCTAGACGTTCCAACCATGTTCGACGGTTACGAAACAAACAAAGCAACTGCGATTGATAGTGTTGTAGCGCAACTTGAATCACACGGTTACCTAGAGCTTGGCGAGAACAAAGCAATCACGCCTCAGAAAACACGCGAGATTCTAGAGTCTGCGATTCAATAACGGTCAAAATTAGAGCAAGGAAGACAAGGTTCTAAAGAAAATCACCATAATCTAAAAATTTATTCCGTGAAACTGAACCAAATTCTTTGCCTTTGCGTATATCCTCAAGCAGCGTCCAAATCAGGCGCTGCTTTTTAATTTGCCCTACAAGATGCTATTAAATTCTCATAAGTCCTTAATTTTATGTGCATTCAGATTTCTATATTGGTAAGGTAAACCTGTCTCTTTACTAGGTATGAACAACGATTTGAACAATCTCAAGGAAATGGTTAAGTTTAAGTCACTTAACAAGTGGTATGGTGATTTTCATGCCCTAAAGGATATCGATTTAAATATTGATCAGGGAGAAATAGTGGTGATTTGCGGCCCATCAGGTTCGGGGAAATCAACTTTAATCCGCTGTATCAATCAGCTAGAACCCTTCGAAAGTGGCGAGCTTTCTGTGCTAGAGCAAGTGCTTCCGAGCAAGTTCAACACACCAGGTCAAGTCGGAATGGTGTTTCAGCACTTTCATTTGTTCCCCCATCTTACCGTGCTTGAGAACCTAACTCTGTCGCCGATTCGTACGCTTAAAAAAAGCAAACAAGAAGCCGAGAAGATTGCAATGCACTATCTCGAACGCGTACACATTGCAGAACAAGCCAACAAATACCCTGTACAACTTTCTGGTGGCCAACAACAACGAGTGGCTATCGCACGTTCACTGTGCATGAAGCCTGAATTGCTGCTTTTTGATGAACCAACTTCAGCGCTTGATCCGGAGATGATCAACGAAGTGCTCGACGTGATGGTTGAACTGGCGAGCGAAGGTATCACCATGGTGTGTGTGACCCACGAAATGGGCTTTGCGAAACAAGTGGCCGACCGCGTTATCTTCATGGATGAAGGACAAATTGTGGAATCCAATACGCCTCAAGCGCTTTTTGAAAACCCGCAACATGAACGTACTCAAGCGTTCCTAAATCAAATCCTGACTTATTGATGTTGATTCGAATTATTAAACCCGCCCTATCCGCTTTGGTACAAATTATTGTGCTCGTGGCTTCGGTTGTCTGGATCCTCGATTCTGGCGCACAAACCATGGGATACACCTGGCAATGGGAGCGCGTCCCGGACTATATTGCTTTCTATGAAGATGGTGAATGGTGGCCAGCAGAGCTGATTGAAGGGCTACTGGTTACCATCAATATCTCTTTGATTTCTTTGGTCGCTACGTTGATCATTGGTTTAACGACAGCGCTATTGAGAAACTCAAACTCTGTAGTCGGACGCACCTTAGCCACCAGCTATGTTGAGTTGATTCGTAACACGCCGTTATTGGTACAGATTTATTTGCTCTATTTTGTATTTGGCCCCGTATTAGGGCTGGATCGCTTTAGCACTGCCGTTTTAGCCTTGGCACTTTTCCAAGGTGCTTACACCGCCGAGATATTCCGTGCCGGTTTAAATGGTATTGCGAGAGGACAATTTGAAGCAGCTCAATCCTTGGGCTTATCAAAGACCTATACTTACTGGGATGTGATTCTTCCTCAGGTGGTGCAACGCACCTTGCCACCTTTGACCAATGAAGTGATCTCTCTAATTAAAAATTCTTCGATTGTGAGTGTCATGGCTATTTTCGACCTGACAACCGAAGCCAGAAACATCGTTTCTGAAACCGCGATGCCATTCGAGATTTGGTTCTCTGTGGCGATCATTTATCTTGCTCTTACACTTTCACTTTCTTCCGTTGCTGCTTGGCTTGAGCATAAGCTCGGATCTAACTGGCGAACACAATAAGGATTTATCAGCATGAAGCTATTTAAAACCGCGATTACAGCCCTACTTGCGCTTGCCGTAAGTTTGCCTGCACTTGCTTCTGAAACGCCTAACCTCGATAAAATCAACGAACGTGGCTCACTGCGCGTTGGTATGTCGACATTTGTTCCTTGGGCGATGCGTAACAAACAAGGCGATCTCGTTGGCTTCGAAATCGACGTGGCGAAACGCCTTGCCGAAGATTCAGGTTGGAAAGTCGAATTTGTACCTACGGCATGGGACGGTATTATCCCTTCTCTATTATCGAAGAAGTTTGATGTGATCATCGGCGGTATGTCTATCACTGAAGCGCGAGCTAAAAGCGTGCTGTTCACTGAACCTTACTCGCACTCTGGTGTTCAACTGGCGGCTAATAAAGAGCTAGCGGAAGGTTTTACTCAGATCTCTGATTTTGATTCTCGCCGTGTGAAAATTGCAGCACGTCGTGGCGCTTTCACTGTTCAAGTCGCTCGTGAAACCTTCCCGAAAGCAAAAGTACTTCAGTTCGATGACGATGCTCAAGCATTCCAAGAAGTGTTGAACGGCAACGCACACGCGGTTATTGCGTCTAGCCCGAAACCAGAACACGAAACGATCAAAAACGCAGACACGCTATTTATTCCATTTGAAGAGCGTCTATCAAAAGGTAACGAAGCATTTGCAGTTCGCCTAGGTGAAACTGACAAGGCAGAATTCTTCAACGAATGGATCAAAGCACGTACTGAAGATGGTTGGTTAAAAGAGCGTTACGAGTACTGGTTCTCTACTCTAGATTGGCAAGACCAGATTGCTCAAGGTCAGTAATCAGAACTTTTGCTAGTGAATCGAGGCAGTGCATTGTCTGCACTGCCTTTTCATCGGCAACTTGACGCTTTATTGATGATCTAAAACTCAACAAAACAGCCTACTAATTATTATTGTTTAAACAGGAATGACGTGAGTAGTACTAGCGCATTAACAACACCTAAGCCCAACTTTCATATGAAGCCTTGGTATCAACGCCTTACTCTTTTGGATGGCGTGTTACTCGCCGTCATTTGTGTGTTTGCAGGCTGGCTTTATTATCGTTCGGCTGTTGGTATTAATTACCAGTGGCGCTGGGAAGATGCGTTTACACTAATTTTTATTCCACCTTCTCAAGGCAGTATTCCCTATTTTTTCCAAGGCTTGATCGCAACGCTGCGCTTAAGTTTATGGAGTATGGTGTTAGCACTCTCTTTTGGCACACTGTTAGGTGTGGCAAGACACTCAAAGATCGCTTTTTTCAAAACACCGGCACTGATTTTCATTCAGTTGGTTCGTAATATTCCGCCGCTGGTGTTTGTCTTTATCTTTTACTTCTTTGTTTCTAACCAACTGATACCATTGCTTGGTTTAGAAAGTATCTTGCGTGAACACAATGGCGAGATTAACGCTGTTCAAGATTTCCTGTTCGGCCCAGCTAACCTTTGGGAAAACTTGGCGTCTGGTGTTATCTGTATTGGCTTGCTCTCTTCTGCTTATATTGCTGAAGTGATTAGAGCTGGCTTAGAAGGTATTCCTAAAGGCCAATGGGAAGCGGCCGATTCACTCGGTCTGTCTGCATTATCTAAGTATCGATTTGTGGTCGGTCCACAGGTATTAACGGCTATCACACCGCCATTGGCTGGCCAAGCAATCTCCTTGGTTAAAGACACGTCGATTGTGTCTCTGATTTCTATCCAAGAGATGACGTTTGTTGGTACTGAGATGGCAAACTCTTCAGGTTTGATCTTTGAGATCTGGCTGATTATAGGCTTCGTATATTTTGTTTTGTGCTTTGCGCTTTCACGTCTTTTCAAAGTGATTGAGCAGCGTTCTAGCGCCTACCTTAACCATCAGTAATACCATTAATCAAAAGTATCGACTCGCCCGACTATTCATTGCCCTTATTAATTTCACCTGATTGGTTTAAGTTATTGACCAATCAGGATTTACCCCTTCATATTTCTTCTTAGAAACACAGCAAAATGCTCGCCTAATCACTATACTTAACGTACCGAACTACGTTGATTCATCTCAAGGACATTGCTCAACATGGACAATCATAAAGAAAGAGCTTTTTACGCCGTTGTTGGCGCATTGGTTGGAGACGCAGCTTCAATGGGGCTGCACTGGCTGTATGACCAAGAGAGGATCTTACACGTGGCTGGTTTTGAGCCTGAATTTCGCTCACCGAATCGGTTCGACTATCAAGACAAAGGCTACTTTGCGCACCAAGGTAAAACCGCAGGTGAGCAATCGCAATATGGTGCTCAGTTACTGGCGATGGTCGACAGCTTAGTCGAAAACCAAAAATACGATGAAGCGAGTTATATCCAGCATTTCCGTTTCTGGTTTGATTTTGGTGGCAGCTGGAATGGTTACATCGACAAAGCGACACGTGTGAGCTTGTTGAATATCCATCAATTAGAACTAACTAACGCCTCAATTACCGCATGCGGCGCAGACGACACTCAATTACCTGCTGTTTCTAAGATCATCCCGTTAGTCGCATGTACTTATACCTCTCATACTTTGCCTGCCATGGTTGAGAGTGCGGTGCGAGTCACCAACAACAACGACAAAGCTGTAGAATGGGCACATGCCATCACCCTATTAGTCCAAGCCGCTATCCAAGGTAATTCGCCATTGCAGTCGGTTGAAATGGTGCGACAAACTTGCAGCAAATTTATCCACGACCAAATCGATGAAGCACTGGCTGAACCGGAACTATCAATAACAGAAGCCGCCACAAAGTTTGGGTTACACTGTGAACTCAGTGCTGCCTTTCCATTGCTTATTCGAATCATTGCGGGTGCTCAGAGCTTTAAACAAGGTATTCGCGACAATATTTTGTGTGGTGGTGACAGTTGCGGACGTGCCATCGTTATCGGGGCGGTATTAGCGGCCTGTTTCTACGAAGAAGATGGCGCGATTCCAACTGAATGGCTCAGTCAGGTAAACCTTAAAGGTGGTGTATTGTCTCTGCCGATTGAATAACGTACTGCAACTACTGTCCCCAGTGACCAATAGCCAATAGCCAATAGAAAAACGAAAAAATCGCCTCTCGATACTTTGTCCGAGAGGCGATTTTATTTGCGGCAATGTCTTTAACCTAAAATTAGAGTGCTAAATGAGAAAGCAGTCTGGTTTAATGCAACCGTTAGCTTATCGTTCCAACCGGATCTACGATCCCAAACCTTTCTAAAACTGATACGCGGCTGAAAGCTTGTAGTTACGACCTGGTTCATAGTCATCAAGGGTGAAACCTCTAGCGGTACCAGAACGAGATGCGTGTGAGGTGTATTGTTCGTCAAAAACGTTATCTATACCAAAGGTAACGGACAACCCATCCACATTTGAAGGCACCCACTGCGCGTACAGGTTATGAACATCGTAACCTTCTTTGATTGGTTGACCATCGAATACATTGTCTTCGTCTTTAACAAACATCGAGTTCCAACCGAAGATCGTTTCAAGGACTTCAGACTGATAATCCAATGTTAGCGTGATGCTGTCACCCATATCAATACTGCGACTATTTCCACCCGCGACAGCACCACCTGTATCTTTGTTCTTAGTATCTGAACGCGCATAAGATAGTTTGCTATTAAACATTTCATAGCCGTAAGACATACTTGCTTCGAAGCCTGTTATCTCGACATCACCGAGGTTGTAAATCAGATAGCTTTGACTAGCACCTTGGTATTCTTCTGTAATGTAATCATCGATATTTGTTTGGAACACGGTTAGGTTGGCGCCAATGAAATGATTATCCAAGCGTTTGTCGAAGCGGAGACCACCTTGTGTGTTTTGCCCTGTCTCAGCTTTTATATCATCGGCTAAGTAAGCGACGTCTTGGTAGGCAATGAAGGTCTCCATTAGCTCGGGGCCTTTAAATAATGAACGTGTGCTGGCGAATAATGTCCAATCCTTCGTAATATCCCACTGCGTCGCCAAAGACCAAGTCACGTCATCAAAATCATCATTACCTGTTTCCGCTTTACGTTGGTAATCATCAAAGCGAAGTCCTGCTGTGATTGAGAAAGCTTGGGTAAAGTAGAACTGGTCTTCAACAAAAAGTGCGGTGGAAATTGCTGACTCGTCCATAAACTTACTGCTGCCATAATAACTGCTAGATGACTTATCCATATAATCAAAGCCATATGTTGCGATATTATCAAACGACATAAGGCGATAGTCTGATTGGAACTTAGCATTCAGGCCAAAGTTTTGGTTTTTAGCCGTATTCTTGGACAAACGATTAGAAGGCCAACGAGGAGCCATCACAGATTCGTCTCGCTTAATCTCAGTTTCTGTATTGTACAGAGTAACGTTACCTTGATGACTTTCGCCACGGAGCTCATAGCTAGCCGTTATCGTGTCACGGTCGTAATCGGTAGGAATGAGAATGTCATTAGACAAACCTTCATTCGCACCGCCAGACATATCTGGACGTGGACTGTAATCACCGCTATCACGATATAAGTCATAAGAGAGTTCAAAGCGGTGTAGGTCATTCGGTTCAAAACCAATCTTACCGAGAATGTTGTACACATCCCCTTCTGAACCAAAGGTTTCATTGCCGTCGCCGTCTTCGAAGTCATCTCGACTCATGTAATGGCTATAGAGCATGGCATCGACCTTATCCGACAATAAGCCATATACAGTTAATGAACCTTGTTGGCTTGCATTCGTGGCATAGCCACCATAAACACGAGCGCCAAAAGTTTCGTCGTAACGAAGTAGGTCTCTCGCATCTTTGGTTTCAAACAGAACGGAACCGCCTAATCCATTTTGCGTCACAGAGTTGTTACCCACTTGGATATCGGCCGACTTCAAGATGTCTGGGTTAAGAGTCAGGTTGCCGATATGGTGGAACATATTAGCGTGCTGAGAAGCACCATCTAGTCGAATATCTAAATCCGTCTCACTTAATCCGCGAATAGTAATTCGTTGGTTCACCGAGTGCGTCCCCCCAACATCAACACCAGGGATCTCACGTAATAAATCAGACATGTGATCGGCTTGCTTTAGAGACATGTCATCGGCAATGATCGATTCAGTGTTGCTCGATACCTTCGTTCCCCACACCACGACCTCATCAAAGTGCGATGTGTTTTCTTGTGCAATAACGGTGCTGCTAAACGCACTGACAATTGCAATACAGAGAGCTGAAAGCTTAATTGTTGAGTTGACTGGGCTTTCCATAAATTCGATCCTAGATGTAAATGATAATAATTCTCAAATATGATAAGGTCGTAATCTATAAATGCACAGGTGATTTGCTTATGCAGAAACGCATAGGTGTTATGAGGAACGGTCAAATGAGTGAAGTAACATCAAAGCGAACTAAACTCGCTGAAACAGTTGCCGTGAAAACAGAAGTATTGACCAAAAAACCTGTATTACCAAGCAAGCCTGAACTAAGAAAGAAAACAGCGTTGACTCAAAGAATCGCATTAACCAAAAAGTTAGAGCAGACTGAAAATCAAATCATCGTGACACAAGGTCAAGCCAAGCAAACTTCTCTAGCTGAAGGGAAGTTCCTTTCTTATCAATATAATGGCCAAATTTTTGTGCATGGCGGTCGCTGTATTGAATTAGTCGACAGTAATATTGTATCGACAGCCCACTCTGCAATCCTGATTACTATTCTTCTGGAGGGAAAACTGACCTTTAGTTATGACGATCTAGAGTTCGATCTTGATGCCAGCGATGGGCCGCGAGGTGTGGTAGTTAACCTTGCGAAGCCAGCTAACTTTAGGCGTTCGTTGATACAAGGGAATAAAATTAACAAGGTCAATATCTTGATAAAGCCACAATGGGTCGAGCCGCGTATCAGTGATCACTGTTCTAGCAAATCATTCCTTGATTCACACAAGGCGTTTTACGACTTACAAATCAATGCTGACATCGTTCAACTAACGAGTTCACTAACTAGCCAAGCAACACCAATCAACTTTCAAGACAAGCTAGTCGTCGAAACTCTGACCCAGCAATTGCTTTCTCAAACGCTATCGCAGATGCCAATTCAATGTTGCCAACAATGTATTTCTGAAGATGTTAATGTCAGCTCATTAAACACCAGTTCAAATAGCACTTTGAGGAGTTTAGATTTAAGTGAAAACACTGATGAGATCACCACCTCAAAAGGGTTTGATACTAAGATAGAAGACATCATCAGCTACATTGAAATCAATTTGGATCAGCCGCTCAGTCTTGAAAGCATCGCGAGTAAGTTCTCGATGAGTATTTCCAACCTTCAGCGTCGCTTTAAGCAATCATACAACCTAACAATCAACGGCTATATCCGCTACCGACGCCTAGATATTGCGCGTCAGCATTTAGAACGAGGATTGGTTTCAATAACCGAAGCCGCCTATGAAGCGGGTTATCAGCACCCTTCCAATTTCACCAGCGCTTTTAAGAAAGCCTTTGGTGTGCCGCCTCATGCACTTGCTAAGCACTCCACATCAAGAACGAGTTAGCTTCTAAAGTAACAAAGATATCGGTTGTTAGTTTTTAAGCTATCAAAAGCTTGGAACACACCGCGACAACTCATTCCTCAGCCAAGTCACAAACGGGTTTTCTGGCTGATCATGCTCGCTGATTTGTGTGAGCAATATGTACTGGTGACCAGAAGGTACAAAACCAAACGGCGCGATCAAGTTACCTCTTTTAAGATCATCGGCAACTAAAGGATAAGACCCAAGCGCCGCCCCTAAACCATCAACTGCGGCTTGAAAGCAAAAGTAGAAGTGTGCAAATGTCTGGCTGGAAGCTGCTTGTGACAATACTCCGCTATTAACTGTGCCTTCAGTGATAGACGCCCAATGACTCCACGCATCTGGCCGCGTACTGCTGTGAAGCAGTTTTACATCGGCTAGATTATCTTTAACCTGTTGCCAATAATCAGGCGAGAATACAGGGCCAACCCACTCTTCCACTAACGGCGTCTGTTTGTAATTTTCGGTTAAGTTAAAGTCGTCACGACGAATCGCCATATCAAGACCAGTCGCGCCTAAGTTCACAGGTCCACCCGCAGTAGACAAGCGTACATCGATGCCCGACTCGGCGTAGAACTCACCTAAACGTGGCATCAACCAACGCATGGTTAATGTAGGCTCGCAGGACACCTCAAGTGCATGGTTGTTCAGTTGGTTGAGCTTTTTTACGCCTGTATCCAAAGCCTGAAACGCTTGCTCTGTGTAACCTTTGAGTAACTCACCCTCTTTGGTCAAACATACATTGCGACCCTGCTTATAAAACAGAGTTTGAGACAGGTGGTTTTCCAGAACCTTGATCTGTTTGCTCACCGCACCATGGGTAATATTGAGTTTTTCTGCCGCGTCGCTGTAACTCGTAGAATGAGCCGCAACATGGAAAACATGAAATGCTTTAAGATGCCTCATGTGTGATTATTTCTCACAGGTCAATGGAATTCATTTCGATTATAGGCAGCAATTAAAAACCATACAATGACAGCTCATCAAATAAGAGAGTTGGAGTATTTATGGAGTGGTTGAGCTTAGTGGTATTAGGACTATTGGTTGTTATAAGCCCTGGTGCTGATTTCGTTTTAGTTTTGAAGAACAGTGTTAATCAAGGTAGACAAGCTGGCATTTGGACAGCATTAGGGGTTAGCCTAGCGATTTGCGTTCACATCAGTTATTCAATGCTAGGTATTAGTTACTTAATCTCACAGAATGAGCAGCTTTTCGACATCATTCGATACGCAGGTGCCGCTTACCTTATTTACCTTGGAATCAAAGGAATATTGAGTGCAGACAGTAAACTCGCACCTATGGAAGGAGCGACACAAAGCATCAGTGTTTGGCGCTATTTGGCGCAAGGCTTTTTATGTAACGTACTCAACCCTAAAACCATGTTGTTCTTCTTGAGCATCTTCAGCCAAGTGATCTCACCTGACGCTACGAACCAACATGTCGCTCTCGGCTATGGACTTTACATGATTGTTCTTCACGGTTTGTGGTTTGGAATTGTCGCTATGCTGTTTACTTCGAATACATTGCAAAAACATCTATTGAGAGCAAAGAAACAACTCAATCAAGTTTGTGGAGTTGGATTGGTATCTTTTGGCTTAGCGCTAGCATTAAAATAACCCGATGGGTCACAGTATCTATGGCAGCAATAAAAGCTGCCATAGTGATGAACTTATTTAGCCTTCAAAGCCACCCACTTCCCATTTATTACTCACTTCGTTCGTTAGTAGATTCTGGAAATGCACAACATCTTGCGATTGCCAAATACCAACGTTTAAAGCAAAAGACCGATCTTCATCTTGAGTCGCGTGAATGAAGTTTGAAGACATCGTTATTGTGTTCGCCTTGATGGTATGTTCAGTTTCTAGGTCAAGACTGAGATACGACCTGCCATCGTTAGCAACAAGGCCACGACGCATATTGCATCGAAACTGAGTTAATACATAGTTGCCCGGTTTGATACCATCAAACAGTGCGTACTTCGTGTCTTCATACACAAATACACGTAAGGTTTGTGGTTCAGAGTCAACTAATTTACCATCAACTTTTTCTTGTATATCAAACGAAAATGTTTCGCATGGGTAACTTGAGTCGTACTTAGAGATGTTGGTCGCAATAGCTAACGCCCCGTTACCTTGAGGTTCTGACAATGTGTCCGTAGCCGAATTAGGAATACTTTTGCACCCTGAGATACTCGCAGCCGCAGATAACGCAACAATCAGAAACTTATTCATATAAAGCCTTTATTCTTATCAATATAATTATTCGGCGACCCTATCATTAAAAAACCGGACCGAAAACACAGATTCATAAAATATTGATATAGTTGGCATTATTTTATAATTCAACTGACAATTCTCTTATTTACACGACCTCTGTTGGCAGATGAAGGCAACTATCTGATAGAGATACAGGCTAAAAAGAATGAGTTCATCTCTATTATTACTAACTATTTGCGGCACATATAGACAAACTGATCGTTTTGCGAGGTGATTTCAAAGCCAAACCTCAAGTACAACTCCCCAACTCGATTTCCTTGCAGGTAACAAAGTTCGACGGGTTTATTGAGGCTGTCAGCCTTAGTTAAGCAATCTTTCAATACTTGGCTGCCAATGCCCTTTCCATGATACTCAGGCAATAAGAAGAATCGGCAAAAATAGAAGTGCTCACCTTTGTCTTGCAACAACACACTACCAATCGCTTTACCTTGATATTCGATGATTTCAGGCCGTTCTTCTGCCCACTCTTCGGCGTGTAAATCTCGTTGAATCTGCTCATCCCAGCCAAAAACAGCTTTGATTGGCTCAAGTTCAGCCGCCTTTTTTAGCTCGAACAGAAATTCATAATCTGATGACTGAGTGGGTCTTGTCGAATACTTCAAAATATCTCCAACAATAATCAATGAACTATAACCAATGAATAAGAAACAACAGCGGCTTCATTTCCAAAAAGCTCGCTCACGACAAGTAAGTGAGAATGAAGAAGTGCCATGCTTAAGTGTTTATTTTGGGTCTAGTTGATAACGTAAAACTTCGTGTTTATCTTGCTCTGAGTAAAAGGTATTTAAGAACTGCCCGCCACACTTCTCAATCACTTTTTGCGAAGCAATATTGCGGTACTCACAGGTAATAATAGCGTTTTCGGTCAGTACGTGGTGTTGAACCCAAGACAACATATGACCTGCGATACCTTGCCCTCTCGCTTGTGGCAAAGTCTCGTAGCCTATGTGGCCGATAACGTTATGAATGTATTCACTGGTACCATGACGAACTCTTATCACACCAAGGATTTGACCAGAGTCGATACAAAAATACGTAGAAGCAGGTGTCCAACCTTCTGGCAGATTCTCACCTTTTGAATAAGCGACTCGCCTTTTTAAATACGCATCACTACTGTCAGAAATACCTGTATAAATATCTAACCCATCCTCAGAGCAAGCATTCACATAGCTATGAAAGGCTCTTGAGTGCGAAATATCAGCTTTGACCATGTCCATATAGTTTCGATTCCTAGTTACTGCTCTTTCGGGTTTAGCTATCAAGTCTAAGCTAAGTGCATGGTGTATTCTTGATACCCTGTATGTTCATCAACTTGTTCCCTCACAATAGAAAATCCTTGGGACAAGTAGAATTGAATCGTCGCTTGGTTCTCTTTATACACATTCAATGACAAGTTCGGGCATTCAAGCTTCGCGTGATGAATAAGCTGCTTACCAATACCACTGCCTTGATATTCTGTACTGACAAAGATCGCCGCTAAGATCCCTTCATAAAGCGAATAAAAGCCACGAACTTCCCCATCAACTTGGAACACGTAGGTTTGTGAGGCAGGAAGGTAGATATCGCGCATATTGCCCACTTGTGACTCCCAAAATTCAGGCGCTATAAAGTTATGTGCCTTAATAGAAGCCGCGAGCCAAATATCTAGAACCGTTTCGGTGTCGGCTGCGCTGTATTCTCTGATCATGTTGATTCTCTAACGTTTGAATTTGACTCTATTTTGCGAGTCAGTATGCTCAGAAACGGCCTAATAATATTGAAGATTTACGACAATTGTTCGAAATAATGGTTACTGTTTTTTCACGTATTTAGATGTCACCAGCATTTCACCGCCACCATCAAGCTTACAGTCTAGTTGGTGATCTTTGCCTTCATTGATTCGTCTGATTACCGCTTTAGTGCCGATTTTCAATACAGAAGAACTGCCTTTAATTTTTAGATCTTTAATGAAGGTAACTTTATCGCCACTTTCCAATACAACGCCATTCACGTCCTTAACACGCGCGGCTTCTCTTTCTAAACGCTCTTCTTCTGGGTTCCATTCATAGGCACACTCAGGACAAATTAGGTTGTTTTGGTCTGGGTAGACATATTCAGATTGGCATTGCGGACAAGGAGGTAAAGACATACGTTAATACTTCATTTAAATAGAATTTGTCCCCATTTTAATGACTCTTGTTAGGCTTAGCGAGCACAAATCGAACCAATTTTCGGTAGCATAATTTAACGTAAAAAAGAACAGCACCTAAAACGAACAAACACAGAAGTTAAGCTGTGTTTGTTTAAAGGTTTGGGAAGCGAAACGGATTAACGTTCTACTTTTGGCGAGTAAATTGAGTAAGCGGTGATTTGCCCTGCCACGATTGCAGAGAACATGAATAACGCCGACAAACCAATACTTGGAATAGGCAAAATAGATTGTTCAAACACCGACTGGCTGGCACTCACTAATACTCGGCTACCCGGAACCAAAATGATAATACCTTGCACGATATAAATAGAGCCCGTGAGCTCCATCTTCTTGGCAATCCAAGTTCCGTACAAAGTAATAAGAACCGTGGTTACCCAAGTGCCCACAACCCAACCACTATCAAAACCGAGGTAGAACGGCCCCCACATGCCAAGAACCGCGACTGGCAAGCCAAGCAAGATGTCTTTAGGGCGCGCATTGAACATCACACCGATAGATACTGAGATCAACACCAAGCCTGATATGTGCATCCACATCGGTACCGCATTGGTATAGTCGATAGAGACCGCTTGTCCCCATATTGCTTCACCAATATTGAGACCCATAATAATCCCAACAAACAGCTTGATCAGCGTTAACGCACTCTGCCCTAGCAAGCTGGTACCAGAGACGAGATCGTTAAACGCCAAACACTCTAATGCGTTGGCTATGGATAATCCGGGGACAAACAAGACGATCGAGGCGATACACAATGCCCACACCGGAATCGGCAAGCCTGTACTCGCCAAAAACGCCACGAAGATACCCGTTAACAATGCAGAGATGAACTCAACCGCTATAGCGCGACGTGAATGAAGAACTTGCTGACATACCCACACCATCAAACCCAATAACGCAGAAAAGCCCACCGCTTCCAACGTACTGCCCACCAGCATCAAATACGCAGGCGGAATCCCCATATTGGCTAGTGCAGTCACAAATTTAGAGTAACCGACAGGCTCTGGTACGGGCTCACTGCTCGGTTGGTTAATACGAATGATCGTATTGGCCAACAAACTCAGGTTAATTGAAGCAGGCTTTAGACGCTTAAGAATCACAGCGTTGTTATCGTCTGGAAACTGATAATTAATCGCGGTTGGCGTTGCTTGGATCATCACATCCACACCATGCTTTTTAGCATAATATTGTGTATATTTTTCAAGCTTATACGGAGCGCAACCACTGCGGTGAAGAGTGTCACCAATTTCAACAATTTTGTTAATTCGGAACTGAGAAGGCATGGGTATTTTAGCGGAGACAAAATGTGCGGCAAATGTACCAAACGACAGACGGAATGACGAGGCTTTTGCGTGAATTATCAACTGAACTCGTTACTTTTTTCTGCAAAGGCTTAGAAGTCTCTATAACTCTACTCATTTGGGATTAGTTTACTGAATGTTTTGACTGGCTAATAAGTTAAATTTATGCATTCAGATTGTTATTAACGAACGCCGAAACACGAATAAAAATCAGTTTATGTTAACACTCCAAATACCTTAATTTTTATTAGATTTATGACAACTGAGAACCACTAAAACAGGTTTATAAATTAAGTTGGATTTATCGAAAAAAGCGGCATGACATTTACTATTATTTCTCGTCCTCCTTTTTAACGAGATTTTAGTCACATTTTATTCACTCTCATAACGCCAGATATGATTGAAAAACTAGCGGAGTGGTGGTTATGCGAGCACTTAGAATAAAAATGAAAGAAAAAGGTTTCGTTTTCAGTTAGATGTGGCATTATCAAACTCGTTAAGACGATGTGCGTACATCGTATAATGGCTATTACCTCAGCCTTCCAAGCTGATGATGCGGGTTCGATTCCCGCTGTACGCTCCAGTCTTCTTGATGCCTCAGTCTTACTCTTAAGACAGTGTGCGTGCATCGTATAATGGCTATTACCTCAGCCTTCCAAGCTGATGATGCGGGTTCGATTCCCGCTGCACGCTCCAACTTCTGTCTAGTTTCAAATTCTCTTTAATTACAATATCCCTTTAGATTCACCATCTCCTCTTAGCTTCAAAGCCTAAAATAATTAAAACTGCGCACTTCATTGTGTGATTTTTTGTATTAAAAAAGAGCAATATCAAATGATATTACTCTTTGAATATTCTTAATTTAATTGGTTACCTCAATCAAGCTGCCCTTCATCTAAAGCAGAAGTAACCCATACTAGCGGCGCATTCCAGTTGATGGTTATCTCGTTCAACGTCCAAGCTCCAATATTATCGCGGTAACACGTTTGTCCAACACACTTGCCTTTCATCACAGCGGCAATAGGATCACTAAAACTTACCGAATTTGGGCCTCCAATTAACGCACCCGGTGCTGGTTTTGGTGAACTTTCATCAGCAGCGTAAGCCCAGAATCGATGATGAGGGTTCTCAGCAGGTTTCGTTCCATAACCAGTAACATAAGAGATATTCATCGGGTTACCTCCGAGGATATAATCCATCGCACTAGCCGCCGCTTTGATGTATCGAACATCATTAGAAAAATCGTGAGCGTAAATCAAAAAGATACTTCGGTTTACAAGGTTGGAGTTTGAGCCCCACGAGTACTCTTCGACGGTATAAGGAATGTTATAACCTTCATTGGCAACTTGCTTGGTATAAGATTCTGCCGTTTTAATGATGTTCTTACGTGCTTGTTCAATAACTTGGTTGTCTAATGAATTAGGTACCACGGCTAAACTCACGGTGCCCGCAGGCGCTATATACTGCCAATACATGTCACCATCTGCATTGATGTTCCCCTTCGGCACTTCAAGATAGTGCGGGGAATCAATCAATACTTTTTTGTAAACCTCATCATTGGTTGTGATAAAGAGCTCGGCCGCAGCCCAGTATCGCTCATCACTCAATTCGATATCATCATACGGCCCAGAACCGGTGAAGTTGTCGTAAGCATAGATATCTTGATGTTGATTTGCGGCGTTCCATGCTTTGGTCGCTGAATCCAAACATAACTGTGAGAAGTCGCTGTCGATATCTTTCCAAATACGTGCGCACTGAGCACCAATGGCGGCCAAATTCAATGAGGCCGCTGTCGTAGGGTAACCAACATAGCGTTTCTGAGTATCTTTGTGCGGTGGTAATGGCATGCCAGTCCAAGACTCATCTGCGATCTTGTGGAATGCCAGCCCTCTCGCGTTAATTTCGGTAAGTTTGAGGTTTTTACTCGCAGACTGATTACCAACAGGAACGGCGATAGGCGTGTCAGAATCAACTTGCATCGCTAACATGAACTCTATGTTCCAGCGAGCTTCAGACAACAGCGGGTTAACGCCATTGGTTGCTTCAGGGATTTTTACTTTGCTCTCTGAAAAAGGAAGCGATTTGTTTTCTAGGAACTGGCTTCGCTCGTATAAGTTCAGAAGTGTCCATGTTGAGATGCCACTGTTCACCGTATATTTACCATGATCGCCTGCATCATACCAACCACCAGTCGCATCAATCGTCAGGTCGCAGCCAGGCCATTTATTTCCCCAACTATCGACTTTATCAAAGCATGTTGCAGTATCGGACATGTGGCCACCGGGCCTCGCAAGATCCTCACGTTGAACGAACTCTGGCTTTATTTCAATGCCGCTACGATTTTGATAGAAGTAAGACAACGCATCGAGCTTCAACTTACTATAAACATCGTTTCGAATATCGAATGGATAGCTGACATCGTCGTCGACCTTGACCGTTAAACCTTTCATCGTGTCTGTATATTTTGAAAGGTTAACTCGGTGAATGTGCTCACCCGACGCTTTATTCAAACCGAATACTTCTGTTTTACCGAGATCAAGGCTGATCCCGGAATGAGATACTAATGTCCATTTCAAAGGTGTCGTCGACGTATTTTCAACGAAGACAAATTTATCGGATTGAGGTAAGAAGCCAACTTGGTTAGCTCGAATTGGCATCTTAGTCGCTACTTTTACAAATGGCTTACCTACAACAGAAACGTTATCAATACAGATGACCCCCGTTTTCTGTGCGCCTAATTGAAACTGGAATTCTGTATCGGCGTCACTATCAAGTGCTTGTACAAAATCAAACGTATAGATTTGCTTGTCTGTTGATACACCCACGTCACTTAGAAAATAATGCGTATAAGGAGGCCCTTCATGTTGGATCAAGGCTTTCATCTCAGTATCAATATTTGCATATGCATCGAACGATACCTGATATTTCTGACCTTGCTCTAAGCCAATACCGCTATGGCCTAAAATAATATCCCAAGAATTTTTCCCTGGGTTTTTTATATCAATACACGCTTCATTACTTTCTGTTGCTATGTTGGCGCCAGCATTCCACCAACCATCCATATTGCCTTTAAAGTGACTATTCCTAATCTGCTCTTCTGCATAAGTTACTCCAGAAGATAAAATCATGACAACCGCGAGAGATAACGTTCCTTTTTGCATCATTATTCCTTAAAGATGTTTCATATCTCCAAGGAAACTAGCGAAATAGATTCAATAATAGAGAGTTAACATTCGCAAAAAATAGACTCGTAAAAATAAATATTATGATTTCTTGTCATGTTTAACACTAAGGAACAAGCTCATGAATCAATTGCATGGATAGACAAAACGATATTGTGCTAGTGCTTCTCAATTAAACTCAGATTTCATAAAAGTGTGGGTTTAATAATCTTGGTCAATATCCGAAAAAACAGTTGTGTTAATGTGCGCGCATTAGCAACAATCAAAAATAATTAAAAATGTTTAAAAGCAATGAGTTAACAATAAACATCGAAGCAATCAATGTCGCACTGTCAAAAGTTGAAAATGCGAACAAGATTCAGCTTAATACGTTGAAAGGTTATGTGAGCAGCGAACCAGAACAGGCCGTGCTTGCGTTTCGTTCTTTGAATGAAGTGGAATCGATCGACGACAAGCTTAAGAAGATCATGTCAGAGCTACCACACCTCAGTGGCGAAGCTCATCATCTGCTTGAAACTTCTATCTTGCTACAGTGATTCTAGCTACAGATAAGCCTCAGCCAATACAAGTTAGTTCATGTATTCCTGGACAGGTTGAGACTTATCTTTAACTGGTCACAGCGTTTAACCAATGACTTACCCGTTACACAAAGCTGTACTGATAGGTTGAAATGAATTGGTGATGTAAGACCCTCGCATTACTCCCAGAAGTTCCACCATTTTTTGCTGTTTTCCTCACGCTGCTGTTGGCCTTTTTCTGAACCTTTCCCCTCTTCTTTACGCTCTTGTTCCGCTTTTTTGTCTTTCTGCTTTTCTAATCCCGACTTTTCTTCGTCCTTATCCATATCATCTTTAAGCTTCTCTTTCTTATCTTTGAGCTTCTCTTTACTCTCTTCGAGGGCTTCTTTCTCGTCTTCTAAATCATCAAGCTCTTTATCTAACTTCTGCTTATCTTTTTTGTTCTTACTTTTTTTCACTTTCTTCTTTTTCTCTTCGATCATCGAATCAAGCAGCTTCTCACGATCATCCATTTCGCCTTCAACTTTTTTTGCCTCAGCGAATGTTTTTACTTCTTCTAAATCGGGTTTACCTTTACCAGCCCACTCAGGTTTAGCAGCAATGCTGTGGGTCGACCACGTTATCAAAGCACCCGTTACTGCAAGTACTAGAACTGTCTTATTCATCCTTAAACTCCTATTCCTATAGTCTTTTAAAGCTAATACCTAAATAGCACTAAAACAAGGTAGCCATACCTAGCACTCATCCCTTTGAACTAGATATGGCTTGTGTATCACCTTATAGCGTTAATGCTTTGACCATACCCGCTTCAGCGTGACCAGGAATATTGCACGCGAACTCTACGTTATTATCACCATGAAAATGCCACAGTAATTGCTTCGCTTTACCCGGCTCAACTGTAACTGTGCTACCCGAATCATGGGCGTGATTCCCCATATTTTTCATCATTTCACGATGCTCCAATTGCTCTGAAGCAGAGCCAATCGAGAATTCGTGATCAATCTTGCCGGTATTCATCACAACAAACTGCACTACGTCATTTGGCTCTATATCGACCTTGTTTTTAAATGTGATTTTCATATCATCACTTAGCAGCACATGAACCACTTTATCGGGCTTCGCGCCTTTAGCTGGCATCCCAACTTCTGACATACCTTCCATGTCCATCATTCCATCCATATTCATCATCTTTGAATGGTCCATCTTTCCACTCGTCATCATACTGTGATCCATTTTTGAATGATCCATTTCTCCGCTCTTCATCATCGAATGATCCATACCTGATTGATCCATATTTGATTGGTCACCAGCTGAATGGTCCATTGCAGCAAACGCGGTTGCTGTAGTCAGTGTTAGAGCTATAGCAATTAGTGTCTTTTTCATGATCGTTCCTTAGATTAATTCAGTTATTTATTTGTTAGTTTCACATGTTCATGTGGTGCACCCTTACCTACTCTTGTTTTGGCAAGTAAGGGCTAATAATCAAGACTTTATTTGTTTGTCTCGCTTTGGCTGTGCGTAATCTCACGCTGTTTCCAGAGCTTAAAGATTGCAGGCAACACCAGTAGGGTGAGCAACAGCGCAGAAGCCATACCGCCTATCATTGGTGCAGCAATTCGTTGCATCACTTCTGAGCCCGTACCCTCGCCATACATGATTGGAATTAGGCCGATAATCACCGTAAGTACCGTCATCATCACAGGGCGCACACGCAGTCCTGCGCCTTCTCTAATGGCATCGGTTAGATCAGCTTGTTGAAGCGTTTGTTGGTTTTGTTCTGCATCGAGCTTTTTGTAGTGCCACGCTTGGTTGAGATAAACCAACATGATCACGCCTATCTCGACCGCTACGCCTGCAAGTGCAATAAAGCCAACACCCACGGCAATCGAGAAGTTGTAATTTAGGTAATGCATCAACCACAGTCCGCCCACCATAGCCAAAGGAAGTGTTGCCATGATCATCATCACTTCACCGACGCGGCGGAAGCTTAGGTAGAGCAACAACATGATGATGGCGATGGTAATTGGCACAACGACACTCAAACGCTCCTTCGCACGCTCCATGTATTCGTATTGACCAGACCAAGCGAGCGAGTAACCCGCCGGTAATACAACTTGTTCGGCAACGACTTTTTGCGCTTCAGCCACGTAAGAACCTAAGTCACGCCCATCAATGTCCACGAACACCCAACCGTTAGGGCGTGCGTTCTCCGTTTTGATCATCGGTGGGCCATCTTCATAACGAATATCCGCAACATCAGACAGTGCAATACGAGCTCCGTTTGGTGTCACCAATGGCAAGTTCTGCAACTTAACGACAGAATCACGATAGCTTTGTGGGTAACGTACATTGATTGGATAACGTTCTAGCCCCTCAACGGTTTCGCCCACATTCATGCCACCAACCGCAGTCGAGATAACCTGTTGCACTTCTTTAATGCTCAAGCCATATCGCGCAGCCGAGCGACGTTTGATGTCTATCGTCACATAACGACCACCAGCCACACGTTCGGCATACACAGAAGCCGTACCACTGACACCATTCAAGATAGGTTCAAGTTGCGAACCAATATCTTCAATCACGCTCAGATCCGGGCCTGCGATTTTGATACCAATGGGGGTTTTAATACCAGTCGCTAACATGTCGATACGGGTTTTGATTGGCATCACCCACGCATTGGTCAAACCTGGGAACTGAATCAGATCATCAAATTCTTTGCGCAGCGACTCTGTAGTGACACCGTCACGCCATTCGTCACGTGGTTTAAGCTGAATAACCGTTTCAATCATGGTCAGTGGCGCAGGATCGGTTGCCGTTTCTGCGCGTCCGATTTTGCCCCATGTGGTTTCGACTTCTGGAATGGTTTTGATGAGCTTGTTGGTTTGTTGCAACAACTCACGAGCCTTACCTATTGAGATACCCGGATACGTGGTTGGCATGTACATCAAATCCCCTTCGTCCAAAGGAGGAATGAACTCACTACCAAGCTTGCTGGTTGGGTAATAGGCAGACGCCATTAAGCCAAGTGCGATAACAATCATCACCTTTGGATATTTTAGGCTGAGGTTTAGAAGCGGCTTGTACATCGCCACTAGGCTGCGGTTCACCGGGTTTTTGTGTTCAGGTAGCACGTTGCCGCGAATGAAGTAACCCATTAGCACAGGCACAAGCGTGATAGCCAAACCAGCTGCGGCGGCCATCGCATACGTCTTGGTAAACGCAAGTGGCGAGAACATCTTGCCTTCTTGTCCTTCTAACGCGAACACAGGCACAAAACTCAAGGTAATGATGATGAGCGAGAAGAACAGTGGCGCACCAACTTCTTCTGCCGCTTTGCCAATTACCTGCCAACGGTTTTTGTCAGTGAGCGGAGTCCGTTCAATGTGTTTATGAACGTTCTCGATCATTACTATGGCACCATCTACCATGGCGCCAATCGCAATCGCAATCCCTCCAAGAGACATGATATTGGCGTTAATACCCTGCCAATGCATCACAATGAATGCACCCAAGATACCGACAGGCAGACTTAGAGCGATAACCAACGACGAACGGATATGGAACAGAAACAGCGCACACACGATCGCAACCACGATGAACTCTTCAGCCAGCTTCTTCCATAGGTTTTCAACGGCTGAATCAATCAAAGTTGAACGGTCATAAGTCGCGACAATCTCGACACCATCAGGTAAGCCCGCTTGCAGTTCAGCGAGTTTGGATTTAACCGAGTCGATCACTTCACTGGCATTTTCACCAAAGCGCATCACGATAACGCCGCCAACCGCTTCGCCCTCACCATTGAGTTCAGAGATACCACGACGCATTTGCGGGCCAAGGTTAATGTCAGCAATGTCACCTAATAGCAGCGGAGTACCTTTGTCGGTCACTTTTAACGGCAGAGATTGAATGTCTTCGATGCTTGTCAGGTAGCCGGTCGTACGAACCATGTGTTCGGCTTCGGCAATCTCAACAACAGACGCTCCTGTTTCTTGATTACCATCTTGGATTGCCTTGTTGACTTGCTGAAGCGTCAGGTCATATGCACGTAACTTGGCAGGATCAATCTGTACTTGGTACTGCTTCACCATGCCGCCAACGGTCGCCACTTCAGACACGCCTTCTACGGTTTGCAATTCATACTTCAAGAACCAATCTTGCAAGCTGCGAAGTTCCGCTAAGTCATGCTGACCGGTTTTATCTTGCAACACGTAGCTGTAAACCCAGCCCACACCGGTTGCATCTGGCCCTAGTGTTGGCTTGGCACTCGATGGCAAGTTAGGTGCAACTTGGCTTAAGTACTCCAACACTCGTGAACGCGCCCAGTACATATCGGTATCGTCGTTGAAGATGATATATACATAGGAATCACCAAAGAACGAATAGCCACGAACCGTTTCTGCACCCGGTACGGCTAACATCGCCGTTGTGAGCGGATAGGTCACCTGATCTTCGACTACTTGAGGCGCTTGCCCCGGATAGCTGGTTTTGATGATCACCTGGACATCTGACAAATCAGGAATGGCATCGACGGGCGTATTTTTAACGCTGTATAAGCCGCCAAATACGATGGCTACAGTGGCAACCAGCACTAAGAATCGGTTACTGATAGACCAGCGAATGATTGCATTGATCATAGTTCGCCCTCACCCGTGCTATTCGTCGGTTCGAGAGATTTGAGCACATAATCAGAACCTTGCTTCGCCACTAGAAACCGAATGGTTTGACCCTCGGTAAACTCAGATAAATCAAGGTCATCACTGGCTTGGAAATTCATTTCACCCGCTTTCCAATTCCACTCAGAGACTGGCTGATGTTTTACGGTGATCATGCCAAAATCTGCCATCAACATAGTGATGTCACCTGTTACCCAAACTTCGCCAGCGATCTTGTGTTTGTTGACCTTGTAATCAACAACCTCGTACTGCCCTGACTCTGTCTTTCTCATCTCAAAATCAATCGCCTTACCACGTTGCACGTCACTCATATCCAAGCCTTCCGCAAAGGTGAAATTCATCACCATGCCCGGCCAATCCCATTCAGGAACAGGCTGATGGTTAATCGTCACCATGCGACTGCCTTTCATAACATCGGAAATTTCACCGTTTGCCCATACGGTTTCAGCTTCTTCCTCAACACCATTGATACGTGACAGATCAGCCGATTGGCTCGATTCAGAGTCCAACATAAAGTGCGCAGAAGTCACGATATGTTCACCTTGTTCAAGCCCTTGCAACACCTCGATTTTCTCGTCAGCTTCACGCCCGACTTCAATGCGTGCTGAACGGTATTTGCCCTCACCTTCGGACAACACTACTCGTGTCATACCACCAGAATGAATCACCGACGATCTTGGGATAGTAAGAACAGATTCATCACTGATTGGCTTCAACGCAATATTGGCGAACATGTTCGGTTTTAGCTCGCCATTAGGATTCGAGAACTTCAAACGAACGCGTAAAGTTCGAGTTTTCGGGTCAAGAATTGGATACACATAATCAACGTTGCCCTGCCACTCTTTGCCCGGAATCGCATCAAGTGTCATCTCTGCATTACTGCCCGATGAGATCCAGTGAGCTTGGCGCTCAAACACTTCGGCATCAACCCACACCTCGTCTAGAGGGCCTGCGCTGATTACCGCTTGCGCAGGCGAAAGATAACCACCCTCACGAATATTGAGGCTAGCGATAACGCCATCTGCAGGTGCTTTAATTTTTATGGTTTGCGAGGCTTTACCTCGGCGAGTGATCGAACGAATCTGAGCTTTATCGACACCCAAGGTGATCAAGCGTTCAGTGGAGCCCTTGACCAACCCTTTGCGACCCGTTTTGTATGCACTAAGTAACTCTTCTTGTGCCTTAACCAGCTCTGGAGAGTAAAGAGTGAACAACACATCGCCCTTATTCACCTTCTCACCGACAGCATTGATATAAAGCTTCTCAACCCAGCCAGCTGCTCTTACGTTGGTTTGCCACAATGTACTTTCATCAAACGCCACATAACCCACGGTTTCAATCCGAGGAGACAACGCTTCAAAGTTAACTGTTGCTGTTTTGACACCAAGATTATTTTCTACCGACGGGTCGATAAACACAGTTCCCGCCTTGTCTGCTCCCGCACTTGAGTCATCCGCATAAACAGGAATTAAATCCATCCCCATAGGCGACTGACCCGGCTTATCACGCTGATAATTGGGGTCCATCGGAGCCACCCAGTACAGAGGCTCATCCTTGGTTTGTTTACTTACTTCGGCGTCTGTACTCGTTGCCATTTCTGACATGTTATGTGCTGACCCAACGACAAAGTGATTCACTCCAAAACCCAATGCACCACCGACCAATAAAGCGATTGTTGCTACTTTTACTGTATTCATTGTCTATTCCTTTACTGATTGGCTGTTGTTTTGAGTTACGGTGGGATTGAGTTGCGGTTGCTTAACTTGGTAGTCAAAACCACTGACCAGTGAGGCCAGTTTGCTATTTACGATGTTGAGATCAGTGATTAGGCGTTGTTGTTCAAGCTGGAGTGCTAGTTCATCCGTCGTTGCTGCAATAACATCGTTAAACTGTGCGGTGTTGTTTTGGTAACCTCTTTCGACCGCACTAATTCGAGCGGCAGTTTGAGGAAGCAAAGTGCTTTGGTAGCGTTCTAAACGCTGGGTGAGGTTCGCCTTATCCACCAATAATGCATTCACTTGCGCGTTCATTTGGGAAAGTAAGGTGTCTTTTTGGGATTGAGCTGCGCCAACTTGGTACTGAGCCGCAGACAAATTCTTGTCTTGTCGGTTTCCCGTAAACAGAGGGATATCGACTGTTAGATAAGCACTGACAAGATCAGAAGCCGGTTCGCCCGCCATGTTGTTCGCTTGTCGATGGGCATACATTACTTCGACACCAAACTGAGGTGTATACGCTTGCTCGGCTAACTCAACTTGAGTTTGATTGGATGAGATAGTCGCATCTGTGATCTTAACGAGCGGATGCTCCATCAATAGTTGATAATGCTTGGTTGAATCGCGGTTAGTCGCCAGCTTGCTCTCCAATAACGACCAATCGATTTGGTTAGTTGCATTCAGTGTGCCCTGAGAATCAAGAACCTGAGAGCCTAGCCAATCAGAACCCAGCCACTCAGACAGTTGAGAGATTAAACGGCGTTGAACTTGTTGGTTGGCTTGCAGTTTCTCATCAAGCTTGCTGACTTGAAGTTGAGCATTGAGTAAGTCTTGGGCTTCGCTTTTACCAATCGAGTAGTTGGTCTGCACATAGTTTTCTAGCTCAACCAATAAGCGTCGTTTCTCATTTATGATGCTTTCCGCAACTTGTTGGTAACCCAATTCAAGCCAAAGCTGCGTCATGCTGTTTGCGACGGTCAGTTCGCGACCCTGCACTTGAAGAGCCAAACCATCCGCTTGCTGCTCCGCTTTTTTCTGCTGTAGATCCAGCGTATCGCCACGTTCAAATTGCTGCATCAGACCAACAGAGATATTGGTCATTGGGTCTTCATCAAATTGGAAGCTATCGACTGGCAGACCACCAAATCCGACTTTTAGTTTCGGATCCATCAAGGTTGCGCTGGCAATACCGGTTTCTCGCATCGCTTGTGACTGAGCAAAGTACTGCTTGCGGTTACCGTCTTGGCTTAAGGCTATCTCAATCAGTGTATTGAGTTGCTGTGACGAGCTTTGCTGATCAACTTGTGTAGAAACAGGAGCCGCAGCCAAAGCACTACCTGAAATAAAAGCAGAGCTTGAAATTAAGGCAGCAGCAACCACGACACTCGCGTTTATTTCAAACACGGAGTTTGTTGGTTTTATATTCACAATGAATGTCCATATCTAGCGTTAAATAACGCGTATAAAAGATTGGCGCATCAGATTTATGAATCTGATATCGCTATGTTTTTAGATATAGATTTATGCGGCAGGTGGGCGTAGCAAAGATTGAGCGCGTGCGACTTTCTGGCCAATAGTGACCGGCTGAAAACGAGCTAATGAAAAGGAAAGTTGATCAACGGCTTCAACAGCCTGAATTGGATAGGGACTTGCAGAACACATTGAGGCACAGCAATCGGCACTCGAACAATGGTTACCCATCATCGAACTGCCGTCTTCGCTCATTGAAGACATGTCGCATTGAGCCATCAAAGCATGGGCACTCATGTTAGAGTCTTCAGCGTGTACTTTTTCACTCATCACATGACACCCTGCCATTGAATCATTAACCGAAGTATCGCTGTGGTAACAAGCCGATTTGCTCGACCCCATTTCCATCATTATTACTTCAGTCATCAAGGCTGAGGAGCTTGAGGCATAGCTAGACATCAACATCGCAATGATGCTGAAAACAATAATCCAAGTTTTTCGGAATGTGTTTGTCATAGTTTACCTTTGAATTTACACCGCAACTATAAACGTTACCCTTAGGGTAAGGTCAATGCCATTGTGCCGATATTTATCTGACCGTCGAAAAAGTATTCATCCTCTCTTTCATCAAAATGAGATAATTCTTCGACTTTGCAGTTTTTTCTTTAAAAATTATCCAATTAGCTAGCGAAACCTCTATCTGTGTATTTTACTTAAAATAGTGCAACCACGATTCACGGATGATAAAAATGGCTAACAAAAAAAACGTCGAAACAGACAAGAAAAATACAGAAATCAAAAATAAAAAAAGTAACGAGCTAGAACAAAAGAAACCAACACAAAGAAAGAAGCGCAGACTGCATTCACATCTAAAAGTGAATATCCCACTTTTTCAGTCACTCATGATGATTTTGCCATCATTGGCTAAACACGCTGCTGCCGAAAGTATAGACAATTCCAGCGACGCTGCAGATCAAGTAACCGCAAATAACGTGACCGAAAAAGATGTCACCGATGACCATAGCAAGGCGGACTCATCTGCGGTTGCTCATCAAGAAGCTCAGACAAGTGACAGCGATGTAAACTCGAGCTTAAGTGCAAGTCATGCCCCCCATGGTTCGAGCTCTCACTTGGTTCCTTCTCATCATTTGTCGACGCTTTCTCACCCGCAAGTCCATTACATTCCTTCGGTATCGATGCCGACTATCTCCTCAGGAAGTAACGGTCAGCCGACTCATTCGAATGCGCCTACGACGCCCGCTTTACCCGTCACCTTCATGCCAGAAGTCATAAAAGGTACGTACGGAGAGCTTCATGTTGATGCAAATGGTCAATACACATTCATATTGAATCCAAATTCTCCTGAATACATCCAGTTAAATCAGCACCAACCAGGTACTGACCATTTTGCGTTACATCTATCTAATGGCTCGAGCATCATTGTTCAGATACCAGTAACAGGTAAGCAAGACACGCCAAGTATTTCTGGAGACCTAACAGGTGTCGTAACAGAAGATCACAATATTGATTCACAAGGCTTGTTACATGCGAACGGCAAAATCGATGTCATAGACCCTGACCAAAATGAAAGTTCGGTTACGCCGGAAGTTATCTCAGGAAAATATGGTTCATTAACTATCGATGCTGATGGACACTGGCAGTATCAAGTTGACAACTCTCTTTCGAATGTTCAAGCGTTAACCGCAGCCACTTCATTGCACGAAAGCTTCACTATTCACACCAAAGACGGCACACCGCAAACCATCGACATGACGATTGGTGGGAACGACGACAACGCCGTTATCACAGGTGTAGATGCTGGCACGGTAACTGAAGATTTAACGACACAAATCCAAGGACAGCTTTCGGTAACGGACTCAGATCTTGGAGAGGACCACTTTCAAGCCTCACAAGTGACTAGTAATTTCGGTACGCTAAGCATCACCAAAGACGGTGCATGGACATACAATTTAGATAACAATAACCCTGTAGTTCAAGGGCTTGGCCAAGGATCAACTGCGACAGACATCGTCACTGTTCACTCTGCCGATGGCACAGCACATCAAGTTACGGTTACGATTAATGGCACCAACGACCATGCGGTAATCACGAGTAGTACAGCAAATTCACCAAGTTCGTTTTTCGCTATCAGGAAAAGTAATGGCTCAAGCCAAGTTACTGAAGATAAAGACCTAACGGTTTCGGGCCAACTCAACATCACCGATATCGACTCAAAAGAGGCGCATTTTTCTAATTCCGACCTCAAGGGGACACTGGGTACTTTACACCTTAAAGACAATGGTGATTGGACCTACGATCTAGATAATAAAAATCCACAAGTTCAGGCTCTTGGTAAAGGGTCTGCGACAACAGACATCATCACCACCCACTCCGCTGACGGCACTCCTCATCAAATCACTATTACCGTTAACGGCACCAATGATAAAGCCGTGATAAGCGGAACTAGTACCGGCGTGGTAACCGAAGAGTCCCAACTTCAGACCTCGGGCACACTTGCGGTAACGGATGTGGATACTGGCGAGGCACACTTCTCCAACACCGATATCGTAGGCTCGTTTGGTACGCTTCATCTGACCGATACTGGTTCTTGGACGTACGATCTTGATAATACAAATCCTAACGTTCAATCATTGGGCAAAGGAGCAACCGCTACCGACACCATCACCGTTCATTCCGCTGACGGCACGCCGCATCAAGTGACTATCACAGTAAATGGCACTAATGACAAAGCGACTGTTAGCAGTGCGACCGTTGCCATCGATGAAACCGACAAAGCAGTAACAACATCAGGAACACTAACCAGCACCGACGTAGATAACCCAGATAATGCGTTCACACCGGATTCAATTGCTGGCACTAACGGTGATCTCACTATTGACGCTAATGGGCATTGGGTTTTCACCGCGAGCAGTGCGTTTAATCAATTAAACGTCGGTGACAAAGTCACTGAAACCTTCAATGTCTCTTCCATCGATGGCACACCGTCGACCATCAAGGTCACGATTAATGGTACCAATGATAAGGCAACGATCAGTACCACAACGGTCAGTGTGGATGAAACGGACAGCGCTATAACAACCTCAGGCACCCTAACCAGTATCGACGTCGATAATCCAGATAATGCATTTACGCCAGACTCCATTGTTGGCTCTAACGGCGACCTAACTATTGACGCTAATGGCCATTGGGTGTTCACCGCGAACAGTGCGTTTAATCAATTGAACGTTGGCGATAAGGTTGAGGAAAACTTTACCGTAAATTCTGTTGATGGCACACCGTCGACCATCAAAGTGACGATTAATGGCACCAACGACAAAGCGACGGTCAGTACAGCAACAGTCAGTGTAGATGAAACTGACAAAGCGGTAACCACATCAGGCACCCTAACCAGTACTGACGTGGATAATCCAGATAATGCGTTCAAGCCAGACTCCATTGTTGGAGCTAATGGTGATCTCACCATTGATGCCAATGGCCATTGGACGTTCACTGCCAACAGCGCGTTTAATCAATTGAATGTCGGCGACAAGGTTGAAGAAACCTTCACCGTCACGTCTATCGATGGTACCCCATCGACAATTAAGGTCACCATTAATGGTACCAACGATGCGGCGACCGTCAGCACGGCCACTGTTGCGTTGGATGAAACCGATACGGCTATCTCGACGTCAGGCACGTTAACCAGCACCGATGTCGACACCCCGGATAATGCGTTTACTGCGGCTTCACTTACTGGCACCAATGGTGACTTAACGATTGATGCTCATGGCCATTGGACGTTTACCGCCAACAGCGCGTTTAATCAATTGAATGTCGGCGACAAGGTTGAAGAAACCTTCACCGTCACGTCTATCGATGGTACCCCATCGACAATTAAGGTCACCATTAATGGTACCAATGATGCAGCGACAGTCAGCACGGCCACCGTTGCGGTAGATGAAACCGATGCGGCTATCTCGACGTCAGGCACGTTAACCAGCACTGATGTCGATAATCCAGATAACACGTTCACGCCAGATTCCCTTACGGGTAGCAACGGTGACTTAACCATTGATGCTCATGGCCACTGGACGTTCACTGCCAGCAGCGCCTTTAATCAGTTGAATGTCAGCGATAAGGTCGAAGAAACCTTCACCGTCACGTCTATCGATGGTACCCCATCAACAATCAAAGTGACGATCAACGGAACCAACGATAAAGCTACTGTCAGCAGTGCAACTGTCGTCATCGATGAGACTAACAAAGCGGTAACAGCTTCAGGAACGCTAACCAGTATCGACGTTGATAATCCAGATAATACGTTTACACCGGATTCTATTTCAGGCACCAACGGTGACCTGACTATTGATGCTAATGGTCATTGGGCGTTCACTGCGAATAGTGCGTTTAATCAATTGAACGTCGGTGATAAGGTCGAAGAAACCTTCACGGTGTCATCTGTGGATGGCACACCATCAACCATCAAAATCACGATTAACGGCACCAACGATAAAGCCATGGTTAGCAGTGCGACCGTCGCTATCGATGAGACTGACAAAGCGGTAACCACATCAGGTACGTTGATCAGCACCGACGTAGATAACCCAGATAATGCGTTCACACCGGATTCAATTATTGGTACCAATGGCGACTTAACCATTGATGCCAATGGCCACTGGACCTTCACCGCCAACAATGCCTTTAATCAGTTGAATGTCGGCGATAAGGTTGAAGAAACCTTCACCGTCACGTCTATCGATGGTACCCCATCGACAATTAAGGTCACCATTAATGGTACCAACGATGCGGCGACCGTCAGCACTGCCACTGTCGCTGTGGATGAAACCAATACTGCCATCTCCACGTCAGGCACATTAACTAGCACCGATGTCGACAACCCAGACAACACCTTTACGCCAGATGCCATAACAGGTACCAATGGCAACTTAACCATAGATGCGAATGGCCATTGGACGTTCACCGCCAACAGCGCCTTTAATCAGTTAAACGTCGGCGATAAGGTCGAAGAAACCTTCACCGTCACGTCTATCGATGATACCCCATCGACAATTAAGGTCACCATTAATGGTACCAACGATGCGGCGACCGTCAGCACAGCCACTGTCGCTGTGGATGAAACCAATACTGCCATCTCCACTTCAGGCACATTAACCAATACCGATATCGATAATCCCGATAACACGTTCACGCCAGATGCCATAACAGGTACCAATGGCAACTTAACCATCGATGCTAATGGCCACTGGACGTTCACCGCCAACAGCGCCTTCAATCAGTTAAACGTCGGGGATAAAGTCGAAGAAACCTTTACCGTAAATTCTGTTGATGGCACACCGTCCACCATCAAGGTGACGATTAACGGGACTAACGACGCCGCTACTGTCAGCAGTGCGACAGTCGCCGTCGATGAGACTGACAAAGCGGTAACCACATCAGGTACGTTGATCAGCACCGACGTAGATAACCCAGATAATGCGTTCACACCGAATTCAATTATTGGTGCCAACGGCAACCTAAACATTGATGCTAATGGCCACTGGGTATTCATCGCCCATAGCGCATTTAATCAATTGAATGTAGGCGATAAAGTTGAAGAAACTTTCACTGTCTCGTCTATTGATGGCACATCCTCGACCATCAAGGTCACGATTAATGGTACCAATGATAAGACAACGATCAGTACCACAACGGTCAGTGTGGATGAAACTGACAAAGCGATAACCACCTCAGGCACCCTAACCAGTATCGACGTCGATAATCCAGATAATGCATTTACGCCAGACTCCATTGTTGGCTCTAACGGCGACCTAACTATTGACGCTAATGGCCATTGGGTATTCATCGCCCACAGCGCATTTAATCAGTTGAATGTCGGCGATAAAGTCGAAGAAACCTTTACGGTGTCGTCTGTAGATGGCACACCGTCCACCATCAAAGTGACGATTAATGGCACCAATGATAAAGCCACCGTCCGTAGCGCAACTGTTGCTATCGATGAAACCGACAAAGCAGTAACTACCTCAGGAACCCTAACCAGCACCGATGTTGATAATCCAGATAATGCGTTTACGCCGGATTCGATTACTGGAACCAACGGTGACCTAACTATTGATGCCAATGGTCACTGGAGCTTCACCGCCAACAGCGCGTTTAATCAATTGAATGTCGGCGATAAAGTCGAAGAAACCTTCACTGTCTCGTCTATTGATGGCACATCCTCGACCATCAAGGTCACGATTAATGGTACCAATGATAAAGCCACGGTCAGTACAGCAACAGTCAGTGTGAGTGAAACCGACAAAGCGATAACCACCTCAGGCACAATAACCAGCACCGACGTCGACAACCCAGACAATACGTTCACACCGGATTCCATTTCAGGCACTAACGGTAACCTAAACATCGACACCCATGGTCAATGGACGTTCACTGCCAACAGCGCTTTTAATCAGTTGAATGTGGGCGATAAGGTTGAAGAAACCTTTACTGTGTCGTCTGTGGATGGCACACCATCAACCATCAAAATCACGATTAACGGCACCAACGATAAAGCGACCGTTAGCAGCGCAAATGTGGCAGTTGATGAAACTGATACAGCGGTAACTACCTCAGGTACGCTAACCAGCACCGATGTTGATAACCCAGACAATACGTTTACACCGGACTCCATTTCAGGTACCAACGGCAACCTTACCATTGACGTTAATGGTCATTGGGTGTTCACCGCCAACAACGCGTTTAATCAATTGAACGTCGGCGATAAGGTCGAAGAAACCTTCACTATCTCTTCCGTTGATGGCACACCCTCGACGATCAAAATCACGATTAATGGTACCAATGACAAAGCAACGGTCAGTACCGCAACTGTCAGTGTGGATGAGACTGACAAAGCGGTAACGACATCAGGAACATTGACCAGTACTGACATGGATAATCCAGATAATGCGTTCACACCAGATTCAATTATTGGTGCCAACGGCAACCTAAACATTGATGCTAATGGTCATTGGACGTTCACCGCCAACAGCAAATTTAATCAATTGAACGTTGGCGACAAGGTCGAAGAAACCTTCACGGTGTCGTCTGTTGATGGCACCCCCTCAACCATCAAAGTGACGATCAACGGAACCAATGATGCCGCCACAGTAAGTAGCGCTAGCGTCGCTATTGATGAAACCAACAAAGCGGTAACAACATCAGGAACATTGACCAGTACCGATGTTGATAACCCAGATAATGCGTTCACACCGAATTCAATTATTGGTGCCAACGGCAACCTAAACATTGATGCTAATGGTCACTGGACGTTCACCGCCAACAGCGCATTTAATCAACTGAACGTTGGCGATAAAGTTGAAGAGACATTCACAGTATCGTCTGTTGATGGAACGCCATCGACGATTAAAGTTATGATTAATGGCACCAACGATAAGGCCGCGGTTAGCAGTGCGACCGTCGCTATCGATGAAACCGACAAAGCGGTAATCACATCAGGTACCCTTACCAGTACCGATGTAGACAACCCCGATAATACGTTCACGCCAGATTCCATTACTGGCTCCAATGGCGACTTAACTATTGACGCCAATGGTCACTGGACGTTCACCACCAACAGCGTATTTAACCAATTGAACGTCGGCGATAAAGTCGAAGAAACGTTCACCGTAAATTCTATCGATGGCACACCATCAACGATCAAAGTCACCATCAATGGTACCAACGATAAAGCGACCGTTAGCAGTGCAACAGTCGTAGTTGATGAAACCGATACAGCGGTAACCACATCAGGCACACTAACTAGCACCGATGTCGATAATCCAGATAATACGTTTACGCCAGATTCAATTGCTGGCACTAACGGCAACCTAAACATCGATGCCAGTGGCAACTGGACATTCACCGCCAACAGCGCGTTTAATCAATTGAACGTCGGCGACAAGGTCGAAGAAACCTTCACGGTGTCGTCTGTAGATGGCACACCGTCCACCATCAAGGTGACGATTAACGGTACTAACGACGTCGCAACTGTCAGCAGTGCGACCGTTGCCATCGATGAAACCGACAAAGCAGTAACAACATCAGGAACATTGACCAGTACCGATGTTGATAACCCAGACAATACGTTCACGCCAGATTCCATCATTGGCACGAACGGCAACCTAAACATCGACGCCCATGGTCAATGGATCTTCACCGCCAACAGCGCATTTAATCAACTGAACGTTGGCGATAAAGTTGAAGAGACATTCACAGTATCGTCTGTTGATGGAACGCCATCGACGATTAAAGTTATGATTAATGGCACCAACGATAAGGCCGCGGTTAGCAGTGCGACCGTCGCTATCGATGAAACCGACAAAGCGGTAATCACATCAGGTACCCTTACCAGTACCGATGTAGACAACCCCGATAATACGTTCACGCCAGATTCCATTACTGGCTCCAATGGCGACTTAACTATTGACGCCAATGGTCACTGGACGTTCACCACCAACAGCGTATTTAACCAATTGAACGTCGGCGATAAAGTCGAAGAAACCTTCACGGTGTCGTCTGTTGATGGAACACCGTCCACCATCAAGGTGACGATTAACGGCACTAACGATGCAGCGACAGTCAGTACCGCAACAGTCAGTGTGGATGAAACGAACAGCGCTGTAACAACTTCTGGAACCCTCACCAGTACCGATGTAGATAACCCAGACAATACCTTCACGCCGGATTCAATTTCAGGCACTAACGGTGACCTCACCATTGATGCCACGGGTCACTGGAATTTCACCGCCAACAGCGCGTTTAATCAACTAAACGTTGGCGATAAGATCGAAGAAACCTTCACGGTAACTTCGGTTGATGGCACACCCTCGACTATCAAAGTGACGATTAATGGCACCAATGATAAAGCCACCGTCAGTAGCGCAACAGTCGTAGTTGATGAAACCGATACAGCGGTAACAACATCAGGAACATTGACCAGTACCGATGTTGATAACCCAAATAATGCGTTTACGCCAGACTCCATTGTTGGGTCTAACGGCGACCTAACTATTGATGCCAATGGTCATTGGACATTCACCGCCAACAGCGCGTTTAACCAATTGAATGTCGGCGATAAAGTCGAAGAAACCTTCACGGTGTCGTCTGTTGATGGCACCCCCTCAACCATCAAAGTGACGATCAACGGAACCAACGATCAAGCGACCGTTAGCAGTGCAACCGTCTCGATTGATGAAACTGACAAAGCGGTAACAACCTCAGGCACCCTAACCAATATCGACGTCGATAATCCAGATAATGCATTCACACCGGATTCGATTACTGGCACCAACGGTGACCTGACTATTGATGCCAATGGTCACTGGAGCTTCACCGCCAACAGCGCGTTTAATCAGTTGAACGTCGGTGACAAAGTAGAAGAAACCTTTACTGTGTCGTCTGTTGATGGCACACCCTCGACCATAAAAGTCACGATTAATGGCACCAATGATGCTGCCACGGTTAGCACTGCCACTGTTGCTGTGGATGAAACCGATACTGCGGTGACTACCTCAGGCACGCTAACCAGCACCGATATCGATAACACTGGTAATGCGTTCACACCAAGTACAGTGTCTGGTGCTAACGGCGACTTTAACATTGATTCAAGTGGTCAATGGACCTTCACCGCCAACAGCGCATTCAATCAATTGAACGTCGGTGACAAAGTCGAAGAAACCTTTACTGTGTCGTCTGTTGATGGCACACCGTCAACGATCAGAGTGACGATTAACGGTACTAACGATGCAGCGACGGTCAGTACAGCAACAGTCAGTGTGGATGAGACTGACAAAGCGGTAACGGCTTCAGGTACGCTAACCAGCACCGATATCGATAATCCAGATAACACGTTCACGCCCGATTCTATTTCCGGTACTAACGGCAACCTAAACATTGATGCTAATGGACATTGGGTGTTCACCGCCAACAGCGCATTTAATCAATTCAACGTCGGTGACAAAGTCGAAGAAACTTTCACTATCTCTTCCATCGATGGAACACCATCAACGATCAAAGTTACGATCAACGGAACCAACGATAAAGCTATTGTTAGCAGCGCAACCGTAGCTATCGATGAAACTGACAAAGCGGTAACCACGTCAGGCACGCTAACCAGCACCGACGTCGATAACCCAGACAATACGTTTACGCCGGACTCCATTTCAGGTACCAACGGCAACCTTACCATTGACGTTAATGGTCATTGGGTTTTCACCGCCAACAGCGCGTTTAATCAATTGAACGTCGGCGATAAGGTCGAAGAAACCTTTACGGTGTCGTCTATTGATGGCACACCGTCAACGATCAAAGTGACAATTAATGGCACCAATGATAAAGCGACGGTCAGTACCGCAACGGTAAGTGTGGATGAGACTGACAAAGCAGTAATCACCTCAGGTACCCTAACCAGTACCGATCTCGATAACCCCGATAATACGTTCACGCCAGACTCCATTACTGGCACCAATGGCGACTTAACTATTGACGCCAATGGTCACTGGACGTTCACCGCCAACAGCGCGTTTAATCAGTTGAACGTCGGTGACAAAGTAGAAGAAACCTTTACTGTGTCGTCCGTTGATGGCACACCCTCGACCATAAAAGTCACGATTAATGGCACCAACGATAAACCAACTATTGCTGCGCAATCGCACTCGGTTACCGAAGATGGGCAATTACTCCAAGGTCAAATGGCCGGCACAGATATCGATAATGGTGCCCAGTTAACTTATTCAGTAGCAAATCCTGTAGATGGATTGACCTTAAATAAAGACGGTAGCTACAGCTTTGATCCTTCGAATAGTACCTACCAACATCTGGCAGATAAACAAACTCAAACCCTTACGATTCCAGTCACAATCACTGATGAGCACAACAGCAGCTCAACAGAAAACCTGACGATTATTATTACTGGTACTGGTGATTCCGCCATTATTGGAGGTGTGGATACGGGTTCTGTCATTGAAAGAACAGCGGGTGATAATATGTCACCCGATTTTGCTCACTCCGGAATGGCAACACTGGGAAATAGTGTTTTATATGCCGATGGACAATTAACCATTGTTGACGCAGATAAAGGCGAACAAGGTTTTGCTTCCCACACCAATGCCTATAACTACCATGGTACTTATGGTGATTTAATTTTAAACCCTGATGGTAGTTGGCATTACGTTGCCGATGCAGGCAGTGTCAGTCATATTGGTGGGCGACCAACCACCAGAGGGACCGCCATCGACCAACTTGGTAAAGGTGATACGTTAACTGACACCATCACTGTCCATTCTATAGATGGCACTACGCACGATATTGTAATTACCATAAACGGTAGCAATGATCGCCCGTATTGTTCATCCGAAGTACAACTAAATTCAGGCAAAGAAGAGGCAGTTCAAACCATAACAACCCGTGAACTGCTTTCGAATAGCGTAGATGTTGATGCAAACGATGCAGGTAAGCTGTCTGTCGCTAACCTTCATGCCGATCATGGTTCAATTCGGGATAATCACGACGGTACTTTCACCTTTACTCCCAACCATAATTACAACGGTAACATCCATTTTACCTATGATGTCGTCGATGCACATAGTGGCACCACTCATACTGGTGCAAATACAACGATTACTGGTACTCCAGATCAAGCCACCATTACTGAGGTGACAACAGGAAGCGTGACTGAAGATGGCACGCATGCCACTCACAACAACGGAATCACTACAGAGCTGGCATATGGGCAACTTCAAGTTATCGACCCTGATAGCGGTGAAAATAAATTCCAATACAGTCAGTTTGGTGAAACCTCTATTCACGATCTATTTGGTGGCATGTTGCGAATCGACAGCGCCGGAAATTGGGGTTATAGCGTTGACAACGCAGCTCTACAACACCTTGCTCAAGGACAGACTGAAACGGTGGTGTATCGTGTTCATAGTTATGATGGGACTGCTTACGATCTGCATATTGATGTAACTGGAACCAACGACGCTCCTGCGGTGAATAAAGTTGTTCTCAGCAACGGCACAGAAGACACACATTACCAAATGCAAGCAAGTCAGTTTGGTTTCACCGATATAGACACCAAAGACACGTTGCACTCGATTTCGATTACAGACCTACCACCAGCGACACAAGGTAAGTTTGTTCTTGACGGGCATGACATCTCTTCAGGTCAGAGCATTGCCACCGCAGACATCAGTAAACTTCAATTCGTCCCCGCGCAAGATTTCAATGGTGATGTTCAATTTAAGTACACAGTCAATGATGGTCATGTAAACTCACAAAAAGCGACGAATACTCTTCACATAGATGCCGTTAGCGACGCTGCAAAAATTACAGGAACAGATACTGGTGATGTGCATGAAGGACACACTTTTACGGCGCCAGACGGCAGTATGTCGGGTTCGAGGGTGAACGATCGATCGCCCGATCATCAGCATCACAATACTGGCAAATTATGGAATGATCAGATCCATACCAAGGGCCACCTTAATATCCACGATGCCGATAGTGGCGAAGCTCACGCCCAAAATGGTGTTTACCACGGACATTATGGTCAGATCATATTGCAAGAAAACGGTGATTGGAACTATTACGCTTCAATTGGCCAAGATTCAACGGGTAGAGCAATAGATAAACTCGGTCAGGGGCAAAACCTAACCGATACAATCACAATCAAGTCAGCGGACGGTACAGCTCATAACATTGTTATCACTATTCATGGCAGTAATGACCGCCCGTATTGTTCATCAGAAGTGCAACTTAACGCGGGCACAGAAGATACCCGCCAGACCATTACCATCGCACAATTGCTGCAAAATACTGTCGATGTCGATAACAACGATGCTGGGATTCTAACTATTGAAAACCTCCATACAGATCATGGTTCTATTGCGACTAACCCTAACGGCAGCTTTTCATACACGCCAGAGAAAGACTACAACGGACAAGTGCATTTTACTTATGATGTGAAGGATGGACATGGTGGTATCACACATACTGGTGCAACAACAACCTTAACCGCAGTCAATGATAACCCCGATGCCACCCCTATCACTGACAGCGTAACGGAAGATACAGATTCACATCACTCGGTAAACTTACTTGGTACAGCCACGGATATAGATGGTGACCCATTAACTATCAGCCATATTCAAGCCACGTTTGAAGGACACACTGGACCACTTCCTGTTGGCGTTGGTATTGCATCAGACGGCCACACACTGATTATTGATAGTCATAGTTCAGCATTTCAACATTTAAGCGCAGGTCAAAAGTCAGACATTACCGTGCATTACATGATTGACGATAATCATGGAGGGCAAACCCCTGCAGTCTCTACTATCACAATGGTCGGCGCAGATGACAAAGCGAACCTGGTGTCTAACATCATTCAACTCACTGAAACCCAAGCGCTTGATAGTCAATACCATACCTACAAAGGTGCACTTCAGCTCGTTGATCCCGACACGGGATCTAACACTCAATTTGTATTCAGTGGAACTTACTTAGGACAAGGTTATGCTCCGGGTACTCTCGATGTATTTCCAGATGGCTCATACCAATTTAGATTACAAGGCGCATTAAACCGTCACGCGGATGACCTTGTCGCGAGTTTGCATTCTGGTGAATCGAAAGACTTTCCATACGAGATAAAAACGTCGGATGGGCAAACCCTAACAGTGATGGTTAAAGTAACCGGAGAAGACAGCAACGCACAAATTCATGTTTCGATGCCAAATTCATTGCCTGCTAATCAATCTGTTACTGAAGAACACTTTGTTCCCGCGAGTGCAACGAACCTCTATGCTGGCGGGCGTTTACGGGTGGTTGATCCTGACCATGACCAATCTTATCTGCAAGCCGAAACAATCAATACCGCACACCATGGTCAGTTCAAGATCAGTGCTGATGGAGGATGGAGCTACACCATTGATAACTCCATCGATCCAGTACAAAAACTCGGTGCCGGTGAATCATTTACCGAGACCCACACCGTCCATTCTCTAGATGGCACCGCTAGCCAATTGCTCACTGTGACAGTTCAAGGTACCAATGATGCACCAGTGGTATCTGCTGCTGTTAAATTAGCCCCAGGAATAGAAGATACCGATATTCAGCTAAACAAGTCTGATCTTCTTTCAAATGCTACAGACATCGATCACAACGACATAGGGCACTTAAACATAACCAACTTAGTCGCTGATCACGGCGTCATTGTTGATAACAAAGATGGGACATTTAACTTCCATCCCGAACCCAACTATAACGGACAAGTCCATTTCTCTTACGATGTCATCGATGGGCATGGTGGAGTGACACACACGGGTGCAAGTACCACACTAGCCGCCGTCAATGATGCAGCTGTATTTTCAGTAGACGATACCGGATCGGTAAAAGAAGATGTCCACGTTCAAGGAGACTCACAACATACTGTAGCAGTATCGGGAGTACTAATTGTTTCCGACCCTGACGCAGGAGAAAGTGAGTTCGTCGCCAACCGAAATGTACATGCTGTAAGTGACCAATTTGGTGGTGATTTAAGTATTGGCCGAGCCGGCGACTGGACTTACTCGGTTCCGAACAACAATTTAAATAGGCTTGCTGAAGGCGAAAAACATCAAGTTACATATGAAGTGGTTTCTCGCGGAGGAGATAAACACCAAATAGTCATCACCGTCGTTGGTACCAATGATGACCCTATACTATCCGTTACCCAAACCACCCCAACAACGGGAACCCTCACTGAAAACGATGTTGACGTTAAAGATATGCATACTTTCTCTGTCGTCAGGTCAACAGGCCAATTTGGTTCGCTCTCCGTCGATCCGGATACCGGTGCCTATGTGCACACGGCAAACTCTTCGGTTGCAGGGATGACTTATAACTCAGCTACACACACGTATCACGGAACCGATGTGTTTGAAGTGAAAGTGGCTGACAATCATGGTGGTGAATCATCGAAGTTCATTACTTTTGATACCAATGGTCATGTTTCCGTTGTCTCCGGACAACAACCAACGATTTCAACAACGGTGCCTGTTAATCCGCTGATTACTACAACTCAACCAACCTTGCCTTCAGGCACTAACGTCGCGCCAACGAACACCGTTACTCTGGAGCTCGCGTCAACAAGCGATTCAGGTTCATCGCAAACTGACAACCTTACCAACGACACTTCGCCAACGATTAACGGACACACTGATATTCCATTCTCGAAAGTCACGATTTACGATGGTTCCACACCCGTTGGACACTCGGTATCTGATGCCTCTGGCCAATATAGTGTTGCAGTAAGCAGCTTATCGGAGGGCGATCATAATCTATCCGCCAAAGCATTGGCTCCTTCGTCAGTGCTACCAGCTACCTCTTCGCTTCTTTCCGTCCATATAGATACACAAGTGCACGTCGGTATTCAAACAGACCCGATTACCGCCGACAATGTGATTAATGCTCAAGAATCCAACAGCTCAATTGACATCACCGGATCCGTTTCTGGCGATTTTAATGCAGGCGACATTGTGACTTTAGATGTAAATGGGACACAGCATACTGGCGTTGTAGATGCTCAAGGCCACTATTCTATTGCTGTTTCTGGGAGTGAGTTAATAGCGGATGCTGACCAAAAAATAGAGGCATCAATAGCGGTAACAGATAGCGCAGGCAATAGCACTCAAGCTACTGCAGATGTTACTTACCAAGTCGATACACAGGTTAGCGTTCCTACTATCACTTTTGAAAACGCAGGGGCAGACAACTTATACAGCAAAGCTGAAATCGCCCGAGGACAGGCAAACACGATTACAGCAACCGTTACGCCTCCTGGTGACGCCAAAATCGGTGAGCATCTTGTCGTTAACGGACAAGATCATGTATTAGATGCTCACACTCTTCAGCATGGAATACAAATTGAAGTTCATCCGGGTTCTAATGTACAAGCAACAATGACTGACGAACACGGTAATACCGCAGGTAGCCAAGGTTTTGCTGCAAGCGCTATTCCTGAACCGATCATTGTCAGACCGCCATCGGGAAGCCACCAAGTGTCTGGCACACTTGGGGTACCACCATTGTTACCATCTTTAACTCCGGTACCAACAGCACAAAGCGGTTGGCGAATCCATTTACCTAATGGACAATATGTCACCAGCCATCATGGGCAATATGGAACATTAACCATTGACCCTCAAACTGGCCACTTACATTACCAAGAGCAAGCCCAAATTCACACGGGCCCTCATGGTAGCGCTTCGGGTATAGGTCAACATGAAGATAGATTTGAAGTAGCATTGCAAGGGACAAATCAAGATGAAGTGGTCGCCCATGTAAACATCCAAATACTCAGTCATGGGCCAGGGCATAGTGGCAAGCTGACAGTTGGAACTGAAGTGGTTGATATGACAATCACTCCTGTCGTCCATACATCACACCCTGCACCACCACCACCGCCTCCTGTTCAACATGACGAGCCAGACATGACTTCGCAAGCCGACTTTACGGTCACACTAAGCGATGATAGTAATCTAGATTTAACCCAGCAGACCCATCAAGAACCAGATGAGAAAACCAGCCACCATGGTGCAGCAGCTTATCTGGATGCATTGGGCATTAAACCCGATGCGACATCGACAACGGTTCACGATCAACCTGCGGATATGGATATCGTACTTGCACAAGTCGACCAACCAGATGCAGCAACACATGACCAAGCGCACTTGGATATGTCAGACGCGCTTGAACACCATGACGTGAACATCAACCATAACCAAGATGATGAGCACCATCATCACAACGACGTAGACGGGCTGCCGGACATTGATCCAAATAGTTAACCGATAACGAGACTAAACAGAAGGGAGCACATGATGTGCTCCCTTTTTATTATTTGCTGTTGTTATTCGTTTACTCTCAACGACTCTTTATAACGATTACCTTTCACCAAACGCGACACTCACGTTGGTGTAAATCGGCTTCCATAGATACTGGAATACAGATTTCTCACCAGTGGTAATATCTACCTCGCCCGTCATACCTGGCAAGATAGAAAAGCTCTCAGGATTATCACGGAAATAAGGAACATCCACCGAGACGACTACTTCATAATAGATCTCGCCACGTTCACTTTGACTTGTGGTCGGTGAAATACTCTCAACCGCTCCTTTTAGCGCCCCAAAGCGGCTGTAATCAAACGCATCAATCTTGATACGAGTCGGCTGCCCTACACTCACAAAACCAATATCTCTTGGCGACAAACGGGCTTTAAAATCGGCTTTCCCACCAACAGGAACAATTTCAACAACAGTGCCACCCGGCTGAATAACACCTCCGTTCTGTGTACTTGGCAGGCTTTGCACCAAACCTTGTAGCGGCGACACTAACATGGTGTTCGTCAATTTCGCTTGGCTTGAACGTACTCTGGCGTTCAGGGCTGACAAGTCAGAGACAGCTTTAGAACGATCATCGCTCACTTTAGCTTTCGCCTCCGCAAGAAGCTGTATGATTTTTTGATCATTACTGTCAGCTTGTCTAATCAATACCGACTTCTTGCCACGAGCTTCTTCAATTTTCTGCTCAATGCTGGCCAGTTTTTGACGCATTTCAAGCACACGTAAGCGTGAAATGTTGCCCGATTTATAACCCTTTTCTAGTATGTTCAACTCTTGCTTGGTCGCATTCAACTCTTTCTCATAACTCGGCAAGGCCTTTTCTACACTACGAAGCTGCTCTGCAATTTGCTCACTCTCTTTCTCAAGCACCACTCGCTTTTGGAAGTACAGGGCTTTTTGCGCGTTCAGCTGCGCTTTTTGTTGGCTGACGATCTCTGGGTAATCGACCTCGAACTCAGCAAGGTTAGGCTCGCGTTGTTCAAGCAGCGCATTCATACGCTCCACACTGGCTAGAAGCGTCACTTGTTGAGACTTTAGTTCCTCGAGGGCGGTACGCTGGAAAGTGGCATCAAACTCAACAAGCGGCTGGCCTTTCTCAACCAACTGGCCTTCTTTTACGAGAATTTGCTTTAACTTACCGCCAATCGCACTTTGTAATACTTGCTTCTCGCCTTCCGGAATCACAGCGCCTTTGGCTTTGGCAATTTCATCAACTTGAGTGACGACAGACCAAGTGGCAAAAGCAATAACACATAAGGCAACCGACCATGTGGCCAGCGCTAATGTACGAGCCGTATTTTGTGATTCTACAAGTTCACCGTAGCGCTTGCCCTTCTCGATAGATTGTTTAGTCATTAGCGACTCCTTGCTTAGACTCTGATTGTTCTTGTTGGGCTGCATTTTGTTGAGCAGACGAATCTTGAGTTGACGGCTGTAGCTCTTGAGATAACGGTTGCTCAGATAACTGCGGTTCTTGAGAAGCTTGAAGTTCTGAAGGCTGTTCCTGATTCGAAGACTGCTCCGGCTCTAATGGACCGGCATAAACCACTGCACCTTCATTTAATACCACAACTTTATCGGCAAGCTTGATTAAATCCGGATCGTGGGACGTGTAGATCACGGTTGCTTTTCCTTTTTTCGACTGCACAAACTCACCAAATATACGTTTAGCATTTGGGTGAGCATCCGGCACAGGATTATCCATTAAGAACATAGGGTAGTCATAAACCAGCGCTTTCGCGTCAATGAGGATCTGCGCGACGCTGCCAGACAACATGTCAAAAAGGCTGTCCGGCTGAATACTGCTGATGGAAGTATCGAGCCCACCTGATAATGTCTCGAACCAACGCTTTCCGCCCACCATTTCAATTGCAGAGATCATTTTCTGATCTTCGACTTTATGGCCGTCGTTTAGCCACTCTCGAATACTCAGCGTAAGCAAATCAGGATAAGCGGCTCGAATGAAACACCAGTGACGATAGAGCTGCGGGTCGTATTGGACGAGGTTAACGCCTTCAAGCTCGACCATGCCGTTTTGGATAGGCTGCAAGCCAGACAGCACTTCAATTAATGTTGATTTACCGCTCCCAGAAGGGCCGGTAATCGCGACAATTTCACCGGCTTCAATATCAAAGCTGACACCATTCAAGGCAGGGCGACTCTGTTTGGGATAGCGCAGTGTCACTTGGTCTAATTTTAAGCTAGGCGCTACCACAGGCAACGGGTGATGCTGGTAACTGAATTCACGCTCAGACGGCTGAGACAAAATACGGTTCACTTGCAGCTTGGATTGATTAAAGCTATTAAAACGCATCGCGCTGTTTGCCAACACCTGAGCAGGACCCGTCACCTTAGATATCAACATCATTGAAGCAATCAAACCACCAGGGGTCATCACTTGTTCAAAAATAAGTCCTATACCTAACCCCATCACGGCTAATGTCGAACCAACCCCAATGAAATAGTAAATCGAAGTGTACCGGCTCTGGAGAACCGATTGATTAAAGGTCACTGTTGAAGCAAGAAGATTGGCCTTTTTGAAGCGTTGAATCCAGTGCTCTGAGAATCCGGCACTGCGAATAAAGGCAAGCTTGGATGACAATTCATTGGTCATATTTTGACGATTCGTACCTGCTACCGTCGATTGCATTGAGCGCTTGCTACTTGAGCATATCGAACGCTTAGCTAATAGGTAATAAAGAACCAAAGAAACGATAGGAACCAGTACTAACCACCCACCTAACACACCTATCGCAAGGACAAAAATTAGAATGAATGGCAGATCAAACAGCGCATTTCCTAATGGCCCCGATAGCACACCTGAAATACGCTCTGACAGCATCACTTGGTTTTGCTGACTAGAGGAAGCTGTTTGCTGATTTTGCGCATAGCTATTTCGAAGCAGACGCTGCACGAGGGATTGAGAGATCTCACGACTTACTCGGTTGGAAACTGAAGCAAACACTCGGCTACGCAATGTTCTCAGCCAACCCATCATCACAAACAATAACGCCGCACCAATGGCGATACCTTGCAGCTCATGCCCTGCATCGCCGCCAATCACATGGTCATAAATTGACATCGTGATGAAAGGAACGGCAAGCGCAAATAAGTTAGTGATAAAACTGACTAGCAGCAATTTAGGAATAATGGGGCGAAATGCATGTAGCCGTTCGCCAACCCAATCAGGAGAAGCCTTCTCTAGTGGTGGACCTTCGACAACAATACAAAACTGTGGGATCTGGGTAATGTCTTCATTGGTATCAAAAGCAATAAACTGTTTCGATTCTATATGACCAGAGACCAACTCATGTTCACCAAGCACCAGTAATACTAATTTATGTTCGCCAACTTCATCTAGGTTGGCAACCAAGCGATATGGCAATGCAAGCCTGTCGAACAGGGCAAACATATCATCTATTGATTCAATCCGATTCTCATCGACCCATTGATGGGCGAACAACTGGATATTCGCATTCACTTCCAACTGCTTAAGAACGGAAAGGCTCTCGGTTTCTAAATGATTCATCACCTCTTGTCGACAATTCGTATCTGCACGGTTGTTCGTACCTGAAGGGTTACCAATATCTAAACGATTCATACGATAGCCTCCTGATTGCTCTCGCTGTCGACCGTAAGAGCTCGACTTTCCACTGTAATGATTCGATTAGCCAATTCGCGAAGCTTCGAATGGTAGCTCACCATCAGTATCGTGCGTCCTGCCGTCACTTCTTCTTCCAACACCTTAGCTAGGTTTCCAAGGGCGTCTAAATCAAGTGAAGAATCCGGCCTTTCCAACATAATTATGGGTTTATCACTTGCCAATTGAGCCGCGATATTGAGCATTTTCACGTTACCCATACTCAACAAAGAAGCACTCGAATGGCCGATTTGTGTCTCTAGTCCATCAGGTAATCGAGTAATTTCCTTGGTTAAACCCAAACGCTTTGCATAGTCACTGGCGCTTTGCGTTTTCTCAGGGTCAAAGCCACACAGGTTATCAAGAATGGTCCCCGACACCAGTTGTCCTTTAACGCCACAGTAGGCAGCAATGTTGGTTACCGATGCGATTGAAACGGCAGCTCCGTTAATGAAGCACTCACCCGCTTTTAGATCATCAATACCTGCAATCGACGACAATAAATGACTGTTGGTGTGGCGATCTTCACTCTCTAACAATACCAACTCACCTTTACTCAGTGTGACATCAGCATGAGAGAGTTCACCGTATCTTTCAACGGTCGCTTGCTTAATTTCCAACGTCTCAAAGTCAGATAAAGGGAGCTTAGGTTGCTCAGAATCTGAAGGCTCAGATAGTGATAAGTCACTCAACTTTTCTATTGCCTGATTAGCACTGTGTATTGAATTAAGCTTAATTCGAACTCCCACCAAAGCACTTAAAGGTGCGACGGCTCTGCCCGACAAGATAGAACATGCCGCTAATCCACCAGTAGTTAACTGCCCATCCAACACCCATAAGCTCCCCGTAATCACCAGTAAAACTGACGTCGCTAATGCGGCAAGTTGAATACACTCTTGGGCGAAGGCGTTCTGTTCTTCTTCTCTCGCTTTAGACTGAGAGCGAACATTATTGAGGGATTTAAACTGATTGAAGATTCGAGACTCAACGGCCTGACGTTTGATTCCCTGAATGGTTTGGCTCAGCAAAATCAAGAACGCTTTTCGCTCCTGCTCATCTTGAGAGGCTTCTTCACTTAAGCTTTTAACGCGAATAGAAGATAACCAAACGATTCCGAGCGTAATAAGCCAAACTGCCAAAGGTATCGCCACCAGCTCACCGCCGATGTAAGCCACTAAGCCCAAGAAGATCAATGCAAAAGGTAAATCAATAAAGCCTGCAATCACACCACCCGAATACCAATCTTTGACTTTTGATACTGAGCCCAGCCCCTCTTCCACACCGCCAACACCAATGTGGCGAAGATGGCCTGATGAAGCCGTTGTTACTCTTTCAACCAAGGTTTGATAGGTCGCTTTCTCGGTATTGCTGGCCGCGGCTGACAAAAGCCAAGTACGCACAAACCTGATCAATGCTTCCATGGCAACAGCCAACGCTGCACCCGCCAACAACAAAGTGGCAGTACCGTAACTTTGGTTAGGTAAAATACGATCATAAATTTGTAAAACCGTTAACGGAACGGCGAGAGAGAGAAGATTTATGAGTAAAGAAGGCAGTAGGACTTTTCCTACCACCCCTTTGTTTTTCATTGAACTTGCGGGCATACACAATCCTTATCCATGCTTATGAAATAAGATTGGTACACCATGTTGAGTATTGCAAGGTAACGGACTGATTTAACGTGTTTTTCAATATAACTATGACGCAGATCTTCCTACACAAATCTTCCGTTCTATTCGTGCTCTACAATCTGTTGTCATAATCCTCAATCGCCTGCTTTAACTTTGTAAAATCCGAATCACACAAGTGCTTTCTTAATGACTCAAACTTCTCTTCAGGCCAGTCGTATATTTTCATCGAAATCAGTTCTTCGATAACGGACTTGTCAAAACGGTACTTAACGACTTTCGCAGGAGAACCACCAACAATACTGTAGGGTGCGACGTCTTTTGTCACAACGCTATTCGCTGCAACCACAGCGCCTTCGCCAATCGTAACGCCGGGCATCACCATCGCTCGCATGCCTAACCACACCCCATCTTCAATATGGGTATCGCCTTTGCCGATATAGGCGTCTTCAATCACATCCATAAATGGATACAGTGAAAACCAGTCGACTCTGTGGGTATGGTTACCGCCCATGAGAATGACCACTTCTGCCCCGATACAAACATAGTCACCAATATAGAGTTCGTCGATTTCCCAACGAGGCTCCCACTGACGACTGACTTCGTCACCATGAAGATAACGGACAACTGAACCTTCAAACCCATTGTCCCAGCAATCACTGTAATAACTGTGTTGACCTTTTACGTGAATATTGTGGTTGGTTACGACTTCATGCAGCAACTCGAATTTGGACCAATGCTTCTTTTGCATTTTTACCTCTGAATGATCTATTTAGTTTTATTCGTTTAAATATCAAAATGTTCGACGATGCAAATCCAAGGTGCATAAACTAACGCCCCATAAATACAGGGTTCACTGGGATGAATAGTGAGTATCACGCTTAAATCATAGCAATGCCGCTAAAACGAAAAAGGCGTCAGTGGATTCGAGGTTGCTTTAAGAGAGGAAGTAATTTCAAAGTTTGCTCAGTTTGTTATCGATAACTTGGTTAGATAATTTACAGGTATATTGTATCCGTTAATGCACACTCATTTGACAGAAGAATGTGATTAATAAGGTTACAAATATCGTTTCGTAGAATACGGAATGAACAAGAGCCTGCGCGATTACACAGGCTCAAACTTAGACTCGCTTATAAATTTAGGCTTACGCTTGGGTCTAGGATCAGCGGTTACATGCGAGCAAGTTGTACTTTTCTGTCTTTATTCACGACACAGAAGTTACCGCGCTTGGTACGACACTTAGAACATCGCTCACATTCTACAGGGCTTCTATCCCCCTCCTTCCAACGCTTAACTAAATGGGGTTCAGAAAGCAGTGGTCTTGAAAGCGCGAAGTATTCAATGCCAGTATTGTTTGCAATCGCTTCGATAGCATCAAAATCCGTTAGGCCACCAACCGTGATAACTGGGATATCAACGTCTTGGCTGATTGCGTGACCATACTCCTGGAAGTAGCCTTCTGCCTGAATGGTAAAACCATCGTGCGACTCGCCAATCATAGTGTCTGCTTTGCCATGAATATTGCCTGACACAACAATGCCATCCACACCAATTTCTTCAAGCTTCTTGCACACCAAGCGAGTTTCATCAAACGTCACTCCGCCCTCGAAAAACTCAGAAGCTGTAAGCTTAACTAAGATTGGGAAATCATCGCCAACTAGCTTACGAGTCGCGGTATAGATCTCTAACAAAAATCTCATGCGGTTCTCAAGGCTACCACCGTATTCATCTTCACGTTGGTTGTAATAAGGGCTTAAGAACTGGTTAATTAGGTAAGTGTGAGCGGCATGAATTTCAACGCCATCAAAACCTGACTTCTGTGCTCTTAATGACGCTTGAGCAAAGGCATCAACAATGTAGTCGATCTCATCTTTGGTCATCGCTTTGCCTAGTGTTTGAGTTCCTTTTTCTGGAACCTCACTTGGTGCGTAGATTACTCGCTCGCCAAGATCATGCGTGGTTTTGGTGCCACCATAAGCCAATTGCATCACGATTTTAGAGTCGTTGTCGTGCACCAGTTGAGTCAGCTTCTGATACTCTGAAATGAATGAGTCGTTATACATACCCATCATGCCCGCATTCGGCTTTTCTTCTTCAACGATGTTCGCGTAACCCGTCACGATCAGGCCGACTTCACCTTGAGCCAACTCTTCATAGATAGCGTACAGTTTATCTGTCATATGCCCATCTTCGGTGGCCATATTTTCCCACGTTGCACTTCTCATGAAGCGGTTCTTTAGTGTCATCTTGCCAATGTGGGTTTCTGTAAACAAAGTGCTCAAGTGTCTTCCTCTCAAAATCGTGTTACGCGAGTTACCCATCAAGCATGGGCACTGATTCAGGCGGATACTACAGAGAATAAACTAGGGAAAACTTAATCTAGATTAAGAGAGCGGCACTCTCACATGAGAAAAAGGCAGAAAGAGACAGCAAAAGAATAGAAAGACAGAAATTAGAGAAAACTGAGGAAGCAAACAAAAGCCGCTTAGTTTATCTAAACGACTTCAGGGATTTATAAGCTTATAGCTATATAGCTTGAAGGCTTTACTAAAATTCAGACTTAACAGCGTTACCCATATTTAACCGTAGGATCAACACACTGATAGATCTGCCCAATGCTCGCTTCATTGGTTAACAAGGCTTCGATAAGTCGCGCCACTTCTTGCCGGTAAATCACACCATGAACTTCGACCTGCTGGGACAGCTCACCGTTGCCAGTCTCCTCGCCGTCTAACAAGCCACCCGGACGTAAGATTGTGTAATCCAGAGAACTTGAGGTTAGCCAAGCTTCAGCCAACGACTTTTCACGAACCGCCGCGCCAAACCCTTTTCTAGATCGCTCAGACAAATACTGCCAAGAGTCACCACAACCTAACGACGTTACCAGCACAAATCGAGCGATACCATTGGCTTCAAGCGCATCAGTCAGATGTCGGTGTCCAATATAATCAACGGGAACATCCGCTCTGAAGCTGCCCATACTAGAAACGACCAGTGCCGATTTAGGTAATTGAGCGACCACAGATTCAACCTGTTCTTTATCGGTAGCATCACAACGCAGTGTGGTGATACCAAGTTCAGCCAAGCGCGTGTTCTTCTCTGGGCTTCTCGCAATCGCTATCACTTGATAATCTTGTTTGTGAAAATGCTCAACAATTGCAGCACCCAATCCACTTCCTGCTCCCCATACAACGACCGTACTCATAAAAAACCTCATAATATTCATGTTGTAGTGATACTAACCAGACAATTTAAACCGTTCCTTTATTGAGATCAACAAATGCGAATAAGTCTCAATATTATTTTTTGCTGGATCTTACTAATCCGCTCAAAAGCACGACCACTTATCATAATTAGACATTGGTTGATTGAATTGCCCAAACATGTCTACTAAAGTAATTTTAATACAATGACTTAGTCTCGGTGGTTATGAAAAAAGAACGCATTCAATACTCTTTCGACGTGTGGTTATTTATTCCTGATGAAGACAAACTCATCATGAATGATGAAGACGTGATCATCGACAATCGCTTGTCCAAGCTACTCAACTTTTTCTGCCAAAATCCTAAGATAGTATTCTCACGAGATGAGCTGATTAATGAAGTCTGGAATGGCTCAATCTTGACAGATCAGGTGATCACGCAAGCCATTTTTGAACTGCGCAAAATACTCAAAGCGGCTGAACGACATTCCATGGGACACATCATCACCGTGCCCAAACGCGGTTATAAACTCGATGTTGATGTACACAAAACCATCTTAGTACCTGCAAGTATCACCACAGATACCGTGTCAGTTGCAGACATGAATCATGCACCTAATGCTTTTGGTTCCTTTCCTTCAACTCAATCAGACGCACCAGATACATCGCCAGTTTTGGATGAGGATAAAAAACAACAAGTCGAACCAAAAGCAGAATCGGTTACTGGTGAGAACCTAATAAGCGATCAAGGCTCAGAGGCCAAAACCGTACTCGAAGAACCTAAAGAGAGTTCAATCGATGCAACCTCAGAAAAACCTGCTTCACAAGAGCCTGTCCAGCCTGTTGATCCGCAACCTAGCGCTTCGAGACCTAGCGATTCGAGCTATGTCGATCCAAGCCATACCGATTCGAGTACAGCACAGTTCATTCAACAGTCACCTGTAAATAAAACAGCAAACGACAAACAAGCGCCTATAGCAGCCAATAAACCTCAGAAAAGAACGTCTCGTGCTGTGATGTTTGGGGGCGCTATAGTTATTGCGCTTGGACTTATTTGGTGGACGTTAAAACCGACCAGCCCTAAATCAGACGCCTTCGATTTGAGCAGTTTAAATACCGCCGCTAATGAATCAAACCAACCACTCGCTGACTCAAATCAATCAACGGAACAAAATCGTCTTAATCAAACAGCAGACAGCAAAAATCTAGATGCCCACAAAGTACACGAATCTGTGCACTACTTGTCTTTAGAGCCTAGATACATCTACGTAAGTATCGATGACAACTTGAAGACGGATGCCTTTAAGCGTGGGATCATCCATAAATTAATGAGCTACTTGACCACCTATCGCGATTTTCGTGTCGTAATCGATGAAACCTTGGTGCCAAATTCAGCCAACGTGATCAGTTTCAAGAGTGAAATTGATGGTGATAGAGAATACCTTGATATCACCTACTTCAACCGAATTTCTAACTTCAGACACCTAGGTCGAGATTACCTGATTGACCCAGCTTCACTCCACACGACCATGCGTTCAATGCTCGATGACCTGTTGGATTCATTTAGTTTGGATATTCAAAAATCGATATTAAAGCAACAAATCTCTGAGTTACCCAAACAAGAAGAAGCCTTAAAGCTCACCCTTGAAGCGCTCGGACTCACCTTCATGACATTAGACAGAACCGACACCTTGTCTAAGATCGCCCAAGCCAATGAGCTAGAACCCGACAACCAATTCGTTATGTCGAACCGTTACATGTATGAGCTTGCCGACATTTTTATAATGAGATCGAAGAATAAGAACAAGCAGGTTGAAGCGCTCAATAAGAAATTCAAAAAACAGTTACTAAATGCTCAGAACAATGCTAACTCTTATCGAGTCTATGACGCGTTAGCAGCCTACTTCCTCACTGAAGATAACCCTGACCAAGCCGAATACTATCTGAGCTTGATCCCGAGGAATGAATACAGTGTGATGTCTATGATTATCTTGGCAAAAATTGAAGAATCTCAAGGCAACCCTTCAATGGCGGAAGAGTATTACTATGAAGCGATATTAGAATCTGGCCACCCTGTGGTTTTGAAAGTCGCTCAAACACTGTTTTTCAAAAGTAACATCACCGAGATTGAATCCAAATTGGGTATCAAGCATTGATGAGTTTATAATTCTCGATCATTAAGAAGCACACAGCCCATACAGGCGATGTGCTTCTTGTGAGCTAAATACTAGTGAATAAAATAACAAACTGGATAACGGACTAAACTTCTTGCTCTTGCCCGCGGTGATCCGCAGCCAAGTAGGTATAAATCGTTGGTACCACGAACAGCGTAAACAGCGTGCCTACCGACATACCCACCGTGATGACCAAACCAATCGAGAAACGGCTTTGAGCACCGGCTCCGCTTGCAATGAGCAGCGGTACGACACCGACAACCATCGCAGCTGTGGTCATCAATACTGGTCTCATTCGAACAGTCGCTGAACGAATAGCGGCCTCGCGTCGGCTGCATTTCAATTCCTGTTGCATTTGGTTTGCAAACTCCACAATCAAAATACCGTGCTTACTAATCAAGCCTATCAAGGTCACCAGCCCCACTTCGGTGTATATGTTGAGCGTATCAATGCCTAAATACAGTGGCATCAGGGCACCAAAGATAGACAATGGCACACTGGTTAATACCACTAGTGGGTCTCGCAAACTTTCAAATTGAGCAGCCAGCACCAAATAAATAATCACAAGAGCAAGAAAGAACGTCGTAACCAGTGACGAGCCTTCTTGTAGGAACTGTCTCAATTGGCCTGAAGTATCCGTCGTATAAGATTTAGGCAATATCTTCGCTGCCCCTTCTTCCATCACTTTATAGGCTTCACCGATACTGATTCCCGGCATCATTTTCGCTTCAATCATGGCGCTATTAAGCTGTTGAAACTGATCCACTTTCGATGGCTGTACTGATTGGCTAATTTCAATCAATGACGCCAGCGGGACCATCTCATTGGTGTTAGAGCGTACGTGGTAGCTCTTCAGATCATCCCAAGAGTTACGGTTCTCGTTAGGTACCTGAGTGATAACTTGATAGCTGCGCTGATCCATCGAGAAGTAATTCACGAAGCCTTCACTGATAAAGCGAGACAACACGGTACCGATGTCTTGTGCGTTCACGTTCATCTGAGCCGCTTTATCGCGGTCGATGCGAATCTCTACCTGTGGCTTATTAAAATTCAGGTCGTTTTGCACATAGATGAACTTGCCACTCTTCTGTGCGTACTCTTTCAGTTTTTCAGCGTACTGATAGAGATCCTGATAAGAACCCGTTGGCGTTTTCAGAACCATTTGGAATGGCAGACCTTGCGGCGTGCCTGGCAAATCCGGTGGAGAGAAGGTATACACCTGCAAACCCGGTAATACAGAACTCTCTTTTTCGAAACGTTGCATTACCTCTTTTGCCGTTGCGTCACGCGAATCCCAATCTTTCAATACACCCAAACCAAAGAACGCATTGTTGTTCATGTAACCGTTATCTAGCATGGTCATTTCGACTTCATCGTTCTTGCTGATAGAGTCAATCAGAGCCGGAGTAAAGTGGCGAATGTAATCGGTATTCGCTTGTGCAGGACCTTGTCCCATCACAATCATCACGCCTTGATCTTCTTCAGGTGCCAGTTCAGATGAAGTATTCATAAACATGAACACCAGACTGATCAGCAACGTTCCTACCACAGGCCAAATATAAACACGGTTATTCAACACATGTTCGAGCACTTTACGATAGCGCTCTGTTACGCCTTCAATTACCGCATCGATTTTCTTAACCAGTTTTCCGTCGAGAACCGATTTATTAAGCAGTTTTGAACACATCATCGGCGTTAGCGTTAAGGCGATGAAACCCGAAATTAGTACTGAACCCGCCAAAGTGAATGCGAACTCAGTAAACAACTTACCGGTGAGCCCCCCCATGAAACCAATCGGCGCATACACTGCGGCCAATGTAATGGTCATCGCGATAACCGAGCCTGCAATTTCACGAGCACTGTCTATAGCAGCCTTAATTGGGCTGGTACCATCTTCTAAGTGACGAAAGGTGTTTTCCACAACAACGATGGCATCATCAACCACCAGCGATATTGCTAATACCATGGCAAGCAGCGTCAACAGGTTAATACTGAAGCCCATGCTCAACATGAAGAACATAGAGCCAATCAATGACAAAGGAATCGTTACAAGTGGTATCAACATCGCTCGCATTGAGCCCAAAAAGGCGAAGATAACGATGACTACGATCAGTGCGGCTTCGATTAAGGTTTTTGCTACTTCATCAATTGAGGTTTCGATAAACTTAGTCGAGTCATAGATTACATCCGCTTTAATACCTTCAGGTAAGCCTGCTTGGATCTGTGGAAGCAATTCGTAAATGCCTTCAACAACGGTCAATGGGTTAGATGTTGCCGTATTACTGATCGCCGTTGATACGGTAGTCACACCATTGAATTCAACGTCTGAGTCATAGTTTGCTGCGCCTAGTTCAACCGTCGCCACATCTTTTAAGTGCACCAGTTGCCCGTCGTGCGCTTTCAAAGCCATGTTCTTGAAATCGTCTACCGAACTTGAATCGGTATGAGCGTTAATATCAACTTCGATATAAGGGTTTTGCAACTTGCCCGCCGCACTCACAATGTTATTTGCACGAAGCGCGTTTTGAACATCTTCAGCCGTCAGACCATATGAAGCCAGTCGTTGAGGGTTCAGCCAGATTCGCATTGCAAAATCTTCTTGCCCCAATATGTCGACCTTTGACACCCCTTCAACAGTAGAGAAAGTCGGCTTAACTACGCGGCTCACATAGTCCGAGACTTGCTCCGTCTTCAATGTGTCACTCGAAAATGAAACATATAAGATCGGAGATTGAGACGTCGATTTAAGAATACTCGGGTCCAATACACCCGACGGCAGCTTATATTTCACTTGCTGCACGAGAGACAAAATCTCGGTCAAAGCACTATCAGACGGATACCCTAGCTTCAAATAAACCGTGATAACCGACTTGCCCAGAGCACTATCCGATGTCATGTAATCAATGCCCGCTGTTTGGGCAATTTCTGCCTGCAGTGGCTGCGTCACATACCCTTGAACGCTGGATGCACTGGCACCTGGATAACTCGTTGTAATGGTAATAACGCCCGTTTCAATTTCTGGATATTGGCGCACTTGCAGTGATGTAAAGGCTTTAAGACCTAACACCAACAGTACAAGGCTTAATACCGTAGCCAAAACTGGACGTTTGATAAATACATCAGTAAATGTCATGGGAGTTTCCTAGTTACTTTGCTTAGTACTTTTGTCAGTAATCAGCGGATGTTGGTTATTAACCAGAACCCATCCACTATTCTTGAGTTGGTGTTGGTTTGAAGTCACAACCACATCCCCCTCTTTCAAGCCCGAAACCACACCAACATAACCGCCTTGTTTTGGGCCGACTTCAACAGTGCGCTGCACAACCTTGTACTCGTAAAATGGTGATGCATCGTTGCTCGAATGTTCGCTGGCCTTTTTAGTCGACGTATCCAACACAAACACGGTGTTCCCATATAAGGTGTAACTGATCGCAACAGAAGGTACCGCCACGATAGTGTCCGATTCTGATGTGATTAACGTAGCGTCGACATACATACCCGCCTCTAACGGCACGGCTTGGTTAGCCATGGCTCTCAATTCGATATTGTGCGTGTTGCTGTCTGAGCTCGGTTCAATGGCAGAAATAGTGCCGTGAAAGACTTCGTCGTTCGTTGCTTCTGAATTAAACTGTAAATCTTGCCCTACCTTCACATCGTGTAAATAAAGCTCTGGAATAGAGAAATCGACATACTGCTTTGATTTGTCTTCCAGCTCGACAATTGCTGTGCTTGAATTAATAAAATCACCTACATCGATATGACGAATCCCAACGCTGCCAGAAAATGGCGCTTTCACTTTCATGTAGTCAATTTGCGTAGCAATATATTCCAACTTTGCACCTTCAGCATTAAATTGAGCTTGTAGCTTATCAACCGAATTTTTTGAAACACTGTTATTTCTAAGGAGCAATTTATTTCTCATCAATTCGACTTTTACCAATTCAACTTTGGATAGCTGACTCTTATAGTTGGACTTCAATAACGCATCATCCAATTTAACAAGAATATCACCCTTATTTACTTGCTGACCTGAAGTAAAGAGAATCTCTTTTACTTGGCCTGACATTTGGCTCGTCACATCAATAGATTGATTAGAATGAATGTTACCAATGACTTTTAAACTTTTATCCCAAGTATCTTGGTTTACTTTTTCCGTTGTTACAGATATAGCTGGCAATTTAAAATTATCGACCTTCTCTTTGATCATTTCACCTTTTACATAATGAAAACCAAATACAAAAGACAGTAATATAAAAAGAGCTGACCCGACGATAACGCCTTTATACTTACTCATGTGTTCACCTTGTTTTTTAAGTCTGGTCATTCTACCTATCGACACTGCCAATAAATCAAACTCATATAACATCCACCCAATCTTATATAAAATAAAAATCAAACTTTAAAAATCAAATACTTATGATGAAAACATCAATCGAAACTCAATTTTTGTTTTATTGCTATTTTATTTGAACATGATTTATCTATTTTCTCGATCGATATAATTCTCATCGTTCCTTAAACAAATAAACGAGTTAACTATGTCGAATAAAATTAATCATACTAAAGTCGCTATTAAAGAAAAGATGAAACGTATATATGGAGAAGATGTTACCCATAAACATAATAAAGACCATTTAGAATATAGAGAGCATCAACCTTCTCATTCTGGTCAACATGGTGGCGCCCCAGAAGGTCATAAGCATTTAGTCAATCACCATTCTGATGGTCATCATGATAAACATCACAAAGATAAAATTCATGACCATAAAAAATCATCGCGACTGCATCATAAAAAGTAGAAGACTGGATAAAGTCCAGATTATTAAAAATAAAGCATTAAATCAGTTCTTCCACAAAATATGAATTAATGCTTAATCAAACGTTAAACCAAATTAAAAAATGAAATAGAAAGTCAATGATGATGCTATTTCATTCAAGGATTACTATGTCATTTATTATTGAACAACTTAGAGACTATCCGTTTATAGCGCTCTTTTTATCACTCGGTCTCGGTTACTTAATCGGTAAAATTAAAATCGGTAAGTTTGAATTAGGTGGAATTGCAGGTTCACTGCTTGTTGCTGTAGCACTTGGCCAGATCGGCGGTATCGCGATCTCTAACGAAGTAAAAAGCATCTTCTTTGCTTTATTTATTTTTATGGTGGGTTACAACGGCGGTCCGCAGTTTTTCTCGTCATTCCGCCTTTCATCGCTAACACGCTTATTCGCTTCGTTTGTGATGACGTTTGTAGGATTAATCACGGTTGTATTGCTCTCTAAATGGGCAGGACTAGATAAAGGTTTAGCGGCGGGCCTTGCGGCTGGTGGCTTAACACAATCGGCAATCATAGGTACTGCAGGTAATGCTATCGATCAGCTGAACCTAGCGCCAGATGTCACCTCAACACTTAAAACAAACGTGGCTGTGGGTTACTCAATCACCTACATCTTCGGCTCTCTTGGTCCGATTCTAATGATGTCACTCATTCCAATGGTAATGGGTTGGAACATAACCAAAGAAGCGAAGAAGCTTGCGGAAAAAATGGGGGCTGGCAGCAAGCAACTAAACGAGGGTGAATTCTCTGCATTGAACCGCGTATCTTCTCGTGCTTATCAAGTGACCGCGAACTCTATGTTTGTTGGGAAAAGTGTTGTCGAGTTAGAAGAAGCATTCGATGCTGACCTCACAATTGAAGCTATTTACCGCTCACACCAAGACACAGAATCAACGTTAGATTTGGCGAAGAACCCTATTTTAGCGGCGGGTGACAAAGTTTACCTTACTGGTCTGACTCAGGCATTTCCTAAAGTGACCTCATTGGGTATCGAACTCGGTGAATTTAGTGAAGAAAGCAATGTTGTCCAAACACAACAGAAGGTCGTACTCACGAATAAGAAACTAGCGGGTATTACGCTACGTAAGCTTCACGATGAAACGAACGCACGTATTCGTCGTGGTGTTTATATCACTCAGCTATCACGCATGGGCCATGATATTTCGACATTGCCAGAAACTGAACTGCACATTGGTGACGAAATCACCTTAGTTGGACAAAAAGAAGACATAACTAAAGTCATCAAAAAAATTGGTTACAACAGCCCACAGCCTAGTGTTACTGACTTCGTAACAATGTCTTTCGGCATGGTGCTTGGCTATCTGATTGGCGAGATTGGTTTCACTATCGGTGGTTCTCATATCGCTCTAGGTTCAGGTTTAGGTTGTCTGGTTTCCGGCCTACTTGTGGGCTACCTAAGAATGCGTACACCTCGTTTAGGCAGTGTTAACCACGGCGCAGCCAACTTTATGCAGACATTCGGCCTTGCAGTATTTGTTGCGGTTGTTGGTATTAATGCAGGCGCTCCAGCGCTGACGGCAATCAAAGAGAATGGCATAACGCTCTTACTGCTAGGTGTGTTGGTCACTCTAATTCCTCAAGTACTGACGTTCCTATTCAACTACTACGTACTCAAAATCAAAAACCCAGTAGAAGCGCTAGCGGTTATCGCGGGTAGCCGCAGTGCAAACCCTGCATTCGCATCGCTACTAGAAAAAACACAAAACAGCACACCAGTACCGAGTTTCACGATGACTTATGCGGTTGCCAATATCTTCCTCACCTTATGGGGTCCGATCATCATCAACCTCATTACCAAAATTTCGTAATCAACACCGAATCAGGCAATTGATGATTCAACTTATTAATTAACGATTTAACACAGTAGCTAGCCAAGCAGGCTAGCTGCTCAAAGAAATTAACTCATTTATATATCCAAAAAACTTGGATCTTAAACAAATTTAAAGAGAAACGACTATGAAACGCACAGATGAAAAACGCCTAGAAACACTAAGCCCATTCGAAGTAAAAAACACACTGATCGACCTTGCTCAACATTCACATGAAAAAACCATGATCAACGCTGGTCGTGGTAACCCAAACTGGGTCGCGACAGCGCCACGTGAAGCCTTTTTCCAATTAGGTATGTTTGCACTAGAAGAATCAAAATCGAATTTCTCAGGGTATGAAGGCTTTGGTGGAATGGGAGTTCAACAAGATATTAGCCTGCGCTTTCTTCAGTTTTGTGAGAAATACGAAGACCAAGAAGGTGTGCAATTCCTCATTGAAGCCTTCCAGTTTATTACGGATCAATATCAGGTAGACGGTGATGCGCTTATTTATGAATGGGTTGAGGGGATTCTAGGTAACAACTACCCAGTGCCTGATCGCATGCTCAAATATTCGGAACTCATTGCTCGCAAATACATTGAGCAAGAAATGGCGGGGTCGCAGCCATTACCTGCTGGGAAGTTTGACCTATTTGCTGTTGAGGGTGGCACAGCGGCCATGGTTTACATATTCAACACGCTAAAGAGTAACCGACTATTGAACCCTGGTGACACCATCGCGATTGGTGCGCCGATTTTCACTCCGTATATTGAAATGCCAGAGCTTGAAGATTACGCGCTCAACAAAGTAGAAATCATGGCGGATGAAGCGTCTGCGTGGCAAATTCCAGACTCTGAGTTAGAAAAACTGAACGATCCAAGTGTTAAAGCTTTCTTCCTCGTTAACCCAAGCAACCCAGCTTCGGTTCGATTAAGCGATGAGACACTCTATAAGATTGCAGAGGTTGCTAACCGCCGCCCTGACCTCATCCTTCTTACTGATGATGTTTATGGCACTTTCGCTGATAACTTCACATCATTAGCAATGTTGGCTCCGAAGAACACGATTCTAGTGTATTCGTACTCTAAGTACTTTGGTGCAACAGGCTGGCGTTTAGGCGTGATTGGCGTACATGAAGACAACAACTTCGACCGTATGATTGCTGATCTTCCAGAGGAAACCAGAGGCACACTAACGGCAAGATACCAAGGCATTGCACTTGAGCCGAGTAAGATTAAGTTCATTGATCGTTTAGTGGCAGACAGCCGTGCAGTAGCACTGAACCATACGGCCGGTCTTTCAACACCTCAGCAGATTCAGATGACAATGTTCTCGCTACTGTCTTTGATGAAGGATGGTGAAGAATACAAACGACTCGCGAAACAAATTGTGCGTCGTCGCTACCACACTCTAATGCAGAATAACTTAGCCGCGCCAATCGTTGCTGAAGGCGATCAAACCGGTGCATTCTATTACGTGGAGATTGATCTGAAAGAGATTGCTCAAACGATTCACAGCAACGATTTCTTCGCATGGTTAGAAGAAACGTATGAGCCGCTTGATTTCTTGGTACGCCTTGCAGAAGAACATGGTGTGATTGTGATGCCTGGGGCAGGTTTTGATGCGCCAACGTGGTCTCTGCGTGTGTCTCTCGCGAATCTAGAGGAAGCACAATACGCAAATATCACCAAAGCGATGAACGCGGTAATGCAAAGCTATGTTGAACGTTACGAAGCGGCTTGCTAACACGACCTCAACACTAGAAAGCTCATAGAAGAGCGATAAGTTCTGAGTGTAGATTCACTAAATTAGTGGGCCTACACTCAGTTCTTTTTATCTAAGACGATATGTTAGAAAAGCTATTTGAACTCATAGGTATAAGAAGCGCCAACACTGTTATTTTCACCGAAGTCATCCTCAGCAAAAATAGTGAAGAAGTTGAATGATTGAGCATCACTCAACTTGTAGCTAGCACCGACGCCTGCCCAATACCCTGAATAATCATCAGACCCCATTGAACCGCCACCGAAGCCCATGATCGACCATTCATCAGTAATCGTTTTTAAACCAAACGCACCAATGTAGCCACCGTGTGTTGAGCTCGGCATCAACACATAGTCAGAACCAACGTTATCGTCATCGAAAACAGCTACTTCGCCGTCATTATAGCTGTAACCAGCCATAGGGAAGATTTGCCAACCGAACGGCTCAATATCGAAATAGCTCAGTGGTATAAATGTGCCAATACTGTAGTTGTTCTTATAAGCATCGTTGTCATATTCAGAACGGCTAAAGTTGAAGTTCACAATACCCATAGGCAACAGCCATGAACCGCCTAATCGCCACTCTTCACCGTCGGCATTGACACGAGCATTGATCATTCGCGCTTCATCTAAACCAATAGAGCCTGAAAACTGCAAATCTTCGTTATAAGCAACGCCAGCTTTTGTCACGATTTTAGTCGGATCATCAGGGTGCTTCTCTTCAGCCAAAGCATCCATCGATCCGAACGTTGCCACAGCAACAAGTAATAGATTACGTAATGTCATTAGAAGGTCGCACTAACGCCAACAAAGTGGATACGGCCATCGAAAGAGCCATCAACCATTAAACGATCCATTTCAACCGAACCCAAATCCGCGTATTCGTAGAACACGTCGATCAAGATATCATCCCAATACGTTGAAGCACCTACTGAGTAGCGATACTGTTCGCCAACAGGGAGGTCAACCCATTGCATTGACGGATCATCTTGTGGCGAGGTCTCGTAAGAGAAGCCCGCTTTTAAACGCCAGTCTGAATTCAATTGATAATCAGCACCAACCGCAAATTTCCAAACATCATCCCAGTCACGCTTGATTGGAATTCCGCCTATAGGGTCACCACCAACTGATGCACCAAAGTCTAGTACTGTCTCGTCCCACGCGCTCCAACGATGGAACTGAATACTTGCCAATAGGTCAAGTTGTTGGTTCAAGGCATAACTAGCACTGACATCGACAATCTCAGGTAACGCAATATCCGTAGATAAAGAACGATTGCTACCAGGTAATGGGCCTTTTAACTCATTCTTAAACTCATGTTCTAGTTTCGAGCGGTAGCTGGCACCCAACTTAAATTTATCCGACGGCGTAAACATTACACCTAGGTTATAACCATAAGCCCAGTCAGTGTCTTGCTTTGCTGTAAAAACAGAGGATGACTGTTGTAACGCAGCCCAACTTAACTGGATACCGGCACCAACCGACCACTGGTCATTCAGTTGGTAGCTTAGTGATGGGTTCACTTGCATTGCTGTGAGAGTGATATCTTCTAGAAGTGCAGCACCCGCCCATTCACTGCCGTAATCAAGGCTTGAACCACCGACAGCACCAATCGCGATACCAAGGTGTAATTTGTCGGTGACTTGATGTGCATGAAACGCGCCAAATGAAGGCAACACTGAATGGCCTTTACCATCCTGCTTGTCCCCGTTATCTTGATATTTCATCTCAAGATCAAACGCCATAGTATTAATGGTCGTCTTGCTTTCGCCCATGTGTGACATGGTGGCTGGGTTGGTCCACATCGCCGCAGCCGAACGAGTGTAAACACCATCACCGGCACCAGTAGTACCGGCATTGGCGACAACAGCTTCTTGCAAAAACAAACCACTTGCGAAAGCATTTAAGCTTGTAAAAATTGCGGTGGCAGCTAGCGAGTAAGTAAAAGTTTTGTTCATCAGATTGCTCATTTAGCCTTAGACATTAAATTGCTCTAAGGTTACCGCAAAGCCCCATAAACAAATGGAATATCCGTTATTCCTGTACAAACGCTATTTGAACTTTCTCGCGACGTATGAACGTGGCTTGTCTCGATGAATTTCACGTTGAGCAGCAATTGCTCTGTTCTTACCTAACCCTACCTTTATCTGATACCAGGTCTCGTAAAATACGGCCATGCCAGGGCTTGACCACCAAGTCTTGTTGTAAAGTTTCTTATTAGCTGCGACGACATCTGGCGACCGATTCGCACATTCAAGTGCCAACGCATAAGCTTCAGCGTAAGGGTCTTCGGCAATCTTGGTTACCAGCCCATAGTCTTTCGCTGTTTCACAGTCGATCACTTTAGCGGTCATCGCCATTTCTAAGGTGTGATCTTTACGCATTAACTCTCGAAATGCGATGGCGCCTCCCATGTCAGGAATCAAACCCCATTTGGCTTCCAGTATCGAGAAAGTCGCGTCTGGACTGGCCATCCTAAAATCACCACCACTGGCTAATTGAAGGCCGCCTCCCCAACAACGACCATGAATCACAAAAATGACAGGACATGGGATCTCTCGCCAACCAAGCGAAAAATGCTGCGCAGCATTAGGTAATGTCGGTAACCATTTGAACAAAAGCTTCATCGCCCCAACTTTACTGTTCAATAACGATTTAACATCTAAACCAGAACAAAAATCTGAACCACTGCCTTTAACAATAACAGCTCGAATATCTCTGTTCTTCTTGAGCTCACTTATCATGTCATTAACAGCTTCAAACATCGCCATATCAATAGCATTGAGCTTATCGGGTCGATTCAACACAACCGTCGCAATTTGGTTTTCATCGATAGAACAAGTAATACGATCGAGGTTTGGCATGGTGGCTACCTATAAGTGGTCAGACCTTTAGATTATACATTTTATTAACATATGCCAAACTTGCACATTAAGAAGCGAGACCTGTGTTGCTTAACACCGCCCCTTTACACAAACGACATCAATAAAAAAGCAGTGATGGATCGCTCCATTCACTGCTTTTTATTCGTAGCTTTGAATACCAGTAGCTTTGATAATCAAGGACTCTCAGTTTTGGGAGAACCTATGTTCTTCGAGATTTCAGTAACAAGAAGATGAAGTAGCTGCCACCAATAATGGAAACTAACGTCCCTGCCGCAAGCTGCGCCGGAAACACCACCACTTGCCCTAACCAGTCAGCAAATAACATGAGTGCAGCACCAATTAAAAACGACAAGATGATCTGTTCTTTAACCAAACGCGCACCCACCATTGCCGCAATATGCGGAGCCAACAAGCCGACAAACGCGACTGGTCCCATGGTGGTTGTCACGACCGAACATAAGATCGCAACAATACACAACAATGCCACGTAGGCGATATTGATATTCAACCCTCTGGCACTCGCGAACTGACGTCCCGTCGCAATTAAGGTCACCCAACGACTCAACAGCAGAGCCACACCAATACAAGCCGTTATCACTATGGCCATAATCATTGCTGACTCAGGTTCAACACGATAGGTAGACCCTGCTAACCAAGCCAATAAAGTGTATTTCCCCTCACCCACTCGCGTTAGAGAGAATTGCACCAAAGCTTCCAATACCGCGGTCAGCGAGATACCAGTGAGGATCAAAATCGATGGCGCGAACTGATGCTTCTTACCAAGGAACAATAACAAACAGAGTGCAATCGCACTGCCCAGAAACGCAACCCACGGGCTTAGCGAGTGAATCGAATAGCCCATGAATAAGCTACTGAAAATCAACGCCAGAACTGCACCCGCCGACACACCAAGAATATCTGGGCTTGCGAGCGGGTTGTAGACCAATCTTTGTAAAATCACACCCGCCACCGCTAAGCCGCCACCAGCGAATATCGCGGTTAACATTCTCGGCCAACGAATAGACCATTCAAATGCGTCTGGAATAACAAAGTAGCCCATATCAGAAGAAGGCTGAGACAATGTACTCAACGCCAACAGCCCCAAGATCATCGTCCCCAACAAGAAGTAAGCCACAGGTGAAATAGACTTTGGACCTTTAGGCATCGAGAAAAACAGCTGATCTTGAGCCGATAATTGCTTTCTCGCAATAATAATCAACGCAGGAGCACCAACCACAGCAGTTGCCGTTCCTGTTGGAATCATGTCCAAAGACCATTGCGCCAAGAAAATCGCCAAGCTGTCAGTGACACACAGCAGTAACGCACCTAATACACAGCTTGCGATGAGTTCAGATTTCGTCTTTAGAAAACCTAGATGTCTAGCAATGTTCGGAGCAATCAAACCGATAAAGCTGATCACGCCCACTGAGGTAATCGATACTGAAACCAACCAAACGCCAACCACCATCAATACAAAGAATGTGTTGCCAATATTGAGCCCGCGCGCTGCTGCCCCTTCTGTGCCGATGGAAAGCAAAGTCAGAACTCGCGGAGCTAAGAAGAATATGGCAAAAATCGGCAACAGCTTAGGCATCAACCAAAGCACTTGTTCCCAACCATTCTGTCCTAGGTCGCCCGCTCCCCACACAAACAGATTTTGTGCGTACTGATCGTTGAGCAGAATAATCGCTGTCGCAAATGCCCCTAGCAACAAGTTGACCGCCATACCCGCCAATACAATTGGCAAACCGCTCATGTTTTTGATTCCGACAATCAAAACAATCAGCCCCATCGCAAGCAGCGCACCAATTAGAGCAAACCAAACTGAATACTGAGCGACCAACATCGGCGCAACCACATTCAGAATAACCAGACCAAGCCAAGCGCCTGATGATGTACCGAGTGTAAGCGGAGACATCATGCGGTTTTGCGTTAACTGTTGGAACAAACTACCGATAGTACCAAGTGTTCCGCCGACCAAGATCGCGATCACCAAGCGAGGTAAATTGACATAGGCTAACGCCATCAACTCGAATGAATCATCGACCATTGAGTTGAACGTAGTGATATCACTGATCTGTGAGACTTGCTGGAGCAACTCACTAATAGGGCCAAATTCCGACTGCCCTAACCACAAATGAACAAGGGCAGCGCAAAACAGCGCAGCCCCCATCATAAAACCACTGGATTTCATTACTGCTCCGCTACCGTCAATAGCGATTTCGCCATGGCTTCTGCGTTATACAAAATCGACATTGCACCGCCGTAACTCCAACTTGCCGCGACTGGGCTAAAATGACCCTTGCGAACGAAAGGCATGCTCTTCCAAACCGGAGAACGGTCTAGCTTGTCTTGATATGGGAAAGGTTCAAAGTAAAGCGCAATACCGTTCTTCACGTTCTTAAGCTCGGTCATGCGTTTTTGACTGATGCCCCACTGACTTGCAGGAAGATCCATCGCATTGTCAAAGCCTAGCTGTTCAAGTGCGTATTGTGGAATAGAGTTATCGCCGTAAATGAACACCGATGTGGTGCTCGCAAAACGGAAAGAAGTGACTTTCGGTTTATCGCCCGGATACGCTTTGTCTAACTCAGCTTTTAAAACCGCGATACGCTCATCCATTACGGCCAGCTTTTGGTTCGCTTGTTCTTCTTTACCAAGCAACTGTCCGATCTTCTTGAAGTTCTCGATAGCAGCCGCTGCATTGCTGTGCTGGTCACTGTATGTTTGGTAGTAAAGCACGGGCGCAATTTCAGAAAGTCGTTCCTGAAGATCTTTCTGAGGAGAAGCGATAAGAATCACATCAGGGTTTAGCTTCTTCAAAGCAGAGAAATTAGGCTCAGTTCGAGTGCCAATGTCCGCCACGCCTTCTGGAATAGCAGGTTGAACAACCCAATCGGTATAACCTGCAATATCAGGTACTGCTACTGGTGCTACACCGAGTTCAATCACTTGTTCGGCTATGTCCCAGTTCAGCGCAGCCACTCTAGCCGGTTGTGCTTCAAGGGTTTTAACACCCTCACTGTCTTCAACTTGAAAGTTGGCCATCGCATTAAACGATAAAGCGCTCGCTAATACGGTTACTACCAGATTTGTATTCAAGCTCTTTGCTTTAGAAAAATGGGAAGCGATTCGTTGTAAATTCATACTGTTGCCTACTCAATCTAAATTCTATATTTCTTCAAACGACAAAAGCAGCCCAGTGAAGGCTGCTTTAAAATTAATAACCCTAACCTAATTAGAATTCATAGTTGACATTGAATTCAACGGTTTGCTCTTGTCCGTACCAACAGTAGCTCTCATTCCAGCAAGTGTAATATTCTTCATTGAAGATATTGTTGGCAACAATGTTAGCTGTCGCATTCTTTAAAGAACTGTTCATCTCACCTAAGTCATAACCAAGTGACAAGTCAACTAACGTATATGATGGAACTTTGCCTTTGTTTTTATCTGACGTGTCGTTTAGTACTGTTTCACCCACATAACGTACGCCGCCACCAACTCTAAGGCCATTCATGACACCGTCACGTACAAAGTAATTAGCCCAAACATTTGCAGTATGATCTGGTACGAAAACAGGTGTCTGTCCAATGTTTGAAGCGTCTTTATCTTCAGTAATTTCCATGTCGGTATACGTATAGTTGGCCAACAAGTCTAAGTTATCAGTTACTTGAGCACGTCCCTCTAACTCAATACCTTGCGAGCGAATCTCGCCAACAGCTGTCCACGGCGAAGCTCCGTCAGGACGAACGCCCACATTTTTTTTCTTAACTTGAAACAGAGCCATGGAGCCTGACAACATGTTTTCGTATGAGTCATATTTAAGACCAAACTCTACTTGCTCTCCTGTCTCTGGATCCAAGTTATTGCCGCTAGCATCCAGCTTTGCACTAGGTTCGAAACTAGTCGCAAAATTTGCGAATGGGGATAAACCATTATCAAATTTGTATAGAGCACCTAAGCGGTACGAAAAGTTAGTATCATCGGTTTTAGTTTTACTTGGAGTGCCACCAAATACTGATACTTTTGTCGTTGTTTCGACTTTGTCAAAACGACCACCAGCAATGAACACCCAATTATCAATCAACATCTGATCTTGGAAGTAAAGACCAAGTTGACTCATTTCAATGTCGTCATTTTGATAATACACTTTTGTGAAATCGTCCGGGTTCAGCTTATCGTTATTTGGGTTATAAAGGTTAATTCCATCAACATCTGCAAAAGCGTCGTAAGCTACATCACCTTCAATGTTTCGATAATCTAAACCAAAGAGTAGATAATGATCCAATGAGCCAGTGGACACTAAACCCGATAGTTGGTTATCAACACTGATGCCCTTAGAGCTTTCATCAGTACTATATGCCGAGCGTTCCAACTCTCCAGTTGATGCATCAAAATTGCCACTGCTCGTACTTTCTTGATAGAAATCAGCCTGCATATAGCGGAAGTTTTGTAAGAAAGCCCAGTTAGAGTTGAAGTCATGATTGAATTTGTAACCAGTAATCAAGAAATCTCTTTCAATAGTGTTGTAATTAACATCACCAGCAAATGTCGACGGTGAGATTTTACCTGATTCAATCGCGGCTAATGGGAGTGTCACGTTTTGACCTAGTGCGGGATCATTCTGATAATAGAGATTGAAGTTAATAAAGGTTTTATCAGACACATACCAATCAATTGAAGGCGCAATTACATAGCGCTCTTCCTCTACACCGTCAACTTGCGTATCTTTTTTACGACCAAGAGCGACCAAACGATAAGCAACGTTGTCACTCAAAGCGCCCGTGGTATCAATTGATGCTTCAACTAGGTTATCTAAACCCGTTGCTAAACCAATTTTCGTAGATTCTTCGAACTTAGGAGCTTTCGCAATGATATTTACCATGCCTCCTGGTGGCATACTTCCATAAAGAACAGACGTTGGACCTTTAAAGATTTCTAAACGCTCCATCGCAATTGGATCAATTTGAGGTTTTACATTCCAGCCAGGAAGAATTGGCAACATCATTCCGTCGTAATAGTTATTTGAAGACTCAAAGCCACGAATTTTAACCCAATCACTAAGAACCACTGCACCACCTTTGTTCTCAGTTGAAACACCTGGAGCATAACGAAGAGCTTGCATAACAGACTTAACACCACGTTGTTCCATCTGTTCACTTTCGATAACGTTGAGAGTCTGTGGGGTTTCTTCTGGATCTAAAACGGTTTTCGTTGCTGTATTACGATAGGCTTTACCCATAACAGTAATAGTTTCTACATTCGAATCTGCCGCAGTAACGGTTTCTTCCGCCAATGCTTGCGCTGAAAACGCAGTCAGTAACGCTACTGCCAATGATGAATACTTAAAACGAGTGTGAGTGGTCATAATTCCCTCGGTACCAATGCTTAATATAAATAATAATAAATCTCATTTGCATTGTATGTATCTAGATGTGGGATAATTAACAATTTGGTGCAAATTCAAAAAGAACTTGACCTATTTTTAGTCGAAAACGGTCAATTGATGATTAAAAAGACAATTGACCCTATTGATAGGAAGGCTTTGCTAGAAGAGAGTGAGCGGGAATATGACTACGATTTCATAATAGGAACCCAGTACTCCATTTCAGCGTCAGAGGCATGTGCTTGATAGGCAAACGGGTACACTTCAAGCTCATATCCATCGACGCCACGATAACCTGAACTTGGCATCCAATTCAGCACAAACCAACTCAAGGTGTGTCGTAAATTCTCAATTGGACCACAGTGCTTCACTACAGCATAAGTTTGCTTAGGAACCGTCAGTACCTCTAATCTTTCAGAGATAATACTCGGTAATTGCGGGATTGAAATTCCTTCCTGAAGTTCTACCCCTGCCCAATAGTGAATATTCGTCCCGTCAAAGCAAGACTGAGTCAGGTCAACCACGCCAATGAACTGGAGCACGTTGTCGTCAGGGATCTCAACTTCACCTTCTAAACGTGACCATAGCTGAGGGACTTTCTGAGCGAAGTCTTGCGTGAGTGAAAACAAACCACTGATTTCTGATGTCATGCCTTTCACTAGGAAAGACTCTCTTTCATCAATGCGCACTTCCACAAAGCTTAACGCCCCTTTTTCAGAAGTACTCGCTGTTTCAGATACTTGTATCGGCTTTCTTAGCCCAACTCTTTTGCCTACTTTTCTATACTGACTTGGGCTAGACCCAAACATCTGCTTAAACGAGCGGCTAAAGCTTATTTCTGAATTGAACCCGAGCCCAAGAGCAATATCTATCACGCGCTCTTTTCCATCAAGCAGGTGTTCTGCAGCTTGGCTTAACTTTAGCTCTCTCACATAGTTAGCCACAGTAAGCCCTGTTTCGGCTTGAAACACTCTCTGAAGCTGCCAACGAGACCAACAGCTTTGTGTCGCAATATCTTCTAACGATAGCGAGGAGCTAAGGTTCGAATGGATATAGGTCAAAACGCGACTGATACGACCAAATGCAGGTGTGTTCATATTTAAGCTTTCATATTCTCTATAGTTGGCAGCGACATATTCGATTCACCAATACTTTTATCATTTAAAACGGCTTTTATCACTCAAAAAAAGAAGCACTCATGTGTGTTCTATAAAATGACCAAAAGACAGAGGCACCGAGTAGATGCTCCATTTTGTATGGTTATCCTCGATTATGTCCGTTATGATAACGCTACTGATTCTCATTTAATGGTTTATGATGCTTTCCCAGCTGCACAATATTATCACTCGTCGGAGAGCCCCGTCTCTACATCAGAAAATCTTCGCTCACTCAAAACAAGTGACACCTTATTTAAGTGGAAGCTTTGGTGCTCTGCATAGCAAGAGCATTGCAATAACGAATGATGATAGCCATAAAGAAATCAAACGCGTTTACGATGGCCTTGCGCAGAGCCACCCTGAAGCAGGCAAAGCCTATTGGTTAACCCGAACGTGGGATCTGGTTTGCTGGCAACCAATCTACGTGACCTTTATATCTATCTACGGCCTTCACTCACTGCCTGATATTAAGAATATCGGCCAGTTTAGGTACAAAGAATTTGTCACAGGCTACCGTTTCTTTAATGGTGATCATGAACACGGCTCACCAGAAGAACTGATTCCACAAGCGGGCGAAGCTATTCTTGCACTAACAGAGTTTTATCGTAGCCAGATTAGTGAATGGACACGTATTCGTCCGGGGTTTACCAATCATCTACTTGCTGATCTATTACTAGGCAGCTTGATAAAACTACAGCAGCACGAACCGAGCCTAACCAACGATTATATCACTGAACAAGCTAAGCTTTGGTTAGAAGCATGCCAGTTACCTGAAAATCATTTAGACAGCCTTAAAATAGACGCCGATTCGGGGATGCTAAAACTGATCAGAATCAGCTGCTGTTTGGTTTATAAGTGTGATTCAAGAAAGTACTGCGACGATTGCCCAAGACACCCCGACAACAAAAAAACAGCTCAATAACACCCTCTATTTTTAAAAGCCAATAAAGCTCGTTTAATTTCACTGAAGCGCTTTATTGGCCTAGGCACAGGACTGACATGTTTCAGCTTTCAAACATCAAAATTGTTCGTGATGAACGAACGATTCTCTCAATCGAAGACCTCACGATTCCGACCAACGAACTGACCGTCGTTCTTGGCCATAATGGTTCGGGTAAATCTACACTCGTTAATTTGCTCTCAGGGCAAATGTCTCCGGATCATGGTAGCGTGGAACTAGACGGTGCTTCCCTTTCTTCATTCAAAAGCAAAGAGTTAGCAAAGAAGATTGCTTATTTACCGCAAAAGCTTCCTGCTTCTGCAGGCTTAACCGTAGAAGAGCTGGTTCGTTTAGGGCGTTTCCCATGGAGAGGCGCACTAGGTCGTTGGAATTCAGAAGACAAATCGATTATCCAACAAGCGATGGAAAGAACAGGTGTCACTAAATTCTCTCAAGCTTTGGCGGATGATTTGTCTGGAGGAGAACGTCAACGAGCATGGGTCTCTATGTTACTAGCTCAGCAGTCACCGGTATTGATCCTTGATGAACCGACCTCTGCATTAGATGTTCATCATCAATTCCAGCTTATGGGTTTGTTGTCTGAACTCAACAAAAAGGAAAACGTCGGGGTTATCGTTATTTTGCACGATTTGAACCTAGCGCTTCGTTACGCGACGCATATTGTCGCCCTGAAAAAAGGTCAGATTGCGTTCGAAGGCAGCGCGGATAAGTTGCTTGATGAACAAGCGCTATCGGCTTTGTATGAGTCCCCTATCCGACTGATCGATCATCCAGTTCCAGCCAATACTGCAGCAAGTGAGAAGGTTGCAGTCGTCTGTGAATAGTTCGGGCATTTCAGTTTAAGTCCAAGCGATAAACTCTAAGCTCTAAGCTCTAAGCTCTAAGCTCTAAGCTCTAAGCTCTAAGCTCTAAGCATAATAAAGGCCATTGAAATCATAAACTTCAATGGCCTTTTCGTTTTTCACTCGCTAGCTAGCTAAATAATAAATAATTAAATAACTAGCTAAGCTGGGACTGTCTCGCTTCTTGGCTACTGAAACCACGTAAAATATTAAACAGGGTAATCAGTGTGAACAACATGATGACAAGCGATAGATGCCACGCTTCTCCTAGCCCTAATTGAACTAGCCCCATACTCACCATTGAAGACACCACCATCTGCCCTCCGCCGGACATCGCAGCAGCCGCGCCAGCGTTCTTCTTATAAGGCAACATCACCAAGGCCTGAGCACAAGGTAACGCAATACCATTGCCAAGAATCATCAAGAACTGGCCAAGCATTAAATACAGTGGCTCAAGTGGACAAAAGAAAAGCCATAACGCCGCAGCAACATGTAATACAGGTGTGCATAACAGAGTTTTCTTGTTGCCCAGCATAGGGCGAATACGGTTACATAAGCTTGTTCCGCCCAGCATGCCTAATGCAGGAATCACCGCCCACATCGCGTATTCATCTGACGTCATGCCAATCTGGTTTTGCATGATAAATGGCATCACTGATACGGTGGTGATCATCAAGCTAAAGTTAAGCCAACCGATACTCGCAAAGCTCATAAAATAACGAGAAGTAAGTAACTCTTTATATTGAGAAACCATTTTCTTCGGTGAAGGGATAGCTGAAACCTGAGTGACGGTTTCCTTAAACTTGAACGCCAATACCACCCAAGCCAATGAGACATAGCCAAGTAGTGAGATAAACACCATACTCCAGCCAAAGTGGAAGTTAATAAACCCACCGATAACAGGCGCGATCAAAGGTGTTATAGACGCAACCATTGCAATATAAGACATCGCCAAAGGCAAGTCTGCACCGTTGAATCTATCGCGCGTCGAAGCGCGAGCAAGTACAGCGCAACAGCCGGTTCCTAGGCCTTGCAGAAATCGCCCCATAACCATATTGGTAAACGAATGGCTGAAGAAAATGATCATCAATAGTCCCAGCATGGCGATTAGTAATCCGCTCAGCAGTACTTTCTTGCGCCCGAGAGCATCGGAAATAGGACCATAAATAAACTGGGAAGGCCCAAAACCTAATAGGTACACGCTCACCAAAAGCTGAGCTTGCTCTAGTGATACATCGAAGTCTTTGGCGATCCAAGGTAGTGATGGGAACACAAGACCCATACTGAGCTGACCGATACTGATGACCAAACACGCAAGTAAGATCGATTTAAAATCAAATCGACGACTCATCGTTTAATACGTCCGTTCGAAGAAAAAACGTGCGTATCTAACTCACAACATAAAAACAGAGAGAATAGTGGAAACGCTGCTGGCGAGTTGTTCATAATGCTCCGACTGGATCAAATAGAGAAAGGCACAGTAAACATACGTGAGCTTGTATAATCATACAATAGACGTTCAACTAAATATGTGAATAGTCACTTTTCAGTAACCTCAACTTTCCGCCTATCGACCACAGGCGCTAGACTAACACTAGACGCTCATAATCAAGAGACTTCAATGAACACTCATCACCGTATTTTCCCATGTGCTTTGGCGTTGCTTGCCCTTGCTCCTATAACGTCAGCCTTTGCGTGGCAGGCAGAAAAGCTCACCGACGGACTCGTGATACCTTGGGGGTTGGCTTATATCAACGACAACTCCATGCTAGTAACAGAAAAATCAGGCGTCATTAAACACATTGATTTAAAGACCGGCGATCAAAACACATTGTTCAGGCTGCCAAATGTTTGGGCGAAAGGCCAAGGTGGATTATTGGATATCGCACTCTCCCCTTTTGAAAACGGAAGGTTCTACGTCACTTATAGTAAAGACGTCGATGGTGAAGGTGTAACGACACTGGCTTCTGCTAATTACAGTAATAATGAAATCACTAATTGGACAGACGTGTTTGTGTCGAAATCCAGAACGGACACAGGGCGTCACTTTGGTAGCCGTATCACCTTTGATGAGAACCACCTGTATTTTTCAATCGGCGATCGTGGTGACAGGGACAACGGCCAAGACACCATGACTCATGCTGGCTCAATATTGCGATTAAATGCCGATGGAAGCACACCAAGCGACAACCCATTTACTGATAACAACAAAGTACTCAATGAGATTTGGAGCTATGGCCATCGTAATCCACAAGGGTTGTTCTATGATGCCCCGACTCAAAAACTTTGGTCGATTGAACACGGCCCGCGCGGTGGTGATGAAATCAACCTAATAAAAGCAGGCGGCAACTATGGATGGCCAGTCACATCACACGGAAAAGAGTATTGGGGCCCAATTAACGTTGGCGAGTCTGAAACCAAAGATGGTATTGAAGCGCCTAAAAAAGTCTACGTTCCTTCAATCGCTCCGGGGAGCTTGATTGTTTACCAAGGCGATAAATACCCAGAGTTAAAAGGAAAGTTGCTGGCTGGCGCACTTAAGCTTACTCACATTAATATTGTGACAGTCAATGAACAAGGTGAGGCAATCAAGGAAGAGCGTATTTTAGAAGACTTAGGCGAAAGGATAAGAGACATCGAAACTTCACCAAGCGGCGACATCTTTTTCAGTACCGATAATGGCAACCTGTACCGCTTGAAAAAGTAGTCTAGTTCTCGTTCAAGTAAAGACATTTTCTTTACAACGACAGTTATAAATATAAGCCGTTAAAAGTGGGGCTAAGCTCCAACTAGCAACTTCTAAACTTGGAAAAATTAACGTGCCAAAACAGTGCATTCACTCCAAATTTGTCATCAATTTCGACCACCATTTTCACAAAAACGACAACAAATCACCATACAACTGTAACTCCATGATATTTAAGGAATGCAAAGTTTGACTACCCCCAAGTTTCTGCAACCTTTCACTATGGATTCGATTGACTATCCCCTGATTTGATTTAGACTTCATCTCGGCTAGAAAGAAAGTTCTTTGTATATAAACATTTCGTTGGATTACTAGTAACCCCGTTGTGTTGTACGCAATAGCAATAAACTTTTCCACGCTATCAGTGCCACAATTGGCTCATAATAAAAATTTAATTTTAGGATATCATCATGTCTAACACAGTTACTGGTAAAGTAAAATGGTTCAACGAAACTAAAGGCTTCGGCTTCATCGAGCAAGAAAACGGCCCAGACGTATTCGCACACTTCTCTGCAATCACAGGCGACGGTTTCAAAACTCTTGCTGAAGGCCAACAAGTTGAGTTCACTGTATCTCAAGGTCAAAAAGGCCCACAAGCTGACAGCATCAAAGTACTTTAATTTAGTATTTTAAAGCTTTCTAAAAATAGCCAGCCTCTGCTGGCTATTTTTTTACCCGCTATTCAGAGATTTAAGGTAATATTCCCCCTCACTATTTCTACCTAAGACACCCTATCAATGGCTCTTAAACCGACAATCTATAAGTTTCGTATCTCTTTAACCGATATGAATCGCGACTATTACGACTCTTTTAATCTAACGGTTGCACAACACCCTTCTGAAACAGAACAGCGCATGATGGCTCGTATTATTGCTTTCTGTATCAATGCATCTCCTGAACTTGAGTTCACTAAAGGGTTGTCTAGCATTGAAGAACCCGATTTATGGCAGAAGTCGTTAGATGACCAAATCTTAGAGTGGATTGATGTTGGCGAACCCGATCCAGAACGCGTTAAGAAAGCGACTCGCTTATCTAAGTCTGTGAGCGTGTTCAGCTTCAACACTAAATCGAATGTTTGGTGGGAACAAAACAAAGGTAAGTTCGGTTACCTGAAAGCTCAGATCGTTCGTCTAGACAACGATGGTATTGAGCAACTAGCAGCGATGACACAACGTACTATGGACCTTTCAGTAATGCTGTCGGGTAACTCTGCGTTCGTAAACAGCGACACGCAATCTGCAGAAGTAACGTGGGAAGAGCTACAGAGTAATGACTGAGATCCAAACTCAGACTGAACCTCAGCGCCAAACTAAGCTCGAAGCGTGTTTGCAGCTCGCTGGTCTCGATTCAGTAAAAGCGCTCTCAACAGGCTACGAGAAAGAGCTATCATCATTTATTGATGAAAACCATGCTCTTTTCAGACATGCTTGTGAGAATAAGCCTGATAACTCTGCACGTCAGACGTTGCTTGGTCTGTTAACCAAGGTACATATCGATGCAAGCTATCGCTTTGAAAGCAATAAAGAAGCGAATGAGGCGATGCAAAATGTATTCGATAATACAGTGGGCACTGAGTACAGCGACAAGTTTCAAAACTCTAACGCCCAGCAGTTAAAATTAGTGACGCATTTGTGGTTGTTCATTCAAGGACGACTAGGAATGGATTACAGCCTTGCCAATGATCATGCTGCTGTAGCCGCTACGCTGTTGTCTCGCATATCGAGAAGCAGTGATGATGAGATTCGCGTTGAGTTTATGGCCAGTTTTTATGATGGTTTGAACCTCTATCAAACTGAGAATAAGCCGTCCGGTTTTGTTCACCACTTTAAGCGTTTGTTTAATCTTACTTAAGCATTCCACCAGCGGCTTTACCCAAATTTGCGCTTTATAGATTCTGTAGAGCGCATCTAATTTCCGTTCCAACCAACCCACATCGAAAATGCAGATTCCCTATTACGCTCGTTCCTCACTTTAGGGAATGACGACACTTCATTACAAGTACAAAAAAGCCCCCACAAGATCCTGCGCTTCAGCATCGTTGTTTATCCGATTGCAATCCAAAAACCATACGTTAGAAACGAACAAAGTTTTGTTGTGATAATGATACTTCCCATAAAACGACGAATTAAAGCTACGTATATGGCAAGGTTATTTTACAAATGTAACTTATCAATTTATTCAAAAAGTGCATATTTTTCAGATAATTATTCTCAAATGAAAATGATCATTTATGTGACGAGCGGAAGCATTTTTTCCTATGATGATAAGTACACTGACTTTTATAAAATGATAATAAAAAACCTGCAAATACAACTAACGTTAACTTTAAATTATCTTGTTTTATAAGCGGAGAATTAAAATGAAAATATGGTCTGTATCCTTTCTTGCAACTGCAGTAGCTGTCGCTCTAAGCAGTAATGCGATAGCTTGTACTGGGCTTATTGTTGGCAAAGGAGCCTCGAGCGACGGTAGCATTATGATTGCTCGTAATGAAGATTTTGGCATTAACAACTGGAACAAATACCTAAAGTTTCGACCTGCGCAAGATAACCAAGAAGGTGACTGGCAGTTAGGTAACGGATTAATTGTTCCAATGCCAAAGCACTTCTTTGCTTACTCTGCGATACCAGACTGGGATGCGGATACCGTTAATCGCGATGGAAAGTTCTATGAAGAACGTGGGATTAATGAACACAACGTTGCCATTTCAGCAACAACCAGCGCAGAAATAAACGACAAAGTCGCCAAGGTAGATCCTTTAATCGACAATGGCGTAATCGAAGCCATTATACCTACGCTAATCCTTCCTCAGGCAGAAAACGCAAAACAAGCCGTAGAGTTACTCGGTCATTACATCGAAACCTATGGTGCTGGTGAAGGTAACAGTCTCTATATTGCAGACACCAATGAGGCGTGGTTATTTGAAATTGGTTCAGGTCACCATTGGATTGCTGTAAAAGTGCCAGATGACAGCTACGCCATGATTGCAAATGGCTTGCGTGTACATGATGTGAACTTAGCAAACAAAGAGGTACTGCATTCAAAAGACATATTCGAGTTTGTAGAACAGCACAAACTGCTTGATAACGCAGATAAAAAATCTTTCAATTTTGCTAAAGCATTCGGAGTTATTGGTGATGAGTATAATATCGATCGTGAATGGCTAGGCCAAAAAATGCTGACACCTTCGCTGCATCAACAAAGTCGCATGACGCAATACCCTTTGTTTGTGAAGCCAGATACAAAAATCTCAGTTGAAGATGTGGCGGAAGTACTTAGCGCGACTTATAAAGACACGGTTTTGGAAGGAAAATCGAAACGACCAATTAGAGTTGAGCGTCAACTAGAGTCGCATATTATTCAGCTTCGCCCTGAGATGCCAGAAGAGCTTCAAGGTATTATTTGGCAAAGCTTCGGCGTGTTACCAGAATCTGTTTTAGTGCCGTTATACTCAACCCTACAAGATTACCCAAAAGCGTACCAAGTAGGCGATGATAACTACAGCGATGACTCTGCTTATTGGCAGTTCCGTAGCTTAACCGCCCTCGCTTCTACAAATTCAGATAAGTATTTACCAATACTAAAAGCAACTTGGGACAAAGAAGAAACTCAACTATACAAGCAGGTCGCACACTTAGATAAAACGTTAACAGACATGTATAAAGTAGATAAACAAGCGGCTCTGAACATGGCTGCCGACTACTCATACGGACAGCTTAAGCGTACCTTAGATATGGCAACTGAGCTTAGATACAAAATGATTACAGATTTGACTAAAAGCACAGAGAAGAAATACTCAGAAGAAGAATTTAAGAAAATAGTCAATCTGTAGGCTTATGAAGCAACCAATAAAAACGGAGCATAATGCTCCGTTTTTTTGTTCTTAATAGGTTTAGTTCTAACGCAGGCCGTGTAAGAACTCATGCCGCGTTGCTGGGTTTGATCTGAAGATACCACCCAGTGCAGTTGTTGTCGTTTCGCTGGTTGCGTCCATAACACCACGAGATTTTACGCAGTAGTGAACCGCATCCATGGTGACAGCAACATCATCCGTTTCTAGTAGCGTTTGCAATGCTACAAGGATTTGCTGTGTCATGCGCTCTTGAACTTGTGGACGCTGAGCAAAGAAACGAACGATTCGGTTGATCTTCGAAAGACCAATGATCTTACCTTGAGGAATGTAAGCTACTGCGGTTTTACCATCAATGGTGACTAAGTGATGCTCACATGTGCTGGTTACGGTAATGTCTTTTACTCGTACCATCTCACGAACACCCATCTTGTTTTCGATCACGGTGATTTTAGGGAAATTGGCGTAATCCAAACCAGAGAAAATCTCATCCACATACATTTTCGCAATACGTTGTGGTGTTTCTTCCAGACTGTCATCTGCAAGATCAAGTTCAAGGAGAGTGAGAATCTCACGCATATGGTGTTCGATTCGTTCCTTTTTCTCTTCTCGGCTAACCTGGTTAGGACGCATTGGTGTCTCTAATCCGCGGCTTGCTAGCGCATCTTTAACCAACTTCGCTGATTCGCTAAGACCTGACATTGAACTTCCTCTTTTATTGCCCCTTCTGGATGGCAAACAAGGATACTCGGAATTTTGAATAAATACACCCATATTTTAAGGGAGGTCATTATTTACGGGGCTTAAACTATGCTAAAGTGGCTGCAATTTCGTTGGCGAACAACCGTGATTTGATAATTATTAAACCACCATTGCCAACCACTAAATCAAAATAATAACGACCAAAGGATTTCAATTATGGGCTGTTGCGACGCTCCGGGCTTAATGCCAATTGAAGAAGCACTAGATAAGCTGCTATCACCAATTAAACCAATCCAAACGACTTTATCTCTACCTCTTGCTGAAGCATTAGGTTATGTCCTTGCTGAAGATATTCTTTCCCCTATTTTCGTACCTCCTTTTGATAACTCAGCAATGGATGGCTATGCATTGCGCTTAGCAGATCTAGAAAACGGTAAAGTACTACCATTAGCAGGCAAATCTTTTGCAGGCCAACCGTTCGAAGGTGAATGGCCAAGCAATACCTGTATTCGCATTATGACTGGCGCAAAGATCCCTGAAGGTTGTGACGCCGTCATCATGCAAGAAAATACGGCCGAAACTGAGGCTGGTATTGAGATTCAACAAGACAACATAAAGCTGAACAATAACATTCGCCCTACTGGTGACGACATCAAACAAGGCGATATCGTTCTTAGTCGCGGTGAGCGTTTAACACCTCGTGACATTCCAATGATTGCTTCACTGGGTGTGAGCCACGTGACAGTGTTACATAAGCCTAAAGTCGCTTTCTTCTCTACTGGCGATGAACTAAAACCATTAGGCCAACCTCTTGAAGACGGTCAGATCTACGACAGTAACCGTTACGGTATTAAACCATTAATCGAAGCCTTTGGTTGTGAAGCTATCGACTTGGGTATCATCCCAGATTGCCCTGCAACGCTTAAAGAAACGTTCGAGAAAGCACAGCAAATAGCAGACGTTGTCGTGACTTCCGGTGGCGTAAGTGTTGGTGAGGCGGATTACACCAAAGACATTTTGGAAGAGATCGGCCAAATCGGCTTTTGGAAACTGGCAATCAAACCGGGCAAACCGTTCGCATTTGGTGAATTAGATAACGCGTGGTTCTGTGGCTTACCGGGTAACCCTGTATCAGCGATGATGACCATGTACGTGTTGGTTCAACCTATGCTGGCTAAACTTTCAGGTCACACCGCATGGACGGCACCAGAGTCGATCCCTGCTATTACTAAATCTGCATTCAAAAAAGGCCCAGGTCGTACTGATTACCAACGTGGTATTTACTCGATTGAAAACGGTCAATTTGTTGTAGAAACAACAGGCAACCAAAGTTCAGGCGCTTTCCGCTCAATGAGCTTAGCAAACTGCTTTGTGGTTCTAGAGCGTGAACGTGGCCGTGTTGAAGTCGGTGAAACGGTTCAGATTCAACTGTTTAACTCAACGCTTTACTAACGAGGCTTGATGATGGAAATACTGTCTGACGCAGAGATGCTTCGCTATAACCGTCAAATCATTCTTAAACAGTTTGATTTTGAAGGCCAAGAAGCGCTGAAACAGAGCTCAATCTTGGTACTGGGTGCCGGCGGCTTGGGTTGCGCCTCTGCTCAATATCTAGCGACTGCCGGTATTGGTAAGCTGACACTGATCGACGATGATGTTGTCGAACTTTCAAATTTACAGCGACAAGTGCTTCACACCGATGCTGATATTGGTAAAAAGAAGGTGGATTCAGCCGCTGAATCGTTACAGGCACTGAACCCTCACCTGACGATTGAAACTGTTGACCACAGGCTTGATGACCAAGCACTTGGCAAGTTGATTGAAACACACTCGCTTGTTCTTGATGCCAGTGACAACGTTGAAACGCGCAATCAACTCAACCGCTTGTGTCACGCCTCTAAAACGCCACTTGTATCAGGTGCAGCGATTCGCATGGAAGGTCAGATCAGTGTGTTCACTTATCAAGACGCAGATGCACCGTGCTACCAGTGCTTAAGTGCCCTATTTGGCAACGCTGCTCTAAGCTGTGTTGAAGCTGGTGTGATGGCGCCTGTTGTTGGTATGGTGGGCGCGGCTCAAGCTTTGGAAGCTATCAAGGTTATTGCTAAGTTTGGACAACCAAAACAAGGCAAGCTTTTAATTCTCGATGCCATGTCCCACAGTTGGCGCGAAATGAATTTAATGAAGATGCCTAATTGTTCAGTGTGTGGATAAACTAAATCATATCCCCTATTATCGAAAACCTAAGCCTTGACTATATGTCAGGGCTTTTTTAGGTCTCAACATCAGCTTCTCAAATCGCTTTATCAATTTGAAAGACTTTATGAGAGATTAGTTTCATTTGAGTTCTCATTTTGAGAATACAATAAAAAACTCAAAACATTAAAATATAAACATTAAAAATCAACAAGTTAAAAATGGCACGTAACTTGTAAAAGTACCTATACCTTCCATCACAAGGATGTAGATATGAGAATTACAACGTTAAGTTTGCTATTAAGCGCGCCATTGGTCGCCAACGCAGCGCCCTTCGATACATGCCCTAGTAAGGCTTACCTCTTTCAATCGACCCCAGTGCAAGTTTGGGGGGTTAACCTAGTGACCGGCTCAACAACTCTGCTGGAAGACGACACGGGAATGAGCGCTAACATCAATGGTGTCGGTTTCGACTTTCAAGACAGATATATCTATGGCTATGACACAACCAACAAACGCTTAGTGCGCCTTGGCCAGGATTTCCAAGCCGAAGTAATTAACGCTAGCGGCTTACCAACCGACCATACCTTCTATGTAGGCGATGTCTACGACCATGTTTACTACCTCTACCGCACCGGTAAGGGGCTGTTCACTGTTGATCTATCCCCTCTCGATTCAGATCCTAATGCAACTGTTACGGTCAACAAAATCGCAGGAAGCCCAGCAACTGTAAGATTGACTGATTTTGCCTTCCACCCAAGTGATGGCTCTTTATATGGTATCGACAATAACTCTGGTGGTTTGTACAGCTTCAACCCTACAACTGGTGCAGAAACCTACATCGGTGATACTGGAGAAACTGGCACATTCGGCGCAGGTTATTTCGATGTAAACGGCTACTACTACGTATCTCGAAATCAAGACGGTAAAATATACCGTATCAACTTATCTCCAGACAACGCGGCCAACATCGCAGCTGGGATTGTTCCTGCCGTTGAGTTTGTATCGAATGGCCCAGCTTCTGGCCAAAACGATGGTGCTCGCTGTGCTAATGCCCCAGTTGTTGATGAGGATTCAAATATCGACTTCGGTGACGCGCCAGATAGCTACCTGACTCTTTTAGCAAGTAATGGCCCTCGACATGAACTTGATGGCATCACATGGTTAGGTACAACACCTCCAGATGCGGATTTGGATGGTTATGTCACACCACAATCAGACGAAACCGTTGGAGTGGATGATGAATGGGCAAACGGAGGTATCGGTTTTGTAACCGCACTTGAAGCCGGATTTGATTCAAAAGTTGTGATTGAAGCTTCAACAACCGGTTACCTTTCAGCTTGGATCGACTGGAACCAAGATGGCAGCTTCGATGGTGCCAACGAACAGGTGTTTACAGATTACGCGCTCGATGCTGGTGAAAACGATCTGTTCCTTAATGTTGATATCAACGCGCTTACCGGTACTACGTGGGCTAGATTTAGATTCAGCCAACAAACCAACCTAAGTTACTTTGGCGGTTCAACCTCTGGTGAGGTGGTCGATATTCAAGTCGATGTCCTTAACGATGGTGCCACCGCTCGTTACTTCCCAAGTGCTTCTGGCTACGCAACGCTCGCGTACGAAGATAACTGGCCATACAAAGCAGATTACGACATGAACGATGCTGTTCTTATGTATCGTATTACCGAGATCCTTAAAGATGGAAAAGTAGTTAAATCCACTATCGACGGACGGTTAGCTGCTGTCGGGGCATCGTACAGAAATGGTTTTGCTGTTCGACTTCCTAACTTAGACCCGAGCTTAGTAAGTAGTGGTAACTCTTACATGAAACACAACGGTGTATTCACTGACCTCGACTTAGAAGATGGACGTAGCGAAGCAATATTTGTAATCGCCAATGACCTGACAGAAAAAATCAGCACTGGCTGTACCTTCTACCGCACCAGTAATGGATGTAAAGAGGATGAGCAGTTCTCATTCCAAATTGGTATTACTTTAGCCGGTGACGGTGTGAGTACTGGCAGTTGGACCGATATGCCTTACGACCCGTTCATTTTTGCAACGCCTGGGTATTATCACGGTGAAAACCTACCTCTACATCCAGGGCGCAGCTGGGAGGTTCACTTGCCAGACCAAGCGCCAACCGAGGCCTTTGATACTACTAACCTCTTTGAGTCTGGATTAGGCGTCGATGACAGTAATCCATCAACAGGTAAATACTTCAAAACATTAGAAAACCACCCTTGGGCGCTAATAGTGACTTCGGATGAAGAATGGGAGTGGCCTCTAGAGTACGTCGATATTGTGACCGCTTACCCAGAGTTTAAAGAATTCTCAGAATCCGGCGGTGACACGAACCAAACATGGTACCAATCACCTGCAGACAACCAACGTTACGAACCATAAGGAGAGACGTTATGACTATTCACACTAAACAATATCGAGACAATCATTGCGTTGATTCAAGTCGCAATCTCTCTGAGGAAAAACGTATGTCTGTACAAAGCACTTGGAACATGAAGAAGTCACTAGCCGTTATTTTAGCTGCAGCTCCATTAGTACTAGCCGGTTGTGGGGGCGGCGGCGGTGGAGGCGGAAGTGCATCTACTCCATCGCCATCTACACCCTCGACACCTGCAACCCCTTCGACTCCGGTAACAGCAACGCCTTCGCCGTTTCCCGCGACAAGTGCGGTAGCTGCGCAAAGCTATACGATGAGTGATTTGGTGGTACCTGACGGGTTTGACTACAGCTCTGTTGAACAATTTGATCTCGACATCGACATCAGCAGCATTTCGACAGACCGTTCTTTTGTGACCGTTTATAGCCGATTTAGTACAAGAGATGATTCAACCTTGAAGCCGGATTACTCCAGTAAAGTCATTGCAGGCCCATTAGACAATGGTGTGCTCGCCTCGAACTTTGCAGCACCGGTAAACCATGAAGCACTCTTGATAGAGATTTGGTTCTACGATGGTCAACCTCCATTACAACAAGTGGTTTCTAGCGGCAATTCTCAGATTGTCTGGCAGTAAGTCGTTAACAGCAGGTAAGTCGTTTAACAGCAGGTAACTTGTCGTCAGCGAGGTCTATGACGAAACAGATTCAAAATTGATTCTTTGTAGGTAGAAAGTGAGCAGAAATGTTCACTTTTTTGTTTTCGCCGAAGAGCGGTTAATTCAGTTTTCTTAGCTAGTAGCATTCACTTTTCCGCCAATCTCACTTATATTTTTCAATATAACCTTCAAAGACTTACTCTCATGAAACAGTTTAAAATAGGTCTATTTATATTGATGTGTGGTGTGGGGGCACTATTGGCCCTTACCTATTTCCCGCTAACATCTGAGACGGGACAACGCATTCAAGCCAAAGTAATTTCGAACACGCTCACTCAGTCCTTAGATGGACACAGGCGTTATCTTACGGTTCAGACAAAAGATAATGACGTATTTCGCGTCTCTATTACTCCAACCACAGACTGCCCTATTGATTCTGTGGTCGCGCTTGATACATTAAACAATCAAATAACCGGACAAAGCAGTTATCAGTTCATCCACTGTCGAGCTGCACAGTAGTAATCGACGCAACAACTGTATTCGCAAAAGCAACAGTAATCTCTCTAACACGGTATTCGCTAAAACAGCAGTAATCTCTCTAACAATAAGAATCGCTATAACAACAAGAATGGATATAACAATAATGAATCAGCCACTCATCTCACCAGAACAACTTCAACAACGTTTGCTAGAAAAAGACAACATCATCCTCCTCGACGCCAGTATCGAATTTCAGATTCCAAGTGAGTCAGAAAAGATCAAAGGACAAATGATTCCTGGCGCGATTCGTTTTGATTACGACAAAGACTTTTGTAATAAGCACACTCTGCTTCCTCACATGTTCCCGACAGAAAAACACTTCAACATACGTGCACAAGAAATTGGCATCAATCAAGACAGTACGATCGTGGTTTACGATAACGCCGGAACCTTCGCTTCGCCCCGTGCGTGGTGGATGTTTATGGCAATGGGACACAACAACGTATACATCTTAGATGGTGGTTTACCAGCGTGGATCGAAGCCGGTTACGCGACAGAGACTGACTATCGAACCGAAGTGAAAACGGGCAACTTTGAAGGCAATATTCAAGACAACTATTTTGTAAGTGCTCATCAGATTGAAAGTTACTCAACTAACAAGAGCGCAAACATTGTCGATGCGCGTTCTCAAGCTCGCTTCGATTCAGAAGTTCCTGAACCACGTGAAGGTTTACGCAGTGGCCACATCCCAAACTCAGTTTGCTTACCGTTCGCTCCGGTATTAAATGATGGCAAATTAAGAACTCAACAAGAGTTAATTGAGATATTTTCCACCATAGAGATCGCCCCTTCTCAACCTATGTTCTTTAGCTGTGGCTCTGGAGTAACAGCCTGCATCATATTATTGGCCGCGAAACTCGCTGGCTATACAGGTGAAATGGGCGTTTACGATGGCTCATGGACTGAGTGGGGCGCTAACGAGAAGCTACCTATCGCCATAACTGAAAAGTAATTAAACTTCACTTAGTACCACTGTTAATCTTACTGCTAGAACATACTACGTGCGCATAAGAAGCTTATTCACAGTGAGAATAAAACCTCATGGAGTAAGCTTTTTACTCTGTAGCTAACGGCTACCTCCGCTTAAAGCCAGAGCTCGATTAGCGTTACTGCTATAAACGACGACTGTTTGCTAACTATAAACTGTGATTAACCATGGGTTATTTGTCATCAAAATTCTGAATACTAATATTTCGCTCAAGAATCTCTGCTCGTAGTCGTTACACTATTTAATCATTAATACTTTCATTATTGATATTTGTATCCTTCGTTACATGAATCACGCTGACAATCCACTAGTTTGTCACTTGCTCTCTGTTTAAGTAGTAATTAACAAAAGGCATCTCATGGCTCTATTTAAGAAAAATATCTGGTCGCTGTATGTTCTGATCGTACTTCTTACCCTGATACTTTTCGCTGTGTTGGGCATAAGCAAGTGGCAAGCAAACAGAGACGATTTCACGGAGCAACAGCACATTCAGGTAGAACTTTTTTCTAGCTCTGTTAGCTCGCTGATGACCAGCCAAGAAGCACTACTTGAAGTTGTTGGGCACCAGTTAGCCCAACAATCTGACTTTACTCGCACGGCTTCTATCCAGATTCGACCAATATTAGATAAGCTACTTGATACTCACCCCGCGATAGCCGCATTTGGGTTACTTAATCCTGAAGGTGATTACCTTGCAATTAGCTCGAACCTACAGCTATCCGATCAGCATAATTTGCTTAACGACTCATACACCAGAGATTCATTTCTCGAGGCCATGTCTAGCGAAAAAATGGTGTTGGGACGTACCTATTTCCAGGACTCACTTAACAGCCTAGTAATTCCGCTAAGAAAGTCGATTTCAATCGATGGCAAGCACGTCGATGCAGTCATGACTGCGGGTTTGCGTTTGGACAGTACGATCGTATTTGAAAGCAACGCACACGCAGGTAGCTACAACACGCTAACCTTGCTTAGAACAGACAACTATCGTCAGTTCTTTTCTAGCGACATCGAATCTCTTGACGCCTATTTGAAACCTGTTGCTAACGACCTGATGAAACGCATTACCAAAAATTTTTTAGAACAAGTAAATGTCAGTGTCAAAGAAGCAAAAACCGGTAAAGACACGTACTCTTTCAGTATCAGTGACGACACATACCACTCGCTCGTTAGCGCTAAATACATTCCAGACTACAAGCTTTGGGTGGTCGGCCGTACAGACCTATCGCACGTCGATGTCATATTCGTAAAAGAGTTTGGCATTCTTTTTGTTGCCTTTATTTTTCTTCAATTTGGTTTCTACTTTTTAGTAAAATCGATTGCCAAAAACGAACAACGCACTCGAAGCCAACTCATCTACCAAGCGAATCATGACCCGTTAACCTCTCTACCCAACCGTTTATACATGCGTAGAAACATTGGTAAATGGATTGAAGATGAGTCAGAGTCGTTCTCACTATTGTTTATCGATATCGATAACTTCAAGTGCGTCAACGATACCCACGGACACGACTTCGGTGACAAGGTGCTCAAGCAAATCGCTTTACGTTTGATGAGATTCCGCTCTCGAGTCAGCCTTTTAGTGCGCGAATCCAGTGATGAGTTTTTATTCTTAACGCCTTTATCGAATGAAGTTGAAATTAAACGACTCGCCAAGCGGATTATTGAAGTGCTGTCTCAACCTTATGAAGTCGAAAGCGCGCAGTTCTTGTTAGGTTGCAGCATTGGCGTAGCACGTTTTCCTGAACACGGAAAAGATTTAGATAGCCTGTTACGCTCTGCCGACATTTCGATGTACAAAGCGAAGCAGCAGCAAAACTCGTACAGTATTTTTACAACAGAAATGCAAGACGCTCACCTCTACAAAATGAAAGTAGAACAGAGGCTACGTATCGCGATCGAAAAACAAACTCTGTTCATGGTTTTCCAACCACTGGTCCGTGCTGATGAAAGTATTCACGGTGTAGAAGCACTCGTTCGCTGGATTGATGACGAGCTGGGTTTCGTTCCGCCAGATGTCTTTATACCGGTGGCTGAAAACACTGGCTTAATGCAAAAGCTCGGCACTTTTATTATTGAGTCCAGCATTATGCAGATCGCTCATTTGCACCGAACGACGGAACAAAAGATCGGACTTTCGATCAACATATCTGTTCGACAGTTTTCTCACCGATCTTTCTCTGAGCATTTATTTACAACGCTGGAGAAGTATCAGCTCTCTGCAAGTTGTCTAACATTAGAGATCACTGAAAGCCTGTTCATTGAAGACGTAGACATAGTAAAACCTATTTTCGAGGCCTTACACGAAAAGAATATTAAAATATCTTTAGATGACTTCGGTACAGGCTATTCATCACTAAGCATGTTGAAAGCACTCCCTATCGATGAGCTTAAAATCGATAAGAGCTTTATTGAGAACATTGCAGTCGATCAACAGTCTCTTACCATGGTTCAAAACATCATCGCGATAGGTAAGAATTTCGGCATGGTGGTATTGGCTGAAGGCGTAGAATCGAACGAGCACTTCGCGATTCTAAAGGCATGTGGATGTGACTTAATGCAAGGCTATTACTTCTCTCGTCCTATTCCTTACGGTGAGTTGTACGAATTTTTATCTCCAGCCTCAGTCAAGGAAGTCGAACTGGCATAAACCGCAAGTTAACCAATAGCACCACTATTTCTACCCCTGGCTATTGCGACCTCAGAGTCTAATGAACCAAGAAAGTGAATTTACTGCCATGCCCCCTCAAAAGCATGGAGGTATTCAAATATAACTCAACCTGGATCCGGTAAGTTTCTACGCCACAAGTCACTATCTAGCGTTTTTTGATACCCATAGTCATACAATTTCTGCACATACTCTAAACTGAATGAACTTAGATCATCCTTCGAAAAATCATCATCGATATAGGCAAGATTAAAACCAATTTGGTTACGCTCACTGTAGTTATAAATATGCTCTATATCACCGATACTTTGACGACGAATCAATATTGATAACGCACGATAAGAAACTGATGTTAAGCCATTCTCTATCTCTTCAAACTCAGGTTTAAGAAAACCATTACGTATAACGTAAATGTTCTTTTCTATATTTTTGGGAACAAAGGTTTTTTGGAAACCCTGTGGAATAAGAAAGACTTGCCTTGAAACACCTCCATCCACATGCAATTCGTCGACCATTCCCCCTCGATATGGCAATGTAATTCGAGTGGCAGGGAATAGCCCAGGAACGGCACTGCTCGCAATAATGATATCTTGTATCAGCTGTTGGGCTTGAGGCGTTCCGATCTGGGCAATTTTTCCAACGTCCCAAATCGCCATTTTTTCATTGTCTAAGCTTGTTGTCGCGATAAGTAATATCCGCCCTTTGCTTCTCTCAACAGCAAGTTGATTGACCATTATAGCGTCGACAGCATCACGGACTTTGAATTCAAAACCACTAACATCCACCATTGAATTTCGAAAAGGTAACTGAAAAATTGAGTTACGTTTAAACATTTCATCGGCTGTCGTTCGCGTATAGTAACCCTTCAGTTTTTGATCGTATTCACTGCCTAAAAATGCAAATATCGACACAATCGCACCCGTTGATACACCTGTAACAACATCAAATTCGGGTCGAGTTCCACTTTCACTCCATGCGTTCAAAACGCCCGCGGAGAAAGCCCCATTAAACCCACCCCCTGACAGCGCAAGATGGTTTGCCTGCCCGGACTTGTTACTGTGTTCAACAAGAGATTCTATAGCGTGACTAAAGTCGTAATTATCAGTCGAGATGACGGACTCATCCCAAAACCTCAAACCCGGCGTGTCTAAGGGGTTTAACTGCTCGGAATTTAATAAGACGTTACGTTCAGGTGTATAGGCGCAACCCGATACCAACAACACGAATATTACGATAATGAACAACGCAGGTTTTGGTGTCATCAATGCTGTGTCTCTTTCAGGCGGCTTATACAGCACGATTTACCACCTTATACTCGAGTATTTTCTGCATCAATAAGATAAATAGAGCGCTGATCACTACAGCGATAAAAATAGAGCTAAATCGATATAAAATCGAGAAAAAGGCATCTTGTTCACCGGGAACAAGCACGGTTGTCAACGGCACCGTTAATGAAGCCATCGCAGAAGATGCTAATGCCGACTTGAGCTTGCCTTGTGTGTGCCAATAACAAAATGGTCCCATCGCAACCGTGAATAAAAGCCAGTATAAAAATGCATTTGCGTACCATTGCCCTAATGTTAACTGCACCACTAAGCCTGCAGCACATCCTGCGGCAGTGCCAATCACTCTCACTTTGGCCATATCGACCGCGCCAGCACAAGTTAAAGGAGCTAAAATCACCAATATTGATGCGTAAGCCGCTGATGAGTCATACAGATCGACGACTTGGAAAACAATAAAAGATAGCATCACGACAACCCAAATCACCATAATTTGCGTGACGTCATACTGAATAGGGAGTTCTACCTCACCTTTCAGATTATCAGCGGGTTGATCTTGCTGTTGTTGATGTACCTCTTGCCGTTGCTGATATTGCTCCTCACAAATCGGATCAGGAAAGAGCCAATACGCTATTGAACAGATAACAATATTCAATAAGCAATAAACCCCAATGGTAATAGAGATCTGCTCGACATCGATAAAGTCATAGCTACTTAGATGCAGTAATATAGAGACAACAATTAAGCCCATATAACCGACGACAAAGGTCTGCTTTTTTGTCATGGCGATACATTTAAACAAGAACATCACGGCCACAGCAGTCAGTAAAATAAGGGGATAGCTACCTAAGACTCCCCACAACACATTGGCCTGAATGATTGACCAAATAGCACTGACGAAAATGATCAGTAACAATGGCAAGTTCAAGCTATCGCTGATACTAAGGACAAAAAGAGGCAGCAAAATTGCCAAGAAACCCAGCTCCCAACCCATGGCCATACTAACAGCCAGACCAAAAGAACAACCAAACCATATTCGAAATGTCTTCATCGCAACCGCCTAATAGATGAAATGAAACCAACTAATCAAACGGATACGCGTTTTTGCTACGAATCGCCAAAAACGGTTGTCGTTTGAATATAAAGCAAGCGTTGCGCGCGAACCTACGAATAACGGGCTTGGCAGTGCATCATCGCTTTGTAGGTTAATTCGAGTGCGCTGTGCATCTCGTACCCAACGGTTGTTCCCTTCAATCTGAGTCAATGTACCATTTGGATTTTGGTGTCCAGAAGCGACACCTAAGTCTCGACTCGCTACGCTGTAGTCAAAGATCTTCCCGGGATGAGCATCAAACGTAACCAGCGCTCGATAACGTTCTTGTACGTGAGCGACTGACTTTTCTCTGAAGTCTGCAGCGACCCACATAGAACCGTCAGAGATTAAAGTAATCAGCGGCATATTCGCGTTCGCCATTGCGCCAACTTCTAAACGCAAGTTAGTCACTACCCCCGCACTTTGTGAACGTACCGTCGTATTAGTCAAATCAAGCTTTGCTTGTCTTACACGGTTTTCAGCTAACAAGACATCTGTTGTTGGTATACCCGGCTCTCCTAAGCGCGCAACTAAAGTACCAAGATGATGTTGCTCAATTTCAAGAACTGAACTTGCCACTTGATACTGCTTGAACACATTATCCAAATTCGATTTTGATACGGCTTGGCTCTTAGCAAGCTCAGCAACTCGTTGGTAATCTGCACGCGCGTTTTCGTAGCCTGCTTCAGCTCTGGAGATACTGGCCATCGCCATCTTCTTTTGAGCGTATAGAGATCTTTCCTGCTCTTGAGCTGCTTTCAATGCGAGTTCAGCTTGCTCTAGTGCTATAACATATTTACCAGGGTCAAGAACAAACAAGATATCGTCCTTTTCTACCGCTTCGTTGTTTTTGACGAGGACTTCTGTGACCCTGCTAGTCACTTCAGGCGCGACTTGCACAACTTGACCATAAACACGTCCCTCTGTCGTAAAAGGAGCTCGACGATCAGCGACAATTAAATACACAAACGAGACAATAAACACGCTACCCAAAATTTTCATGACGCGTTGAAATACTTGCTTTTGCTGCATGATTTATCCTAAGCCTATAGATTTTGTGCAATTATAGTCATAACAAGGTCATTCTGGTATGCTCATAAAAAGCCCCCATTTGAGCTAAAAATAGGACAATGAAAGCAAATTTTGACGATATCCGACTTTTTTCACAAGTCGTACTTCATGGCGGAATAAGTGCTGCAGCTAAAGCAAACGATATGCAGCGTTCCAAGGTCAGTCGTCGCCTAAAAGCTTTAGAATTTTCGTTGGGTTCAGAGTTGCTTATTCGCACGACACGCAATATTGAATTGACAGAATCTGGGAGACATTTTTACGAATTGGTGGCTAAGCAGGTTTATCATATCGAACAAGGAGTAGAAGCTTTACAGGAGAGCCAGAGAGATTTTAATGGTCTTTTACGTCTTGCGATTCCTTCGGCTTTGATGAGCTCAAGCATCTTTAATTCAACTATTGATGACTACTCAGCACAATTTCCCAACGTACAAATAGAAATTGAAAATCACCAAGACAGTGTAGATTTAAAACGATATGGTTTTGATCTACAAATACTACCTAATGTTGTTGAAGTCATTGATGATAGTTATATTCAGTTTAACGTACTGCAGTACGGTTCTCGGCTCGTAGCGACCAAAAAATACCTAGAATCTCACCCATTCTGTGATACGTTAAATGACCTGAAACTCCATCGTATTTTATCCAATAGATACAGTGCAGACTTTCTTGATAAGTCCATTAAAATACACTTAAAATCTGATGACCTAAACCTCTTACTCAAGTTAGCCTTACAACACCGCGGTATTGCTTTTCTACCTGATATATACCTGACACGTTCGGTTGACGATTCGAGCCTAGTACATGTATTACCCGATGTTGTTTTCCCAAAATTGAGCTTAACTATGCTCTACCCGTCTGCCAATTCTTTATCAAAAAAGACCCGTTCCTTTATCGACTTATTCAAGCTCAATTTAGAACAGAGTATTTCAATAGGTTAGAGGTCACCCTGACTATAATAAAGTTAATTTTATCAGTGTTTTACATCTAAATTATAAACAGAAATGCAAAACGGGAACCTAGATAGATTCCCGTTTTAGTAACGAATGAAGCTCATTTTCGTAAGAACAACAAGGGATAGGACAATAAAGTATATCTCCTTTGTCTTCTCTTTAGTTTTTATCAATCAATTCAACATGCTTCATCTGCTCATCCAAGTTAAGTACCGTTAATGCATTACTTACACTGGTCGCAATCACGTCAACCACGCCAGTTCTTAACGCACCTAACAGAGCTAATGGCTTACTGTTCTCGGCAGCAATGGCGATTACTTCAGCGATAGGACGAAACTCTTCCAAACCTAAGCCGATGACTCGATCACTCATTACTGTGTTTGCTGCTTTGCCGTGTACGTCGAAAAAGTCATAACCCGCAAAGTCACCGACGACACCTTGTAGTAAACGAGACTGTACTACCTCACCCGCGGTAAACCAGCCTAAGTCGACCATATAGCTGTTTTCACTCATATCACCGATACCCACTAATGCGACATCCGCTTTACGAGCTAGATCGAGTGTTTGCTTAACAGTACTGTTTTCCATGAACGCGGATTTTTGTGCTTTGTTTTCAGCATAAGCAGGCGCGTACAAGGTTTCAGATGATCCGCCGTACTTCTTAGCTAGCTGTCTGCATATATGGTCAGCGTTGAACATACCGCCTCTTGGGTGAATGCCGCCGATACCACATACGAATTTACAGTCACGTGGTGTAATGACTCCAGTGTGGTGAGCAACTGACGATACGTTTCGACCTTGGCCTACTGTCACCACCATGCCGTTTTTCAGTGTACTGGTAAGATAGTTAGACACTAAACCAGCAACCTGTAATCGCTGCTTCTCTTCATTCGGTTGGTCTAGTGCCACAAGAGCACGCTTTACACCAAATCGTTCGATCAAACGTTGCTCGATCTTCGCACTAAAGACGGGGTGGTATTTCACGGTGATCTCGACAATCCCTTCATCGCGGGCTTGCTTGAGCATTCGACCAACCTTTGCACGAGAGATAGAGAACTTTTTAGAGATCTCTTCTTGTGTAGCGCCATCTTGATAGTAAGCAACGGCTACTTCAGTGAGGAGATCAGTGTTTTCTTCGGAAACATCTTGGATATTCTTACTCATATACCACTCAACCAATATTTAACAATTATTTTACCTGCTGTACTTCCTAATATAGGAGAGCTCAGTAAGTGATACACAAGCTTACACTCTGAACATATGTAACAACAAGGAACATTTGCTCAGCATCATAACCATAGTTTTGTTGTTGATTAATTCACCTCACTTTGTTCGTTAAACGTTTGCTTGCATACCCCATGATTACTAGAGCGAAATATATTTGACTGAAGTCACCATACAGCACTATTTACCGTTGACTTTGGGGCTAGATCGGATAAATATGGCTACATCATTTACTCATCGAGCGAACAAATGTTCTGTGCAAATGTTCGTTCGGAGAAAAATTTAAATTAATGTAAGTTAGGCTCACTGGTACAACCATGAGGAACTTCATTAGTTCGCTTGCAAATGCCCACACCTCTCCCATTAAAGGGGTGTTCTGCGATACATAGGATGATCAAAATGAGCAATAAATTAGAGCAACTTCGTAAACTAACAACTGTTGTAGCTGACACTGGCGATATCGAAGCTATCAGCAAGTACACTCCGGAAGATGCAACAACTAACCCATCTCTAATTCTTAAAGCCGCTCAAATTGCTGAGTACGCACCTCTAATCGATGCTTCTATCGAATACGCTAAAGCGCAAAGCGCTGATAAAGCACAACAAGTTCAAGACACTTGTGACATGCTTAACGTGAGCATCGGTAAAGAAATCCTTAACGTTGTACCTGGCCGTATCTCTACTGAAGTAGATGCTCGTCTTTCTTACGACATGGAAGGCAGCGTTGCTAAAGCTCGTCAACTTATCAAAATGTACAACGACGCTGGCATCACTAACGACCGCATTCTTATCAAGCTGGCTTCTACTTGGGAAGGCATCCGTGCTGCTGAAATCCTAGAGAAAGAAGGCATCAACTGTAACCTAACGCTTCTATTCTCTTTCGCTCAAGCTCGCGCTTGTGCTGAAGCGGGTGTATTCCTAATCTCTCCTTTCGTTGGTCGCATCATGGACTGGTACAAAGCGAAAGAAGGTCGCGATTTCGAAGCTTCAGAAGATCCAGGCGTAATCTCTGTTTCAGACATCTACAACTACTACAAAGAGCACGGTTACAAGACTGTTGTTATGGGCGCAAGCTTCCGTAACATCGGCGAGATCCTTGAACTTGCTGGCTGTGACCGTCTAACTATCGCTCCTCAACTTCTAGCTGACCTAGAAGCAGCTGAAGGCGAAGTAGTAGAGAAGCTAATCGACTCTAACGGTACTAAAGAGCGTCCTGCTGCAATGACTCACGCTGAGTTCCTATGGGATCACAACCAAGACCCAATGGCTGTAGAGAAGCTAGCTGAAGGCATCCGCAACTTCGCCGTTGACCAAGGCAAACTAGAAGACATGATCGCAGCTAAGCTGTAATCACTACTGAATAAATAAGAGGAACGAATTTCGTTCCTCTTTTACATCTATCCACGAATTTTTAATTTCGAATCAATTTTGGAAGCAATTATGAACCGCAAACATCTAGCTAACGCGATCCGTGCTCTAAGCATGGACGGCGTACAACAAGCAAACTCTGGTCACCCTGGCGCACCTATGGGCATGGCTGACATCGCTGAAGTACTTTGGCGCTCTCACCTAAACCACAACCCGTCAAACCCAGAGTGGGCTGACCGTGACCGTTTTATCCTGTCTAACGGCCACGGCTCTATGCTGATTTACTCTCTGCTTCACCTAGCAGGTTACGAGCTTTCAATTGAAGACCTTAAGAACTTCCGTCAACTGCACTCTAAGACTCCAGGTCACCCAGAGTACGGCTACGCACCAGGTATAGAAACAACGACTGGTCCTCTAGGTCAAGGCATCACTAACGCTGTTGGTATGGCGATGGCTGAGAAAGCGCTAGCAGCACAGTTCAACAAAGAAGGCCACGACATCGTAGACCACTACACTTATGCATTCATGGGTGATGGCTGTCTGATGGAAGGTATTTCTCACGAAGCATGTTCTCTAGCAGGTACGCTAGGTCTTGGTAAGCTGGTTGCTTTCTGGGATGACAACGGCATCTCTATCGATGGCGAAGTTGAAGGTTGGTTCTCTGACGATACGCCTAAGCGTTTTGAAGCTTACGGCTGGCACGTAATCCCAGCAGTTGATGGTCACGATGCTGACGCTATCAACGCAGCTATCGAAGCAGCTAAAGCGGATCCTCGTCCTACTCTAATCTGTACTAAAACTGTAATCGGCTTTGGTTCTCCAAACAAAGCAGGTACGCACGACTGTCACGGTGCACCATTAGGCGCTGATGAAATCGCAGCAACTCGTAAGCAACTAGGTTGGGAGCACGGTCCTTTTGAAATTCCGTCGGAAGTTTACTCAGAGTGGGATGCGAAAGAAGCAGGCGCAGCTAAGGAAGCAGCGTGGAACGAGAAACTTGCAGCTTATGAAGCAGCATACCCTGAGCTGGCAGCTGAATTCAAACGCCGCGTAAACGGTGATCTTCCTGCTGAATGGGAAGAGAAAGCATCGGCAATCATCGCTGATCTTCAAGCTAACCCAGCAAACATCGCATCACGTAAAGCATCTCAAAATGCACTAGAAGCTTTCGGTGCTATGCTACCTGAATTCATGGGCGGCTCTGCTGACCTTGCGCCTTCTAACCTGACTATGTGGTCTGGTTCTAAGTCTCTTGAAGCAAATGACTTCTCTGGTAACTACATCCACTACGGTGTACGTGAATTCGGTATGACGGCTATCATGAACGGTATCGCTCTGCACGGTGGTTTCGTACCATACGGCGCAACGTTCCTAATGTTCATGGAATACGCACGTAACGCAATGCGTATGGCTGCTCTGATGAAGACTCAGAACATCCAAGTTTACACGCACGATTCTATCGGCCTAGGCGAAGATGGTCCTACTCACCAACCGGTTGAGCAGATCGCATCTCTACGTCTGACTCCAAACATGAGCACATGGCGCCCATGTGACCAAGTTGAGTCTGCTGTTGCTTGGAAACTGGCAATCGAGCGTAAAGATGGTCCTTCTGCACTTATCTTCTCTCGTCAAAACCTAGCACAACAAGATCGTGACGCTGAGCAAGTAGCAAACATCGCTAAGGGTGGTTACATCCTGAAAGATTGTGCTGGCAAGCCAGAGCTAATCATCATTGCAACGGGTTCTGAAGTTGAGCTAGCGGTTAGCGCTGCTGCTGAACTAACAGCTGAAGGTAAAGCGGTGCGCGTAGTATCTATGCCTGCAACTGACGCTTTCGATAAGCAAGACGCTGAATACCGTGAGTCTGTGCTTCCAGCTGACGTAACAGCACGTATCGCAGTAGAAGCTGGCATCGCTGACTTCTGGTACAAGTACGTTGGCTTCGGTGGCAAGATCATCGGCATGACAACGTTCGGCGAATCTGCACCAGCAGGCGAGCTATTCAAGATGTTTGGTTTCACTACTGAAAACGTAGTAAACACAGCGAAAGAGATTCTTGCTTAGTCTTGATTAAATTGCCTCACCCTTAAATGGGTTGATGCATACTGAAAGCCCCGTATAAAAATGCGGGGCTTTTTTGTATCTGTTGTCTGTTAGAGACTAAAGACTAGAAGCTAAACCGCGCACCGACTCTAACGGTGTTTTGCTTTAGGTTTTTGCTATAGGTGTAGTCATAACCTGCATCAACGGCAAGCCATGAGATAATCTTAACCGAACTAACAACCCCCAAGCTATTTAAACCATGTTCATAGGTATCTGTATAACTGTAAAACGGTTGTAGCGACCAACGTTCGTTAATCGAAACCACAGAGCCTACTTCACCGATAAACCCTTCATCGTAGTTTTTACTGGTTTCCCTGTTACATGGGTCAAGAATGCTATCATTTCGGCACGAAGAGCGTCTCTTAGGTTTCACCCAGTTAACGCCTACAGAAGCGTACAGTTCAACCTGTTGAGTGATCGACTGGTACCAACCCAATTGAATAGACATATCGGACAAAGTCGTTGAAGATCGTGTGGTCTTCGAAGAGTCGAAACCAACAAACAGAGAATCCGTTACAGCATAATTCCCCCCGAAATAGCCGCCGTAAAGTTGCTTACTGCCTGAGTTATTGTAAGAACCTTCAAAGTAATCTTGAAAGCCATCGTCACTGACTCGTGTATTCTGATATCCCGTATAGAGATAGTGAGAACCCTTTGAAGCTAAGCTTGGGAAACTCATAAGACTGAAACAAAAAACGGTAAAAATAAGGGGGCGCATCTCGGTAACTCAAAATTTGATTAGGATGTTAGAAGTGTAACTCAACGGTAATTGAACGGTGTTCTATTTTTGTTTCAAAGATTTACAAACCGATAATACTAACTTATAAAAAAGCCCTGCAAATTTCGCAAGGCTTTCTCTTATCTCTCATTCAGCTTGTCTTTAACGGTTATTTCTCTTCGAAGCGCTTCGCCAAGTGATAGAACTCATTCACTTGCTCTTTTAGCTCAGTGGAGTGATCTTTCACGGAATGCGTTGCCACTAAGTTTTGCTCGGCGGTCGACGCGATAGACTGCATATGCAGGTTTACATCACTCGATAGCTGACGCTGTTTATGCGCGGAGCTTTCAACCGACTGCATCAAATCGTTCATCGATTGCATTAAGGTTTCGACTTCAGACAAGCGCTCTGCACTCACCTTCGCCACATCCCCACACGCGTCCGTTTGCTCTCGGTTCGCCAGAATATCCTTTTGCCAGCCTTCAATCGTCGCTAGCATGGTGTCGATACTCTCTTTGATCTGAACCGTCGCCTTTGACGTGCGACCCGATAGTGCACGTACTTCGTCGGCAACCACCGCAAAGCCTCGCCCTTGCTCGCCCGCTCTAGCCGCTTCAATTGCTGCGTTTAGTGCCAATAAGTTGGTCTGTTCGGCGATTCCACCAATCTCTTCCATTATCTTGCTGACACTTTGCGCTTGGTCGCTCAATTGGTAAGTCGTTTGAGTCGCCTTTTCAGCCTGTGAAGCCAAGCTTTCGAGGTTACGGTGTGTTTGATTAATACTCTCTTTCGCACCCGCACAGGTTTGCAGAGTAACGTCGACAATTTGATGCGCTTCTTCGGTACGAGATGACACTTCATTCGCGGTTACTTCAACTTCTTCAGTCGCCTCTCGTACTTGAAGGATGTCTTTTGTTTGTTGGTCTAAGGCTTCTGATACTTCAAATGACGTGGCATTCAGGTTGTCCGCCAAATCCTGCAGTGGCTTGGCTGAGTCTGTCATACGGCCTAACACTGTTCTGATTCGAGCAGACAGCAACTTCAGATGGAAATCGGCAATAGAGAACTGACTATTGCCTGAATAGACAAGGCGACTGACACTATCGAATTTAGATTGCAGCTTTTTTAACTGCAATGGAGTATCAATGAGCTCTTGTCGGAAAAGCAATGCTAATGCGGAAACAGGAAGTAAGCTCAATAACCATTGCGATACTTGCCCTACTTCGATTAGGTTTGAAATCAAAGGGGCAGCTAAAGAACCGAGTAACACTGCGTAACGAACACTGTCACTGATCTGTAACGACCATTGACGACCCGACTTCTCAGCCTTCAATAAGCTTTGGTAAGCCTTATCCGCGACTTGTACCCATTCGTTTTTAGGCTTAACACGAACCGATTGGTAGCCACTCACCTTCCCGCCATCATAAATAGGGGTAACGTAAGCATCAACCCAGTAGTAACCACCAGATTGGGTTTTATTTTTTACGATACCGCGCCACGCTTTACCCTGCTTTAGGTTAACCCACATATCGGCAAAAGCCGCTTTCGGCATATCATTATGCCTCACGATATTGTGGTGTTGCCCTAGCAATTCTTGTTGGCTGTATTCTGCGATGCGACAAAAAGCATCATTACTGTAAGTAATCACACCTTTAAGGTCGGTAGTCGAGACAAGTTGTTCGTTTTCGCTTAGAAGCGTTTCACGAGATTGAGAAGATGAACTGACAGTCATTTATATTAACTTTTGTTAATTATTGTTTTAGGCGAGGAATATATACAATTATTAAAGTTATGACAAAATGTGAACGTCACATTTTATGTAAATGCCTGCTATTTATACAAAAATACGCCTGACACCTCACAAAGCTCAAAGCTTCACGTCTTTTCTCTTCTCTTCTCAAATTAGCGGTCATGACTCATCTAAGTTAACTGCAGTGGTAAATTTCACGGTTCTCATAGAAACAGAGGTATGGAACTTGCGAATGTTTAAATCTTTGCGCAGTACTCGTTCAACAAAATCTTCGTAGGCTTGAATGTCTTTGACCGTGACAATCAACATGAAGTCAAAACTGCCCGATATCTGATAGCACTGCGTGACCTCTGACGCCTTAGAAATAGAATGGCGAAAGATCTGATAAATATCCCCTCGGTCTCGTTCCATTTCTACGGACACAACCAAAGTCATCTTACTGCCTGTAAGTTCTGGGTTGATGATAGACACATCACTCACAATCACGCCTTCCTCTCTCAATCGTTTCACTCGCTTTAAGCAAGCCGGAGGCGATAACCCAACCATCTCAGCCAATGTGAGGTTGGGGATTCGGTTGTTCTTCTGCAGTTCAACGAGAATATTCCTATCTATACGATCAATTTCCATAATTTCTCAAAGCTCTAATTTCGTGGCCAATAATTTCGAATACTACGACAAATAAAAAATTCGAGTCGAATATTGATGTGGATTTTGAAATAACCATCACAACAATCAAGGTAAGATCTTCTCATTCCAAACAATCGAACCATGGTCGTAACTATGAAATCAATCTATCAATTTTTTAAAGAACTCCTCAGAGAGATTTTCGATGTCACCTCGACTCTTTTCCGAATCATGATTCCAATCATCATCGTGATAAAGGTCGTTGAAGAACTTGGCGGCGTCGTAATTCTTAGCGAATGGCTAAGCCCAATAATGGAAAGCGTCGGATTACCGAAAGAAATGGGCTTGGTATGGGCAACAACCATACTCACTAACATCTATGCGGGGCTGATTATTCTTATTAATTCCGATGCTCCCTTAACGGTTGCTCAAGCCTCGGTTTTAGGCAGCATGATGCTACTAGCGCATTCATTACCGATTGAGGGTGCAATAGCTAAAAAGGCGGGTGTGAGTTGGCTGGCTACCCTATCAGTGAGAGTCGGTGGTAGCTTGGTGCTGGCATGGTTACTCAATCTCGGTTATCAATACGGGGATTTGCTCAACTACCCAGCAACCGTGCTTTGGCAGCCTGAAGTATCTGGAGACACGAGCTATCTTGGATGGGCTATTGAGCAGCTAAAGAGCTTTGCCGTCATCTTCATGGTGATTTCAGCACTATTACTGCTACTCAAGATTTTAAAAATTCTAGGCGTTGAAAAGCTCATGGCAATATTGTTAAGACCATTCTTGATACTACTCGGAATCAGCAAGGACGCGACTAACCTAACCATTATTGGAATCACGCTTGGTCTTTCGTTTGGCGGCGGCTTATTGATCAATGAAGCTAAAAAGGGACATATCTCGGCGAGGGATGTATTCACTGCAATCATGCTGCTCAATCTACTCCACAGTTTGATTGAAGATACACTTTTGATCATGTTAATTGGGGCTGATTTTTACACCATATTTTGGGGAAGGTTAGTATTCTCAGTGCTAGTTATCGCCTTAATATCAAACGTCATTAAGCGCATGAATCCACGTACTTGTGAACGTTATTTTTATCGTGATGTCTCTCAGTCATAAGTAAATCGCCAACGAGAATAAAAGGAAAAGAGCTCAAGTACGGGCTCTTTTTTACGACTTGGTGCTCCTATCACCTCCGCTATTGTTAAATTTCACGCCCTTGAAACACTGAAAATTATTCTCAACACCCCAATTATTGATATTTAGAGTGAAAATAATTTCAGTATGTGTATTTACTAAACACTCAATTATTAAATGCAATTTTTAAACACAGATAATAAAACACGTATCTTATTATTTATCACCCCACACCTTGTATAAAGCGGTCTCAAGATAATAAACACTTACCAACCAATGTTATTAAAAAACCAAACTATCAGCTATTCATTCAACAAAACGCATTAAATAGCTGACAATAAAATAAATAACCATCCTTATTTGATATTAACTCTTAATGTTGAAACCGGAACGAATAATGATTTGTAATGATTATTCATTTGATTGGTTAATTTTATAAATATATTTTGTTACATAATCAAAACTGATGGCTTGATATAAGAATGTCACACAAAACAATGGCTTTAATGGTTCTCATTTTTTCCTCACTGTCACAGGCTTCCACTATTGAGAACGACGAACTATTGCTGAAGTCATTGATTGAACGAGGCGTTATCTGCCCTGGCTTAACCTATGAGGGCAATCAAGAAGCTTTGCGTATCTATCTAAACGCCAAAAAAGTAAAGAGCACTCCGTTTGATTCAAAAAATAGAAAAGAGACAACCAATACAAAAGAAATAGAAAGTATAAAAGAGATAGAAAGTATAAAAGAGATAGAAAGTACGAAACATACAGCACACACACGTCAGTTAAATAAGACACCACAAGAGTGTATTAGGCCAGACTCGGACAACTGATTCGAATAAGGCAGTTGATACTGATATCGACATGGAAATATAAAAAGGAAATACAATGAAAATGATGAGAAAAACATTGTTGGCTTCAGCAATGCTTACTCTATTTAGCGTCAGTAGTTATGCAAAAACACCTATTGATTTAGGCGTTGTCAATGAAGATAAACTCATTGAAATGCTAGTTAGACAAGGCTTAGTAGACCAAGATGCAACCGATGTGGAAAAACACAACGCACTTGACCGTTACTTAAAAAATAAGATCAATTCCGGTTTTAAAGGCGACGCTCAATTCGGTAAAAAAGCACTTGAGCAACGAGCGAAAATACTCAAAGCCATCGAAAAAGGATCCGGTGTTAAAAAAGCGAGTGTCTTTGCTTTAGAGGTGGGCACCAAGCGTACCGATAAAGTACTGGCTCTATTGGTGGATTTCCCTGACTTGAACTGGGATGACAACAAGCTGACCGAAGAGCACACCCAAATGCTCTACGAGAGCTACAACCCAGAACATTATCAAGAGTTGCTGTTTTCAAACTCTGGCTACACAGGGCCAAACGGCGAAAACCTAATCTCGATGCGTCAGTATTACCAAAGCGAATCGGGTGACAGTTACAGCGTTGCAGGTCAAGCTGCTGGTTGGTATCGCGCCTCTAAGCCTGCGTCTTTCTATGGTGGTAACTCCCCGACGACCGACAACGATCTCAACGCACAAGAACTAGTTCGCGAAGCGTTGAATCAACTGGCTCAAGATCCTAGCATCAACCTAGCCGATTACGATATTGAAGATCGTTACGATTACGATGGTGACGGAAACTTCCGTGAACCCGATGGTGTAATTGATCACTTAATGGTATTCCACGCATCTGTTGGCGAAGAAGCCGGTGGTGGCGTATTAGGCCCTGATGCTATCTGGTCTCACCGATTCAACCTTGGTCGCACACATGTGCTTGAAGGTACCTCTAGCTCTCTTCCCGATCGCTTTGGTGGCCAATACGCGGCCTTTGATTACACCATTCAACCGATTGATGCCGCAGCCGGTGTCTGTGCTCACGAATATGGCCATGATTTAGGCTTACCAGACGAGTACGACACGCAATACACAGGCAAAGGTGAACCGGTTTCTTACTGGTCAATCATGTCTTCAGGCAGCTGGGCTGGCAAAATTGGTGGCACACAACCAACGGCATTCAGCTCTTGGGCAAAGCACTTCCTACAAAAATCGATTGGTGGTCGCTGGGTTAACGATGATCAAATCTCGATTGATGACCTAGAAGACAACCCACAAGTTTATACACTGTTCCAAACAACGGATAACAGCCGTCCGAACATGATTAAGGTCGATCTTCCTGAAAAGCAAATTGAAAGTCTGAAACCCTTTGAGGGAGAGTATTCATTCCACTCTCAAAAAGGCGATGACCTGAAAAACAGCATGACACGCAAGTTGGTGATTCCAGCCGGTGATTCTGCATTGCTTTCGTTCAAAACGTGGTATGAAATTGAGAAAGACTACGACTTCGCTCGCGTGCTTGTGAATGGACAAGCAATAGCTGGCAACATCACCTCAATGGATGACCCATACAATACTGGCCTCGTTCCTGCTATTGGCGGCGAATCTGGCGGGTGGATTGACGCTGAGTTTGACGCTTCACAATGGGTAGGCCAAGAAATAGAACTGTCATTTGAGTACATCACCGATGGTGGCTTGGCGATGGAAGGCTTCTATCTGGATAACCTCAGTGTGGTCGTTGATGGTGAAGTGACCGAAATAGACGATGGTGAAAGCAACTCTACCTTTGCCCTAAATGGCTACAAGCTGAGTAATGGTTTCCACCAAGCACAACACTATTATTTGCTGCAATGGCGCAGCCATACGGATGTTGATGAAGGTCTTGCGAACATCAAACGCATGGGCCAGATCATTTCATTCGAACCGGGTCTCATTATTTGGTACGTAGATGAATCCCTCACCGACAACTGGGTAGGTAAGCACCCTGGCGAAGGTTGGTTAGGTGTTGTGGATGCTGACCAAAATGCCATGGTGTGGGCGAATTCCGGAGAAGTCGCTCAAACTCGATTCCAAGTGCGTGACGCTGCATTCTCACTCAAAGATCATACCCCAATGCGTCTTGTGAACAGCGACAATGATGTACTTGAAGATACCAGTTTGCTTGGTAACGCTAGCTTCTCTGACGACCAAGACTACACGTCTCCTCAAGCGCCTGATTCAGGACGTATCCTGACGGAGTTTGGTTTAGCCGTTGATATTGTGAATCAGAGTGACAACAACGAATACGGCGTGGTTCGCTTATCGAAAGTAAGCCAACACAACGTCGCCCCTACTGCGAACTTTGAGCTTAATGTTACTGGCCTGAACGTGTCTGCACGTAACTTCAGTTCTGACCAAGATGGCGAGATCACCAGTTATCTATGGGACTTTGGCAACGGCACAACAAGTAACGAAGTGGCACCAACTTGGTCTTACGAACAAGCCGGTGAATACACGGTGAGCTTGACTGTTGTTGACGACAAAGGTGCTACCGATTCATTCAGCTCCGTAGTGAGTGTTGAATCTCCAAACGCCCTTCCAGAAGCGAGTGCAAAGTACATTCACTTAGGTCGTTGGGTAACCATGTGGTCAACAAGTTCAGATAGCGATGGTCGTATTGTTGATACCGAGTGGACACTTCCAAACGGAAAGGTGAAACGAGGTCGCACATTCACTTCTATCTTCCCTTCATACGGAAAGCACGAGGTGACCCTGAAGATAATCGATGACCAAGGTGGGATTACGACTAAGACAATTTTGGTCGACCTGTAGCTCATCTTAGGTCTTAGGTTTTAGGTTTTAGGTTTTAAACGATAGACCATAAAAATAAGTACGCGGCTCTATCACACGTACTTACAAGCAAGCTTAAGCACTGTTGTCTTCGAGCATGAGCCAAGACAGCAGTTTTAAGGAAACGTTATTATTTAAGCCGTAAGCAAAAGCCCTACCGATTTGGTAGGGCTTTTTATTGGTCGCAGTTCGAGATACTAGGGTTCTAATCACAGTAACGAATTTACTGAACCACCATTCGATGAGCCATTACACAGGCTGCTTTTGAATACGCGATTTACGAGCACTAAATACGAACAGCAAGATAACAGCTAACACGAATGGTAATACGTAGATGTTGAGGTTCTGCCACCCTGCGGTCGATTCTAGCCAGCCAGAGAGCATCGCTGTAATAGTCACACAGCCAAAGACAATAAATTCATTAAACGCTTGTGCCTTAGCTTTATTCTGCGATTGGTAGGACTGACTAAACAAACCTGTTGCCGCGATAAACATGAAGTTCCAACCCACACCAAGCACAACCAAGGCCGCTCTGAAGTGCCAAATAGATTCTCCATGAATGTTAATCGCGATACAGACGACGAACAGAATCCCGCCCGCCAAGATCATCATTCTTGAGCCAAACCTCTCGATAAGTGATCCGGTAAAAAATGCAGGTACAAACATCCCCAACACGTGCCACTCAATCACGCCAGCAGCTTTAGTAAAGTCAAAACCACAGCCAATCATTGCCAATGGAGTTGCAGTCATCAAAATGTTCATTACAGCGTAAGCAACCATGGCTGCAAAGACCGCACCAATAAAGTTCGGTGCTTTAACGATCACACCTAAAGGATCGGCTTTGGGAGCCTGACTATTAAAAGAGGCTTTAGGAAACTGAATGGTTTGTAAGATGAGTAACGCAAGAATATTCAACCCAATCAAAGAAGCAAAAGCACCAATGTACAAGCCATCTGCTGACCATTGTTGAGACATGATCGCTAAGTTAGGCCCGAGTACTGCAGCAAGAACGCCACCAGCCATCGATATAGAAATTGCGCGATGTCGTGCATTTTCATCACACACTTCGATAGCAGCGAAACGATAAAGCGTACCAAAACCAATACCTATCCCAAGTAAGAACGTGGCGAAACAAAACAGATAGAAATTTTGCTGAGATAAAGCGTAAGTTGCAAGGCTCGCCCCTGTAATGCCAACCACATTACCGATACTGAACCCTCGTTTTCGTCCTAATTTTCCTGAAATTAAAGATGCAGGAATAGTGGCTGCCATTAAACCCAAAAACTGCAGTGCTACCGGCAAGGTAATCATGCTCACACTGGGCGCAATCTGCTTACCGATCAAACCAATCACCGAGATCAACAATATGTTACCCGTCATCAATAAGGCCTGACACAGTGAGAGCAGCCAAACATTTCTATTCATCTTCGTTCCTAAATATGAGTACAGTGGGTCAATAGACCAAATAATCAACAAAGTCGCAACACATTGTTACTCATAGCAACTCTACAAAGCGGCCAATAGACCAATATAAATAGTTATCACCATATTGACTTTGATTAGCGTTACTAACGACGCTAGAGTTGAAATTATCATTACTTAAGATAATAATAATTTTCTGTTATTTATAGGCTTTAGCATTTGAAGGTGAGTATGATCAATCCACTTTGGCTCAATACATTTAAGACTCTGGTTGAAGTTGGACATTTCACCCAAACCGCAGAAAAGTTGTACATGACACAACCAGGAGTGAGCCAGCACATCAAGAAGCTTGAACAAGCTTGCAATTGTGACCTGCTTTCTCGGGAAAATAAAAGCTTCGAGCTGACCGAACAGGGTCGGATTATGTATCGCTATGCGCTCAAGCTAGAAAAAGACCAAGAAGATCTCTTTGAGTCTCTGAGTTTTGATAACCCTTATGCAGGACAATGTCACCTGTCTTGCTCTGGTTCACTCTCTTTACGTCTGTACCCCAAGCTTCTTGAACTTCAGCAGCAACACCAAGATCTGAGCATTAACTTAGAAGCGGCTCCAAACAAAAAGATATTGAATGACCTGATCCAAGGCACCACCGATATCGGCATTGTTAGGCACTCCCCAAACGACAGTTACTATCAAAGCCAAGTCATTGGTAAAGAAGCACTCTGCCTCATCGTTCACAGCAGTCTGGCTCACTTAGAGATAACACCACAAGTACTGCACGACATTGGCCTGATTGCGCATCCAGATTCTGCTCACTACCTGTCTTTGTATTTCGACCTGTGTGGAGACAAGGATCTCGCGAACATCAACGTTAATGAAATACCAAGATCTGGCTACATCAATCAGCTTCACCAGATCTTGCTGCCAGTATCGAAAGGGTTAGGCTTTACCGTATTACCGGCTGGCGCAGTTGAGCACTTCCCGGAAAGAGACAAGTTGCACGTTGTGCCACCAAAGGTAGAAGTTGAAGAAACGCTGTATTTAGTTCAAAAACGAAACCGAAAACTGCCGCACCGATACGATACTGTCATTGATCTAATCAAACAAAACGTCAGCAATTAGGCTTTCTTATTGGCTTGTTTAGACTCTTTAGCTACATTCGCCCTTTTAATTACATTGCACCTTTAAACACATTGGCCTCTTTAATTACATTGGGCCCTTTAAACACATTGCACCTTCAAAAGCATTAAACCCTTTAACTACGATAGTTAAAGGGTTTAAGTTTTTGAGTGCTGATGTGAATTAATACCGATTATGTGATTATTGATAACTTCGAATTACGTCAGTTGCACGCTCGAAGTCATAGCCCTCCAACGCACGTTGCACCTCTTTGAGTTCGATAGAGTTTGGATGCAAAACAATCAACTCAGATACATATTGCGCCGCTTCGTTATCATAGGCTTTGAGTAGCGCGAGTAGCTGCACTCTTTGTTCCTCTGTCACCGTTGACGTCAAAGCACTTGAATCGACAATTTCTGTTGTATGTGATTTATCAAATTGGTCTTCAATCGCCTTAATGAGCTCAATTAAACCAAGCTTACCTTCTTGGAGATCGAACTCATGACACTCGTGCTCATGGGCTTTTCTTTCTAAACCACCAAGTAAATCAGTTAACCGTAATCCGCCAATCGATGCGGCCATGCTTTTCAAGGTATGTAGATTGCGCTCTAGAACGACCCATTCATCTTGGTCCAAACTCTCAAAGGCCTCAGCCATGATCTTTGGTGCACTACTGTCGAACTTTCTAAGCAGTTTATCTTGTAGTTCAATGTCAGATTGAGTGAGTTGGTCAAAACGCTGTTGCGAAAACACAGGAGAAGCGACAATATTGTTGAGGGTAAGATTGTCGAGGGTGAGATTGCCATCGATCTCAGCTGGACTCACCACTTGCTCCGTTAAAGGTGCCGTTTTCCCTTCTACCATAACCTCTGGCACGATGTACTTGATAAGCAAAGAGGTCGCTTTATCAATGATTATCGGCTTATCTAAGAAATCCGTTACCCCTGCGTCTCTTGCTCTCTGTTTTGCATCAGCGAATACATTGGCCGACATCGCAATGATAGGAACTTGCGTATCAAACTCTCTAATTTTTCGTGTCGCTTCGAAGCCATCCATAATCGGCATTTGAAGGTCCATAAAAATCATTTCGTAATCGTTAGTTTGAGCTAACGCCACGGCTTCTGCACCATTTTCGGCTAGATCAGCCTTCAATTTAGCACGACTAAAATATGCCAGAGCTAAATCTTGGTTCAGCTCGTTGTCTTCAACCAACAATACCCTCTGCCATTTAAACTCAATATGATAATCCAGTTTAAGTTCTTGCGACTTAAAGTCCGCGAGTTCCTCTGTGTTCGATCTAGGTAGCGTCAAAGGGAAAGAGAACTCACTGCCCTGTCCCAATATGCTCACTACTGAAATTTCACTGCCCATGGCTTGTACAAGCTTTTGACTGATATTAAGCCCTAAACCTGTGCCACCAAACCTACGTGTGGTGGTACTGTCTGCCTGGCTAAACGCTTGAAATAGTTTATGTCGGTTCTCTTCTGATATGCCTATCCCAGTATCCGAAACCATGATCTTCATGCTCACACTGTTCTCGTCAGATTTGACCAGTTCAACAGCTAAGGTTACTTGCCCATGCTCTGTAAATTTAATGGCATTACCAATAAGGTTCAGGATTACCTGAAATAGCCTCAATGGGTCACCAAGCATTGGCGTCTCTAGTTCCGGTGCAATCGACATTGATAAATTCATCTGCTTTTCGATTGCTTTCGACTCCATCAACTCAATAACATCTTTGAATGTCGTTACAGGATCAAATGGAATACTATCAATAACAAGCTGACCCGCTTCTATCTTTGAGAAATCAAGAATATCGTTGATGATAGTTAATAATGAATGACCCGAACGATGCACTTTCTCAATATAATTTCGAGCAACCGGGTTAGATATTTCCCCAATCGCTAGATAAGATAAACCAATAATCGCGTTCATCGGCGTTCTTATTTCATGGCTCATGTTAGCTAAGAATTCAGATTTGGCTTGGCTCGCCAAATCTGCTCTCTTTTTCTCTTCTTCTAGTTGTTCATTTAGGCGTTTCATTTCTGAAATATCAAAAGCCCAAAATAGAGTCGCGACTTCCCCATCAAGCTCGAGTAGGTAGTAACTAACAAGGGCGACAAAACGACTGCCATCAAATTTCCGAAGCACTAACTCCCTATTCACAACCTTACCGTTAAGGCTCAGTTCTTTATACAAATCATCACGATCGGATAAAGTGTTGTAAACGACTTCAACATCAATAGAAGAGAGCTCTCTTCGTTCTACTCCAAAAAGACGTTTCGCCGTATCATTCGCATAACGAACTTGTTCGTCGACAATAACACTCGCTGCTATCGGGGACGTGTTCAAAATGTTGTAAAGCTGATTTTGTGCTTTACGAAGTGCTTCGGTAGCGTTATTAGCAATAGTGATTTGCTTGGATAATTTCCTATTCCAAAATACAATCAACAACACTATCACGACGGAAAATACCGAGATGGTATAAACGAGTTGGTAATCAACTTTTTCAATTGCTTTAGGTGCCGCCCATTTAGCGGATATTTTTTGGTGGTCTTCCGCAGAGATACTTCCTATTGCTTTGTTAACAATAGACAGTAATAACGGCTCTGATTTAATGACGTGTAAGGTCGGCGACAAAAAGAAATCCAATCGACCAATAATTCCGATACCTCGATAACCAAATGAATTGATCAAATAATTCAACACATCGACAGTATCAATAAATCCATCGAGCTCACCAGATTCAACTCGGTCCAACCCTTCTTTGGTAGATTCGACAAGATCCCATTCAATATTTGGGTAACTTTCAACAATGGCTTCGGTATTAGCACCACTGGCTAATATTCCAAGCTTCCAACCTTGAGCTTCTTTAAGCACAATACTATTTACATCACGTCTTGAAGCTATCGCAAGGCGACTAGAAAATAGCGCTTTTGCTGGTTTTACACTTTCGCCTAGTGAGCGATTCTCAACCGCAGCTGACACTAAATGTACTCGTCGATGATCAACGAGGCGACGAGTTTCTTGCCAACTTTCAACGTCGACATGACTAAGGCGCAGTCCGGTTTTTTGTTCAATTAACTTGAGGTAATCATCAATCATCCCTATATATTCATCCTTGTTTGACAAGGCTTCATAAGGTAATGAGTTTGGATCGATACCTATCTTTAGTTCGGGATGGTCTTTGATCCATTGACGCTCTTTCTGACTTAGGTTAAGAAGTTCACCAGTCAGGCTGTTCGATTGGTAAACATCTGAGATATAACGCTGAGCTCCTTCACCAAACGACTCAAATTGGTCAATTGAAGGGAAATACACATAATTACTCTCAACCGAATTGACATCAAAATAAAATGTCATGAAGCCCGCATTAATACTTCCTGTTTGCGTTTTATAACCAGCACCTTTGGTAACAGATGATAATTCAGACGTATTCTTTTTACTCAGCGAAGAGTCTAATACTTCGCCTAAATACCAAGATTCAATAGGTCTTTTATTATTATCCGCTTGAGCAGAAATAACCTTGAATGTGTGCTCAGCATCGAATATGTCAAAGATCTTAGGGAGTTCTTCGAAGCGGTCATTCACAATAAAGTAAGCGGAGATTTGAGCGATAATATCGGCTTTTCTAAGTACAGGAGTAAGATCATTCTTAACTTGGGTTTCAAGTATCTGTTCAAACTCATCATCAGTTTGCTTTAAATATTTAATCGCTTCGTTAAAACTGTCTCTTAACTTGGGCGTTCTAAAATCAACATAAATTGGATAATCGACTTTAAAATCTTCGTGTAGTTCGATTTCACGCATTTCAATGAAACGAGTATTTGTCACAAACCATCTTAATACCCGTTTTTCGACCATTAACAAATCAACATTTTGTGCTCGTAGTTGAGAAAATGCAGACTCTAAGCTATCAATATCTTCAATTCGATCGATGCTCACCTTATCTTTAAGTAGTTCGACAGAATTTTTTATTGGTGATGTTTCATCGAATAACAAAGCACCTAAAGATAGGTTCTTGGCAGATTTGAGGTTCAAGTTACGTCTTTTTAACGAAACTGGCACGAATTCAACATCCATGACTTTGTCACTCAAAAAGTGCACTGAAGACCCGTCAGCCTGTATCCCTGAGACAAACGATATCGAACTATTGTTATCGATGGCTTGATTCGCAGCACTACGAGGCAACGTGACAACGTCACCAAGTCGGTAGCCCATGTTGTTTAGAGCCCTTTGCATAATGTCGTGTTCGATACCGACAGAAGTGCTATCCGGGTACATATATGGTGGATTACCAAAACCAAACACCCCTTTAACTGGAGTTCGGTAGGGTGAGTCTTTTAACCAATGCGATAGGATCCGGTTTTTCTTCCCAATCTCAAACGTTGCAATTTGTTGGTTTAACAAAGCAAGCAATTCGGTGTCCTTAGTTCGAACAACCATTGCAGCTTCTATGTATTTCCAGCGGTCGAGAACGTAATTGACCGCTAAACTGTATACACCACTCTTGTGAGCAAGATTTAATGTTGTAACGGGCTCGGCGAGCATCCCATCGACTGAACCATCTTCCAGTGCTCGGATAGCATCAATCGCAGTATCAAATTGGACTCTTTCGATTGAGCTCAGTTGTACCCCCGACTTTTCTAGATCGATACTATCTTGAACCATCGCGATACGCCGCTTATCGGACTGCTCAATGTTGTCGGTAGTAGGGTCGTCGGTAGGAAGAATCACCGCGATTTGGTAAGGGATGTAAGGATTAGTAGCGAGAAATCGCCCACCTTCGCTCGGATCAAACTGTTGGAAAGGGAAAACATCTCCTTTCCCATCAAGTAGCGCTTGTTTCGCGTCAGAATTAGAGTTTACGCTTATAAAATCCGTTTCAATTCCATACTTAAGTTCAAACTCGTTCGCCCAATCCCGAATGATACCTGACACCTCCCCTCTATCATCAATAAACGAATAAGGATAATGACTGGAAAGCGCGATAAAGGTCACTTTAGGTTTACTTTCTAACCACCGGGTTAAATCATCTTCACTAACACTCACGGCATGAGCATGTGGTAAACCAATGAGAAGAAACAACAAACTAGAAATGAGTATAAAGCACTGCTTAATCCATATAACAAAGCGCTTATTCATCTTTGAATTTCTCTTTAATCGCTAGTATTTCGGGCAAGTTGACGAAAAAAAGATCGACGATAGTCGGATCAAAATGCTTGCCTTTCTGTTCTTCAAACAAGCTCAGCGCCTCATCGACACTCCAAGCTTTCTTATAAGGACGCTCTGCTGTCAGGGCATCAAATACGTCAGCAACGGCCGCAATTCGTCCGACCAATGGAATATCTTCACCGGCTATCTGGTTTGGGTAACCACTGCCATCCCACTTTTCATGGTGATACTGCGCGACTTGAATGGCCATACGCATCAGTTTGGAATCGCCCTGCCTACCAAGGATTTCAACACCGAACTCGACGTGTTTCTGCATGGTAGTCCATTCATCGTCATCCAATTTTCCTGGCTTCAGTAACACACTGTCAGGAATGCCAATCTTGCCAATATCATGCATCGGCGCTGCATCGCGCAAGGTCTCGGCATCTTCGTCTGTCATGCCCAAGGCTTTGGCTAATATCTCGCAATAATGGCTCATGCGCATAACATGCATGCCTGTTTCGTTATCTTTAAATTCAGCGGCTCTACCCAATATGTTGAGCGTTTCTAGTTTGCCGAGATTGATCTCTTGGGTTTTCTCTTTCACCTGACTAAACAAAGCTCGTTGCTGGTCATAAAGAGCAATATGGGTTTTTACACGTTGTAGTGCAATTTCAGGTGTAATTGGCTTCGTTAAATAATCAACTGCACCTAAGGACAAGCCTTTTACTTCGGCTTCAGGGCCAATCTTTGCGGTAACGAATATAATGGGGATATGCGCAGTATTTGGCTGAGCTTTTAATTGACGGCACACTTCGTAGCCATCGATGTCAGGCATCATGATATCAAGGAGAATAAGATCTGGCTGCGGCACCATCTTCGCTATTTTGATACCGATAGTACCGTTAATCGCGACCTTAACTTGATAGGTATCTTTGAGGATTGCCGTTAACACATCTAAGTTACTTGGGGTGTCATCCACGACTAACACTATAGGTTTACGACTCATTGACACCTCTTATAAAAATCAAACAGTTATAAACATAGTGTAGATGGGTTTTCGTACCTCTCAACATGAAAATGACAAATGATTGTTAAAAATGAAGAGTCGATCTTCGAGTGACATCAAACTAACGGTTTGATCCTCGTCTGATGTCAAAAATACGGCAGAGATTAGCGTATAACACAAGAGGGAATATACTGTCTTGGACATATGAACCATACGAAAAGAGCTCCTCATATGGGAGCTCTTTTCATTTCGGTAACTAAGGGGTTAAGCAGGCTAGAGACCCAGCGACCTAACGACCTGAATAATACATACAGATTCGAACACCATCGAACTCGCGAATCTCAAATGGGATCTCGTAGATAGACTCCATCACGGACTTTTCAACCACTTCCGAAACCTTACCTGACTTAACCACTTTTCCTTTCTTCATCGCCACAATGTTATCTGAATAGCAAGAAGCAAAATTGATGTCGTGAATCACGATCACCACCGCTTTATTGAACTCATGCGCTAAACGACGCAGCGTCTGCATGATTTCGACCGAGTGTTTAATATCAAGATTGTTCAGTGGTTCATCTAGGAACACATAATCTGTATCTTGCGCCACAACCATCGCGATAAACGCCATTTGACGCTGACCACCACTCAACTCATCAAGGTATTTGTTTTGGATATCGGTAATGCCAAGGTGTTCTAACGCTGTATCGACGATCTTATGATCTTCGTCTTTCAAGCGACCTTGAGAGTGTGGGAAACGACCAAAACAAACCAACTCACGAATCGTAAATCGCATATTGATGTTGTTTGACTGTCTTAACACGGCAAGGTGCTTGGCTAGCTCTTTGGTATCCCACTCAGCCAATAACTTATCGCCAATGACCACTTCACCCGCGTCACTGTCTGTTAAACGGCTTGCCATTGAAAGCAGTGTACTTTTACCCGCACCATTTGGGCCAATGATAGAAGTCACTTCTCCTTTCGGGAACATAGCACTGGCATCATCAACCACGAGTGACTTGCCATACTTCTTAGTTAAACCTGTTAATTTAATCACTACTTACTACCTTTACTGAATTCTGGTGCGTAACAACAAGAACATAAAATACAAACCACCGACCAAGTTAATGATCACACTCACTGTGGTTTCAAACGCCATTACTTTTTCGATGAACCATTGACCAGACACGAGCAACACTACCGCTAACAAGCTGCTAGCGATGATTAGAGTACGGTGCTGATAAGAGCTGAATATCTGACGAGCCAAACTTACTGTGATTAAACCGAAGAAAAGTACCGGGCCAACCAAGGCAGTTGATACCGCGACCATCACTGACACAATAACCAAGGTAATCTGAGTCAGTCGCTTGGTATTCACGCCCAAGCTTGTTGCGTTATCGACACCAAGCCAAAGCACATCAAGCTTAGGTGCTAACAACCACAGGCCAAGCAAGCTCAAACCTAATGGAATAAGGCTGAGGTAAACCAGTTCGCCTTTCACGTTATTGAAGCTTGCAAACATCACATTCTGCAACACCGCAAATTCATTGGGATCAATCAACATCGCAAGGAAGTTCGCTAAGCTCGAGAATACGCTGCCACACACGATACCAATCAGAAGCAGTGTGAATACGTTATTTCGCTTGCTCTTAAAGTAGAAATGGAACAGAGCAAACGAGAACAAGATCATCACGGTTACAGACATCGAAAAGTTTGCGATTGAATCAATGACCCAGAAGCTTGTACTGCCAAACACAAACAGAAGCACCGTTTGAACCAGCATATACAAGCTGTCAAAGCCCAAGATGGATGGGGTTAGAATTCGATTATTAGTGATGGTTTGGAAAACCAATGACGACGCCGAGATCGCCACCGCCGCCAACACAATCGACAGCAATTTTGGTAGTCGCAGAGACAAGAAGAACTCATAGTTATCCCACGTAAGTCCCTGCCCCACAAATACTGCCGCCATACACAAAGACGCGATGGCCAGAATCGCAATTTTTACTGAATCACGCATTCGACTTGTCTCTCATGATTAGGTAGATAAAAATCAAGCCACCAAAGATGCTGATTACCATCGAGATTGGAATCTCATAAGGGAAGATGACGATTCGAGCTAACAAGTCACAAACCAATACCAAGATCACGCCCCAATAGGCTGTCCAAGGCAGAATCTTCTTCATGTTATCGCCCATCATCAGCGACACGATATTCGGCACGATAAGGCCAAGGAATGGGATAACACCAACGATCATCACCACAGAAGAGGCACAGATAGCGACCAATGCAACACCAATGAAGACGATCTTCTGATAATTCAAGCCGATGTTTTTCGCAAAGCTCTCGCCAATACTCGCCGCACTGAACTGACTCGCGAAGTAGTAAGCCAACACACAAGCAGGCACTGCGAGGTAAAGAATTTCATAGCTGCCTTGCAACACACTCGCAAAGTTCGCCATTGTCCATGCCGACATGGTTTGTACTAAGTCGTACTTGTAAGCAATAAAGGTTGTTAGAGACGAAACAACGTTGCCATACATGATGCCAATCAAAGGCACCAACACCGCATTCTTAAACTTAAGGTGTTGTAGAAAGCGGACCAATAGCATGGTTCCGAAAACCGCAAACGCGAAAATGAAACCTAAGTAGCTCCATTGCGCTGCATTGCCCAGAACCAGAATACCGACTATGTAGCCAAGCATGGCGCAGTCAATGGTACCCATAGTCGAAGGCGCGGCAAACTTGTTCTGCACGATCTGTTGCATGATCAAGCCAGCGACACTCAAGCCCGCACCGGCAAGTACAATCGCGAACAGTCGAGGGATTCGACTAACAACATAAATAGAGTTGGCGTGTTGGTTGCCATTGAAGAAGTCGCTAAAACTGATTTCAGCGACTCCAATCATCAATGACATAACGCATAACACAACAAGAAATACAGCAGCGGCAATGGGTTTCAACATAGAAATAATACTAAAGGTAGGGCTCTTTGAGTCCGTATGAAAAGTGAAAAAGGGCTTATAAGAACGCTCTTATAAGCCCAAAAATCTGATGATTGATGACTATTGAATCGTTCGTTCAATATCACCCAACATTCTGTGAATCGCTGTCACGCCACCACCCGCCAAATACCAAGCACTTGAATCAAGGTAAACGATGCTGCCTTGCTGCGCTGCAGGCGTCGCCGCAACTAATGGGTTATCAAACAGCTGTTGTGCGCGCCCTTCTGATTTGCCAATCGCTTTTTCGCGGTCAAGAACGTAAAGCACTTCAGGTTTTGCGTCAGCAATGTATTCGAACGAGATTAGGTTGCCGTGAGTCCCTTTAATTGGAGCCACTGTCGCACTCTTTGACTCCTCGAAACCAAAATCATCAAAAATGATCGAGAAGCGACTGCCCTTATTGAACATCGCAATGTTGTTGCCGTTGTTCATCAGCATCATTGCAGACGTTTCGTCAGACGCAACTTTGTCGTTTACCGCCGTGATAGACGCTTGAGTCTCTTTGATGATCGCTTCTACTTCAGCTTGCTTACCAAAGATGTCACCTAGCGCGCGCCAGTTTTGCTGAGCATCAGCCCAGTATTTATCACCTTCAATAGAGAACATGACCGTTGGAGCGATTTGTGCCAGCTTGTCGTAAACCTTAAGCATACGGTTTTCCGCGATAATGATGTCAGGCTTCAACATGTAGATAGCTTCAAAATCCGGTTCACTCAATGATCCTGTATTTGCTGTCGTTTCTTTGTACGAAGCTAGGTAATCAGGCAACAAGCTATGAGGCGCACCAACTGGTTGTACACCAATTTGATCAAGCACATCCAAGCTACCAAAGCCAAGTACCACAACGCGCTGTGGTACTTCAGTAAACTGCACCGTGCCCTTTACGTGTTCAATGGTCACGGTTTTCGCTTGAGCGGTCATCAGTAATGATGATGCAAGAACGATGGCAAGCCCGCTTAACAACTGACGAACTGAATTGATTGTTTTCTTCATGTTTCTTCCTTTGCCATTGATACTAACCACCACTCATGACAATGAAAGTCACACTACTCATAGGCGAGCATGGGGCGAACACAACGGCTAAATAACGATAATTTAAAGTCTGTCATTGCTTTGACAACAAACTCGTAACGCAAGTGAGAACTATTATCAATTATATTTGCGTTAAACTGGCGACACAACAACTTTATTATTCAGAAATGTAAAAGTGAGTATTCATATTTTGCGTAGTCAGGAGAGATACTAGGGATCAGAAATAGCAAAAAGACGCGAAGAGGAAAATGATCATTAATCTGAAGAATAAACTGATGGGGGAAAGTGGCCGAAAACCCTGTAATTACAACGCTAAATCACAGAATTACGACGCCAAACCCCAGAATTACAACGCTCAACCTCAGAGTCAAGAATTGCAATTTACAATGTAAAGACAATATATAACAGGTACTTAATCATCAATAAATTAGCTAAACAATTAAAACCACTAATGACAAAGAACACAAAGCGGTGCAAAGCCAAACATCGGTCAGGTATCATGGTGAATTACCTGCCCATCGCTCATTTAACTCTCAACAAGCGACGGCAAATCATTCAAAAATATTTTTGAATTTAATTTAAAATAGGGTTGTAATTTCAAAAACTAGGCGTATAGTTCGCCACTTGGCTCTAATCTATAGAGCTGTTAATGCTAAAGTAAGTCCAAGTTCCTCAAAGACAGTTCTCGATTACCTCGTTACACCATCTCTGCGTCAGCTTTCACCTAGATAGTCATTCAATAGCTTTTAAATTCGATCCTCACTACCGATCTATCGTCATTCGCTCTCTTGTTAGCGAAGTCAAAATAGATCGACCACTTAAATATAAATGTAATAAACACAAGGCACAGTTATGTCACGCAGAACAACACGACAAACCCATTGGTACCAACTATCACGCGACAAATCAGTCAATAAACTAAAAGGTAATAAATGCTCAAGATTAAAATAGACTTACACAAAGAAGAAATTTCATGGGTCACAGAGATTCGACAGCTCAATAGCGATATACTCCACCGCCACATATTGCCCAAGCTACAACATCACAGTTATCTCATCGACTTTGAATTTAATGAACGAGAAAGCATCGGAACTATTGTTTCAGGCAACGGAAACACCCTAGGACATTTCACACTCCTATAGCATTTCCCATAGGCTACAAAAAGAAACACCGTTTAGTCCCAAAGATGTAAAAGATGTCACCCTCAATTCGCTCTAGCAGAACAAAATAGAGTAGAAGTAAAACAGATCAGAAACCTAGCCCTTTTTGCATTTCACGCGCGGCTAACGCTAGCTAGGTTATCGTACTTCTATTGAAACCAACTTATATCAAACTCTGAATCACCAATGAGTCATTATCAGTGCATTCATGGACTAATAAGTTAACGGCATCGACCTTAACTTTTGATCAAGAGTATATAAGTGTTCTGCAGCTTGCATGTGTTGAGGGTAATCACTGAATTTCTCACGATTTTCCTCATTCATCTTACATGTCTCATCCACCAGCATTAATTTCCAATACAGCTTTGTTGTATGCAGCATAGCCAGTAAAGGTTTGAATACCTCTTTTTCATAAGCTTGAATCAACTCTTCAATCAATTCGTCACGCTCGTCTTCACTTGCGATTGAACCATTGGTTGCCGACAATACTTTTTGATACTTCAGGTTTTGTTGAAGCTTATCCATGACTGTTTGGTTTTCTTCCGCTAGCTCAACAAGTTTCGACTTAATGATATTTACCCAATTGGCTTGGCTCAGTACCGCGTCATCAACGCTGGCAAAGTCTTCTCGTATCTGTCGCTCTACGTCTTTTTGAGCTTTCTTTAAAACGGCGCGCACCTTTTGAAATGGCAGCTGATATTCCTTACTTAGATCGATAATCAGTTTATGAAAACCACCATTTGGAAGGTGTAAGTTTTCCTTAAACGTCGCCATTGCAGCTTCTTGCTGATCGGTAAGGTGAGTCATTCTGTTTCCTATTCTTTATCACTTATGGTGCTGAGCCCGCGATCATACCACTATATAACCTCGTTTTTTCGGTAACTTGATAGGTTACATCTAGGTACGTACTTAATTTCTCTCAACACGTTATCTTTTGGCTAGTTTTCACACTACTTGGCATTAAATGGTAAGTTTCTATCGATGAATATTCGTACATTAGTCGTACAGGGTATATCGCCAGACAGGAGTCATTACTTACATATGAAAGACAACAGCGAGAAATGAGAAACCATATGACCTATTCCGAATACAAAGAATCCGATCTGCATAAGTGCGTTAGCATTGGTGCAGAAGCAACGGTATCAATCGCCAAGTTTACCGTTAAAGCCACTACCCTTTTATTTCGATTTTTCCGCTGGCTTGTCGTATCGGCCTATTCTTATGTGATGAAGTAATTCTGTATTGGAGTCGTTGTTTTCATTACGACTTATCCAAATACTCAAAAGCGCGCCCTATTAGGTCGCGCTTTTTTTATGCTCCGATTTTTATAGCCAGCTTTTCTATGTCTGGTTTTCTAGATCTAGCTTTTGATACTTAAAGTACATAACCAATTTTCTATCGTCAGTGGCGCTAAATGGTAAAACTCTGAATCGAATAAAAACCATACTACACCTGTTCCAACAAAACAGACTTCTAACTTATACAGGTACTAAAATGAAAAAGATTGCACTTAAAATTGTAGGACTAACGGTTTTGGCTTCTGCGCTAACTGGTTGTATCGGCAGCAACGCCGTAACAGGGAAAGTGATGAAATTTAACGTTGAAGTTGTCGATAACCGCTATGCTCGTGCAGGTGTAAACTTCTTATTAGCGCCTGTGTACGGTATTACAACCGCAGCCGACTATGTCGTATTCAACTCACTCGAATTCTGGACAGGTAAAAACCCAATCAGTGGTTCACCACACGTATTTGATACAAAAACAGATACACACTTCGAAGTGAACGACGACCTAGACCCAAGCTTGAAAGAAGCACCTGTTGGGCCAATTTCAAACAATCGCACGATTGAAACGGGTGAGATGATTAAGATTGACGAAAACACGGTTCAAATGGACATCGTCTATACCTCTGGTGAAACGGCAACTCTGACAGGTATCAAAGAGGGTCAAAACGTTAGCTATTACATGGATGGTCAGCTTGTGTCACAAACGACCATCGCTGAATTAGAGAAGATACAAGGCACTGAAGCGTAAGATTCATCGCCCACACAGAGTTCAAACTTAAACAGACTTTAAAGCTCACAAAATAGAAGAAGCCCAGCAACTGCTGGGCTTCTTCGTATGTGCTCTATTATTTGTAAATGCCCTATTGAGATTGAGACTGTGTTAGTCGAATGCTCACCAAACTCGCCACCATTATGGCCAAGTAAAAACTGCCGATAATGGATTCCATAAACACGAAGAACTGAGCAATAGGTAATGCCGGTGATATGTCACCATAACCAACCGTAGTCAATGTGATAAAGCTAAAGTACATCGCATTAAACAAATTGGTTAGCCAGATTTGCTCTTCTAACCCATTAAAGGCGTTGGGAAATATTTCTAAAATCAACAAGTAGATGGTCGACCAAGCGAACCCCAACAACAAGTAAATACAGATCGAGCCGATAATGTGATTGGGTGTTACCGTTTTTGCTTTCATCACCTGTTTTAACGCCGAGTAAATGTGTGAAAACAAGAACACAGCCAACGCCGATAGGGTCACTATCGACAGGTTATAGCCTTCCAAAAACGAAAACACACCAGACACCAATGCCGTAATCAACAACATCCCATACCAAGATCGATACAAAGCTCGCTCTTTATGGATACCAACAATTGAACTCGCCAGAGTAATGATGATGAGAAATAGTATTGTTTTCTGGCCTTGCGGATAAAACTGCTGCATCACCGCACAACCAAAAAACAACACCAACAGTGCATAGAATAAGAAGTAGAAGTTGTCGTCTTTAGAGACTGGCTTCATCTATTTTTCCTCTGCCTCTACTGGTTTTTCCTCAGTTTCTTCTTGGTTCTTCTCTTCAAGCCCAAGCCACGCCATCATCAGCTCATAGCTTAAACTCAGTATCACAGCACCAACAAACAGACCAACGATTCCTGACATCGCCATTCCGCCCAACGCACCAAGCAAAATCACCAACATTGGAATGTGAGAGCCACGGCTCAGTAGTACTGGCTTCAAGATAGCGTCACTGCCGCTCACCAAAATACACCACACTAAGAACAAGCTCGCCGCCAGTGTCGATTCAACACTGAACATGTAAATAATGGCAGGTAACAAAGCAAGAATCGGAGGCAACTGAATAATAGCGACCAGTAACACCGCTAGCGCCCACAATGCCGCGGCTGGAACACCCGCGATAACCAAACCAATTGCCGACATGATAGATTGAATCACAGCAACGCCTATCACACCCTGTACAACACTGCGCACGGTTGATTTAGATAACTGCACGAGCTCTACACCTTTGCCATCCGTTAAACGAACCACTAAGTGAGTCACTCCGGTTTGACATTTATCGGCATTACTCATGAACGCACCTGCAATGATGGTTGAGATAATAAATTGGACAAAACCACCACCCAATGAGCCTAAGATCGATGCCATTTTAGAAGCAAATACCTTAAGTTCGTCTGCATACGTGATAAACACGCCCTCTATATTCGAAGAAGCATGGACCAAGGCGGCATAGACTCTTTCGCCAACTAATGGGATATCTTGCAAGGACTCTTTGGGTTTCGGCAGAGACAAGGTTCCGTCCTGTAGCCCTGTCATTAGGTCCGAAGCACTGGTGTAAATACCGGAAGAGAGCGCAACTAAAGGAATGAGTAGTAACAGTACTCCGATAAAGCTCAGTAACGCACTGGCTTTTCCTTTCGACATTCCCGTCTTATTTGAAATGGCGACAGCAACTGGATAGAGCGCAGTTGCAATGATCGCCCCCCAAATAACCAATAGAATGAATGGGCGCAAAATCGAGAAACACCAATACACGAGCATGGCAATCGCTGCGATTTTGATGGCAGCGTCTATCGCCTGTTTTGAAAAATCATCGGTTAACTTCATGAGACGTCCTTGTAAGACATAATTAAGGCTGATTTTGTAGGAACTTCCAATTCCGAGTTTCTAGGAATAAAGAAGCCAAAATCATATATATGCCAATTAACACTAATTGGAATATGCGTATAAGAGTGTTGCTATCGATGTCGCCTGAGCTCATCAAAGTGCTACCGACAAGTACTAACAACGTACTAAATGCAGTGGCGAAAATCGGCGCTTTTTCTGGAACGGTATAAATTTTTGTCGCGATAAGAATGGCGATAAGGCCTATAAATAAAGAATAGAAGACAATATTGGGAACAATAGAAAGGATTGAAAAAGCAGCAATCGCTAGCAAGCCTCCAATACCATTACTGATCACCAGAAAAGCGCTCAGTTTTACGGATTTTTCTGAGGTAATCATTAACGACAGCAAAGCGATAAACATCATGGTAAGCAGTGCTTCAGATATCTGAAAGATAAAGAAAAAGCACACCACAGGGTAAGAGATGATCATCGCTCTAAAAGCAGCATACCAACGTTGTTTCTTTTCTAGCGGCGCTGCTGCGAAACCTGAAAACTCCGATTTGGGCTCTGGAAAAAAGATATGCACCAGAGCAAAAATCATCACAGAAACAACACCAGAAGTCGCCAAACCTGATGCCAACAGCACGGACATCCCAGGATTTGAGATAGCCATGAAAGGCAGCATCAACACGGCAATCAATAAAATGGTCGCAAACAGATTCCATTTAGGGTCAACGAATAAGTAATAACCCCACAACATCATCAGCCCCACTAAAATCAGCAATGGGATTGGGTAATGGGTAATTCCTCGCGACAGCAATAAACCTAACCCCATAGTCACCACAACTGCCAAGAGCAATTCGTAGACCGTTTCCTTATGGAGATTTGTTTTATCAATTAGGAACTTAGCAGTGAACACTGGCGCCACAAACGCAAGTGGCCAGTTTATCCATGCCGCCAAGAAAACAGCCAACGTGACCCCAACCGTATACCGCAGGATCCGTTGCTGTGTTTGCTGGTCAAGAATCGGCTTATCGGACATAAGACAATACGCTAATCAGACGAATCCAAACTTTGCCTATCGCGTTGAACACAAAGTTGTCGCCGCTATAAACAATCACATCCGCTTGGCCACCCACTCGAAGCATGCCTTGCATCTCATCTCGTTCAAATTCAATAGTGATAGGAAGCATCTGTGTTTGACGCAACCAACCCGTTTGTTGGCTAGCTTGCGCAAGCTTACCTGCTTGATCATTTTGCCCCCAATCAACACCCCAATCGATACTACTTACGCGCCCTTTTACCACTTTGCCCGGTGCGAAATCTAACGCCACTTCAACTTCATCACCGACCGTTACATTACCTAGGCTGTTCTCTCGATAATAAGCTTCAATCCAAATATCTTCGGTTGAAACAAAGGTCATGATTGCTTGCCCTGCCGATGCATAAAACCCTTCAGACAGGCTAAAGTTAGAAACACCACCTTGTGTCGGCGCGGTAATCACGGTGCGCTCTAGGTTCAATTGAGCTTGTTCAAGTGCCAGCAACGCCGCTTTCACTTGACTGTTTTCTTGTCCCTCTTTACCCATTTGTTGCTTCGCACCTTCAAGATCAGCCTCTGCATTCACAACAGCCGCCCGAGAGGTCGCTAATGCTGCTCGCGCTTTATCTGCATCTGATTTAGAAACCACACCTTTATCGGCCATCTCTAAAACCCGCTTGGCTTGCAGCTTGGTGTTTTGTCTTTCAACAATCGCTGAAGTAAGTTTCGCTTGAGCTGAAGCAATGCTCGCGGTTTGAGCACCGACATTTTGGCCTGCAATCTCTAAATTTTGCTCGGCTTGTTGTACTGCAATTTTGTAATCAGACTCATCTAAAATGGCTAACTTGTCGCCTTGATTAACCAGTTGGTTAGGTTGAACCAGTATATCGAGTACTTTACCCGACACCTCTGGCTTGATTGGAACGATATAACCTTTTACACGAGCATTATCAGTAATAGGGATGATGCGGTCTGAAATGACACTGAAGATCAACATGAATGCAACAAACAACAATAGGTAGTTTGTGACCTTTCTTACTTTGTCTTTTCCATTTTCTTGCTGGCCAACTTCTTCATTGGCTTCTTGCTTATTCCCTTTGGCTTCTGACATGGGACTCCCTTCTAGATAACTAAGATCAACAAAATTAATACTTTAAAAATAAACCCAGCGATGGAAAACTCAAGTAAATAGGGTTAGATTTAGTAAACAAAACGTTGCAAATGATATGCACGTCTAATAATGCAACAATATATACAGGATTGTATTCCAATGACCTCTAGTCACTACCAAGTCCCGGTAATTCAAACGAACTACGCTAAAATTTTGGTTCAGGTTTTTTCTGACTATGGTCTTGATTTACATCTGTTGCTCAAAGATTCCGGTTTACCACCCGACCTTATCGAATCAGAAAGTGATTTTGTGCCATCGGAATCCATTAAGCGTTTGATTTATCTGACATCAGCACAACTCGGCGTATCTCGGTTCACCGATATTCTTGGACTCGCATTTCGACGTCGAATCATCCCAAACGTCTTGCATCAATTTACCGAATTCGAAACCATTGGTGATGCTCTAAAACAGATCAATTCAATCTTTGCCTATGACTCCCCAGGCAGCAAAGTCGAGTTTATTCAAGAACACGGTCAGAGCTGGTTTTGCCGTACTGCCCCGGAAGACAACTCCCCTATGTTTCAATGGGGCGAAGCTTTTGCGATTACATATATCATTGAATTAATAACCACTTTATGCCAATCGCCATGGTTACCTAATAAGGTGCGTCTGCAAGGACATGACATCGATGTCGTTAAAACACTGGTGCCAAGTAGCTGCCAATTGTTTGTTGATCAGTCGTCGACGGCTGTGCTTATTCCTGAAGAAATCTTACAACTCCCAATTCGCCTAACCTCTAAAGAACTCAGTGCTAAACCGACGCTGATTGAGTGGCACACCAGCTTTACCGATAGCGTTTATGAGCTTCTAAAGCCGTACATGAAAGAACAAGATCTCTCTCTTGAAGAAGCCGCTGAGCTACTCAACTTTTCGGTGCGAACGTTCCAACGCAAACTCAAGAACGAAAACACCACTTATCGAAAGATCAAAGAAAACCTGATGTTTTCGGTAGCTTGCGAACTGATGGAAGAAGGCCACACGCTGACCTACATTTCTAGCCAGCTCGGTTACACCAACATCTCGCATTTTTCTCGTGCGTTTAAGCGCGTTTCAGGGTTAACACCCAAGATCTATCAACGCTCGATTTCGGCTTAGATACCGCTCTCACCGATTAGTTAATTGCAACACACGCCTAACCAAGGACAATGGGCGCTGCACTGCCCGAGCCTGAGCTAGAACTAGAGCTACACACTCTATTTCGCCCATTACCTTTAGCGCGATAAAGCGCCTTATCCGCACTGCGATAGGTCGCTTCGGCTTGTGCCTGTATTTCAGACACACCACTGCTCACAGTCAGGTTCAGTGTTGTTCCTTTGGCAATCACTTCTTTCAATCGATACATCGCCTCAAACGCTTCTGCTAAATTAGTTTCGGGCATCAAGATAGCGAACTCCTCGCCGCCTACTCGCGCGACGATGTCGGTGTCTCGACTGTTATTTCTCAACAGTTCAGCGACCTCTTTCAGCGCTGAATCACCTTGATCATGACCATGATTATCATTGATGGCCTTGAAATGATCTAAATCGATCAACGCCAAACAAGAGTGTGTATAACCATAACGCTCCGCTAAGTTTGAATAATGGTTGAGATCTTTATCAAAACGGCGGCGGTTCCAGCACCCTGTGAGAGAATCTGTGTCCACCAACATTCTTAATCGACGTTCTAATACTTTGCGTCGACTAATATCCGTAAAGGTCACCACATATTTATTATTGTGCGACAGTATTTCAGCTAACTTTTCGACAACCACATTCACAGTAAAATGTTCGCCAAGTCGACTGACTCCACTCAACTCCCCCTTCCATCTCTGGTTTTCCTTGAGTGAGCGAGTAATGGTCGATATTAAACTGCTGTTATTCATAAAACAGAGATCAGAAATCGGGCGAGACTCGACTTGATTAAAGGCATAGCCTGAAACTCTAGAGAACTGTTGATTAACTTGTATTACCCTCAATTGACTATCGAGGATGATAAAACCAGCGACGCCATCAATGATCGCTTCAGACAAGCTATTCTTGCTTTGAGCCATTTCATGTCGATATAGGCGTGCAGTAATGAGGGTGCTGAGCAAAAACAACGCGCACACAGAAAAAGCCATGACTGCCGAAGAAGCCATACTCAATAACCACAAGCTAACTGCCATATTAAGGGCAAGTGTAGACACCACGTATAGCGGCATTTTTCGGTCAAAACTTAACTTATTCATAGTCTGCTCTAGTGATGGGCGAATGACTATGATGGCTAAGTTTTCACTAAGATATTTACCATTTTACGACACATACAAATTCAAATTATATGAGTACCATTAAGATCAATAACTTATGCTAATTATTGAGTAAGAATAGCAAGCTACCACCACTGAGTGAGCTGCCATAATTGAAGTTAATTCCAATCCCGAAGTTGTCAAAAAAGTAAGAGTCGTAAGGCACATCAAATACTAATCCTGCCCCGAACTCATAGTAATAGTGCGTATCTAAAGGAGCAGTCAAATCACCCGCGACATCGATTCTTGTTAAGTTATAGTGGATTTGAGGGTTATTAAGCGACCAGGCATCGAGCGCTACATTTTGCCTAAACTCTAGTTCATTAATGAATCGCATCCCTTCTGGGTTACCGATATCGCCATCGTTCGCTTCGCCCCAGCCTGTTCCATAAAAGTAACGAACTCTGGAAGACACATTCCAACTGCCCCACTCCTTTGGTTGCAAGTATTGAAGTTTGACTGAAGGTTCAGCAACAAGCGCCCATGCTGATGTATTCAATGCGTAGCCATCTAGCTGAGATTGAAATGCTTGAGAGTAGCTGTTGTTGTATTCGTATTTATTGCGGTAATAGAGCAAGTGAGTGCCTAACCCATAGGCGATAGACCAATGCTGGTTTAAATGGTTTTGCCCTCCGAAAAAGCCATACAGGCCCAATACCGAGTCTTCATTTGGGTTAACACGACGGTCAGGAGTCACATCTGATGAGATCTCAATATCCTGTTCAGAAAGCGCATAAGACCCTCGCACAGACCAAATAAGGTCGAAGTCAGGGTCATCCGTTTTAATCACGGAAGAGTAAGGGATGGAGCCCACACTCACTTGGCTTCGAGTATCGATGGTTTTATCGGATCCAAAACCACTGTCGTTTAAATTGATAAACGAATTAGGATCAAAATCCACAAAGCCAATTGAAATGGCATCGCTGTCAGTCAGCGCAATTGACACAGAAAATATCTTCTCTAAGCGGTTCTGAATCAATTCATTGGATGCATAGGCCGAGGAAGAACTGAGGCCCATTAAGAGCAGAATAATAGAACGGGGATAGTGCGATAGGGGTGAAAGCATTAAGTTGACTCCATTCAAACTTATGCTTCAAGTGTAATTGGTAACTTAACTAATTCAATCAGAGAGTTAACGGTGTGGTTGATACTGCTCTCAGTTCCAGCTGCAAGAGCGTTGCTAAATCGATGGCTCCCCAAAGTTCTTCTACGTCTTGGATTCTAAAATGAATAATCATATGCGCCTCTGTCTAAATTGAAGTCTTATCATGAATCATTCTTAAAACGCTTACTTACCATAATGCGCCAAACTGACTTTAAGACCTATTTCGCATATAAAACAATAAGCGCTTGAAAATTATAGGATTATCTCCTAAGTTTTTTATAACCCTTTACTCAGGAAGAAGTAGATGAGCAATATAGAAAAAGTATATGGATTTAATACGCCCCAACGACTCTTTGTCGGATACACGCTTGCGGTACTCGTCGATTTAACGGTTCTTAATTTTTTTGATGAATACTGGGACTTCGTCAATATCGAGTCTTTCACCATCTCATTTGCAGCTGCGATTCTGCTACAACTCCTGCTCAAACTGTCTATTGGCTTAGAACATAAGCTCGCAGATTACTTCAAATCTAAACCGGGTACAGCGCCTAAGATTTATCGCGGTTTATCCAGTTACGTGATTTTGGTGGGCTCTAAGTTTGTGATGTTGGAAGCCATCAATATCTTGTTTGGCGACAAGGTAGACTTCACAGGCCCATGGAATGGTGTGGTGGCATTCTTCGCTGTGGTATTCACGATTTTGGTCGCAGAGATTATTGTTTCAAAAATCTACTTCGCACTCGATGACACGCCCAAAGCCGAAAAAGCATAGCCGCTTTTGATACAGACCTAAGACAAAAAAAGTGAGCCAAACAGGCTCACTTTTTACATCTATTCTTTACGTTTCAGCGATTAACAAACAGAGAAGTTAGATAAAGACTCTCGCTCTAATACCAAACACCCAAGCGCTACTTTCATTGGAGAAAGCTGGATCTTTAATGTATTGAATATCAGGTGTCACTTGGATGAAATCGTTGAGTTGCATGTTGTAGTAAATTTCAGCCGTCCACTGCTCTGTACTGCCACTTATCACCTTCGCATCAGCTGCAAAAGAATCGCCATTCACCTCCGCCCAGTTTAACGCTACACCAAGGTTGTTCGTCGGTTTTCCTAACCCGAAATATCCCATACCAACCGAGATAGATTTATCGTAAAGGGCAACATCACCTTCTGAGAAACCACCTCGCACAAACGGCATAACTTGAGGCGTGATAAACTGACTCCATGAGAAATTGACACCTGAGCCACCTTCAGTTGCAAGGCTATTACTGTGGCGAGTATCGTCACCAAAATCCCAGAACGTCACATGGAAGTTGTCTGTATAAATCAGGTCTTGTGAAGCCGTCCAACCTAATTCAAGTGTTGTAAAGTAAGACGCATCACTACCAAAATCGCTATCAAAGCCATCAAAAATATCATCTGACTGACCATTTGCATCAGCGATACCACCGACCACATAAAAGTTTTCGCCTAGCATATGACCGGCAGAAAGGGCCAATACACCGTCATCCGGTAAGCCCATCGCACCTGAGCCTGTCGAGAATGCCAAGTTAGTAAAGCCAGACCACGGGCTTGCTAAAGCGTAAACATCCGCATAGTTCGTTACATCCTGCCAACCGACGACAATGGTGCCTTTGCCATCATTGATTTTTTGCTTCCAGTTTAAGTCCGTAACACGAAACCCTTGGTCGCTGTATGCCGGACCAATTGCACCGACATAGCCAAGCGGGCCGAATGAATAGTCTTTTGGCGGAGTATCACCATAGGCATGCCTATGTTCCACCTTCCAAACTAAGCTACCTGAGTTCTGTGTGCCGTTTCCTAATAGATGCCATGAACCGTATAATCGTGCCACACCCGACGATGCATCAACGCTATCGCCGCCAACCCCATCCCCAGAGGTCAGCCCCAAAGCAAAGTAATCTGCACCAAATGTAAAACCATCTTCAGCTAATGACTCCCTCCAAGATTTCTTTTGTGCTTTCTGCTCTGCAATTGTATTTTCAACAGAATCTGGGCCTTCAAAGTTAGCGCCGTAAACAACGCCGCTCATTGGGCTAGCCGCCATAACAATAGCCATACTTACTTTAGAGAATCTTGAGTTCATCATGTCACCAGTGCTTTTTAAGTTAGTTTTATTTTATTCATTACTCACATTGAAAATTGTCATTTGATGACACTGAGTTATTTAGATACTTCCAACAAGAGATTGGATTCAACTAAATGCACTAGCTAAGGTTGATACTGTTCTATACCTTCCGCTTTCATCGCATACACCGACTGCACATTGGCTGCGCCGTCAGAGTAATTCACATTTTCTTTCGATTGATGACCCGTTAACTGCCCTTCAACCCAGACTGGTGTCATTAAGCTGACCAATTCAATGCCCTCAGGAAAATCAATCAATACAAGCTGGTTCGCTGGAGGCGGTGGTGTATGAATACACGCTCCAGCAGAAGGCACTAAAAAGAACTTAGTCACCTTAGTTCCATCCATTTCAATCGGCGTGATGTAACCAGGAATACGATGTTTACTACCTACTACCTCTGTATTGGGTTTCGAGCCTAACGCTTCGCGTTGCTTCATGATCTGAGCACGAGCAACGAACAATGCTTCTACATCTATATCTTGCTTTTTTAATCTTTCAGTAACTTCGACGATTTCTTGTCTCGCTTTATCACTTGCCACAAAACCGTCTTCAGCCTGAGCCTCTTTAAAGCGAGCAATAGTCGCCATGTCAAACATCTGATTTCTATCTAACTTTTGAAATGGATCCTCCATTAACTCCATACTCGGAACTAACTCATCCCAGTACGTCACTTTTATTTCACTAGCCAATGATGAAAATGACAAACAACAGAACATAAAAAATGAGCCTATTGATTTTAAATCAACCATCAAAATCTACTCCAACCAAACACAACAAAAAGGAAGTAGGTAGAGGAAAAGCTCCTCTACCAAATGATTAAAAATCGAATCGTAAATTACATTTCGTTGCGGTATACAACGCCATCTTTCATTACCAATTTGATAGTATCGATAGTCTTGTATTCAGGATCAGCGTCAAACCATTCCGGAGTCGCGCCTATCACTGCCATATCTTCCAATGGGTTACCCTCAATCAATAAGATGTCTGCAACCGCTCCATTTTCAATAACGCCTAATTTCCCTTGTGTGGTGCCTCTAGGGCCTGACATCGCCAACATTTCACCAGCCGTTGAAGTCATTTGTTTCAACACTTCAAAGTTGCTGCCGAAAGCTTGTGTGCGCCAATAAATTTCGTAACGACGAGCTCGCTCGGCATCGGAATCTGCTCCGACATAGTCAGAGGCGAAAACGACCTTCACATTGTTCTCTAACAGTCGTTTACCGTAATCACCGTATTCTTCTTGAAGTTGGGCCACCATTGGCAATTTCTCAGCAGGCATCAGCGGATTTTTTGCTAGGTCTGGTGATAATCCCCACATTTGTGGAACAATATATCCGCCCTCTTTGGCAATTCTCTTCATCGTGTCATCATTGATAAAGAACCCATGTTCAAAGGTTTTAACGCCACAATCCAATAGGCGATTTACCGATCGATCGTTAAAAGTGTGTGCCGCGACATAGGTATTCCAATCTTTAGCAGCTTCAACAATCGCACATGTCTCATCGATCGAGTATTGAGTGGTATCTATTGGGTCAAATCGAGATGAACCACCGCCACCAGCCATGATCTTGATTTGAGTCGCGCCATTTCGTAGGTTCAATCGTGTTGCTTTCAATACTTCAGGAACGCCATCGGCAACTGCACCAATCCCCATACGTTCAAAGTTAGAAATGTCACCCACAGAATTTGGAGAAAAACCTGAGTCACTTCGGTCTCGGAAATCACCATGACCTGAGGTTTGAGAAATAAATGTACCAGAAGGGTAAATACGCGGGCCGACAACGTTACCCGCCTCAATTTCACGAGTTAGACCAAAGGCTGGACCGCCCATATCGCGGACAGTAGTAAAACCATCATCTAAGAAGCGTTTAGCAACTTGAGTCGCATGAATTGAAATGTCAGTCAGGTCTTTATTAGATTCGATATCACCAAAATTATAATTAATCATGATATGAGCATGGCCATCGATCAGACCCGGCATTAAGGTTTTACCCTGACCATCAATCACATCAGCTTCACCTGCTTCAATTGGCGTTGCGGAGATTTGCTTGATCAGATTATCTTCAACCAATACGTGATGATCTTCGTACAGTTTATCTTCTGTACCATTGAATATGTCGACGTTAGTAAACAACGTTGACGCCGCATTTGCAGAAAGAGCAAACGCGCACGAAAGAGCCACAACAGAGAGCTTTAAGCCAGTATTTTTCATTTTTACACCTTGTTATCCATAAATGAGTGGAATCCACTTCCCATAACGATTCCGTAACTACTAATGAGTGTTATGAGGTTTCAAAGGTGTTTTTATTAGCCGCGATAATCACAAAAATCTAATCAAAATTCCGAGAAAAATCGAGGCAAAAACAACTCATCAACATTCAATAACTTAGTAGTGATACTGCCAGTGTTCAAGGTTCACAAATGGCCATTTGGTGACAATAAATAAATCTGCGTTCAGGCTCCGGTTTCGGCTTAATGGCTGGAGTTATTACTTATTGGCTAGAGTTTCGTGGCGGAACTGTTATTGCCGGATCTCTTACTGATAGCTTTGTACTGTTGCTTACCGACGTTAGCTGTGCTCTTTTCGGTACTGTCTTGGCGTCATGTTCATCTGTCGTTTAAAGGCTCGGGTAAAGTGGGAAGAATCGGAATAGCCCATTTTCGCGCCTACTTGCGTGATCGATAGATCTGAATGCTTAAGCAATTCCAAAACCTGCTCAAGAACCATCTCTTCAATCAAGGTTTTGTAGACCACCCCTTCACTTTCCAACCGACGCTGGATCGTTCTAACATGAATATTCAGAATCTCAGATGCTAAGCTAATTGGGAGTTTCCCCATCGTGAGATAAGGTTTAATAACAAGCTTAAAAGCGCTCAGGAATGAGCTAGGTAAAGGCTTAGTGAGGTCTGATACTTGAGCAATTTTGGGTAAAACAATCGGTGCAAGCATGATGTCTTCAGGGATCTCAAAGGCAGTGACCGGTCTATGCGTATAAAACTGAGCACTGCCCATTTGTGGTAGAGATTGAAAACATTCGAGATCACCATTCTGAATTCCGACCTCAGACGGCTTCCAACGACCTTGCGTTAATACTGAAAGTAGCTCGTTAATGAAAATAACAGAGAACAGTTCAGCGAACTTAAACCAAGGTGCGTTAGTAAATGGCTTCTCACGAACCAACCACCACTTGCCTCCGGATTGCTTGGTATAGACATTCGCACCATTGGATACTAGCTTAAGCTGCTCACCAAATTGGTCTAGCGCGATTTTTAATGAACCCTGCTGGCTTAGCTTAGCCACAAACCTTGGCACATAGGTTTGCTTGCAAAAACTCCACATAAACAGCGAAAACTCTTCTCTCGACGCAGATTCCCCCATAATCTTGACCACGTTTTTAATAGTGGTCTCAGGGAGATAATCGTAATGGTCATTACTGATGAGAATATCGTTAGGGATTTGGGCACTGCGTAGTAAGGTGTAGATTTCACCATCAATATGTTTGAACAGTTCCGCGAACAATTCGACTTCTTTCTTATCAACAACCGTCATTGCCTGAGGGGTATTTGGCATCCTTTCCTCTTATCTATTCGTTCACGAACTCAAATTATCACCTTCTTTAAGATAGCAGAACAAACGCCGCGTTACCTAGAGTTACTAACCGAATATACCCGTCAAAATAACGAATAAACAAACGGTTAGTCGCTCAAATTACATTTACTGACTTGGTAGTTTACTGAGCCACTAAATCGCCTTTTCGTACCCAAAATGCTCGCACATGGTCGTAAATCAGATTAAACACAAACGCGTAAATGGTAATAAAAATGGTCACGCCGATGTCCATCAAAAATGCCTGCCATAACCCGACGTTGAGCAAGTACGCCATCACAGGGATCGTCGCCACCAGCAAGCCTGCCTCAAATAACACGACATGAAAAACACGTAACTTGAGCGAACGCTTTGATTTTTCACCCGTGAAATAACGGTCAAAAATGCGATTGAAACAGTAGTTCCAAATCATCGCGATAGTGGCAACGACTATCATGGTTCCTGATAAGGCATTCACATCGTGATCGGTAAATATCGCCAAGCCCATAATTGAAAGTGTTACGGCCAAAACTTCGAATAACACCGAGTGGAACACTCTTTCTGATGTACTCATACATTCCTCTAAATAATCTAGTCTATGTTGGGTTAGCTCGAATTATGTCATCGAAAATAATAAGAGAAAGTTAACAGCCATCACGAACAGTGATAGCCTAGGAGTTATCCCCCCCTTTGGTATTGAGCGAGAGATAGAATGTACAGTTTTGAGCAATTAAAAGTCTTCGTCACCGTGTGTGAAAGTGGCTCTTTTTCTGCTGCTGCACGCAAGCTGAAACGCGCTCAATCCGGCGTCAGCCAATCGATCGCCAATCTCGAAATAGCCATCGACCAAGAGCTGTTTAACCGCGAGAAAAACATCCCCGTTTTGACCAACACAGGCAAAGCCTTATTGCCTGTTGCCAAGTCGATTCTCGACCAACAAAAGTACTTCGACCAAAAAGTAGAATCGCTGACGCAAGAAGATGAACACGAACTGATCATTGCCATTGATGAGAGCATCATAGATAAGAATTTCATTAAGATAATCAGCTCACTAGCCGATCAGTTTCCAATCACACACTTCGATATTATTACGACATCTACCTTCGATGTTGAAGACTTAGTAAGGCGCGGAAAAGCACAGATTGGCATCATCTATGCGGATGGTGAGCTTAAGGTGGATATGGACTTTTTCCTACTTGGCCAAGCGCGCTTTCTTACTGTCAGCTCTGCCACGCACGAGCTGAGCCAAATGCCCGTCGTTCAAGACTCAGACCTAAAGCGCTACCGCCAATGTGTGCATCGTAGTTCGAAGCAGCACGAATTGTGGTTCACCTATGGCATCAGCTCCATGCTTTGGTATGCCAACAACCACAAAACGATCATCGATCTCGTTGAACAGAACGTAGGATGGGCAAATGTGCCTGAAATGATGGTGATGGAAGGAATTCGGAAAGGCGATCTCGTTGCACTGCCAGTGGCACACGAGCATGGTGGTTGGATTACTCCAGTGGGTTGCTTAGTGTCTCGCAGCCATATCAATGGGCCAGTGTTAACAAGTTTACTTGAAAAACTAAAGGGCCACTCATTAGAGAACAATCAATGGCAAGCCAACTAATCTTCCCCAATCCTTGAGTTCAGCCTATTTCAGCAACGGAATCCTAAACCAATGACGGTGGTGTTTTCTCCAGCACTACCTCATTTCCGCTTTTCGTGCCGATAATTTTCTTTGTCGTGTGGATAAAACACCCTAGTTGATATCCCAAAGTGACATAACTAGTATGCGATCCCAAAGGGTTTGTCTTATCAAACTGATATCGACAAAACCAAATCGCTCTTTAACACCACTGACCCAACTTCAAATCTCCCACATAAGTGCCCCTGCCCTGTAACCACTTGTGAAAGCTTCAAATAGATCACTTTTGAATATTGATTCGCACCCAGTTTATGAGCCCTCTTCGAGTGCTTTTTTATATCTAAATGAACCTTTTGGAAAATTTGTCGTGAACGTTTTAAGAAATATTTGCCCTGAGAAAATGGGCAAAGAGCGTAACAAACGAGAGTATGATTTACGCGTACTTAATTGTGTCAGTGAAAGCGAATATGAATCGCGTATGGCAGTTTGGAATAGCTTAACTTTGGTTGCTACTCCGTCTGTTTCAGAAACAAAAGGCTTCATCGATGAGGCTTTCAACAAACTTCAGCAAGACTTGAAAGAAGCGAGCCGCGAGTTATCGATAAACTACACAGACTTCATTGCAATGGCGCATGAAGAACTCAACTACATTAAGGTGTTTGTTGCTGATAAGACCGCACAATACGGCTGGTATGCCGCGATCGTTGTTATGATCATCGGTACTGTTGCTCTGTGTGCTCAGTAGATCAAACTGTGCATTCAATAGACGCTTTCAGGCTCAATAAAAACGTTATGCCTCACACACAGCATAGCGTGCTTAATAGTTTGCCTTAAAAGCTCAAGCGATAAACATAAGCACATCTCTGTGCTTATGTTTTAGCTAAAAAACAAACAGTTAAAATCATTTATTTTCTAGTCTAAAAGACTTCACTCTCCCATTAGAGACAACAAATCCTGCGTCGCTTTTTTTGGATCTTCAGCGTGACATATCGCAGATACCAGTGCTAACCCATGAATACCGCTCTCAACTAACTGCGGGATGTTCGACTCGTTAATTCCACCAATACCGACAATCGGTAACTTCGTTGTCTCCAACGCCATTTTAATGCCGTCATAACCCCAATGTTTCTTAAGGTTTGTCTTAGTCGGTGTGGCAAAAAGTGCACTGAGGCCAATGTAATCAATAGGCAGACTATCGGCTTCTTGAAGCTGTTGTTCAGTTTCGATAGACAGACCAAGAATCTTGTCTGGGCCAATCAACTGACGGGCTAACTCAGCAGGCATATCTGATTGACCTAAATGCAAGCCGTCAGCATCCACAGCCAACGCAACGTCCACTCGGTCATTAATAATCAACGGCACATTAGAACCTGCCAAAATCGACTTAACAGCTTGTGCTCGTTCAATGAAAGCTCTCACATCCCCATGTTTCTCTCTCACTTGAACCATAGTGACACCACCAGCGACCGCTTGTTCAACCACGAACTTAAGTGTTTCTAAATCTTGTTGGTCATCCGTTACTAAGTAGAGCTTATAAGGGTTCATATCGTGCCTTTGGAGTCGGAGTCTAAATAGAGTTGCTACCATTTTACCGACAAATCGCATCATGTGCATGGAAGTTAATACTAAATTAGCTCAATTAAGCGCGTGCCATTGAATATACAACTCGTTGAAAGCATGCCAAAAATCCTGAGATTTTTAACTAAAGCGTTACTTATTACACAAACTATTCACTTAAGCCTGTCCAGAACGCTGTTTTATGGAATACTTCGCTATGAAGGAATCAGGTAAATATAGGGATAGTTATGCGCCACCTTTCTATAGCGTTTAAGATCAAGCTGGGTTATGCCATCTGCTTACTCTTTTTCGTCATTTCAGGCTTTGTGAGTTACAAAGGTATCCAAACCTTGTCGAACGGCTTTAGCCAGTACAGTGAGCTCAGTCAGAAAGCGACACTGTCAGGCAACATTCAAGTGCATTTTCTTCAGATGCGCTTAGCCTCTGAACGTTACTTAGAGTCATTGGATGAGCAATACGAAACGAATTATCAATCAAGCAAACTCGCGATTGATGAACTGCTGAACAACTTAATCCAAACCACCACCAAAACCGATAGCCTAGCTAGCCTGCAATTAGTGCAAGACAGCGTGGCGGCATTTGACACGGCTTATGGCTCAATGAAACAGAGCCAGCTACTCATCGACCAATTGGTGAATGTCGAGATGGTCAAACGAGAAACCAACGCCCTCAAAGCCGCTCAGAGCTTGTTGTATGAGTCGTACAACAACAACGATCCAAACGCGAGCTTATACGCAGGTATGTTGATGGAGAACTTTCTCGCAGCCAAGATCACCGTACTCAGTTATTCAAACAACAACGACCTAAAAACCTATGAAGCGGGTAAAGATATCTTTGAATACGCGCTACCAGGTATTGAAGGCGACATTGAATCTCTCAAATCATCGCCTTATCAAAGTGAACTGATTGAAGACTTCTCTAACCAGCGCGAAGCGTATGCAAAAGGCTTTGAACAAGTTCATCAACAAATGATTGAGAACACCCAAAGAACCGCAACCCTCGCCTCTATTGGTGACAGTTTAGCGATTGCAGTCGCGGATGCTCAAAGCATTCTAGAGCAACAGAAACAAGCATTGACGCCTGAACTGCAAGCCAGTGAAAAACGTTCGATTCAAATCATCTTCTTGCTAACGGGTGTGGCTTTGGTGATTGGCATGACGAGCGCTGTGTTGGTGACTCGTTCTATTACCAAGGGCATCGCACAGGTTAAACAGATCACCAATGAGCTTTCTCAAGGCAACCTGAATGTTGAAGTGAACATCGAGAGCAAAAATGAGATTGGCGAGCTGCTGACCAACATGGAGATCACCATCGAGTCTCTGCGCGATATTGTTGGTCAAGTGAACCGCTCTAGCGTGCGTATTGGTGAGATGTCGGAGTCGCTGAATCAAGTGACCAATAATAGCTCCACCAACGCGACACAGTTGAACAATGAGATGATCAATATCTCCTCTGCCGTTGATCAATTGGCTTCGAGCACATCAGAAATTGCTGCAAGTGCTAACCACGCGTCTCAAGTTGCAAACCAAGCAACCGAGAATGTGGCGATGGGACTTAAAGAAGTAGACAAGACACTGCATGAGATTGGCAGCGCCGATGAAAGCATGCAGGTCAGCAGCCAGAAAGTGACCGACCTGCACAAAGAGTCGATGAACATTGGTGCCATTCTTGAAGTGATTAAAGGCGTCTCTGAACAAACCAACCTATTGGCATTGAATGCAGCTATCGAAGCCGCTCGTGCGGGTGAACAAGGTCGTGGATTTGCAGTCGTAGCCGATGAAGTAAGAACTCTAGCTAAGCGTACTCAAGATTCTGCTAGCCAAATTGATGAACTCATCACCTCGTTACAACGTGGCGCTAAAGATGCGTTAGAGTCGATCAAAGAGAGCCACAGCACGGTTTCAGATGCTTCAACTCAGGCACAACAAGCCTCTCAGAATTTGCATGTGATTAACCAACACATCCAAGATTTGAATCAGGCCAACAGCCAGATCGCAGTATCGGTTGATGAACAGGATTGCTTGACTAAGTCGCTGGGTGAAAATGCGCAAGGTGCCAATACCATCGCGCAGAGCAACCAAGAATCTGTCAGCAGCATTTCAGGTGCAGCGAGCGACTTAACCGAAGTTGCTCATCACTTAGAAAGCCAAGTGAATCGATTTAGAACCTAACTAAACCAATTGCTCATATAACGAGATAGCTAATACGACGACGAGTTAATACGGTTTTGAAGCAATAATAGAAAAGCCCTCAACACATATGTGTTGAGGGCTTTTTCATAAGCTACGAATGCAGATCTAGATTGAATCTACTGAATTTTCAAACGTTGGATCAACGTATCTTCATCCAATTGATATAACTCATCAAGTAAGTTCATTTGCAAGCTACCTGGGCCGCGTGAGTTCTCGGCTGCGATTTCACCAACCACACCCAATACTGCAGCTGCCGCCAAACCACTGTCATCACCGACAGCCGCGAAAGCACCCGTCAGCGCTGTTAGCGTACAACCCATGCCCGTCACATACGGCATCATTGGATGACCATTGTTTAACATCACAACACTGTCTTTGGTGACAACGTAATCTGTCTCACCAGAAATAATCACATTCGCACCGTATTCAGCCACTAAGCATTGCGCTGCGCCTAATGCAGCATCACTGCTATCTAGCGCATCAACGCCTTTGCTCTGTGCTTGCTCACCCGCTAACGCGATAATCTCAGACGCGTTACCACGAATGATCAATTTATCGGCTAAGCGTGCAATTTCACGAGAAGTCTCGGTACGCAGCGTACTTGCGCCACAACCTACAGGATCAAGAACCACAACCTTGCAGTTTGCATTCGCTTGTTCAACGGCGAAGCGCATTCTTGGCGTCCACACACTGTCGAGCGTACCGATGTTAATCACCAGCGCGCCAGAGAAAGACATCATCTCAGCCAATTCTTGCTGTGAGTGCGCCATGATAGGAGAAGCGCTAATCGCCAATAAAGCATTGGCCGTATTGTTCATCACGACGTAGTTGGTGATATTCACAACCAGCGGTTTTTGCTCTCGTACTGCGCGCAGCGATTGGATGATTTGTTCAGTTAGCATGGGTAAATCCTTATTCGTAAAAATCGCTTTAAGCCGCGGTTGAGTCATTAAGTGCATTCAGACCTTGCTGCCAAAAAGCCACTTCCATACGCGTTGCGGTTTTAAAGATATGAACGATGTTCTGGCCGCGCTCGCTGTTGATATCGATTTCAGCAATCAGTTGATTGAAGTATTCCGCGCCCGTTGCCACGCCAGACTGGAACTCTTCTCCACCGTACAGTTGCAGCCAGCTTGCGTATGGGTTGCCTTCCAAAACGGTTTCACTGCTTTCTAACAGCGCTTTACCAATCACAGCGTAACCAATGGAACACGGAGCCAGTGCCGCATATAAGTCGACAAGATCACCTGTCATACCCGCATCTAGAACGTAGCGCGTGTAAGCAACTGTGCCGAAATCTTCAGGTTCGTTTTCCAAGTCAGATTCAGTTAAACCCCACTGACCACAGTAAGTCACGTGGTGTGAAATTTCAGAATCTAATAGAGCATGAACACTTGGCAGTGCACGACGCATATCAGCCAAGGTTTTAGCCTTGTAAATTGCCAATGCATAAGCGCGGGCATACTGTTTTAAGAACAGAAAATCTTGCTTCAAATAATGCAGAAAACACGGCTGGGCGAGAGTGCCGTTTGCCAGCGTTTTAACAAAAGCGTGCTCGGTGTAGTCTTGCCAATCTTGCTGACAGGCTTGGATTAAGTCTTGGTATTTCATGAGATTCCTTAGTCAAAAGTCGGTACGTAATCAGCGGCTTTTGGTAGTGATTTGATAATGCCTTTGTCGAACATGAATTGTGCGTAATCGTCGTAACGCTTTAGGTCAACAGCAGAAGGGCGAAGTGCAAAACGAGTCAGTGTGTCGTTCCATGCGCGTTGGTTAAGCTCGTTATTCAACGTATCTGGTGAATACGCCACAAACTCACTCCATGACTCTTGTGGGTGGTTCACAATGTAAGTGGTTGCTTGCTCAAGTGCTTTGTTGAACGCTTTGATTGCTTCGTCGTCGTGTTTCTTTGCGTTCGCCACAAAGATCAGCTCGTCGTAAGCGGGTACGCCGTGCTCTTCTGGGAAGAATGCTTTCGCTTTAAAGCCTTCAAGTGCTAACTGGTTAGTTTCGAAGTTACGTAAGCCACCCCAGATTGCGTCTACCTTCCCTGATGCCAATGAAGATGAAAGTGCCCAGCCGACATTGATGGTTTGCACGTCTGTAAACGCAACATTTTCTTGAGCTAGCATGGTGCCGATGGTCGCTTCTTCGTTACCCGCAATCGCAATACCGATCTTTTTGCCTTTCAGATCCGCTAGTGAATCGTTCTTGCCATTATCCAAAACCATCAACGTATTCAGTGGCGTTGCGATAAGAGTAGATGCACGAACGAGAGGCAAACCTGCCGCTACATCCATGGTTAAACTTGGTTGGTAAGTTACCGCTAAATCGACCTTACCTGCCGCAACCAATTTTGCTGGCGTGCTTGGGTCAGCTGGTTCTTGGATTTCAACCTCTAAGCCTTGGTCAGCAAAGTAGCCACGCTCTTGAGCAATCACAATTGGGCCGTGGTTCGGGTTCACAAACCAATCCAACATCAATGTCAGTTTCTTTTGTTCAGAATCCGCCAATGCATGACCTGAAACCAATGAAGCAAGCAGTGCCACTGCACCTATCAATTTTGTATTTTTCACAGTTAACCTTTCCTTTTGAATATTATTATTGTGTTTGTCGATCTAATTTTTAACGAGGTTTGTTTAGATAAATAGCCTTGAGCGAAGCTTTATTAAACAAAGAGTTATTGAGCTAACCATCACTGGTTCTCCCAAGGGATAGCTTTTTTGAGTAATTTGTCTGTGACAAAATAGAGCGATATCGAAAGCACCGCCAAGATGAATAAGGCCGCAAACATCTCATCGATGATCATGCGCGCGTTGGCCTGTAGCATTAAATAACCTAACCCTTCACTCGAACCCACCCACTCGCCAACAACCGCGCCAATTGGAGCAATCACCACAGCCACACGAATGCCAGACGCCAGTGTTGGCAGCGCCGCAGGCAGTTGGATATGGCGGAGCAGTTGCCATTTCGATGCCCCCATGGTCTTGGCAAGATCGAGGTAGCCTGTCGGAGTATTTCGCAGGCCGTCGTAGCAACAGGTCGTTACAGGGAAGAAGATTATGATTGCAGCCATCACGACTTTTGAAGCGATGCCATAGCCAAGCCACAGCATCAGTACTGGCGCGATCGCAAATACAGGAATCGCTTGGCTGGCAATCAAGATAGGCAACAACCAGCGTTTCAATGGTTCAAACATCAACATCTGCAGGGCGAAAAACAGCCCCATGGATAAACCGAGTAACAGCCCAAGTAAGATCTCCTGCGCAGTCACCCAAGTGTGTTTGAGTAGCACATCGTAACGTTCAATTAGCTTGATGAAGACTTCTGCGGGAGCTGGCAGAATGAAGCTTGGCATCTCGAAGATAACCACCACCAGTTGCCATAAACCGAGAATCACGGCGCTGCTGATAAGCAAACGCATAACGGGATTCATCTGACGAGGAGGTGTAGTGGCAGTCTGTACGTTAGCTGAACGAGCCACAACTTCGCTTCGTGTTAGATCATTCATAATCACGCTCCAACTGATCTAAGATCGCTTGTTGTAGCTCAGCACATTCACCATCTAGCACTCGTGGTGTCGCCGTGTTAGGCACAGACAAAGACTGAGCATTCGCAGGTGTGCCTTGCAACACATACAAGTTGTCCGCCAAACGCACCGCTTCTTGTGGATCATGGGTGATCAACACAACGGTTTTACCTTTTAGCAGTTCACACGCTAAACTTTGCAGTTTGTGTCTTGTTACCGCATCCAGCGCAGAGAACGGTTCGTCCATCAGCACCACTGGCTTGTCTTGCATTAAGGTTCGAGCCAAAGCAACACGCTGACGCATGCCACCAGACAATTGATCCGGCAGAGTAGACGCGTGATCAGCCAAACCAACCGCAGCTAACAACTCTAGTGCTTGATTGGTTTGCAGTGCTTTATCAGAAGCTGAATTTTGAAAACGATGACTTAGGCAAACATTGTCGATAACCGACAACCATGGCAGTAACAAGTCTTGCTGTGCCATGTATGCGATGCGATCCGTTAGAGGCAATTCATCAGACGTTGCCAAAGTGCCCTGCCACTCCACCTTATCGTCCAGTAAGCCTGCCAGATAACGCAATACCGTGGTTTTTCCGCAGCCACTTCGACCTAGCAATACCGTCCACTTACCTGCGTTTAAGCTAAGCGACAACCCAGATAAGGTCGCGTGCTCACTGTCGTTATAACGCAAGGAGGCATTGCTGAGTTGAACACCAACTGTATTAACGGACATTACCGTGTCCAGCAAAGAAGTGATTTACAGGCCCATGACCTTGGCCAACTTGCAGCTCATCAGCGTGAGCAATCGCGCGAGAAATGTATTGTTTGCCTAGGTCGACAGCCTCTGAAAGCGTGTTGCCTTGCGCTAAGAAAGAAGCAATCGCAGAAGAGAGCGTACAACCCGTGCCGTGGGTATTTTTAGTAGGAAAACGCTTCGCACTAATCAAAGCAGAGGTGGTTGGCAGAATCAGTAAGTCGTTACTGTTCTCATCCTTCTCTAAGTGGCCGCCTTTGAGAAGAACGGCTTTCGCGCCCAGTGCGCGTAAGTCTTCAATCATGCCCTGCATTTCAGCTTCGCTTTCAGGTACCGGCTTGCCTGTTAGCGCCGCTCCTTCTGGCAAGTTAGGAGTAATGATGTCTGCCAGCGGAATCAGCTCTTGTTTTAGCGTGGTGATAGCCGAGTTTTCTAACAGCAGATCACCACTGGTCGCGACCATCACAGGGTCAATCACTAAGTGTTTAGGTTGGTACTGCTTAATTTTGTCTGCAACGACTTTGATGATTTGCGAATCGGCCAACATGCCGACTTTTACTGCCACGATATTGAGATCAGTAAACACTGCATCTAACTGACTAGCTACATGGTCGAGTGGAATAGGGAAAATGGCTGACACGCCTTGAGTGTTCTGAGATGTGATAGCGGTAATTACCGAACAAGCAAAACTACCGGTAGCAGACATGGCTTTAATATCAGCTTGGATCCCTGCACCGCCGCCGCTGTCTGAGCCTGCGATCGTCAATACAATCGGAGTGTTCGTTCGAATCGAACCATCAGCAGAGTGCTGTGAAACTGAGGCTTTGGGCGTTAAATCTTTTGAAATAGAACTGTGTGTCATTGTCGCTCCTACTATCTTACAAGACGTAGGAGAACGAACACTGATCGAAGGAGAAGTCGCATTAGGCTCATGAAAATTTTCATGGGTGCAGACGTAGATCGAGTGCTTATAGTTCCCTACGCCAGTGTTAACTGAATCAGGTTCAACGGGTCTCGATTAACGATCTCAGCAAACACCAAATAAGGTATATGCCCCCCGACTATTGATAGCGATAGTAACAGCACTCTCACAACTGAGATACTGATTTTATTCAATTATAAGAATTACTCATGAATAAATTTCAATTAGGCTCAACAAAACAAATACTTATAACGTTCCTTTAGATGGCTTCGACTGTATCAACAAGCACAGCACAATCAGAAACATACCTAACCAACCTATAAAAGGAATCAGCTCACCGACAACGCAGACGGCAAGCACCGCTGCGACTACTGGTTCAAACAGAGTCAGCAGATTGGCGCTACTCGCGGTCACATGGCGTAAACCAAAACTGAACGCGATATAGCCCAAGCATTGTGGAATTAACGTCAGATAACTGATGACCAATACGTTAATCTGCGAGGAAAACAGGTTATCACCAGTAAACCAGAGCGTTGGCAGCAACAGCATCGCACCCAGGCCAAAAATACTGCCCATCGCCGCTTGTGACTTAATCCCTTTGTCGATCAGTGCTTTGGTCGCCCAAGAATAAATGGCGTAACACAACCCAGCGAGCAAACCTAAAGCAATACCGAACAGCTTGAGATCATCACCGGATTCATTCGTCGATGAAGATTCTGAAAACACCAACAACCCAATACCCACCACACCAATCGCAAAGCTAGTGAGCCAACGTTTGTTGATATTATTCTTTTTGCTAATCAGACACTCTAATAGTGCCGAAAAGAAAGGGGCGGTCGCAATCGAAACCACTGTACCAATCGCCACACCTGATAATTTCATTGAAGAATAGAAAGCTAAGGGATAGACCGCCAAAGCCAAAGCACTCACTGCCAACAACTTCTTGTTCTGCAAAAGCTTGTCGAAAGCGAATAGGATTTTTCGATACGCCAATCCCGCTTGCATTAGGCCACCGATGCCCATAGAGAAAGCACCAATCGCTAATGGGCTTAGATCAGGTGCAAAACTTGCGGCGGTGCCTGTCGTGCCCCATAAAATTGAAGCAAACAAGATGGCCAAAGTGCCCGTTTGGAATTCGTTAACGCGATTGATGGCAAGATTCATTTCTATTACCCAATTTTCATTTCTGAAATAGATAATAGTGAAGATTGATATAAGTTAGTTTGCCGAAAGGACGCTATTGTTGTTTCTAAAGACTGTCTTTCATTGAGCCTAGAAACGCCCTTGGAGACATCCCAAAGTGCTGAGAGAAGCGGCGACTGAAAGCAGAAACATCACTATATCCCACATTTTCAGCGATCAATTGAACAGGTAAATCTGTGTGGGTTAACAAGGCTTGAGCTTTCTCCATACGATATCGAGTGATGTATTTAAGCGCACTGATACCCAGGCATTCTTTGAAGCGTTTTTTGAATTGAGTGGGACTCAAACAGGCCGTTTCTGCAAGTTGAGATATAGAGAGAGGTTGGGCGTAATTATCCGCGATCAGCCTTTGTACCGCACGAATACGAGGGTCGATGCTCTTGCTGACTTGTTGTTGCTCTAACAGCAATGAAAACACATCCAAAACTGATGATTCAATACCACTATCGACCTGATATTCCAGCTGCTTCTCAACAAACAGCAAGAAGCTCATCAAAGGTGGCGTTATCGTGAAAACCGAGAGCTCATGTTCTAACAAGTGCTGCGGCAACTCTGCCATATCTGCGACAATAAACCGCGCTGCTTCATCCGCCTTAAACGCATGCGCGGTGGTTACCGGAATTACGACACATTCGCCCACGGCCACTTTGCCGACATACCCCACCATCTCGATATTGATACTGCCTTGGATCGGCAATACCAGTTGATGATGATCATCATGAGCATGGGTATTAAATTGCTTGGTGTAAGATCGAATACTTAAGCTAGATTTCATGAGCAACGCCGGAGTACATTTCGCTAAGTTAGAGTAAGAGATACAACGTTACATTATCACTTCCCTAGAGTCACACTCAATGCGCATCAAATTCATGCTAATTAGGTGACATGATCAAAAACGGCCTCCAAATAAGAGGCCGTATTTATTCGAATGCTAAATCACGTCAAAGATTTAAAACGATACTTGGTTATCCTGACCAACCACTACCTGAACACTATTTTGAACATCATAGATTTCAAAACCATCAGCAACCGGATCAGCATTGTCTTCATCACTGTCGTGTTGCGCAGTACAGGTATAACCTAATGAGTAAGTACCTGGGTCGATGAAACCAAGGGAAAACTCATAGTTAGTCTGTGCTTCATTCATTGCCACTGAAGCTGAAGTAATCGGTTTTTTCTCCGCTGTACCACCAATTGGTGCCATGTCAGCTTTAGCGATGTCACCTTCATACAAATAAACCGATTGAACGAAGGTATTATCATTTGTAGGGTTACAAGCTTCAAAAGTTGTTGTCGCTACAGTACCTTCAATGTTTCCTGTTTCAACCGTATTGATAAGGCTTACAGACGTTCTTTGAATGGTGTAATCAGGGAGAGTTGAACTGTTCTTTAGGCCACGTCGAAGATCGAACTCAACAACAAAATCGTTACTTTGTTGGTTCACATCGAATGAGTTGTTGAAGTACAGCACGCCAGCGTTATCTTCTTTACCCACACCTTGCGGGCACGCGCCTTCACCTTTCACCGTTAACTCACGATTCGTATCATCATTTTCTACCACGTAAGATGGATCTGTTGGGTGATCGCCATCATTCGCAAACACACACAACTTATAGCTACCTACTGGAACTACCTCATTTTCAATCAAAGGAAGCGCCTCGCTGCCTTGGTAATCCAATAAATTAACACTTAACGGAATAGGATCTGCGCCATCAGATAATGGATCGCCATTTTCATCAACGTAGTCGCCGTTTTCGTCCGTTTTATACACATCATAAATCAGTGGCGAACCTCCCCCTTGAGGAAGTAAAGCCACTTTGCTGAATGTCACCGTCACATCTTTAACATCATCGACGGGCGCATCACTCACACTCAAGGTAATGGGTGTCGTACTGCTTGATGCTCCTGAGTCTCCGCCACAACCAACAAGCCCTGCCAACACAAGGCTCGCTAAAGCCGTTTCCTTTAAATATTTCATAACTCATTTCCTATAAAATCACTGCTCAATAAAGGGCTTATTCGAGTGCCCTCTTATTCTTTTTCTTGTTGTGACCCATAAATAAACAGCGCTATTGTTTGATGTTTATATCCCTACTATTCAAGGCATTCCTCATCCAAAAAACACTGTTCATCAAGGTGCACATATCAAGTCGCACATAGGTTAATTAAGTCTAGTAAGTAAATTGTCAGTAGCAACGCATATTTGGCAAAGGTGCTGTCAATTGTGTTGAAATAGTCGTTGAGTAGAAAATGGGAGGCAGGGATTGAAAGCAACTTGATCAAAGTGAATAATCGCCACTAAGATCAAAAAAGGCCGTTAAGACAGCCTCTTGCTGAACTTAAACGACCTTTTCATTGAATGTGAATAAGCTAAGACGATATCAGCTCATTCAACTCACTTATTTTTGAAGTTGCTCTTTAGCCGCTTCAACCTTAGAAAAATCTAGGCCAAGCTCTTCAACTGCTTCTTTGATTAGCGCAGGGTTTTGCATTACCTGACCCATCAGCATTTGAAGCTTATCTTGTGGTAAACCAAGTTGGCTGATTGTCGCCATTGCTGCAAGAGGGTTCTCGGTCAACGTCTTGAATATCTCGCTGATCTGCTCGTCGCTAATATTGTTCTCTTTCAACATTGCTAAAATCGGGTTCATTTTTTTGCCTTTGAAACACTAAATTAAGTAGGAGCACAGCATACCATCTAGCTGTGCTCGATTGTACTAGCAAGTGAAGCTTTGGTTTAACACGAACTGTGCTTTTCCCAAACGCAAATAATGCTTGGGCTTAGCGAGACTCTAATGGGTAAGAGCGGTAGCTCCACATACCATACGTTCTCAGTGCGTCACGGTAGATGCCTAGAAGCTCACCACTGCTCGCTTTCTTAAGATCTTCTAGCGGCTTATCTGGGTAAGAAACCGTATCGAAGGTAATGCCCTGAGGGCCAGTTTGCCAGCTAGCAATTTCAAACAGAGTTTGACCACGACGAACATGGCTTGCCGAGCTAATAATGGTCGCGTGCTTAATATCATGACGAGCAAGCGCATAGCTACTGAATAAGGCATTGCCTACCGTGCTGGTCGCGTAGTTCTCTTCAATGATGCGGTCTTTGCTTACCCCTTTTGAGATAAGCCAATCCGCCATTAACTTGCCTTCTGTCTTATGGTTCTTTGGCACGCCGCCGGTTAAGACGATCATCGCGTCTGGGTTAGCTTTAGCCATCGCCAATGTTGTCTCAAGGCGCTCAATCAAGATTTCATGCATAGAACCATCAGGGTTAAGCGCGTAACCTAGAGTAACGATAGCGCCATGATCATCAAGTAAGCCTTTGTCCGCAGACTCTTTAAGCGGTGTTTCTAACACACGGTCAACCGTAGCAAAAATACGCTTGATGTCTTCTGCTTTGCCTTTATTCAAGCTTTCCAGTTTTTCCATGTGCTTATTGGATTCACTTTCATTGCCTTCAAATCGTTGCCAAACCGCAAGATACGCGTGCAAGTCGACATCGTCTGGTGCAACCGTCAGTGCTTGTTCAAATAACTCAATAGCGCGCTCTGCGTTCTTGTTGTAGATCTGAGCGTTCGCTGCCGAGATCAACAAGTCAGTACGGTAAGGTTCTAGCTGGTACGCTTCTAACAGTCGGTTAGTCACAATTTCCATGTTGCTTGGCATTTTAGCCGTGAAGCCCGCGTGAGAAATTCTTGCCGGAGACTTAAACGCCTGCAACGCATCAAGAAGTAGTTGGTCGACAACTTGTCGCTTAGTCACCAACTGCGCATAATCCGCTGAAGCTTGTACTGCGCCATCGTTAGCAGCAAAAGAATAAGGTGTTGCGCCAAAAGCAAGCATGCCACCAAGAGCGAGGGCGATAATGTTCTTTTTCATGGAAAGATCCTGTGTCGTTAAGTGTTCACATCAGATTTGCTCCCCAATGTAAGCCCCCAAGATTAAAAAACCGTGAACCAAACCTTACTCTCCAAGGTTAATATTTATTTGTTGCATAAGATGTGGCTGCAGATCACGATTTTATGCGCCAGAGTAGGCTCAAATATCCAGATAGCTTCGAGTTATGAGGAACTCCCTTGATTACTTTGGAATATTTAACTTCGCCCCCACACGCCTATTCCATCTAGATTCGTAAGTTTCGAAGCTCAACATCAAACTTAAATGTGCATTTTATGTTCATTATTTCAGCAACTTAAAACGCTATCTCTCTACAAGTCGACGCTCATTCACGTTTGCTCAACCAAGTTCAAAAAGCACAGAGTGTGATATCAAGTCAGTCAATTCACAGAAAATTCAAAAATCAATCATTGAACGATCGTTCAAGTGGTGCTTTAATAAATGACCAATACAAGGAGTTACCCCATGCTTAAGTTCTATTTTCACCAAACACCCAACCCAATGAAGATCGCTCTGTTTTTGGAAGAGACAGGCCTAGATTTTGAACTTGTTCCTGTTGATACCTTAAAAGGCGAGCAACACACACCAGAATATCGTTTGATTAACCCGAACGGTAAAACACCAGCCATTGAAGACGATGGGCAACGCGTGTTCGATTCGAACGCTATCCTTCTGTACCTATCAGAGAAGACGGGCAAACTAGGTGGGCAACCGGAAGACAGAGCCGAACTACTCTCTTGGATGATGTTTATCGCGAGTGGCCTTGGCCCATACTCCGGCCAATCGGTACACTTCCGTCATGCAGCGCCAGCAGGCCTAGACTACGCTGTGAACCGTTACCTACGTGAAGCACAACGTCACTATGAAGTGTTAGAAAAGCATATGGAAGGTCGTGAATTTATCGTCGGAAATGAGTACACCATTGTCGATGTCGCGGCATGGGGTTGGATTGATAAAGCACCTTTCGTGCTTGGTGAAGAAGGCCTAGAACCTTACCCGAATTTGAAGCGCTGGTTTAACGCAATCAACACTCGCCCTGCGGCACTGCGCGCTCGCGAGATTGGTAAAGGCATTGAATTTAAAACCGAACGTGATGAAGAAGCGAAACGAGCACTGTTTCCTTCAAATTACGCTAAGTAGTAAAAGTTTGGTATTTAATACTCACTTTAGTGATAATAATCACTGATTTTAAGGCAAAAAAGAGCCGTTAATAAGTGGCTCTTTACGCCGATAATAATACTATTCAAGCATGTAACTTACAGTCAGTTCCGGCAATTTACACTTAGATTTATATCCGGAGCGAGATCATACTCAACCACAATTTGTGTAGTTTGACTTCAAACACTCTTTAAACATTTCTCGAGCTTGCTTTATATCTTGTGGGTTCATTTTCTTGATCAGAACATCAAAAGTTGATTTAGTTACTTTATGTCCACTATGCTTCACCAGATCAAGCCACATATATGATTTTCTACTATCTTGGGGAACACCTTTACCTGTCTCATACATCACCCCGAGATTGTGTTGAGCTTAAGTGTCCCACTGCCCAGTCGCTTTTCGATGTAAACTCTAAAGTAAATAATATAAGTGAATATCATTAAGCTGTATGATATTAATCCACGTAGAGTTTCAGTTACAAAGTACAGTAATGTAGAAGCATCCTCAGGCGGTTCTATGGTAAAACTGATAAAGATATCAAGTCCACAACTCAAAACGAAGATCAGCATCAACCTACCCACTATCCCTTCAGTATTTTTCCAACTTTCACTTAACGATAAGAATATAGGTTTATCGTTTAAAATAACATCAAAGTCTGCAAGCGCATATTTAGATGCAATATATAATCCCGGTATGATCAATACAAATGTACCCAAAATAATTGCTAGACAATACAGAAATTGTACAAGAAACAACCTCAAAAACTCCCTCCAAGAAACAGTTTCATCTTTTTTATGTATAGAAGCCTTAAAAGCCATGAATTTAATAAAACGGACCATTAAATAGGTTTGGACAGTAAATATTAAAATCCAATTAATGAAGTTGACCTGACTATAGTTAACACTCTCCAAAAATAATTCAATGGAGGGGGTAAGCAAGGATGTAAAAATCATATAAGGTCCGAATATTCTAAAAATTTCACCAAAGTTGGATTTGGTAAAGTAAAAACATTCCGCTAAAAGTTTGTTCATAATATCCACTTATTTGAATAGATAATTTGTTCTTCTAATTTTTGAGTGAGCAAACCATATCCTTAACTCCTCGGCCAAAACTACATCAAAAGCTAAATGAACAACTTTCAATATTTAACTTGATTACTACTTTGGGTTCAGTAAATCAATATCACCATAGAATCTAAACTCATGGAGCGTAAACTTACCGCTATTTTTAGTACCCAAAATGTAATCATGTATTATTTAATGATCACCCCTTCCGCTAGATCATGTTTAGGTTACTTTTTATGGCGTAAATTAGTTCCTTGCCCTGAACCCTTTTAAAAAATGAGTATAAGTTAGTGCTAAATCTCGACGTAATATCTGTATAACCATCAACAAGAAGTAAATCGCGGGAAGACTCCTCTATATATTGATCTTAGCTGGCCATTAGATGTTAGGTTTATAATTCCTTGTTAAAGAAGGCTGAGTAAAAAACCACTAGGTAACTGCCATAAAGAAGTAGCATCCCCCACAACAATTCCCTTTACTTAAATACCAGCTTTCCCAATAATCAGAACAATATCGTGGAATATAAACTTAAGACTAACACTTCGTCAATAAATTTAACTTATTGATATTTTAATAAAAAAGATTATTGGAACAGAAAGTTAAACTACAAATCTATAAACAATGACCAATCTACCCTCACCCTATCTATGGCCTCGTTAACTGCTTTATCACATTAGTTTTCCAAGCTTTCAATTTTTCTATTCACTCTACAGTTAATAGGCTCACCAGCAAGTACCTACATCATTTTAGATTTATTTTGGTGTCAAGAACGCTTATAACATTTTTATCAATTACATTACTTGCCTTTATTTTATGTCCAATTCACAACTTATAGCCTTTCGCCACTCTTCAGCTGTCTAAAATATTATTCCTGCCGCCATTTCATGTTTTTCAAACAAAAAAAGAGCCGCTAAAAAGCGGCTCTTGATTTTCAAACTATTCGAACTCGTTCAGATTACTCTTTACCGAATACGTTGTTCTCTTGCTCTTGTACACGGATGAAAGTCGTACGCTTAGTTAGCTCTTTAAGCTTTGCTGCGCCTACGTATGTACAAGTTGAACGTACACCACCAAGGATGTCAGAAATCGTGTAATGAACTGAACCACGGTATGGAAGTAAAACAGTTTTACCTTCTGCAGCACGGTACTTAGCAACACCACCTGAGTGCTTGTCCATCGCCGACTGAGAAGACATGCCGTAGAACTTCATGTATTGCTTACCGTCTTGCTCTACCACTTCGCCGCCTGACTCAGAGTGACCAGCTAGCATGCCGCCTAGCATTACGAAGTCAGCACCGCCGCCGAACGCTTTAGATACGTCACCCGCACATGAACAACCACCGTCACCGATGATCATGCCGCCAAGGCCGTGTGCTGCGTCGCCACACTCGATGATTGCAGAAAGTTGAGGGTAACCTACGCCTGTTTTAACACGTGTAGTACAAACAGAACCAGGGCCGATACCAACCTTAACAATGTCTGCGCCCGCTAGGATTAGCTCTTCAACCATGTCACCCGTTACAACGTTACCAGCAGAGATAACTTTAGTCGGGAATTCAGCTCGTACTTTCTGTACGAACTCAACAAGGTGCTCTGAGTAACCGTTAGCGATATCGATACAGATGAATACAAACTCTTCGCTAAGCGCCATGATCTTCTTAACTTTCTCGAACTCAGCTTCAGAAGTACCTGTTGATACAAAAACGTTGTTCAGAGTTTTCTTGTCTGCTGTTTTAGCGAACTCAGCCCACTGCTCTACTGTGTAGTGCTTGTGTACTGCAGTCATAACACCGTGCTCTGCTAGAGCGGCTGCCATTTCAAAGCTTGCTACCGAATCCATGTTCGCTGCAATTACTGGAGTACCAGACCATTGACGACCGCTATGCTTGAATGTAAAATCGCGGGTTAATTCAACTTGAGAACGGCTTTTAAGGGTAGAACGCTTCGGACGGAAGAGTACATCTTTGAAACCTAACTTAAGTTCTTGTTCGATACGCATGGTGTTTTCCTTGATTCATAAAATTATGTGTCTCTCGCGAAATGCGTAGTAAAACCGTTGGCAGACGAGTTTACTTTTCTTCGGACACAAAAAAACCGGAGCGTTGGCAGACGCTCCGGTTTTCAGCATTATAGGTCGTGATTTAGTAACAGCAAGTCTGATATTTCACTTTTTTTTGTGCTATCCTCTCAAAGATTCCATACCTGCTTCAAACCCCTCAGCTTTACTTTTCCACTAAATTCTTATTAATTAATAACTTAGCGAACTATTCACGCAAACGCTGTCGGTTTATTGCGCAATCGTTTTCCTCCCTATCTCACTCAATATCACCCTCATTAAGCAATAATGTGAAGAAAGTGCCTCGAAATCACATAAAAATCACACTTTTCTCCAACAAAAAAATGTCTTTTTTCTTAAATAAATTCGATTTTTTCCCAAATTTTCTTTGTTTTCGACCAAATCCGGCAATCTCATCACCTTGTCAGTTCGCCTCAATTTGGAAAAGCACTGTGCAATGGGCTCGATTTTTAGGTCGAGATTCACTTGGGTTTGAGAATCCAGCCCTCGCACTCCATTAAATAATGCTTTCAAGCTCAAACTTTATAAATCTAATTTCTATTAACCCGTAGCATTACCGTTCCAAAAGCACATTTCGTGGCTGCCCTTTCGTTCATTTAACCAGGAACATTCAGCAAAGCGCTTAGTAAAAGAGGATTGGTTGACGTGAAAAACTAGGGGAAAGATTAGATTTGAAGAATAGAAAGCAAAAAAATGGCTAAAGTGGTTAACCTTAGCCATTTTTATTCGCTGATCAGACTGATGCTAATACGCACATAGAAAAGTGCTGTTTAGTGAATAGAGCAGTGCTAGTTCTTTTGAGAAACTAGCGCTTCAGCGGTCGCATCTTGAATAGATAAGAACAATGAGCTGACTTGCCCTGTTGGTGAGCGCATTGGGTTCAGCGTCACGTTCTGGTACATGAAATCGGCTTGTTGAGTTACAGGGCGAACATTGCGGCACTTAAACAGATAAGGCCTTTGTTGCCATGTAATGAAGCTGCGGCAACCTAGATCGTAGACTGGCTTGGTTTTGAGCCTAAACCACTCTTCAGGGATCTCAGGGAATAACTCAAAGATCGACTTACCGATCGCATCATGCGATTGCTTACCGCTATGGTGCGTCATAAAGCCATTCCAAACTTGTACCTGAAAGTCACGGTTAATGACCACCAGCCCCATATCGACGTTTTGAACCATGTCCACCATCCAGTGGAACTGTTCAAATTCAGCAGGAAGATTCAGCATATTAAAACTCCTCCATTAGGTAGGCCAATTTGTTGTCTAGAAGAGGCAGAGACTCATCGACAAACATAAACAGAAGGTCACAACGGATAGAAGTGCCATCAATGTTGTAGCTGACTTCAAAGGTCATGGTCTTTTTGAACGAGCCGCTGGTATTTTCAATCACCGAATCAATCGAGATGTGTTGCCCAAGCAGAACAGGCGAACTCTGGAAGAAGCGAACCTCAGATTGCTCCCCTAGCCCGTTAAGGAAAGAGCCAACTAGGATATTCGATACATCCATCAGCAGTTCTAATTCTTCAAGCTGTTCGCTTTCGGTTGGCACTTTCATTAGCTTCTTAAGATCGCTCACGCTGGAATCACTCAACAAGACTAATGCTTCGCCTGCAATGCCTTCTCCGCTAAAACCTTGGCAAACACCCGACACTTGGTCGTTGTCTGCTAGGTCACGAAGCGCCATGTGCAATTCACTCACTTCGAAGATGTTGACGTTCGGCAGTGGTAAGTGGACAAATACATTAAAGTGACGAGCCAGTGCATCAGCAGCACGGCCTATCGCTACGTTCGCCACTTCCATATAGATATCGCGTCTGCGAAGTATTGGCAGTTCTAAAGCGGTTGGAGTAATGATCTGAGGCTGTTTTGGCGGCTCAACATGCTCACGTAAAATAGCTTTTAGCGCTTCTTTATCGATCGGCTTTTGTAAAAACGCTTTGGCGCCGAGATCCAACACCTTCTGTTGTGCTTTTGGTTGTATGTCACCCGAAACAACGACAACAGGTGTGGTATCACCCAAACGTTGCATCTCTTCCAATGTGCCATAGCCGTCTAATTCCGGCATGGTGAGGTCGAGGAACATCAATTTAAATTGGTTTTGAGCGAGCTCTTCAAGTGCATTGAGCCCATGAACAGCAAAAGTTATATCTGCATTTAGAGAACTAGGCAGTGATCGAGCCATCTGCTTCCTTGCTAACGCAGAATCATCACATATAAGAACTGGGAACGACATAAATGCACCACCGACAAATTAAAGCTAATTCGGACGAGTGTAACAGAACATTATGGTATCAGGTACGGGGTGAATGGATTTATGTGTAGATTATTAGTAAGAATGATGGAACAAGCAGGTAAGCTATTATCTGGCATTATTCTTCATGAAAAACAATATGCTACAAAGGTAATAACCGTTCGTCATTATAGAGTAATAGCACTTTTTTATGAAACAACAGCACTAGTTTATGAAATGGCAGCCTTAATAAGTGACTTTATTAAGGCTCGGTTTGCTCATTCATTTATCGGCTTTATGTAGCCATGATAAGAGACGCAGTGTGAAGAACTAGAACTGGTATGAAGGCCATAAGATCAGTAAAGCGAAACGAATGACCACAGCAAACACCAATAAAGCGATACCCAAACGATACCATTTGTATTCCGCGATACTCATTGGGATACGCTTATAAAACATCGTAATCACGCCCTTCCAATCACTACTGCGTCTTCCGTACTGCATCATGCTAGTCAAAACAAACAGTGCGCCAAGCACTAACATTCCTTTTTCAGCCCAGAACAATCCAACTTCCATTTGTGTATTCCTTGATAAAACGGTGAGCAACTCAAATCATTCTAGTCACCTTTGCGCTCGGTTTCTGTAAGACCAAGGTCTAACCCGCCCTATACTATCTGAACATACCAATCTGGACGCTCTTAGTTGAACGTAGTTAGCTGCGTGTACTTAACTGAACAGCGTGTTCATATCGAGTTCAGCTTCGCCATCTATACTCATGTTTCCACTAACAGGAGAAATTCAATGAAATCACTGAAAAAGTCGCTTTGTGTATTAACTGCTTCAGCTCTACTCGTTACCGCTCCGTTTGTGAGTGCTTCATCACCACAACAACCGCCACAGCCAGCAGTGAGCCCACTGCAAATGGTTATTGCTTCTTTAAACCTGAGCGAAGAGCAACACGCGGAAGTCATCTCCCTTGTTGAAGGCTACCAATCGGATAGAACACAGATTGACATGGATAGCGCGATCGAGCTCAAGAAGAAACAGATCAGCCTTGTGACTCAACCTGATTTCAATGAAGCCGAGATGGAAAAGATCATCGACACCGTTCAAGCAACCGAGAAGTCGATGGTGATGCAAGAGATGCGTCTAAAGAACAACATTTATAATGTGTTAACTGAAGAGCAGAAAGAGCAATTCAAAACCATGATGAAGTCTGCGCTGTCTGGTGGAAAATAGTTTGGTAGAAAGCAGTTTGGTAGAAAGTAGCCTGGCAATAAATCGTCTGGCAGAAAATAGCTGCCCCTAATCCTGATATTGATTCTTCCCCCTCCCCCAAAAGGGAGAATCTGAATAGATAACAAAAAGCCGCAGTCATTATGATGACTGCGGCTTTTTTGTGTTCAGTACAGCATCAGCAAATCACGTATAAGCATGATTCGACAAATCTAGAGATTGGTTGTTCTTTTGAATGACACGCATCAATTGGATAAGCAATAGAATACCCGTTACACCTAAACCAACGCCGATTCCGCCCCAAATCCCTGCAAGCTGGAACTTATGCATCAAATACCAAGCAGCAGGTAGGCCAAATACCCAGTAACCAATGGCTGTCATCACGGTTGGCATTGAAACAATCTTCATCCCTCTCAATAGGTTAATTGCCAGTAACTGCCAAGCATCAACGATGAAGCACAACGCGACTACCCAGATAACAGAAGCCAATAACGAAGTCATCGCGCCCGTGCCATCGTCCAGCTTAAAGATAGACGCGATCATTTCCGGCCATATGATGAACACGGCAGACAACGCAACGCTCAACACCGACACCAAGATAAAGCTGAGAATTGAGGTTCTTTTGATACCTTCGTAGTTTCCCGCACCGAAATCACGCCCCACCAAAATCGCCGCAGCTTGTGAGAAACCGAAATTGAAGTTCCAAGTAAAGCTTAAGCATTGCAGCAGGATTTGGTGTAAGGCTAACGAAGCAATACTGATCGTTCCCGCCATCAAGGTGCCGCCGTAAATAAGGCCATGTTCGAGTAATGCTGCTAATCCGATAGGTAAACCCATCATTAAAAGCGGACTCATCAACTTAATTGAATACTCTTCTGTGTTTAACCAAGGGGCGAACTGCCTGAATTCGTCACGTTTGAATACCCAAACCGTGTATCCAACCATCACGATAAATGCCGCGATAGCCGTACCTAAGCCCAAACCGGTTAAGCCCATATCTAATTGGAAGGTTAAGAAGTAGCTGACTGGCACATTCAGAATTACGGTGATAATCGACATCACCAGAATAGAGCGCACATTACCGAAGGCACTGGTTAATCCACGTAGTACCAACAAAATAAGCGAAGGCAGCATCACCCATTTCAAGGCGTGTACATATTCCATGGCTAAGGTGATCACTTCTGGCGGCTGTTTTGCTGCTTCCAATACCAACGGAGCAAACCAGAAGCTGGCCATTAAGGTCACACTGAGCACGAATGCCAACATAGTTGCGCCTTTCACAGCCAATCTAATTTGCGTGTTACCAAACTCTGGACGAGCTACGCGCTGACCATAAGCGATCGCGATCAGGTTCGCGACACAACCCACGGTGCTGCTCGCAATAATGAAGATGAAAAAGTAGATAGAGGCGCCTAAGCCACCAGCCGCAAGGGCTGACACACTGATACGCGACATCATCCAAACATCAGTAAGGACTAAAGCCATGGAGATCAGCTGTGAAATGATCAAAGGGAATGCAAGAGTGAGTATTTTTTTCATGAGCGCCTCAGGTAATTTCGCCCAAAATACGATCGATGAGACTAGCGTTCAATTGATAAATTTGCGACTCTAACATTCCATAAACTCATGCGAACGAATTATGACCCCATATCCTAGCTTGCCATCCTCACATAATGGTTTCAAAGCCTTTGAAGCTGCAGCAAGGCTGATGAGCTTTACTCTGGCTGCCGAAGAGCTGCATGTGACACAAAGTGCGATCAGCCGTCAGATCAAACAGCTTGAAGATGAGTTAAACGCATCACTGGTTATTCGTAAGCATCGAGCGATCGAATTAACGGTACAAGGTCATGATTTGTATGTGGCTTTGCGTGAAAGCTACGGCAATATCGAAGCTGTCATTGCCTCTTGGAGTGAGCCCAAGCAGAAACGTATTGTGATCAAAGCGACCCTGAGTTTCGCGACGCGAGTATTGATCTCTAAAGTGCGGGAATTAAACGAGCGTTACCAAGATCATGAGATCGTCATTGTTCCTGTGATTGAGGAAGACGAATCGATTAATAGTAGCGAATATGACCTATTGATCTTCCACACGCGCTTCAAAAAGCGCTATGACAAAGCACCTGACATCACCTTCTTGCGTGAAGAGTTTATGGCACCGGTCTGCTCGACTAGCTTAACTAATTCTGCCAATTTAACTAATTCGACCAACTTAACGAATAAAGACACCGACCTCGATTCGATCTTAACCTTGCCAAGGCTGCATCCAACCTTAGATCACCACGACTGGAAAGTGTGGTTGGCCGATGTTGAATTCCCACCAAAGAAACCCGTCAGAAATACCAGTTTCTTGTCCTTAGATATGGCGCTCAGTGCCTGTTTATCCGGTGAAGGCGTTACGGTCACAGATCTATTGCTAGTACAACAAGAGCTCCAACGAGGCTTCTTGTACTGCCCTAAGAATGCAAAGATTCAACACAGTGCTTGGACTTACTTTATGCATCAGCGTACTCACACGCCTATCATCAATGACCTTATTGAATGGCTTAGGGAAGAGACAGCAAAAGAGATCGAGTTGCTGAAATCATTAGCTCACCAGAATCATTGGTTTGGTGTTATAAGCGATCATCAGTAACGGTAAGCCGTAAGCCCAGATACAACTAAGCCGCAGAACTTGCTGCGGCTTATGCTTTCTACCAGTCGTTTATTGCTTTTATTTAGTGAGCATTAAAGCTTAAACATACGCGCACTGCGTGGTGGTAAATTGAAGGTATGGTAGCGAGAAGAAATGGTTTCTGTCGCGCTGCTTAATACGTCTTTGTATTGAACATTCCAGTTAAACTCATGTTGGTAGGTATCAACCGTCACGCCACGAGTTTCACCACACTTGTTAATACCAACAACGCCTTCTTTGCCACGCTTAAACAGCAAAGTACATTGGTCGCTGGAAATCATCGTCATCGATTTACCTTGCATCGCGTTATGGAAGCTCAGCATATTCTTCATATTCGAGCTATTCCAAACATTGCCCCAACGACCGTTATCCTTATCTTCAGAATCAGGAAGGTCATCACTGTAGATCAACGGCGTACCGCCATCTTTGCCAAGGATGTAAGCGTAAGCAAGCTGCTCGTCTTGTGGATCCATAATTTGGTAACGGAAACCGTCATTGGTTGGAATATCATGTGTGATCGCAAAAGTAATTGAGCGATTATCATCCAATGCTTGGCCGTAGGCTTTAGGATCATGCAGCTGATTCAAGCCACCGCCCATTGAGAATGCCGAGCGAATCGACGCAAACAGCGGGAAATCGTACGCGGAGTGATTAGTGTTATTCAGGTACGGCGCTAAGAATGACTCATAGCCGCTGTTCCCTGCTCCACCGCTGGTAATGACTTCACCGAACACATGCATGTTCGCAGTAATTTCAGACGTGAATACCTGATCGATTTGGTACTGGCTCATGTGTTTTACCGCATCAATACGGAAACCTTTGATCCCCATATCTTTTAGCGCTTTCAGATATAAACGTTGCTGTGAAACCACCCAGTTATTCGGATCAAGGTCAGGTAAACCTACATCGCCATCGGCACCACACAAACGCCAGTACTGAACGTGACCAGGATCGTTCCAATCTGAAATACAACCTGCGGCATGGAAATCGTTAGCCGAGACAAAACCTTGCGCTAAGTTGCCAAACAGAGTCTGGTCAGCAAAGTAGCTTGAACGGCTCGCATAATCGTTTAGCACTTCTGTGCCAGGGTAATCCAAGTCACTTCGCTTCCAGCTTTCATTCGCCATATGGTTCAACACCACATCGGCATACACATCAACACCCACACCTTTAAGTGCGGTAATCATTGCGGCTAAATCTTGTTTGTTGCCGAGAGGTGAATCAATGGCACGAAGGTCTTGAGGTTGGTAACGCGCCCACCATTGGCTGCCACTCGATTTCATTGCCGGAGCGACGAGTACTTTCTTATAACCAGCTTGTGCAATTTGATTCGCGTTGGCCGTTACGTCCGAATACTTCCAATTGAAAGCATGCAAAATAGTGTCAGCATAAGTGGCTGAGCTAAAAGAACAAACGGCAAGTGCGGATATGAGTAGGGTATTGATTGGTTTCATAGAACATATCTCTCATTATAAATTCACAAGAATGTTATGAATAAGAAAGACAATTAAAACGACGGATAAATCAGAGTTGAATTAGCGTCACCTTCTGTTGATGGTGATTTTATAAAACTGAGCTATCGCCGATGTTATGCGGGATGAATTTTGAAAAGAACTGAAATGAGAATTAATTGAATCAAGTTGACCGGAACAAGACAAAGACTTTGGTCGGCTCTTCTAAACTACGTTATGATTCCTTTTCCCCTCAACCAATTGATATTTTTATGCCTTCTTTCTCTTTTTCACTGATCCCTGTAGGGGTTCGGTTCATGATCCTTTCCGCTTTTGGATTCGCACTGATGTCAGCGTGTGTGAAATACGTTAGCAATTACGGCATACCTGTATTTGAAATTGTTGCAGCAAGGGCTTTGGTGTCTTTGATCATCAGCTACATCGACGTTAAACGAAAAGGCATTTCTATCTGGGGCAATAACAAACCTCTGTTGTTTGTTCGTGGCGCTGTTGGTACCGCAGCCTTGATGTGCGTTTACTACGCTGTAACCACTCTTCCGTTAGCAGAAGCCACCATTCTACAATACGTGCATCCCGTATTTACTGCGTTACTTGGCGTACTGTTCCTGAAAGAACGCGTCCAAAAGTCGACCATGATATGCATTGTATTCTGCCTAGCGGGGTTATCCGTAATGGTACAGCCAAGCATGAACAGCAGCGCGAGCAGCGAGTTGCCGCTATTCAGTATTATGCTGGCGTTATGTGGCGCGTTTGGTAGCTCAATTGCTTATGTGATTGTAAGAAAGCTTAGCCAAACTGAAGACAGCTCAGTCATCATCTTCTACTTCCCACTGGTCGCTCTGCCAATATCGACCGCCCTTATCTGGAACGACTTTGTGTGGCCTAGCCTTTTCTTGACCATGATGCTGGTTCTGGTGGGGATTTTCACACAAATAGGCCAGTACGGTTTGACCAAAGCAATGCAAACTCAAGCGGCTGGTAAAGCTTCAGCTTACTCATACGTTCAGATCGTATTCTCAGCACTATTAGGTGTTTGGGTGTTCAATGAGATTCCATCAGTTTGGACATATCTAGGTGGTGGGCTGATCGTGACAGGCGCACTAATCAATGTGTTTGGTAAACAGTTATTGGTGCCATTTAAAGCTAAGTAGATAGCCAAATAACAGAGCTGAATACCAGTTAGCCAATCAGCGATTAAATAGATCTAAAAAGGGCATTGCGGAGTATTCCGCAATGCCCTTTTCTGTAAGTCTTTCCTAGCACCCTTTATTGGACGTTTTATTTGAACAAACTCGCTCTAACACACCAACTCGATTAATGAGTTTTATTACGTGGCATTGCGCAGTTTAGGATCATCACTCAGGTATTCTACGAACTCGATTTCAAAACCTGCCGGATCCACAAAGTAGACGTTTTTACGATAAGGTTCTTCCGCTCCGGGTTTGGCTATTGGGAAGCCCGAATCAATAAGGCGTTCAATCACACTCTCAATATTATGGGTCACATAAGCGAAGTGAGCGAGACCAACAGAGTGTCCGGCTAAGTCTCTATTTTCACCCTCTCCATGATCACTCATTGCGATGTATTGATACTCATCGCCAAAGTGCAGCCAGTTACGTGGCTTGCCTGACCATTCACCTTTCCCTTCATCACGGACATACCAATGAGGGAACGCCGCTTTATAGAAAACCAGCATTTCAGGGATGTCTTTGACGACTAAATTTACATGTTCAAGTTGGATCATTCTTCTCTCCTTAAAGTATTCTCATAAGCAACGTTGTACATGCTAATACCTCAAGTTAAGTTGAGGTAAAGGGTTAATTTACGTTTATTTTCGAGAACGTTTTTAGAGTCCAAATTGTTCTATTTTTTTGATGCTATACAAACTTTAAGCATGAGAACTTTAATCACCTAAGTTTTAAACAATAGACGTTAAGTTTAGACGACCTACCCCAAACTGACTTCCTAATCATGCGGCTTGTTAAGCTCGTTTCTTAAGTCTTTAATGATTCATAAACAAAAAAGCGAACCACTTAGGTTCGCTTTTCTTTCATCTAGCACGTTTCGTCTTTGCAATACGCGGCGGTTAAGCCACAGATATTATGACTTTGGCTGATCCACCTCTACATCGAGAGATGCTCTGTTCCCTAGACTAAAGAACTTCTTCCATTTAATCGGCATCATTGGAATAACAATGAGGCTGATACCAACCAGTGTCAGAATGTCGGGGATCTCGTCAAACCACATCACGCCAAACAAGGTTACAAACACTAACCCCGAGTATTCTGCGAGCGCAATTTGGTTTGCTGGAGCCTTTTTATACGCGACCACCACCAATGCATGATAACCAAGAACAAATAGATTGATTGCCATGATCCACCCCACATGACGCCATTCAATCTCGGCCCATGCCGGCAATGCAAACGCCAGTGCAAGTGGCAGAGTCATAACACTAGTCCAAAATAAGGTCGAGATAATGTGTTGTTCGGCGTTCAAACGCTTGATCAAAATATTACCAACACCCATTGCAAGCGCACTGCCTAGCCCTGCAATCGCCGCCCAGTGAAATTGCTCTGGACGCAACACAATTAGCACACCCACGAAGCCTATCAGTGTCGCGATCACTTTTGATGATGTCGGCCTTTCTTTCAACAACACAATAGACAGAGGAAGCATCAGGATTGGCCCAACATAGAACATCGCGTTCGCTGTCGCCAAAGTAAGGTGTGTAATGGCAATCATCGCACAACCACTGCCCACTAATATAAATTGAGCCCGTAAAAAATTGATGCGGCAACCGCCTTGCATGCGAGTTTCTTTAGGGAGCTTTAGCCAAAAAGGAAGCAGTAAGATCACGCTCAATAGCTGGCGGATAAACACATACTGAAATGTGGGAACTTCACCATTAAGTATTTTTAGTGAGACATCGGAAAAAGACGCCAATAGGTTTGCAAATACCAAAAGCAAGATGGCGTGGTTGGTGACTTTATTCATACGGAAACAGAGCTACACATTTGTCATACAATTATGGGCAGGCATAATACATGAGAATGGAAAATAAGTAAGAACAAAGTTTCCGGATACTTATTACCAAAAACCAAAGGTATTAAGGAATAAGTATCCATCCTTTCCAGCTGCCTGATAGTCTCCTAAATAGCAACACACATTGGCGTATTTGAAATAGGGTCACGAAACACGCTCGCTTTGAGATCAAACACGTTACTGAGCATAGTTTCGGTCATCACCTCATCAGGCGAGCCTTCTGCTATTACGCATCCCTTTTCCAAAACCACTAAATGGTCGCAGTAACGACTGGCTTGGTTAAGATCATGCAGCACAACAACCACCGTTTTTCCTTTGGCATTCATCTGTTGCATCAGGTTCATTAATTCCACTTGGTGAGACATATCAAGGTATGTGGTCGGTTCATCCAACATCACTACATCCGTATCTTGTGCAATTACCATCGCGATCCATGCTCTTTGACGCTGCCCACCAGACAGAGACTCAACCGGCTTATCAGCAAACTCAAGCACACCTGTATCACGCATAGCTTGTTCGACAATCATTTGATCGTCCTGCCCTAGCCTCCCCCAATGAGACACATAAGGCGAACGGCCATATTCGACCAACTTTCTTACCGTGATCCCCTCAGGGCTGACCAAGATTTGCGGAAGAAGTGACAACGAACGAGCAAGCGCTTTATCGCCATAGCTTGATAGCGGTTTGTCTTCAAACAACACCTCTCCAGCCACTGGCTTGTTAATTCTGACTAACGTCTTTAACAAGGTGGATTTACCGCACCCGTTAGGTCCTATCAATGCGGTGATTTTTCCCTTAGGGATAGAAACCGACAGGTTCGGTATGATCGTTTGTTTGCCGTACGCGACGGAAAGATTCTGCGTTTTAAGCATGGTTACCAACCTCGATAACGATAGAGAAGAAAGATGAAATATGGTGCGCCAATCACAGACGTGAGAACGCCTGCTGGCAATTCAATAGGTGGTTGTAGACCTCTGGCTAACCCATCAGCGCTGGTAACCAGGATTGCCCCCACCAGTGCAGAGGCTGGGATTAACAACTTATGATTATGCCCAAACAACAAGCGTGCTAAGTGAGGTGCCAATAAACCCACAAAACTGATCGTTCCAGCAACAGAAACACTAACACTGGCAAGCAAAACCGCGGCCAATAGCGCAAGAGCCTGAATCTGTTTTGGCTTAGTACCCAATGTGGTCGCACTTTCCTCGCCAAGCCCCATCACATCTAATCGCCAAGCAAGCCACAATGCCATGGGTAACAACAAGAGCAGTACGCTCCAAATAAAGGGAACTTGCTGCCAGTTTCGTCCCCAAAGGCTGCCAGTTAACCACACCATGGCCGTGTTGATCTCGATCGGATTGGTAACCAGCAAGAAGTCGATACAACTGGCCAGAAACGCACTCACCGCAATACCAATCAGCGCCAACTTGGCGGGTGTTGGCCTTGACCACCATGCCAATACAGCAATCAGCCCTGCAGCCAATACCCCACCGAACATAGCTACAACAGGAAGCACACTGACTGGTGCATTGGGAAACCAAACTAAACTCGCTGTCGCAGCAAGGCCTGCCCCAGCGCTAATACCCATAAGGTCAGGCGATGCTAACGGATTACGTATCACGCCTTGCACTAATACCCCAGAAAGCCCTAACCCTGCGCCCACGCTTATCGCGAGCAACATACGTGGTAACCGATACTGATGGATAACAAAGTCGTCACTGGAAAACGCGACCAAATGTTCGATGACTTGAGGGATAGAAAGTGACGCTGCGCCAACAAACAAACCAGCAGATGCCACTAATATGAGAATCCCTGATAACAAAACTATCTTAGTGTGATGATGCATTAAGATCTCCTCGTAGCAATCAAAATAAAACAAGGTGTCCCGAGCAAAGCAGTAATAACACCAACGGGTGTTTCAGTCGGGAAAGCAATCGCTCGCGACAGCGCATCTGACCAAGACACTAATGCTGCGCCTGCCAATGCTGAAATAGGAATCAGTAAATGGTAATTGTGCCCAACCATAGGTCGAACCAAATGAGGCACTAACAGTCCTACAAAGCCAATTGGCCCTGCGATAGCGACGCTTGCTCCGGCAAGCAACACGATCGTCAGTCCACTCACGAGGCGGGTAAACCTGATGTTGCTGCCCAACCCCACAGCTACCTCTTCGCCAAGTGCCAGCAAGTTGAGGTTGCGAGCAAGACTCATTGCCAACACCAAACCAATCACTACAGGCGGCCAAAGCTGTTGCCATTGCCCATCATCCACACTAGACAGTGAGCCAGTAAGCCAATGCAAGACGCTATAAGCCATGTCGTCAGCAAGAATCAGCGCCGCTCGTGTCAGTCCTAGCAATAACGCCGTAATGGCGATCCCCGCGAGAACCAAACGTAACGGATGAGAACGTGCGGAGAAAAAACCGCCTAGAAGCATTACGACACCGCCGCTTAGCAATGCACCAAGAACCGCATTAAGGATTGGGTTTAGCTCGCTAACCACAGGTATACCTATTGCAGATAACGCCATAAAACAGGCCGCGCCTGCGTTAATACCAAGAATCGACGGAGACGCGAGTGGATTACGCGTCAAGCCTTGCATCAATAACCCAGCGACAGCCAAACTCGCACCAATAAACAACCCTGCGTAAGCTCTTGGCGCTCTTAGCGTCGCCAATATTTGATGCGTCATGCTGCTTTCATCAAACGCAAACCAGTAGTGAATTAAGTCACTCAATGTTAGAGAGAAATTAGACCACCCGGTCATAGAGGCCGCGTAACCAGATAGTGCCAAACACGACACTAATGCCGTAAATAACGTGACTCTCCACGACAGTATTGGCCAGGATCGCTTACTTTTAGAGAACAACATCGTACTCATGATGGGTCCAAGATCTGCTCAAGATTTTTCGCCATTTGTTCTGCCGCTAACATGCCTCGATTCAGTGACCAAAGTGCTGGTGACACTTCTATAACTTGCTGACTTTTTGCAGAGGTTAGTACATTGAATAACGGATTTTTCTGCCAATCATCAACAATATTAGGATGAGAATAAGCGCCAAGGAGCAACCAATCCGGATTGGTTTTCAACAACAACTCAAAGCTGGTTGGTAAATATGCCTTCTCTGTTGGTTTCACAATAGGGCTCGCAATGCCTAATGTGGTCAGCACGCCCCCTGCGTAAGATGCAGGGCTATGTAACCACATACCTTTATCCGACACGACAGCGAATTGGACGGTTTGTTTGAGCGAGAAATGACTTTTAAATTCAGCCATGACGTGTTGATGTTGTTGAATTCGTTGTTCCATTGACGATTGCTTGTCGAGAGCGATGCCAATCTTGAGCGCAGACTCCAAATTCTCTTGATAAGTCTCACCACGGCTTTTAAGCAGTAGAGTTGGTGCGATGCGTTGTAGATCTTGATAGACCGTACGATGACGCTCTGCATCGGCAATGATTAGATCAGGCTTTAATACCGCAATGGCTTCTAGGCTGGGCTGAGAACGCATGCCAACTGATTCCCATGGTTGAACCAATTCACGTACCGCCGGAATCACTCGCGAAGCATCATTGTCATCAGCAACACCAACAGGAGAAATACCCACCGCAGCGAGTGCATCTACAAATGAAAACTCCAACACCACAATACGTTGCGGGGTAGTCGCTATCTCAAACTGACCCTGATCGTCTTGTATGATCCTCGTTTGTGCTGAACTGGAGAATGAGAACAAGCTTAAAATCAGCAAAGCTAAGGTTATTGCTATCCTGCTGAATAAAAACGGCCGATTAAACGACAGCAGTCCGCTCGACAGCTGCAATGGATTCGAAAACAAGAGTCGGGAGCTGTTTTCCATATTTAATTTTCCTTAAACGCTAGAACCGTGAAAGCCGCCAAGAGTATTGGCGACTTTTATTCGTTATTACTTTCAATAAATTACGTATTAGAACTGATAATTCAGATCCAAAGTGTAAGAACGTCCCGGTGCTGGATAACGACCAACTGGGCTAGTATCAATACCGCGGAAGTAATAGTCCTCATCAAACAGGTTGTTCACCGCAAAGTTCATGCGCAGCTTACTGTTTTCATCTTTGTACAAATCCGAACCTAGGTTGAAGTTCCAGACCATGTAGGCAGGCACTTTACCTGTCGCGCCCGTTGCATCTTCGGCACTTGTATTCGCATTGTCAGAATAAGATTCGCTAAAGTAGTAACCAGATAAAGTCGTATCTACCTTGCTAAACGCGTAAGTCGCATCCCAGCTAAATTGATGTTTAGACGTATAAGGAAGTTGATTACCTTTGTTTGCGCCCTCTTCCTCGATCGTTGCATCTAAGTAGTTATAGCCAGCGCCCAAACTCAACGCTTGCATCGCTTGAGGCACGTAACGACCTGAAAGTTCAACACCTTGGTGAAGTGTTTTGCCAATGTTGTGAAAAGTTTGAGTTGCACTTTGCCATTGCAGCTGATCTTCAAAATCGATTCGGTAAAGCGCCACATTGAAGCTGGTTGAATCTTGGTTATAACGTGCACCTAACTCGTAGTTCCATGCGAGCTCACTGCCCTCTTTACCATTAACCTTAATGTTAGATATCTGTGGTGCACGTAAAGATTTCTGTGCATTAGTGTATCCAACCCATTGTTCAGTCAGATGGTATGCCACAGTCAAGCCCGGCAACCACTCAGTCACCTTATTGTTTCTATTCTTTCCTTGGCCTAAATCACTATATGCCATATCTATTGATTCATAGCGAATACCCGGCGTCACTTTCAGTACATCATTAAACAAGCCAATTTCATTGCTGATATAGCCTGCGAAAGCGTCGGTATCCAAATGCCAATCGCGCGGCGTTGTTGTTACTCCAGTAGAAATTGATGTTTGAGTGAGCTTGTAATCGATATCTTCGTTGACGTAGCGTGCCCCAACAATCACGTTTTGGGTCACAGTATTACCGTCAAAATACATCGCGATTTTAGGCTCAACGCCATAAACGGAAAACTCACGTGGTGAAGTGCGAATATCGGTTGATGGTAATGCCGGATCGGCCCAGTGACCGCCCGCACTATTAAAGCCCCATTGGAAGAAACGCTCAGAACGGTGGCCAAATGTCAGTATTTCTAGCTCTGCACTATCGGCAATGTTCAAATCATGTAAATACTTTAGGCTCCAACGCGTCGATTTACCTTGGTATTCATCATATGGTCGCTTCGATTGAGTACGATCGTTCTTGTAATCTTCTGGCGATAAAGCACCCGGCATCTGCGTGTCTGCATCATAACGCTGAACGAAAGCTTGTAACTCTTGAGTATCACTCAGTAACCATTGCAACTTCGCTTGGAAGTTTTTGACATCGGTGTCGGAGTGTTCACGGAAGCTTTCACCTTTTAAGAAGTTCCCCTCAACTTGAAGTGCTAGCGTATCGGTTAACCAACCGCCCGTGCGCAGGTAAAAATCATTAAGTGGCGTATCGCCACCCTCGAATACAGTAAAGCGATTACTGATTTCCGTTTGCCACTTATGTGGGATCGGCTTGGTCACCAAGTTGATCACACCACCGACGTTGTTTGGCCCGTACTGCACCGCAGCGCCGCCACGTACGATATCAATTCGGTCAAGCATCGACAGAGTCGCAGGGAAAATAGATTGTCCGGTATGACCATAAGGCGCAAGAGTCAGTGGCACACCGTCCATTAGAAATTGAGCATGACCACTGCGGCTGGCTTTCAAGCCACGCACCGAGATGTTAGGCAATACACCCGTACCCGTTTCGTCTTGAACCTTAATGCCCGGTACACTTTGGAAGGCCGAATCAATCGAAAGTGCGCCAGTCTTTTTAATTTGTTCGTTAGTTAGAACGGTACGCGCTCCCGGATACTCTTTCACATCCTCTAGCTCTGAGTTACCGATCAAGCTACCTGTCACGACAACCGTTTCCATAGTCGTTGTTTGAGGATCAGACGCTGCAAATGCGCTCATGGAAGTCACTGAAGCGATGGCCATTGCAAGGGTACTTAGACGCAACTTTTGGTGTGATTGAGTACAGGGTTTACCATCCAAATTCTGGTAAGGCATGAAAATCTCCTAAGTAGGCAGGTTAGGATCAAAGGCCGTGTTTTCGGTTATATCGGCGCTTTGACCCTATGGGCTAAATGGCCTCAAAATAAGACCAACTGTTCACTCATTCGTAGCGAACAAAACAATCGTTTTTAGAGTAGAAAGAGCTCTTAGAAATGAACTCATTCTTAGAACATAATTAGCTTTTAAAACTGATAGCCGTAGCTGAGCATGAATTCGGCTGGCGCTCCGTAACCAATCTGGTTAGTACCAGACGTGCCGTTGGTTGCACCCAGAATGTATTTCTCATTAAGCACGTTGTAAGCGTTCGCTTGAACTTTGTGACGACCCGTGGTGTACGCTGCCATCAAGTCAACCGTGGTGTAGTCACCCAGAGCTACCGCTTCATCATTACCCGCGTAACGGTCACCTACGTATTTCACGCCACCACCTAAACGCCAGTTATCATCTAACTGATAAGTGCTCCAAAGAGAGAACAAATGATCAGACACATCGTTTGGCTTTTTGCCTGTCTCTTTGTTCTCCGCGTCTAAATAGCTGTAGCCCACAGAAATGTCCCATTGCTCTGTAAACTGACCGCGAGCTTCTAGCTCAATACCTTGGTGACGAGCTTCGATCTTGTTAACAACGTCTCCGTCTATATTGGTTTCAGGTTGTTCTTGATCAATTTGGAAGATTGCGGCATTCAGCATCAAGGCGTTATCGAGTAAGTAAGCTTTTGCACCCACTTCTTTTAGATCGGTATGGAAAAATTCAGCCAATTTAGGATTGATATAGATACCCGAGTAAGGCAGTTGCCATGAACGAGCTAAACTCGCATACACTGACATATCATTGTTGAGACGGTAGACCAAACCACCACGGTAGCTCACTTTGTCATCGTCTAGATTCTCATTTGCTGAGCCCGCTTTTTGCTGTTCAAGCTCCATCGAGTCGTAACGCACGTTACCGATCACTGAAAGATCACCAAAGGTGTAAACGTCTTGAATGTAAACACCTGTCGTCGTTGTGGTGTTATCACGGGAAGGTTTAAACCCCGGATCAGGCGTTGGGCCTGCTACAGGGTTATAGATATCTTTCGGAGGTAAGGTTTCATCTCTTGCGAGCATTAGGTCGATATTGATCTGATTATAATCCGCACCGATCATCATTTGGTTCGAATCCGTTTCCCAAACTAGCTCAGATTGAAGAGTCGTCGTGGTACGAGGGTCGTAACCGAGGTTATTTACACTCTGAGATACTCCATTCCCAGTTACCGTCCCTTGGCGTGTACCTTTTTGCTCAAGTTCGATATGGTTGTATGCTGCGCGGTTTGTCCATGCCCATTCGCTATTCAAAAGCCATTCATAATTAACGCCAACACGAATGCTGTCCGACTCTTGATAATCGTTCGTGCCACCGTAAAACGTGCTTTCAGAGACGTCGACAGGCTTACCATTCTTTGATGGAACACCACGATATGGCACCAACTCTTGGTGAGCATATTCGACATCGAGATCAATAATGTGTCCATCAGAAGGCATCACTCGAATTGTTGGCGCAATAAAGAAATCATTAGAGTCGACATGGTCTACATAGGAATCAGACTGTCGACTTTCCACGTTGATACGACCACTGACCTTGTCAGTAAACGCCATCGAACTATCAACTTGACCAACAAACAAATTGTTGCTGCCAACACTGCCATTTACGTTGGTGAAGTTATCACCGTTAGCTCGCTTGGTGACCAAGTTAATGATACCGCCCGCGGAGCCTCGGCCATAAAGTGCGCCCGCAGGGCCTTTTACCACTTCGACACGTTCGACATTCGCTAGGCTTCGGTACGATTGCATAGTCCCGTCATCACGCATACCATCACGGTAGATATCGTTGAGTGCATCAAAACCACGAATCACAAATTGGTCTCGGCTTCCCTCACCCAGGGTATTGTTAACCCCTGCGACACCATCAAGTGCATCCACTAAACGTACCGCGCCACGGTCTTCCATTTCTGTCTTTGTAACAACCGATACCGCTTGTGGCACATCTAACCACTCGACATCCGTTTTGGTTCCTGACTGAGGCATATGCTCTGCATAACCTTCGTATTGATGGCCAATAATTTGCACTGTTTCATCTACAGTGGCTTGTTCTTCCGCCACTGCAGTTGACACACCAGCCACCGCCGCCAAGGCTCCGCCAATTGCCAAAGCAAGAGGGGACAAGGTCAATCTCATGTTCATTTTCTAATTCCGTTTTAGTTTATAAAATAACAATATTGCGAATAAGAACAAATATCATTTATATTTGCAATATATATTTTTTGATCTATATTTGCTTTGCAATATGCAACACTACTAATGACATAAGAATCAATAAAAACAATAAAATAGAAAAATTCTCTTTCTTTTAACCCCGAAAGAGAGCACTTGAAAGCGAGTTGTGAGCAGGCGACAACAACGTTTTAAAATTAGGAAAGCCCCATGAAATCTACGATTATTATCGTAAGTCACGTCGTGAATGATGCAGTCACTCACGGCTTCGTACCTACCGCAAAGGCGATGGGTCTTCACGTCGTTTTGATCACAGATCACAAGCTCAATCACCTGAAATTGAGCAGTGATGATGAACGCTTTAATCCCGATGAAATTTTAGAATGCGATGTCTTCAACCCTCTTGAACTCATCGAAATCATCACCGAGAAAAATCTAGCACCTCATGCTGTTTTCAGTAATAGCGACCACCTACAAACTTCCACTGCAATCTGTGCACAATTCTTTGGTTTACCCGCTAAAGTTTGGAACGTGACGATTAAGGCGAAAAACAAATACTTAACTCGTCAGGTTCTCAACGAAAAATCGTTACCTAATACTCGAAGTGTTTTGTTAAGTCGAGAGAGCGCTCCTGTATTCGATTTCGATTTTCCTGTCGTTGCGAAGCCCAAGGAAGGCGTGGCTAGTTTAGACGTGCAGCGCTGCGATTCTGCGGCTGAGCTGGATAACTATTGCGATACGTTTTGGCAAAGGCACCCTACTACTCCCATCTTGGTTGAGGCGTTTTTGCAAGGCCCATTGATTACTGTCGAAACCATTGGCGACGGGGATCATTTGGTCGCGCTTGGTGGGTTTGATGTAGAGCTCTCAGCACCACCCTACTTCATCGAAACAGCGGCGAGTTGGAATGGTGTTAACAGCGTTCACTACCGTGATGAATGTATACGTCAGCTTCAAGAATTCGGGGTGGGGTTTGGTGTCTGTCATAGCGAATTCATCATCACAGATTCGGGGCCTGTACTGGTCGAAATCAACTATCGAAGTATTGGTGATGGACGAGAGTTTTTACTTGATAACCTTAGTGGTGGGAATTGGTTCAATACCATCTTAAGCCTTCACTTGGGTCACAAGCTTGATCCTACATTTCGTATTGATGGCAGTGCCCTTGTGCACTATGTAGTGGCCAAACAAAGCGGTTTAATTGAAGGGTCATCAACCTCTTTCATTCACCAAGAGGGCGATATTGTCATTCAGCAGCAAGTGCTTAAAAAAGTTGGTGATACGTTCCAACAAAGCTATTCCAACAAGGATTACTTAGCGAGAATTTCGGTCGTTTCTCCTTCTGGTCGAACACTAGAACCCGCGCTACAACAGGCAATCTCTCGCTTCAATCTAACAGCAACAAGCGAGGTAACAGCATGAATGAAAACGCGTTATACCTCACTCAGCGACTAATCGATACTTGCTTGCGTGAAGATTTGTTTGGATTAGTTTCCCAAAGCCAATTTAAATCTCAGCTACCAAATACACTCAAACTATCTTCTTATCCTCGTAATCAAATTTGGGCTATTTTTGCGGGTTCAGACTTTACACTCTACTTGCCCGTTACTCCCAGCTATTACATGCAGCGTTGGGTATACGGCCAACCAGATGGCTCGAAAGGTGATGGTTGGTTCATCGAGAGAAATGGTGTCGTTGAAACCCAGCAGCACTATCAAGATTGGATCGAATTATTGAAAGCAAGTGCTCACGAAAGCTCGCATTCGTTATTAGATGGTTATTTGCAAGAACTCGAATGCGCAGAAAAACACAAAGGATTGTGTGATAGCGCCTTCAGTCAGCAATCCGAATCACTCATGCAGCCGATTTCTCAACTAGAACGTTGGGAGAAAAAGTTATTACGTGCCGATCAAATCGCATCCTATCTTGACCACCCTTACTACCCGACAGCACGTGCTAAGTTCGGTTTAAGCGATCACGACCTAGAGCAATTCGCGCCAGAATTTGCACAAAACTTTGAACTTCGTTGGCTCGCAATCGAGAAGTCACTCGTTACATTGACCAGTCCACAACCAGAATGTTGGCCAACGATGGAGCAAGTAGGTCTGCCCGCCGATTTTGCTCTTAGCCATGAGCTATTCCCCGCACACCCATTAACACTAAGAAGTCTTGATGGCATTCCTGACGGTGTCATTGAAGCACCGGTTGCGTATCTTGAGGTAACTCCAACCCTGTCAGTGCGCACTGTGGTCGTGAACACAGCACCACAGGTCCATATCAAGGTGCCGCTGATCATGCGATCTTTGGGTACTAAAAACATTCGCCTAATCAAACCATCTACGCTCTATGATGGGCATTGGTTTGAACGTTTGTTGACGCACTTAGAGCAAACAGATCAAGACTTACATGGCACGCTTTTCCATTGTAATGAGAAACATGGCGGCCATGTTGGAGACGATAAAACCTTTGCTTACATTGTGCGTGAATACCCGCCGAATTACTTCCAAGACAAAGCACTGGTGCCTGTGGCTGCGCTTGCCAGTCCAATGCCTGATGAACGTTTGTTCTTGGAACACCTCGCCGAGCAGTATTATCAGCAAGATACGCTGACTTGGTTTAAAGATTACGTTGATCTACTTTGCAAAGTGCACCTTACATTGTGGATTCGTTACGGTATCGCTTTGGAGTCCAACCAACAAAACGCCATCATTGCATTCGATGAGCAAGGTAAGATGACCTTAGCCATGAAAGACAACGATGCAGCGCGTATTTGGCCAGAACGTTTCCAAACCTTTGAACAACAATCGCCTGTAAAATGTGCGCAGCTTTTAGATCAACGTATCACTGTAGATAACGAGCTTGCTCTTGGTCAGATGTTTACCACGATTACTTTGCAGTTAGACATTGCCGCGATTGTCGAAGCAATGGCGACGAAAGGAATCGCCACTTCAGCTTATCTGTATGAAATGGTCGCCAATAGCCTCTCCCAACAACTTAACCAGTTGGATGAACAAGGACACAACACCAAGCTCGCAAACGAGATGTTGTTTGAATCACCTAACCTATACGCTAAGTATCTATTGAGCTCGGGTAGCTTATTGTCTAAAGAGGCGTCTGGCGCAAGCGATATCAATAAGTTCTATGGCTTGTCGGCACCGAACTTTTTATTGCTAACCAGCGAAGAAGCACAACACGCTTACCTTGAAGACATCAAGCAGAGCGTGAGTTAACCCATCATGACCAAACTCATCTATTGCGTGCTTTTAAGCCACTTTATCGCCGCGTTTGCAGCCTTAGGCATGCCGCTGTTTTTACCAATGGTATTGCCAACACTGGATGCAAACATTACTTCGGATTGGGCGGGGGTACTGTTCATTTTGCCGACCTTTTGCACTGCCGTTGCGGCGCGATTTTGGGGGCAGTTTGCTGATAAATATGGCAGACGTCGCTCTCTATTACGTGCTCAACTCGGGCTTGCAGCAGGCTTCGCGCTGTGTGGCTTAGCCGATAATCTCTCAATGTTTGTGTTTGGTCTTATCGTTCAAGGAACCTTTGGTGGCACCATGGCCGCCTCAAACAGCTACTTATCCAGCCAAATCAAGGATGCAAAATCACTCGGTAAGTCACTCAATAAAACTCAGCTTTCTGCTCGTCTGGCGCTAATTATTGCTCCGATAGGGCTTGGCTGGAGCTTATCAGAAACAAACCCGCTGAACGCGTATCTGTGGCTGTCCGCTTTACCGCTATTCGCGCTATTGATCACCTTAACATTACCCATCGATGACTTAGCGAAATCTAAGGGGATTGTAAAAGATCAGGCGTCGAATAAAGCTCAAAGCAGCCAAACTAATTCGTTAAATACGCTTTATTGGGTGTTTGGCGCGCAGTTCAGCTTTGCTTTCGCCATGGTCGTCACGTTCCCCTATTTCTCGCCTTATGTGCAGCAATATGGCGTGACAAGCCAAGCGTGGATTGGGTTTTTATATGCCCTCCCACATGGTATTTATCTGATCTTTGCAGGAAAAGTTCATCTGTTCTCAGAATGGGTTGATCGCCACCAGCTTGAACGCAATCAAGCGCAGCGTACTTTATGGCTAGGCTTTGGTTTGCTTTCACTCAGTGCAGCAATGCATCTCACTCCTTATCAAGAAGTGTTGATTATTGCTCGTATTGTTTTCGGACTTGGCATGGTTTGCTGTTATCACGGCTTGCATCAAGCGTTAGCAAACCAAATTGATCGACGACAAAGCGGCAAAGTATTTTCGCGCTTTGATGCCATGTCTAAATGGGGTGGCGTTGCGGCTGGATTGAGCGCTTCTTTTATATCAAGCCTGGGCTGGCTTGAGGTTCCTTTCATACTTTCTATGTTGGTCAGTGGCATTGCGGCGATCGCGCTGATCATCCATTCAAAATTTGGACATCAACATGTTACAGACTCAATTATCTCCAAGTGAATATTCCGATGAAGACCAAGTTCTTCAAAATCGTAAAAAAGTACTGCTAAACCGAGAAAAAGCCCAACTCAATACCATCATGGGCGTGGTGAACTGTTACTTACGTGAATACGCGATACCAAAGAAACAGGTTAATTGGTGCTACAGTTCGGCCTCTCTTCCTCAAACTTTGAAAAGAAACTACAACGCTCACCAACGCGTGGCCATTCACCTACCTCACCAAGATCAACCTCAGAAATATGGTCTGATGGTTTTGCCCGTTGAGTACACCAGTAAACTGGGGAAAGTGAAGCTCAGTGATACACCTTGGGCCAAAATGCCTGGTGCAACTTGGTGCAAATTGGACGCAACTCAAACCCTGACGCTTCTACTCAGTTACCTAAAAGAAATGATGACGATTCCATTCAATCACGAGTTGGTCGAGCAAATGGAAAACAGTTTGTTGATTACCGAGCAGTTCCTAAACTCAGACAACTCACCTCAGCATCACAATGCGTTTATCGCATCAGAGCAATCGTTACTTTGGGGACATACTTTTCATCCAACGCCAAAGAGTCGATCAGGTGTCAGTATCGATGATCTGCTCGCGTGTTCCCCTGAGGTTGGCGCTAAAGTTCCTCTCTATTGGTTTAAGGTCGACACCACGTTGCTCGATGTCTTGAGTTCAGATGACCGTACCTCACCAACGACCATGCTTGAACAACTTGCACCTGATGAAAACAATTCAGCAGGTACCATGCTTTACCCTTGCCACCCTTGGGAAAGTTACACACTTTTGCAAAACCCAGTGGTCAAAACGGCCATTGAACAAGGCAGAATCATCCCGCTTGGATTAGGTGGTGAAAAACTCTTACCCACTTCATCCGTGCGCACTCTGTACCACCCAGATATGGATTGGTTTGCTAAGTTCTCTATCAATGTACGTTTAACCAACTGCGTACGTAAAAACGCATGGTATGAGCTCGATAGTGCCGTTCAATTAACCTCGATTCTGCATCCAATCAAAGAAAGCGAACAGTTACGTAATCCAGTATTCAAGGTAATGACTGAACCTTACGCGACCACATTGGATCTAGAGTCGGTTGCCGAGCAGGAACAAACTGAGGTTATTAAAGCTCGCGAGTCGTTTGGTATTTTGTATCGAGAGAATTTCACCTTAAGCGAAACCGATATTTTGCAACCAACGTTAGCGGGAGCCCTCTTTGCTTACGATACAGACGGGAACAGTTGCATCGCCACTCAGCTCAAACAAAAAGCGCAAACAACCCAAAGCCAATATGAAAATGTCGCCACACTGTGGTTTGAGCGTTATCTGCATTGTTTGATTCCGGGCGTCTTTAACTACTACTTCAAACATGGGGTTGCGTTTGAACCGCACTTACAAAATACATTGATTGGATTTGAAAAAGGCATGCCTTGCTGTGTATGGATTCGAGACTTAGAAGGTACCAAGCTACTACAAGAGTTTTGGCCATCAGAAACACTTCAGCAACTTTCAGAACGTGCTCGTCAATCGGTGTACTACAGTCGTGAGCAAGGTTGGAACCGTATTGGCTATTGCACCTTCATAAACAATATCAGTGAGGCCATTTTCTTTATCGCTGAGGGTAATTCGGCACTTGAGAGCTCGTTATGGGGAACTTTAAAAGACGCTATCGTCCGCTGGCAGTCGATCAATGGTCAGCAACCTGAGCTAATGGCATTGCTCAACGATGGTCATTTCCCAAGCAAAAATAACTTCACAACACGTTTGATGCAAAATGCCGATAAAGAGTCAGGGTACACCCAAGTTGCAGCACCGTGGCCAACTTATTCGAAAGGACCTCACCATGCTTAATTCACCTCAACTTCCTGCGAGCATCCACCAAGAAATACAGCAATTGGCCAAGCAACAAACGCAACCATTATGTGCTTATCTTTATGATCTCCACGCGTTGGAGCAGCACATTAAGCAGATGCGCCATGTATTGCCGAAAAACGTCGAACTATTTTATGCCGCGAAAGCAAATCCTTCTGCGCCAATACTGCGCACTTTAGCCCCTTATGTTGATGGTTTTGAAGCGGCATCAGGCGGTGAGCTTACACACCTCCACCAACAACAACTCGACAAACCACTGATCTTTGGTGGCCCGGGGAAAATGCCCAGTGAGCTAGAGCAAGCAATTGAACTCGATGTTGATGCGATTCATGTAGAGAGCCTCACCGAATTACAACGCATTGGTTCTTTAACACAAAAGTTGAATCGACCTGCTTCGATCTTCCTGCGTATGAACATAGACATTGGTGACATCACACTTAGCAAATTAGCCATGGGAGGAAAGCCAACCCCGTTTGGCCTAGATGAGAGTGAGTTAAGTAATGCCTTGATGTACCTACGCGATTTCCCCTTAATAAAGTTGAAAGGCTTTCACTTCCATTTGATGTCACATCAACTCGACGTTGATCGCCACCTCGCCTTGATGCAACGCTATTTCCAAGTGGTCAAAGAGTGGCAAAAAACGTTCTTACTCGATGAGTTGATCATCAACCTCGGTGGTGGCATGGGGATCAATTACCAAAACCCTAAACAACATTTTCCTTGGATGGAGTTTTGCGACAAATTGGAGTTCCTGATTTCCAAGGAACATTTACAAGATTGGAAGCTGCGTTTTGAATGTGGCCGCTACATCTCTGCACCTTGTGGCTATTACGTAATGGAGGTCTTGGATATTAAGCAAAATCTTGGCGAGCATTTTGTGATTGCCCGTGGTGGCACGCATCATTTCCGTACTCCGGCAGCGCAAAGCCATGACCACCCTTTTGTAATCGTGAAAAGTAATCAGCAAACCACTATTTCATATCCGATAAACCATGCCACAGCCACGTTGGTTGGACAGCTTTGTACGCCAAAAGATGTTCTGGCACGAAATCAACATATCGAGCAGGTCGATATCGGTGACTATGTGGTGTTCACTCTAGCAGGCGCTTACGCATGGAATATATCGCATCAAAACTTTTTAATGCATGAACCTCCGGTGTTTCATTACTTCTAAAGCTCTCCAGTGCTCTATGATTTCTAACTTACGGGTTGAGTCAAAACGCCATAGAGCCAGCTAAAGACACTAAATATAAAAGGCACTCAATAAAAAGGCGTTAGTAAACTCAAGCCTACTAACGCCTTTCTTCTGTTTATCGTAGCCCTTTTGCAAAACAGCTGCAGTGATTGAGTAACCGACTCCCCACAGTGATCGTAATGCAGAACCAAACCGTAGTTAATTCAAATACAAGCACTTAGCATTTTTCATCGACTGCGCAGCGGGAGTGGTACATGGACAACAGAATCACCATTTTAGAGTTTCTCAGAGTGTTCGACTGCATTCGCTCCTCGGGCAAGCAATTGGATAGCAAATATCAGTTGGACGAGATGGTAGCGTGGCACGATTACGATGGTTACACCTGTTGGTTGAGCTACCGAGACGTTACGGTAACCCTGATGTTCCACGGCTCATTGAAGATCGAATACGACAAGGCGTCGAACTATGAAGACTTCATCAATCGTTGTTTAACTATGCTTGAAACTGAGCCTTCTTCATAAGTGAACCATCGCTATCGAGTAAACAACGCATAGCCTACGGGGAAAGAGTGGAGAAAAAGATGAACGGAACCCATTGTAAAACGCAGTTACTCCTTAGGTTAACCACACCTTTATTCCTTCTACTCTGCCTACATTCGTTAGGTCTTAAGGCTGAGGCAATAGGAACAATCATGATCGACTTTACACAAGCGAGTGAGCATCAAAACTGGACAGTGACCAACGACGATGTAATGGGCGGCATCTCAACAGGTGAGCTCATTTATGTTGATAATATGAGTCGATTTAGGGGCGAGCTATCGTTAGAAAACAATGGTGGTTTCAGTTCTGTAAAGCGCTCCATTGAATCACCTGCCCATGAAATAGATAGTGCAGAGCTGATATTCGTTGGTGATGGTCGCACCTACCAACTGAGGTTCACCACTTGGAAGGAGGGTAATCGAGTTCAATACAAACACGATTTCGATACCATAAAGGGAGAGCAGCTAAACAAGGTCTTCCACTTCAATGATTTTCAAGCGGTGTTCAGAGGTCGGCTACTGAGCGATGCCCCGGAACTTAAGGCACAAGACATCAAGCAAATTGGCTTTTTGATTGCAGACAAACAGCCCCTGCCCTTCGAGCTAAACCTAATCCAGATTCAATTCAAAGTATCCCAAAAACCTGAGCAAGACTCTAAGTAAACCACAGACGAACAAAAGCCCCTGATATCTTACCGATTCGCGAGTAATATAAGGGGCTTGCTGTTCAAGAGATCATTACTTCAAACCGTCAAAGATCTAAATCATTAACTATTAATATTTAATGGCTGTTTTACCAATCGAAGCGCTGCTTTCAATACGTTGATGCGCATCTTTAATTGTGTCTACACTAAAGCCACCTAGGGTCGTGGTCAGCGTCGATTTAATACGGCCTGCATCAATCAGATTCGCTGCTTGGAATAAGATATCTTGTTGCTTCTGGATATCGTCGGTGTTGAACAGTGAACGTGTAAACATCAATTCCCAAATAAAGCCTGCTGATTTGCCTTGCAGCGCTGATAAGTCAATCCCGCCATCGAACTCTACAATCGAACTGATCAGGCCTTGTGGTGCAATCAGCTCTACCATTGCATCCCAATGACCTTTGGTATCTGCAACATTAAAGATGTAGTCGACATGTTGAATGCCCTGCTCTCGCACAGACTCAACCAAATTACGGTGATTAACCACATGGTCAGCCCCCATGTCTCTTACCCACTGTTCCGTTTCAGGTCTTGAAGCTGTTGCGATAACATTTAAGTTAGTGAGTTGCTTAGCCAGTTGAATAGTGATCGAACCTACACCGCCCGCTCCACCAATGATCAGGATAGACTTTTTCTCTTCAGGACGAACACGCAGACGATCGAACAAAGCTTCCCACGCCGTAAGTGTTGCTAGTGGCATAACTGCTGCAGCTTCATCAGAAAGGCTCTTAGGCGCTTTAGCGGTAATACGGTAGTCCACAGCTTGGTATTCTGCGTTAGCACCCATACGCGTTACATCACCCGCATAGTACACACGGTCGCCAACCTCAAAACCTTCAACGTCTAGGCCTTTTGCAACCACTTCCCCTACTGCGTCATAGCCAAGCACTTTAGGTTGTTCGAGTGTTTTATCCTTGGCATTGCGAATACGAATTTTTGCGTCTGCAGGGTTGATAGAAGTCGCGCTCACTTTTACCAACAAGTCATTATTTTTTAGTTCTGGCAGACTCGTTTCAAACTCAAATAAACTGTCTTGCTCTGTAATCGCAAGTGATTGAGTAAATCCGATAGCTTTCATTTTTGATGGTACTGACATTGTGCTTTCTCCTTGAATTAGACGAGTTAATCTTAGTCAATTCTCACTCTAGATAAACCGCCTAATATTTGAATAATTCTCAAATAATTTTTGATAATGGTGTTACCGCTATCTGGGTAATGCAGACATCTAACTGCATTGCCAAAGACTGAGAGGTTAAATCAGGCCTTTCTCAATCAACCAATCATGTGTGACTTGATCTTGTGGTTTACCTTCACGGCAAACTTTGTAATCCAGCTCTGCGATAATGTCATTCGAGAAGCGTAGGGAATCCAACTTCTGAATCTGCTCTTCGTTAAACAAGTGCTTCTTGTCATCTCTTAAAAGCAGTACCGCTCTGTCAACGATTCCGAGTAAGCCTTTAGGCTCTTTAAGTTCTCGAATATCGTAACGATGGTGCAAAAACTGAGGTTTCCACAGTGGCACTACCACCCACTCTTTGTTTGCCACTGCACTTTCAAAGGCAGTGAAACAATCGTCTTCACTGCCAGGCAAGAACTGGTAACCAGCATCGCTCAGGCCATAGTCTTTCATCATCTGGATAGAGAAGCGTGTGATACCAGCACCGGGGTTGATACCCTGGATGGTCGAGTTCATTTTCTCGATCACTTCGGCTTTTAATAAATCAGATACTTCAGAAACCGCTTCTTCAGGGACATAATCAGGCACACCCCATAACGCGTAAGGTTCATAATGAAGCCCAAGCTCGATAAGCGGCTCAACTTCTTCAACGCCCGCTTTGTAGATGCCGTGACTTGATGGCAGCCACGCAGAAGAAAGCATATCCACTTGGCCTGTTTTCAGCTTTTCAAAGTTCTCCTGATGTGGAGAGAAAATGCGCTCTACCTCAAAACCCATGGTTTTCAATACATTGGCAACCAATGAAGCGGTCGTACGGTGGAACGACAAATCCGTTACACCCATTGTGATTTTCTTAGTCATCTTGTCCCCCTAGATCGTAGGCTTCGTCCATACGGTGTGTACTGCGCTACGTTGTCGATAGGGGAAATGATAGTGAGAAAATTACTAATGAAAAACAGCTTCACATTTGAATTATTATCAAATTAATTTTGACAATAAAGTGTTTGAAGCTAACTTAGAAGCGACAAGTAGAGATAATCCATTTGCAGATTGTGATCGAGAAATATCCCAACCCCATGTTTAGAACATAATTCAATACAGGTAGATAATATGCTTCTTGAAGACTTACAGGTCATCTTAAAAGTGGCGGAGTTTCGCAGTATTACCGCAGCCGCGACGAACCTTGATATGCGTACTGCTACCGCAAGTGCTGCCGTGAAACGTGTTGAAGCCGCGTTAGGCGCTGAACTATTTGTAAGAACCACTCGCCACTTAAGGCTCTCTTCAGCAGGCGAACGCTATTTACCTGAATGCGAACAAGCCTTAAAAATATTAGAACAAGCGAAGCTCAACATGCGAGAAGAGTTGGGCATCGTTGATGGTGAGATCCGTATTGCGCTTTCATCGGATCTAGGGCGAAACTTAATCACACCTTGGCTTGATGAATTTTTACTGGAATACCCTAACGCCGCACTACGTACTAGCATCAGCGATAGCAATATCGATTTTTACCGTGATTCTGTTGATATGGCACTGCGCTATGGTTCGCCAAATGACGCCAACATGTACGGTTTTAAGATATGCGATGTTCCTAGAGTATTGTGTGCGACTCCTGAATACTTGGCAGACAGGGGCACACCCAATGAGCCTAGTGACTTAACTCAGCACAATGGTTTGCTCTACCAACTTCATGACATATTGCAAGACGAGTGGATATTTAACGATGGTACTCAAGATCATAAAGTGAAACTAAAGGGCAATCGCGCATCTAACGACGCCGATTTGGTGAGACGTTGGTGTATTGCAGGGAAAGGAGTCGCGATAAAATCTTGTCTAGACATGTCCCCTCATCTGCTTTCAGGCGAAGTAGTTAAAGTCATGCCTGAATTTAAACCAACATCTACAGAGTTGTGGTTAGTGTGTCCAAGTCGTCAATCCATCACCCCTACTGTGCGTCTACTGAGAGATTTGTTCAGAGAGAAGACCGCGGAGATCCTTTCGCAACTTAGTGAGCAAGGCATTATAGAAAGCAAAATATCATAGGATCTAATACAGCTTAGAGATAAAAAGTAGAGATACAAAAAAGGCGTTAGCGAACTTCAATTCGCTAACGCCTTTAATCATTTGAACATCATATGGGTATGATGAACATACTGACTTTATTACAAGTACTTGGTTTAATAACCTTAATACAAGAGTTTAGTTTGACTCGTCTTCAACAACGTCACAACCTGCACAGCACTGAAGAGCAATTTCATGTTCGAAGGTGATGGTGTCTTCGCCTTCTTCCAGTAGCTCAGCTATTTCATCCGCGACTTCTTTCTCATCATCCGCTTCGATGTCGCTTGCTAGCTCTTCTTCTGAATAACCGAAGAAGTTTAGTAGTAGGTACTCACGAGCTTCCTCTTTAGTACAGACCACGTTTGCTGAAAGATCAGGTGTAACCTCACCTTGCGCAAGCGTCGCTGTCAGTTGAGCGAGAGCATCCTCTTTCATCGCAGGCGTTAACCAACCAAGATCAGTACTTACTGTTGTTTTTTTACAGTCGAAGCAAGGCAGTTGGTGGAAGTAGTATTGAAAGGTAGTCATAGGTAATTTCTTCGTTAAGTGTTGTATAGCAAGATTATGCGCGTTTTGTAGCAAAATACTATCTCAATCAACAACGAAGACGGATTGGTCGTTGATAATTTATACTAAACACATAACAAGGTAATGAGTGAAGTAACTCAGTTGTTTTTTAGACGACCAATACATTTCGTAAACTTACTGTAAGACGATAAACGAAGCCTCGTAACTGCCACGATATAATGTGTCATATGTAGATGCTCTAGCGATAAAGAAAACTAGAGCAATTTGTTTATGGTCTTGAAATTCAGTGAGGAAAACAGAACAACAAGAATGAAGTCTTGCGATCTCACATTATTTAAATAAACCTAGAAACAGCACTAGATGAAGTAAATAGCTCACTAAGACTTACCTTATACCCAGTTAAAAGTAATAGCTGTAGGTAAACTTTAATTCTGTTCCCTGTCTATTGTGACCAAAGCTTTGCTCCGTATCATCGAAGAATTCCGTATACGTCACTTTACCCCAGTGCTTGCGGTTGTCCGATAGTGGGCCTTGAAATGCGAGGTCAAGTTGCAACTGATTTATAGTCCCGACACTGCCACCAAAATCAAGCAAGCTAAATTGAGGGTTTATTTGTACATGAGTGCCGTTTTCATGCAAATAAATCGAGTTCAAGAAATTAAATTGAACGCCATAAGTATAGTCATCGGTAAGGCCTAAGCGACTAAAATCGCTGTTGTTTTGCCCTACTGCACCGGCCAAAATTGGGAAAGATAACCAGTTATCAAACGGAGTATTTACACGAATCAGACCACCGACTGCGAACAAACGATCTGAAATAGCATCGGTGAAACTGGTTTCTATATAATCAAGCGATACACCAACCATTGGCGCATGCTGCCAATCAGTTCGACTTACTTCGAAATAACGAGCGCGAACTTGAGATAGGTTAAAGTCTTCACTCCCCACTTTTCCGTTATCTTGACCTTGTATTGTTAACTGCCCAAGAAACAAGTTCTCATTGCTCTTTTGTCCGGAAATCTGAGCCTGGATTTGCGCGAGGTCGTTATCTTCTTCTCTGAAACTTTGCTTCCCGTAAGTCACGTTGATAACAGATGAAACTTTGGTGTGGTCGCCGGGGTCTGGGGCATCATCTGGTGTGATGTGGTCATCTGACAATGCATGAGATGAGAAAAGAATAAGGGCACTACTGAGTGTTATTTTTTTATAATTAGTCATGATCAAAAACCTATTATACGTTATTGGGTTCTTAGCCTAGTTAAGCCAAGTTCCAAAACACTTTAGAGAAATTCGATCCCGCTAGATAACAAAATAAAGAGACAAAAAATAAAAAAAAGTAGGGCTAAAAGTATCAAATGACAAAACCTTAAATAACGTTAACTTTGTCACTCTTTCCCATACATGAAACTCGTCCTCCTCTAATTTAATATTCAATAAATTTATATTTAGGCAAAACACATTCACTAGATATAGTTTCATTAATATTTAAATACACATGGTTATTTTTATTTCTGCTTAAATTCTCATTTTTTAATATTCGCATTTCGATGTGAAACATTTATTGCTGTGGATCAAAATGAAAAACCACATATACCAGTTAGCATATTTAAAGATGTTACGTAAGTGAGAAGACTAAATGCTCAAACTATGCCTAGAGCCACCAGTATATAAAGTTGGTGAACTCTATTATTCACCAACTTCTGCTGTGATAGATAGCCAGGGAGAGCGAAGTCGCCTAAGAGCACGAGAATCCAACCTCTTTCACGAACTCATCAAGACATTCCCTGAAGTCCTTTCACGTTCGTCGATCGAAGAAACACTTTGGAAAGACTCTTACGCGACAAACGCAACAATTAATCAAACAGTTAAAGCGTTGAGGTTTTCTTTAGAAGACACTGATAGAACTTTGATTAGAACCATCCCCAAGCAAGGCTATGTTCTGGCAGTTGCACCAAAGATTGACAACAACACAGTACCAAAACTCAACGAGTCAAACGCTAACGAGTTGGCCGTAGACGTATCAATAACTGCCCAGACAATATCAAGTACTGAGGTAGAGACAGTTGACACCGCCAGCGAACAGAGCAACTCAGTAACTACTAATAATACCAAAACAGAAGCCACACCACGGAGTATCGTTAATTCAATCACTCTATTACTGGCTATCTCTATCGCTACTTTCGCCCTCTGCGCATCTGGCCTTTTTACTGATCAACCTGAGCGTATTAGCCACCAATATGGCAATCACTGGATACTCTTCAATGCTACAGAGCAGGAGCTCAGCTCGTTACCTATACAACCCGGAGACTCGACAAAATATGTGTCTAAGAATAAGTCGTTCTATCGAATTTGTTCAGAGATAAGAGGAGTTTTGGAATGCCAGCAAGTCGAACTTTAACCCTTTTATCCATAGTCATTGCCATTGTCGTTTCTGGCGTACTTGGCACACAAGCTTATCAATATTTAAATAATCCTCTCCGATTAAATGAAGGGGCATGGGAAGGGAAAGGGGCTGTCTATATTGATGACTCAAGGATTGACAGTAATGCAATGATGTTAGTCGCAAACGATGGGATTCGACTTTCAATAAGCAATCGGTACAACGAATTTAACTACACCTACGATGTCACATTAGAATTGAAACGTGTTGATCACGTCAGTACCGATTTCGAGATAAAAAAGAGAGAAGTGCGAGGTTTAGAAGCGTTTATCGAAAATACCAATATTGACATACCACTGGGTAGTAATTTGATCCGTCTGAATGCTTGGAACCTCGATGAAGGTCGAATTTTTATTGAGGTCGAGCAAAGTGCAGGCTTAGATGTATCTTATATTTTAGACAAGAAATCAGGTAGTTAGTACTAATTTACTTTTTTTTATCTCTCAATTTACAAATACAATTTTTTTTCTTCTAAAGATACTTTTTTTGGTTGGAGAGTAAGTGAGCTCACAGGTTTAAATGGTGATGAAGATTATTTCATAACTATAACGACTTGAGCTTTCGCTCTTCAACATAAAGGTATCTACAATGACGGTATCCGCAACCACACTCCCTACTCCGGAAGAAAAATCAGGGTTAGCCAAATGGTTCCCTCTGATTGTTCTCCTCGCAGCCCAATTTTCAACCATGGCCGATAACTCTGGATTGGCTATTTCTACTGAGGCACTTATAGCCCTTCACGGTGCAAGCATGCCGCAAATTCAAATGGCTAATGCAATGTACCCGCTTATTGCAGGCGCCGGCATGATCGCTGGTGGCCTGATCGGTCTGATTATTGGATGGAAGCGTCAAATGGTCATCGGAGCAGGCATGCTTGCTGTGGGGTCATTTGCAGCCGCATTCGCTCCAAATATGGAAGTCTTAAATTATGGAGCTCGTGTGGGTTCTGGTTTAGGTGCTTGTTTGCTGATCCCTGCAGTGCTGGCAAACGTGGCAGGTATTTACAAAGGTAAAGACCAAGCGATCGCGTTCTCTGCGATTGCAGCTCTGGTTGGCCTCGCAAGTGCAGTTACGCCATTGTTGTTTGGCTTTATTTTGGATGTCGCGAGCTTCCAAGTCGCTTTCAGTGGCTTAGGCATTTACTGCTTATTTGTGATGTTCGGTAGCATGAAACTACCAACGCTTGAGTCTAGCCCTTTCAAAGGTAAACTCGACACTATCGGTATCGCCTTAGCAGGTGTTGGCCTTCTTTGTTTCGTGACTGGTTTGCTTAAAATCTCTGATTGGGGATTGATCAAGCCCCTAACTGACTTCAACCTTTTGGGCATGTCTCCAGCGATTCCAACGGTACTATTAGGCGCTACACTACTTAAAGTGCTGATGGTGTGGGAGCGCCGTTTTGAAGAGCAAGGTGGCACACCTCTTCTTCCTTCTTCTTATGTTAAAAATCCACAAGTTGTGGTCGGCTTAGTCTTGTGTGCCACGATCTTCTTACTGTTTGGCGCTACGGGTTTCATCAACGTTTCTTACATGCAGCTTGTCGCGGGTATGAGTGCATTCTCATCTGGCATGGCATTATGTGCATTCGCTCTTGGCATGATGATTGGTTCCCTTGGTGCTCCAGTTAAATTGGCTCACTTAACGTGTCAGCGTATTTGCCAATTGGGCTTCAGTATTGCTGCGACAGGTACTGCGCTGATGTTCTTTGGCTTTACCACTGAAGGTATCACCTTCTGGCAATACATTTCTCTAACCATCTTTGGCACAGGTGCTGGCTTACTGGCTTCTCAAGCTTCAATTGTTGTAACGTCTGCACTAAGTGAGCGTGAGGCTCAACAATCAGGTGGCATTCAAGCGACGTCTCGTAACGTAGGACAAGCGTTTGGTGTGGCTATCCTAGGTTCAGTGATGCTGTTCTCTTTAACTGGTGCGATTAAGTCAAACGTAGCTGAACATGAGGCGCTATCAGCAGAAACGAAGCAAATCATTATTGAGCAACCTTCGCTACCATTCGTATCAAACGCTATGGCAGTTGACCTTATGGAGAATCTGATTGCAGATAAAGAAGAGCAACGCATTGTCATCGAAGTCATGGCGGAGTCTCGCTTACAGTCGGTTCACTATGCGCTATTTACTTTGATTGGATTAATGCTTGGTGGGTTAGCCTTGTGCTCTAAACTTCCCCAACGTTCATTAATGAAGAGCGAAGAGTAACATTTCAAGCCTCGGCAATGCCGGGGCTTTATTCGTTTCACCCGACGTAATTTCAATCACCTAATGAGATTTTATGGATAAGAAAAACGATAGCAAAACAACTTGGTTACTCATCGCGCTCTGCTTAGCACAATTCACACTCTCGGCAGATGTCGCCAACCTGTCTATCTCCACCTCCGCACTGGTTAATGTTTTTCAAACAGACATTTCGAACATCCAGTTTCTAAGCAGTGTTCAACCACTTGTTGGCGCGGCTTTGATGCTTTCTGCAAGCATTTTCGGTTTGATTATTGGTTGGCGACGATTATTGATCCTTGGCACAAGCATCGGCTTTATTTCCACACTTGGTTTTATCGCAATCGATGATATAACCACCATATCCCTTTTAGTCCGCCCTCTTGCAGGCATTGCCTCTGCGCTCATACTTCCCGCTGTTCTGGCGCTTGTGGTTGCGCATTTCCCGGGGAAAAATCGCGCTGTTGGATTCGGCTTTATGGCCGCCGCCACCGGATTAGCAGCAGCCATCATCCCTTTGTTGAGCGGTTGGCTGCACGACAACACCGATTGGTATTGGTCTTTCGTTATTATTGCAGTGTGCTATTTCTCAAGCTTAATGGCGGCCATCTTTGCTATTCGTCCTATTCATACTAACAGCCCGACTAAGTTCGATGTTGTTGGTGCAATACTCGGTGCAGTAAGCACGGTCGCTGTTTTTCTAGGGCTAATTAAGATGCCTTATTGGGGCGTATTCACAGTCTTAAACGGCGCAAAGGTTCCCTACTGGCTGAACGTAATTTACCCATTAAGCCCTGCTCTGCTTTTGCTCGGCCTAGGCGTTTTGCTATTTACGCTGTTTGTTATTCAGCAAATTAGGTTTGAACGGAAGCACGGCTTTGCGCTTTTACCATTTAGCTGGTTCAAAAATAGTGCGTCAAGAACGGGATTTATCGTACTCTCACTGATGTACATCGCACTAGGCGGAAGTAGCTTTGTCACCGTCACTTACTTGCAAGTCGCCATCTCGCTCTCTTCTGCTCACTCTGGTAGCATTATTCTTCTGTTCTCTGCCTGTATGATTGTTCTATCAGTGGCGACTCCAATCATATTTAAACAGCAATCACAGAAAAAACTCTGCCAAATTGCTTTCATCACAATGTTTTTCGCCGGGTTAACATTGATATTATCGAGCCAAAGCCAGCAAATATTAGCCCCTTTCTATTTGGGCATGGCGTTGCTAGGGGCTGCGATGGGTATTTTGGCTTCCCAATGTCCCGTCATCATTACAAGCGCCTTAGGTGAAAGAGATGCGGAGCAATCTGGTGGCTTACAAGCAACGGTAAGAAACATTGGTTTGGTATTAGGTATCAGTCTATTTGGCGGATTAAACCAAGGTGCAATGGACCACAACATTCGCTCTAACCATGAGATCGCGACCTACTACCCTCAAGATTTCGTTTCGGATTTGAACCAACTTTCTCATGTACCCTATGTTGATGATAGCCGTGTTAACACATTGATTAAAAATTATCAGTTAGATAACCATCAAGCTGAATATCTATTAAATGAAAATGCAAACGCTCGCGTTTTTGGTTTCAACTTAGCGATGATGGTTCTGGTGTCGATTTCACTCCTCGGTGGATATATCAGCTCTCGAATCGGTCCACCGAAGCTTCAGCCTCGTCCCCCCACTCTCAAACACTCTCTAAAAATCTAGTGAAAGGTCAACCTTAACGGGTTGGCTTTTTAAGTTTTGCTCCTCAGGTCATCAGCTATCAAGCCTTTAGAGACAACTCCACTCATCGATTAAAGCGCCTTAAACACTGTGAAAACGATAGTCCAGTATCAACGCCCTAATATTGTTTCTCTCGACATTCCCCTCTCCATTGGCAACTCATCCAACTTTAGAAAATACATTTGTGAATAATGGCGTTCTATAACCCTCAGCTCGTTAATCGAAAATTTAGATTTAGGGTTTCAGCTGTATTCTTGTCCACTTATAAGTAATCCATAGCGGCGCTAATATCTGCCATTACAGACCTTGGTTATATTGCTTGCCACCAATGCTGGCTCTGAAGCGGCTTCTTACAGCATGTTTTAAAAGGTACCGTGAAACCCTCACGTTATAGTGAATACTTTTAAGGGCTTTCTATAGACACAAAAAAAGAGCACTTACGTGCTCTTTGAGTTGATGTGAAAGTTGTATTTATATGATTAAGCCATTTCTGGTTCTTTCACTGACGTTGTTGCATTTTTGTGTACTGAAACATCGCCACCTAACACCGTGGCATGTACTCGTATATCTTTAATCTCTTGTTTTGGCGTCTCTAGTGGGTTTGCGTCTAGCACAGCAAAATCAGCCAATTTCCCAGCACAAATCGAGCCTTTACTGTCTTCGTGCCCCATTAGATAAGCTGCACCAAGTGTAACAGCGTGCAGAGCTTGCTCAGCGGTTAGGCACTCTTCTTCTCCATACACGTTACCTGAGAAAATGCACTTACGATTCATTGCACCCCACATCATAAACAACGGGTTAACCTGCGTTACGCCATCATCACAGTGAATAGAGAACGGGATGCCTTTTTTCGCCGAAGTTTGGAACGGGTTTAATCGATTGACATACTCAGGCCCAACGGTTTGTGTTGCGTGTACGTCACCCCAAACCGGAATATGAGTACCAAACAAGTTGTGACACACACCTAACTTGACCATTCTGTCCATTTGCTCATCAGTCACCATTTGGTTATGTTCTAAGCAGTGACGAGCTTCTGGCATTGGTGTGTCTTTCTGCATGCGTTCGATAATATTTAGCAGTTTTTCTGTGGTGCCATTACCGTTACAGTGGAACGAGATGTTGTAGCCCGCTTTATGGAACGGCAAAGCAGACTCGTAGATCTCTTCTACGTCGCGAGTCAGCGAGGTACTCGGCTTGCCATTATAATAAGTTTGGCCGTCTAACAGATTCGCAGTGAAACCTTGAATTGAGCCATCGGTATTCACATACTTCACGCTACCGATACAAAGCCTGTCTGTATCGTTCTGCTTCATGGTGTTTACGTCTTCCAAATTGAAAGGCCCTACCAAAGGGTAAGCCGTAATACGAAGCTTAAACGCTGGGTTGGTACTCAATGCTTGGTAAAGCGGATATGGATTCGACGGCAAGCCCATGCCACAATCCGAGACTGTAGTCACACCCAATGAGTGGGCAATATTCGCGTAATCGATCAAGGTCTTTCCGATCACGGCCGGGTCAGTTCCGTAGTTAAATGCTCCAACATCGAGTGCACGGTAGATGTCTTTCATTTCGGCAATATCGCCTGTCAATCGACCATTTTCACGTAATACAAATTCAGCATTGTCGTCCAAGCTGAACCCTGACATTTCAAGCGCTAATGTATTGAGTCCTGCTAAGTGGCAGCTTGCGTGCATAAAAAACACCGGAGAGTCATCAATAACAGAATCCAAGAAATCACGATTCACAATGGTCCCATCAGTCATCAACAGTGGGTCTAAGCCCCAAAGATTGATCCATTCTCCTGTTTTACCTGCCTTGTCGTGCTCTTTTTTAAGATCTTGTAAGTGCGCTTTTAATGTTTCAGCAGTTGCACACCCCTTTAGTAACTTACCTTCTACACCTAGACGGTCGTATTGTCCGCCATATTCAAACATACCTGTAAACAATGCTGCAATCAGTGGATGCATATGCGCTTCAATAAAACCTGGCACAATTGTTTTGCCTTCGAACTGAGTATCTAAGCTATATTCTAAGCTTTTATCGGTTAAAAATGTTTCAGCCTGATCTTTAGTACCTGCGAATAGTATTTTCCCATCTTGTACAATGGTCGCTGCTGCCTTTGGAAGCTCTTCATTCATAGTAATAAAGTTGCCTGTGTAAAGGACAGTTTCGACGTTGTATTGAATACCAGGCTTAAGAGCTGTTTTAGTTGTCATAGTTAAACTCCAGATGTGTAGGGTTCATTGTAATTTTTGTTCCTCTTCAACTTGCCTTAACCTGTCTTTCGTTTCGAGAATTTTAAAATGAAATAAAATTATGAAATAAAATTTCGATATAAAAAAAGATAAAGACGATGATTTATATGGATTTTTAACTATAAGGAATGCCAATGCTGATCAAAAAAAGCATGAACTTCGAAACTGCCCATTGGATAGTGATGTTCAACATCAGGCGTAAAAGAAAAGGAAGAGAGCTCAGGGAAAATCAACAAACTCAATAGTGTCCCCAATATAATGACAACGAACAATTTAAAATAAACACTCATCACTGCATTCCTTATTTATTAGTAATGCAGACTTTATAAGGCTTATTTAACCGTCTTTTATTGACAATCCACGCTGTAAAACAATTTCTTATCTATTATCATTTTTATTTGTTAACCTAGATATCGTTGAATGAAACCATTTAGTAGTTCGCCAACACCAATCATTCGCCAAGCTTAACAATAGCAATGAAATATTGATAAAAACTTAGAACAACAAACAATGAACCCATTAATTTATCCTAAATACGTTCATTCACTCGGCCACGAAGCGCTTTATCGCATACCTCAGATAACAATCGAATAAACTCATATTATTTCTCCCACTACACAATAGGAGTAAGATAATGAACGCTCAGTTAGTAAGAAAAATTTTAAGATGAGCACATGTTGTTTGCACATTATTAGCTACTAAAACATTTCAACGTCCAAAAAAAAGCGAGCCACTTAGGCTCGCTTTTGATTGTCTTTTTCTTGCTTAGACTTCAGTTCAGATTACAGAAGCTCTACCGACTGTTGAGCAATAACGAACTCTTCGTTGGTTGGGATAACCATTGCTACTGCGTCTAACATTTCAGACTTACCGATGATGCCTTCTGCACCAAAGCGAGCCGATTCGTTACCCGCTACATCTTCAACGAAACCAAGAATCTTAAGGTTGTCTAGGATTTCACGACGAATTGGTAGAGAGTTCTCACCGATACCACCAGTGAAGATGATGCCGTCTAAAGAATCTAACGTTGCAAGGTAAGAAGCAATGTACTTTGATACGCGGTAAGTAAACACCTCAAATGCAAGCTTAGCGCCTTCATGGCCCTCTTCCATCGCTTCTAAGATGCCACGAGCATCGCTCGTAAGACCAGACACGCCAAGGAAGCCAGACTCCTTGTTTAGAGAGTTAAATACTTGCTCTTGTGACCAGCCTTTCTTAAGTAGGTATTCGATAATACCTGGGTCTAAGTCACCACAACGTGTGCCCATCATAAGGCCAGAAAGCGGTGTGAAGCCCATTGATGTATCAACACTGTTACCATCTTTGATAGCACATACAGAAGCGCCGTTACCTAGGTGAACAGAGATGAAGCTCGATTCTTCTACTGGCTTGTTGACCATTTTCGCAGCTTCACGGCTAACGAAGTAGTGGCTAGTACCGTGGAAACCGTAGCGACGAACACCGAAATCTGTGTATAGCTCTTTTGCAATTGCACCTGTAAATGCACGTTGTGGCATTGTTTGGTGGAAAGCAGTATCAAACACGGCGAACTGAGGTAAAGAAGGGAAAGCTTCAATTGCAGCACGGATACCGATAGCACCTGCTGGGTTATGAAGTGGAGCTAAGTCAGATAGGCTTTCAATCTCACTCGTTACTTCTTCAGTAATACGAACAGTTTGAGTGAACTTCTCACCGCCGTGAACGATACGGTGACCGATCGCCACGATATCAGCTGTGAAGCCTAAGTCTTCCATCAGGCCAACCAATTTGCCAATGGCAATTTTGTGGTGGTTACCCTCGCCTTGAATAGCAATTTCTGTTTTCTGACCTTGATGCTTCCAGCTCATACGAGCATCTTCAAGACCAAAACACTCCCCTAAGCCACTTAATACTGCGTCACCAGAAACAGAATCGATGACAGCAAATTTAAGGGAAGAACTACCCGAGTTAATAACCAGAACAAACGAATTAGACATTGGATATGGATCCTGTTTCAGTACGAATTTAGTGAAGTTTGCGCTTCAATTTTAGTTAAGTCTATTATTCAATAATTTTTGAATCTTTCAACTTTTGTTTTGCAAAAACCACCAAATGAACACAATTAAGTTGATCTTAGTCATCAATTCATTTCTTTCGAGAACGAAAATTAAAAAATAGTTGAATTAGATGAAGTAAATGCAGTTATGAAACTGATAGGTTCATACAAACCACATTGAGAGCAAAGTCATCTAGGATTGAAATCTTATCCAAGAGTCCAATTCATAAATTAAGCCCATAAAGCAAAAAAACAAGCTGGCGTTCTACGCTGCGACTTAAAAAATACAGCACGACACTTAAATATAGAGCTGTTGGTTGCCAATACCCGCTAATAGACTTTAAGGCGTTTAACTTCGCCTCAGCACTATAAAGAGATCACTTATTTGGATCGAAAGGTTGAATAGATCTTACTTCAAAATCCATTTTCATTTTTCATTATAGCTGTGCATTTCTTTTGCTAGACATCGCTCGACTCCCATACCTCTAGACTAGACACGCTAAACGGCGCTTTACGCACATGTCACTGTGGCAGCCTTATGATGCGAGGCACTATCTTAATCAGGGCTTAGGACGTGCTACAGGCGTAAAGAATAAAATAGCAGGCACAAAAAAGCCGAGCATAATACTCGGCTTCTAATTTCACTGTTTAAGCTATTCGTCTATAAGCACTTGGCTTGTAAATTTCAACTTAAACTAAAGGTTGATTAACCTTCGCTGCGCTCTGGACGACGACCGCGGTTGCCGCCATTGCCAGCTGCTGCGTTGCCATGGCCACGTTCGCCACGGTGGTTACCACGGTGATCACCACCACGGTTACGGTCAAAACGACGTTCGCCATCACGACCACCTGCAGAGTTACCATCACGTGCGCCGTCACGGTTGCCACGGTAGCCACCACGACCGCCATTGCCACCTTCACGGTTACCACCTTCGCGATTACCGCCTTCACGGTTACCACGGTAGCCGCCGCCATCACGACCGCCACGACCGCCATCACGACCGCCACGGTTGCCATCACGACCGCCGCCGCCACGACGAGGCTCACGGAAGTCGTTGAAATCAACAACTACAGCGCCAGCTTCTTTTTGACGAATGCGAAGTTTGCTTAGCTTACCAGCAGTTTCAGAGTTCATTGCTTTTGGCAGTTGAACGTAAGTAGAACCTTGGTCTAGCTTGATAGCACCGATAGAACCTTTAGTTAGGCCTAGTTCGTTTGCTAGTGCGCCAACGATGTCTTTAACCTGAACGCCTTGCTCACGGCCAACTTGTAGTTGGTACGTATCCCAATCTTGAGTATTGAAGTTACGACCACCACCGTCACGGCCATTGTCACGATCTTCACGACGCTCTTTGCGACGGTTCTTATCACGCTCAATAGCAGCGATCATTGGGTCTTCGCCAACGTAGAATAGTGGGCTCTTACCTTGCTGACGCTTAAGAAGCATTGCAGCTAGAGTAGCAGCATCAACTTCTAGAGACTCTTGTAGTGTAGAGATTAAACCTGCGAAGTTTTCTAGAGCTTTGCTCTCTTTCTCAGTTTCAAGCTCAGCACCAAGCTTAGCAACACGTGCAGCAGCAACTTCGTCACGTTGTGGAAGTTGGATTTCTTCCATTTGAGACTTAGTTACACGCTCGATTGTGCGAAGCATACGGATTTGGTTAGTGCGAACTAGTAGGATCGCTTTACCTTTACGTCCAGCACGACCAGTACGGCCAATACGGTGGATGTAAGATTCAACATCGAATGGGATGTCGTAGTTAAATACGTGAGTGATACGTGGAACATCAAGACCACGTGCTACAACGTCAGTTGCAACTAGGATATCGATAACACCTTGTTTGATGTGATCAACAGTGCGCTCACGTAGAGACTGAGGAATATCACCGTGTAATGCAGCAGCTTTGAAGCCACGTGCAGATAGCCAGTCAGCTAGACGCTCAGTGTCTTGACGAGTACGTACGAATACGATTGACGCGTCAGTTTCTTCAGTTTCAAGAAGACGAGACATTGCTTCGTCTTTCTCTACACCTTTAACAACCCAGTAATTCTGCGCTACTTTGTCAACTGTGTGGTTAGTACCAGCAACGTCAACTCGTGCAGGGTTACGTAGGTAACGGTCAACAATAGTCTTAACCATTGGAGGCATAGTTGCAGAGAAAAGTACACGTTGTGCAGATTCTGGAGCTTGCTCAAGGATCCAAGTAACGTCATCTACGAAACCCATTTTTAGCATTTCATCTGCTTCATCAAGAACAAATGTATGCGCTTCATCTAGGTGTAGACGGTCACGAGTTAGTAAGTCTTTAACACGACCTGGAGTACCAACAACAATGTGAGCACCGCGGCTTAGAGCACGCATTTGGTCAACAATTGAAGCACCACCGTAGATTTCAAGAACTTTAAGACCGTTGATGTCACGACCTAAGTTTTTGATTTCCGCAGCAACTTGAATCGCTAGCTCACGAGTAGGAGCCATGATGATTGCTTGTGGTTTGTGTTGGTTCAGGTTGATTTTGTTAAGTAAAGGCAGAGAGAATGCTGCTGTTTTACCAGTACCAGTCTGTGCTTTACCTAGTGCGTCACGGCCTTCAAGAAGAAGAGGAATAGCTGCTGCTTGGATTGGAGTCGGAGAAACGAAACCCATGCTATCAAGAGCTGAAAGAATGTTATCGTTAAGGGCTAATTCATTAAATTGAATTACAGATTCGGACATTGGGATCCCACTATATATAAGTAAACAAAAGGTCCCGGGAGCTCTATCAATTCCAATACTGATCCAATCAGATACTGATTCCATTCAGAGTTACGAAGCAGTAATAAAACACTTCAAGCCATTAGGGACGTCTAAGGGAGGCGGATTATTCCCTAAATGCATAAAAAAATCCAGAAAAAATTGAAATACATCACATATTTTTCGCTTTTACATCAATACTGGTTATCATATCGTCAAAACTTGATGAATATCTCGTCACAGCACCCATCTTCTAGCAAATTGACCTAGTTAAATAAGAGGGCAATTAATTAACGCTCACTTCGCCTTTAAGTAGTAATCAAGCCTCGCAATGATTATAGTGTGCTCAATTGTCCTCGATAGATAAAAGTCAAAATGTTTCAAGATAATCCTCTACTCGCTCAACTCAAACAGCAAATCCAAGAAACCCTCCCTAAAAAGGAAGGTACAATCAAAGCCACTGAAAAAGGGTTTGGTTTTCTCGAAGTCGATAGCAAGACCAGCTTCTTCATTCCACCTCCATACATGAAGAAATGTGTACACGGTGACAAGGTAATTGCCATCATTCGCACCGAGAAAGATCGCGAAGTAGCAGAGCCTGAGGAATTGATTGAACAAGGCCTTACTCGTTTTATTGCTCGAGTGAAGTTGTTTAAAGGTCGTTTGAACGTTGTTCCAGATCACCCGCAACTGAAAAAGCTGCAACTTAAAGCGAAAGCAAAAAAGGGGCTAAACCCTGAAACGCTAAAAGAAGGCGACTGGGTTGTTGCTCATATCATTCAACACCCGTTAAAAGGTGACAACGGCTTCTTGGCTCAAATATCTGAAAAAATCACAGATGCTGACGACAAGATCGCACCTTGGTGGGTAACGCTTGCACAAAACGACCTACCAAACAGCGAACCTGAAGGCATCGACGACTGGCAGATCAAAGACGACGCTGATCTTGAACGTATCGACATGACTCACGTCCCTTTTGTGACTATCGATGGCGAAAGCACAAAAGATATGGACGATGCGCTTTACGCTAAAAAGAAAGAGAACGGTGATTTTGAGCTAACTATTGCGATTGCTGATCCTACCGCTTACATCTCTCCAGATGATGCGATGGATAAAGTGGCTCGTGAGCGCGGTTTCACTATTTACCTTCCAGGTCGTAACATTCCTATGTTACCTCGTGATCTAGCTGATAACTTATGCTCACTAATAGAAAACGAAGTTCGCCCGGCACTTTGCTGCACAGTGACAGTATCTAAAGAGGGTGTTATCGGTGATGACATTAACTTCTTCGCTGCGAACATCAAATCTCATGCTCGTCTTGCTTACGACCACGTATCAGACTGGCTAGAAACCGGTACATCAGACAAATGGCAACCATCAGAAGAGATCGCTGCGATTGTTTCTGACCTTCACCAATTTGCACAAGCACGTTCAGCATGGCGCTCAACAAACGCTGTAGTGTTCCCAGATCGCCCTGACTACCGCTTTGAGCTTAGCGAAGATAACGATGTTGTCGCTATCCACGCAGACATGCGTCGCACTGCAAACAAGTTGGTTGAAGAATCTATGATCAGCGCGAACATCTGTGCAGGTCGAGTATTAAAAGAGAGCTTCAACCAAGGTGTCTTTAACTGTCACTCTGGTTTTAAAGCTGAGAAATTAACAGACGTTCTAGAACTGGTTAACCCAGAAGCAGAAACACCGTTTACAGAAGAGCAGATCGTTTCTCTGGAAGGTTTTGCTACTCTGCGTCGTTGGTTAGGCTCTCTAGACAACAGCTACTACGACAACCGTATTCGTAAATTCCAAGCGTACAGCGAGATCAGCAATGAACCTGCGCCACACTACGCTATGGGTTTAGACATTTACGCGACGTGGACTTCCCCAATTCGTAAATACGGCGACATGATTAACCACCGTATGCTTAAAGCACACATCTTAGGTAAAGCGCCAATTCAAACACCAGACGAAACTATTGGTGATGAACTTGCCCTGCACCGCCGTCACCACGGTATGGCTGAGCGCAATGTTGGCGATTGGTTGTACGCTCGCACTCTAGCAAACGCTCCTGTAGAAGAGACTCGCTTCCAAGCAGAGATCTTCGACATTAACCGTGCTGGTATGCGTGTGCGTCTGCTTGAGAATGGTGCAGCTGCATTTATCCCTGGTTCTCTCATTATTGATAATAAAGAGAGAATAGAGTGCAACGGTGATATGGGTACTGTATCTATCGATAAAGAAATGGTATACAAACTGGGAGACGTTTTAGAAGTAGTTCTCTTCGAAGTTAATCAGGAAAACCGTAACTTAGTAGCAAAACCTACTCAAGTATTTGCGGACTTGCCTAGCGAGCCTGAAACGACAAACGAAGCCGAAGCTTAAGAGCTTTAACGGTTACGGCTTTCAAGGTTAGGACTTGCAAGGTTTAGATCTTTCAAGGTCAAAAGCTTCAAAGGTTCACTTCTAAAGGCGCTAATTATTAGCGCCTTTTTTGTAAATGTCTCATGCTTAAACAATACTTAAAAAAAATAATCAATAAGCAATCAGTTTACAACGTCAAAGAAGCGCACTATGTCATCAATCACAGTTACTCAATACAGAAACTTCATTCCCAGGAAACGGGAACGTTACCCCGCCTCTAAAAACGGTATTTTCATCGTTTCTAAAGGCAGTATTTCTTTCGTGCTACCTGATGGGACTGAAGCCTCATTGCAAGCCGGAGATTTTACTCTTTACAATTCTGGTCAGATTAAAGACATCACCGTTGACACTGAGAATGGCGAATTCAGCGCAACCTGTGTAGATTTTGATTTAGCTATTTTTCAGAAGTTCATTAATCAGTTCAGCGATTTAGAACCCACACGAGTCCCAGATAAATACATTAAGTTTAATCAAACTGATACCGAAATATGCCAATTGAAAGAGCTCATCATGTCGCTCGTTCATTCATCGACTCAGAATGACTACGCACTCACTCAATTAGGTTTAGGTTTGCTCTCTCTAATGGTGGAGCAGCACCCTGCTCTACTAGTTATTATTGCCCGAGCGTCAAGGTTAACCGTGACGCAAAAGGTCATTCATTACATTGAACAGAACATTGAGAATAATATCTCACTCGATACCCTAGCCAGCTATATGGGGATGTCACCAGCCACACTTAAGCGCCGTTTATCGGCTGAAGACCTTTCCTTTTCAAATCTATTAAAGATAAAACGAATCGCCCACGCAGCAACACAGCTCAGAACATCGAATAAATCTATTACTCAAATCGCTTATGAATCTGGATTTAAAAGCGCGGCACACTTCAGTACAGCCTTTAAAACCTATCATGGCAAGACTCCAAAAGACTTCCGCTCTTTGGTTGCACAGTCTTATTAGTTGCATAATATTATTGGCTGTACTGTCTTATTGGTTGAACAGTCTTAGAAAGTACGGGGGCAGGTGCAGGTAAAAGTATAAATCTGAAATGTGTTGATTGGAATTTACGAAGGTCGTTCGTTTTTGGTATCAAACCACCAGCGAACGCCTAAGTAAAATGGTCACGACCAGAAGTAAGATTTAGGGTCTTTTTCTATTTCAGCCAAAATAGCATCAAGATCCTTGGATTGAGGAAGATAAGGGTAAGGTCCCCAATTTACAGAGTCGGTTTCCGCATTACCTTCAAGTGGCACCATCACCAACCAGCAAGATAACGACTCATCAAAGGTAACGCAGGCGATCTCGTTGGTATAATCACTATGAGATGAGTCGAGTAGATAATGCGCCTGAGAAAACAGTACACCACCCTCACACTCTTCATAAAGGGATTTTCCTAGCTCTACAGGTAAACTACGATTTCGTGAAGTACAGAGCCTCTCTGCTCCAATTAAAAGACGATTCAGTTCTATATGAATAACGGACATAACACCCCTTGTAACTTCATAGAAACTTCTAAGTAGTGAATTCCTCTACTTAGCTTAGGACTCAACGATCATTTTAGCGAACAAGTGCAAACAAAATACCCGCCCTGCTCCCAGAAACGAATCCTTCTTCAGTAAACACATTCTAAAAGGGCAAAGCCGTCTAAATTTCATTAACCAGTGCCATTTTGGCAGCCACACTGTCTTTCACTAACCAGACTAACGGCTATAACGTATCCGTATAGAATTTCACAAAAGTGTCATATAACCGACCTATCATAGCCAGCAAATGTTATTAACTAGGAGTTGTTTATGTTACGAGTCGCGCTTGCCTCTCTTTTATCCTTAGCCCTGTCTTCTCAAGCTGCTTTAGCACAAGAAACCAATATTTCGGGCTCCACTTCTGTATCACGAGTGATGGATGTTTTAGCAGAGGAGTACAACAAGACTCACCCTGATAACTACATTGCGGTTCAGGGCATCGGTTCTACAGCGGGTATTACCATGGTTAATAAAGGTGTCGCTGATATTGGTATGAGCTCGCGTTACTTAACTGACCGCGAACAGGACGAAAAATTGAAGGTATTTCCAATTGCCTTTGACGGCCTAGCAGTCGTAACTAACCGTTCAAACGGTGTAAGCAACGTTACACGTGAACAGTTATTCGATATCTATAAAGGAAAAATCACAAACTGGAAAGCCGTGGGTGGTGCGGATCAGCCTATCGCAGTTGTAACTCGTGAAGCTTCTTCTGGTTCACGCTACAGCTTCGAAAGCTTGCTTGGTTTAACAAAAATCATTAACGACCGTCTGGTTTCTGACATCAACCCAAACAACTTGGTTGTAAACAGCAACAGCATGGTTAAAACGATTGTTAACCATAACCCACACGCGATTGGATTTATCTCTGTTGGTTCTATCGACCGTTCGATTAAAGCCATTACCTTTGAAGGCATAGAGCCAACATCAAAGAACATTGCTAACCACAGCTATGAATTGGCTCGCCCGTTCTTGTTGCTACACAAAACTGAATCAGTTTCTGACGAGAGCAAAGATTTCATCAAGTTCGTGAAGTCACAGCAAGGGCAAGATCTTATCGAAGAGTACGGCTACACACGTATTAAGTAGCTATTCACGAATGGAGTAAGATAACTACTTTTAGTGCTGTTATTAGGATGCTGATGATATCGCCTTGATAGACACAAACAAAAAGAGAGAGCCTTAAGCTCTCTCTTTTTTTTCGAATCTATAATCTTCGCTTAAAGCAGTTCCACTTACAAAAAAGCTCTAGAAGTGAAGTTGGATGACCGAAACAATCACAGCGCCAGGACGACGAATACCTTCGATTTCTACGCGAATTTCGCGTTCAATCTCTAGGCCTTTCTTAATTGGCGTTACTTTTGTTAGCGTACTTTTAGCACGAACGTTACTGCCCGATTTTACAGGATATGGGAAACGTACTTGGTTGAGACCAATGTTTACAACCAGCTTCGCTGTTGGGAATTGAGACTTATCAGGATCAACACTGTCAGTCAGTCTAGGAAGCAGAGACAAAGTCAAAAAACCATGTGCGATGGTTGTTTTGAACGGAGAATCTGTTTCAGCCTTAGAAGGTTCAGTATGGATCCATTGCATATCTTCAGTAACAAGGCCGAACTGGTTGATACGGTCTTGACTAACATTGATCCAGTCGCCAGTATGAATAACTTCACCGATCTGCTGATTAAGCTCATCAAACACAAGCTGTGCTTCTCGCGTTAATACGAGTGGCTGTTCTATTGGCATCTCTGGTGCATCTTCATTTACAGCAGGTTTGTGGTGATCACGAACCCAAGCAAAGAAATGGCTATTTTGCGTACGATTCAGAAAGTCACCCCAGTAATCTCTAAGAGCTGGAGACATCCATTGCATAAACTCTGAGTGTTGCGAAGACACGCTATCGCCTCGGTGTTTAAATAAATCAATGACTTTCATGAGAACCTCAATGCACAAAAAATTTCAATATAACTAGTTAATTTTGAAACACTTCACACTATTGTGCAAATGTTTTCGAGCATACACTCGTTAGCTGAACACTGTTATTTCCATAGTAAACAGACACTTAATAATAAAACATCATTTTATTACAAAACCTAAATTAGAGTGTTAGCTCCATCACAAAACGAACATTTGATTATATAAATGGCGTTTTTATTCACAAGCGGAATAAAAAAGGCTTAGCGCAATGCTAAGCCTCAGTTTTTATAAGGATTTAATCCTGTAAGGGATTAGCCTTGCAAGGCGTTAATCTTACCGGAGTTAAGTCTCCTATTCGTCATCAAGTGGAATCAACTTAGTCGTGCCACCGTGTGCCTTCTCACGCTTACGTTGCACGAATGCATAGAAGCCTGGGATTAGGAACGTACCCGCTAACAACACACATAGCAGACCGCCGATCAGTGAAATACCCAACGAGTTCTGGCTCACGTGACCTGCGCCCGCTGCGAAGATAAGCGGGAAGATACCTAAGATGAACGACCAAGAGGTCATGTTCACAGCACGGAAACGCAGCGTACCGCCCTTCACTGCCGCATCTTCAATTGATGCGTCTTTCTCTTCACGCTCCACTTTTGCGAACTCTACAATCAAGATTGCGTTCTTCGCGGCCAAGGCTATCAAGAGAACCAAACCTATTTGTGCATAAAGGTTTAGCGGTGTGCCCGTCAGATTCAATGCTAAGAAGGAACCTAATGTTGCAACCGGTACCACTAAGATAATCGCTATCGGTATTGTCCAACTCTCGTATTGAGCCACCATAAACAGGTAGATGAAGATCAGAGCCAGTGCAAAAGCAAAGATCGCTTGGTTGCCTGCCAATACTTCTTGGTAGGCCATGCCTGTCCATTCGTACTGATAGCCCTGAGGTAAGACTTCAGCGGCTACACGTTCCATTGCAGCAATCGCATCACCACTTGAGTAACCCGGTGCTGGTTGGCCTTGAATCACGGCACTGCGGTACATGTTGTAACGCCATGCGACATCTGGTTCAAAGATCTGGTCGTACGTTACTAATGTACTTAGCGGGATCATTTCACCATTAGACGAACGTACGTGGAATCGTTGGAGATCATCCATGCTGCTACGGTGTTCACTGTCAGCTTGCATGGTCACGCGGAAGTTCTTACCAAACATGGTGAAATCGTTCACATACAGAGAACCTAGGTTACCTTGTAGTGTTTGGAAGATTTCCGACAACGGAATACCTAACTGTTGCGCTTTCTCACGGTCGATATCGACATAGTAGTGAGGAACGTTGGCACGGAAAGTACTGAACGTATGTGAAATCTCAGGCTGTTTGTTCGCCTCAGCAATCACGTCATTCATTACCATCGCCAGATCAGTACGACTACGACCTAATGTATCTTCTAGAACAAATTCGAAACCAGAAGCAGCACCCATACCCGGAACTGCTGGAGGTCCCATTGCAAACACAATAGCTTGAGGCAGTTCTGTGGCCGCTCGACCATTAATACGTTGTGAGATAGCTTGTGCGGAATGTTGACCATCCAGTGCGTTACGCATATCCCAATCATGCAGTTTGATAAATAGCGACGCGCCATTCGAAGCAGAAGCGCCTGTCATGAATGCGTAGCCGTTTACCAGTGTCACACCATCAACACCCGGCTCTTGCTCAACCATCTCTAGCAACTGCTCAGTCACATCTTCTGTACGAGACAGTGATGCCGCGTCAGGAAGCTGCACGTTAACCAGCAAAATACCTTTATCTTCTTGAGGTACAAACGCGGTTGACGTCGTTTTCGCGAAGTAAGTAACCGCTGCTAGCGCCACAACAAAGAAGGTGAACAGCAGAACACCTTTTTTCACAAGGAAGCCGGCGATTTGGCCGTATTTGTTAGTAACAGACTCTAAGCCACGGTTGAACGCTTGGTACCAACGAGCTGTGTTGCCACCGCCCTGCTTGAGAACCAGTGAACACAATGCTGGTGAAAGCGTTAGAGCATTAATAGAAGAGATAACAACCGCAATACAGATGGTCAGAGCGAACTGACGATACATGATGCCAGTAATACCCGGCAACATCGCTACAGGGATGAACACCGCTAACAGAACCAAGGTTGAGGTAACGATAGGTCCCGTTACTTCTTTCATCGCAATCAGCGTTGCTTTACGCGGTGAAATCGTTGGGTCTTTAGCCATCGTGGTATCGACATTCTCGATAACCAATATCGCATCATCTACTACGATACCAATCGCCAATATCAAACCAAACAGGGTTACCGTGTTGATGGTAAAGCCGGTCATCTGCATGACGGCAAATGTACCAATCAACGACACCGGAATCGCAACCACAGGAATCAAGGTTGCACGCGCACTGCCCAAGAACAGGTACGTCACCGCGATAACCAGCAAGATAGCTTCGATGAGTGTTTTGACTACGCCTTTAATCGATTCAGCAACGAATACCGTGGTGTCATAACTCGCCTCGTAAGCCACACCTTCAGGGAAGTTAGTGCTTAGATTGTCGAGCATCGCCATGACCGCTTTACCACTTTCCAACGCGTTTGCGTCTGACTGAAGTGACAGCGTTACGATTGAAGCGTCTTGTCCTCGGTATTTACCATTGCCATCGTAGAATTTTTTACCTAACTCAACGCGTGCAATGTCTTTTAAGTAAACGGTTGAACCATCTTGATTTGCGCGAAGTACAACATTTTCAAACTCATCAGCCGTTTCTAAGCGGCCTTTTGTCACCAAGTTGAACTGTACTTCTTGTGGATTGGCGTATGGTGCAGCACCAATACGACCGGCAGCGACTTGAACATTTTGTTCGGCCAATGCGCCATACACATCAGATGTTGTTAGGTTCAGGTTAGCCATTTTCTCAGGGTCTAACCAAACACGCATCGAATACTCACCGCCGCCCAACACGTTTACTTCACTAATACCCGACACACGTGCCAGTTGGTCTTTAATGTTTAAGTTTACGTAGTTGATTAGGAACTGATCGTCATACTCACCGTTTGGAGAGTAGAAGTTCAATACCATCAAAAGGTCAGGTGAACGTTTCTTAACCGTTACGCCGACCATTCTAACTTCTTGTGGAAGCTTCGATTCGATTTGGGCTACTCGGTTCTGAACGTTGACCTGAGCCATATCAGCATCAGTACCGACATCAAAGGTCACATTAAGATTGTATGAACCGTCGTTAGCACTTTTAGAAGACATGTAGATCATATCTTCTACGCCATTCACCGACGTCTCTATGGGGTCGGCTATCGCCTGTTCCACAACTTCAGCACTGGCACCCGTGTAGAATGCCGATACACTGACCGATGGTGGGCTAATTTTTGGATATTCGGCCACTGGTAAGATAGCGAGAGAGATCGCACCCGCCAGCGTTAATATTATGGATATGACAAGGGCAAACTTAGGCCTTTGAATAAAGAAACGACTTAACATAAATAGCCCTCTTACTCAGCTTGTTCAGCAGAAGCTTGAATACGAACGGACATACCATTACGTACACGCTGTAGGCCTTGAGTGATCACCGCGTCGTCTTTCTCTAATCCAGATTGAACAATCACGCCACCTTCAACTTGTCGCCCCATCTCAATATTTCTACGCTCAGCGACTGGTGCAGCTTCGCCTTCAACCAGTACCATTACAAAGTCACCTTCTAGGTCGGTTTGAACTGCACGTCGCGGGATAGTCACAACATCAATAGATTGCTTTTCACGTAGATCAACGCGAACGTGTTGGCCTGGAAGTAGTTGCTGATTCGGGTTATCAGCAATGGCGCGCATCGCGATTGTACCAGTATTAAGGTTGATACGGTTGCCCAAGAAATCAAGCTGACCTAGATGTTCAAACGCTTCACCATTCTCAAGTATGATCTGAACTTCAACCCCTGCAGAGTCACTGCTGCCGTCGCCTTCAATGCGATCCATCCCTAACTCAATACGCTCACGTTCACTGATGCTGAACGACGCATGGATTGGGTCTAGGCTAACCAACGTAGTTAATACACCTGAAGACGGCGAAACCAGATCACCCGTACTCACTTTGGTGTCGCTGATTCTTCCAGAAAAAGGCGCGGTAATTTGGGTATGGGAAAGCTGAACATTGGCTGCGTTTAGCTGAGCATGGCTAGCTTCAAGTTGCGCTTGAGAACCTAATAAGTTTGCCGTCAATGCATCAAATTCCGATTGAGAAATACTGCCTTTAGGAAGCAGATTCTTACCGCGGTTGAAATCAAGTTCGGCTTTTTTAAGGTTTGCATTCGCTTGAGCAACAGACGCTTTTGCGCTTGCGACTTCAGCTTCAAAAGAAGATGGCTCGATCGAGTAAAGCAATTGGCCCTTTTCGACCATTTGACCTTCATTGAAATGACGGCTTTGTAGATAGCCTGAAACCTGCGCGGTGATAGCCGTGTCTTCAACGGCTTCAATACGACCGATGTACGACTTACTTTGCTGGTGAGAAACAACGCTAACATCCTGTACAGCTACGAGAGGTAGAGGCGCTTGCTTGGCATTTTGAGCATCTTGCCCACACCCAGCAAGAATAAGAGAGCTTGCAAGAGCCGTAAGGATCAACTTTTTACGCATGGTTATACCGTCACTTATTAGTATTTGAACAGCATAAAATTTACGTAACACACTCGTCACCATTGTCCGAGGAATATCAATTATAACTAGCCAAAGTGTATCAATATGTTAATTGAAACCAAGTGCTTATAAAGTGATTACAAACGCGTTACAATTTCTAAGTAAATCAACCTCTCAGCTTTTGTTCTCTATGGATATTGTCTAACATCATGTATTGTCGGACAGATAAGCATTCACATTTAATTGTTAAGGAATTCTCATGATTTCAAAATGGGCTAAACGTTTCTATCAAATGGCGGAATTGGTCGGTTCTTGGAGTAAAGATCCTTCAACTCAAGTCGGCGCCGTAATCACTAAGCACAACCGTATTGTTTCCGTTGGTTTTAATGGCTACCCACATGGCGTGTCTGATAGTGCGGATACTGATGACAGAGAAATGAAGTACCTTAAGACGCTTCACGCTGAAGAAAATGCAATCTTGTTTGCTAAACGTGATTTAGACAGTTGTGAAGTTTGGGTGACTCACTTCCCTTGTCCGAACTGTGCAGCAAAAATCATCCAAACTGGGATTTCAGCGGTACATTGCCCAGAGCAAAGTGAAGACTTCCTTTCTCGTTGGGGCGATAAAATCAAGATAAGCCAAGATATGTTTGAGCAAGCTGGTGTGGAAGTAGACTGGTTACCACTCGCTGATCTGGACTAATATCGAAGCTGAATTTCAGATACAAAAAAGCCGAGAGTCGATATATCGCTCTCGGCTTTCTTTTTTTCGGGCGCTATAGTTTGGACACTATAGTTTAGACGCTGTAGGTTGGTCGCAATAGACTGACGAGTAAATTAATCGTTGCTTGGGAATGCAAGAGCGTAAGCTTCCATGAAATCCTTACGGATATCCTGTTCAAGGTGAATCGCTTTTTCGGTCGGACAGAAGATCATAAAGTGCACTTCTTGCTCACCCGTCGAACTGCTCGTGATATGGATATGAGGCTCAGATCCCGGAAGGTCAACGCCAGCGTGTTTTTCGATCACACCGTTATAACGGCGGGCAACATCGATAAATTCTTCACAATGCTCTTCAATTTTAACGATAAGGCCCGGCACCATAGGGTATAGGTTTACAAAGTCTTTTACCGTCACAAAAAAGTTATGATAAACGTAGCGCTTCATGAAATTAAGGTTCTTGACCGGGTAGGTGAAGAACATGCTATTGGGCAGCGTAGCGGTCTTACCTGTGAAATGGTATTGCCCATGATATAGGTCGATTTCTTGAATCACAGTCGCCATCAAGTTGTGCTCAATCACCTCACCGCTGATTTTACCTACTTCAATCCAGTCACCAATTCTAAATGAACGAGAGCTTGCGCGTTGAATCGACCCCGTAAAACACAAGATGATCTCTTTTGAAGCAACCACGATTGCAACAGCAATAGCGGTGACCGACAGTGCAAATTCGCTGATTTCAGATTTCCACAGCACAAATAAAGTGACCATAATAATGGCAAACGTACCGTTCTTGGTACGTGACATCCAGTTACGTTGATCTTCACTGAGAAAAGCGACATCACCACGGATTCGAGACAGAGTGATTCGTCGGATTATTAATATAATGCAGATGATCAGCACACTAAAAATAAACTTATTAGCGAGTAAGAAATCGATCACTTGCCACAACTTTTCCATTACGTATTCCTTTGTATTACAACAATTAAGCTTTATAACGACGAACTTTACAGCAATTGGCATTTGAAGAACTAGCTGGGCAAGCATTATAAAAAAGCGCTCAAAAATAGAGCGCTTTCTTTCATGCCTAAAGCAGCTTAGGTAAGGCTATCATTTTATCTTGGCAGAAGTAATAAATTGGCCAAAAGTTTCACACCAAATCACAACCGTATTAAATCGATTGAGATCAGCACCCTCGGGAAGCTCAACCATAAATCGGTCGAATGTTTTTACATCTCCGACTCTCAGTAAATCGCTTTTACTATCATTGAAGGCCTGTTCGGTTTCAATAAACTTAGGTGATAGGTAAACTTTATAATCCGGTCCCGGTGCCAGTTCACCTTCAAAAGCTATCGCACTTTCAGAAACCGAAACGATGCCTTCTCCCCAATGCAAAAAGTCACTGTCTTGTCGGTCTTTGGTGAACTCACCTGTGTAGATAGCCTGCTGACTGATCGCTTCAACAGAACTTGAGGAAGGAGAATCAGGCTCAATCAAGATAGGTAATGCATAGACACCAAGCCCAAAACCAAAAGCACCCACGGCTAAGTGGGTGCAAAGTAAAACTAACTTTTTCATCGCGTACTCCCTTATGCTTAAAGAGAGTATTAGTGAATACTCATAAAAATACAAAGAGATATAACGCTTTGATATCCTATTTTTGGTAATGAGTCGCCGTACGCTGAGACAATTCGATAATCACTTTTACCGCTTGCTCCATGCCTTGAATGGTAATGAACTCATGAATACCGTGGAAGTTATAGCCGCCAGTGAAGATATTCGGACACGGTAGCCCCATGAAAGATAAGCGAGCGCCGTCTGTACCGCCTCGGATCGGTTTGATCATTGGCTCAACATCGCACTCGATCATCGCTTGCTTCGCTAATTCAATAATATGTTGATGCGGTTCAACCATCTCTTTCATATTGAAGTAGCTATCGGTTAGCACCAGCTCAACACGGCCTTTCTCAAGACGCTCATTCAGCTCATCCACTTTCTGTTGCATGAATGCCTTACGCGCTTCTACACCCTCACGTTCAAAATCACGGATGATGTAACCCAGTTCAGAGCGAGCCACACCCATTTCAGCTGATTTCAGGTGGTAGAAACCTTCATAACCTTCTGTGCACTCTGGTGTTTCTTGCGTTGGCATCATCAATTGGAATTGCGCCGCGATGTTCATCGAGTTCACCATTTTACCTTTTGCGGTACCCGGATGAACGTTCACGCCATGACAGACAACATCGGCGCTCGTGGCATTAAAGTTCTCAAATTCCAACTCCCCTACCGGGCCACCATCAATGGTATACGCCCATTCGGCACCAAACTTCTTAACATCAAACAAGTTAGCACCACGACCGATCTCTTCGTCTGGCGTGAAGCCAATACAAATATCGCCATGTTTAACGTCTGGGTTTGCTTTAAGGTAAGCAATCGCGCTGATGATTTCAGCGATACCCGCCTTATTATCAGCCCCAAGCAGAGTCGTACCATCGGTAGTGATGAGGTCATGGCCATGCAAGGCATCAAGATCTGGGTATTGGCTTGGATTCAGGCATTCACCGCTTGCACCTAATTCTATCGTTCCACCTTGATAATCTTTAATCACCTGTGGTTTCACGTTCGCGCCGGAAGCATCAGGAGCGGTATCCATATGTGCGACAAAGCCAATGGCAGGCACATCGTAATCGACATTCGACGGCAGTTTCGCCATCAAATAGCCATTTTCATCTAAAGAGACATCAGTTAACTCTAATGCGATCAATTCTGATTTTAAGGCTTCAGCAAATGTTATTTGACCCGGTGAACTTGGGCACTGCTGATTAGAAGGATCGGATTTAGTATCAAAAGTAACGTAATTCAGAAAACGTTCTACAAGCTTTTCCATAATTCATCTCACCATGGATTAAGTAATTGATTTACTGACTTAATTATTATGTCGATAAGCGATACATCGTTAAATTAAGACGAACATAGAGTCAGTAGCGAGGTTTTTCATCTTACGCCCCTGACCATGTATGTAATTGCTCTACATCATTATTGTGCGAAATTAGACGAGCTTCCTATACTTGAAATAAGAGGGTTTCGTCAGTTCAACATTGCATACGGATGATAAGAGATCGCTTTGTACGCATTCTACGCCCTCCGCTCTCAGCCTAAAAAAAGTACAAAGTGGATGATGATCACAATTTATCCTTGATGCAGAATCTGTCATACGTTACACGGAGACACAGTTATGACGATTAATAAATATTTCATTTTATCTCCTCAAGCCTCTGAGGAAACGCTTCAACCAGCATTAACTGAGAAAGAAGTTCAAAGGCAGGAAGCTCTAAGACAGGCGCAATCTCAAGGTGGGTTTGACACCAACGCGACCTCGTAACTTAATCAATACTCAGAACATATTTAAGAACCCCTAATAAAAGAGCTCTACTTCTCTATGATGTAGAGCTCTTTTGTCTTTGACTCTTCTTCTCTCTTTCTATGATGTCCTATTCAGGCGTCGAACCCATTCACGTTTTGTGACTCCCCTGCTTTATATCTATAGCTCCACGACTATGCAGCTAGCTCATTCGCTACGTTGAGAAATGACTCATTAAACTTCCCTCAGCCATACCTTGTCGTGTCATTTTGTGCTAATAATTTATATTCGTTTTCATTCCTCACTCGCTCTCTTTTCAAAAACTCTAATGCGAGTACCAGAGAACTTAACCACAGGAATCCCGAATTCAATGGAATATTCAAAACTAGGAAGTAGTCAAATTCCCGTTTCCCGCATCTGTCTTGGCAGCATGACTTGGGGGCTGCAAAATACGCAACAGCAAGCCGACCAACAAATCGAATACGCACTAAGCCAAGGTATTAACTTCATCGATACTGCAGAAATGTATGCGGTTCCCCCGTCTCCAGAGACCTACGGCAAAACAGAAGCGATTATTGGTAACTGGCTATCGCGCCACCCGCAGCGCCGCCAAGAACTGATCATAGCGAGTAAGATTGCAGGCCCAGGTCTTCCTTGGGTTCGAGATGGTGGTCCTATAACGGGTGAAGCCGTAATCGAAGCGGTTGATGCGTCATTAAAGCGTCTACAGACTGATTATATCGACCTATATCAACTGCATTGGCCAAATCGAAATACACCTCACTTTGGAAAACAGTTCCCAAATCAAATTCGCTTCAGTGATATCGACCGAAAGCAGCATGAAGGGGAAATGTTGGAGATCCTTCAAGCCCTAGCGAGCTGCATTAAAGCAGGAAAAATCCGTCATGTTGGTTTGTCAGATGACACCACTTGGGGCATCAACACTTATCTCAAGCTGAGCGAAAAACACGATTTGCCACGCATGGTCTCGATTCAGAATGAATTCAGCCTACTTCACGCAAAAGACTGGCCGTATCTGATTGAGAACTGTGTGCATGAAGATGTCGCTTACCTGCCTTGGTCACCGTTATCTGGAGGAATGCTCAGTGGCAAATACATTGATGGTGCAAGACCAGAAGGAAGCCGTTGGACTTACATGCAGCGTAAAGGCATTTTCCGCGACACTGAGTCTGCCAATGAAGCCGTAAAAGGATATGTCGAAGTTGCGAACTCTCATGGATTTACGCCGAGCCAATTGGCTTTGGCATGGTGTAATCAAGTCGATGGCGTGACTTCTACAATTATTGGAGCGACGACCATGGAACAACTGAAAGAGAACGTGGTCGCTTTCAGTAAGCCGCTATCACAAGAGATTCTCACCGATATCAACACCGTCTTTAAGCGCTACCCTGCTCCGTATTAAATAATAGGGCTAGCCTAGTCTTAGGCAGTAATTCACGCAAGAGCGCACTATTTAGTGCGCTTTTCTTTGTTAAGTGGGTCGCTTTTGCTTTTTATGTGGATCGCATTGAGCTCTCACGCTTTTGGTTCTCCAACCTTTGCTCTATAATGCGCGGGCTTATATCTAGGATAAAAACATGATTTCAAAAAACCAATTAAAACTCCTTCGTGCTTTGGGCCAAAAGAAACAACGTAAAGCCCACGGCTTGTTTCTAGTTCAAGGTGAAAAGAACGTTCTTGAGCTGTTCAATAGTGACTTAGTCGTGAAGAACGTCTTTGCTACCGCTGATTTCTTATCTGAAAATCACGCTTCACTGTTTGAGTTTGATTGTGTTGAAGCCTCGCTGGATGACCTAACCAAAGCGAGTACTTTGGTGAGTAACAATGCGGCGATTGCTGTCGTTGAGATCCCAACATTTGAACTGCCAGAAGCAACTGGGCTGATGATTGCACTGGATGGCGTTTCAGACCCGGGCAACCTAGGTACGATTATTCGTGTAGCAGACTGGTATGGCATTAAGCATATCGTTGCGAGCAGCGATTGTGCAGACCCATACAACCCTAAAACGATCAGTGCAACCATGGGTAGCTTTGGCCGAGTACACGTAAGCCAAACAGACTTACCTGAATACTTAGAGCAAGCTAACCTGCCTGTTTACGGCGCGTTTTTAGAAGGTGAAAGCGTTCATAAGACGGAGTTTACTGCCAACGGTATTTTATTGATGGGCAGTGAGTCTCACGGCATTCGTGAACATGCGGCTAAGTACGTAACTGATAAGATTACGATTCCAGCATTCGGTGGCGCAGAGTCTTTGAACGTGGCAATGGCGACAGGCATCATTCTCGACAACATGCGTCGTCAGCATAGCTAGATTTCATAAGCTAACGAGCCAGTCGACAGTGTTCAGACATTAAAAAAGGCGTATTGATCAAATCAGTACGCCTTTTTATTTGAGTTCTTTTCAACAATTACTTTTCTAGCATTGCCAACTTATCAGACACACCATTCCACTTTTCAGCGTCATCCATCGGTGCTTTTACTTCTGTTTGTACAGGCCAGATTTCTGCAAGCTCGGCATTCACTTCAATAAAAATCTTTTGGTCTTCTGGAAGATCATCTTCTTGGAAGATCGCTTGAGCGTCACATTCAGGTACACACAACCCACAATCAATGCATTCGATTGGGTTGATTACCATGAAATTCGGGCCTTCATGGAACGCATCTGCGGGGCATACCGCCACACAGTCTGTGTATTTACATTGGATACAATTATCGCCTACGACAAATGCCATGATGCTCTGCTCTATAAGTTAGTCAAAATTGAAGAATGGGGGATAATACTCATCCCAAGGCAAAATTCAACATCATACGACTCTAATATCGTGTCTATTTGCTCGATGCTTCCAAATTAGTATGACAGATAAATCAATTTCTCGTAAAATGCGCGCCATTGTGAGCTTATCGCTTCTTTCAACACCAGCGTTTTATCAAACTCTGTATTAAGAAACGATCTAGCTAAGACACCTATAAAAACGAGACATCAAAATGATACGTTTAACCGAAATTAAACTCCCACTAGACCATGAAGAGTCAGCCATTCAAGACGCTATTGAAGCAAAGCTTGGCATTAACGCTGATCAGGTACTTTCTTTTAATATCTTTAAACGTGGCTACGATGCTCGTAAGAAATCAAAAATCTTACTTATCTACACGCTTGATGTTCTCGTTGAAAACGAAGCTGAGTTGTTAGAACAATTCATCAGCGACCCACACGTAAAAGTGACTCCTGACATGGAGTACAAATTCGTGGCTAAAGCGGTTGAGAACCAAACTGAGCGCCCTGTCGTTATCGGTTTTGGCCCTTGTGGTTTGTTCGCAGGCCTAGTGCTTGCTCAAATGGGCTTCAATCCAATCATCGTTGAGCGTGGTAAAGAAGTTCGTGAACGTACGAAAGATACCTTTGGTTTCTGGCGTAAGCGCACACTGAACACTGAATCAAACGTACAGTTCGGTGAAGGTGGCGCAGGTACATTCTCTGACGGTAAGCTATACAGCCAAGTTAAAGATCCAAAGCACTACGGCCGTAAAGTAATCGAAGAATTCGTAGCTGCTGGCGCACCAGAAGAAATTCTATACGTAAGTAAGCCGCACATCGGTACCTTCAAACTGGTTACCATGATCGAAAAAATGCGTGCTTCTATCATTGAACTAGGCGGCGAAATTCGCTTCAGTACGCGCGTAGACGACGTTCATATGGAAGATGGTCAAATCACTGGCTTGACGCTTTCTAACGGCGAAGAAATTAAATCTCGCCACGTAGTACTGGCCGTAGGCCACAGTGCTCGAGATACGTTTGAAATGCTCCACGATCGTGGCGTTTACATGGAAGCGAAGCCTTTCTCTGTTGGTTTCCGTATCGAACACAAGCAAGCAATGATTGACGAAGCTCGCTTCGGCAAGAATGCGGGTAACCCTATCTTAGGTGCTGCGGACTACAAATTGGTTCACCATTGTAAGAATGGCCGAACTGTATACAGCTTCTGTATGTGCCCGGGTGGCACTGTAGTTGCTGCAACGTCTGAAGAAGGCCACGTGGTAACGAATGGCATGAGCCAATACTCTCGCGCTGAGCGTAACGCAAACAGCGCCATCGTGGTGGGTATCGACCCTGAACGTGATTACCCAGGTGATGCATTGGCTGGTATCCGTTTACAACGTGAGCTAGAAAAAGGGGCTTATGTACTTGGTGGTGAAAACTACGACGCCCCAGCACAGAAAATCGGTGACTTCCTAAAAGGTCGTGATCCAAGCGAAATCGGTGAAGTAAAACCATCATTCACACCAGGTATACACCTAACGGATATTTCAAAAACGCTACCTGATTTTGCTATCGAAGCGATTCGCGAAGCAATCCCTGCGTTCGAGAAGAAGATCAAAGGCTTCTCTACACCAGACGGCCTACTAACCGGTGTCGAGACTCGTACGTCGTCTCCTGTCTGCATCAAGCGTGGCAAAGACTATCAAAGCATCAACTTAAAGGGCTTCTTCCCTGCAGGTGAAGGTGCAGGCTATGCTGGTGGTATCCTATCTGCTGGTATCGATGGTATTAAGGCTGCAGAAGCACTAGCGATATCAATGGCAGAACAGAACCAAGCTGAGAAAATTGAGATCGCTTAGGCTCTCGGTTTGTATATCTAAATCAGATAACAGCAAGCAAATATCAAAAAGGGCTCAATGAGCCCTTTTTTAGATCTTGATACTAGCCATCGAGATTAATGTCGGTAGATGCAATTACTCTTCGTCTGACTTGATTTGGTCTGAGTTCCACTTCCCTTCATGAATCGCTGAATTGACGTCCCTTCTTGGTAGCCAGCCCATGGTTTCAAGTTCGGGTTTATCTTTGAAGTGTTCAACGTAGCCGATACATAAGTACGCCACGATATCAATGTCTTCCGGGATATCTAATGCGTCTCGCAGTGTTGAGTCATGCAGGATGCTCACCCAACCTAACCCTAGGTTTTCAGCTCTTGCCGCCAGCCATAAATTTTGAACCGCACACACGGTGCTGTACAGATCCATCTCTTGTTTGATGGTTCTACCTAAAACGACTTTTCCGGTTCGATTACGGTCACAAGTGACGCAGATACCGATAGGTGATTCGACGATACCTTCGAGCTTTAGACGCTTATACATCGCCTGTTTTTCATCGGTGAACATTTCCGCGGATTCTGCATGTGCTTTATTGAAGCCGGCTTTGATTTGTTGCTTGGTTTCAATATCACGGACAACGACAAAGTCCCAAGGCTGCATAAAACCAACACTCGGCGCATGGTGCGCTGCGGTTAGCACACGCATCAAAACGTCTTCTGGGATCTCATCAGGAAGAAACTGACCACGAACATCTCGGCGAGAAAAAATCGTTTTATATACTGCATCGCGTTCATTCGGCGTAATTTCCATACATCCCTGTCTTATCGTCGTCTTATTGAGCCAGTATTATCCAACTAAAGTGTCTATGTTACTAGCGGTACACAAGCAACATGGTAGAATGCCGCCATTAATCTTATCCTTGTATAAGATTGTTGAACCTTTCCATCGCTATTTAGCCAAATCATACCGAGAAACTTATGCCATTTTCCAAGCTTGGATTAAGCTCACCTATTGTTAAAGCCGTTGCAAAACAAGGCTATGAAAAGCCAACCTCTATTCAAGAAAAAGCAATTCCGATTGTGCTTTCTGGTAAGAACCTAATTGCTGCTGCACAAACAGGTACAGGTAAAACTGCGAGCTTTGTTCTCCCTATCTTAGAAATGCTAAGTAAAGGTGAAACACAACGTAAAAAACGTATTCGTGCTGTTATTCTTACACCTACGCGTGAGCTTGCGGTTCAAGTTGAACAGAACATTACTAAGTACGCGAAATTCCTAAACCTTACATCATTAGCGATGTACGGTGGCGTGTCTTACCAACACCAAAAAGACCGCTTGATCGAAGGTGTTGATATTCTTGTGGCAACACCTGGCCGTTTGATCGATATGTACGGACAACGTGCCGTTCACTTTGATGAAGTTGAAGTTCTGGTTCTTGATGAAGCTGACCGCATGCTAGACATGGGTTTCATCGAAGACATCAACAAGATCATCGCGCGTTTGCCACAAAACATTCAAAACCTGTTGTTCTCAGCAACGCTATCAACGCCAGTTCGTGCGCTAGCGAAAAGCGCAATCAGTGAAGCGGAAGAAATTTCTATCGCCAAAACTGACGCTTCTAAAGCGAACATCGAACAATGGCTAGTTACCGTAGATAAAGACCGTAAGTCTGCGCTATTAAGCCACATGATCACTGACGGTGAGTGGGACCAAGCGCTTATCTTTATCGAGACTAAACATGGTGCCGCTAAGTTAGTTGCTCAACTTGAAAAACGTGGCATCCAAGCAGAAGCTTTCCACAGTGGACGTAGCCAAGCGATTCGTGAAAAGATTCTGGCTGACTTCAAAAAAGGTCGTCTAAAATATCTAGTTGCAACAGGGGTTGCTGCTCGTGGTATCGATATCGATAACCTAAGCCGTGTAGTGAACTACGACATCCCATTCCCAGCAGACGACTATGTTCACCGTATTGGTCGTACAGGCCGTGCTGATGCATCTGGTGAAGCGATCTCTTTCCTATCGAAAGATAACTTCAAGAACCTGTGCATCATTGAAAAACGTCTCGGCCACTTGATTGAACGTCGCGTTGTTGAAGGTTTCGAACCACGCAAAGAAGTACCAATTTCAGTATTGAACTTCGTTCCTAAGAAGAAAAGAGAACAGCAACAAGACTAAGTAATTTTAGCGACAGAAAATGCTACAGTCACGTTAGCCAAAATGAAAATAAAACGAAGCCCTATGTGGCTTCGTTTTGTTCTTTGAAATACAAATAAAACTGAGGCAATAAGATGATCACTCCTATCGCAACGAGATTAACCCGCGGGCAAGATCTAAAACTTGAGCTCCAAAAGCTTGTGACAGCGCACAATATCTCAGCGGGCTCTGTCGCGTCTTGTGTCGGTTGTGTTTCTCAACTCAATATTCGTTTGGCTAATGCGAACAACACCAAGCTAATCACAGATCCGTTCGAAATTGTGTCACTTATGGCGACGCTAACCCCAAACCACCAGCATGTTCATATATCCGTTGCTGATCAAAATGGAAATGTGATTGGTGGGCATTTGCTTGAAGGGACGATTATCGCAACCACCGCTGAATTGATTGTTCACTGCTACGATACTTTGACCTTCAACAGAGAGCATGACGATTCTACAGGTTACACTGAGCTCACAGTCAGCAGCAACACGCAATAGAACAACAACACGCAATAGATCGCCCCGTAGCAACACTAAGCGCCCCATATAAAGCGATACAACCAAATAGTATTAGGAAACACGATGGCTCCAAACTCCGCAGACTCCGTTATCGTTCTCGATTTCGAAACCACAGGCTTATCACCAAACATGGGTGATCGAGCGATTGAAATCGGTGCGGTTAAACTCGTTAACGGCGAAGTCGTCGACACCTTCCAGCAGCTAATGAATCCAGGGTTTCGTGTTAGCGGGTTCATTGAAAGCTATACCGGAATCAGTAACCGTATGTTAAGCACTGCGGCCAGTTGCAGTGAAGTGATGGATGAGTTTGCAGACTTTATCCAAGGCAGCCAACTTGTTGCTCACAATGCATCGTTTGATAAGCGCTTTCTCGATGCGGAATTAGACTTTATTGGCCGAGACTACATAGGCAAGTTCGCTTGCTCAATGTTGATTGCTCGCCGTCTAATCCAAGACGCACCGACTCATAAGCTAGGCGACCTTGTGCGTTTCAAAAATATCGACAACGACGGTACTTTCCACAGAGCGTTAGCCGATTCAGAAATGACAGCACGGTTATGGTTATTGATGATTGATGAACTGCAAAGTGATCACGGTATTCAACAGCCGAGCTTTCAATTGATGCAAAAAATATCTAAGACAGCTAAAGGCTCGATTCCAAAGCTGCTGATGAGTAACAGAGGCTAACTCTCTGCATTCGGTTTAGGGTTTGTCAGAAGGCTAGTAGCAAACAGTCACTAGCCTTAATATAGCTACCCTACTCCTGCAGTGACACTAACGTCGTCTTGAGGCTTTCTAGTTCACTCATAAAATAAGCCCATTGTTTATCACTGCTCACTGCGGCGATATCCACCAAGAACTTCGCTGATGTTTGCATATTCTTATCAAGCTTAGACTCCAGTTCTTGCGGATAATAATCTTCATTGTTCAAAAGTAGCTTCATAATAATTGGCTGTGCAATATGTAAATAGGTCTTCTTTTGCATAAGTGTCGTTAGGTCTTGATACGTATTATTTTGATATTGTCGCCAGCTGTCGTTAGTATTTACCCACTCTTGAGACCACGTCAAAATAATCGTTTTTTGCTCTTTCGATACCGACCCTAACCATCGCTCTAGCCTATCTTCTATTCGACTTCGATATCGTTCTCTCGAATCTTCATCATTCAATGATAATCTTTCTTCGTAATACTCTTGCTGCTTTTCTCTAAAGTTCTTTAAGAATTCGTTATCTTGCTCAGGGGTAAGCTGCATACTTAATGCGTAAATATCAGGAGAGAACTTGTTAACGATTAAGCGAATATGATTTTTAGTTTGTTCACTTTGATCAATGATAAAAGCTGAATTCATATCAGAACGGTCTAGGTTTTGAATCGCTTGCAGTTGCGACATATACAGCGGAAGTTGGGTTTCTTTATGCCATTGCTGTAATAAGTCGAGGCGCTCTTCGAGCTCTGATTCTTGACTGTTGGATAGAGAAACAAAGTCTTCAATATAGCTAACCGCAAACCAGCTTATATTGTTGTAGGCAAATTTAGTCCCGCAACCAGCGAATACAAAACAGACTAATAAGACTAACCATCGACACTTTCTCATTTAACCCTCTCACGATATTCAACAAATCCACAATCCATTAACTCACCCTTTTAAGGTTAGCTCTAGTTCTTATAACGCTCGTTCTAGCTCTTATAAAAGTAGCCTTAATAAGCAGTGGCTGTAAAAACTTTGAGATAAATTGAGACTCAGACTTGCTAATCTAGCTATTTCGGCAAATGATTAAACTAAAAATAATTAATGGCAGTGATGTAACTTGATTTTTATTGCTCATTTGATGTAAACGAAACCTATAAACGAATGGTTTATTTATTTTCAAATGATTAATATTTGGGAGGTAAGCTATGGCCGCTACTCCTCATTATACAAGCGAGTTAGAGTACGAGCTTTGTTATTTTGACGATGGAAGACTAACCACAATTACGATATCCGCTAATAATCGACAGGAAGCGATGATTTGGTATCTTAGCGAAGGAAGACATATCAACGATTTCTATTCGATCAGACCTGATGAATAAACGTTTGATACGTTACTGGCTGTGGAACACCCTTTACTGCATTATCACTAGCATGACTTAGCAGTAAAGGGAGACAATCTCGAATTACTTCAGAATTCGGGCGCGGAATTGACGACCCTTCATTTTACCTGATTCGATTTTACCTAATGCTTTCTTAGCCATTGATCTTTCTACAGCAACGTAAGCACGCATCGCGAACAAGTTGATCTTACCTACTGACTTACCATCAATACCGCCTTGGCCTGTCAACGCACCAAGGATATCGCCTGCGCGAAGTTTCGCTTTCTTACCACCATCAATCTGGATGGTTACCATGTTTGAGTAGTACGGCTTAGCGATTGGTTTAGCTGGCAACTGAGATGGTTCGATTGGCATATCCATGTACTCATCAATTTGAGCAACACGGTGCATCTCTTTTTCGCTAAAGAAGCTGATAGCGACGCCTTTGCTTCCTGCACGTCCAGTACGACCGATGCGGTGTACGTGAACTTCAGGATCGCGAGACAACTCAAAGTTGAACACAGCATCTAGGTTATCAACATCAAGACCACGAGCGGCAACATCGGTTGCAACCAAGATAGAGATGGTTTTGTTTGAGAACTGAACCAAAGCTTGGTCACGTTCACGCTGTTCCATGTCGCCATGAAGCTCGATAACACTGAAACCACGGTGGCTTAGCTCATCATTTACGTTCTGTACTTCTTTCTTAGTATTACAGAACACAACCGCTGACTCTGGTTGATGATGAAGAAGCATTAGCTCTAGTGCGTCATCACGAGCTTCAGTACCTTCAACCTTATAAAAGTGTTGTTGGATGCTTGAGTGATCGTGCGTTGATTCAACCTTCACCATTTCAGGGTTATTCATGATGCGGTCTGCAACAGATTTAATCTGTTTAGGGAAAGTTGCACTGAACAATAACGTTTGACGATCTTTTGGTGCTGCTTCAATAACAGCATCTAGTGCATCTTGGAAACCCATTTCCAGCATGCGATCGGCTTCATCTAACACAAGTGTGTTCAACTCAGACAGGTCAATACGCTCTCTCTCTAGGTGGTCCAGGATACGACCAGGAGTGCCCACAAGAATGTGTGCGCCATGCTCTAATGAACCAATTTGTGGCCCCATTGGCATACCGCCACATAGTGTCAGCACTTTAATATTGTGAATGCCACGAGCAAGAGTACGGATCTCTTTTGCTACTTGGTCTGCAAGCTCACGAGTCGGACATAACACTAAAGATTGAACACGAAAACGCTTAACGCGTAGGTTTTGCAGCACGCCTAAACCAAAGGCAGCTGTTTTACCTGAACCCGTTTTACCCTGACCGATAACATCCTTGCCATCCAGAATAATAGGAAGACTTAACGCTTGAATAGGCGTCATTTCAGTATAACCAAGAGAATCTAACGTATTTAGAAGCTCTGGCTTAAGGGCGATTGAAGAGAATTTTGAAGTGCTCAATGGAAATATCCAACTGGTGAAAAACAGAGTGCATTATGAGTGTTTTTGAAAATTATTCCACCTTAATCACAGTTTTGGAGCAACATGTTAGGCGAATACAAAAAAACCAGCTGGGGTGCTGGTTTTTTACGTTGAAACATCTAAGTCTGTGGATAAATGCCAGACCCCAAAGGTCTCTATGGCACACCGTGGCCTTTAGATGCAACCCATACGCGATACCATTGCTCGCGAGTCAGTTCTATTTTCAGCGCATCAACGGCCGTCTTCACACGTTCAATCTTACCTGAGCCAATAATCGCAATTGGATTAGACGGTAAACGACGAACCCAAGCGTAAATCACTTGGTCAATGCTGTCTGCACCCACTTCTAGACGAATCGTCTCTAGCTCATCACGAACGCGAATCGCTTGTTCTGAATCACCACTGAAGATGCTACCGCCACCGAGACAAGACCACGCCATTGGACGAATACGGTTCATCTGCAGTTGATCCAGCGTACCATCATGGGCGACTTCGAAGTTCAATGGATTGATTTCAACTTGGTTAGTCACTAGTGGCTTACCTAGTCGAGATTGCAGTAAGTCGAACTGACGCGGTGAAAAGTTAGAGACACCGAAGTGCTTAACTTTACCGACCTTATGTAATTCAGCGAACGCTTCTGCTACTTCATCTGCATCCATCAGTACATCTGGACGGTGAATGAGTAATACATCAAGTTCGGTTACACCCAAACGCTCTAGAGAGTTATTTACCGATTGGTAAATATGATACGCGCTGGTGTCATAGTGATTGATCTTGCGATCAGGAGTGTGGTCACCACACAAGTTGATGTCGCACTTGGTGACGATTTGGATATCATCACGAAGGCTTGGCTCAAGCGCCAATGCTTCACCAAACAACTTTTCACATTGGTAGTTACCGTAAATATCCGCGTGATCAACAGTTGTGATGCCAAGATCAATGTGCTGCTTCAGGAAAGTCAGGCGTTGTTGCGGGGTCATGCCCCACTCTGCTGTACGCCAGTATCCTTGCACCAACTCAGAAAGTTCTGGGCCTTGTGGCGCTGTCGTTACTCTTGCAACCATGGGTTGTCTCCTTTATCAATACTGCACGTATCCTAAGATCGTTTTACCGAAGGCTCAACGTATAACAAATGGCAAAGGTAAACGCTTACGAAAAATGTGAGAGCCACAGAAAAACGAACACTTAAATAAATAATAGCTTGCTGTCTGCCCGTCAACCGTTCTCCTGAAAGGCTTGTTTACTCTGATGAATGACGAAACCATCTATAAATTTGAGCAATTAAAAGCGATTTAGTTCAACCGTTAAGTTGTCACCATCACTATGCAGCTGAATCCAAGGAACTGAAGAACCAGAAGAAGATGAGGAAGAACTAGGCACATTCCATACACTCATTTTCTCAGAGGAATGATGTGGTGAGTTGATGAATTCAACGAGTTGTTTATCTACCATGTCGTAACCAACTCCCTCACGCTTCGCTTGTTCGAGTTGAGCGACCACATCAAACTCATCTTCCCCAATACGAATAGAACTGAGAGCAAAGCCATCTTGGCGAAGGTAGGCTTGAAGCTTTGTGTAACTTAGGTTCGAATATGACAGGTTTAAGCGAACCACCTCGACACTTGAGCCACCCAACTCCAGTTCAACATAAACATCCAAATCGTAATATTGGGTTAAGTCACTGCACAACAGAGTGCCTTCAACTTCGCCACAATCCATGAGTTCAGTATCGTTAATATAGTCTTGAGAACTCGGCAGACTTGCGCTGCTGTTAAATACTGTTCTTAGCCACCAGCTTTCGGTTGCTTGCGCGGAAAATGCAAAAGCATTAAGGGACAGCATTAGAGGCAAGATTAGAACTTGAAGGATTTTCATCGACTGGGCTTATTTAGCGCTATATGAAGTGTCCATTATACGTGACCAATCGACAAACAACTGCTCGAGTCGCAAATTTTAGGCGAAAAAAAAACGGGCATACATGCCCGCTAGATAAATTCATCACCGAATAACGTAATCCGTCACGTTGAGAACCATTACGAAAAAGATAATATCACTCCCCTGTAAAAGTTACAACATATCGTACCCATTACTCATATCCACCTTCAATAGCAGGTCTTCAAGCGACAATCTAACTTTGTTACGCTGAATAGTTTCTGGTGGAAAGCTGATGAAACCGTATTGGATCAACACGGCTTTATAGCCATGTAATTTACATTCCGTTATATGCAACATCACAAAATACATTCAATGAATGTGTCATAATGTTGAAATTACTGGTTAATTTTCAAGGAATGTCATGACTGCAACGAACTATCTCAACCAATTGAATCAAAAGTATCTTGCGACTCATAAAGCGAAAGAAGACTTCTTTTGGGATACATATATGGGGATCAGTGACGACCACGATGGCTCGACACTCGCGCAGACTCAATGGACTGAATTTCTAAGCTCTGCCGAACAGATTGCTGCTATCGAAACTCAACTAGCTGCTATCGATAAAATTCAAGATCCCCTAGAAAAAGAGAGTACGCTAACAGGCTTGAATGGTTGGTTAGCGACCTTTAGATCTCACGCTATTGAGTCTGAGCAGTCACAGAAGCTTAAAGCCGATCTCATAAAGTTTGAGGCTGAACTGTTTGAGAAAAAACAGAATCATGTGATGACTTACGTAAATGAAACAGGCGACGAAACAGAAGGATCACTGCCAGTTTTAGGTTCAGCCGTTAGAAGTAATGGTAATGAACAAGTCAGGCTTTCTGCACACCAAGCACTATTAGATTTAGAACAGTGGCTGCTGGCTAACGGCTTCATTGAACTGATCAAAAAACGTAACCAATTTGCTCAATCACTGGGTTTTAAAACCTTCTTTGATTACTCGGTGGTTAAAACCGAACAGATGACGACAGAGCAACTGTTTACGATTCTTGACGACTTCGAAGCACGTACACGCGATAGCCATCAGCAAAGTCTAGCCAATTTAGCAGAACAGAAAGGCGAGAATGCACTTCAAGCCCATAACTTTACTTACTCTTTTGCAGGTGACGTTATGAATGATCTTGATCCTTATGTTCCGTTCTCAAAGTCACTTCGACGATGGATTGAATCTTTTGGTCGCCTAAACATCGAATACTCTCAAGCGACATTAAAATTGGATCTGCTTGATCGTAAAGGTAAGTACCCTAATGGTTTCTGCCATGGCCCTATCCCATCTTTCTACGATCAAGAAACTTGGGTAGCCGCTCAAGTTAACTTCACGAGCAACGCCAAGCCCGATCAAGTTGGCAGCGGTTATGATGGCATCAATACACTATTTCACGAGGGTGGTCATGCGGCCCATTTTGCTAACGTGAAAATGAACGCACCGTGTTTCTCGCAAGAGTTTGCACCAACCTCGATGGCTTATGCCGAAACTCAATCCATGTTCTGTGACAGCTTATTGAATGACGCCGATTGGCTCAAACAATACGCGCTTAATGCAGATGGCCAAGCAGTACCTGATGAGTTAATCAAAGCAATCATCGATAACAAACAACCTTTCAGAGCTTATCAAGAACGCAGCATTTTAGTGGTTCCATATTTCGAGCGAGCACTTTACGAATTGGCGGATGAAAATCTGACACCTGAAAAGATTACCGCTCTTGCTCGTAGCAGTGAGAAAACGATTCTTGGATTAGCTTGTAGCCCTCGCCCATTAATGGCGATCCCGCATCTGTTGTCAGATGAAGCGTCTTGCGCGTATCAAGGTTACCTGCTGGCTCATATGGCGGTGTATCAAACTCGTGCATATTTCACCGATAAGTTTGGCTACTTAACGGATAACCCAGAAATCGGCCCTTTGTTAGCTAAGCACTATTGGCACCAAGGCAATAGCGTGAATCATAATGGGACAATCGAAAGCCTGACTGGGGAAGGTTTTAATGCCAAATACCTCGCTGACGAGTGCAACTTGTCGCCAGAAGAAGCTTGGGCTATTGAGGAGCAAAAAATCAAACAGCTGTCGACAAGAGAACGAGCACCAGTCGCTGATTTGAATGCGAAGATATCGATCGTTGATGGGGCCACCGAGTTGGCGAATAATGATAAGTCAAACCATCAGATGTGTGATGAGTTTGAACACTTTATCGTTGGGCAATACGGCCGATAGCGGGTGCTGAGCATCTGTAACCAAGGTTGAACCAAAAAACTCAAACGAAAAAAGGACGATAATTTATCGTCCTTTTTATATTCAGCGTTGGATCTATGCCGTGACACATATCGAGCGAGTTTCACAATTAAACTCAACATCAACAGAATCAACACTTCGCAATGATTTTCGATGAATGCCAAACACTTGCCCCGTCAAAACAATATAAAACTTCTCTGTTTTGAGTAGATTCCAAGCTTCATCAAGAGATTCAGCATAAACCTTGTTCTTGAGATCTTGCGGGCGAGTACCGGCTACTCTTCCATGTTTGCGCGCCAATTCAAATAATCCATTACGATTCGGTTTACACGTAAACAGGGTATCATTTCCGTAAATACTACCCTTAGCAGTAATGTTTTTAACCATTACATTTCTCCAAATAATAATTCCACTCGTAACACCTTAGTGGCATACCACATGTCGAACTGTGGATATTTAAACTGCGTAAAGAAGAGAAGATGGTGTAAAGACCGGGCAAGCTATTACACCATTATCATCAAATTTCTTAGAAGTTCTTAAGTTCTTAAGTTCTTAGAAATAGTAGTAAGCTGCTGCGAATACGTGTGTTTCTTCGTCGTATTGCGCGCTAGTTTTACCCACACGGTAACCGTCTAAGTCTTGCTTGATATCAATACCCATGTCAGCGTTGTCAGCAATACGGTACATTGCAGCGATATTGATGTAAGAAGAATCTACGTCAGATTGACCATCTAATTCATTGCTGCTAGACGCGTAACCTGCTGCGATTGTTAGGTCTTCAGAAACTGTGTAGCCACCTGAAACGTAGTAACCCGTATTCTTAGCAGAATCACTCTCTTCAATCCAAGAGTTCATACCTAGTTTAAGAGCACCAACCTTAACGTTACCTGTCACTGTGTAAACTTCGTAATCAGCATCGTCATCACGAGCTTCATAACCTGCGTATAGATTGAATACCTCTTGCTCTAAACCGATGTAACCGTTAATGCCTTTATCCGCATCATTATGATCGTCACCTGTTTCAAAGTAAGAAATACCATAAGCGATACCGTTTGTTGCGCCTTGGAATTTAACAACATTGAAGCCGTCAGATGCATCACCAGCAGAAGCGCCAAACTCGTAAGTGTTATCGCCAGCGCCATCCACTTTGTCTAGTGCTGTGTCGTTTTCCCAACCGAATGAAGCAATACCGTAGCCAGTATCGAAACCTAACCATGCTTTGTCTACGTCTGTTGCTGGACCAGTATCGATACCGTTTGTCCAACCAGCTGTTGCTGCGTCGTTCGCAGATACGTTGTTGTCTGTCGTGTAGTTCACCATCAAATCAGTTTCGAAATAACCAACAATACGGTTGTTACGGTAGTTTACGGCAAGAGTAAGACCCGTTGCCCAGTCATCGTAGAACGCTTTAGAGCCAGTGTCGTAGTAACCACCAACACCGAAAGAGCCTGATACTGAGAATTGATCTTTGTGCATTGAATCGAATGCAAACATGTCTTCGTTTTGGCTGTTTTGGCTGCTTGTGCTTACTGCGAAAGCTGAACTTGAAATGCTCGCAATCGCAAGTGCTACTAATGTCTTTTTCATGATAACCACTACCTATATATTAATTCGGCCTTGTTAGTCCGGCCTTTTGGAGTGGCGCTATTGTTCAAAAAAATACGTTATTGATATACCGTAAATTTACTGAAAATTTTATAGCTTTGGTGAATTGAATTACATAATGATATGTTGATATGGCTTTTATATTGAGAATCGCAAGCCGAGCTTAAACCCGATATCCGTGCTGTTATCCATATTCCGGATGTTCTCAATCATCACGGGGTTTGTTAGGCAGAATTAAAATCCTGAGCCTATAAAAAACACCGTTCAATTAATGCAGTAAATGTACTGCTTATCATTCGACAATCTAGAACTAAGAGTTATAAAAAACTTAAAAATAGAACCTATGATATATATAAGAATCTTATCTTGCACTGAGCCACTCGAACGAATATCTTCTGAGTATTGACCTAATGAATATATCGAGAAAGGAAAAACGTGCCTGCTTTAAGCCTAAGTTTTGAACAGCTATTAATGAAACAATCAACCTCTCTTATTAATAGCGATCCTAAAAACTTTCAAACAACGTGGTCAGAAGCAAGCTTTGACGTACTCGATTGGTTCGGGATTGATCGTTTAACGCTATACCCGAATTCAATGGTCTTACTCGAAGACGGGAAAACTTGTTCAGTATCCAAAGCAAACATACCTCCTGTCGATAAGAAAAGTTTGGTTGGCGGTAACTACCTTGATTACCTAAAGCTATTGAAAACCAATGAAACATATCTCACTTTTACCAGCGACGAACTCGTTTCAACCAAAAACTATGTGTTAAAGAGGATCTATAAAGAAGGGGGAAGATGGCACTGCATCATTCCTTTGCAGCTGTTTAACCAACGCTGGGGAGCATTGTCTTTCACTAACTTTCACGACAACGATACCACCTTCGATCTCGAAGACATCCAGCGCTTAAAGTTAGTCTGTGAACTTTGGCTCTGTTATTGGCAGCACTCAACGCTAGCGAGGACACTAAAGCAAAATGAGAATCGGCTAGCAGATGATAGTGAGAAGCTATTATTACTCACAAAAAAACAAACCAAGGTTTTGGCTCTCATTGCTCAAGGGTTTAGTGCAAAAGAGTGTGCAGAACAGCTCCACCTTAGCTCTCGAACGATAGAATCGCATAAATACAGAATGCTTGGATTGCTCGATTTAAACAGTCACAATGACCTGATTCAATTCGCCTTACGCAATGGCCTAGGTCTTACAGAAAACCTACACACGACACGTTAAAGTAAGGCTATGTGCACTCTTTACGCATAATATTGGTTGTTATTCGTTGCCTTCACTCAGAGCAAATTTGATTTCATCCGACGAAAAGCCCTTTCGACTTAACATTGCGTACGCCTTTGAACGCTCTTTGTGATCGTTGAGGTCATATGATTTCTTCTGCAGCTGTTCCAAACAAGATGAATAGAAATCCAGTTGCTCCTCATTAGTTAATCGGTCGACCAACGATGACAACTCGCTGGTGTCGATTTGTCGCTGTCTGAGCTCTTGCTGAATAGCAGTCAAGCCTTTGCCTTTACGAGCATACTTAAGCACCTCTTTTTCCAAATCAGCTTTCTCAGCCTTAATTTGAATATTACTTTTCAGTTCATGCGACTGCGTGTGCTGGTCAATCGCTACCTTCACCTGCTGGTAGCTAAAACCGCGCTTTTGCAGGGTCGCGACCAGCTTTTCACGGCTCATGGTAAAACTTGTATAGTAATGGTTGATGCGGTCTATCAAGATGGTTTGTTCATCAATAGACTTTTCGAAAGACACCTTATGGATTGCATCAGAAATCACTGAGTCCGTCAGGCCCTTCTTTTTCAATTTTTCGACAATGTATCGAGAACCAAATTCACCAGAGAAAGCTTGTTCCACGAATTGTTCAGCAAACACTTGGTCAGACTTGAGATACCCAAAGCCTTTCAAAGTATTCAACGTTTCATCGATCCATTCTTGATTGTCGGTTTTCACTTTGAGCTTCGCAACCAACTCGCTTTCCGTCATATCTCTCTGGGTTAGGTGCCACATCGCAGAGTTCATGACACTTTCAATTCGTGTTGCTTTTCTTACCGTTGTATTTCTACTATTCGTTTTTTGCTGTGAATCATCCATTCGCTTTCAACTGTCCAAACTAAGCCTACCCCATCATAACGTAATTCTAAGGCGGTTGAGTGACATAAAAGAATGAAGCTCAATATAAACGGAAGCCAATAAAAATGGACGCTTATTCAGCGTCCATTTGATATCACATTAAGAATGATGGCTCTAAGCCATGCTTAGCTTTTTCGTATTAGCTTTTTTCGTAATAGCTCTATTCGAAATTACTTCTCGTACTTAGCTCTTTCGTTTAGTTCTCTTCGTGATTGTAAATATGCACATCTCGTTGAGGGAATGGGATCGTGATGCCTTCTTCATCGAAGCGTTTCTTCACGGTTTCCGTCACATCCCAATACACATCCCAATAGTCATCGGTCTTAACCCAAGGTCTGACGACAAAATCAACAGAAGACGTATTCAAGGTATGAAGCTTGATCATATGCTCCGGTTTTTTCAGTACTAGAGGGTGCGCAAGAATGATGTCGTTCAATACCGCTTTCGCTTTATCGATATCATCTGAGTAACCAATGCCGAAGACCATATCAACACGTCTCACACGTTCTGCAGTGATGTTGTTGATCACGTCACCCCAAATCTTGTTGTTCGGGATCACCAAGCGTTGGTTATCGATGGTTTGAATGGTCGTCGACACTAAGCTCATGTCTTTTACTGTGCCTTGAACGCCGGCCACTTTAACCATGTCGCCCACATCATAAGGACGATAGATCAAGATCATCAAACCTGACGCAAAGTTAGACAGTGTGTCTTGTAATGCGAAACCAATAATGACACCCGCCACACCGAAACCGGTTAATAGTGGCGCTAGCTCAATCCCAATTTGAGACAGAGCGATAAGCAAACCAATAAACACGACCGCTTTAGATGCGATGGATACGAAGAACTCCTGCATCAATACGCTAAAGTCCATTTTAGAGTGCGAGACACTCTTACGAACGGTCTTACGAGCCACGTTAGCAATAAGGCGAGTTACGTATAAAATACCGAGAAACAGAGCTAGTTTAACGATAAATGAAGGCGTGTTGTCAAACGCCCATGAACTGAACGATCGAAGCCAGCTATCCAATAGATCCAGTGCAACATCGACATCCAACACATCGGCGTTAATGTCCCCAGTAGTCGCTAATAGAATGCGCTTGTACGAAGTGACATCCACACCAAACGGGGCCATCATAGAGATACTGGTCTCTAAGCTGGCAACCATTACACTGGTTCGTTCGCTGAAACGTATTAACTCAGTTTTTATTGTCGCCTTTTCGTCTTCACTAACAAAAGACAAACGACGCTCTAGATCTTGACGCTGCGTGTCTGTATACAGGATCGCATTGGTCAGATATTGAGAACGAGAAACCAATGCGGTTTTTAACTGACTTTCCGCAGCCGATACATCAACGCCTCGATCTTTTGACCAACTTAAGGTTTTAGAGAGTTGCTGATAGTAATCATCCATCATTCCGATACGTTTTTGAATCAACAATTCAAGACGCTTTTTTGAATCCCCCTCAGCCGAACGGTTGTCTTTGCTCATAGAGACAATTTTGACTTCGTTCAATGACAGTAAATGTTGTAAAAGATCTACCTGTTGGGCAAGAACAGCGTCTAAGCCTTCCTTCTTATCGGATGATAATTGGGAGGAAATCTCTTTACGTAGTGCTTGGTTCTTTCGTCTTAATATATCTTCTAGAAACGGCTTCTCAGCATCGTGCGCTGTTTCTAATGTTGTTAGGTCCAGCATTAGCTGGTCTTGTACTTCTGCTATTTTATCGACACTTTGTGCAAAACTCCCTGATGCAACAAACGCCAACATTAAAAATAGACAACGCCAAACCTTTATCATGTTAATTCCTATGAATGTCTAAATTGACCCCTTAAATAGTAGTAAAAAGAATATGGATAACAAGCATTTAAACGTATGTTGTGTTAAAAATTCGCAAAATATCAGTACGTATCTAATATTTGAGAGTTCCAATCCCCTCTTATGATCTGTAGAGTACGCAACCAACAAAGAACAACAGCCAATATCGTCACTTAAGCACATGCACAAAAACGCCTTAAATCCGATGTTAGCTAACAGCAAGAGAGCATAGAAATGAACAACGAACTTGATATTATCGAATCCTTAGAAGAACTAGAAAAGTTCCTAATCTCAGTGGAAGCTGGCGGTTTGGGTCTTGAAGGCGTTGAAGGTGTAGGCATGGCAACCAATAATTCAGATGGTCGTCACTTCGTTGCTGTATTCAACAGCAGCCACAAAGTTCTGCTCGCTCGCTGGATCACCAAAGAAGTTTTCGAAAATGGTAAAGACTTGGTACGTAATGGCCCTCGCCGTACTCACTAAGCCTTTCCAATAGAACCAACGATTAAGCCCAATAAGTTCCTCTAAGATCTGTTGGGCTTTTTGCATCTCCTCATCGTGAATAAACAAATCGACACAGAATAAATTAGTTCTAATTGCCGGTTGTTGTGAACTTTAACCAGAGCCCAATGTCGTACTCGCGTGAGTTGATGTTTATACGTCTTTTATCGTGTATATGCCGTTTCCCGCGTTTATATAGTTTCTCTAGTTTATACATGGTTTCACTTTAACAATTTTATGACTTGTGGCGCGAAGAGAACTTATCTAAGCTAGCCACAATTCAATGAGCTCGCTTTAGCTATTAACTATTAACTATTAACTGATTTGATTACTGACTAATTTGCTGAACACATCGCTACTTTTCTTACCCACACAGAATCGCCAACAAAAGCAATCGCTTTGGGCGCTTCTCCTTACCGGACTGGTTATTGTAACTTGTCTGGCGAGTACGCTGTCTGCAAATAAAGTAACGGCTTCAGCTTCCTTAGTTGGACAATCAATATTTGTCGGCGCAGAAACCAGCAACCCACATGCTGTCATCGCATCTTTAGATAAAATGTCTGAGCTTTATGCCAGCGTTTTTGGTTCAGAAGCATCTAAAGCTCTGACAACACCAAATTCAAGTTCATGCAGCCTGAGTTCGAAAATGCTGACCTTTGCCGCCCCGAAAACCGGCTGGCTGATCCCATTCGTACTTATTATTGCTGTTGCATTTAACTTACCTCCTCACATCTCGAGATTATCTAGAGACAATCATCGCTCTGCTCGACCTACAAAACACCGCTTACACCTAAAGCACTGTATATTTAGAGAGTAAATAACCGGGCTATTCCACCCTTTTATTTATTTTTTTGGAGATACATTTGTGTACAACACACTACTAACTAAGTTTGTCGATTCGTTGGCATTCTGCATGCGCACATGCGCAAAAGCTTTCGTCACTGCAATCTTAGTCATGACGTCATTTACCGCCCTGGCTCAAACCACGGGCTGGATAAGCGTGCCTGAGCATCCGCCAGTTAAGATGCGAATGATGTCGACGGGTGAACAGTCGGATAACGGTGGTACCGTTCAAACTGTATTGGACGTTACACTCGACGGTGACTGGAAAACCTATTGGCGCAGCCCAGGTGAAGGTGGCATTCCGCCAAGCTGGGATTGGTCTGATTCAACTAATATAGAGTCTGTAGATTGGCATTGGCCGATCCCTAAATACTACGAACAACTTGACGTAATGACGCTGGGCTACAAAAAGCACGTAAGCTTTCCTGTCACCCTAACGTTGAAAGACAAAACGCAACCCGCTGTATTTAGGGCTTCTCTCTCGTTCCCGTCGTGCACCAATATTTGTGTTTTGACTGACTATGACATCGAACTCCCTATCGACACGCAGCAATTGCAGTTCGATGAAGAAGCGATGTTCTTGTTCAACCAAGGCATGAGCCAATCTCCAAGAGAAGCGAACCGGACTTCAGTGAACGGTCTATTTTGGGACAAAAGCAAGCAACAACTGGTCACTCAACTAACCAGTAACGAAGGCTGGGATAAGCCGATGGTGTTGATTGACGGGCAAGAAGTCATCGATGACTTCTTTGCTCAACCAACCGTCCATATCACCGGCAATACGATGACCGCGGTATTTGACGTCAGCAACTGGATAGGCGAAGTCGACTTAACGGATCGCACCGTTAGTGTCACAGTTTCAGACACTAATTTTGCCGAAGAGATGACGGCTCAAGTCGGCTCAGAACCTATCGCTTATCAAGCAAGTAACAACGGTTTTCTTGCAATGATCGGCTTTGCTTTGATTGGCGGTTTGATCCTCAATATTATGCCATGTGTATTGCCTGTATTAGGAATGAAGTTAAATAGCATCATTCAAAATCAAGGTGCATCCAATCGACATATCCGACTCTCATTCTTAGCTTCTGCGTCAGGTGTCATTACGTCATTTGCACTCCTAGCCCTTGGCATGACCGCTCTAAAAATGGGTGGCAATGCGATTGGTTGGGGAATCCAGTTCCAAAATGTTTGGTTCATCGGGTTCATGCTGATCATCACTTTGCTGTTCTCGATTAACCTACTTGGGTTATTCGAATTCAGACTACCATCAGGTTTAAACACTTGGATGGCGACTAAAGGCGACGACTCACATTCAGGCCACTTTATTCAAGGCATGTTTGCTACGCTGTTGGCAACACCGTGTAGCGCTCCATTCCTAGGAACCGCAGTCGCTTATGCACTTGGGGCAAGCTACCAAGAGTTGTGGGCTATCTTTATCGCACTCGGCATCGGTATGAGTGCACCTTGGTTGATTTTCGCGCTGTTCCCAAGTCTTACAAAACTGCTTCCAAAACCTGGGGCATGGATGTTCAGAGTTAAGCTGGTATTTGGCTTAATGATGTTCATTACCAGTCTATGGTTAGCAAGCCTAATGAGCCCATTCATTGGTAAATTTCCGACGATCCTGTTGTCACTGTTTATCGTGATTACAGTATTGATTTGGATTGGCCGTAAGTTGGGTCGCAAGGTACTTATTCCTATCGTCGCAACCACAACCTTGGTGTTTGGTGCTGCATTAATCGTAGGCAGTGTGACCGCAGACAATTGGGCGACACCGATTGTTGACGATCTCGCTTGGCAAAAGCTAGATGCTCAACAAATCCCTCAATTGGTTGAGCAAGGCAAAACGGTATTTGTCGATGTGACCGCTGATTGGTGTATTACCTGTAAAGCCAACAAAATCGGCGTCGTTCTCCAAGACCCTGTCTACAGCCACCTACAGCAAGAAAACATTGTTTTGATGAAAGGCGATTGGACAACACCAAGTGAAAGTGTCACTCAATACCTACAAAGTAATGGTCGATTTGGTGTGCCATTTAATATCGTCTACGGCCCAAGCTATAAAAGCGGTATTCCACTGCCTGTCATTCTCGACAGTGACACTGTCGTTCAAGCCATCAACGCTGCGAGATAATTGATGAAGACTCCCAACAATGAAGATAAATCTAGCACGACTGAAGACAGCGCTGTAAAGGGTGAAACCAAAAAGCCAAGTCGTCTTAAGAAGTGGGGAAAGGAACTGGTTTCAATGATATTGATCGTTGGCGTGGTTTCATTTGCGATGGACTTTTATCACAGCAGAAGCATGCCTCAGGGCGACGCGATTCCAATTGTGGGTCAATCACTCAAAGGCAAAGATATTGATGTTATCGAGCTAAGCAAAAATGGTAAGCCAGTCATTGTCTATTTTTGGGCAACTTGGTGTGGCGCCTGCAAATTTGTGAGCCCAACCGTCAATAGCTTCAACGACTCCCATCAAGTGGTTTCGGTCGCTCTGTCATCGGGCCCAGACGAACGTGTTCAGCGCTACTTAGAGGCAAAAGAGTATGACTTCCCTGTGATCAATGATCTTTCTGGATCTATCAGCAGAAGTTGGGGCGTTAATGTCACTCCAAGCATCGTCATCATCAAAGATGGAAAGATTAGCAGTATCGCAACAGGCGTTACTTCCCCGATAGGGCTCTGGTTAAGAACCTACTTTGCATAACTCGCTTACAAAGAAAAACTGAGCAAAGCAAGGCGAATAACTCGATTTAGCCCGTTTAACGAACAGTATTACCGTGATCGCGACCCAATGAGCGCTCACGATTATCAAGAATTAGAGAATATATAGCATGAAAAAACATCTGATTAGTACACTGATTTTAGGCTCACTAATGAGCACCGCTGCCTTCGCTGAGTTAAGTACAGAGCAAACCCAGCAACTTGAAGAGATTAACCAATTTCTGAAAGAGAACCCTTCTACGATCTCTGGCTTACATACCAGCTTAGAGCAGTACGTAGCAGGGCAAGAACAGTCGAAGAAAGCTCAAGCAGGAAGCCATGATTGGTTATACAACAATGACGCTCACCCAATCACGGGCAACCCGGATGGCAAATCAGTCATCATTAACTTTACCGACTATAACTGTCCTTACTGTAAGCGCTTGGAAAAAGGCTTGGTTCAATTAGCCTCTGAAAATAGCGACATCAAAGTGATCAACGTGTACTTATCGTTTAAACAACAACAAGTTGCAGGGCTAGACACCAACGCTGCGCTATACGCGATGAAAGTATGGAAAGATAACCCAGAAGCATTCCCTGAAGTTAATAGATTGCTGATGGCCAAAAGCGGTATTCACTCGAAAAGCTCACTAGAAGCCGTTGCCAAGAAGACGGGAACAGAGGCGGAACTAAAAACAACTAAAGAACAAAACCAGGTTCTAACCACTAACCACCAAACGTTCAGTGCACTCGGCTTAACGGGCACTCCAACCATGATGATGAACGGAAATGTTTTACCAGGATATGTGCCTTACGACCGACTTAAAGATATCGTGGATGACGCTTTTTAATCGAGTGTAGATAGAGATAAAGACTCGAAAGAGAAGTGAATAAAAGCCGACTCGCGCAAACCGCAGTCGGCTTTTTCATTGCTTCGAAACAATAGAACACTTTGAAACGACAGTTCTGAAGTCATGGTTTTGAAGTCATGGTTTTGAAACAAAAAAAGTCGAAGTGTCACCATCTCGCAATAGATTCTTAATTAACCCTCTCTAGGCTAAAAGCAGTTCTGTCGATGAGTCAAAGACGTGTTAACTCAAGACAACTGTCCTTTGACCGAGCCTTGCTCGGTCTTTTTTTGCTTAACTCAGCAAGCGACAAACAAGCGCGCCCGGCTCCCTTAATGCATCCACGTTATAGCTGAGTACACGACCAGAAGATGGTGCGTGATAACGACGACATTCATTACCGAACGCATCATATTGGATGGCGAGCAGATCATCTTGTTCGACACTTTGCAAAAGCTCGACCTGAGGCAGCACAAAGCCACCTATGTCGGCGCGGATAGACACAACGTTGTTACCTTCTATCCAGTCCATACTTGGCAGCTGATTTGCCTCAAACGGGTCTTCACCATCAAGCATCTCGTAGTAAGACAGCATATTAAAAACACCGTCCACGGCTCGTTGAATCATATCAGGCTGAGTAAACTTACCCATCCCCACTTCCACCGTAATACTCGGAATTCCACTTCGATTCCAAACCGTTTCAAGAATACCTGGATCGCCGGGATCATTGAGAACACAATCTGGTGTCATCAACCTTGCCATTTCAAGGCATTGTTCAATTCGGTAGTCAGCAAAAACATAAAGTGGGTAGACCGCGCCACGAGTTTGGGTATGCAGGTCAACGGCGAATGTCGCATTGTGTTTGAGTAAGCGATCCCACAAAGACGCAACAAAGCGCTCTGCCGCTAAGCCATTCGCATCCCCTGGAAAGAGTCGATTAAGGTTGGCAGGGCAAGAGCCCGGATCCGAAGAGATAAAATCGCGGCTATGGTTAAGCAAACCCGACAAATTCACAGTAGGCACTATCGTTACCGTGCCTTTGAGAGTTTTACCGACTAAGTCTCTGATAATTTGCTGAGCAGCCAACACACCGTTGAGCTCATCACCGTGAATACCAGCGGTGATCATCAACTTAGGACCTGCTTGACTGCCTTTGAAAACAGAAACCGGCATGTTCTTGGGTTGCCCTAGCCCATCACTGGTTACTTGAAACCAAAACTGGTGCTCTCCAACGGGTAGGTCTTCAACATTCAAGGAGCCAATAACCTGCCTACCTTGTAAAACATCGCCTAAGTACTCTGTTTTCATCCAACGTCTCCATCTTGTTGAGCAAAATCTATTCTCGTCTAAGTTTTTGCATCATAGAGGATATCTTAATCAGTACAAACAGTTAATAAGATGAACGAGCTCTGACTTCCCCATAATACTCACTCATATCATCATCACTTCCCCTAAATAGAAACTCGCAAAAGTAACTACACAAAAACAGATAAGTTGTATAACCATTCACAAATCACTCAGTCTATTGAAATAAAAGTGCAATAAAATCAACACTTAAAAAGTCCCCTATTCACGAAAATGTAATTTTATAGAAATGAAAGCTTAATTTAGCTGCTCTAAATTAGCTTCATATCGAAACGGAGAGCACATTGCTCACGGATTTTAAAATACAAGGTAAGTGATTATGAAAAAGGCAGTTCTAGCTTCTGCAGTGGTAGCGGCACTAGTTTCAGGTTCATCTCTAGCAGCAACAGTTTACAGCTCTGATGGTACAGAACTTAAAATTGGCGGTCGTGCGGAATTCCGTGGTGATTTCATCGGGTCAGGCGGTAAAGAAATCGACGGAACCATGAAAAATAAAAGCCGTGTGCGTTTAAATGTTGGCGGTACTACTGAAATCACTAGCGATCTATCTGGTTTCGGTTTCTACGAAGCAGAACAAGGCGTAAATTCTTCAGCGGATAACGATGAAACTGATAACTTTAAACAACGCTATATGTACGCTGGCCTTGAAGGTAACTTTGGTGCTGTTTCGGTAGGTCGTCAAGATACAGCTGCTGCTCAAATCTCAGAAATGTCGGATGTTACTATCTACTCAGGTGATCAAAAAGCCTTCATTAACGCGGGCAACGAGCAGATTAACAACACGTTCGTGTACGCTTACGATGCTGATGCTCTTTCGTTGAAGGCAAGTTTAATCGCTGGCGAAGATAAAGATACAGACGGTTACGGTATCTCTGGTATCTACACATTACCTATGGGCTTAGGTTTTGGTCTTGGTTACTCAGGTAATGACAATGGTGCAGGTAATGGCTCTGCAACCGCTGTAATTGCTGGTATCAACTACAAAATGGATGCTCTATACCTAGGTGCCACCTACACAATGGGTGACCTAGACGACAAAGCTAAGACTGAGTTCTCTGGTGTAGAAGTTGCGGCGAAGTACAAACTTACCGATCAATTTGAATTGGCTGCTTTGTACCAAAAACAAGAAAAAGACGCGACACAGAACATCACTGTAGATACAGCTGATTTCTTCGAGCTAACGGGTACATACAAGTTCAACAAGTCTATCCGTACTTACGTTGCTTACCAATTAAACAACCTAGACGATGTACAAGTTGCAGGTCTAGAGACACAAAGCGAAGATTCTCTTCGTCTAGGTCTACGCTACGACTTCTAATCTAAATCGGCTTTAGATACAGACTAAAAGGTTGGGCAATAGCTCAACCTTTTTCATATTCAAATATTCTGACTAACTTCATCAATGCTTTTTCTGGTTAAGTGGTGCTAAATCCGTATCATAGGTGAACCACATCAAATAATTAGAAGCATCATGTCACAACACCATCCGATCCAAGGCGCTAGCTGGATGCTAACCGCAGGCCTAGCCTTTGCCGTCATTAACAGCCTAACTCAAATCGCTAGCATTCATTTCGGACTTACTTCTACTACCGTTGCCGTCATTCAATACGCCATCGCGTTGTTCGCTATTCTTCCTTATCTGAAAACGCTGGGCATTCGCCGCGCGCTAAAAACCGACAACCTCAAGTTGCATGTATTCCGTGTGTTTTTATCGGTAATTGGTATTCAACTTTGGATATGGGCGCTGGCTTACCCTGTTCCTATTTGGCAAGGCATTGCCCTTCTCATGACGTCACCACTGTTTGCAACCATAGGTTCAGGGCTTTTCCTCAAAGAGAAAGTTGGAGCTGCTCGCTGGGGTGCGACCTTAGCAGGTTTCGTGGGTGCGATGGTGATTCTAGAGCCGTGGGCTGAGGACTTTAATTGGGCAACGCTACTACCGATTGGCGCCGCTTTCTTTTGGGCATGCTACTCACTAATGGTGAAAAAGCTCTCTTCACAAGACAGCCCTTCTACCATGGTGGTCTACCTTTTACTATTGATTACGCCATTTAACATCCTACTTGCTGCGCCAGATTGGCAGACTCCAAGCGGCGGTACGATTTGGGCGATCTTAATTGTCATCGGTGTTATGACGGCACTCGCTCAATGGGCAATTGTAAAAGCCTACTCAGTCGCTGATGCTTCATTCGTACAACCATTTGACCACGCAAAATTACCGCTAAATGTCCTAGCAGGTTGGATTGTATTTAGCTGGGTTCCACCGGGTCGTTTATGGCTCGGGGCTGCTATTATTATTGCGTCAGTCGCATTTATAACGCACTGGGAAACGAAAAAGCCGTCAAAACTGAAGAAAGTTTAGGGTTAGTGAAATAAATAGTTCAACTGTCCGTTCTATATGGATAAGAGAATTCAAACGAGGCCGTAACCATGAAGAAACCAGTCAAGATTACACTATACCGTTGGGCAGGCAGCTGGGGTCCATTTAAAGTTAATATCCCATGTGGGGAATGTACCCTTACCAAAGACATTCTTAAGGATACTTTTGAGAATGAATTATCAGATGTCGATGTCGAACTGGAAGTGAAAGATTGGTTGTCTCACTGGTGGGAGCCTCTAAAACTGGGCTCTTGGCATGCTCCAATCCTTGTTGTTGAAGGCAAGGTTGTAAGCCAAGGCGAAGCGCTTAACCGCGGTGTGTTAGTTCAATCCGTGATCAAAGAGTGGACCAAACGCGACAGTCTAAAAGGCAACATCGTTTATGGTAAAGCGACCTGTCCATTCTGTGTTAAGGCAAAGAAAATGCTTGATGAAGCGGGTGTTGAATACCAATACCACGATGTTGTAAAAGACAGCGCAGCTTTGTATCGCATGATTCCAGAGGTCAAAGCGCACATTGGTGAGAAAACACCAGTAACCGTTCCTCAGATCTGGCTCGATGGTAAATACATCGGTGGAGCAGACAACTTAGAAGCGTGGATGAAAGAAAATGGTTTAGATACCATTCCAAATAACGTTGTCGACCTGTCCAACCAATCGGCAGGCTAAACTCACACAGAGTTACAAATCCGATCGTGAATTAATCAGTGTTTTTTTGTGTCCATCCACAACAAAACGAGCGATGACCTTCATTAATCGCTAAAACGAAAAAGGCCTTAAACTTCATCGAGTTTAAGGCCTTTTTAAATTCCGTTTTTGAAAATGCTTATTTCGCCATTTTCTTCATCATTCGCTTAAAGAATGATGCTTTTTTTTGCTTTGACTTGCCATACAATGCTTCGTGCATCATGTTTTTTGCTACCATTTGACCAAGGTATGCGTGGCCTAGTTCGTAATTCATGCTTATCTCCGCACATAATCGATTTTCTTATGCGCGAATTCTACACTTAAAGCGCTCAAAAACAAGATCTAAATCACACTTTAATGCAAGCAAACCATCCTATTGCAAAATCCGTATTCTTGTCTCTGCATCAGTCAGCATTGTATCGTTATATCATGAGTTAATGTTAAGCCCGTCTAACCTTGATTCACCATACCCACTTGCAATCCAAGACATTGGTTTAGACATTCATAAAAAAAGCAGCTCAAGAGAGCTGCTTTTTAAATACTTAGCTTAGAAACACTGACCTTAAAAGGACACTATTTGCTAATGCCTAATAGTTAGTAACTAAAACACTAGCTACGCTTTGGCTGTCTGTAAGTTTTACCCGCAATTTGGTATGTGTCTTTTTGCTTTAATTCAAACATAGTTTCAAAGAACCAAGCTGCAAATTTGATTAAGTCATCGCCTTCATTCATGACATGTTCGATGTACTCTTGCTCTTCGCCTTGTTCATTTTCTTGAAGCGTCACGTGGTAAATACGCTTTTCGCCTTCTACTTCAGCTAGCGCAAATTGACCTGTTAGTGATCCAGCAGCCTCAGCGACTTCTGTATCCTCATTGGATTTCAATAGCTCAAGCGCTTGAGGCAGGCTATCTAGTGCGCAGATAGCTTTTACCAGTACTTCAAATTCATTTTGCTGCATGTTTATTACCTATTAAATGGACGCAGGTATTGTAGAAAACCATCCATACAAATACAACGTATTAACGACTGTACTCTGAACTATAGCGAGCTAATTGTTTAACTGTACTCTACTTCAACTGTTTAACTGTTTAACTGTACTCTACTTCAGCTGTTTAACTGTATTCTACTTCGGTAGCTGCGACTTTCTTATTCATTTTGGTTGAAGACCAAAGTACTGTGCCCATGCAAGCACCAATAATCAGATAAAACACGCCTAACTGTAGATGAGTCGTGACCCAACTTTCTACTAGATACCCACCCAATAAACCCGCTAAACACATCTGAATTGAGCCAGACAATGCAGACACTGCGCCCGCTTGTTTCTTATGGGGTTCTAATAACATGCTGATTGATAGTGGGAACGAGATGCCTTGTGCTATCGCCAACCAAGTAAACGCCCAAACTAAGTTAAAGATGGATAACTCATGACTAAGAAGCCAAGTTCCCGAAGCCAAAATAATCAAAATCGCAAGGCTCATCAATTGCGGAGTGCTAAACCTACGATTGAGCAAGTTCAAAGCCACGCTACCTATCAGTAAACCTGCCGAAGGGACAATCATCAATGATCCATATTCAGCGGCGGTCAGCCCCAATTGCTCTTGCATTAAGAATGGAAACAGCGATAAAGATACCAAACTTGCCATGTAGCTCATCCAGTTATAACTGGCACTGGTCAACACTTGGCGGTTAGTCAACAAGCGTCCGTAGTTCTTCACTACTTGGCAGGCATCAAAGCGACTCTTTCCATATGGCAAAGTCTCAGGCAACACAAAGTAACCCAGCGTAAATATTGCCAGTAGATAAAGTAGAACAAACAGGAACACCGCCTGCCAACCTAGGTGAAATGAAATCCAACCACCAAATACGGGGGCAATGATCGGCATGATCGAAGCGGTGATCGAAATATAAGACAACGCTTTGGTCAGTTGAGGGCCATCATAGCTGTCGCGAAGCACACTTCGTCCGAGAACCGAGGCGCTACCCGCCCCTAAACCTTGCAACAAGCGACCAACCTCTAGCGCCGTCATGTTGTCAGAAAAAACAACACAAACGACAGTACCAATCAAATAAACACCCTGACCTAACAAGAAGATAGGTCTTCTTCCCACTGCATCAGACATCGGTCCGTAAAATAGCTGAGACAAGCCAAAACCCACCAGAAACAGCGTGACAAGCAGCTGTACATCTACCTGAGTCACACTTAAGTCAGAAGCAATTAACGGCAATGATGGCAAGTAGATGCTCACACCCACCTGTCCCGTAGCAATAATCATCATTGCTAAAAGTAACGGCGTTTTTTTAAAGGTCGATTGGCTCAAAAAATTCCCTATTCGTTTGATATTTGTTCATGATATAAGTTTATATTCAAAACCAGTAATTGATAATTAACCAAATTGGAATTTAATTAAGTCCTAACAGGAAATAATATGGATTGGATTCTCAACGTAAAAAGCTACGTTAGAGTGGTAGAAGAAGGCAGTTTCAATGGCGCCGCTCGCAAACTTAACACCACCAGCTCGGCGATCAGCAAAAGAGTAAACTGGCTCGAAGAACGTATCGGTACTCAACTTTTAAAACGGACCACTCGCTCGATTAACCAAACCGAAGCGGGTGCACTCTTTTACTTACGGGCCAAGGATCAACTCGACAATTGGCAATCAATTATTGATGAGACTCGCTCGGTTAACCAAACCCCGGCAGGCCTCTTAAAGATTGGCGCGACGATTGCTGTTGGCTCTAAATTTCTCGTGCAATACATGGACGACTTCTTAGAAAAATACCCAGATATTAAGGTGCAGCTGATCACGACCACGCCAGGCCAATTGCCTGAACTTGGCTTGGATCTCGTGATCAGTCGTGAACTGGAACAGCTCAACTCATTAAGCTTCAAGAAAACACCGCTGTTTGAACACAAGGCCAGTTTCTATGCTGCGCCGAGTTATCTTGCCAAACATGGTTATCCCACCAACGAGCAAGACTTAGAACAACACAACTCCTTAATATGGGGAGAGCGCCCTACCCGCGAAGTCACACTCACCAAAGGGCAGCGCATCACTTTGAACGGCAACTTTGCGACCACCAACCCTGAGGCTTTGTTTCACGCGGCGAAACGAGGAATGGGTGTGCTGTTAACCATCAAAGCAATGATCAAAGAGGATCTTAAACAAGGGACATTAGTTCCAGTATTGCCAAATATTACCGCCGACGAAGTGATGGTTTACGCGTACTACCCTAAACTTGATTACTCACATACGCGAACCAAGTTATTTTTGGACCATTTGAAAGATAGGCTAGATAAAGAGAGAAATAACCAAATTTTGTGAAATAAGTCTCAACTTAATTTGAAAAATGATACGACGCGGCCAATAATAAACTAAGCGCATATAGAAATAGATGCGTACAAACTAAACACACAGGCTTACACGCTGGATCTGGTTAACTAGGGATGGTAGCTATGACTCAACAAACGTACAACAATATGATAGACACTGAGCGTATAGGGCGCTTGCTCAAGTTGGAAGGTATCGACCTTTTGGAATCAGCAGTGCTTACTCTACACCAAATGTTCGATACTAAGTACACCACTATCATTGAGAAAAAGTACTTTCCAGACCAAATTGTTCCTTTAGTTATTGCTCACTCTGATCACGTCTTGCATGACAGAATCAACCCTCGTCATGGGCAAATCTATCAGCAAGCCGTTAATCAAAACCACCCTGATTGCTCATTTGCTCAATACGTTGTCAAATCACTACCTACATCTGCCTTTCGGCAAGAGATTACCTCACAGAATTCCATTGCGATTCCTACACGGACTCAAAGCGGTGAAGTCATGGGGGTACTTTTTTCTACGTTTACTTCCCCAATGAGTAATGCTCAGCAACAAGAAGCGATTAAACATCATCAACTTTTTTCGGATATCATCATCCACACCCTGCGTGAGATGTGGTTCAACGATCGCTCTGAGCAATTGGTCAATCAACTCAGTTATGAGGTCTCACACGATAGCTTAACAGGTTTACTTAACCGCAGTTGCTTATCCGATACGCTAGAATCAATCACTCAGCAAAACTCAACACCGTTTACGTTAGCAATACTGGACATTAATAGTTTTAAAGCGATTAACGATCTTCACGGCAACTATATCGGAGACAAAGTACTGCAACATCTGGCTGAGATTTTGAGACGAACACTCCCAGAAAATAACCTCACCTTTAGAACGGCAGGAAATGAATTCGCCTTCATCACCTATTACGCCGACCCAACCGCAATTTGTGAACAAATCATCGCCAAAGTAAAACAGGGGTATAACAGTATTGATCTTAGGATCGATTTTGATATCAGCATAGGCATCGCAGGATCAGCCGGAGATAGCAAAGACGTAGAGCAAATCATCTTCAACACCAGCTTAGCGTTAAAAGAATGTAAGCAAAACTCGGGTACCCATATCAAGTGCTATGACACCCACTTAAGATCTCGATATCAGAGAAAGACCGAGTTAATTGCGGCCTTGAGAAATGAACTTGAAAACTCTATCTCGCTGAACAGCGGAATGTATGTTGTGGCTCAGCCGATTGTTGGTCAACAAGACAAACGTTGGAAGTATTTCGAAGTACTCACTCGTTGGAAAACAGAAAAGCACGGCGACATATCCCCAGTTGAGTTTATACAGGTAGCAGAAGAATCCGGGCTAATTGTCGAGCTGGGTGAACGCATTATCGAACTGGTATGCCGAGCTAAAACGACATTAGAACAAGGTTTAGGATACAAGGTTAAGCTCGGAATAAACTGTTCCGCCCATGAGCTTACCGACTCTAGGCGTTACATTTCCTACCTCACTCGGACCATTGAACAGCATCACTTTAAGGCTGATGAGTTTGTTATTGAGCTGACCGAAACAGTATTGCTATCTCCAACTCAAGACACCAAAGACGCACTCAACTTTTTGCGAGAACAAGGTTTTACGATTGCGCTAGACGATTTCGGCACCGGTTACTCTAGCTTGAATTACATTCACAGCTACCCGATTGACTGCATTAAAATTGATGCCATTTTCATTCAAAATTTACTCACCAATTCGACATCAGAGAGCGTTGTTTGGTTGATCATCCAGCTCGCTCATCGACTCAACGTATCACTTGTCGCAGAGGGTGTGGAAAAGCGTGAACAGCTAGAGAAACTTCACGATATGGGGTGCGACAAGATCCAAGGATACCTATACTCGCCTCCTATGCGACCTGAAGCTATCGTGAGTTTAGTGACTCATTCAGAAGCACTCATTCAAAGCCCATAAAAATTAAAAATATAAAGCAGTAGCCAGACCAAAATCTAAAAAGCCGCGAAGCATGACTAAATACTTAAATATTTAGAAAAACTCTCGCGGCTTGATTAATCGGCCTAATTTAGAGAAATCTATTAACTGTTATTAGATTGTGCTTCTAAAGCTACCTTTAACAGCTTATCAGCTTCATCTCTTGACGCGACGAACGTCGCTTTTTCCTTTTTAGGCACTGAATCAGCCATCGGAATATTCGCTGTCATCGCATTCACAGGACGACCACGTTCGATTAACTCATAATGCAAGTGTGCCCCCGTCACTCGGCCAGTTTTACCTGACAAGCCAATACGCTGACCACGAGATACCGTTTGTCCTTTACGAACTAAGATCTTACTCAAATGGAGATAACGCGTTTTGTAAGTGCTACCGTGCTGAATAACCACGTAATTACCGGCGTATGGGTGTTTACGGGTCATGATCACTTTACCATCACCCGTCGCTTGAACTGGCGTACCAATTGGCGTCGCGAAATCTGTACCGTTGTGAGGTGAGACTCGGCCTGTCACAGGGTGTAAGCGCTTGGGGTTAAACTGAGAACTCTGACGCCATCCACTGCTTACAGGGTAACGCTGGAAAGCACGTTGTAAGCTATCGCCATTGGCATCGTAATATTGCCCATCAGTGTGTAAGTACGCAGAAACAACACGATTACGATTCATGATCTTAATCGCTTCGATTTCACGCTTTCCGGTTGCGACACCATCAACAAATTGCGCTTTCTGAAGCACTTCAAACTGATCGCCAGCGCGCAGGTCGCGGCTAAAGTTCAGCTTATCTTTAAGAAGCGTCACAATATGGTCAATCTCAAGACTATTCAGGCCAACCTTGTTCGCCGACATAGAGAAACTGCCGTGAATATCACCCACTAAAGGTTTTTGCTTCCATTCACCAGGAATAGAAATGTCTTCAAATTCATAGCTGCCATCTTCAAGTCGTCGGTAAACCGCTTTATCCGCAACACTAAATTGAATTTCCATTTTGGAAAGATTGCCCGTCGCCTCATCACGCCAAAAACGTAATGTGTTACCAGGACGAAGTGTGTCTAGGGCAAGGAAGTTTAAATCGGTTTCCATCACGCTCATCATCGATTTATAAGAAAATCCAAGTTGAGTGAAGATGCTACTCAAGTTATCGCCCGTTTGAATTTGATACTCAAACGTCGGCGGTTCGATAATAGCGACAGAAGAAGGTGATAGGATTGACTCAATAACGGTTGAGTCAGGTAAATCAAGATCGATCGTTTTCGTCAGATCCGATTCTGAAGATTGCAAAGCAATACCAAACGCTGCAATAAGTGGCAGTCCTAAAATAGCTACTTTTTTTACAGGTGAAAGCTCAGCAAACGGAGAAGAAAATATTTTTGAATACACGGTAAACAGGTCTTTCTACGATATAAAGGCATAGGATATGCTTTTCAAACGCATAAATCATCATTGCATTGTCATAATATGATGTGAATCTGCCCAATTTGGACTAAGTCATTGAGTTACCGTAAGTGAAAACTCGCTACACGATTAATAATATTAACCGCCAAATAAAAAAGCAGAAACGGCTAGTTTCTGCTTTCTATTGATTCACGCTACTTCATCTCGATTAAGCGTTAACCGTCGATACCAAGCAATTGTCTTCACCAAACTCATTCGGGATATAACGATCAGCATTCGCATCGTTCACCCATTGTTGGTCATCAACTAGATAGCGGAATTGAAACTCGCCATCTTTAGGTAGGCGAGTTTTAAATTTGTAAACCTTCCCTTTGGCCAGTTTTTTCATTGGGGTGGCTTTCCAATCAAGAAAGTCAGCAACGATGGATACAGAGTTCGCTTCTTGAGCTTCTAGCTCGAAGGTCACTTCAACTTCATCTTTCGTCTTAAAAAAACGTTTATTAATCATTCGCAAGCTCCATTTGTAAAAATAGGCAGACACCAAGCATAAGGAGTGTCTAAATTTCATTCATCTAATTAAGATAATATGTAATTTAGCTCACATAAACAACAGATCCTTGCATTAACGAAAACGTTATTGCTTACCAATTGATTGCGTATCAAAAGAAAAGCTCATTAACACCTTTTCAGAAGGGGATTCTGCAAATGATTGTTCCGCAGAATGCTGAGTAAAGCCGATAAAACCTTCCCCTGTTTGTTTGCTAGCGGATTGTAAATCTTGCTGCTGAGCGACCTCTAAAGTCTGAATTTGCACTCTATCGCCTAGAAAAAGCTGGTTGACTAGCACGACACGGCTTCGCTGCTGGTCATGTTTAAACAAGCCAAGATAATAGAACACGCCACTGCCTTGGTTAGATACCCACATCGGTGCGACAAAGAAACTCGCCTTGCCCAACGTGACGGCTGAAAGGTTGTTGGTGTCTACCGTTACCACACCACGCTCAACACCCGAGTCATAGCGTCCAAAGGCTATAGTTCTAGGTTCATCGACTTCATTAATAAAAGCGTACGCGTTGGTTTCGGGTACTTTAATTGTCCATGGGTTGGTCGTCTTCAAATCAAAAACGGTTTCAACAACAGGGTCATAACTGACTTGAGAAGAAGGAAACTTCGCCAAGATCTCTTCGTCACTTAAGCTAAAGCGATAAATACCCGCCAGTATCACCACAACCAGCATGACAATTGGAATCAGTAAAATCAGAGGTATAGGTAAGATTTTCTTTTTCATGAGCAATTATATTCTTTTGTTTTCATCCAGTTGTGCAGACCATAAAGGGCTTTAGTATAATTATCAATACAGGGTTAACCAGAAGTGGAGCATGGATGGATATCAATCATATTAAAGATAGAAATATCAGAAGTTGCGAATGCCGCTGTGGAGCAGTCAACCTAGTATGCAGAGGCGAGCCTCAACGAACCTCTGTATGCCATTGCTATGAATGTCAGAAACGCACCGGAAGTGTGTTTGGTGTTCAGGCTCGATTCCCAATAGAACAAGTCACATTAAACGGAGAAGTCACTTCTTTCTCACGCATCAGTGATACGGGCAGTGAAGTGACCTATCAGTTTTGCCCTAAGTGTGGCACCACCATGCTCTTACAATCTGTTGCTGCTGCCGATTTTTATATCGTCCCGCTCGGATTATTTAAAGAGCAAGACTTTCCGCTACCGAGCTTTTCAGTCTACGAAGAACGTAAACACGGCTGGGTCAAATTTGACCATCAAATGAGTCACTACAACTAGCCTGTTACTGACCTTTATCTCGATAAAGCAACGGCATTAGAACAAACTGCAATACTGTTGCCTAAGATCAAATATCAACGCACCACAGCGCTAGCGTATCTTTTCGCTAGCGTTATAATCGGCTCCTCTTTTTAACCCAGGGTGAACCACATGATTTCTAAGCTACCTCGCTGGGTTGAATACGGCGCTTTGTTGCTCGCAGGCCTTGCTGGCAGTGTTAATGCGATTGGCTTACTCGGCTTTCAGCATCAAGCGATCTCCCACATTTCAGGCACCATGTCTTTATTAGGCAGTAGCCTGCTCACACCAACTTCGGCTTCTTTACATCTTTTACTGATTATCATGAGCTTTATGTTAGGTGCAGCCTTCAGCGGATTCTTTATTGAGAACCAAGCACTGAAGTTAGGGCGTCGTTACGGCGTTGCTCTGTGCATTGAAGGGGGGTTGCTATTTTTAGCACTTTGGGCACTGTTACAGGGCTACACTTCAGGCCAATACTTCGCTTCAGCAGCCTGTGGTTTGCAGAACGCGATGATAACGACTTACAGCGGTGCGATCATTCGAACAACGCACATGAGCGGGATCATCACGGATCTTGGGATCATGATTGGTGCTCGCTTAAAGGGGATGCCTTTTGACCGTCGTAAAGCCAAACTACTGATGTTCATTGTGGTTGGCTTTCTGTTTGGTGGTTTAAGCGGAGCTTGTCTGTTCCAGCGCTTTGAAATTTTGGCGCTGGCTTTCCCTGCCTCTTTCGCCTTCATTATCGCATTTAGCTACTGGCTCTACCTGACCTATCGAACTGAAACGCCAGTCAATTTATAAATATCTGGCAATATATCCTCAAATTACGTAACATCCGCAACACTTTATTCTAAACTCTTAATGAGTTGCAGAATAACCAGTGTGAATAGTTAGCGATATTTGATGAATAGTATTGCAAGCACTATCAATACTGGGTAACCTTGCAGCCAGTGAGAAAATACGGATGTTTAGAGAATAAAAACGCCAAGGATGTGGCTTTTTTACATGTAGAAATACGAGAACAATTAACATGTCTAACAACACGAATACTGCTCAACCAGAGAAATCTAAAGGCAGTTTCTGGGTTTTCTTAATCCCATCTCTGATTGGTTTATTCCTTTTCATGGCGCCAATCAGCTACCAAGGTGATCTAACGATCCCTGTCGCTATTCTAGCCAAATCAATTCAAGCGGTTTTCGGTGAGTCTCTAGTTGCTATTATCACTGCAATCGTTGCCTTCATGTCTGTAGCTTCAGTTTTAAGCACCATTTTCAAACCTGCATTCATTACATCGAACTCATTTTTAAGCGGCCTTTTCAACCCATCTCCACTGTGGTTGTTGGTTCGTCTTATCGGTGGTGCTGCAGCATTCATGGCTTTCTTCCAAGTCGGCCCTGAATTTATTTGGGAAGAAAACACCGGCGGTCTCGTGCTAGAAGGCCTATTGCCGACTCTATTTTCAGTGTTTATCTTTGCTGGTTTGTTACTGCCACTACTGCTTAACTTTGGTTTGCTAGAATTGTTTGGCACCTTACTAAGTAAAGTAATGCGCCCAATCTTCAACCTGCCTGGTCGTAGTGCTATCGATTGTATGGCTTCTTGGTTAGGTGACGGCAGTGTCGGTATCCTGCTTACAAGCAAACAATACGAGAAGAAATTCTACACCCAGCGTGAAGCCGCTGTAGTTGGTACGACTTTCTCTGCAGTCTCTATCACGTTCAGCCTTGTGGTTATTGCTCAAGTAGAGCTAGAGCACCTATTCCTACCTTTCTACGCAGCAATCTGTCTAGCGGGTATTGTGGCTGCGGTAATCATCCCTCGCCTTCCGCCACTAAGCATGAAGAAAGACACCTTCATTGATGGCAGCAAGCCTCACAAAGACGCTGACGCGATTCCTGCAGGTCACTCAACATTCTCTTGGGGTCTTGAGCTAGCAGTAAACAAAGCATCACAAGTTAAGTCAGCTAAGTCAGTATTTGCTGAAGGCATCCGTAACGCCGTAGATATGGTATTTGGTGTACTGCCTGTTGTTATGGGCCTTGGTACGATGGCACTGGTTATTGCGGAATACACATCGGTATTCTCATTCCTAGGTCAACCTTTCATTCCATTCCTAGAGCTACTTGGTGTTCCTGAAGCGGTTGCAGCATCTGAAACCATCGTGGTTGGTTTTGCAGACATGTTCATCCCGGCAATCCTTGCGGCTTCTATCGACAACGAGATGACTCGCTTTGTTATTGCAGCAATGTCGGTAACTCAGCTGATCTACATGTCTGAAGTAGGCGCTCTGCTTCTAGGCAGTAAGATTCCAGTGAACATCCTCGAGCTGTTTATTATCTTTATTCTGCGTACGTTAATTACACTTCCGGTTATCGCTGGTGTAGCACATCTAATATTCTAAATTAGACCCTACTGATATAGCGTAATTAAGAACTATTTTATAAAGCCTCACTTTTGTGGGGCTTTTTATTGCCAGTAAAGACATTCCCTACCCGCTCAAAATACATTCACCTACCCACCAAAAATACAGCCAAGATATAAAATTGGCATATCATTTAATTTCATATCTGTTTAACTTCCTTCTCGTCTTAGAATAGAAAACCACACACATAAACGTCTAATTAATAAATTATCAATACCAGTAGGCTCTAGGCTCACGTGTATCTTCAACTCATTGAACCAAATGCTAAAAGTAACAAATATATGATTTAGTGAATTTTGTATTGTTTAGGTTGTTGTATTTTTGTAGTCTATTTTGTGAAATTACATTCAAGTAAATTTCAATCTCGTCGATATATATAATTAGAAAAACACGATTAACTTTAGACTTCGCAAAGCCTGTGAGAAGGGGAACACTCAATGAAATTTAGCCATAAGGTGGTTGCTGCATCATCAGCCTTGCTGCTAGTGACAGTATCATTGCTTTCAATACAACAACTTTACACCGTAAGAAGTGCTGTAGAAAACCACGTCAATGCGAGCCTAAAAGAGATGGTCTCTGGCGTAAAAAATACAGTCGTATCAGAAATGAACGCCAAGAAAGCGTTGGCTCAATCGACGACTGAAGTCATCGAGATTAACCCTCAAGATCGCACTTACGTAAAAGAAATCCTAGAAAAACCAAAGCTTAAAAACAGCTTTCTTGCAGTTGGCTTTGGTTATGAAGCAAACGGTTTCGTCATTGAGAATGATGATGGTTGGGAAGCCGGCCCTGATTACGACCCACGAATCCGCCCTTGGTACATTGATGCTAAATCCAAAAACAGTTTAGTTGTTACCGCTCCTTATGTGGATGCATCAAGTAAGAAAGTCATCATCTCTGTGGGTACGCCAGTTAAAGACAGCGGCCGCTTCACGGCAGGCATGTTCTACGACCTAGAACTGACCAACCTTGCGACATTGGTAAACCAAGTGAACTTGTTTGATGCCGGCTACCTATTCCTAGTCACTGCTGACGGCACAACGATTGCTCACCCGAATGCGAAAAACAACGGTGAAACGCTTTCAAGCTACATGCCACAAGCAAGCATTCGTGAAGGCTCTCAAGAAATTGAAGTCGACGGAAAAATGTTCCTAGTTAACTTCACCCACATCCCAAGTGAAGATTGGTACATTGGCGCAATCCTTGATGAAGAGATCGCGTTCCAAACCGTGGAAGATCTGAAGAACAGCTCGATGATCTACTCATTGATTGCGGTAATTCTCAGCATCATTGCACTGACTGTTCTGATCCGTGTGTTAATGCGTCCACTTGATGTGCTTAACCAAGCAATTCAAGATGTGGCGAGCGGTCAAGGTGACTTAACCAAACGACTAGACACCAACACAGACAAAGAGTTCTCTGACCTAGCAAAAGGTTTCAATACCTTTACTGAAAACCTGCAAAACCAAATCATTCAATCAAAAGCGATTGGTGTTGAGATTAAGCGTGGTACTGAAATCACGGTTAAAGGTGCAGGCGAATCAGCAAACGCGATGAATACCCAACTGCAAGAGCTTGAGCAATTAGCGACTGCAATGAACGAGATGGCAGTGACTGCAACAGAAGTCGCGAACAACGCTCAAGGCGCAGCAGCAGCGGCTCGTGAAGCTGACGAAGCAACGCTAGACGGTACATCTGTAGTCAGTGATACCACTCAAGCCATTGATAACCTTTCAGCACGTATCGACCAAGCGGTTGCAGAAGTACAAGTACTGGAATCAGCGACAGCCAACATCGAAACGATTCTTAAAGTAATCAACGATATTGCAGACCAAACTAACCTACTCGCATTGAACGCAGCGATTGAAGCGGCACGTGCTGGTGAATCTGGTCGTGGTTTCGCAGTCGTAGCCGACGAAGTTCGAACTCTGGCGCAACGTACTCAAGAATCGACCACTGAAATCCGCAACATGATTGAGCAACTCCAAGCGGGTGCAAGCTCAGTATCGAACGCGATGAACCAAAGTAAAGACACAGCCACTGACGCCGTTGAACGCGCTCAGCAAGCAAACTCTTCACTTGACCGCATCCGTGACGCGATTCAGCGTATCTCTGATATGAATATTCAAATTGCTTCAGCAGCAGAAGAGCAGAGCTTAGTAGCGGAAGAGATCAACAACAACACAGTTAAGATCAAAGACCTTTCAACACAAGTATCCAACGCGGCTCAAGAAGCAAACACGGCAATGCAGGTACAAACTGACAATGTTCGCCAACAAGACGAGCTATTGAACAAGTTTACGGTTTAACAGAAGTTTGTGTTAATCAGCGCTTAGCTTAACCAATACATAGGCTTAACCAACGTTCCGCCAAGAACCTAAAAAACAAAAGACCCGTTTACTAGATGCTAGTAAACGGGTCTTTCTTTTTTCGACTTCTCTTTCTAACCGATCAGACTTAACTCATCACAGGTTCGAACTCATTGGTCGTCAGCATCATGCACTGATTAGATTCAACCTGAATGGTTAGCGTCCTATCGACACAATCAAACACTGCACCAGACAATAAGTCCGTTACTGTACCAGTCCAAGCCAGTGATGCCGTTTTACTTCGCTTCGACTTGTTGATCACCACAATGCCTTTGTCTCCACGGACAAACACCAGCAAATCATCATTTGCCTCAACCACACGCATCGCTTCGCCATGAACATGGTTATGAAACTGAATCATGTTTTTCATGTAAGGCGCTTGCCAATCGTTAAGCCAACGAGGCTGACCGTTCTGATCCAGAATGCCGCTGGTACTTAGCTCACTGTAAACAAGCGGCACACCGCCGTCTCGACCAAGAATAAAGGCGTGAGCTAATCGCTCGTCAACTTCACCCATTACGTGATCCAAAAATACTTCATTATTTGGAATATCATGAGTGACGGCAAAAGTGATTGCTCGCATATTCGATAACGCCTGACCAAAACAGTAAGGGTTGATCAGAGATTTAAAGCTGCCCTGCTCTTCAAAGGATTTGAAGATAGTATTGAACAGAGGGAAATCGTAAGCACCTAAGCGAGTGTGTTTGAGGTAAGGCTCAAGGAACAACTCATACTCTTCTTTGGTCGCACCACCATCAGTAATGATCTCGCCAAAGATGTGCATTTCTTCGCAAATATCATCAGTCCACACCTTACGTAGATGTGACAGTGTCATGTGTTTTGCTGCGTCTATGCGAAACCCTTTCACGCCAATCTCTTTTAAGGCTTTTAGGTAAGCTCTCTGCTGCGCGACCACATTGTCGTTGTCTAACAGCGTTGGCAAGCCAGGGTCACTAACTCCACCGGTAATACGTCCGTTCTGCACTTCCCAAGTGTCTTTCCAGTTTTTGATACCAAACGCTTCAACAAAGTCGTTTTCATCAAATAAAGGCTTAGAAAGATCGCCAAACAAACGTATGGATTCGTAATAGTCAGCATCTTCTTGATAAGACGCCATATCTTGCTGATTTGGATACGTTAAATCGCCACGGATACCCGACTCATTGGCCATGTGGTTAAACACGACGTCCACATAGGTACGAAGCCCGTATTGCTTTAACGTGTTCACCATCGCAGTGAAATCTTGCGTGTCACCAAGCTGATTATCAATCACACGATAATCTTGTGGTTGATAGCGCTGCCACCATTGGGTGCCAGAATCACGGTCGCAACCTTTAGGTCCGCGTAACGACTTCATTGCCGGTGATACTAAAACAGATTTATAACCCAACTCTTGGATCAGTGGGGCGTTCTTCATTACGTCAGCGTAGCACCAGTCAAAGGCATGCAATATCACATCTGTCGCTGGGTTGCTTAACATAGCTGAACTATCCATGTTGTTCTCCTACCAAACTTGTTTACAGCTTTCTAGATAAATACAAAGGCTAAAAGGCAAAGCTGCATAAATTTCCTTAAGAATGGTATTTATTATATGAGTTACTCATTAAAAACCCTCCTCCTCCCACCGATTAGTCACGGCGGATAGTCAAGGGCGTAGTGCCAATTATCGCATAACGTCTGGGATGAACACTCAACCGTAGTGCTTTAAACTGCACAAAAAAGTGACAAAAAAGGAGCGTACATACGCTCCTTTTATTCAATCTAACACATATTTATGACTAAGTTCTGTAAAGAACCTTCACTACGTGCCAGCCAAATTTTGTTTTAACAAGGTGTGGTACTAGCGTCTCACCAGAGAAACAAACCTTATCAAACTGAGGCACCATTTGACCTTTTTTGAACTCGCCTAGGTCTCCGCCCTTTTTACCAGATGGACACGTTGAATGCTTCTTCGCTAGCGTTTGAAACTTAGCACCTTTTTTAAGCTGCTTGATGATGTCTTCTGCTACTTCTTTGTGCTTCACCAAAATATGAAGCGCTGCTGCTGTTCTTGCCATGATAATTCTCAGTGCGTTGCGGTCAGTTTACTTACGATGGTTGCTTAGAGCATCGTTAATGAACTGACTGTTGTAATTCTGTTTATCGCTAACGACTTGTCGACATAAAACCATCGACAGCGCGCGTTTAGCGTGATTTTAACCCAAGAACTGCCAATCTTCACTCTATAACCGAAAACAACTGCCTTAAAACCCCTAAAAACCGTATAGTGACTTGCCGATATCCCTGTTTCCCTTTAAATTAATCCTTATAAATTAAGCGCGTATTAAGTAGGAGCCACTATGGCCAAACCGATCAGTAAAGCGAGTCAGTCACAGGGAATGTTGATGTTCAAATTATCCCTTACTCAAAGTTTTGCGATTGGCACGCTTAAGGTAAGAGAAATAGTGCCTTTTCAGCCGATGACTCAAATCCCATACTCCCATCATCACGTGATTGGTACGGTGACCATCCGCGATCTTACCGTTCCAGTCATTGATATGTCTGCAGCGATTGGCTTTCGACCGATAACACCCTCTGAATACCAAGATTGTGTGCTCATCGTCACCGATTGTTTAAGAACAGTAGTGGCATTTTTGGTTCGTTCGATTGATAAAATCATTGAATGTGATTGGAAAAGCATTGAATCGCCACCCGCCAGTGTGGGTCGTAATGTGTTTGTTACTGGTATTACGCGTTTTGAAGATCGTATCGTGCAAATGCTCGACGTGGAGTTATTACTTTCTAAGATCTACCCGGCTTATGAAAACGCGCATATTCCAATGCTGACCGATGTAGAAAGGGAGCGTCTCAAAGCGCTGAATATCTTATTGGTTGATGACTCTTTAATCGCGAGGAAACAGCTATCTGATGCCTTGGACAGTATCAACATCCCTTACAGTATTTGTAATAATGGTTTAGATGCGATCGATCTAATGCGTCGCCAAGCCAGCGCTGGCAATGCAATTGATCTTCTCGTGAGTGATATTGAGATGCCTGGACTCGATGGCTATGAGCTTGCGTTCGAAGTACAAAATGACAGCGCACTGAGTCATGCCTACTGTATTTTGCATACCTCACTGTCCAGTGAAATCTGTGTCGACCGAGCCAATCAGGTAGGTGCACATGAAGCGCTTGAGAAGTTCAATGCGGGCGAATTAATCGAAGCCATGCTACGCGGCGCAAAAGTCTTAAACGAAGCATCTACGGCTGCTTAGACGCTATTTTGGAAGCTAAACCTAGCATCATGCTTAATGGTTTAGCTTCTTAGCTTCTTAGCTTCTTAGCTTCTTAGCTTCTTAGCTTCTTAAGGATTAGATATGAATCAATATGGATCTTTTCCTTAAGATTTCTTTGGCATAGAATAACTCTTACTCACAAATTCCACTTCCTCAACTTCATTGACATGATTGGTAAAAGACGCCAATGCATAGAGTGTGTTCGCGACTAAGTTAGCGTATTTAAAAAGAATCGGGTCTGGCGATTTTTTGCTTTCATGATGCTCAATACTCACCAATGCTCGCACGACTTTTTTAGCCTGACAGCGACACAAGTGAAGCTCGCCGGACACTCGGTGCCCACCGGGCAAAACAAACCCTTTGAAACCACCTTCTAGCTGATCGCGAATGTGATGATAATCTTGCTTGAGCTCGACCAATTCAGACTCGGTGATGGCTAATTTCCCACGTACAGAACCATTCAAGTGATAGATGTTCGGCTGCAAACGTTGCAGGATCTCACGAACCTGAGGCTCTAGGTCTAAAGACAATACTAATCCAACTCGGCAACAAAGTTCATCCGACAAAATCTCAAAATCACAGATAGGACTGTCTTCATAGATAAATGGGTAACAGAATTCATCCCAATCTCGACTTACTGGTTTCACACAACAATCCTTAAACTTGAAATAATCTGACACCAATATATCAAAATCTTTGATTTAGACATAAAAAAGCCCTCACATTGGAGGGCTCCTAAAGAAATCGGTTAAACGAGCTTATTCGTTAGACACTTTTTTATGGCCTTCTTGCAGGTGAACGAAATCCACCAAATCGTCGCCAGACACTTGGTATGCCTGACCAAAGCCTTTCACGAACAGGCCGTTCTCTGCTTTAAGGTTGAATAGAGAGAAATCTTGAAGCTGGCTCAAACCATCAATGACTTCGCCAAAACGCTCTTGCATCTGTCCAATCACTTGAGTCCATAGTACCGTCTCACGCTCTACAACACTTGCTTGAGCATCAAACGTCAAACGCTTACGTGCGTAAAGCTGCTTAGAGCTCTCTTCGTCTTCAATCATCATCAAAGACACTTGAGGGTTTGCTTTCAAGTTACGAGCATGACGAGCAATATCAGAAATTAGAACAAAGTAACCTTCTTGGTTCTGAACGAAAGGTGCGTAACTTACGTTCGGGCGACCTTCTTCATCAACCGTTGCAAGTTGAAGGGTACGGCGCTCTTGGCGAAACTCTTTAATTTCTGGACCTAGGCGACCTTGTAGACGTTCTTGTTTTACTTGCTGTTCCATGGGTAATTCCTTTCTTCACTTTCTCTGATTTATTATTTTTGCTCAAGGTTGAGCGATCATTAGCAAACTAAACGATCCTCGAGCATTCATGTCTTGTTTAAACGAGTTGGCAACCTTAGTTAAGCTTGCCGTTAATTATGCTTAAGCTTGTTCTTTTAGTGCTTTGAAGCGTTCTACTTGGTCGACAATAAGCTCACGCTTTTCATTGCGGCCTAGGTAGATCTTAAAAATGTTCTCGCCCGTTTCACTGAAGAAACCGAAGTAATGACTTTCACGACCCATGAACGCCTTGCTCACCAAACCGATATGTTTAACGTTATCAAGTTTCAAGTGGCCATGAAGCTCGCCCTCTTTGCCCATTAGGTTGTAGTAACCACGTGCGACTTTGCCTTTAGGGAACGGCGCCTTTACTTCGAAGATTGAGCTAAATGAATGCATAATTGTGGTCACCGGGCCCCAGCCCACTAAACCTTCTAGAATCTCTTGAGCTCGGCTGCCATCTAGCATCACCGCCATGTCGCTTGGAAAGGCTGCTACTACTTCAACCTCTGAAACACCTAGCTTCTCAGCAATTGCTGTCGGCAGTAGTTTTGGCTCTTCTTCTAAAATTCGAGCTACGCTTTGTTCTAGAGTTTCTGTCATTTCTAATGTTGTATCTGTCATTGAATATGTTCCGTATAAACGAGTAATTTACGTAAGTTATAAACTAAAAATTCGATATTAAGCGTGCTTCAAGCTTGCATGCGGGTGAACGCCCGAACCTGACACTTTCGGCGCTGGGTGCATCGCTTGATATTCAGCGTTAAGCACTAGAATTACACTCTGCGCTAGGCTTACCGCCCAAAAACTACCCGCGATAGTCAGGCTCAAATAATCTTCCGAAAGCTCGACTAGACCATTCTTTTCCCAGTGCATGAAAAGAGGCTTCAAGTAATCGAATGTGTCTTGTCCCATAAAGCTCGGTAACGTGCTTCTTCTAACAACACCAGAATCAAAACCTGCCTTCAATGAAGAGAAGCTTGGCTCTAGTGAGCTTTGCTTCGTCATCATGGCAATAGGTAATTGACCTTGCTTTATAGACTCCATGTAGCTGTCTAAAGTTCGATGTTGCATTACTCCATGACCACCGATGTTGCCACCAGCGCCACAACCAATGGGTAGAACTTCGGCATAAGTTTTCGCTAAGCTGTTGTAAATGCTGCGTTCTCGGTTATCACGCGTCCAGTGATTCACGCTCAGTTGCTTGACCTTATTTTTTGCCATGAACTCGACACCCGCCAAGTACATACTCGCTTTATCTGGCGTGTTCGCTGGTGGTGGAATTTTTCCTTTCTCAACGAGATTAAGCATAGGTGCATTACCCCCAACAATCAGTTGATAGAGGTCAATACCGTGTGCACCAGTAGACATGTAGTCTTCTAAATCTTGTTGGAACACTTCCATTGACTGGTATGGTAATCCATATAACAGATCAAGAACTATTGGCGCTTGCTCGGTACGACTCAAAGCACTGATACGTTCTAGCACAACCTCTCGGTCATCTAGGCGCTTAGCACTGCGTCGAACCTGAGTATTGAAACTTTGAATACCGAATGAGAAACGATTGAAGCCACCTTCAAGCGCACGATCAAACATCTCGTCGCCAAAGCGATTGATGCGCCCTTCCAAGGTCATTTCCACATCGTTTGCTAGCGGGAAATATTGGCGAATAGCCTTGCCTAACTGCTCTACTTGTTGGGGAGACAAATCGGTAGGTGTTCCACCACCAATGTAGACGGCGTGAAATAATCCAGACTGAGCCCAAGGGGTTTTGGCTTTTTGCTTCAACTCAACCATCAGCGCATCGAAATACTCATCCACTAATTTACGGCTTGCGGCATTTTGGAAGAAATTGCAGAACGTACAGCGCACGCGACAAAAAGGAATGTGGATATACAAGCAACGCTTATCCTGTTTTTTCCCTTCACTCAGCATCAGTTCGTCAAAGAGTTCTAACTTCTTACTGGGGTCGACCGGAATTGAACTTCCTCCGGCATGGGCAGAATGCTTTTTAGCAAACGCAAAACGAAGCGGATCAGGGCTAGAAACACCCAAGATTGATTCGTCATACTTATAGATATTAAGACTCATATAATCTCTCTAAACACTTACATAGCAAAGTCTGGAAGACTATTCGCTAAAACTGAAATAATCATAAATAGACGCAAATGATAATGCAATTGATAATTGATCTTATTTAGATTCTAGGCAATAATCCGATACAGATTTTGGATTTGGTAAAGGATTGAGTGTGAACGTTCCTAGATATGTTATTGCAGGCGGTGCATCGTTAGTGATTCATGCGGCGCTATTATTTGTTGCTCAAGAATCCAAAGTATTCGCGATGCCTGCAGGTAGCCAATCGAACACGGTATCGATCAACTTCACTCCCAAGAGCACGCCTTCTCCAGCTCAACAAAAAACCATCACAGAGCCGGTTGAACCAGAACCAATCAAAGAAACGGTCTCACAAGCTGAACCTAAACCTGTCGAACCCAAGGCAGTCGAACCAAAGCAAGCCAAACCGACACCAAAGAAAAAAGCGATCACCAATAAACCTCAACCCAAGAAAGTAGAGAAAAAGGTTGTTGAAAAGAAGCCGATTCAAAAGAAACCAGTGACTCAGAAAAAGGTCGTTAAGAAAGAACGCCCAGAACCAAAGTCCAAACCAACGCCTCAACCAGAAAAGTTGGCCGACAAGAAAGTCGATAAGAATATGGACGAATCAGCCAATCAACCTCAGGAAGTAAGCCAAGGCGTATCAAACCAAGAGCCCGTATTAGTCACTAAGCCCTCTTTTTCTTCACGCCCCACACCACCAAATTACCCACGCCAAGCTAGACGTCGTGGCGTTGAAGGTGTCGCTACTTATGAGGTCTGGTTAGACGCTGAGGGCAAACAAATTAAACAAGCATTAGTAAATTCATCAGGCGCACTAATGCTCGACAACGCCGCTTTAGACGCCATTAAACAATGGAAATTCTCACCTCACACTGTCAATGGTCGAGCGATTGCTCACCGTGTACAAATACCTGTTCGTTTTAGGTTGGATTAATCATGCAACAAATCAGTTACTTACAAGATCAACTTGGCTTAATGACTTGGCCTCTTCTCATCTGCTCAGCATTAACAGCAATGATCATCGCTGAACGTGTCTTCCAAGTGATGTTAAGCATTGGTGTTGGCAAACGCGCCATTCGTCGCGAGCTCAATCAGATCTCGCCAACCAACAGCAAAGAGATTGAGGATCTCGCTCAGTCTATTTCAGGGAAAAGACCGCTGCTGTACAAGGGCGTCTCGATGTTGCTTGCTCACCACTCTTTTTCGAAAGGACTACGTGAAGATGCAGCAGGCATCTGGCTACAAGAAAAACGCCACCAGCTTCATGCAGGTTTAAGGCTGCTTGGTTTGATTGGCGTGATCAGTCCACTAATTGGCTTGCTTGGTACGGTGCTTGGTCTTATTGAGATGTTTAAAGGTGTAGCTGCTACCACCGGAAGTATTACACCAAATGATCTAGCTGACGGCCTTGGCTTAGCAATGAGAACCACAGCGGCAGGTTTGATGATTGCACTGCCTGCGATCTCAGGGTCTCAACTGCTTGGACTTTGGGCCGATAGGGTTTTGGCGCAGCTAGAACATACTTTGAATTATGTGAATGTGTGGTTAGAAGGCATGTCGATTCAAACTAATCAGTCTGACGAAACTAAAGATTCATCATTAAACAAAGTCGCTGTCGGTGATGCGAGACAAGCATGATTAAAACGCCCCACTCATCTCAAACACAAAGTTTAGCTCCGGACTTAACACCGCTGCTCGACATCATTTTTATCGTGATGGTTTTCCTGCTGCTGACAGCATCGGTGAAGTTGGAGTCATTAGAAGTCGAACTGCCGAGCTCTGATATTAAGAACGTTTCTGAAGTTCATAAAGATTCGATTAGCGTCAATATCTTAGACCACGAACCCTACTGGGCGATTAACGGCCAAGAGTACATCGACTGGGAAAACTTCAAGATTGCATTGCTAGAAGAAACAGGCACATCAGACAAGAAGCCGATCATCATTGGTGCAGATAAAGCCGCCAACGTTGAGAACCTAGTGAAATTGCTGTCTTTCCTTCAAGAGAACGGAATACCAGCGACTCAATTGCTCACTGAAGATGGCTAGAACAACTCTCTATTTTCATGAAGTTTGGCTCTTGATGACTAACACCAAAGAAGCAGAACTAAACCTCTCTATCGATACGAACTCACAATGCGAACGGACTGCTCACTGAGAATCTTCGCGAAACAAGTAGATAATATAAAGAAATGATTATGAACAACTTAAACGTGCTCAATAAATTAACGACCAAGAGACATCTCCTTTCAGTAGCTGCAATCAGCTTGGCACTGACTGCGCCAACGGCAATGGCCAATGACGTAGAACAACCTCGAATCATAAGTGCAGGCAGTGCTGTGACTGAATTGGTCTTAGCATTAGGCGCTGAAGAGCAGTTAGTGGCGATTGATGTGACCAGCCATTTCCCTCAAGCAGAGAACCTGCCGAAGATTGGTTACCACCGAAACCTTTCAGCAGAAGGCTTGATTGCCTTAGAGCCAACGACACTGATTGGCTCGGATGAAATGGGGCCAGACAACGCGATTTCTCAATTGAAATCTGCCGGTGTCGATGTCGAGATCGTTAACACCGAAGCAAACGTTGAGGGGTTATTAAAGCGTATCGACCAGATCGCAAAAATTACCCACACCGAAGCTCACTCACAGCAAGTCAAAGCTGAAGTAAATAAGAAGATTGCGGCACTAAAAGCAAACCAAGTACCCAACAACGAAGCGAAGAAAGTTCTGTTCTTATTATTGCATGAAGGTCGCCCGGCGAACGTTGCTGGCGGTGAAACGTCACCAAACGCGATCATTGAATTGGCTGGCGGTGTAAACCCTGCGGCTAAAAACCTGACGTCTTACAAACCACTATCGATGGAATCACTCGTTGAAATGCAGCCTGATGTCATCTTGGTGAGTGGCCGCAGCTACAAAAAAATGGGCGGCGCTGACGCCATTCTTAAATCGCTGCCTATGTTAGCAGCGACTCCTGCTGGCATGAACAAGCAAATCATTACCGTAAAAGGCAGTGCATTAGTCGGCGGACTTGGCCTCGAAAGCCTTTCAGAAGCCAAGCGATTAAACGCTCTTATCTATCCGTTATAACTTATCTACCCGCTATAACTCGACCACCCTATTCTTACTGTTGCTAGCTCAGTTTCCATTACCTACCCGCTTTTCCGCAATGTTGGTGATGGATATTGAAGCTAGCGATGGACATTGAGGCCCTTTATGTTGCTACGATCCGTCCCACTGAAAACATCGATGTTAGGCCTAGGGGCTACCCTAGTCTTCGTCGCACTGTTCTCAATTACCGTTGGGCCAATGAACATTAGCTTAGCTGACAGTGCAGCGAGCTTACTCCAACCAAACAATGATTTAGCCCCACACATCAATTTGGTGATTCAAGAAATCCGTTTACCAAGAACCATCTTATGTATGCTAATCGGCGCGATTCTCGCATTATGTGGTGCCGTCATGCAGGGGCTATTTAGAAACCCGCTTGCTGAGCCAGGGATCATTGGTGTGTCTGCTGGTGCGGCGCTAGGCGCAGCACTGGCCATCGTACTTTTCTCTCAGCTATCGCTTCAATACCCTGCTTTCATGAACTTTGCTGCGGTTCCTGTGTTCGCTTTTCTTGGTGGCGCTTTAACCACACTCTTGGTCTATAAACTAGGCACGGGTAAGTTCGGCACTTCTGTCACCATCATGTTGTTGGCGGGTGTGGCGATCAGTGCGCTCTCTGGCGCTGGTATTGGGTTCTTGAACTTCATCGCTGATGACCAAATGCTGCGTGATCTTTCATTATGGTCGATGGGTTCACTAGCAGGAGCGAAGTGGTCAGGCATTTTGCTTGCTGCAGTTACGCTCGTAGCACTCTTTATTGTTTTTTACCGTCAAGCGATGTCACTGAATGCCCTGCTCTTAGGTGAGTCAGAAGCACAACACCTTGGCATTCCAGTACAAAAACTCAAACGAAAGCTCATTCTACTGACAGCCGCAGGCGTTGGTATCACAGTGAGCCTGTCTGGCATGATCGGATTCATCGGGCTCGTTATCCCTCATTTAGGTCGTATGTTGGCAGGCCCAGATCACCGAGTTCTTTTGCCATTGTCAGCAGTACTAGGCGCACTACTGCTAACAGCCGCAGACATGTTCTCTCGTGTGGTACTGGCACCAGCAGAATTACCTGTGGGCATTGTTACCGCGATTATCGGCGCTCCATTCTTCTTGTACCTTCTATTTCAACAGAAAGGGAGAATCCTTTAATGTTTCCTTCAGCGTTAAAAGCGACCGATATCGAAGTGAAGTTCGGCAGCAAAGTGATATTAGATGGCGTTTCTATTGAGATTGAGGCAGGAAAGGTAACCACACTGCTTGGGCCAAATGGCGCAGGGAAAAGCACGTTACTTAAAGCCTTGTGCCAAGAGATATCAAGCAACGGCGATATCCAATATTTTGGACACACCAAAGACAAGTGGCCTTCTCAAAAATTGGCGAAGCATCTGGCTATGCTACCTCAGCACAGTACGTTGACCTTCCCATTTTTGGCACATGAAGTTGTCGAGCTTGGTGGAATCCCTCTGCAAGAGTCCAACAAGAAGCTCACCAACATCGCCAGTCAAAAAATGGATGTTGCCGATGTGACTCACCTGAGTGAAAGGCTCTACCCTTCGCTATCCGGCGGTGAAAAACAGCGTGTTCACTTGGCTCGAGTGCTAACCCAGCTTCACTATTCTGGTGACCAATGTATCTTGATGCTTGATGAACCCACATCAGCACTGGATCTTGCCCACCAGCACAACACCTTAAAGATCGCGAGAGATCTCGCCGACAACCACAATGCCGCGGTTATCGTGGTGTTGCATGACCTAAATTTAGCCGCTCAATATTCCGACCGATTAGTGGTATTGAAGGATGGACACTTAGTTTGCGATGGAAGTCCTTGGGAAGCGCTAAAGCCGTCAATGATTGAAGACGTATACGGATACAAAAGTATCGTCGAAAAACACCCAACCATGAGCTTCCCTCAGGTTCATCCCGCACAATAAACGCAACCAAAAACTGGCGCACTTAAAGTATTCGTTCCTTCTAACGCCGACACCATTCAAAGCCTCGATTTAGTCGAGGCTTTTTTATTGGCTCACAGCCTCTCTCTCGCCTTAAACTCAATTTTGTTAGTAACCATAGCAATAAGCTCTCAAACGGCTCACCCAGAGCGTTTGAGGCTCTAGAAATAAACATAATCAGTTAGTGTTGCTAAACTTTTCGCAATTGAGGTTGAATGTAAGACTCGAGCGTAAGCATATAAAAAGAAAAGAAATAACTTCATTTGGCACAAAGCAAGATAGCAGAAGCGATATGAGTTCGAGAGAGAAAGAGAAAGAGAAAGAGAAAGAGAAAGAGAAAGAGAAAGAGAAAGAGAAATTGCAGACACAAAAAAAGCCCCCGTAGGAGCTTCTTTTATCGTGTGTTGATTACTGACTCATGCGAATCAATGACTTACCAATCAACCACTCTAGTTCTTTACCGCTAGTATCACCAAACTGAGTTTCAGTCAGCTTGTATAGACGGTCAATACCGTTTGCAGCGAACTCATGAGCGCTCTCAGCAGTAACGATATGATGGAAAAGTAAACGTAAAATTGCTAGGAACTCAGCGTCTTCAAGTGCTGCAACCCAGCTAGCTGAAAATGCGTCAAGGCCATTTTCAAAGTCAATGTGTTCCATAAACATCTTGAAAATACGACCGTCTAAAGCAGCAGTAAAATCCGTTTTCTTAGGAAAGTGATGACTAATACCTGTACGAGAAACGCCTGTTTGTTGACTCAATGTCGTGTATGACATCTTGTCGTAACCCAATCTCAATAGCTGGTCCACAACGGCATCCATGATCTTCTGGATCGTGATTTCTGTATCTTCTTTACTACGCTTTGGCATATTCAGGCTCTTCTCTTTGTAAATCCATCTAACTCAATCAAATGAAGTCAGAATGAAAATCGTTATCAGCATTATGTGAGCAAGATGTTTTTTCGCAAGTATTTAGAACTAAATGCACACAAATACTATGTACGAACAATTTTACAGTGATGTCTCTTTGGACACTTTGTCTAATTATTCTTCGAAAATCACCTTACAATCCTAAGTCGATAATTTTAAATAACGACTTAGAATATGAAATACCCAACGAAAAATTCATTGTATAAATACCTATCAAGCGATAGATAGTCTTATAAAATCATTCCTGACGCAACTAAGTGAATGATATTCTGACAAATTAATAACATTCCTTTTCAACAAAACGTGAGGTAAATCACATACATATTTATCGGCGCGAATGTAGATATTCATTAAACACCTTAACAAACAACATAGCATACCAGTATAAATTAGTTCAAAGGTTTTAATTTTTGTAGATACAGTTCTAATTGCTCGTTAGAATAACCTCAGACTTTGTAAGAGGATTATTTATGAGCCAAGATATTGGTAACAACGATGTATGTGAGGCTTGCGGTTGCGCAGGTGAAATTGGCTTCATCATTAAAGAAGGCGACGAGGTTGCTGAGGTAACGGTTTACGGCAACTCTAAAGCCCTTATTGAAACTGAATTAGCTAAGTACGTTGAGTTAGCAAAGCAAGTGTCTAGCAATGTTGAATTTGAAGCATCAGAGATGACTGAAGACAGCACAGAATTGCACGCACGCTTTAAATTTGAAGTAAGCGCTGAGAAAATTATTTTCGAACTTAAGACTCGCTCTCTAGCGCGTTAATATAAGCACTTACACTCATAAAATTAAAAGACGAGTTTATTACTCGTCTTTTTTTATTATTTCAACCCAACCTAGAGCACCATTGGTCTCAAAGTCATTTTCAGCCGCACATTTAATCACAACACCGGAGACCTCAACGATAGCACCAACACTATATGCCTTATCATTGTAATAACAAACTCGTTGCTGTGAAGTACTCTGAGTGACAACCACTGCCGCTTTTGCAGGCGTTGATATTATTTTATTAGCATTTACTGATATTGAACAAAACGCAGAGGTCAGAATCACAACGCATTTTAGAATTTGATGCTTTATTCGAACCGAAAATTTACCTTTCATTGTCTCTTATTCCTTTCTACCTACCAACAAATGAGTAAAACACTATGCGAGAATAATTTTTTCTTTATAGTGTTAACGTCTATCGTAATAAGAAGCTTGTTATGCTCCGAATAATTGCACTTATTATTGGTTCCTTAACCATAACAAATGTGACTGCTGAACCACTCGATCAGTATCAAATATTGAACCATCTGGATAATTACGGAAACTTATATTTACGAAATAAGCCATACACATCACTGCCAACAGGGTTAATCGTTGATGGCAACCTCAATATTGAGAACACTGCGATTACCCGCCTACCCAAAGGGTTGGAAGTAAACGGAAGTCTTAAAGGCGGTAACAGCCAACTCACGCGGGTTCCCTCGGGAGTAAAGATAAAAGGCTATGCCGACTTGATTGGTAGTCAGATTACCAGTTGGCCACGAGGTGTGAGAGTGGGCGGATTTATTAACCTCACGGATACTCCCCTCCAGAGGCTACCCAATGGCTTTAGAGTGAAAGGCGACCTGAGCGTGATTCGTACGCCTTTGACAGAGCTACCAAACGGGATAGTCATTGATGGCGATTTATATATAGGCGGTTCTGGGATCACAACATTTCCTGACACCATGACAGTCAAAGGTAATATCTACCTCGGTGGTAACACGATTACCACGTGGCCGACCAGTCTAGAGCTCGGTGGCGCTGTCGCTCGCTAATTCAGCCTAAAGCTCTAATGCTCTATTGCTCTAAAACTCTAATGCAGCAGCAAGTAGTAATTCAGAAACAAAAAAGGAGCCCAAGGCTCCTTTTTCAATTCAATCAAGTTACTACTCAGCTAACAAGCTAACTAACGCTCGTTAACCAATGTTCTTCACTGGATTCGCATAGCTGTCGATTAAGTACTGACGAGCACCTTGTGGCAAGCCAGATAGTTTATCTTCAAACTCCTGCTTAACCGTTGCTGTAATCGACTCGTCTTCTTTTTCCGCTGCCAGCAAGTTTACTGGAAACAGTTTGTAGTTGTCGTGGATCTGGCGGTCGATCTCTTGAGCAAGAGCTTCTGGAGTGTCGAAATCTTGGTCGATAACCTGACCGAAACCAACATGAACACGTCCTTTATTGCCGATGATACCTTGAATGATACTTTCGATATCTTCAAATTCACCCTTTTCGTAACTGCCGTTTACGTCTTTCTCAAAAAGCTCGATCGCTTTCGCGATGTCACATGGATCGTTTTCGTAAGAAATAGACACAGGAACGATCTTCAACGACTTCACGTATTCAGGGAATGCGATTTTTTGCTTACGACCTTCAACGTGGAACATCTTTAAGATTGCTGGCTCAGTAAAGTCATTGCCGTCTTTTGCACGGCCTTCCTTTTGAGCGATCCAGATAGAATTGCCCGTTTCCAAAGAATGCTTAATGTACGAAGACAACTGCCCTAGTGCTTTCATCATCTCGCGCGGCCCTTTCAAAGAACGCTTTACAATAAAGCTCTTATTAAGGCGCATCAGTTCAGTCGCACATGGTTTCTTCAACAAGTTGTCACCAATTGCAATACGGCAAGTTTGGTGATTGTTGTGATGCAATGCATAGTTAACTAACGCCGGATCCATAGCAATATCGCGATGGTTTGAAATAAACAGGTAAGCTTGACTAGCGTCCAGTGACTCTACACCTGTGTATGTCACACCATTGGTGGTTTTCGCTAATGTATCTCGCAAGTATTTCTTAACTTCAATCTGAATGGATTCAACGCTGGTCAGCTTACTCCATTTCATTTTCAAGTAAACGCGCAAGATCGGGCTCATTAATGCTTTAAACCAAGACGCATGGTTTGAAAAACGATAGTGCAGAATCGCACTGATAAATTCTTCATCATTAATAAGACGGTTTAGTGCCGCTGGAATTTCATCATCGCCGTAAGGACGAATATCAACATATGGATCGGTCGGAGAGGTCATTTTTTAATTCAAATAATAAAAATCTGGCTCATTCTACGCGTTGTTTTGACTTCTCGCAGCTACAGAGTCCATACTTTTGACAAGGTCAGACCAGAAAGATTGAAAATACCCTGTTATTGTTGGCATTCTTTAAAATTAACGGTAATCTTGACGCCCCAAAATTAAGGTACTATCTATGAACTTCGCTATTGAATATACATCGGCTTACTTTTCACACTTGGTGATTACACCTCGCAAAAAAGTACTTAAACATAGCCTTGTATCGGTTCAAAGTGGCTTGGTTTTGATAAAGCTGGGTAAACAAGAGTATGCCGTCGAGCCAGGCCAGAGTGTATGGATTCCATATGACTGCCTAACATCACTGACCTACTTTCCAAACACCCAGGTTAATCGTGTCGATTTCTCAGTTCGTTTGACCGACTCATTCCCGAGACAAGCAGGATACATCACGCAAACCAACCTCTCTTCTGCGTTACTGGAAAAGTTGGAGCTAACCAAAGCTCGCGCTTCAAATGCCAATAATACGGAGCAAGCGTTTAAAGATATGCTTTCTGTTCTCAAGCAAGAAGTGTTGGCATTTAAGCCACTGCTTTGCGAAAGTGCTTTGTCTCAGCGATTCAATCAGTGGAACATCGATGACTCGAACCTACCGCAAGAACACACCTTGGTGATGGTAATGCGCGAGGCAAAGAAACGTATGCAGTCGGGTCAGAAACGTGCACTTGTGATTGATGATTTGTTCTCAGGCAAAGAAGAAGAGTTTGAACAGCTGTGCATGCTTGTTTTTGGTGAAGATTTATAGCTCAGCGATAAGTTATAGCTAATATGAAAGCAACAAACCAGATACTAAAAAGCCGCAAAAACTCAGTTTTTGCGGCTTTTTAATTCTTAGCATCGATTAATAACCTAACGGTCTAGAACGGCAATTCAACCTGCATCATGAGGTCAGCGTCTCGTGAGTCATGCCAACGGTAATCAAATCGCATGCGAGGTTGCCCGTCGACTTTCTCGCCAAAACCTATGCTCAGCTGAAGGCCATGATTCATCAACCACTCTTCTGTCGACATATCATACTGATCATCTTCGAGATCTTCTGGGAACCACATACCTAATCCAACGTAATTAGATTCAAGGCTTTGAGTTAATAGAGGCGCATCTTTGCTCTGAATAACCCAATCAGACCAATAGTCTGCCGTCGATTCAGGTTCATCTTCGCTTAATCCACTGAGCTCCATCATACGTTGACCGAAGGATTCAAGGCTCGTAGATAAATCTAAACAGTTATTTTCATCGTCAGAAGTCAGCATGATCGAATCTAAGCTAAAGAAATCACAATCAGCGTGAGCAGGCATACTGCATGCTGCAATGATCATCGTCGCTGGTATCGCGCGCTTTAGCATAGTCATCAGACCTCTTAAATTAGTGAATCTACATTATTGTATACAGTTCACCATCTTGCAATATCTTTGTAACTGACTTTGTACTCAATTTCGCCACATTGCTCCCATTTTGCAAAGCAAGGCGGATATCGGTACTACGAATCTTTACTTTTTCAGGGCAAGCCATCACAGACCACTGCTTGGTAATCTCATCTGATTTATAGAAAGATGAGAATTTAAAGAAGTTATCTGGGCCAATAACAAACGTCAGTTCAGCGTCACGATGTAACTTTTGGAGTTCACTGAGCACTGCATAAGTCGTGACGCTTTCACCTGGAGTAAATAGGCTCTTTTCGATCAAAGAAAGCTCCACTTGATCCAGTGAAAGATCGCTAATAAATGCGTTAACTAACTGACATCTCGTATCAAAGTCTAGCATCTCTTTTCCCCAAGCATGGGCAATACTTGGAACAAGTAGAATTTTGTCAAAGTGAGCCAACGAATCAATCACACTTTTGTGCCCTAAGCTCGGCGGATTAAACGCACTACCGAAAATGGCTATTTTTTCCATTATTTATTACTGCCTTCTCTTTCTAAGCTTGTGCAAAGAGGTTTTTAAATCAGATGATTTAGGTATGATAACACTAGATTTTTAATTTGCTTGCAGGAAAGGAATACGAATGGAACAGTTAATTCGTGACGAAATGCGCGTACTACCTTCAATTGACCCTCACTTCGAAGTGACTCGTCGTGTGGACTTTATTAAAACGAAACTTCAGCAGTCAGGCTGCAAGTCTCTGATCCTTGGTATCAGTGGCGGTGTAGACTCAACGACCTGTGGCCGTTTAGCACAAATGGCAATCGACAGCCTGAATGAAAACTCTGGCAGCAATGAGTATCAATTCATCGCGGTTCGCCTACCTTACGGCGAGCAAAAAGATGAAGACGAAGCGCAACTTGCTCTCTCTTTCATTCAGCCTTCTCAATCTGTTTCTGTAAACATTAAAGCGGGTGTTGATGGGCTTCACGCTGCATCTCATGTTGCTCTTGAAGGCACTGGCCTGCTACCAACAGATTCTGCAAAAATCGACTTTGTGAAAGGGAATGTAAAAGCACGTGCTCGCATGATCGCACAATACGAAATTGCAGGTTACGTTGGCGGTCTTGTAATCGGTACTGACCACTCAGCGGAAAACATTACTGGCTTCTACACTAAGCACGGTGATGGCGCATGTGATTTAGCACCGCTGTTCGGCCTGAACAAACGTCAAGTTCGTGAACTAGCAGCAACGCTGGGCGCTCCAGAGCAACTTGTTAAGAAAGTACCAACTGCTGATCTAGAAGAGCTTGACCCTCAGAAAGCCGATGAAGCAGCGTTGAATCTTTCTTACGATCAGATCGATGATTTCCTTGAAGGCAAAGAAGTCTCTCAAGACGTATCAGATCGCTTAGTAAACATCTACAAAGCAACACAGCACAAGCGTCAACCTATCCCAACGATTTACGATTAATTTTTGAATTAATCTAAGAATCAAAAAGGCCGGAAGTTCATTTAACGAACTTCCGGCCTTTTCTATTTAGTGTTTTTTCTTTTGACCGAACGTGTCGTTAATCAACAACTTCGATATCGGTTTGAGGCACACTGCAACACGCCAGTATCTGACCCATATTGCGTTCATGCTCTTGCAATGCAGGCACATCAGGTTGATGAACTTGCCCAGACTCGAGGGTCACTTTACAAGCGCCACAGAAACCAGCACGGCAGCTTGAAGCGATAGACACACCCGCCGACTCTGCTTGCTCTAGCAAGGTTGACTGATTATTCCCTTCGAACAAGTAGCCATTGACACTTAACTGCAGCTGCTTTACCGCCTCTTCGGTAGACTGAGCAACACCAAACGCTTCTTGATGATAATGTTGAGGGTTAAGCCCCATTTGAATCAGCAGTTTCTTGGCATTATCCATAAAGCCGTCAGGACCACATACGAATGCTTGACGCTTATGTAGCTCTTCAATTTTAGCGACATGAGACACGCTCAAACGGCCTGATAAACCATCCCACTCTTTCGTTGGTTGGCTTAGTGAGTAAATCACCTGTAAGCCTCGATGTTCATTGGCAATTTGATCGATCTCTGCTTGATAAGGGATGTCTTCTTCGCTGCTACATTGATGATAGAAAACCACATCATCAATTTGACCATGGTCTGCCAAGTAACGCAGCATCGACAACATTGGCGTAATACCGCTTCCTGCAGACAAAAGCAGTAACGGGTGCGTTGGATTTGCTTCTAAGTAGAACGCACCATCTGGGTTTTGAGCAACTAGAGTGTCGCCCACTTGGAAATGATCATTGAGCCAGTTTGAGATTTGACCATCGTCCACTCGCTTCACTGAAATCGCCAACCGACCTGCGCGTGAAGGACTAGAAGATAACGTGTAACGACGAGACACTTTTTCGCCATTAATCACCATCTCAATCGGTAGATGTTGCCCTGGCTGATAGCTTGGCAATGAATGGTTTTCTTTGGCAGGCTCTAACCAAAAGGTCGTAAAGTCACGAGCGATCTCTTCTCGCTCAACACACGTTAAATGTAACGACTCAACCCAAGTGTCTTCATAGTGCTCTTTCTCTTTGGTTTCGAGTACTTCAACGACATCACCGGCTTTGACTAAACCTTCATTTTTAGCCACAAGATTCTGGCCAAAGAAAACGCCACCGCGCTCGTTGGCTCTGAATGATGAAAAGGTGTTAAGCGGCTCTTTTGTCGCTCTAAGCTCGCCACTCTCGACATCAACCGTGGTTAGGATACATCGTTCACAAGGCTTAACGGATTCAAATTCAACCTCACCAATTCGGATACGCTTCCAGCTATCTTCAGCAAAAGGTTCTGTGTTGGAAACAACAAAGTTGGTGCGGAACTGATCCATTGAATGGGTTTCAGGGCTGCGGCGATTGAGTTCATCAAGAGAGGCTTGGCTGATCACTAACATTGGGTAACCGTCGGCAAAGCTCACATTATGACCGAGCTTTTCTCGAACACGATTCGATTGATCGCCAGAAAACAGTAGCTCAACGCGCACGCCCAACACATCACTGAACCAATCATCGGCTTCATCACATGTCGTGTATGCCGTGAAGCTGTCTTTCCACACCGTTGCTGGTGCTTCTTGCATCTTGAAGCTCGCATACTTTAGGCGCAGCGCTTCTTTACCTTCATAAGTGAAGATCAAACCATCTGGTTGCAAGCTAGAAGATACCTTGACCATTTTAGGGTACTTACGTGCCGTCACCATTGAGCCATCAGCCAACGCCAACATAAAGCGTCTGTCGAAAGTAAGACCTTGTTTTTCGACCCAAGCAGAAGAGAGCGCAATCCCGCCCACTGACTTAACCGGAAATACATTGATTTGAGATAGAGAAGGCACTTGCTGTGAAGCCTTTTGATCTGACGGTAGCTGCGACATAACGATTCCAATGTTTGTTGTTTGTCCCAATGCTAACAAATGGTTATAAATAGATAAACTGGCAGGCATTAAACACTTGATACTAAGCTATTATCTTGAGATGTTTAGCTTTCTATTTTGATACATTAAGGCAGCAATGCAGTAACACTCTCCATACGTTCTATACTCTGAACACGATTACTGCATTGAACTTTCATTGAATAAAAAGGATTTATCATGAACAAACTCGTCATTATCATCTTGTGTGTACTACTTCCGCCTGTTGGCGTGTTCTTCGCTCGTGGCGCAGGTAAAGACCTATTGATTAACATCATCCTGACTTTCTTCTTCTGGGTACCAGGAATGATTCACGGACTCTGGGTGGCGACTCGTTAACCCGTCTCCGACCACCTCCGAGAATTAATACCGAATAAAATACTCATAAAAACAAGCTCCTAGCCCTGAAGAGTTAAAAATAGGATGAAATGAAAGTGCTTTTCCACTATCATCCTGTCGCCTAAACGTAAGCGATTGCTTTCACAGATTTCGCCGAGTTTAGGCTCCAACTACATAACACTTCAAATGGTGGGAGCCTTCAATGACACAACTTACGATTACTCGTCCTGACGACTGGCACGTTCATCTACGCGATGGCGAAGTATTAAAAGATACAGTGCGCGATATCAGCCGCTACAATGGTCGAGCGTTAATCATGCCAAACACCATCCCACCGGTAACCGATACCGAAATGGCTTTAGCTTACCGTGAACGCATCATGGCAGAGCAGCCAAGCGAGCAATTCCAGCCTCTAATGGCACTTTACCTGACAGACAACACAACACCTGATGAAATTCGCAAAGCGAAAGAGTCTGGTGCAGTAGTGGCAGCAAAGCTTTACCCAGCGGGCGCGACAACTAACTCTGATTCAGGCGTAACGTCTGCACAAAAGATTTACCACGTGTTAGAAGCAATGCAAGAAGTGGGTATGTTGCTGCTGGTACACGGTGAAGTAACAGCTCACGATGTTGATATCTTTGACCGTGAAAAAGAGTTCCTAGACACAGTGCTAGCACCAATTGTGAACGATTTCCCTAACCTGAAAGTCGTTCTAGAGCACATCACTACTGCAGACGCAGCGACTTTCGTTAAGAATGCTAACGACAACGTAGCGGCAACCATCACAGCTCACCACCTGCTTTACAACCGCAACCACATGTTGGTTGGCGGCATTAAGCCTCATTTCTACTGTCTTCCTATTCTGAAGCGTAACACGCACCAATTAGCGCTTATCGAAGCTGCAACAAGCGGCAGCAAGAAGTTCTTCTTGGGTACAGACTCTGCGCCACACGCTAAAGGCGCAAAAGAGTCAGCATGTGGTTGTGCCGGTTCTTACACTGCGCACGCAGCGGTAGAACTGTACGCTGAAGTATTCGACTTAGAAGGTAAGATTGAGAACCTAGAAGCGTTTGCAAGCCACAACGGCCCTGACTTCTACGGTATCCCACGTAACACGGACACTATCACTCTTGTTAAAGAAGAGTGGAACGTTGCTGAAACCATGCCTTTCGGTTCAGACATCGTAGTGCCAATCCGTGGCGGCGAGACGATTGCATGGTCTGTTAAATAGATTCTACGCAGTCAAATAAAACACTTATTAAAAAGCCCTTCACATAAGTGAAAGGCTTTTTTTCTTTCTAATCTAATTCGCTTGATTCTCGGCCATTAGCATCTAACCTTATCTCATGACCTCATATTTAATGAGGTTAATGATAAAAAGAATAATGGTTAAGTATGAATCTAGGCTTAGATATACGCACTCTGTGTTTAATTATGGTGTTCTTGTCTGGTACATATTGTATTGGTCTGATAATTAAACAACAAAATCAAACACGTGTTCTGGGAATGCGCAGCTTTATTTGTTCCATACTTTTATTCATGGCGGGCTTCTCTTTGCTGAGTTTTGGTCCTCATATCTCACCATGGCTTTCAAAAATCACTGCCAATATAACAATCGCTACAGGTTTCGCGTTGATGGTATTTAGTCTTACTCAATTAAGGCAGTCCCCTACCATTTACACAAAAATCGTGTTGGCTGTATTACCCATCGTTATGGTTGCCTTGATTTACTTCACCTTTTTTGAAACTTCAACCAATGCACGTGTCGTGACAATGAGCCTCTACATCACTCTATGTACGATAGCTAGCATGTTAGTCATCAACACAGGGACTATGGCCGATGTCAAAGCGGCACTGTATCTATTAATCGCCGTATTTGCCGTCCACTCACTTTTCATGGTGTTTAGAGTTTGGGTGACACTCAAAGAGCAGACTATTGAGGATTTCTTACAAGCCAGTGACATTCACCAACTGGCTATTATCATGAACGCAATCTTACTGAGCACACTAGGCTTTACGTACAACTGGCTTCTCAATGCGAGGATCATGCAGTCTCTCTATAGTTCTTCAATGAAAGACAGTTTGACAAACCTTTATAATCGTCGAGCAATGAATGACATGCTGAAACGAGAATGGATGCGCAGCGCAAGGCATCAACACCCTCTATCAGTGATAATTCTCGACCTCGACCATTTCAAGCAAGTAAATGATCAATATGGTCACCAAATTGGTGATTGTGTATTGAAAAGAATGGGACGCGTTCTGCTCGATAATCTACGAGCAGCCGACGTCCCTTTCCGATTTGGAGGTGAAGAGTTTTTAATTATGCTACCTGACACCAATATTAATGATGCATACAAAGTAGCTGAGAAACTAAGATTGATTGTTGAAGAAAGCAAATTTTGGCGACAGCAAAGTAATCATTTAACGGCAAGTTTTGGGATTTCTCAACTTCGTTCAGAAGATAAAATGACAGATATGATTAAGCGTGCGGATGAAGCCTTATACTATGCGAAGGAGCATGGTCGGAATACGGTTTGTCATTCAGAAAACGTTCAAGGCGCAACCAAAACCGGTTGCCTGTCTTCCTTCGTTTCGTAAATACAACACTAACTTTGAGTCAAAAACACCATAGACGAACACTTCTACGGAACATTATTTAAAATACCAATCGTTTGTAACATAAGCCTACTCAATAAGAGTTGCACGATACTGTTCTGCTGATTATTCTCATTTAATCGCAACGTACCCCAAAGAGATATAAATAATGGAAAGTACTTACTCCTACCCAATTGGTAAGCCAGGACAAAAATGGCAAGAAGCAGAACGTCAAGCATGGTTCGCTCAAAGAACCGTTAAGCGTGAATACCAGCAAGAAGTCGTGCCAAAAATCCAAGCATTGGCAGACCGCTTTGACATCGAGCAATACGGCGCACTGAGCTACGATGAAGCTCGCTTCCCTCTTTTTGCAATAAAAAGCAAAAACTGGGACGCATCAAAACCGACGATCCTTGTAACGGGTGGTGTTCACGGTTACGAAACCAGTGGTGTGCATGGCGCGATCAAATTCGCCGCAACTCAAGCAGAACAATACTCAGCGCACTTCAACATTGTTGTTGCACCTTGTGTGAGCCCTTGGGGTTATGAAGTGATCAACCGTTGGAACCCAAATGCTGTCGATCCAAACCGCTCTTTCTACGACGGTACGCCAGCAGAAGAATCAGCAAACCTACGTGCATTAGTGGCCTCTTTGCCAGAAGTATTGGTTCACGTTGATCTGCATGAGACGACGGATTCTGATGAAACTGAATTCCGCCCGGCACTCGCAGCGCGTGATGGCATTGAGTACATCGAAGGTATGATCCCAGACGGTTTCTACACGGTTGGTGATACTGAAAATCCACAGCCTGAGTTCCAAGCGGCGGTAATTGCTTCAGTTGAAAAAGTAACGCACATTGCGCCAGCAGATGCAGACGGCAAGATCATTGGTTCTGAAGTCGCCCAACATGGCGTGATCAACTACCCTATGAAGAAACTAGGCTTGTGTGGTGGTGTGACTGATTGTAAGTACGGCACAACCACTGAGGTTTACCCAGACAGCGATAAAGTAACAGATGAAGAGTGTAATGACGCTCAAGTTGCTGCGGTAGTCGGTGCTTTGGATTACGTAATCCAACACGAATTAAACGCTTAAGCGACTACTTAAGACCTCGCACCAAGCACTTAATAGCGAGCTCCCTAATAGCTAGTCTCCTAAAGCGAATCCCTAAAACTAAAAAAGAGCCATAAGTGACGATTCACTTGTGGCTCTTTTTTGTCTTATCTGCTTGTCTTTGATTTCTTCTTGGGCATAAAAAAGCTCCCTTGCACACAGTACAAGAGAGCTTTGAAATAATACTTAATAAGGAGTAACTAGCGAACTATCTACTCCCCATACTTGATTACTTTATTTAGCGGTTTCGCTAACGTTTTCTTGTCCTTTATCTACTTCAGTCAGTAGACCTTTCAACAAGCTGAAACAACCAATCAGAAGAATGATCGTAAACGGCAGTGCAGCAATGATCGTGATCGATTGCAGAGCTTGGATAGATTGAGTACCACCAATCCACAACATCACCATTGCAATAGCGCCTGAGATAACCGCCCAAACCACTTTCTGTTTCACTGGCACTTCTAATTTACCACCCGCTGTCATGCCATCGATAACGATAGAGCCTGAGTCTAGCGTTGTAACGAAGAACACAATGATCAGTGCAACTGCGAGAACTGACAAAATGCTACCGAACGAGTAAGCATCTAGCATGTAGAACAAGCTTAGAGATACGTCTGTAATGCCTTGGTCAAGGCCAAGTTGCCCTACATGATTAATCACCTGATCGATAGCCACGCCACCGAAGATAGCCATCCAAGCCGACGTTACCAATGTTGGGATAATCAGTACGCAAAGTAAAAACTCACGAACCGTACGGCCTTTAGAAATACGCGCTACAAACATACCGAAGAAAGGTGCATACGCAACCCACCATGCCCAGTAGAACACGGTCCAGCCATGCAGCCATGTTGTGTCTTCACGACCAGAACTTTGGCTCAACGCTACGATGTTATTCGCATAACCCGTCACCGCCGTTGCCACAGAATCAAGCACGGTTGTGAAGTTCAGAATAGCGATAAGACCAAGGAATACGAACGCAATAACCATGTTCAAGTTACTTAGGAACTTAACACCACCGTCCATACCACGTAGAACAGAGATGATCGCCAAGCCCATGATCAGAACGATAATAGATTGCTGAAGGAAGATGTTGTTTTCCAAGCCAAATACATGGCTGATACCACTTGCTGCTTGTGTACCACCTAAGCCTAATGAAGTCGCTAGACCAAACAATGTAACCAGTACCGTCAGTACATCGATCACATCACCGGTTTTGCCCCATACTCGTTCACCCAGAATCGGGTAAAACACAGAACGCATAGATAGCGGCAAGCCTTTGTTATAAACAAAATACGCTAGACAAAGTGCCGTCATGCCATAGATAGCCCATGCATGAAAACCCCAGTGGAACAGTGTCGCACCGAGAGCGAGTTCACGGCCAGCTTCTGTAAAAGGTTCTGCACCTAGTGGCGTTCCGAACCAGTTCGTGAAGAACGCGGTTGGCTCTGCAACACCCCAAAAAATAAGTCCTATACCCATACCCGCTGCGAATAGCATTGCTATCCAAGATGACATGGAGTAATCCGCCGTCGCGTCTTCGCCACCTAGACGAATTTTACCCAACGGTGAAAACGCGAGAACAACGGCAAACGCTAGCATGATGTTGGCTCCCCACATAAAGAGGAAGTCAAACTTTGATAAAACAGCACCCTTAATAGAATCAATAGCAGCTTTAGCATCTGCAGGAGGAAGAGCAAGAAGAGTGATGATGAAGAGAAGAGATAAGCCTACTGAGGCTACGAAGACTGTGTTATGGACATCCATGCCCCATTTACTGACGTTGTCTTGACCAACTTGATAGTCAGTAGAATCAATACTGTATTTTTTTGATTTAAAACTCATAAATTATGATGTTCGCATATCCGAATCAACGAATATAAGGACGCTCTCCATATCCAATTACTACTTGATTGGCTCGCCGCACCACCTAAATAAAAAGGCGATAAAAATCACAATGATTGGTGACAAATGGACTTATTGGCTCAATCCCAAGGCGCGGATTATAGCACAGCTCAAAGCATTTTGACTGAGTTTTAGCTCAATAGTCACCCAAACCACCGTCAATAGTGATAGTTAAGCCAATAAAAACAGAATAAAATAAACAAATAAAAATGTTTAAATACAGTGCTTTAAATTAAAATAACGCACTGTAAAATCTCATTCAAACTTTCTAAAGATAAAATCAACAACAGCCCAATTTATTTATAGCTCTAACAAAAAAGCCCCGCTATAGGGGCGGGGAAATTACCAAAGGTAAAAGAGAAATCAGTATTCAAATGTCAGTGCTACGTCTAGCAGAGCAGCACTTCACATTTCAAAGACAGCACATTAGATCGCGAAGCAAAAACCTAGGTTATAGTCTTCGCCATTTTTTGCCGTGAACTCTTTATCTTCACTTGAAGCGTTCGGTCGACCGCTTTCATCGCCTTTCACTAAGCTCACCCAGTGACGGATACCAGAAGAACGGCTCGCCTCAGTTTGGCCAAACGTGGTGCATGTCTCTAACTGGATATCTTGAATATCAACCAATTCTAAGTAGCCGGTGCCTTTACGAGCACCGATTGTCACTTCAACGTGTGTACCGCTTTCATCACGAAATAGGATTGCTGAAGGCTTAGACTTATCGCCCGTGAAAGCAACAAAATGCTTCGCTCGTTTTAGGCCAGTATGTTCGCCATTTTTGAAGTAAACCTGAACATGTCGGTAGTCAATCTCATAGCTCACTGCGTCTTCGTGTGAACCAGCCTCAAGAGGAAATAGAGTATCAAGCAACTGTTTCGCCATTTTTTGTTTTTCGAGCTGCTTGTCTGCTTTCACCATTTCTACGGCAAAGACAGCTTCAGCAATAAATGTTGAATGGTTTCTGTGAAGTTCTGTTTTGTCTAGTGTCAGCATATTCATAGTCTTTCCCTCTTACGGCTTTGAATTTCATGTCGGTCAAAAATCCTGATTGACCCTTTTCAAAATTGTTCTTTACTGTGTTGCTTCCATGTATTTCATACTACTTGTATTTTAGAAACAATTTCACAACAAAAATTTCACAGTGTTAATTTTACTAAATTGCTTTTTTACACAAACTGGCATTTTGAGCCCCCAGCCCTTTATCTAACTGGGTTGAGGGCTCAGTAGAAACACTTTTACGTGTTGTTTGAATTTGTGTAATAACCAACACCAACCAGCTTATTGTCGATCACTCGATAGTAAGTGTGCTTGGTTTCCACCTTGCTCGACAGCGGGTTTAACCATTGATAGATATAAACGCCTCGGCCATTTTCTTTCGCTAGGTTTAACATCTCAGTGAGAATTGGCTTATCATCAGGGCTTAGGATTTCGTTGTGTGAACGCCCAACAAGCTCAGGGGATACACCGTGCGCGAGCAGCTTTCCAGAGCTCATATCCATCACGAACACATACAAGTCTCCCTCAACAAAGCTGCCTTCGGTATCATTGAACTCGGCGAGACTGTCCTGCTCTGATTCCACTATCGCGGCCATCGCTCGCGCCAATAATCGCTTAGCTTCTGTTGCACTAGAGCGTTCTGGGTAATACCCCACGGCAACAATCACATCACCCACACGTTCAAAGAAAGTGGTTTTAGGCTCGCCCATGCGGTCAGTCGGATTGGTCCAATGGTACTGAACTTCGCCAAACCCGTTGTGCACAGCCTTAGTGATCATTTCACGGAAAAAAGGATTACCGTAAACGTCTTGAGTATCCAAAACACTGTCGCCCACCAACACCATTGAAGAGCCGCCACTGGCAAGGAATTGGCCATCAATACCAAGAGCAAACACATAGAGCTCACCGTCTATATATTCGGCATCACTCATGAAGTCTTTGACACTCTCATCGCCATCCTTTTGTACATGGACAACCGCTTTAGCAAGCAGGGTTTTGGCTCTTCTTTCAGCATCGCTGACGACATGTGGCTCTGAAATATCGAGCACATTAACTGGCTCGTTTTCTTTTGCTGTTTCTGAATGTTCGGCACGTAGTCCAATGCCACTGATTACTGCAAATACGGCACAACCAATAAGGATAATTCTTGATATATTCATAGTGACTTCTCCTAATAGCCCACTAAGGACGGTAGCCAGAGCGTAATTTGCGGGAAGAAAGCGATAACGAAAACGCCAATGACGGATGCAAGCACAAAGGGATGGATCTTCGCGGTAATCTGCTCGACCGTGGCTCCGCCTATCCCTGAGGCGACAAAGATATTTTCACCGAGTGGCGGCGTAGCAAATCCTATCGAGAGCGTACATACCACCACAATACCAACGTGAGTAGGATCCGCGCCGAGCATGTACATAATTGGCAGCAAGACCGGTACGATAATCATGATCGCGGCTAACGTTTCCATGAACATGCCAACGAAAAGCAGCAACACAATAGTCAGTGCCCACACCATGTACATGTTGTCAGTGAACCCTAACAGTGACTCCGCCACCACAACTGGAATTTTTTGTTCTATTAACAAGCGACCAAATACCGTTGCCGCGAATAGAATCAGCAACACACGTCCGGTGATCCATGTCGTTGTCGACAATGATTTAATCGTGCTTTTGAACGATAACTCTCGGTGAATAAACACCCCGACAAACAGTGAATAGAAGATAGCCACAACCGCCGACTCTGTTGGTGTGAACATGCCGCTGTAGATGCCTCCGAGAATCAAAAACGGAGCCAGTATCGACCAGATACCACGACGCAAAGAGTGTCTTACTTCGCCAAATGACCAGTTTTCAGTCAGCCCTTTGTAGCCTTCACGTTTAGCAATAAAGTAGTTAGTGACGACGAGTGTCGACGCCATAATGAAGCCAGGCACAACCCCAGCAACAAACAGTTTAGGGATAGATAAAGAGGCAAACTGTCCGTGTTGAGCAATGGCCTCTGGCGGTGCCATTAATCCCATTGCGGAGATGCCGAAAATAACCAATGGAATTGAGGGTGGGATAATAATACCCAGTCCACCCGATGCGGCAGTCACCGCGGAGGCGTAGCTCTTATCGTAATCTCGCTTAACCATTGCTGGTACCATCAACATACCAACCGCAGCGGTCGTGGCAGGGCCTGAACCTGATATAGCTCCAAAGAAAAGACACGCCATTACCGTTGCAGCGCCAAGGCCACCCGTCACGGGGCCGGCTAAGCTCTCTGCAATATCTACCAGACGTTTGGAGATACCCGCCGCCTCCATTAATGCGCCAGCAAGAACAAAGGCCGGCAGCGCCATTAACGGGAAGTTACCCACCGAAGTAAACGCGATCTGTACTAAAGCGATAGGATTTTTGTCGAGCAACATATAGGCCGCCATTGAAGCGCCGGCCAGTGATACGGTGATTGGTGCACCCAGAATTAACAGGGTTAAGAAGCCACCAAATAAAATTAGAGTTAAATAGGATTCCATTATTACATCTCTCTATTACGACTACTGTGATGATTTTTGTGCCGTCATTTTGCGCAGTTCTTTGACTTCAGGATCTTCGTTTTTAGCGCCTTTGAACAAACGCTCATAGTTGTTCCAGATAATTCGAATCATCATCAACGAAAACGCGATAGGCAAAATCATATAGAAGTATTTCATTGGGATGCCTGTTGTCTGAGACTTCCAAAACAGGTTCATTTTGTTGAACACGAAATCGTAGCTGAGGTAGACAAAGTAACCGTTGAACAGCAACCATAAGAAGTCAGCGATGGTTTCACAGACGGTCTGAACAATCGGAGGGAAGAACTTGAAGTGAAAACTGACTCGGTTATGCGCCGACATTTTGGCCGCCACAACGGCGCCTAGATAGGCAAACCAAACGAACATGTAAGTCGCGACTTCATCACCCCAAGGTATGGAGTAATCGAAAAGCTGACGAGTAAGGATTTGTGTGAACAGTAATAAGACAAAGCTTGCTAGCAACAGACAACAGGTATATTCCTCGATGTTGTTAAGATGCTTTTTTATAGTTTTAGCGACTGACATATAACCTCCAATGTTGATTTCCACATGACAACCAGTCGCTCGCGGTACTGAGCAGATCAGGTACTAAACAGATCAACGAGTAAAGCCATGTAAATGCCCTATCTCACTGCTCTATCGCTAGGTGATTAAGTAGCGGAGAACAGCAGATAGGGCGTATCTAATCGTTACTTTCTACCTAGTAACTCAAGAACGTCGTCTAGCTTGTCTTTACCACCAATGCTTGAATAGAACTTAGGCCAAACTGATTTCGTTACCTTGCTAATCCACTCTTTCTCATTGTCTGCTGGGTCTGTGAATACCATGCCTTTTGCTTGTAGCTCTTCACGGATCTTGTTTTCAGTATTCTCTAGATAAGCAAAGCTGTGTTCTGTTGCTTCCTGACCCGCTTCAAGAATGATCTTTTGCATCTCAGGTGTCTGTTGTTGGAAGACCGTTTCACTGACGATTAACGGCTCAAGTGAGAAGATGTAACGCAGGTTTGTTACGTACTTTTGTACTTCATTGAACTTCATCGCATGAACAGTGATGTATGGGTTATCTTGACCATCAACCACACCTTGTTGCAATCCAGTAAAGGTTTCTGACCATGCCATTGGTGTTGGGTTTACGCCCCATGCTTGGTAAGAAGCAATCATGATTTCGTTACGAGGGACACGAATCACTAACCCTTTTAGATCGGCTGGCGAAGCTACGGATTTTTTCGAGTTAGTCAAAACCCTAAAACCAGAATAAGCCCAACCTACGATGCGAACGCCTGCGTCACGGATAGTATTGTCGACAAGGTCTTGACCGACTTGGCCTTGAGTTAATAGCACCGCTTCTTCTGCACTTTGAATAACATAAGGCATGGTCAGTAGACCAACCGTTGGAGAGAAAGGCGTTACGTTGTTGATCGCCAATACAGAGAAGTCGAGAAGGCCGATTGCCGCGTCGTTGACGGTATCTTGCTCATTGCCCAATTGACCATTCGGGAACAAGTCGATTTTGACTTTACCGTCTGTTTTTTGCTCCATCAATTCAGAAAATGATGTCGCTAGTTCCCACTGCGTACCACCAGCAGCATCGCCGATAGCCATTTTAAAATTTGCTGCTGCCGCGGTATGAGATAGCATCGCTGTTGCTACAATTGTGACGCCAGCAATAATTTTATTTTTAATAAATTTCATAGTCTTAACCTTTCATATCATACAGACTTCCTGCCTGTACTTTGCTCACAAGGTGACCTGGTACAACTTTCCTGGTCGTAGTTCTATTTCCCTATTTTGGAAACAATGTTCGAGTAGTTAAAGCACTTCATCCTTTAACGAATACCACTGATAAAGGAACTGCTGCCCTACTCTTCGAAATGGTGCAAACATCTCAGATTCCACCACTTCCCTTACGTTGGGGAACGGAAGTTTTGATTCAAATATTGGCAAGTCAAGCTTATGACCTTCACCTGCAATCCACTGAGCAAGGCGCTTGCCTGCTTGAGCGGAGTACATCACACCATTGCCGCCATACCCTAGTGCGTAGAATATGGATTGCTTTGGATTCGGCTGATAGATTCTTGGCATCATGTCGTGGCTAACATCAACCCAACCCCACCATGAATAATCGATTTTGATCTGATCGAGAGAAGGGAATTTTCGGGTTAAATCCGATCTCAACATATCTTCGTATTTCTTTTCAGGTGCGTTCTTGCCACTGATGGCACTGCGTGTACCAATCTGCACTCGGTTATCCGGTAACAAACGGTAGTAATGACGCAGGATTCTGGTATCAGTAATCACCTGATTGGTTTTGAAGTTACACGCAGCAATTTCGTCTTGAGTTAACGGACGTGTCACCATCGAATTAGAAAGTACGGGTAATAGGCGATTCTTAAGCTCTGAATGCAAACCTTGGCTGGTATACCCACCGGTACAAACACCAACAGAGCGAGCTTTCACAACACCACCTGGCGTTTTCAGATAATGCACACCGTTACGTGTTTCCCAACCCATCACAGGGCTTGCTGGGTGAACTTTTACGCCGAGTGCTCTCGCCTTTCTTAGATAACCAAAAGCCAGTTTCCCTGCATGGATGCCAATACCTTCTGGCTCATGCATTGCGCCTGCCGCTTCTTGGTCACCAACGTAATCACGCTTTACGGTTTCCTCATCTAAAATCTGCGCATCGTAATCGAACGTGTCACGCAGCAACTTGGCTTCTTTTTCAAGTGTTGCCATCACTTTGGGACGATGGGCGACGTATAAGTGGCCGCCCGGCTGTGGGTCACAATCAATGTCTTTGATCAGAGACTTAAACGTGTTCATACCATCGACGCATTCGCGGTGCATTTTTAGCGCGGTTTCGAGTCCCCAACGTTCAATCCACTGAGAACGCTTCAAACGTCCTGACGCACACTGAGCCTGGCCACCATTTCGGGTACTGCAGCCCCAACTCATACGGTTAGCTTCAATCACAGTCGCTTTAATGCCGTACATTTCAGCAAGGTGTATCGCGGTGCTTAGGCCTGTGTAGCCTGAACCGATTATCGCCACATCCACATCCATATCCGATGTAATTGGGCCATCATCTTCAGGTGGCGCGCCTGCGGTATCTACCCAATAAGTCGGGGCGTATTCCTTGCCGTGACCTGGGCTCTTGTCTTTAAGTGGATCGTATTTTGGGTCGTATCTTTCTTTTGCTTGGGTACTTTCTTGTGCTTGGGTGCTTTTCACCTTTGGCGGCACATCGGCTGCCGGTTGTTCCATTACTAAACTCATAATTCGACTCTCCTAGTCATAACACGTGGACTGATTTTGGTTTCGTGTCTAGCTCTTGGGAGTATTGCTGGGAGTCAAAAGAGGTCGTGTTTTACGGAAGGCATTTTTTACGCTGATTTTTCCATCTTTCAGGGTAAACACATCAACCATACGAGCTTCGATGACGGTGCCATCAGGGTTAGTCGCAGAGAACGTTGATTCACTTACCGCGCGGTCACCACACACAAAGTGGACAGGGTCGCTCCAAGCTGCATCTGGAAAGTTCTGCCAAACCAATTCAAAGCTATTGCGAACGGCTTCGTACCCTTCAATAGTGTTTCCAAGTTCGCCTTCTCCTGCCACGGTGTGGAAGACACAGTCTTCGGTCATAAACGACATTAGCGCTTCAATATCATGGTTATTCCATGCATCACTAAAAGACTGTAAAAAGGCGGTGTCGACTTGGTTTTCCAGCACGAATGTTGCTGCATTGGTTTGCATATTCATATTCCAGAATCCTTTATGTTTTCGTTATTGGTTTAAATTTCAGTAGCTTTGCGCCACTTTTTTATTAGAGCGTTTAAACTAGATCTGTGAAATTTAACAACTTGATAACAAGCTTCGCCACTCTAACTTCGAGTTACTTTATAAACAATCTTTAAGCTCACAGATTTCATCTTTTTATAAATTAATTAGCGTTCTAATTTTATTTACACAGTCACTCACTATATTTATACGAGGTCTAAATAAAATAATTAGAAATATTAGACTTTAGTCGAAGTCAAAATCTTGATGGTACTTTCGGCCATACTGCTCAAGCTGGCGATCATGAGTATTAACTTGTAATTCGATATTACCCTCACCTTTATTAATTGCTTGATTACCATCTACATGAGCTTCATTTTTCAAATCAGCCAGTTCCTCTTCAATATATTCTGTCGGTTCATTTAAAACATTCATGGAGGTTAATTCCTTTATCAGGTTTACTTTCGCTGATGGAAGAATATGAACGGACACTAGACCGTTTGAATATTCTTTCTCATCGTACAAAGGCTGAATGGCATCATTGCCACCTTCCTTAAATGGGTGAATGGAATACCACTTATCCTTTCGTTGCTCTTGCTGATCACAATCAGCCACATTGAATATCTGAGTTCTATTCAGGTCACATGGTGAGTTAAAAACACTAACCTTATGATAATCAATAGCTTTAATAATATTGATACAGTCTTTGCTTTGGCTATGACACACAGACCACAACGCATTGACCAGGTTATCTGTCCACTCAAGTAAACGGGTTGGAAACCCCTGTTTCTTGGCTAAACACATCAATAACCAATCGTTTATCTCGTGTGCATTCAACGAATGCCCGCCATAAACTCTCACGGTCGAAAGAAGCTCTTGTTCGACACGGCGAATATTCTTTCGATTTGAGCGACCTAAGCTTGGCATCAGGTTATTATTCTCATAGTCACACACGTTATAAATCAAACCACGATGCCCATTACACTCTGTAATGAGTGAATCGATTATTTTATACAGCTCGTCGAGTGAGCTTATATAATGTTTATTTTTCACAACATGCATACTACGATTCACTTAATTTAAATTCGGTAAGATCCAAATATCAACAACCCTATCAATCGATGATAAAAATCAACCAATAATAACGATTGACCAATAGTCAACGAGTGTCGTTATTTTATTTTTTCTAAAATGATAATAAGTATATATCTTCATAAACAAGTATCAGTATTAGAACCATTCACTAAGTAGCTATGAGTTAATGGTCGATTAATAATAACGAGTAACAAAGTTTATATAGCAATAACCACTTATTTTCCTAATGAACATTTAATTAGTGTTCTAATGTTTAACTGGAAATTATTGAACTAAGCGTTTACGTTCTTCACCTAAGTCCTTTGCCAATACCCGTTGGTATTGCCCGACCACATTCTCGATAGCACTTTCTCTAACACTCTCGAGATTTCTGCGGCCGGACAAACTTCCTATGACTTATACGTAATCTTTGTATTTATCTAGGAAACGAACCGGTGTTGATAGTGCATCTCGGCGGAACGGGTCGCCCAATTCCTGAGTACACATGATTTCAATGATGGTTGTTTTACCTTCGTTCATCTGCATGTCGATGGCTTTTTGCAAGGTTGGACCTACATCTTCTAGCTTATCAACCGTGATACCTTCAGCACCCATTGCTCGTGCAATCTCTGCAAAGCTTTGGTTTTCAAGTTCACCGGCAACAAAGCGTCGGTTGTAGAAGTCGACTTGGTTCTTCTTCTCTGCACCCCATTGACGGTTGTGGAATACCACGGCTGTCACTGGAATGTTATGGCGAACACATGTCATGGTTTCCATCAGGCTCATGCCCCACGCACCGTCGCCTGCATATGAAATAGCGGGGCGATGAGGTGCCGCTGCTTTCGCACCAATGATGGTCGGGAAGGCGTAACCACAGTTACCGAAACTCATTGCAGCAAAGAAGCTACGTGGTTTTTCAAAGCGTAAGTAGCTGTTTGCCACTGAGTTGATGTTACCGATGTCCGTCGAGACCATTACGTCTTCTGGCATCGCTTTTTCTAGCTCACGCAATACTTGGCGTGGGTGTAGATATTCACCACCAGAAAACGGAGTCTCGTGTGAGTTTTCCTCAATCATATCTAAGCTGAACGAGTCACGTTCGTGTGTCCACTCATCAAGCTCTTTTTCCCACAGTGCTTTCTCTGTTGCCACTGTATCTTGACGAGCGCCTTTGTTGTCATCACACAACAGTGCACGGCCTTCCAATCTTTCAGATAGAGCAACCGCAGCGGCTTTCGCGTCGCCACAGATACCAACAGAGATCTTCTTAACTAGGCCAAGCATCTTGTTATCTGCATCAATCTGAATGATTTTCGCGTTCTTAGGCCAGTAGTCCATGCCATGTTGAGGCAAGGTACCAAATGGACCAAGACGTGTACCCAAAGCGATAACCACATCCGCTTGAGCCATCAACTTCATTGCAGCTTTAGAACCTTGGTAGCCTAAAGGACCACACCATAATGGGTGACTAGCAGGGAAAGAGTCATTGTGCAGGTAGCTGTTTACTACTGGTGCACCTAGTCTTTCTGCCAACGCTGCACACTCTTGAACTGCATCGGCCATTACCACGCCGCCACCAGAAATGATGACTGGGAATTTAGCTTCAGCTATCAAGTCTGCTGCTTCATTCAGAGATTTCTCACCACCAGGACCACGGTCTAAGCGCGCGGGTTTAGGGATCTCGGTTTGTGTTTCACCGTAGAAATAGTCACGTGGAATATTCAGTTGAGTTGGACCCATTTCACTCATCGCACGGTCGAAGCATCGGCCTGTGTATTCCGCCATACGGTCTGGGTGCGTTACGTGTCCTTGATACTTAGTAAACTCTTGGAACATTGGAAGCTGGTTACATTCTTGGAAACCACCTAAGCCCATTGTTTTAGTGCCTGTCTCTGGCGTCACAATTACGACCGGGCTATGTGCCCAGAACGCAGCTGCAATTGCTGTTACACAGTTACTAATACCAGGGCCATTTTGCCCGATGACTACACCGTGGCGACCCGATACACGAGAATAACCATCTGCCATGTGGGCAGCGCCTTGCTCGTGTACTACTGGAACCAATCGAATGCCAGCAGGAGCAAAGATATCCATTGCGTCCATAAATGCCGACCCCATGATGCCGAACATATCGGTAACATCATTAGCAACCATAGTTTCAACGAACGCTTCTGATGGTGTCATTGTTACTGTGCCGGAAACAACCGTACGTTTTTCTTGCTCGCTCATTCTTCCATTCTCCTTGAGTTAACCAAAATTTCATTTTTCGGAATGAATTGTCTCTTTTTCGAATTCATTTTCACCTTAGTAGTAGAATTTTTGCGCGTCAACTTTTTATATTAAATTGGAACAATTCATTCTAATTAATAAAACTGGATCACATTATTGGTAGTTTTTCGTACAAAAAGTGCCGTTAACTTAACTGGAGCTGTTAATAATCGATGACATATCGCGATAGCAGCGACAAGTGATGAGCTATATAGAGGGAAATATGATGAAAGAGGCGGAATTGGTACCAACGCAGCCGGTAAGCGTGAGAGAACGCTTTGGCATCGACAGTAACCTAACCGTGATGGCATTTGAACATCCGGGTGAATATGTGCCGAGAGTCGATCCTAATTACTGTTTTGACCCCGAAGTGACGCTGGCTATATTGGCAGGGTTCACCTCCAATCGTCGCACATTGATACAAGGCACGCACGGAACGGGCAAGTCTTCTCACATTGAGCAAATTGCCGCGAGATTGAATTGGCCGTGTTTGAGGATCAACCTAGACGGACACCTGAGTCGATTGGATTTCATAGGTAAAGACAGCATCGTCATTAAAGACGGAATGCAGGTAACAGAGTTTAAAGAAGGCATTCTTCCTCAGAGCATTCAACAACCCATCGCACTGGTATTGGATGAGTACGACGCTGGTCGCCCTGACGTGATGTTTGTGATTCAGCAGTTGTTAGAGCAAGACGGAAAGTACACCTCTTTAGAACAAAACCGCGTGATCACACCTCACCCTTCTTTCCGCCTGTTTGCTACCTGTAACACGCTTGGCTTGGGTAACTTTTCAGGTTTGTATTCGGGTACTCAAGTGCTTAACCACAGTCAGTTAGATAGATGGAACATCATCGCTACACTCAACTATTTAGATCCACAACATGAAACTAAGATCGTGTTATCCAAGCTTCCAGATCTAAATAATGAAAGTGGCCGACAATTGGTTGAGAAAATGATCGCGACCGCCGGATTAACGCGTAACGGGTTTCGAGCTGGTGACCTTTCGACGGTGATGTCTCCACGAACGGTACTCACTTGGGCCGAAAACATCCAAATATTCGACGATGTAGCGACCGCATTTAGATTGTCATTCTTAAATCGCTGCGAAGACGAAGAGAAAGAGCTAGTCAGTGAATACTATTTCCGCTGCTTTGGTGAAGATTTAGAAACACCTACTCAAAACTATTCGCACTCGGAGTCGTAAACCATGGCCAATGTTTCTTCTCAGCAGAAAAAAATCCTTGATCTTGGCGTGTCTGTCGCCAGAGCGATCAGTGGTGAGTTGAATCTGAATTATCGGGGGGAGCGTCTCTATAAAGGCAATCTCCCCTGTTATTACCAGTCTGCACACACTAACGATCTCACCTTTGTGTCTCGCCATGAGCTGAAAAACAGCAAACTATCGATGCAAGGTAAGATCGATTCATCAGCATTGCGACTATTGCTTTCAGACGCTGACCTCCATTATTCATTGCGCCCTCAAAACGAAATAGAACGTCTGCTTTACGACTTCTGCGAACAGGTCCGAATTGAATCTCAAGTCCCGCCTTATCTAAAAGGCGTGACCACTAGCATCCAATTCAACTTTGCGTATTGGAGCGACCAATATCATCAAAATGGCTTTACCGAATCACGAATAGGCATGTTGCTGTTTACACTGATGCAGGTCATCCACACCCGCTTAACTGGCGTCCCAGTTTCGGAGCCTATCGCTGAAACCATTGAATCGACTCGCGCCGGCATCGTGCCTACTTTTGGTCACTGCCTGAAGCGCTTAAAGCAACATCGAGCCGACCAGCAACAGTTTGCAGACTGCGCTAATAAGCTTGCCGCCCTTGCACAAGAGTTAGTCACCCAAGAACAAGAAAGTGATAACTCGCCCACTCCAACGGTCGAAGAAGACATTAAGATCCTTGCGCAGCTAGCCTTGATTGTTGATGGTGACATTCAAGATGAAGACGTCGATAGCGACATAACGGGCAGTAGTAAGGTATTCGAACTGTCAGGCGCCAATTATCAGGTCTTTAATTCAGAATTTGATCAAGTCATCACGGCAGACAAACTCGTCAGGCGCGCCCTATTACTCGAACTGAGACAAAAGCTGACTGATGACATCATGGCGAGACAAGTAAACACTCGCCGTTTAGCCGCTATGCTCACTCGCTTTGTTGCCGCGCCACAAAGGAACCGACGTCAGGATCATTTAGAAGAAGGCATTGTTAACGCCACTACCATCACCAAGCTCATCACTTCGCCATTGGATCGCACTGTCTTTTATCAACCTGACATCGGCGCATCTCATCAATGTGCGATCACGTTTTTAATGGATTGCTCAGGTTCAATGCAAAAGCACAGTCACAAGTTAATTTTGTTGATGGATACGATTCTCAAATCCGTTGGGCTGGCCAACATTCCATTTGAGATTATTGGCTTCACCACCAATAACTGGAACGGTGGCAAAGTTTATCGACAGTGGCTCAAGCAAGGTCAACCAAAACACCCAGGCCGCTTAAACGAAGTTCGACATATCGTGTTTAAGGATTTTGATACACATTGGAGACGCTCTCGCCTTGGCATTGCGAGTCTTCGTAAAGCAGATCTCTTTAAAGAAGGGATTGATGGCGAAGCGGTGCAGTTCGCTAGCCAGCGTTTAAAGCAGCACACCGCACAACGAAAGGTTTTGATCGTGTTCTCAGACGGCTGTCCGATGGATACCGCCACCAGCACCGCCAACGATCAGTTCTATTTGGATAACCATCTCAAACAAGTCATTGAACGCGAGTCGACCAAAAACGGTATTGAGATTCATGGCGTAGGGATGGGCGTCGATTTAAGCCCGTACTACCGCAGTAACATCACTTTAGATGTGCAAGAGAGCTGCCTATTTGGGCTATGTAAGAACGTATTTGAAATGCTAAAGCGTTAATGCTTTTTGTTTGTAGGTGTACTTAGCTTAGTGAGCAGTGACGTTGCGAGGAGCAGTGAAGTATTGGCTAGCAGGCCGCTAGCCTTTTATCTGAATGTTCTTAAGAGGCAGCGAGCAACGACCATGCAGAGACCGCCATCAAGTACCCACCAATCAACATCAACACAATAAACACTAACTTTCTGAGTTGATCATTAGACAGCGGCGGTGGAAAGCGCCGAGCAAACATCGTGACAAGCGCCACCAAGGGGACAGCAATAGCGGATAGCCACAGTATGCTCGGTTCCATGTCGCCTGCAACGTAGACATTGACAGTACGCGACATCGACGTACAAGCGAACACCATCAGCAGTGTGCTTCGCACCAGATCGAGTGTAAAAGGTTGTCGATAGAGATGATAAACAATCGGAGGGCCCGCCATCCCAAATAACCCGCCCGCTAAACCAGAGCTAAATCCTGATATAAGGAATGATACCGTTGCCGAACGATCCTTTCTGGTTTTAGGTTTGAACATAAAACTCAAACCTGCGAATAGCACCATCGCACCCAATAGCCCTCGCAAGATATTGGTCGCAGAGTCACTCAACTCGTCCAGCAAAAACACACCCATCGATACACCGGGAATAATACCGATGACTAACACCACCAGGATTTTGAGCTCCCCAAGCAGTGGCTTACCCATCAAAGCGACAAAGCAATTAAACAAAGTCACAATACTGACCACAGCAGCAATAACGGGTAAGGAAACCAGATTAAGACTGACCGTTAAACCAATTACAATGATCCCAAGACCAAACCCCGTGACGGTTTGGAAATAGGTACCCACCGCGATGGTGGCAAGAATAGCAAGTAAAACAGGTAACTCCATCAGCAATCCTAATTAGGTTGTTTAGGGTTTTATTTTGGGTGCAAGATTCAGTATTAGCTTCGGGCGCTAAATGTTAATACCTAAAATCAAACGTCGACCCTTCTCTTTCTTCAACATCAGCTTCAATATCAATATCAATATCAGCTTTAGAATCAGACACTTTCCCTTGCTGCGCTTGTACCGCGGTCACCGCGATCACATTAAAGATATCTTGCGCGCTACACCCTCTTGATAAGTCATTGGCAGGTTGATTCAGGCCTTGTAATAACGGTCCAATCGCAACTGCCCCACCTAACCTTTCCGCAAGCTTATAACCAATATTGCCTGCTTCTAAATTGGGGAATATCAACACGTTCGATTGACCTTTCACCTCTGAATCTGGCAACTTTTTCGCGGCAATCTCAGTCACAATCGCGGCATCGAGTTGAACATCCTGATCGACAGCTATTCCGGGGCAACGTTGTTTAACTAACTGAGCCGCGTTACGAACCTTATCGACCGATTCGTGCTTGGCACTGCCGTTGGTCGAAAACGACAGCATTGCGACTTTAGGTTCTTCCATCAGTAGCGTTTGAGCGCTGTTTGATGCGGCTACGGCAATCGATGCTAGCTCGGTTTCATTGGGGTTAATCACCAAACCACAGTCACTGAAAATCAACCCACCCTTTAGATTATGGAAAGGCTCACACAGCATCATCAAAAAGAAACTGGACACCAATTCGCTGCCTGGTGCTGGCCCGATGATTTGTAGCGCGGCCCGCACAACATCTGACGTTGTGTAAACTGCGCCATTTACTGTCCCATCCACCAGCCCTTCTCTTACCATCAAATTGGCAAAGATCAGTGGGTCTTGAACCAACTCTAACGCGTCGTCGTGAGTCATACCTTTCGCTTTTCTTAAGGTATAAAGCCGTTCTGCTAATACCTCTTTAAGTGAAGATGCCTGTGGTGAAATAATATGAATACCGGCGAGATCAATGTGATGCAATTCTGCAGCAGCGATGATCGCCGGTTCATCACCGACTAATGTGATGTAAGCAAGCTGCTTATCTATCGCCATTTGTGCAGCGGCCAACACCCGAGGATCTTCAGCTTCGCTCAAAACCACTCGCTTACGATCTAAGTGAGCTCTATCAATAATCCGTTCAATCGCCTTCATTTTAAAATTCCATTTATTGAGATTAATTGTTCCATAATTTATATTTATATTATTGAAATAATAAAAAAGGTCAAATTTTATTCAGATAATTGAAGAATAATGATTTGATATGTACACTCTTAGGCATAGACATATCGCAAGGATGGATCATTATATGCAAACAGAAACACCACAAGTTCAAGGGGATACACCGACTCTCCGACTTTTTGCACTATTAGAGGTGATAGCGCAAAAAGACGAGTTTATTTCTCTTCAGGGATTAGTCGAAGAAACTGGACTGCCAAAACCGACCCTGCACCGAATGCTTCAGCAGTTAGAAGCGGCAGGCATCATTCAAAGAGACGGCGATGAGAAGCACTACAGCTCAGGTATTCGACTCAGAAAGCTTGCCGAAAACCTATTGTTGAATAGCACCATGCACAGTGCCCGACGCACTATTCTTGAAAACCTGAGAGCAGAAGTTGGTGAAAGCTGTAACCTAACGGCGCTATCAAGTGGCGAGATCATCTATCTTGATCGCGCAGAAACTGAAGCACCCCTTCGTTTTCATCTACACCCAGGTTCTCGCGTCCCAGTGCATTGCTCAGCAAGCGGAAAACTGTTTTTGGCGCACATGTCTAAGTCACAGCGCAGACGATTAATTGAAAATGTGCCACTGACTCAATACACCGTGAACACCATTACAGACTATTCGATGTTAGAGAAAGACATCGAAGAAGCGAAAATCCAAGGCTTTGCGATTGATGACGAAGAATTTTTGCCGGGCTTAGTCTGTATCGCCGTGCTGATCCCGTCATCTACGGGTCAATCAAACCTCGGCCTAGCAATACAAGCGCCTGTAATTCGAGTCAAACCTGATGAAGCGATAAAGTACCTACCCGCTCTTCAGAAAGCCGCAAAAGCGCTAGCGAAAATAGAGTCTGATAATTGGAGTCAACAATAGGTCATTTTCTTAGACCGCTTCGAGTGGCTATCGCTTCGAAAGTAACAACTTAAGCACTAACGAACTAACGAACTAACGACCACAATCTTCGACCAATCAACGGTTGGTCGAAGTCATTTGAACACTCGCCAACCCGCATATAAGCAACACGTCTAAAGTAATCACAACAAAGGAATCACGATGCTAAACATTAAGAACCAGCACTTACTCTCTTTTATGGTGACAGAAGCGAACAACGCAGTTGCAGTCACAAATCCAGCGACAGGTGAACTCGTCGGACACGCACCTATTTCATCACAAGCAGAGTTAGCAAACACGATTGAACGTGCTCATGTTGCACAGAAAGAGTGGGCCAAGGTTCCAGCTAAATCTCGTGCTGAATCACTGCACCGTTGGCACCAACTGATCCTTGAAAACAAAGAAGATCTTGCTCGAATCATGACGATTGAGCAGGGTAAACCGTTAGCAGAAGCGACAGGCGAAGTCGTGTATGGCGCGAGCTTTATTGAGTGGTTCGCAGAAGAAGCCAAGCGTACTTATGGTGATTCTATTCCTAGCACAGTCGCAGGCAAACGCTTGGTGACCATCAAGCAGCCTATTGGAGTCGCGTGTGCAATTACGCCATGGAACTTCCCTATTGCAATGATCACTCGTAAAGCAGCTCCTGCCCTAGCTGCTGGTTGTAGCTTTGTCGTAAAACCTTCAGATGAAACACCGCTTTCTGCATTTGCTGTGGTTGAACTGGCTTACCAAGCGGGTATTCCGAAAGATCTATTACAAGTGGTGCTTGGCGACAGCCCTGAACAGATCGGTGAACTTTTCACATCACACCCACGGATCAAAAAGATCTCTTTTACTGGTTCGACTCGAGTCGGCAGTATCTTGATGGCTCAAGCTGCGAAAGGCATTAAGCGCACTTCAATGGAACTGGGCGGCAACGCACCGTTTATCGTGTTTGACGATGCGGATATCGACGCTGCCGTTCAAGGCGCAATGGCTTCAAAATTCCGTAATGCAGGGCAAACCTGTGTTTGTGCAAACCGATTCTACGTACACAGTAAAGTACACGATGAGTTTGTGGCTAAGTTCGACCAAGCAGTACAGCTGCTTAAAATTGGAAACGGTTTGGACGAAGGCGTAACGGTTGGCCCTGTTATCAATGAAGGTGCTAAGAAAAACATCCAAGGATTGATAAACCGAGCTATTGAACAAGGTGCTAAACCTGTGACGCCACTTCAACAACTTGATGGACTCTTCCTTCAGCCCGTTGTTCTTAAAGATATAAAACACAGCATGGACATCGTTCAACAAGAGATTTTTGGCCCAGTCGCACCCGTGATGCAATTCGAGACAGACGAAGAGCTTATTGAGATGGCAAATGACACCATTTATGGATTAGCGTCGTACTTCTATAGCCAGAATATCCACCGTGTATGGAAAATCGCAGAAGCGCTTGAGTACGGAATGGTGGGCATCAATGATGGATTGATCTCTACTGAAGTCGCCCCTTTCGGTGGTGTTAAGCAATCAGGTATTGGCCGTGAAGGTGCCAAAGAAGGCATCGATGAGTACATGGACATTAAATATCTGTGTTTTGGTAGTAACTAGGTTTTAGAAGTAGTTAAATTTCGCATTCACTCGTTTTAATGGTAACGAGCACTAAAATAAGAGTCGTATTTGACTCTTATTGCTCCAGAAAATAGAAAAGGCTACTTACTAACCAAGTAAGCAGCCTTTAGATAACAGATCATGTGGGTAACAAGCTTTACAACTTTTGCTTGAACGTTACTTGGTATTCACCAATGCCTTGGTAGTGGAAGGTCGTTGGTTTATAGAAGCCCACCTCCACGATACCGCAGTAAGAACCCGTGATGATTGCTTCACCCGCTTGGAAATCAACACCACGACGCGTCATGTAGTTAATCAGCCAGTAGATTGGACTTGGTGGCAGTGTATTCGGGTGCTTACCGTCAAATACTTGAACTTGCTCGCCTTGAGTTACTTCGATATTGATCTCAGCCGAAATGAACGCTTTTTCGCGATCAATCTCAGGGCCGATGAACAAGCCTTGGTTTACTAGGCCGTCAGCAAGTCTTTCATAGAACTCGGCACCGCAGTCATCAGCAAAGCGAGATTGCATTAATTCAAGAGCCATATGGCAAGAACCAATCGCTTCATTGATTTGCTCTTCACTGTAACCTTCTGGGTTTGCAGGCAGGCTCTTTGCAAGCGTAAAAGCAATTTCAGGTTCTACACGAACAACGTTGTTGTCTGCAAACAGTTCACAAACCTCACCTTGTTGAATACTGCCCGAAAAGATAGGCGCAACAATAAACTTCTCTTCAGCAAGAGGCAGTAAACACTTCCACCCACCTACTTTATCGCTCTGAAGGTCAATCATTGATGCTTGAATTTTCAACGCATCTTCCAAGTTATTCGGACGATACTGTTCGTCCAATCTCGGTGCTTTAGTTCCCGCGACGCGGCGACTCAGCAGTTCTTCAGCTGCTTGCTTAAATACATTTGTCATATAATACCACCTTTAGTTTTATGACCAGTATAATATCGGATTTCTTGAAGCTTGAATAGACAATTAAACAACGAACCAACACCGAAAATTCAACCATCAATTTTCGCATATTCTAAACGTAACTACATAAAACTATGTTGATTTCAATAAGGAAAAAGCCAGTAAATTGATTACTGGCTTTCTAAGCGTACTACTGATGACTAGGCTTTACTGCCCTTTTAACGTCTTCTTTAGATTCTGCATGAAGTTTCTGAAATGAGGCATGAAATCAACAAACAGAGGGTGCTTTCTATCTTGCATCATCATTGGGCCGAGTAATCGAATGCTCACCCCTAGTCGCGTTGCTGATTGCTCGTCTAAGCCGCTGTCTTGTTTGATCTTCTCAACAATCGCGAACATGTTTTCTCTGTCTTCAATTTCAAACTGCATGGTTTGCAGTTCACGATCTTCTTTGATGTTCACTTCTTCGATAGTGATACGGTAGTAATTGTGTTTGCCTGTGAATGCTGTCATGTGGATCTCCTACAATGCTTAAAAAGTATTTTGGCTAGCTCTTCATGAATCGTTCGAGCTTAGGTTTAACCGTCATCGACATCACGACCATGATCGTAAGGCCAATAGGAAGCGCAGCAATAAATCCATTAAACCATCCACTGGTAAACGCCGATGGATCCGAAAATCCAATATTATTTGCCGCTGTTACAAATGCCATGATGGACTCCATGATGAAAGCCATAATCAATCCCACGATTAAGTTGCGAGCTTTCTCGCCGTAATTGGGCAACGCCTTAGCAATGACTTTAGTCACCAAAGTCATCATCACCATGCCGATTGGCATCATAATCACGACAGCAAGCGCTAACGATGATAGCCAATTGCTGATGAATGCCTCACCAAACCCGACATTCATGTAAGTCATAACCGCTGTTAAACTGCCGCCAATCGTCAGCATTAAACTCATCAGTACCAAAGCTTTGTGTAATACAGGCGTGGCTTTTTGCTCAGGAAGAGTTGGCGTTAATGTTGCTTGAATCGTCATATCTATATTCCTGTCTTGAATTTACGAACAATTAAGTTGATAATGTCAACTATAAATAAAGTGGTTGACATTGTCAACTATATTCCTAAGGATCGTTTATGTCTGATAACACATCGCTAGAATCCATCTTTCGTTTGGTACACTCTTTGAAACGTCAAATGAGTGAACAGATTGAGAGTTTGGACTCTGACATCGCGCCAATGAATATTCGTGTAATGAAGATCATTACCAAGAAGTCTCCATGTACTTCTATTGATATTGCACACTTCCTAAACCGCGATAAGGCGCAAGTCACTAGGCTCGTTAACGCGTTGATCAGCCAGGAACTTGTGAAGAAATCGCCTAATCCCGAAGACAAGCGCAGCCAGTTATTGGTTCTGACCGATAAGGGTCAAGAGATCATGAATAAGGTCGCGAATATTGATCGTGAAATGCTGAAGAGAATGACCAAAGGCATGGCCGACGATGAGTTAGAACAGTTTCGAAAAATCGCGAGCAAGATGGCTCACAATCTAGAAAACTGATCTAGAGAATGAGTGATTAGAAATAGATCGGCTCTTTGAAACAAAGCCGATCTTTAGAAAGATGAAAAAAACGCCACCGAATCGTACGATCGGTGGCGTTTTTTGTATGAGCTGATTTGATATAGATTAGCGGTATGGCTACTTCTAACTTAGATGGCAGTCTTAATTAGATGCCAATTCTAATTAGGTAACAGCTCTAATTCGATGCTAGTTTCCACCACGCTTGAACAGGTACTGGCTCTGCGATCACTAGGCGTTCACCCATCACAGGGCTCACCATTTGCACGTCTCGCTCTTTGCTTATCGTCAGTGCTTGCTCCATTGGGTCTTGCCAATCGTGCATAGAAAGGTCAAACGTGCTGTTGTGGATTGGCATCATCACCTTACCCTGAAGGTCAATGTGCGCTTGAACGCTTTGCTCTGGGAACATATGAATATCCGCCCAAAGTGAGTTATACGCGCCCGTTTCAACCATGGTTAAATCAAACGGTCCGAAACGCTCACCAATCTCTTTAAAGCCGTTGAAGTAACCAGAGTCACCGCTAAAGAAGACTTTCTTATCTGAAGCGTTAATGACCCAGCCCCCCCACAGTGTTTGGTCACGATCAAGTAAGCCACGCCCAGAAAAATGTTGTGTCGGCGTCAAAGTGAACTCGATATCAGCAACGGTTGCCGACTCCCACCAGTTCAACTCAATGATCTTTGCTTTATCCACGCCCCACTTTTCTAGTAGAGCACCGACTCTGAGTGGCACCAAAAATGTCCCTACTTTGTCTGCTAATACCTTTACGGCACCTTTGTCTAAATGGTCGTAGTGATCGTGGCTGATCACTACCACATCAATATCAGGCAGTTCTTGTAATGAGATTGGTGTTGGATGGAAGCGCTTTGGCCCCATCCATTGCACTGGCGATGCGCGATCACTGAACACAGGATCAGTCATCACTAGCTTGCCATCCAGCTTCATCATCACGCTAGAGTGACCCAAGCGGTAAGCAACATCGTCTTGTTCTTCGATCAGTTGCTCGGCTGTCATCGGTTTCAGAGGCAATGCAGAACGCGGTACCGGCTCATTCCTTTCCACAGTCACGTAAGCTTTCAAGATTGAAAAAATATCAGACATACCCGATTTGTATTCCAACTCACTGTTAACAAACTTCTTCGGAAGCTTATCTAGATTGTCGTCTGATTGTGAACCTGTGCTTACGATAGCGACCACGGCAAGTACTCCTAAAATCGGTAATAGATATTTTTTCATTGGTATCTCTTTAATCATTGGGTCTATCCCAACGCAAAAACTACACTGATTAGTTTACATAGCAAAACGAAAAAGTAAACCGGTTAGTGTAACTTATATTTTGGCTATATGTGGGCCTGCCGAGATCGGCTAGAAAAGAATAGTGAATCTATTTAGTTAGAAATATTAATCCGCAGACCATACATTCTTGAAATCTGGCCAACCCCAGTTCGTGATGGCTACATTCTTCAGAATACCTTGGAAACGCACGGTTTGTAGGTGATGGAACATAGGCACTAACCAATAATCCGAGATCAGCGTCGATGCAACGGGCTCCAACTCTGCCAAGTAATTCGGCAGTTCAACCGATGCCTTATGATGATCTAAGCGCTGCTTCAGCCAATCGCTGTTCATCTCTCCTAGTGCAGAGTGCAAAACAGGATCATTCATCAACCACGAGAACAGTGAAGAAGGTGCATTGTCATCGAGATTGAGGTTACACAACACCAAGTCTTCTTTAAGGTCACCACTCTGAGATAGCTGAGCCAGTTCTCGAAAACTGTAGGTATTTACCTCAACTTCGACACCATATCGTTTCAATATGTCAGATACACAAATAGCACATCTATATAGGGCGTAGTAATTGTAAACGGCTATGGTCATCTTTTTAGGTAATTGAACTTCTTTCGACGGCGTTCGATACAACTTTTGCCAGCTTGGCAATATATTCTGAGCCAAAGACACGCTGAACAACCCTTGATTTTGTTCCAATTGAGACAAAATAGCTTGCGGACTGGCGAGCCCGGAGAGGTATTTACGCTGCTCATCGCTCAACGAGTTTGCCGTTGAGTTCTGATTGAACAGGATAAACAAACAGCCATCTTCGATCCGGCTACGAAGGCCATCAGTCTCTGCAGACACCAGCTCCGCATCGCTTTTTCCGAGTTGATGAAAACAAGACGAGTCTTCATAAGGTGACACTTGCATTTGGCTGTCATCAAAACGAGCACTGCCCGACATTGATTCTTCAAATTGCCAAATGGTGACCTCATCCGTTAAAGAACGACAGCCATAATAATGTTCAAATGCCGCGAGTTTGATACGTTCATTATTGGTCTCAACCACTTTGAAGGGCCCTGTTCCAATAACAGCATGAGATACCGAATTTAATGGCGATGGCTCACGGGTCACTTGGGCAGCAGGTTGAATTGAATACTTAACGCCAGCAAGCAAGCCAGCAAAACCAGTATCGGCCTTGGTCAGTTGGAAGCTGATCCTTAACGGCTGCTCACTGTAAACCGAAGCAACATGAGCTAGCTCTGTCTGATAGAAAGGTAGCGGTTGTAAAGCGGTAAACAACGATACTAGCTGTTTGGCGTCGACGGGTTGACCATCGTGAAAAGTGAGACCGGGGCGCAAATAGAAAGTCCAAACCAACTTCTCAGAATCATATTCCCAATGATGTGCAAGTTCAGGCTTCAACTTCCCCTTGCCATTACAAGTGACTAGGCAACTGAACACTTGCCTGATCAAAAACCGTTCACTACTGCGGTGAATATGATGCGGGAACAAGTCCTCAAACTTACGTTTGTAAGTTAATTGAACGTGCAGTAACCCTTCTCGAATCGTCGCACCGGAAGTTTCTTGGAGAAGAGCGCCAAATACAGCCCGGTCATCTTCCAAAATAGAAAGTGCTTTTTCGTATTTGCCCTGCTCTATCAATTTACTGGCAACATGTTGAGTCATTTCTTGATTACTAAAACGTAATGTCAGGTTAGAACGTTGATTCCGTCCCACTTTAGGCTCCCACACTACCCACTCAGCCTGATGCATCTTGCCTAACAAGGTTCGTGCATGGCGCAAACTAGTAAACAGCTTGTCTGCAACCTCAGTCAAGGTAACCGAGTGTGAGATGTTAGGCTCGAACGAATCCAGCCTTGTGTAGTAACGCATCATGTTTAGATCAGACAAATAATGAACCTTTTAGAAATAACCTTTCCTCATAAAGCCAATTATAAAACACATTTGTCTTAAAGTGACGATAAAAGACAAAAATAGGAACGCTTTAATAAAAACCCATCTGTTTATTACTTCCTATTAAACAACCATAATTAATAGGTCAGCAAGGAACTCAAAGTTCCTACCAAAGCCTAATACAAGAGAAGTAATCATCATGAGAAAATACTATCTTAATAAGCTAAAAAGCACCTGTAGCAAGCTCGAAAGAGAAGCACTACGAACACTTATAGAGCTATGTAACTGGCGTTATTAGTACACTTTTTGGCACCGAGTTAACGCGAGTTGAGTGCAACCTAATAGGCTCCTACCCCCAATATGAGTTAGGTCTCAACTCGCTTTTCCATTTCAAATCCCCTCTCAACCTTGTTGTACCAATAGCTCACACACTTGATAAATTTCCGTTATCGACTCGACAAATTTAATTCGTTTTCTTAGTTAAACGAAAAGCCTTAAGGTTCGCCCCGAAGCAAGCAAAGAGCCTCAGAAAAACTGAAAGCTCAGCTAACAACTCATTTATTTGCAGTTACCAATCAGGTATTAACTAAGGAAACGCCATGCGTATCGCAATTCTTTCTCGCAACGAAAATCTATACTCTACTTCTCGCTTAAAAGCAGCAGGTGAAGCTCGTGGTCACCATGTCGATGTTATCGACACGCTGCACTGTGATATAGATATCGCGAGTAACAATCCGAAGATTCGCTACATGGGTGAAGAGCTACCTCAATACGATGCTGTAATCCCACGTATTGGCGCTTCCATTACCTTTTACGGCACTGCGGTTGTTCGCCAATTCGAAATGATGGGCACTTTTTGTATCAATGAGTCAGTAGCAATCAGTCGTTCTCGCGACAAACTGCGCTCACTGCAATTGTTGTCTCGTAAAGGTATTGGCTTGCCAAAAACAGGTTTCGCTAGCCGCCCAGACAAAATTCAAGACTTGATCAAAAACGTAGGTGGCGCGCCACTGGTCATTAAGCTTCTTGAAGGTACTCAAGGTATCGGCGTTGTTCTAGCAGAAACAAACAAAGCAGCTGAAAGCGTTATCGAAGCATTCATGGGCTTAAAAGCGAACATCTTGGTTCAAGAGTTCATTGAAGAAGCAAACGGCGCCGACATTCGCTGTTTTGTTGTTGGCAATAAAGTGATTGCCGCAATGAAACGCCAAGCTGGTGAGGGTGAATTTCGCTCTAACTTGCACCGTGGAGGCACAGCTCAACTGGTTAAACTAACCAAAGAAGAGCGCGCTACAGCAATCAATGCTGCGAAAATCATGGGTTTAAACCTATGTGGCGTTGATATTCTACAATCTAAGAATGGCCCAGTTGTAATGGAAGTTAACTCTTCTCCTGGCTTAGAAGGTATTGAGAAAGCGACAGGCAAAGATGTAGCAAACATGATTTTCGAATGTATCGAAAAAAATGCAAAACCAAACGCTAACCGTACTCGTGGAAAAGGCTAATTAACAGCCATTTACTCATGATTGGAAATGACATGAACAATAAAATGATCATAGGGAATACTGAAGCACTTTGCTTACCAGAGTTAGGGATAACTGGACTACATACACGTGTTGATACGGGGGCTAAAACGTCTTCTCTACACGTAGACAACCTTTTATGTTTTAAAGAAGATGGCGAGCGTTTCGTAGAATTCGATTTGCACCCAGATGTTTATCACCTAGAAGAGACGATTCGTTGCACGGCTAAATTGAAAGCGAGCAAGAATATCAAGTCTTCCAACGGTGAAGTAGAAACTCGCTGTGTGATTGAAACATTATTGCGTATTGGCGGTAAGCAATGGCTTATCGACCTCACACTCAGTAACCGTCAAGATATGACTTATATGATGTTGCTTGGTCGTCAGGGTATGAGTGACAAAGTGATTGTTGATCCAGCGGGTGAGTTTCTACTTACTCACTAACTTAGCCGCTCCACGGCTTTAGTGGTTCAACAACGCAAACATAAAGGCCAGTCTTAAAGACTGGCCTTTATCATTTGTGCCGACTGTTTTTATCTTTAAAACCAGACCGCCAAACCGATTTAATCAAGCCCTTAAGTTTGATTTTGGTCACACGCCAATGAGTAACAGGTCTTGTTGGAGCACTCATCAGTAAGTGTTCAAAGGCTTTTTCATTGAAATCCACTTGCCCACCATGTGCCACCAGCAAGGTATCGACCTGTAGGTCATAAATACGAGATACTGATTTTCGATATTTATTAGGATGAAAAATGGGGAAAGGTGGAATCAACTTCTTTTTGACGTCCACCATCAGGTCAGCCACATACGCGACACTATGCGATGGGCAATAGACGGAAAGGTCTCTGTCGGTATGGCCTGGCGTTTCCAGAACTAACCAGTCATCAAACCCCGGAATGCTGTCACCATCCGACAGCTTGTAGTCCGGCTTCAACTTTCTTGAATACCACAGGTTTGCTTTAGGTTTTCCCAATCGATTTGCCATCCATCGAGCCAACGCTAGGTCCGCAAGGTGCATCAATACCCCATCAACACCGTGATACCAATCCTTATCTCGATTCGCTGCGACCAAATTACAATGAGTCAATTGTCTGAGCTTGTGCGCTGCCCCTGCGTGGTCAGGGCGCATGTGCGTCACAACCACTGTGTGTAGGTCGCTAAATTCACGGCCAAGATCATCTTCAATGAAAACTTTAAGATGGGGAATATCCGCTCGGCACGCACCATCAAGTAACAACAACCTGTCAGGGTACTCTACGAGATACATGTCTTGGATATAGCCTTTGATGGTATGAAGTTGCAAATCCACTCCTTGTGACAGAACAACTGGTCAGACCTATACAATAGCAAACTCACCATCAATTGTGATCATTTTGTTAAAAGCAACAATCTAAAACCGGATAGATAGCTCGTATCAAGATTTCCATTGGTATCCACTAAATTACTCAAACCCAATGTTACTCAAATCCAATTTAACTCTGAATAATGAAGACACATTCCGAAGATACTCATCAATTTAATCCGATATTTTTCATCATTATTGAATGCTCACATTATCGAAAACCTTGCTCAACAAGCCTTACGCTTTAAGCGCTCAGCATCATTTATCGTGACGACAAAACATGTGATTTGGTGACTTGAGTTATTCGGACTATATATGCGCCTCTATTTTATTGTCTGAGTGCTATACATGAACCAATTAATCGATGCTCTTTCTACCCAAGGTTATTTCGTTTGGGATGACTTCTTAACTCAAGAAGAAGTGGTGGCATTGAGGGATTGCATTCCAGAGAACTGGAAAAAGGCTAGGATCGGCCGTAATGATGACGTAGCACGAGAAGCAACGATTCGTAGTGACAAAATTCAGTGGGTACGCCGTGATATGGGCGAACCAGCATCTCTGTTCCTAGACAAAATGGAACAAATTCGTTTAGAGGCAAACCAAGCGTTCTTTTTAGGTCTGTTCGAGTACGAAGCGCACTTTGCTAAATACGAAAAAGGTGACTTTTATCAGAAGCACTTAGACTGCTTTAAAGGCAATGAAAACCGCCGCCTAACCACCGTGTTCTATATGAATGACGAATGGTCTGAGGAAGACGCAGGGGAGCTCGTGGTTTACGATCTGAAAGACAACCACATCGCGACCATTCCACCAAAGGGTGGTCGACTGTTGGTATTCTTGTCTGAACAGTTCCCACACGAGGTACTGCCAACCAACACAGAGCGATTCAGTATCGCTGGTTGGTTCCGAATTAACGGCGTGAAAGACAACCAATTGGATATCGCGCACTAAAACTGTATCCACATCGAACCTTCTTCTAAGCCTCTCCATCGAGAGGCTTTTTTATTGAACAACAGTTGTCCAATAAAACGTCTTAAAAACCGAACATGTTCAACATCAAAACCATCAATAACTTTTCTCTTAAATAAAATCGAAACGAATCTTTCATATCACTGAAACAGTTTAGCCACGTAAGTGAAATATGGCCTGTTCAAGATAGCTTCAAACGACACCCCTACCGTCTCGTTAATACTCTAATTCAATACCTCTACATCGATTTCATCCAAAAGGAAAAGAAGATGAATAAGCTAATTTTGGCAGGCGTTCTTTCGGCAACAGCAGCAATGCCCGCGCTCGCAACGACTCAAGTCACTTGGTGGCACGCAATGGGCGGCCAGCTTGGAGAAACAGTCAATAAGATTGCGACTGACTTTAATGCGTCACAAGATGATTACAAGATCACGCCAATCTATAAAGGCTCATACACAGAGACCTTAACAGCGGGTATCGCAGCATATCGAGCAGGCGAAGCACCCAATATTCTGCAAGTATTCGATGCCGGTGCTGCAACCATCATGAACGCTAAAGGTGTCGCGAAACCGGTACAAGATATCCTGGTTGAGTCGGGCTACAACTTTAATTCGAACGACTACCTGGCGGGCGTTCGTAACTTCTATGCCGACAGCCAAGGCAAGATGGTTGGTATGCCTTTCAACAGTTCGACACCGGTTCTTTACTACAACAAAGATCTTCTTGCTGAAGTGGGAGCCGAAGCACCTAAAACTTATGAAGAACTCGAAGTGGTTGCTAAGAAACTGAAGGCCGAAGGACACATCGCGTTTTCTCAATCTTTAACGCCATGGATCATGTTCGAGAACTTCAAGTCTCGCCATAACCTACCAGTCTCTGACCAGAACAACGGCTACGACGGCCTGTCCACTAAAATCATGTTCAACACCAAAGATATGATGATGCACGTCAGCAAGATGAAAGAGTGGTCAGATCTAGGTTACTACAAGTATTACGGCAGCGACTGGGATGCAAACCAAACGCCTTTCGAGCGTCAAGAAGTGGCAATGTGGATGGGTTCTTCAGGTTCATTCGGTGGCTTACGTAACCGCGTACCTTTCGAGCTAGGCACAACTTACCTTCCTTACTGGAAATCGGTTAACCCTGATGCTGGCTTAACCTTCATTGGTGGTGCCGCTCTGTTTGCATTAAATGGCCATGACCAACAACAAGACAAAGGTGTGGCCGCGTTCTTTGATTACCTGACTAAGCCTGAAACTCAGGTTTACTGGCACAAAACCACTGGCTATGTGCCTGTAACGACTGCTGCATATGAACTAGCGAAAGAGTCTGGTTACTACAAAGAACAGCCAGACGCAGAAGTGGGCGTAAAGCAGCTAAGCCTGAAATCGGGCGATTGGACTAAGGGCTACCGCTTAGGTTATTACCCGCAGATCCGTGAAGTGATGCACCGTGAGTTCGATAACATCTTCGCAGGCCGATCTAGTGTCGAGAACAGCCTAAACAAGGTCGAAGATGAGAGCAGCAAACTACTGAAACGCTTCGCTCGAACGATGAACTAATTCTGCTTTTTATCTAGAGCAGATAACTGAACCGAAGGCTTAACACACCAAAAGCCGTTCATTGCTCCTCACTACTTGTCACTGCGTCGTTAAAAAACGTAATGGCAAGGCGTGAGGAGACTCTTCCCTAGCGCCATTTATTGCTCCAACAACGATAACTCAACGGGATGCATGCCTTGATATCGCGCTAGTGGTAACGGTCGCAAATAGTGGCCACTGTAACTATTTTTAGGGATTACCCTGTGGAACGACGTCAGCAATTCTTTCACTCTCCGCTGCCTTACCTATTTTTGGCGCCTCAGATCCTCATCATTGCCGTTTTCTTTATCTACCCAGCAGCAAAGGCGGTTTACCTTTCATTTATGCTGGAAGACCCTTGGGGCACCTCATCTATATTCGTCTGGTTTGAGAATTACCAAATGCTATTCGAATCGAGCGAGTACCTGAACTCGATTGGATTTACTTTGATGTTCGCGATTGTGGTCTCTTTCTTATCACTTGCCTTGGCTCTGCTGCTTGCCGTGAAAGCCGACAACATCATTCACGGACAAGGTGTATACAAAGTCACCCTCACTTGGGTTTATGCGGTTGCGCCCGCGATAGCAGGCGTTATCGGTGCTTTCTTGTTTAACCCACACATTGGCGTGTTTACCGAAATATTTGCGGTTATAGGTTGGGACTTTAGCTTTCAGACCGATCCTGTTGATGCCACGTTTGCTCTGATTTTGGTGTCCGTGTGGAAACAAGTTTCGGTGAATTTCATCTACTTTCTGGCTGGGCTTCAATCGATCTCTTACGCCGTAAAAGAAGCAGCGATGTTGGATTGTATCAGTGACTCGAAACGTTTCTGGACCATCACTTTCCCACTACTGGCCCCTACTGGCTTCTTTCTGTTGGTCATCAACCTCACCTACTCCTTCTTTGAAACCTTTGGCGTGATAGACACCATGACCAATGGCGGTCCGGGCGGAGGCACAACGTCGTTAGTCTACAAGGTGTATCGAGATGGCTTTGTTGGCGCAGATTTAGGCGGCAGCTCTGCACAGTCTGTTGTGTTGTTACTACTGGTCCTCACTCTTACATTTATCCAGTTTCGCGTTGTAGAAAAGCGTGTTCATTACTAGCCCACGACAGCTAGGTTTTAACGCGACAGGAGTTATTTATGAAAAGTAATAAGGTCTCTGACCACCTAATTTTAATTGCTGGGATGCTGTTTATGTTAGTCCCTATCTGGCTAATCTTTGCCAGTTCAACCCACAATCCAAACACCATTGTCAGCGAAGGTCTGCAATGGCTACCGGGCGATAACTTTACGGCTATTTATAGCGAAGCTTGGAACAAAAGTATGGGCTTCAGTGGCGAAGTCACCGCCAGTAAAATGATCGCCAACTCAATGATCATGGGGCTAGGTTTTGCGATCGGTAAGATCATCATTTCGATGATGGCGGCGTATGCTTTGGTCTACTTTCGACTGCCTTACGCCACGGCGTGGTTTTGGTTGATCTTCGTAACGCTGCTACTGCCATTAGAAGTTCGTATTATCCCTTCCTATGAAGTTGTCGCAGGGCTTGGGCTTCTTAATAGCTACACAGGGTTGATTCTACCTTTGATCGCATCAGCCACCGCGACCTTCTTTTTTAGACAGTTCTTCAAAACCATCCCCGATGAATTGTTAGAAGCCGCCCAGTTAGATAACGCAGGTCCATTTCGATTCTTTGTCGATATCTTGCTGCCTCTATCTAAAACCATGATCGCCGCGATCTTCATCATCATGTTTGTTGTGGGTTGGAACCAATACTTATGGCCGATCATGATGACTACCGATGAAGGCTACAACACCATCGTGATGGGCATAAAACAAGTACTCAACAACATCAATGAAACCAGTTTACCGCGCTATGACTATGCTTTCGCCATGGTGATTTTAGCCATGTTGCCACCCGTTTTAGTGGTAGTTGTATTTCAGCGTTGGTTTGTAAAAGGGCTAGTAGAAAGTGAAAAATAATAACGACACAACTCAAATGAACAATAACCGCATTCAATCTCTCAATGAGTACAAGACATCTCACCCAGCTTCTCCGCAAAAAACAGAGGACACCCCGATGCCAAACCTAAAGCAGACGCTAGCGCACAACCAAGCCACTCACAATCGTACGCGTAAAGCTCCCACCATGTTGGGTATCAAAAACCTGGTCAAGACGTATGAAAACGGCCATCAAGCCGTCAAAGGAGTCTCTCTTGATATCGATGAGGGGGAGTTCCTTGTTTTGGTGGGGCCTTCTGGTTGTGGCAAGTCTTCTATTTTGCGTTCAATTGCGGGTTTAGAAAGCATCTCTAGCGGTGAGATACACTTAGGTGGTCGTCGGGTTGATACAGAAAAACCAGCCCTGCGTGATATCGCGATGGTCTTCCAGAATTACGCGCTCTACCCTCACATGACGGTGTACAAGAACCTAGCTTATGGCTTAAAGAACCGAGGTGTCAGTCAGCACCTTATTGAAGATAAAATTGAGAAAGTCGCCAAAACACTGAAGATCGAAGAATATCTAGACCGCAAGCCAGCCAAACTTTCTGGTGGTCAACGTCAACGTGTTGCTATGGGGCGAGCAATCGTTCGCGATCCGCAACTGTTCCTGTTTGACGAACCTTTGTCTAACCTAGATGCCTCACTGCGTGCTCACATGAGATTAGAAATCAAAAAGCTGCAACGCGAGCTTGGCGTGACCAGTGTTTACGTCACTCATGATCAAGTTGAAGCCATGACACTGGCTGACAGAATCGTGGTACTCAACAACGGTCAAATAGAGCAAGTAGGAACACCAAGAGAGGTCTACCACCAGCCAGCCAGTACCTTTGTGGCAAGCTTCATTGGCAGCCCAGCAATGAATTTCTTACCAGCAACACTCGACGACGGCTACCTTGAGATTGGCGACCAGCAAATGTACTTGCCCGAATACGCCCACGTAAAAAATACAGCCATCACACTTGGTATTCGCCCAGAACACTCTGAGGTTTGTGCCGATTTAGTCATGAACACGTTGCCGCTTGAATTACGCATCAGCGTGGTTGAGCCTTTAGGGCCAAATCAATTGGTTCATGGCCTTGTGAACGAACAACCCTTTATTGCAGTGACACCCGAAACGACGCTGTGCCAAGCTGTCCCTCTCGGGCTAAGCATCGATAAATCCAACCTGCATATTTTTGACAATCTTGGCAAACGCATTCACCCAAATAACTTCACATCACAGGAGTCACACGAAGATGCGACAAGCTTAACGACGGCTCTAGCTTAATCGAGTACACTGATATTTAATGCGTTTTTACGGTGCGTCTTTAAGAAGGATTAATTATGTCGTCTATCATCGTAGGTCATCGGGGTGTCGCAGGTACTCACCCAGAAAATACCAAAGCAAGCATTGAACAAGCGGCTAAACTCGGCTTGAAATGGATTGAAGTTGATATTCAGCCCACTCAGGATGACCAACTGGTCGTTTGTCACGATCACACGCTTGAGCGCTGCAGCGATGGCAAGGGTCGAGTTGATGAACACACCCTTGCTGAACTGCGTCAGCTCGATTTTGGCCGTTGGAAGTCTGAGCAGTTCGCTGGAGAAAAAATACTGACGTTGGAAGAGTTACTTGCACTTGTTGAGCAGCATGATCTTAGCGTCAACCTCGAAATTAAAGTCGACAGCCGACATCAAGCCCCTTATGTGGTTGATTTGCTGCACGACGAGTTGATTCGCTCAAATCTAGACACCGATAAGGTCTTACTTTCGAGCTTCAGCCATAAGGTGGTTGCTGAAATGGCTCGTCATTTACCGAGATATCGAGTGGGAGTAATCACAGAGCAACTGACTCAAGATGATCTTATGCTTATCGATAAGGTCAAAGCGTTCAGCTGCCACATGAACTATGAACATGTAAACCAGAGCGATCTCGATACGCTCAACCAAGCAAACATTCAAGCATGGTGCTACACCGTCAATGATCCGTCTCACTTCGGACTTTTATCAAAAGTAGACGCTGTATTTACTGATTTTCCGAATCAATTCAACTTTATAAATTGACCTCGTAAATACCGCAAAAGCACGCCTCAAGAGACATTAAAATTAACCCCAATAAACCTAAAAATTAGGTAGCAAACACAAGTGAGTAGGAGTACATTCCGCTACTCACTTGGTTTCATTAGCTCGCTCTATACAGACAGCTTCATTGGTTACTTAATTTATGGATCTCATTTTTAGTCCAACCTTCCCAATTTTGGGTGCAATCTTCATTTTCGCCGCTATTGTTCGTGGCTTTTCAGGTTTCGGTTTCACCTTAGTGGCATTGCCATTAAGCGCGTTGTTCGTGCCTGTTATCGAACTGGTCCCTGTTTTCATGTTGATCGACCTTCTCGGTAATATTCAATTGCTGCCAAAGGTTCGAAAGCAGGTTAACTGGCGCTGGGTTTCAAAGGTGTTTATCCCTTGTTTAGCCTTCACTCCGGTCGGCTTACTCTTGCTCAAATCGGTTAGCCAAGACACGATCATCTTGATCATCAGCGCTTTTATCTTTGCGTCTGCACTTATGATCTACAAAGGCTTTCAGTATCAAAGCGAACCTAGGTTTGCGCCCTATATTCTCGGCAGCCTTGCTGGAGTAATGAACGGCGCGGCTTCAATGTCTGGGCCTCCGGTTGGAACGCATGCACTTGCAAGCCCAGTCGAGCCTCACATTGCCAGAGCTGGCCTTATCGCGTTCTTTGTACTAGCTGATTCTAGCGCCTTTGTTACGGCCTCTATCGCAGGGTTAGTCGATCGTGATGTGGTCTGGCTTACTCTAGCACTCTTACCAAGCAGCATGTTTGGCGGCTATGTCGGTTCAAAATTGTTTGAGAGGTTTGGTGGGGCGAAGTTCAAGCCAGTCACGATTGCACTGCTCATTGTGATTGCTATCTTCAGTGCAGGTCGAGTCATACTGTAACTGGCTCTAGCGCTGATTTCGGCAATTGTTTTCGAGAGTTTTTTTTCGAGAATTGTTCAGGAAAATTGGGTACCGATAACTACCATTCAATATGGATAGGGGTACCCATTTTTACGAGTTGGATGAACTCATCCATATCTTGATTGGTTAATGCAATACAACCATCCGTCCAATCGAAGCTTTGTATAAAACTAGGTGAACGACGCTCACCATTCTTGATTCCGTGGATCTTGATATTGCCCCCAGGATCAACATCATTTTGTTGTGCCCACTGCACATCTGATGATCGCGGGTAGTTGATATGCACCGAGCGGTAGAAGTCTGATTCTTCCATAACATAGTCGAGCTGGTATTGCCCTTCTGGCGTTCGGTTGTCCCCTTCAAAGCGCTTATGCCCTTTCGGTTGTTTACCTAGCGCAATACGAAATTCCAGAACCACTTCCTCCCCTTTGAGCAGATACATTCTACGTTTAGATTTGTCGACTTTAACTAAGGTGACCACTTGCAATAACGGGTCTATGCCAGAAGACGCGTCAGGTAGAGTGTAAAACTCTTGAGAGGAACTTTGAGGTTGACCTAATGAAGAGCTTTGAGATGGATATAGTGAAGAGCGTTGAGAAAGCTGGGCGACCTTTTGTTGAGAGTCCCCTTCAAGAGCATCGTCCATAACAATGACATGCTTTGCATTCGCGGTGACCGATGATGTAGGTGTGCGATTAGAATGGGAAGGTGCTGACTCAAATACAATGGTTTCGATAGCGGTCGCATCAGACACAATTTTTTCAACGACGAGCTTCTCCGCATAAACGAGCGAAGTAAAAAAGAGTAAGCACAACGATAAAGGCCAAATCAAACGCACCCTTAAATCTCCTCAAAACGCATGGACATGGTTCGAGATTGAGTTTCCATCCCTAACGACTCATAAAAACCCTGAGCTTGCTGGTTGAACTCCATCACTTCTAACCTAAGCTCGATAGCACCGCTCGCTTGAGCCCACTGATTGAATGACTTCATTAAAGCTCGACCGACACCTTGGCTTTGAACTTGATCGTTAACCACAATCGTATTCACTCTTGCCACCTTATGCGGCTGAATAAAGCTCACCCCTTTGTTTTGTGTCACCTTCCCGGCTAAGAAGCCAACCACTTGTTGCTCATCAACGGCAACGAAGAAAGCCCCTGCAGGATCGATCATCAACCCTAACCAGTACTCTTCACTGTCAGTAAAACCCAATGAAGGTGGCGCAAATACCATCGGAGCACCAAGATGATGTTGACGATTTATCTGCTCTGAAAGCTCTAAGATCGAGCTTATATCAGTGACCTTGGCAATCCGAATTTGCATATCATTACCTTATTTGAATTCACTAATACCTTAGCAAAAATGACTTCGTTGTGCACCGTTGTACTGGTCAACCCAGACGTTCTGTGAAGGCTGTTTATTAATATTAGGCACTATGTTTAGGGAAATTGTTCCGTAAATCTCAGGCACATTGTCAGCCGTTGAGTGCTACTATCTCTGCAGAATCAATACACTAACTATTGGACACCTATATGATTAAGTTTGCTGTAATTGGAACCAATTGGATTACACAAAAGTTTGTTCAAGCTGCTCACGAATCTCAATCAATGCAACTTGCTGCGGTTTACTCTCGAAATCTAGACAGCGCGGCACAGTTCGCCCAAGAGTTTGACGTTGAAACGACGTATGACTCACTCGACGCATTGGCCAATGACAAAACAGTTGAAGCCGTGTACATCGCTTCACCGAACTCACTCCATTGCGAACAGTCCATCTTGATGATGGAGCACGGCAAACATGTCATCTGTGAAAAGCCTGTCGCATCGAATATTAATGAAGCAACCCGAATGTTCGAGGTTGCTCAGAAGAACGGTGTGGTGATGTTTGAGGCGTACAAATCTCAGTTTCTACCGAACTTTAAGCAAGTTCAACTAGGGTTAGAGAAGATTGGCAAGGTACATAAGGCACACATCAACTACTGCCAGTATTCATCGCGCTACCAAAAATACCTAAACGGCGAGAACCCAAACACCTTCAACCCAGCTTTTTCTAACGGCTCATTGGTCGATATTGGCTTCTACTGTGTTGCCGCGACAGTCGCGTTATTTGGCAAACCTGAAAATGCACAGGCTTCTGCAAAGCTACTGGATTCAGGTGTCGATGCTCATGGCTGTGCGATCTTCCAGTATCCTGAGTTTGACGTAACGCTCGCTCACTCCAAAGTCAGCGACTCTTATGCGCCAAGCGAGATCCAAGGTGAACTAGGAGCGATCATCATCGATCACATCGCTGAATGTACTGACGTTAAGATCCGCTACCGTGATGGTAGTATTGAGAACCTCACTCAAGCGCAAAGCGAAAATTCAATGTGTTACGAGGCGCAAGCCTTTGCAGACTGCATTGGTGGCGATCAAGCAACTCAAACGCAAGCCCAACAGCGCGCTTTAACTGTTGCTAAGTTAATTACAGAGATGCGCCAGCAAGTTGGTGTCGTTTATCCGGCAGACAAATAACATCGCAGAATGAGTTAACAAACTGATTTTTAAGAAATACTGGTTTATGCATAACTAAATTTAATCTTTACGACAAATAACCGGATTAGTTGATTGGGGTGTCATCTGTTTAAATCCGCGTTCGATATCTATCGTATTTATTTAATTTATTGAAGGTGTGTAAAGTGTTTTCAGTTGACGATCGCGTTGTAGCAACAAAAGGTGTTGAGCTTGGTGAAATGGTAGTGACTGGCCTAAGTGCTGGTGGTGGCTACGTTCACGTTACAACGGTAGAAGGCGCAATGACGCTTACTTACCCAGCACAAGACCTTAAAAAAGCATAGTTTAACCACTCTGCTCTTTTAGTAGTCACTCTGCTAAAGGTAACAACATTGAGGCTTTGGCTGACTTCACTCTTCTGCATTAGAGTGAGCCGCCAGAGCCTTTTTTGTGCCCGTTATTTCTCACTAGCCTTCCCATTAGTCTACTCATTACAGTAAAGCCGAATCCAACAGACAATAGAATTAATGAAAGAGCATTTATGCCAAGCACTTATTGTGTATTGTTGATGCTTGCTGTTTATCAGTACTTAGCGTTTATTGACGCTTAATGTTCGTAATACTTTCTGATACATTAGCATTAACTTATATTTATTCTATCCTGAACTAAGGGAAGCTATGAAGCTTTACATTTACGACCACTGCCCTTTCTGTGCAAGAGTTGCCTACATCGCTCAATCTTTAGGCTTGAACATCGAACTTGTTTCTGTGGATTATGATGATGCCCAAACCCTTATCGATCTGATCGGTAAGAAGATGGTGCCAGTCCTACAGAAAAACGACGGTTCTATTATGGCTGAAAGCCTAGACATCATTGTTTACTTCATGGATTTGAAATCAAGTGACGAGCAACGTGAACCATCTGAACAGGCTGCGCTTTTTCAAAGCCGCGCTTTCCCTCTTACTCAACAGATCGGACGCCCACGTTGGTGGAACCTCGACTTGGCTGAATATCGCTCTGCTGGAGCCAAAGAAGCTTGGCGTGCAAGTAAAGAGACCGAAGGTTTTAACTTTAAAGAGCTCTTAGAAAAGACCCCACAATACGTTCAACTGATTAACCCATTACTGAAAGATGCCGAGCTTCTATTGGATCTAGAGAATGGTGAATCATCGCTACCTTTAGTTGATCAAGCACTCTATTTCTCAATGCTTCGTGGCTTCTGTGTCGAACCAAGTATCACATGGCCACCAACACTTGAGCGTTGGTTAGAAAAACAGAGTCAAACGTTAGGCATTAAGCTTCTTCGCTAATTTTCTACTTTGCTACTTTGCTACTTTGCTACTTTGCTAAAACATTAGTCGTTAGTCGTTAGTCGTTAGCAACTAGCCTAAACGAAAAATAGAAGCTCCCCGAACCATTGTTCGTACGAGCTTCGATTTTTATGACTCAATTGTCTTTTTCTACAACAAGCGCCTTCTCAACCCTGTTCGCTCCAAGATTCGTGTTGAAATTTCTTCAACCGATAACGAAGACGTGTTGATGTAAGGTATCGCTTCTCGGCGAAACATCGACTCTACCGTTTGCAACTCATACAAGCATTGCGAATCACTCGCGTATTCACTTCCGGCTAAACGGTTCTCTCGAATTTCAGTCAACCTTTCCGCATCAATGGTTAAACCAAACAGCTTGTGTCGGTAGATCTCAAATTCGGGTAACAGCTTCAAGCGCGCCAAGTCATCATGAATAAACGGATAGTTCGCTACGCGCAAGCCAAACTGCATCGCCATATACAAGCTTGTCGGTGTCTTACCGCTTCGAGACACACCCAATAGGATGATATCCGCCTCTTCGAGCCCTTTCAGCGTAATGCCATCATCATGAGCCAACGTGTATTCAATCGCAGCAATACGGTCGAAGTACTTCACTGAATCTTTATTAACACTACGTGAGCGCTGCAGCTTAGGCACAGGGGCCATTTGGGTATCGTCTTGCACTTTCTGCACAATACTCTCTAGCACGTCATAACAATGCGCTGGTGCCTCCAAGAGCTTCTGCTTGATGTCTGGAATCACAATCGAAAAAAAGACCAACGGGTGGTTGCCCGTATCACGATACGAAATTTCGATCTCTTTTAATAAATCAGAAAGTTTGTCCTCACTTTCGACAAACGGGAAGGTTTTTTCATTGGCTTCGAATGGGAATTGACCTAGAACAACATGCCCTAAAGTCTCACATGTTATGGCCGTTCCATCAGAAACATAGAATACATCACGACTTTGGATATCAATTTGCATTTTTTATTTAATGTTTAAAATTATTTTGAGTAGGATGGGAACCATAATATATATAACGAAACCCTGCTGACTATTACGTCCCCCACAGCTTTAGAAAATAATTTACATTTTTTTAAACTGATACGTAATCGTTTGCCTTTAAATCCCTACAATGCTTGCTATGTTTCTGGAGAAATAAATGCAAAATAACACCCTATGGTTCAATGGCCTTTCCATGGAAGATGTCGACAAAGTCGGCGGTAAGAATGCTTCACTTGGCGAGATGGTTTCTAACCTAGCCAACGCTGGCGTATCAGTACCTAATGGTTTTGCTACCACATCTTATGCGTTTAATAACTTTCTTGACTACAAAGGTCTTGATGAGCGCATTCACCAACTCCTTGATGAACTTGATGTTGAAGACGTTGACGCACTGCGTAAGACAGGTGCAACGATTCGACAATGGGTTCTAGACGCACCCTTCCCAGAATCACTAGAGCAAGACATCCGTGATAACTACCGCGAACTGATTGAAGGCAACGAAGAATTGTCTGTAGCGGTTCGTTCATCGGCAACAGCTGAAGACCTTCCAGATGCTTCTTTTGCAGGCCAACAAGAAACCTTCCTTAACGTGAAAGGTATCGATGCGGTTATCGAAGCGACTAAACACGTGTTCGCTTCACTGTTTAACGACCGTGCTATCTCTTACCGAGTACACCAAGGCTTTGATCACCGTGGCATTTCATTGTCTGCGGGTATCCAGCGTATGGTTCGCTCAGACAAAGCCTCTTCAGGTGTGATGTTCACGCTTGATACTGAGTCAGGCTTCGACCAAGTGGTATTCATCACCTCTTCTTGGGGTCTAGGTGAAATGGTTGTACAAGGCGCTGTGAACCCAGACGAATTCTACGTTCACAAGCCAATGCTAGAAGCGGGTCACTACCCAGTTGTTAAAAAGACATTTGGTTCTAAGTTGATCAAGATGATCTACTCAACCAACCAAGAGATCGGCAAGCAAGTTGATATCATCGACACCGATACTCAAGAGCGTAACGAGTTTTCATTGAACGATGAAGAGATCAAAGAGCTAGCAAAACAAGCGATGATCATCGAGAAGCACTACCAACGTCCGATGGACATTGAGTGGGCAAAAGATGGCATCGACGGCAAGCTTTACATCGTTCAAGCTCGTCCTGAAACCGTATGTTCTCAAAGCGACCAAAACGTTATCGAGCGTTACGAACTAAACAACAAGGCAGATGTACTAGTTGAAGGCCGTGCTATCGGTCAACGCATCGGTTCAGGCCCTGTTCGCTTAGTTGATTCTCTAGACCAAATGTCACTGGTTCAAGAAGGCGACGTGCTGGTAACAGACATGACAGACCCAGACTGGGAACCTGTGATGAAGAAAGCCTCTGCGATTGTGACTAACCGTGGTGGCCGTACTTGTCACGCAGCGATCATTGCTCGTGAGCTCGGTATTCCTGCCATTGTTGGCTGTGGTACAGCGACAAGTAGCCTAAATGATGGCGACATCGTGACAGTGTCATGTTCAGAAGGTGAAACGGGCTACGTTTACAATGGCGAACTCGACTTTGAAATCAAACGTTCTGAGGTTGATGAGCTACCAATGCTGCCAACCAAAGTCATGATGAACGTAGGCAACCCAGATCGTGCCTTCGACTTCGCTCAGATCCCGAACGAAGGTGTTGGCCTTGCTCGTCTTGAATTCATCATCAACAAGATGATTGGTATTCACCCTAAAGCTCTGCTGAACTTCGATGAGCAAACGGATGAGATCAAAGCAGAAATCAACCAACGCATTCGTGGTTATAAAGATCCTATCGATTTCTACGTAAGCAAGCTAACGGAAGGCATCGCGACCATCGCTTCTGCGTTCTGGCCTAAGCGTGTAATCGTACGTATGTCTGACTTTAAGTCGAACGAGTACAGTAACCTTGTTGGCGGTAAAACGTTTGAACCACATGAAGAGAATCCAATGCTGGGCTTCCGTGGTGCATCTCGTTACATCTCTCCAGTCTTTGAAGACTGTTTCGAGCTTGAAACTCAAGCACTAAAACGTGTTCGTAACGAGATGGGACTAAAGAACGTTGAAATCATGATCCCATTCGTTCGTACTCCAAGCGAAGCGGCATCGGTTATCGACATTCTGGCGAAGTTTAACCTGCGTCGTGGCGACCAAGGTCTGAAAGTCATCATGATGTGTGAGCTACCATCGAATGCGATATTGGCTGATGAGTTCTTGAAGTACTTCGATGGTTTCTCTATCGGTTCAAACGACATGACACAGCTGACACTTGGCCTAGACCGAGATTCAGGCGATGTTGCGCACTTATTTGACGAGCGTAATCCTGCAGTTAAAGCGATGCTGAAAATGGCTATCGATGCAGCAGCGAAAGCGGGTAAGTACGTCGGTATTTGTGGCCAAGGCCCATCTGACCATGACGACCTAGCCGAGTGGTTAATGGAACAAGGCATCAGCTCAGTTTCACTAAACCCAGATACGGTTATCGACACGTGGTTGAAGCTTGGTAACGTAGCAAATAAATAACGCTTCGTGCGAGACCTAAACGACAAAAGCCAGTCACGATGACTGGCTTTTTTAGGTTCTTTGCTAATTAGCTGGCTAGATCGCTAGAAGTAGTATCTCACACCAATCCAAGCCTCGGTTTGCCAATCATTCGACATTGACACACCTTTCACATCAACATCTGCTTTGGTAATGTCATAACGCGTATTCAACCACCAAGTTCTTGCACTGTTCATCGGTACATTTAACGATGTTTTGAAAGAGAAGTTCTGCATATCGATGTCATCGCCAGAAAGATCCTGCCACTCTGGTACTAAAGACACATAGGCGCCAGAGTCACCGAGATGCTTCGCGGTAATCAAACCAAGCGAGTATCCCGTTAAATCATCTTTAGATGAAGTAACACCGGGGATCTCCATGCTACCTGTCATCAACCCTGCTCTTGGAAATACAAGAAATCCACCGGTATAAACTGGATTAATCGCAACAACACCGCCAACCGACAATAAGTCATTTTTAATGCTGTTGCGCGTATTAATATAATCTAATGAAAGACCCACTTTAGGCGTAGCTTTAGTCCCCGTTTCAAAGACGTGGAAGTACTGGATTCTAGAGTTGCTATACTCTGTACCGAATTTGTCTGGATCGCGAAGCGCTGTGTTGCTTTCATCGACAAACGTCCCTTCAGCCAGTAGGGCAAACTGTTGACCGTTTTCTAAACCGCCAGAAACTTGTCCCTGAAATTGGATATCTGAGCTACCGTTCAACATCAATGCAGCTTGAGTATAAACTTTGGTGACATCAGCAGGGTCGATAACACGTTCGGACTCTGAACCTGCATGTGCAGGCAGCGCTAAACCTAAACTCAAAGGGATCAATAGAGCAAACTTTTTCATTATATATCTCGAAAGTCGTTTGCTTCCTCCTTGAAGCATGGAACATCCTGTTGGGTTATAAGTAGATTACTTGTCGGCAAGTAGTTTCGCTGCAGAGCGCATCAGTGCTGGACCTTTATTCTCACCAAAACCTGAGTGGTATGGGTTGGTTGAAAACATCACGCCTACAAAATCACGCTCTGGATCGATATAGATAAACTGCCCAAGGTTGCCACTTTTCGACATCGCACCGTCATTGAAGATATAGTCGAATTGATAAGCGTTGTAGTCAGCCTTTTCGTTAAAAGCGTGCACTGAACTGCTCTCTTTACTAGTACCTACGAAGCCTTTCGAGTTGCCACCAGTATGAATGCGGTCAATCACTGCTTGTGAAATCACAGGCTCATCAGCAACGGCTTTCCAGCTCGGTGTAAATAACGTTCCCCAACGTGCCATATCTTCTAAGGTCGTCGAAACCAAACCTACCGCGATGCCCATTCCATCAGGTGTTAGGTTGATCTGCATAGGCTGACGAGCATGTACCTTAGACCAAACACGGTCTTCAAATACCTCAGTCCAAGTCTTGTTTTCAATGTTTTCGACTAGTTTGGTCAAAACCATGGTATTGATTGAGGCATAGCGGAAATGATCACCTGCTTTCTCGCCCTCTAGCTTTTGTGCGCCCTTAGCCACGTCCATCCATGTTTCCATCTCACCGGTTTTTGCTCTTGGTGAATTGAATGACGCAGCAAAGAAACGTACTACGTCAGAGTCCGGATTCAATATCGATTCAAGCGTTTCTTCGTTGTCTAAAGCAGTCGACATGTTGAGCACTTGATGGACAGTGATGCTCTCCCAGTTAGTCTCTTTGAGTTCAGGAACGTAGTGAGCAATGTCCTGTTCAGGATCGACTTTACCTTCTTCAACCAGCATAGCGACCACTGCGCCTACCGTCGTTTTCGCTGTTGAGGCCCAAACGTGGGTGTCTGTTGGGTTCATGCCTGGATAAGCCTGATAAACGATCTCACCCTTGTGAATTAACATGAAGCCTTGAGTTCTGAACTGCTCATCCGCTAGGTATTGCTCCATTGTCAGCTCACCTTTGGTTTCGGTGTTTACGGTTAATTTAGCAAGGCGTGAATCGATATTTTTAACCAGTGGCTTATATTCAGCATTAGGAGCGGCAAGAGCGGTCGGCATAAATTCACTCATGTGCATGTTGTAATAGACACTATGATCACCACCCATTTGCCAATGGAAATTATTGAAATTTTCACGAGCTGAATCAACGAAACCAGGAGTAAAAGATTGGTGAGCATCTTTTACAGGTAGAGTAACCTGCGCGCCTTCAATCTTAAGCGCGGCTTCTACTGGGTTTTCTGCAAATACAGTCGATGACACAGCAAGCGATGAAATCGTGAGTGATGAAATAAATAGGGCAATGGGTGTAAGTTTCATGTTCTTCTCCTCTTTGGGTTAGAAGAAGTATATGGAGTTACGCTACACTCAATTAGGTCATTTGGTGACATTTATAGGTAATACTAACAACAATGAAAGCATCATCGAACATAACTAACATACTATTGAGCTCTACCAGTAATATTGCCCCGTACATTGCGTATTGTGATAAGAGATCGCTTGACTGGCGCAGTGTCGCTATCGAGTGCGGTTTACCAATTGAGCTAACACAATCTAACCAATGGCTTCCTACCCAAGATTTAATTCTCTTTATTCATCGACTTGAGCGTAAGCTTGGTTATTCGATTGGTATTGAAGTTGGGCGAAAAACCTCTCTGGAACAACTTTCACCACAGCTACACCATGAGATAGAGAAATGCAGTTCGTTAGAGCAAGCCATTCGTTGTTTGATCGCTGAAATGCCTAGTTTGAACAACCACGTCACGATATGGACCGAGAAAAAAGATGGCTTGTGGTGGCTATGTCATCGCAGTTGCTATCATCCATCAACCTCTGGATTTGAACAATCCGAATGGTTTAGATCCCTTACAGTGATTACCCTATGCCGTAAGTTTATAGACGACCAGTGGCAACCATCACACGCTAAGCTTGTCTCTACCAACAACGGTGCGCGTCAGTTACCTAAACACTTTTTTAATTCTGATATTCAGTTTGAGCAACAATATGGGGCGATTGCGATCCCACTGCCCGACGACTATCGCGCTATCTCAGAACAAAATAGTACCCAAGATTGGGAGCAAGCCGTAAAGACACTGATAAACACTTATTCGACTTTACCTTGGTTCAATATTGAATGGTTTGCGACCATGCTCGGCATGACAAAACGAACGCTACAGAGAAACCTGAAGAGCAAAGGCATTCTTTTTAAAGAAGCCAAAGAACAGGTTCGTGAAACCAAAGCAAAACAGCTACTCGAAGAGACCGATCTTTCAGTGCAAGAGATCAGTTGGCAAGTTGGTTACAGTGATTTGAGCAACTTTAACCGTGCTTTCAAAGGTTGGGTTGGTATCACAGCACCAAATTATCGGCATAAAGCGAAACCTTAGAAATAATCGATTTGAAAACCTTTAGACCCATCCGCCAATATAAAACTCAGGAACAAGAGACGACACCTTAAATTTCAATAAGCGAACGCATAAAGTTACATCGCACAATGCTCACATACCGATGAAACTGTGCAAAGGTAATATCGATAGATCTAAGAACAATTATTGGTATCGAGCTGACCTTACGCTATCCTTTACGCAATTCTTCATTGAGAGGTTTGTCACCAACACAAGCCTAACTTCAAGACCGATAAGAGTGTTATGAATTCTACTACCGCAACTCCCTCGCCTTCTCTTGGCCGACAACTCTATACAATGACATGGCCAATGCTATTTGGGGTGCTTTCCCTAATGAGCTTCCAGCTTGTAGACAGTGCTTTTATTGGCCAACTGGGCGTGCTGCCGCTCGCTGTCCAAGGCTTCACGCTTCCAATACAGATGATCATCATCGGTATTCAGGTCGGGTTAGGTATCGCGACAACCGCGGTAATCGCTAGAGCCATTGGCGCGAATGAAACGCGCTACGCTAAGCAACTAGGTGGGTTAGTGATTGCGATGGGCAGCGTGAGTGTTGCGCTTTTCTCTGTCATCATCTATCTGCTTCGTGGGCCAATTTTACAGTTGTTGGATGCGCCACCGACGGTATTACCGATCATTGATTCTTATTGGATCTATTGGCTAATCAGCTCTTGGACAGGTGCACTGCTCTACTTTTTCTACAGTGTGTGTCGTGCCAATGGTAATACCATGCTGCCCGGTTCAATGATGATCGCGACCAGTATCATCAACTTAATATTGGACCCGATTTTCATCTTTACGCTCGACATGGGTATCAATGGAGCCGCCATTGCGACCATCTTGGCGTTCGGTGCGGGTATCTTTATCGTTGCTCCAAAAGTTACGAAAAAGCATTGGATGACATTCGACTGGCACGATCTCGATATCGGCAAAAGTGTTCGTTCAATCGGTAACATCATGGGACCTGCCATGATCAGTCAATTGCTACCACCCGTTTCATCAATGTTCGCAACCAAGCTACTTGCTGGCTATGGGACTGCAGCCGTTGCAGCTTGGGCTTTGGGTTCTCGTTTTGAATTCTTCTCGATTGTCGCCGTGTTAGCACTTACTATGTCGATGCCTCCAATGATTGGCCGCATGTTAGGAGAGAACAACCTCGAAAACATACGTAAGCTCGTTAAGATTGCAGTGATGTTCGTATTGGGTTTCCAGTTGGTGATAGCGTTAGTGACTTGGTTGTTCTCTGGTGGGCTAGCAAACCTTATGACTAGTGAAAGCGAAGTATCGACGATTTTGAACTATCACCTACTGATCGTGCCTATTAGCTTAGGGCCACTGGGAATCTGTATGCTGATGGTTTCTGTCTCGAACGCTCTGGGTAAGTCTTACACCGCCTTGACGATTTCAGCGCTGCGCCTGTTTGCTTTCTTCTTACCTTGCTTATGGGTTGGTTCGCAGCTTGCTGGTATTGAAGGTCTGTTCTGGGGCGCAATGGTCGGCAATGTGCTTGCCGGCACCTGTGCATGGTTTATGTACCAACGCGCACTTGGGCAAGTCGAAGATAAGCTTGCTAATTAACCAGTTAGCGAACTAAACGGCTTACCAGCTAAACCGCTGGAAAATTATTAAACGAAAAAGCAGCCACTTAAGCTGCTTTTTTAGTTTTCAGACTTAAAAGATATTGGATTTAAGCTTGCTCAAAGTGACTCAAAAACTCACCGCAATCTTTTTGGAAAAGTGGCAATGCTTCTGCTAGGATTTCTAATCGCTCACGATATTATTACAATAGGCAGACCAAACAGTCATATCAGCTACATGAGTACACAAAACCATGAGTTTATGCTCGACCCCATGCGCTAACTGTAAAGTGGTATAACGTATGTTACTCATATCCAAAAGCCCCGTTGAGCAAAGATTTACTATTCTCAGTTTCACTGAAATACCATGAAGATCTCAAATATAGACAAAGACACTTACCGTAGAAAAACTAACTTGGTCATGGTAGGTTTTGCCGGCAGCCTTGTAATGTAAACCTTTGTATTCATCTCCGTTCTTATTTCTCTATTTGGTTTAAAGGGTTACAAATTCAGGTTCTACTAGCAATTCCCGCCTCAATGTTCTGGCGTTATCTTACCAGTCATAGCGGGCCGCGAGCATACTTCAATGGGTTTACAACCCGAACAAGATTCGCGCCAGATAATCGTTGCTCCATCCCGCTTTCTTCAACTTCACTTTCTGGCTTGCCGCTCCGTAATCTTATTGCTTTACATGTTGATAACGAAACGTCTAAGCACCGCTATATTTTCTAGCGCACCGTCTAACATAATACTGGCTGTTTTCTAGTGGTTGATACGCAAATACACGGAGCAGCGGGTTCATGGCGAGTAGAAAACCGCGCAAGTGCCATCACAAAAAAGATAAATTCGATTTTGACTTTGTCGTTGATCTAATGAGAAGAGACCTTTGCATTTGTCTAGATGAAGCAAAATCTGATGGTATTAAACTGCCACTAACAGAATAAGTCGATCACGAATACAGCAATATTCAAGAACAAGATTTGGGCCGAATGGATATGTCCTATGTTAATCAAAGTGATTAAACAAAAGTGTAACCCCACAAAAAATCATATTAGCGTAAAAGGTGAAGATAATAATGCCCCTTTTTATTGCAAGCACACCACTCAGTCTCTTCTCTTATTTATCTCGTCCTACAGACTGTTATTGTCTTCACGTTTTTAACTTATCAAAGACCATGAATACCTTAGATATCGTTGCGTTAGATAACATTTATCTATGTGATATGCATTTTTTCTATGGCCACCAAATATAAATAGCATTTCACCACCTACCACCAAAGACCTATGATGATTTGAATGACGTTAGTCTTATAAACCAACAAACATGTGTCACCGGAGTGACTCTAGAGAGATCGCTTAACAAAAAGAATAAGCTGTTGATATTATTTAATTTATGCCTTATTTATTTTGTCAACCTAGTACCCTACCCTATTCAGGAGCAATAAAATGATTAAGAAATTGTCACTTGCTGTTTCAGCAGCCCTATTACTAAGTAACACTGCAATGGCTGCAGAAAACATCGTTATTGGCGTTGAAAAAAGCTATGTCCCTTACTTCACCGAACTTGCAGAGCAGTTCAATAAAGGGAAAGACTTTAAGGTAGAAGTAGCAGCAACAAGCATGTTTGATTTACTGGCAGCGCTACCAACTCAAAAAGGTAATATTGCTGATATTTTCATGATCCCAAACGACCGAATCGGTGAGTTAGCGGATCAACATTTAATTGCTCCAACCAATTTTACCGTTAATGGTTATACAGATGCCGCTACCAATGCATCAATCTACAATGGTCAAACTTATATGTTACCAATGTCTACAGATACAACGTTATTTCTATATAACAAAGACATGATAAATGAAGCACCAAAAACACTTAAAGAAATTCCACCTTCTGAGTGGGCTGCAAAATTTACTGATTTTTACTTCACTGGCGGCTTATTTATGTCTAATGGCGGCTATATCTTCAAAGACAATAATCCACAAGATATCGGCTTAAATACACCTGATGCAATCAAAGCAGGTTTAGCTGCCCAAGAGTTATATAAAAGTGGTGTGAGCCATTGGACCCTAATGCAAGATGATACCGTTGCTTATGACATCATGATGAAATACTTCATGGAAGGAAAAGTAAAAGCCATTATCAATGGTCCATGGGCAATTGCTGATATCGAAAAAGCCGGCATTAATGTTGGTGCAGCACCTATCCCAAGTTGGGATGGCAGTCATCCATATAAAGCTCTAACAGGCACAAAAGGGATGACCGTTAACGGCTACAGTGACAACAAAGAAGGCGCTCGTGCCTTTATTGAATTCCTAGCGACTCCTGAGAATGCAAACAAGTGGTATTCAGACACACGTGAAGTCTCACCTAGCCTGTCTGTTAATTACAAAGAAGGCTCTCTACACAAAGCCATATTTGATGCGACAAACATCGGCCAACCTATGCCAAGCATCCCAGAGTTCATGAAAGTGTGGGGACCAATGAAAACGGGTCTTGCTCAAATCGCACAAGGTCAAGATGTCAAAGCGGTATTAGACGCCGCCGTTGATACGATTGAAGTTGATATTGAAGACATGTAATCCGCTAGCTTAGTTTGCAGATCACTTAGTTTTCAAATCAACTAGGTTTCAAATCAACTACACGATGTCGAGTACATCCGGCATCGTGTAATACAAAGGCATGACATATCTACACAACACTAATAAATAAGTAGGTTATTTACATGAGTCAACAGTTTGTATTCTGGTTCTCTATGCTGATTCCAGGTAGTGGACACCTTGCACTACGTCGAATGCGAGAGGCTTTATTTGGGTTCTCGATATTGGCTTTGGAGATATTGGTTTTTATACAATTCACTCTTCCTAACTTCCGTCTTTTAGCTGTCGAACAACCTAATGGAAAAATCACTATTGGCGCAGAACGCTTTGTGGATGATTCTTTTCTTATCATGGTGGGTTCAACCGTTGGCGCAATGATGATTTTAGTCTTTTTCGCATTGCATTACGCTTTTGCTCGCGATGCAAAAGACGTAAAACGACAAATAGATGAGTCTGGTTTTGCGATTACCTTTACTGAAAAAGTACATGGATTATCACACGAAATTGTACCTAATCTAATTACAGCACCTAAGTTCATATTACTGTTTGTTTTTGCTTTATTACCAGCGATTGTTTCTATCGTTGTTGCCTTTACTAACTTCAAACGCCCTGTTTTACCACCAGCATTTCTTATTGAATGGAAAGGCTTTACCAACTTTGAGCGTTTGTTTACGAACGAACGAACAGCTGCCGCATTCCAAGAAACCTTATCTTGGACTCTAACATGGACTTTCTGCGCCTCTGCACTCACCATCGTTCTAGGTACCGTTCTTGCGGTTGTTGCAAACAATAAACATATCAGAGGGAAGAAGTTCTTCCGTACTGTCTACATTCTACCTTGGGCAGTTCCTGCTTTCTTAACCATTCTTGTTTTCCAACTTTTCTTCTCAAAGATTGGCGGCATGAACACCATGGTTATCCCATTTTTCACCGGTAACGAATATGATGTAAGCACAGCAATTGGCTTCTTCCTAAACGCAGATTACGCCAAAATCACCATCATATTAATTCAAGCATGGTTAGGTTTCCCTTACGTATTTATCTTGGTGACAGGCGTATTACAAACTATCCCTGATGACTTGTATGAAGCCAGTGCGATTGATGGCGGTAACGCATGGACCAACTTCTTCGACATCACTCTCCCCTTGATATTAATAAGTGTTGCTCCGGTATTCATTACTCAATTTACCTTCAATTTTAATAACGTCACCATCGTTTACATGTTAGGTGAAGCAACAGTTCAAACGGTGGGCTCAATCTACAAACCACTCGATACGATTTCATCTCTTGGTTTCCGCTTAATGATGGATGCTAAATACAACGAAGCGGCGGTATATACCTTAATCACCAGTACTGTTGTTGGTGCCGTGGTCTTGTATTCATGGTTGAAAGCAGGTGCCTTTAAAAATGAGGAAGTGATGTAATGGACAAAGCAATCCCTTTAGCACGCCAAATCAAAGCGAAGCGTTTTAATCGTCATGTCATCACTAAGAACATGGGTGTGGCTTTTTGTTATGCGTTTTTGATCTCGATGGCAGTGATCATTCTATACCCGATATTAGTGACATTAATGAGTGCGTTTAACGTCAGTAACTCACTGTACTCTACGTCATTCTTCCCTGAAAATTTCAGTTTAACCAAAAACTTTGTTCGACTTTTTAATGATACGCCTTATTTAAGCTGGTACCGAAATACGTTCTTAGTATCGATAATCACCATGATCCTCTCTACATTCATCGTGACAATTTCGGGGTTTGTTTACTCTCGTTATCGTTACCAATCTCGTAAGAGTGCATTAATGTCATTGCTGATCATTCAAATCATCCCATCAGGCAGTGGCTTAATTGCTCTGTATGCGATTGCAAACTCTATCGGCATTTACAGCTCTGCCAACGCCACACTTTATACGTATATCTTTATGATCCTCATCTACACGACAGGTGGCATCACAATGAATACGATTCTAATGAAAGGCTATTACGATTCGATTCCTCGTGCATTAGATGAATCAGCAAAAATTGATGGTGCAACTCAAATGCAGATCTTCAAAGAAATACTGCTGCCTTTAGTTAAACCGATGATCATGGTTATCGCTATATTCTGTTTCTTAGGTCCAATTGGCGACATCATCATGCCTAAGTTCCTGATTGCAAGTATGGATTCAGAAGCGAAAACACTGGCGGTTGGCCTTATGGGTCTTATCAATAATATTAAAGAATCAAGCTACAACGTATTCGCAGCAGGCGCGGTCTTAGCAGCAATTCCGCCTGTTATCGTTTTCTATAAATTTCAAGATTATATCGTGGGCGGCTTAACGTCTGGTGGAGTAAAAGGCTAATGAGTAAAATTTCATTAAGAAACATCAATAAAAAATACCCCAATTCCGATACCTGCTCGGTACGTGATTTCAATCTCGATATTGAAGAAGGGGAATTCATTGTTCTTGTAGGCCCATCGGGTTGTGGTAAATCCACCACGCTACGCATGATTGCAGGCTTAGAAGACATTACTGATGGCGAATTTATCATCAATGGTGAAGTAGTAAACGATGTTAGCTCAAAAGATCGTGATATTGCGATGGTATTCCAAAGCTATGCACTTTACCCACACATGTCAGTACGTGACAACATTGGTTACGGCTTAAAATTACGCAATTACCCATGTGATGACATCAAAAACTCGGTTGATAGTATTTCTGACGATTTATTTCTAAAAGAGTACCTAGAGCGTAAGCCAAAAGAGTTGTCAGGTGGACAGCGTCAACGTGTGGCTTTAGGCCGTGCCATGGTTCGTACGCCTAAATTGTACCTAATGGATGAGCCGTTAAGTAACTTAGATGCGAAATTACGTACCACAACACGTACTGAAATCTCTCGCATGCACAGAGCTAAGGGCGCAATCACAATTTATGTAACCCATGACCAAGTTGAAGCAATGACCATGGCTGATCGCATCGTATTAATGTCGATGGGTGAAGTTCAGCAAATTGGTTCACCAAAAGAGTTATTTACTAACCCTAAAAACTGTTTTGTAGCGACTTTCATGGGTATGCCATCAATGAACCTTATTGAAGGAATGTACGAAGGGGGCCAGTTCATGTGTCACTCTTTCACTATTACCTTGAATGAAAGTGACCAGCAGATCCTAAACGATGCAGGCTACAACGGAAAACCCGTCACATTGGGCGCACGCTCTAGTGCCATTCGTTCTGGCAAAAAATACCGCGATGCGTTCCCTGATTGTTGTTTTGAAGTTACCGCACTTAACAGCGAATACTTAGGCGATGCGATTAACGTGTTCTTTAATGCCGCACCAATGAACATGTTTGTAGGCACATTGGGTACCGGCGAACCAGACGTTGATATCGACGAAAAAATCACCTTGGTTATCGACAATACCAAGCTGCATTTCTTTGATACTGAGACGGAAGAGTCCATCAAGTACTCAATCAAATCTGCTGAATTTAAGAAATAGAACACAACCACCATTATTGCCTTCATCTCATTGAGGGTAATAAACCATGCCTTATAGAGCATATTTACACCGTAAAGAAAGGAGTGACATTTTGAATTTTCGCGGCCAACTTCAACGCATTCACGACTATATGCTTCATATTGCAGTCGCTGTCGTTATTTTCATTACCGGCTTTATCATTGCTTACAGCAGCCTGCCTAAGCCATCATTTGACTACTCAACCTTTATTGAGCAGCAGCAAATTTTTAAACAATGTGTGAATAATGATGAGCTATTTGCTTCTGCACAACAGTTTGAAAATGACTATTTAACGCTGCCATTAGAAATCATAAATACGCAATACAAAGCACTGCGTGATCAGATCCCAAGTGATTGCGGATCGTTTCATGTAGAAAGCAGTTACGAACAACTGCAAGAAATGGCATTACCTGTATTAGCAGAAGCCCAGCGCTTTTATGGCACTCAAAACGTCAAAGCCGTGAATGCAGTGTATACCACGCCTTCTCAATACAACGCACTGCTTACACAGCCTCAGCCTTATCTGTTTTTCATTTCTGATAATGAGCAAGAACGCATTGCGGCATTCAAAGTAACACCGACTAAAGATGACGTCCAAATTACGTCGCTGTGGGGATACGAAGAGAGCCAAGATCTCGCGTATACCCAAGGTGAAGTGCAAAAACTATTACTCATTTATAACGAAATTAAAAGCTAACTATAAACTCCCTCGTTTATTTAATACCTACAGCGTGAATAAAATAAACACGAGATAACATTTGATATTTAATTGTAAGGTTCACATGAAAATCTCTCTTTCTAAAGCAAATTTTCGCGATATGGATCGCCTTGAAGAATCGAACTACCTGCTAACGAATGGATTAGGTGGTTATTCTTCTCTTACCCTTGCAGGCTCTTGCAGTCGAAGTGATCACGCGTTGTTTATGGCAAGTCTTGTTGCACCAAACAATCGCTTTAATTTTGTTCGTCACTTAGATGACCGTATTACCTTACCAAGCGGAGACTCCCATCCACTTTCTTCACAAGCGAATGTAAATCCTTATGACACTGTAGATTCAACCCTACTGTTTGATAATTTTACTCAAACTCATCTTCCAGAGTTTACGTATCGTATCCGTGGTATTGAGATCACCAAAACGATTGTAATGGCTCAAGGTGTAAATCGCCTTGCTGTAAAATATCAAATATTCAATCCGTTAAAACAAGCATTCACATTAAATGTAACGCCAAAATACCACTTCTGTGCAAAAGGACAGAACCTATCAAGACAGCAAGAATTTGCACACCAAGATGGGAAAATCACCAGTAACGGTCAAGCACTTACTTATCGTCACAATGGTGCTGATTCAGCATTGGATGCCCCTCGCTATGAGTCGGGTCTGTACTTTTCTTATGATGCTCGCGATGGCCGTCCTGCAACAGATGCTCAAATAGCGCTTCATACCATTGCTTTTGTTGGGACTGAAACGCACGAACAATTCTCGATAGTGTTTGAAGCTGAAGAAGATCGCGCAGTTTCTCTAGAAACACAGACTGCCGATAAAATGATTAACGCAGAAATTAAGCGCCAACAGGAGTACATCAAGCGCGCTAATCTAAAGAGCCTATTTGGAAAGCAATTGGTTCGTGCCAGTGAGCAGTTTGTCGTTGACCGTGACTCAACAGAATCCAAATCAATCATTGCAGGCTACCCATTCTTTGCCGATTGGGGTCGCGACACCATGATTGCATTATGGGGCTGCAATTTATCAACCAATCAATTTGAAGACGCAAGACAGATCTTCCGTACATTTATCCGTTACGAACGTCGTGGTGTACTGCCTAACCTTTTCCCTGAAGCTGGGGTTGAGCCAATGTATAACACCATTGATGCATCGCTACTCTTCATTGTTAGCTTATATGAATATTACCAAGCAAGCGGTGATCTAGAGTTTATCCGTGATGAAGCGTATCAATGCATGACTAACATTTATCAGCATTACCGTAACGGTACTGACTTTGAGATTAAGATGCTTGATAACGGCTTGATCAGCGGCGGCAGCGGTTTTGATCAGCTTACTTGGATGGACATTCGTTACGGAGATATCGTACCGACACCAAGACATGGTTGCGCTGTAGAAATCAATGCACTTTGGTTTAATGCGTTGTCTATTCTTGATTTCTTTAATCAAAAACTGAACAAACCAATGCCAGAATTACCTGCACTGGTAGAGCAAGTAAAAACCACCTTTAACGATGAGTTTTACAACAAAACTGGTTATTTAAATGATTGGATTAAAGAAGGTGAAGTAAACCAACAAATTCGCCCAAATCAAGCTTATGCCGTTGGCCTTCCTTTCCCAATATTAAGTCAAGAAAGAGCACGTTCGGTCATTCTTACCATTTATAAAGAGCTATATTCACCCTTGGGTTTACGCTCGCTTGCAATGAGTGATCCTGAATTTAAAGCCGTGTGTACAGGCTCGCATTTTGACCGAGACATGGCCTATCACCAAGGCACAGTTTGGGGCTTTATGATTGGTCAATTCTTAATGGGGATCTTACGCCAATTCCCACAAGATAAAGATTTATTTCGTATTGTGGAGCAGTTTATTGAGCATAACCAAGATGGCCTATACGAAGGCTGTATTGGTCAATTGGCTGAAATCTATGATGGTTACGCACCAAGTCAATCTCGTGGTTGTTTCGCCCAAGCGTGGAGCGTGAGTGAGGTATTACGCGTCGTGAAATATTACGAACAAATACACCAAAAATAGAATTGCATATTTAAACAATTATACTAACCTGGGTGGCTATTACGTCAGATAGTTATTCTGGTTGGTACTTTCATTAAACGGTATTAATCATGATTACAAAAGCAGCGATCTATCATAGATCTCACTCAAGTTATTCTTATACTTATGATAAAGAAACACTTCATTTGCGTATTCGCACAGCAAAAGGCGAAGTCAATAACGCTACGTTAAGAATTGGTGATCCATACGATTGGACGTCAGGTGGCGGTGGCGGCAACCTAAATGCAGAAGATGCAATGGGTTGGAGTGGCGGCGAAAACTTTGTGATGGAAAAAGAGTGTGAAACAGAACTGTTTGATTACTGGTTCTGCGAAGCACAACCACGATTTTTCCGTGCTCGTTATGCTTTTATTCTTGAAGGTGAAGAGAGCGAAAAACTGCTCGTTACTGAAAAACAAATTTTTACCATCACCGATGATGCAGATCCTGTATTAAGCCAATTACTCAACTTTTACTGCTTCCCATACATGAACCCCATCGATGTATTTAGCCCACCACATTGGGTAAAAGAGACAGTTTGGTATCAAATATTCCCTGAGCGCTTTGCCAATGGTGATCCCTCAATCTCACCTAAAAATGTACTATCTTGGGGTTCTGAAGACCCGAAAACTAAAAGCTTCTTTGGTGGTGATTTACAAGGTGTCATTGACCATCTTGACTACCTACAAGATCTCGGTATTACAGGCTTATATTTCACACCAATTACTCAAGGTAAAACGAATCACAAATACGACACCGTTGATTATCTAAAAGTTGACCCTGCTTTTGGTGATGACGACACAGTAAGAACCCTAATAGCAGAAGCCCACAAGCGTGGCATGAAAGTCATGTTAGATGCCGTATTCAATCATATTGGTGCCGATTCTCTTCAATGGCAAGATGTCATCAAAAACGGTAAAGACTCTAAATACATTGATTGGTTCTATGTTGAGAAGTTCCCACTTTTAGACGAGTCTAAAAAGGATCAGCACAGTAAAGAGTATCTCAACTATCGCACCTTTGCCTTTGCGCAGAACATGCCAAAGTTAAATACCGAAAATCCAGAAGTGATGGCGTATTTACTTGAAGTTGGTCGCTATTGGGTACGTAATTTCAATATCGATGCGTGGCGTTTAGATGTCGCAAACGAAGTTGATCAACGCTTTTGGCGACGCTTCCGTGATGAATTAAAAGCGATTAAACCTGAGATCTACATCTTAGGTGAAGCGTGGCATGATTCAATGAATTGGCTTGCTGGTGATCAATTTGATGCCGTAATGAATTACCCATTATCCGATGCCATGATAGGATTTTTTGCTCATGGTAACCTCAATGCGAATCAGTTTAAATATGCGGTAAATGATGTCAACACAAGCTACCCGATTGCGGTTAATGAAGTGGCATTTTCCTTGTTAGATAGCCATGATACGGCTCGTATTCTTCATCGTTGTGATGGCAATAAAGAGAAAGTGAAACTGGCCTACTTATTCCAATTTACTCACAGTGGTACACCGTGTATTTATTATGGTAGTGAAATTGGCTTAGATGGCGGAGCCGATCCATTAAATCGTAAATGCATGATTTGGGATGAGGGCAAACATGATATGGACATGAGACGACATATTATGCAGATCATCAAATTACGCAAACAGCACCCAGCTCTGCGTGCTCATCACATTAATTGGTTAATGAGCGACAATGAAAAGCAATGTCTTATCTACCAAAAAACCTTAAAAGACGAGTGCATTACTATTGTTATAAATAACAGTGTAAACACGATTAATATTACTCTTCCTGATTCATTGTCAAATCATTATGTCACTGATATTTATAACGATACTGCTTGCAAATTAAAAGAGACCTTAACATTGGAACCCTTTAGCTTCTCCATGTATCAAAATAAGAAGTAATCGCTAGATATCATGTAATAAGCCACATAAAATAGCTCTTTATTATTCAAGTAAAGAGCTATTATGTTTAAATTAATGATCCAATTCATTCAAGTAGCTAAGACTCAAAACGTCACCCAAGCCGCTAATAATCTCTGCTTAAGTCAACCGACATTAAGTCATAACATGCAGAAGTTAGAGGAGAAACTAGGCAGCAAGTTGTTTAATCGTAACTCAAAAGGGATCACCCTAACCTCTAGTGGCGAGTTACTTTACGAACAAGCAAAAATGATGCAAAACCTCTATGAAAACACCCTTAATAAATTAGAGAAGAATAAGCTCCGACATCAAACCGAACTTAAAATTGGTTGTGGAGATGCATGGTGGCATTTGTTTATTCGAGACTGCGTACAAGGTTTTAGAGATTCTTATCCTCACAGCAATATCTCTGTTGACGTAGGGAATCACCTACAATTAATGAACTTATTGCTCAGCGACGAAATCAGTATCTTTGTTGGCCATGAAATACTCGGCCTAGCACAATATGAAGACATACTGTTCCATCCCCTTTTTCAATGCAGTGAAGAAGTCTATGTAAGAAAAGGTCATCCTTTGCTTGAAATAACCTGTAGCAACGAAGATATTGCTCGCTTTCCATCGGTTGATTTAGGCGCGGCAAAAAAACGATTTTCACATTTAGTTCAACAACAGAGTGAAGAATTAACAACCTTTCAAAAACGTCACTATTTACAAGAAAAGGTTATCTACAATACGAACTCACTGTTAACAGCAATTGATTTACTGCAAAACAGTGATGCTATTTTGCCTTACCCAATGAACATGAGATCTTATTTCAATACCCTTGATATTGTCCCACTTAAAATGAAAGAGTGCTTTAGTAACGCGACGATTGGCGCGTATCTGCACAAAGATAAATTGCAAAATAAACAAAGTATTGATCTATTGGAACAATTCAAGGCATTAATTAAAAATAACCCTCAAATCAATGGTGGAGTTTAAATTTGCTCTTCATCCTTAAGACATTGTTGATCAAATCAGCCTAGAGACAAAGCCACACAGTATATAGCTAGCTTCTAACTAGCATATCTAGATCTATAACTTTGTTTATAGGGTAGACACTCGCTATGATTTAACTCACTTGAGCGTTCGTTATAACAAAACTGGACTTTCCACTCTGCTATTTTACCATTATTAAGGTATTTCACAGCTTAGTTTCTTAGATGACTATCTCCCCAAAATACTGCATTTACGAGGCACAACCTTTTTCAGAGTATCTGTCGATATCGTATACACCAACAACTCAATACCTTCATAAAGAAAGATGCTGATTCTCCTTCTGGCGAGCGACGCCTTGTCGAGAGCCGATGTATATAACTACATCGTTAAGCATTTTGATAAACACTATCATCCTAACCCTACCTTTTAACTACTTGAGCACATGGAATTGTCGTGAATAAGTTCTCGTTCAATACATCCAAACAATCACAGTAAATCCACGACGATTTAAAAATTCCAAATAGAAACGCTCCTTAAGATCCCTGCGCATATCCACTTAAAAAAGTACTTGTTTGGTTTCAAGAGGAAGCTAGATTGGGTCAACGTAATACCACAACCAAGATTTGGGCTGAATGAGGAACTCGACCTAAAGCTGTTCAAAAGTAACATGGGAGCAATGACGAAGCACGTTGATTTGCTCTCAACGGCAACACCTACTGGTAAACATTCCGTAGTTATCATGGATCAAGCGAACTGGCATCAAACACACTTAGCCAATCACTTTAAGAACATCACGATAATCCATATCCCGCCATATTCACCCGAATTAAACCCGATAGGGCAAGTTTGGCAATGGCTTCGTCAGTACAAGCAGCGAATAGGTGTTTTGAAAACTATAACGATATAGTTAGCTCAGTATGTAGTACTTGGAAAAGCTTTTGTGAAGATAAACGCTGAGTTCAATCTCTCAGCTTTAGATATTGGGCTCGATTGATAGGTTAATTATTGGAATTACAACAACCCTACTAACGAACCAAAATTTCATTGATTATAATGACATTATTTCCAAGGTTTGTTGCGCTTGGAATAGATTTATTGATTACCAAGATCGCGTAACAAAACGTGCTAAAGAGATTGGATAGACCTGAGCAGTTAATTTTCCGGATTGGTATAAGACATAGTTAGGACAATGAATACTTGTTTTGTACACTTTTTAGACGAAAAAAAGCCCGCTGATTTCTCAGCGGGCTTTTCAATGGTGGTGGAGGGATAGGGATTTGAACCCTAGAACCGCTATTAACGGTTGCCGGTTTTCAAGACCGGTGCTTTCGACCACTCAGCCATCCCTCCAACAAATTGTCATCAACAGATTAGTACACTGTAGATGTTGTTACATGCATACACAGGTAACGATATTTAAAGCCTGGCGATGTCCTACTCTCACATGGGGAAACCCCACACTACCATCGGCGCTATTGTGTTTCACTTCTGAGTTCGGCATGGAATCAGGTGGGTCCACAATGCTATGGTCGCCAAGCAAATTTTAAAATTCGGAAAGCTGTTTCTCTATTTAATAGAGCTATAAAAGTATCTCTTCAAACTCATTCAAGGTCTGGTATATCTGAGTCCACAAAACCCCTTGGGTGTTGTATGGTTAAGCCTCACGGGCAATTAGTACAGGTTAGCTCAATGCCTCGCAGCACTTACACACCCTGCCTATCAACGTCGTAGTCTACGACAACCCTTT